>CAVZXI010000007.1:0-68971 GCA_963779235.1 Pyrinomonadaceae bacterium
GGGCGCAGACCTATTGGGCAAACGAATATCTTAAACTAACCGGACAAACCCTCAGTATTCCGCCAATAAAAATCTCGTTAAGTGCGACTTCACCTGCACTGCAACCTGTTTCGGCTCCTGGATTTACTACCGATAATAAAGCAAATAAATTGGCTGAGTGGAAAGCAATGCGTTTGAAAATCAGAACTTCGTTGACAGGAAATCCTCAAGCCAATCGAGTCGAAAATTATTTGAACAGTTTAGAAAAAAATGCCGGAATTGGAGTTCCCCAAATTCCCGAAATGGTGGTTTTTGGAAAAGCCATCAAGGGTAGTCACGGTGGTTCGGTTGAAGAATTAAATGGAACACCGATGTCTAATCAAAGTTTCTCTTTTGAAGATTCAAATGCAATTGTTCTCAGTCCTGATGGCTCGACAGTTACGCCATCCGAAGGAACATTGATGGTGGTTCGCCGTGGTCAAAAAACCTTTAACTCTAATACGCCGTCAAAAGTAGAAATCCACGGAACGGATATGGGAGAAGCCTTTAAGGTTTTACAGGGAAAATAAATCAAATAAACTTTCAAAAAAAGTGCCGAAGGAGTTGAGTAAATCTTCTCTTTCGGCACTTTGGTTTGTGACAAAATAAGGCTCTATTATTCAACCTTCACAAAGTCCGTTCCGCTTCTGCCAAATGTTTCAGGATGATACATTTCCTCAGCTTTCGCAGGTGGAACTACAAATTGCCCCGGCGTGGTTGCACGAGTAACATAGGTGTATTTGTAAACGCCTTCCCATAACAACGAACTAAACGCTTCGGCGCGTTCATCGCGGAAGTTTTGGTGTTCAAACCAAGTTGAACGCCAATACCAGTAACCGCGTCCGTAACTGCGCGAACCGTATTCCGCGACCGGAGTATTTCCGCCATTATCAGCCGGAACTGATTCAGTCACAGCCAATTCGGGATTCAAATTTCCAGTCCGGCTGGCAACGGATCAACTAATGCAACGTGATAACGGCGAGCTTGGGCAACCATCGTCAGACGAACGCGAACCCGCGCCCCTGCTTTGATTGTCCAACTTCCATCGGCATTTTGTTTGACATCATCGGCTTTATCCACGCCTTCGTAGCTTCGCAAAACGGTGAATCCGTAATCGGCAGGTTCGAGTTTCAAACTCTTCGGCGCATACTTCATTCCGATTCGATAATAGAGCCGACCTGCGCCTTGTTTATCAATAATCAGATTTGAAGTTCCGCCTTGTTCAATCAAATATTTCATCGGAATATTGACTTGGTTTGAATCAACCGAGCGTCCTTTGAAAAGTTGTTCGCCCGCGTAGGTGTTGCCGAGCCACATTTTCGTTGCAAAATCAGGCGTAACTTTTTCGTAGGCTTGGAAATATTTATCCAAAGCCAACAAAATAAAGACGTTTTCCTGTGTGTTACCCCAACGTCCTTTGGTGCGATGAGCCAACAATCCGCGCACTAATTTCGGAATTAAATCGTTTTTCGGTTCGGCTTTCAACAAGGCTTCGAGCAGAACACCATCAGCCCGACGATTTGAATACATAATCACCCACGCACCATCGCCGTAATCCGTGACAAAATTGGCGGTCGCGGCAGTTTCAGTCGTGCGATTCATCAAAAAGCGTTTGATTGCATCAACTTCCACAGTCGAAGTTTTATCGTTAGCCAAAACCGAAAGCACCCAGCCTAATGCTTCAAACGGCATTTTTTCGATCGTCGCTTCGGCTAAAAGTTTTTTCGCTTTTGCCGCATCTTTGTCGCCCATCAAATCGCGGACGTAGAGCGCGTAAGCCGAAATTGTCCAACGGGTTTGCGGCGAATACCATTCCGCCGTGTAATATTTTTCGACATTTTTCAGATACGGTTTAACTTTGGTCAGCATTTCTTCCGGCACTTTGTAGCCTTTCGATTTTGCCAATTGCAAAGCGTGGGCAACGTGAACCGACATAAACGGAAATTCGTAGCGTTCGCGCTGTCTGCCCCACAAACCGAAACTGCCATCTTCACGTTGACGCGATTTGAGAATTTCGATGTCGTTGGCAAATTGTCGTTTCAACTCGGCATCAGTCGGCATTTCGTTTGCTTTAAATGCTTTCAAAACATCTTGCAATGCCGCGACAGAAATCATCCGCGACGAAATTTGTTCCGAACATGCAAATTGATAACTGTAAAGATAAATAAACGCATCGGTTAATTCTTGTAATTGGGTTGAACTTGTCGTCACCTCTAATCCGCCGAATTGTGACCAAACATCACCCGGAGTTTGCACGGGTTGAATAATCGCGCCGTTTTCGTCCGTGTTGCCGTAAGTTGCAAAGGCTTCGGTAGTCGCCGGAGTCCAAACAGGCAACGAAATTTCCGCCGCGTCTGACCATTTACCGCTTGAAACTGCGATTTGGAATCGCGCCGTTCCTGCTTTTTCTGCCGAAACCGGGAAGCGCACTTCTACACGGTCATTGGCGGGAACGATAACTTTTTTACCGCCGCCCGCAGTCAAAGTGGCATTTGTTGCCCGAACTCCAACATCAACCGTCATCGGTTTATCAGTTTGATTTTGCACCACAACAGGCAGTTCAATCTTGTCGCCAAAGTTCATAAATCTTGGCGCAGATGGGCGAACCATCAAAGGTTGTTTTGCAGTCAAACTTGATTCTCCTGAACCAAATCGTTTGCCCGTATCAACCGAAACCGCCATAATCCGATAGCGGGTTAAATTGTCGGGTAATTTGATGGGAACAATAGCTTTACCGTTAGAATCGGTTTTAACCGTTGGAGCAAATAGAGCCAGTGCATTGAAATTTTCGCGGAGTTTGATGGGCGTGTTTGGGTCTTGCGCGGCTTCGTCTCGCTCTTTATCATCCATCGAAATCGAGACTTCCTCAGATACAATATCGCCATCTTTCTTTTCGGCTTTCGATTTCATTGCTACCGAAGGCGTGGGCATTGCACGTCCAACTCCCTTTCCGCCAACTGCGCCATTTGCCATTATTGCAGTCCTTTGTGTATTTATCCCAGCCATTTCATTGGGGGTTTTCTTTGCATCAAGCGGATTCCCTAACAAAATATCTTTGCGGGAATGATAATCGGTCACACCTTCGCCGCGTTGAGTGTAAAAAATCCCCATCGGATCGCCGATTCGATAGCCAATCAAAGCCAAAACGCTTTCATCCACGACCACGACCGCAACCTCCGAATTTGCCACAGGTTCGCCTTTGGAATCTTTGACTTGAACATCAATTTTCGTCTCGCCACCGGGTTCAAGCGTGGTTGCCTGCGGTTCAGCCGAAACCGTTAAACGGCGTGAAGCGGTTGAAATTGAAAGATTTAGCTGACCGCTCGCAAACGCGGGACGCTTTGGCAATTTCAAATCAATCTCGCCTTTGTCATCGGTGCGCGGACTTGCGCCAACCAAATCAATTTGGACATAAAGATTTGGCAGATACTTTTCTTCGAGCGGAATTTTCAAAACTGTTGAACTTCCTTTCAACGAGAATCTTTCAGTTTTGACCAAACCATCACGGCGCAGAGTTAAAACACCTTCCGCATTTTCAAACGGTGAATTGACCAAAATTTCAGCCACATCGCCCGCATTGTAGTCTTTTTTGTTTGGAATTAAATTAGCTTCTTCCATCTCAACATTGCGTTTTGGCGGAGTTTTTCCGCCCGAAACCCAAACCGTAAATTCGGTTTCGTTCCAACGCTCTTTGTCGTCCATCACGCGACCTGTGATTGTGTATTGTCCGCCCGCTTTGGCGATAAACTCACATTTTGAAGCGTCTGAGGCTGATTTAATTGTGCAAGTTTGCTCATCAACGATTTCTTCTTTCCAAGCTCCCTTGTCGTAAGTCCAATCTTTCAAAACTGCCTTAACTTCGGCATCACGTCCGGCAATCAATTTTCCGTCAATATCTGAAATAATTGATTCAACCGTGATTTTTTCGCCTTTGTTGACGAAATTGCGCGAAGATTTTAAACCGATGTAGTAATCGGACGGATGCACCAAAACCGTTGTCGCGGACGCAAAAGTTTGACGGTTGACATCCATCACACGAGATTCGGCGCGAACACTATACGGGCGTGGCGGGTTTGCATCTTCAAAATCAATTTTTAACAGATGCTTCCCTGCCGCGTCAGTTGTGCCTTTGAAAGTTTGGGTGGAACTCAATGTGTAATCGCTACCGTAACTTCTCCACCACGGCACCCATTTTCCAAAATTGAAATCGCCGCGATTGGGCGGAGTGTAATTGGTCGGAGTAGATGTCACCGTCCAATTTGCTTCGGCATTTGCCAAACCGCCACCCGCATAATATTTGGCTTCAACCGAAACCATCGCATTCGATTTAACAAAATGCGGAGCTGGCGTTTCGGTTTTGGCAGAAACTTCAAATTCGGGACGGCGAAATTCTTGCAGTTGAAAATAATGATAAGTTTGACCGCCGGAAAGACTTGTATTGGTGGTCAGAATTACGTTTGTCTGTCCAAGATTGGCATTGTCGGGCAATTTGAATTTGAAATCAAAAGCTCCGAAAGCATTCAAATTTCCAGTTCCTTTGGCAATTTCGTTGCCGCGAGAATCCTGCACAAGATAATTAAATCCATTGGCTTTATCGGCAAGCCCTGCAATGTCACCGAGCTTCCCGCCTTCATAAACGCGGATGTAACCTTTAATTGAAACTTCTTCTTTCGGGCGATAAATTCCGCGATCATTAAAGACAAACCAGCGCAAAGAATCATAATTCGGCTTTTTATACCAATTGCCATAATCCTGCCAATAATAATCGGAATTTTCGGGCATAAAGGCAACATCTTTGCCTTTTTTAGCGAGCAATAAATTTTGAATTTTTGGCGATGAGGTGTCCGGCAAAGGCAGACGCAAAATTCCGTTTTCAGTCGTTTGATTACTTTCTGCTTCGGCAATTTCTTCGACTTCGGTTTCATTGCCATTTTCGTCAACTGCCTCTGTTTCTTTGATTGCATCTTCTGAACTCCCCCAACTCGTCAGCCATTCCCACCAAGATTTGGTCGAGGTATTTTCCGATGTTTGTTTTTTGCTAGGGGTTTTGCCGTTTGGAATAATCGTAAATTCTACACCTGACAAAGGTTTGCCGGTTTTGATGTCAGTCGCAAATCCGACAAGCTCTTGATTATCAACAAATGCGTCCAAGCCCATCTGTGTCGCTTGCGCCCAAGTGACGATTTTAGTGCGGTCATATTTGTCGCGTTTGACGGTTGGTTCAATCTCGACAATCGCGTGTCCGTAGCCGTCATTGAGCGCGGCTGAAAGGTCAATTCGAGTTTCGACCATCTCATCAGGCTTATTCTGAATTGGCAAAATTTTGTCAACTACGATTCTGCCCGGCATCTGTGGACGCTTTTGCTCATCGTAATTGAGGTAACGCATAAATTGGCGAAAACCTTCCCAATCCGATGGCGAAACGCGGTAAATTTTGAGTTTGACGGAGGCGTGATTGGTCGAAAAAATCGAATAACTCGGCTTGGCGTTCGGGTCTAAAATGACCATCGAACCGCCTTGCGAATAAATTTCACTCGGAGCATTTCCGACGTTAAAAGTTGCGTTTGCGGGTTGCCCCATCGTTTGCCCGAAAATATCTTTCAGCGAGCCGTCAACCGTGACTTTATAATTCGTGCGACCTTTTTTATAGCCTTGAAAATAGAGGTAATTTCCACTTGGATAAACATTCAAACCTTCGATTTTCGGCTCGACTTTGACCATTTCTTTGGCAAAATTTGCGGCATCAATCGAATTGGTAAATTGCATATACCAAGTATCAAATGGCGAACAAATTTTACTTCCCTGATAACTGCACCAACCGCTGACATATTTCATCGCGCCGTATGTTCGGAAGCTATAAACTTGGTCTTTCGCAGTCGGAATCGGACCTTCGGCAGATGGCGTTCCTTTTTGGACATTTACGGTAATTGGCGCATCCGCGGGCAGAGCATTTTCGGTCAAATTTTCGTTGGTAACAGCTCGAAAAGCTAACCAGCGTTTGGGTTGCGCTTGTTTTGAGTAATACGAAAGGCTTCCGTCTTTATCAATTTCTTCCTGGGTAGCGAGACGAATCGGAATCCGTTTTCCGTTTGAGGTGACGGCAATCGTTTTCAAAATGGCTTCCGCGTTGATTTCCTGGTCAAACGAAATAAACATCAGCGCATCGCGCCGCGTAACTTGATTCTGCGGAATCATCGTTTCGACTTTTGGCGGTGGCGTGGTAAATGTCCAAGTGACAGCCTTTTGCAGAGTTTGACCGTTAGCTGATTTTGTTCCGGCGGGAACGGTGGCGGTAAATTTGGTCGCCATCGGAAAGCGTTTGTCGGTGTCAAACATTATCGTTTTCGTGCCGAGCCAACGCCAATTTCCTTCGGTTTGGGGCGAAAGTTGAACGGGTTGCACTTTTGAGGCTTCTTCCTGACTGGTCACGGCAACCATCGGTTGTGAGAAAGTAACATTCAAATCCGGCGCAAGTGGAATTTCACCTTCAGGCGAGTAGCGAATTACTTCTAACGGTTGTTTGCTTTGGTCAATATTCGGATTAGCCGTTTGGTCATTGGCGGGAAATTTCTGCTCAATCTTTTTGCCGGTTTTCGGCGCGGGCAAACTTCCCTCTCGTTTGGCAAAATCTTTTTGATCATCGTCTTGCACTTTTGGTGGCGGAATTCTTTTTAATAAATTCGCCGTTTCATTTTCGCTCAATGAATCGCCTTTGGTGGGCGGAGTCGTAGTGCGATTTTCCGCGCCTTCCACGCCTTCCGAGAGTCGAAATTTCAGTCCGTTTTGGGGTGTTAAATTCATAGTCTGTTTGCTGGTTTTTCCTTTAACGGTTTGCGCTTGTGCCTCCATCACCATTTGCATGCCAATCGGCGATAATCCGCCTAAGTAGATTGATACTACCAAGATCAAAGAAATCAATGCGTTAAATCGTCTCATTTTCGTATGTCCTTAAATTTGTTTGACTTTCAGCCATTCCCAAGTGCTTTTATCTTAACCTATTTTCGTTGATTGAAACCAACAGATTTAGGTTTAGAAATTGCCTTCCCGTTTTGTTGAACGCAACAATTTCGTAAAACTTGCAAGTGACTTAGAAATCCTCTAACACAACTAAAGCCGTTTCTCCACCGCCTTGGGTGACATTGACCAAAGATTTTGATGATAATCTCACCAATCCGCCGTGAACTTTTCCGTTAAATAAAAAAGGATCAAAATCAATGTTGAGCGTTTCGATTGAGGCTTCGTGGTTAAAAGTTGGAATTCGGACTTTCTCAACGGCAACTCTTTCTTGCACGATAAAACAATGTTGCAAAGCATTTTGTAAAAATTTATCCCATTCGGATTCGGTGCTTTCCCAACCCAAACTGATACCGTGTCCGCCGTAATCATCGTGAGGTTTTAAAATAAATTTTTCACGTTCGCCCCGTAAAAGTTTTAGCAAATCAATTTCTTTTCCTTGAAAAGTTGTTTTGTCATCCCGCACCCGTCTCGTCCACGGAATATGTTTTTTGATGAGCTCCAATTGTTTCAACGTAAAAATCCATTCATATTTTTCATCCGTCAATATCGCAAAAGTTGTCTTTTTATGCGGAATTTTCACTCGAAAATTGTTTGCCATACAGATATTACCATCGGCGTAAGCCCTTGAAAGTGGATGAGTTTCGTCAAAATGTTCGAGAAACTCGTGAATAATTACTCGCTTATAAAAAATGTCAACGTCAAAGTCTCCGACTCTCAAAACTTTTCCGTCATATTCAAGTTCAAAGGGAGTGGCAATAATGGTCGGATAACCTTGTGCTTCCCAAAAATCACGCAGAATTTCAAACTCAGAATAAGTTGAAACCCCTTCCCAATCTACGATTGCAATATTCGGTTTTTCTTTTTTACCGCCACCTTCCCGATAGGCTGAATCCAAACTTTCTAATAGTTTGAGATGCGGTTGCGGTCGCCAATGTGGATTCTCTGCCAAAAAATTCCGGACTTCGGGAACTTCTGCAAACATTTCCTCAAACGACAATTGGTCACCAATCCCTGCCGGAGTTTCAGCATTGTATTCAAGAAATTTAAACTCGTCCCCGTTCAAATAAGTGTCAAAACGACTGGAGACACATAATCCTCTGTAACAAGGCTCAATTCGAGCCATTTGTTCCTCTTTTTCGGTCAGATTCAACTCCGACATTATTTCGGAATTGACCAAAGCCGCCTCAGTTAATCTTTCAAACGCTGAATGTAAATTCTCTGCCACGTCTTTAATTCGGTCGTAATAAGAACGAGCAAAAAAATGCGGACGCAAGAAAGGACAAATCGGTCTCTCATCGTGCAAAATTCCGTTTTCTTTCTGAATTTCGACCAATCGGGCAAAAAGTTTGGTATCAAATTGATGACTTTCCATCAATGATTCATCTAGTTTGGCAATTATTTTCTCTAATTTCTTTTCCATTTTCGGTATTTTCAGCTATAATTTGCTTCTACTTTAATCTAATTTTTCAGAAAACGAAATTTTGTTTAGTTTGAATCTTTTTATGCTATTCACTAATTAAATTTTCTTGCTATACTGTTTTTAGATTTTGCAACTTTAAGAAATGTTGTAACGTAAGGTTTTGTGCAGTAAAAGAATCTGCAATGCGCGAGGAGAGATAAACAATGGGATTGTGGCAGAGAGTTAAGAGAATATTTCGTGCGGGAACGGGTGCCGCACTCGACAAATTGGAAGACCCCGAAATGGTGCTTCAACAGACGATTCGTGATATGCGCGAGCGTGTGCCTGACCTTAATAATTCGGTGGCACAAGTGATGGCAACTGAGCGTCTTTTGGCAAAAAACAAAGAACGATTTATCCGAAACGGTGGTTGATTTGGATTCAAAAATTAAAGCCTCAATTAAAATGGGGCGCGATGATATTGCGACGGCTTATATCGGTCAATTACAACAAGCCCAATTAGATTTACAAAAAACGGGTGTCCAATATGACCACGCCCAAAATGCGTCTAAACAAGCCTTGAAAGCGCGAGATAATTATGTGCTGAATATGCAAAAACGCTCGGCTGAAGCAATGCAACTAATCAGTGCCTCAAAACAAGCTAAGTTGCAAGAACAACTCGCGCAAACGATGGAAACATTCAATCTGGGCGATGATTCTTCGACCTTCAGCGAAATGCGTGAGAAAATTGACCGCAGAGTGGCGGCGGCAGAAGCCAAACTCCAACTCGGTTCGTCAAATGTGGATACGCAAATGCAAGACATCGAACGCGAGGCAATGGATATGCAACTTCAAGACAAACTGCTCGAATATAAAATGCAAGCCGGTTTGCTCGGAAGCGGTTCAAATTCAGGCGGAAATCAATTGAACGCAGGAAATCCTGAAACTAAAGAAGCGGATGTGCTTGACCAAGTTTTATTGAATGAAACAAACGAGAAAAGTAATTAATTTATTATTAGGCAAATAGTTTTTATGGCAGATTTAGCAAAATACCAAGAAGGAATCAGCAAATATAACACCAAATACGTCAAAGAAGCGGTCAAAGAGCCGGTCAATTTTTGGGGATTGGCAGGTTTTGCGGTGGCGGCGGCTTATACTCAAAGCGTGATTCCTCTGGCAATTGCTCTAATTTTCGAGATGATTTATATGGTTGTTATCCCCGTGATGCCTGTCTATAAACGCCTGATAAATGCTCGTGAAAAAACACGTTTGCGCGAACTAAATAGATCTCAACGCGAACAAATGATTCGCACCTTTAGCCCACGCGAACGCGAAGCAGTTGAATATTTGCGACATCAAAAAGAAGGAATCCTTAAAAATTATTACAAATTTACGGGTGCGCGGGAACTTCCTAAAAATCTGGAAACGCTCGAACATCGTTGGGAAGATTTTGTTGATCTTTTGGATATTTATCGCCGTCGTAAACAGCATTTAAAATCAGTCAATCGGCAAGCGGTTCACAATCAATTAAGCCAAGCCTATCGAGCCGCTGAAAATGCGCCGGATGAAAAAACAAAACGGGTTCAGCAAACCAATGTTGAGATTCTAAAACGCCGAATCGGTTCATTTGACGAACTCGAAAAGTCGGTCAAACTGGTCGAAGGACAACTCCAATCCATCGAAAATTTCTTTGGTTATCTGAATGACGAAATCGTTACCATGTCCACGCCGGATAAGTTTAACTTGCTTGATTTTGAACAACTTAGCGATTCAATCACGATGACCAAACAAATGCTTGACGCAACTTCCGATGCAATGGGCGCACTCGACGCGCACAATCGGGCAATGGGAAATTACGAACTTTTACCCGAAACACATCGTTAAAAAAGGCAGAAATCTGCGCGTCAGCAAGGGTGCGAAAATTCAAATATCAAGCAAAAGATTTTGCCCACGAAATACACAAAACATACGAAAGAAAAATCGTAAATTTTGCTTTTAACTTTCGCGTCTTTTCGCGCATTTCGCGGGCAAATTCTCTTAAATTCCTAATTCAGATTTCGCCTCCGCAAATTTTTCGACCGCAAATTGCAAATCTTCAATCGAATGCGCCGCCGAAACCTGCGTTCTGATTCGCGCTTTGCCTTTCGGGACAACCGGAAATGAAAACGGAATGACATAAACGCCTTTTGCTAAAAGCGATTCAGCCATTTTCGACTGCCGGAATCGCGTCGCCAAACATCACGGGAACAATCGGATGTTCGCCGGGCAAAATTTCGAGTCCGATTTTTGATAATTCTGCGCGGAAAAATCGTGTATTTTCGGCTAATTTATCGCGTAGTTCGGTTGATTCAGTTAAAAGATCAATCGCTTTGATTGAAGCACCGACAATTGGCGGCGCAACCGAATTTGAAAACAGATACGGACGCGAACGCTGGCGAAGGAGCGCAATAATTTCTTTTTTCCCCGAAGTATAACCGCCCGATGCGCCGCCCAACGCTTTGCCGAGCGTTCCCGTGATGACATCAATTCTGTCCATCACGCCGCAATGTTCGTGCGTTCCGCGTCCTGTTTTGCCGATAAATCCGACGGCGTGCGAATCGTCAACCATCACCATCGCATCATATTTTTCCGCCAAATCGCAGATTTCATCGAGTTTGGCAATATAGCCATCCATCGAAAAAACACCATCTGTCGCAATCATTCGGTTTCGCGCTGAACTTGCTTCCTTCAATTTTTCTTCAAGGTCGTTCATATCGCCGTTTTTGTAGCGAAATCGCTGCGCTTTGCAAAGCCGAACGCCGTCAATGATGCTGGCGTGATTGAGTTCATCGGAAATAATCGCGTCTTCTTCCGCCAAAATCGTTTCAAAAAGCCCGCCGTTGGCATCGAAACAAGACGTATAAAGAATCGTGTCTTCCATTCCCAAAAACTCGCTGATTTTCGCTTCGAGTTCTTTGTGAATCGCCTGCGTCCCGCAAATAAACCTGACGCTAGAAAGCCCATAACCCCAATCATCCAAGGCTTTATGCGCTGCTTCGACAATTGCCGGATGGTCGCTCAATCCTAAATAATTGTTGGCGCACATATTCAAGACGGTTTGGTTTGCCACCTCAATTCGTGCATCTTGCGGACTTTCGATAACGCGTTCATTTTTGAAAAGTCCAGCGTCTTTGATTTCGGTTAATGTGTTTTTTAATTGATTTTGAATTTTGGAATACATAAAGGTTAATGAATTTATACAAAAATAAAATTTAGGAGTAGCGCACTACCTTCCACAGAAATCGCAACTCAAATGATTAATTGAAAATTCATTATAACAAAAACAGCATTGTTGAACTAACGGATGTCCGTCTTGGCATAGGGCGAACGCATTAAAAGTTTGTTGGAAATAAACTACCCCGCAGCAAGCTGACGGGGTATTAGACCCAAAATGAATAAAAAATCATTGATATTCAGACAAAAAAGGCATATCATCACGATATTCAAAGAAAATTGTTGTCGAATCCGCATTTTGAAAGGAGGAGCTAATGAAATTGGTCAAGTATATTTTAGATTCCAAGGGCAATGATATTTGGCAAATCACGTCCGATGATTCCGTTCTAAACGCTATTAAAATGATGGCTGAAAAAAAGGTCGGAGCATTGCTGGTGATTGATAACAAAAAACTTAGCGGAATAGTTTCCGAAAGAGACTATGCCCGAAAAGTGATTCTGCAAGGTCGTTCGTCCGAAAAAACTCCCGTCAAAGACATTATGACCGCCAAGGTTATTTCGGCTAATCCGATGCAAACGGTTGAAGAATGTATGGAATTGATGACCGATCATCGAATTCGTCATTTACCCGTGCTGGATGGTGAAAAGATTGTCGGGGTGCTTTCGATTGGCGATTTGGTTAAAGCAATTATTGATGAGCAGCATTTCACTATCAAACAGTTGGAAATGTATATTACAGGGTAAATTATGAACACATTTTTCAGATTGATGAGCGTCACAATGGTGCTGCTTGTTATTCTTGGCTGTCAGTTTCTCAATCTTAAAAAGACTGTTTCAACGCCGCGATTTGACGGCGTTTATCAGTCTGAAAAAAGTAAAGATTCTTGGGACTATCTTCGCTTTTATGGAGATTCGACTGTTATTACAGTTGGCTCAAGTGGCACGCCGGAACAGGTGATTCGGTGGTTTGAAAAAGAAAATTCAACCAGCCCTTTTTCACGCGGAAAGTATCAAACTAAGGATGGCAAGATTTCTTTTTCTTCTACTTCAAGCGCAGGCACAGTTGATTATGAAGGAACAATGACGGAAAACGGGATGACTCTCAATATCCATAGTCAGATAAATGGCTACCGAGCCACCAAAGAATATTATTTTGTGAAAATCGCCAAATAAATTGGTCTAACCATTAATTTTCAAACGCTTCTAAATATTTAATCCCCGACCCCGTATTGAATAAAACTACGCTTTCATCATTCTTTATCCAGCCTGTTTCCAATAACTTACGCATTGCCGCGAGTATTGCACCGCCTTCGGGCGCGGCAAAAATTCCTTCGTCGTTTGCCGATTTCCCGCGCACCTGCGACCAATTCATCATCCGAAACTGTCACCGCAGTTCCGCCTGATTTGTTTAAAATATCAAGCATAATAAAATCGCCGATAGCCTTTGGCACACGCAAACCTGAGGCGACTGTGTGAGCGTTTGGAATATCAACTCCGGCGGTCAAATTTTGTTCAAAGGCTTTAACAATCGGCGCACAACCTTCGGCTTGGACGACCACCATTCGTGGACGTTTCCCGTCAATCCAACCCATTTGCTCCATTTCGTCAAAGGCTTTCCACATTCCGACTAAACCTGTTCCGCCGCCCGTCGGATACAAAACGACATCCGGCAAAGTCCAATTCATCTGCTCGGCGAGTTCGTAACCCATCGTCTTTTTGCCTTCGATGCGATACGGTTCTTTGAGCGTCGAAACATCAAACCAGCCTTCTTTTTCCTTGCGTTCGCCGACAATTTTTCCGCAATCGGTAATCAATCCATCCACCAAATTGACACTTGCTCCCAAGCACTTCACACTCAATAATAAAAGCCTTTGGCGTGTCGTTTGGGACAAAAATATGGCATTCCATTCCGCGCAAGTGCCGCATAAGCAGACAATGCTCCCGCCGCATTTCCGGCAGATGGCGCGGCAACCTTTTTGACACCTAATTCTTTTGCCATCGAAACCGCTAAAGCCATTCCGCGAGCCTTGAAAGATTGAGTCGGATTAGCCGATTCGTCTTTGATATACAGATTTGGCAAATCGTATTTCGTCGCTAATTTTTCCGCGTGATGAAGCGGTGTCCAGCCTTCGCCTAGAGAAAGTTGATTCTGCTTTATTGACGACCGGCAAAACTTCTTCGTAACGCCAAAGCGTAGCTACACGAGAAGCTAAAGCTCTCTTTGGTCAAAGTTTTAGCGCATTTTCCAAATCATAAGCGACTAACAAAGGCTTACCGCAAACGCAAAGATTATAGAGTTTATTCGGCTCGTATTTTTCACCGCAAGCCGAGCAAAAAAGATGTGTCACATTCATTTGCTTAGAATAGCCGAATCTGACAAAACAAAAAAGCGGAGAATGACAAAATTATTCAACCCGAATAATTTTGCATTTGAGAGTTATGTTCCAATGACTTTCAGTCATCTGTTTAATATCTTTGGCTAACACGCTGAACACAATTTTCTTGGTGGTAAAGTTTTTGAGTCCGGGAAAGTCTTTCAAATTTGTCCATTCAATTCGATAAGCGTAATGAAACAGCAATTTGTAAGGTTTAACGAAATTTATGCCGAAATCTTTGTCAGGTTTAATTTCAGCACGATAAGTTTTTGCTCCATCAAGTTCGCCTTTGTAGTCTTCGACAATGTGCGAGATTTTTTCAAATTTAGCAATATCAAAACGATATTGATACCACGCAAAATCACGTCGCGAGGCATTTTTGAGGCTTCCAATAACTGTCACAATCGCTCGTCCGCCAAATTCAACCGAACCGATTTTGCGGGTATTTGCGTTATTTTCCGCCAGTTGTTTTTCATCCGTTTTTGCATAACTAATCCCGATTTGGTCATCGTGCGACAACGGACAATTTTTATTATCGTCCAAATATTGCGCTTCGGCGGCTTGCGTAAATGTTGCAATCACACGAATTGTTTTATCAAAATATTTTTCGGGATTTTTGACCATTTCGCAAAATTCAATGGTTGGAATTTCATCTTTCATCTTTTTATCATTCGCCAATATTGGAAAAGCAAAGCAAAACATCAAAAAAATTAACAGCGTTTTCATATTTTTTGAACGAATAATTTTTATCTACTTGCAAAAAACGAAAAAGGGGCAAAGCCTAAAAACTTTACCCCCAGTTATTTTCCTAAGTTAAAAAAAATTAATTTTGACTGCAATTCGGACAGAGCCCACGCAAAGTTAATTCGATTGATTCAAGTTTAAATTTGGAAAGTTCCGAAGCGAATTTAACCAATTCAGCGGGTAATTCGAGTTCCATATCAACCAACTTTCCGCATTTCATACACAAAGCGTGGTCGTGCCGCGAAGTATTTTATCAAAACGACTTGCGCCGTTTCCAAACTGGATTTCGGCAATATGTCCGGCATCTTTCAGATACCGCAAAGAGTTATAAACTGTGGCAAAACTAATGGTTGGCAAAAGCTCCTTTGCCGCGTCAAAAACCTCGTTTGCCGTCAGATGCTCTTTGTCATCACGGATCACCTGCAAAACAACCTCACGCTGTTTCGTCAAACCTAAATCACTAATATTTTCGTTTATCTGAACCATAATCAATTCTTAGATTTAGAATAATTCTAAGTGTTTGTCAAGCGATTTTCAAAGATTAGCTTAATTTTATGGTTTTGTCTTTGTTGAAGGCTTATTTTTACTGGATTTTTGCGGAACAATATTTTCGATTTGTTCGTCCAATGCTCCCAAGGACAAAGTTGTTTGGTCTGTATCAATATGTAGAGGAGTTTCTAACGGCATAATATAAACATCAGTTTGATATTCACCATCTCCACCAAATACAAATTTGATTCAATCTTTTGAAATTTTATGGATTTTGGTTAAGAATTGTGTAATCTTGATTAAGCGACTTCTCAAACTCTGTGAAGTTCCTTTCTTAACCGCTCTAATAATAAAATAAACTATTGCTTTATCGGGTCATTTTTAACTCAATTGTGATACTACTCAATTTCAATTTTGTCATTTTGCCAAGAAATTTTTCCATATTGGTCATAAGACGGCGGGGCAAACGGCGAACCTATAATACTTTCAACTGCTCCAGTCCAGAAGCATATTTGGACAATTATGGGCAATCCGTTAATTCAACGAATGCGGTTAATAGTGCATCCATTCATATCTTCTGATTGTAGCTACTGTTATGACATATGTTCCTTGTCCACTGTAATTACTTCCGACGTTAAACAGTCCAAAAGTATGTGAGTTATATCCGAAACAGATTCCGCTAATATTTGCCGTAAAGGTCATTGATTCGCCAACTTGGACGATTCCACTTGGTCCTATCACCGAAATTGACGGACAAGCAGATTGCGCCAAGGTTAGAAAGAAAAGATTTGGATTGCAACTAAAATTAGAATGAACTGCGTCATTTTGCCTTTTACCTTTTACCTTTTGCCTTACCGATTATCCCGCATCACCAACAATTTGCGGCGGGCTTGAATAATCACTCCGTCCCGTTTGGAGGTAACTTCAATATTCCGAATTTCACCATTTGGCGATTCGCTCAAGGGACGTTTTGGAGTGTAAGTGACAACGTATTGCGAGTCAATATTTTTTGCCAGATGTTCGGTTTTTTCCACCATTTCTTCTTTGGTGTCGGGCAGATAAAAAATGCCGTTGGTGTCTTCGGAGAGTTTGATAAGTTCGCCTTCGCTTCGTTTTAAGGCTTCGCCCCGCTCTTTATTTTTCCGCACCATAGCTTTATCGGTGTTAATCGTTGCAAGCGGAACGGTTTGGACTTTACCCGGAATCGGAATATCTGCGCCGGGCGGAAGTTCGATGGCTTTTTTTCCGCCACCGCTGATTGATTTTTTTCGTTTGCTCGACCACCTGATATTCAAGCCCCGTGTAGCTCAAAACGTGGACATTGATATTGGTGGCGATTAAATTTCTAATTGCCGCCGTTCGTTGCTCTTGATTGGTTTGGCTATCAAGTCCGTCACTAATCAAAATTAGATGGCGATTTTCCCCTTTGATTCTTTCCAAAAACTCAGTAGCTTCATTAAGCGCAGTCGTAAAACTTGACTTCAATCCAAAGTTCATCTTTTTGTCTAAAACATTGTTTAGCAATAATTTATCAGTTGTCCAATCGGAAATAAGTTCGATTTTGTCGTGATATTGCATCAAGGCAACTTCGTCATCTTTTTGTAGAAAATTGATGAGACTTTTAGCCGTGTTTCGAGTGTTTTTGAAGTCTTTCGCCACCCGACTTTCGCCGCCCGTGTCCAATAAAATCAAGACTTTAGCCGGAACGTGCTGGATAATATTTGCCTGATGAAGCCGTCCGTCTTCGCTAATTACCAAATCTTCTTTTTTGAGCGCATTGGCAAAATTTCCGTCCAAATCAAAAGCGGCAATATTTAGCTTAATTTCTTCGGTATAAACGATTTCCGGCGTTTCAGTCGGAGTCGGAGTAGCAGTTTGAGCAAAGATATTTGCTGAAAGAATAGAAATTAAAAACGCAAAAAGTAAAAATTTATTGCAAACTGAAAACATATTTTCTCCTGAAATCTTTAGGTAAGATGTTTTAAGTCTCGAAAAATATGCTTGCCTTGAGCGTAAAGTTTTCTAAAGATTTGGATGCTCCTCCACAAACTTCACCAAAGTTTTAACGTAATCTTTAAAACTCGGACACGAAATCCCGTGAGCCGAAAGCAATTCCGTGGCGACACTCGTATCAAAAGTTTGCGGATTAAAAAAGTATGGCACGCCTTCGTGCGGCAATCCGCTAAAGGTTGGCGAAAAAGGTAACATCAAAATTCTTTCCATTAGTTTTGGCGGCAATTTAGTCACCGACTTCTTCCCACAAACTGCTATCGAAATTTCATCACAAGCCTGTGCTGTCGTCAGCGGATTCGAGTCCGCCAAAGCGATTGTTTTCCCAATCGCACGCTCATCTTTTGCCAACGCGACCATTCCATTCACCACAAAATCAATCGGCACTAGATTTACCGTCACCAAATCATTCCCGACATTTATCAAGCGTAAAAGCGCGGGGAACTTTCGTAAATAGTTGATAACATAATAGATTCCGTCATATTTGACCGTCTCGCCCGTTTTAGAATCGCCGACTACCACGGCGGGGCGAAAGATCGTGACGGGATAATCCGCTTTTAATTTTTCAACCTCAACCTCCGCCAAATATTTCGTTTCGTCATAAAAATTGCGAAAACCCGTTTCGTGCGCGAGTTCATCTTCGCGGATTACTCCGATGCGTTTTCCCGAAACATAACAGGTCGAAACATAATTATAACGCTGTAAATTCTTAGTTTTTTTGACCAATTCATTGACGTTTTTTGTCCCGTCAAGATTGACCGCATACGCCACATTTTTCGCCACCGCCAAATCATAAACAGCAGCAAGGTGATAAACGGAAGTGGTTTCGTCCTGAACCGCTTGTAAATCTTCAGCCGACATTCCCAAATCTGCTTGGGTGATGTCGCCTTCAATTAGCGCGAAATTTTCGAGCGGCGTATTGGTTTCCGCCGAGATTCTTTCAACCTCTTGCGTTGCTTTTTCGACAAAATTCTTTTGCACCAGCAAGAAAAACTGAGTTTCAGGGGTAGCCAGGCGCGACACTAATTTTCCGGCAATAAAGCCCGGAAAGCCGGTTAGAAAAATGGTTTCGGTAAATTTATTCATTTATTTTGAAAACTGAATGATTGTTCATTTTGATTATAACTGAATGACTATTCATTTCAAAATCGTCAAATATTATCGCGGTTTTCTGAAAATACAAACTTGTTAAAACTTTTTACAATATAACAAAAACTATGCTAGAGTTTTTGCAAAGCTAAAAATTGGACGAAGTTTAAAAAAATGCTTGCTAATTTGTCTGTAACCAAAGAAATGGAAGTAGAAAACGAAAAAAATCAGCTATCAGAGACTGCTCAAGATGTTGCCCCGGCAGATGAGGCTGAAGAATTTTCGAGCGAACTGAATGAGCCTGTTTGGTCGGTGGTAACCTATAAATCAGTTGCTGTCAGCCATTTAACTTACGAGGAAGCCGCACAATGGGCGGAAGATTTGAAAAAACAAGGCGTTTCGGGACTTTGTGTCGTGACAGACAACGTAGCCGCGAGAATCGCGGATTGAGAGTGGCAGTAGCACCGGCAGAAGGCAGTTTGTTGAATATTGCTAAAGCCTTTTGCTAAATTTCAACAAAATACTGCAACTGCTTCTGCTAACTAAATCAGAATTCCAAAACAACTTTGCCAAAACTTTCGTTTGATTCGAGGTATTCGTGTGCTTTTTGCACTTCATCCATTTTAAAAACGCAATCAATGTTCGGACGAATCAAATCTTTTTCAAAAAGCGGCACGACTTCATCAGCAAATTTCGCTGTTGCTTCTGCTTTCTCTTGAATTGAGCGCGAGCGCAAAACAGTCCCGATAATTTTAAGTCTTTTAGCTAAAGCAATTCCAAGATTAAATTCCGCCTTTGCTCCGCCCGTCAGCCCGACCAAAATTAGACGACCTCGAACCGCTAAACTCTCCAAATTTGCCTGAAAATACTTTGCTCCGACTAAATCCAGAATTACGTCAACGCCTTTTTCGTCAGTAAAATGCCGGACAATTTCCGCAAACTCTTGTGGATGTTCGCCTAAATTAGTGTTTGTCAAAATTGAAGGACCAAGCCCGAATTTATTTGCTTTTTCCAATTTGCTCACAGTCCGTGAAGTCCCTAAAACCTTGATATTTTTAGCTTTTGCGAGTTGTAATGCGGCAAGTCCAACTCCCGATCCAACCGCGTGAATCAAAAGAGTTTCGCCTTCCTGTAAATTGCCAAGTGTAAAAATCGCATCGTGCGCGGTGATGAAGGCTTCGGGAACGGCAGCAGCTTCGGTAAAACTTAAATTGTCGGGAATTTTGACCAAAAGACTCGCATCGGAAAGCAAAAATTCGGCTTGCGCTCCGCCTGCAGTGATGCCAAAAACGCGCTCACCGATTTTGAAATTCGCAACATTTTCGCCGAGTTCCGCCACCTCACCCGCAAATTCCAACCCTAAAATCCGTGACGGATAACCTTTCGGCGCAGGATATAAGCATCTAAGCAAAAGTTATCTGATATAATGAGCCGATTTGGGAAAGAATTAAATCCAGTTCTTGACACAAATTTTTATGCGAACTGTAGGCTTCCCAACTGAGCCAATCATATTTGATTTTTTGCCATAACATTTCGATCTTGTTATAACTTGGACAATAGGCTGGCAAGAAATAAATTCTTAACCCCAGTTTTGCCCATTCGGCTATTTTCTCCTCAAATTCTTCGCTTCGATGAATCGGAGCATTATCTAAGACCAACCACGTTTCTTTGGTTAGATTTTGAGCAATTAAATCAAGGCATCCAATCATCACATTTGAATCTACCGAACCCGCAAACACAAAAGACTCAAACTTTTGACATCTGTGCCACATAAAACCTAAAACATTCTGCGACTGCCCTTTGCTGACTGGAATAACTATTCTTTCACCCCGTTTTTGCCACGCATAAACCACTTTGGCTGCCAAATTAAACCCTGATTGGTCGCCATAAACTAAATCTATCAAGCCTTTGTCGGCTTTTTTGGTCAGCTTTTCCAAATCTTGGCGGGCAAATTCTTTTTCATCGGCATCCGTCCGCTTCCATAACCCTAACTTGATTCGTTTCCATAGATAGTCTTTTTTTTTATCAATCTTTTGAGCGTGAATTGACTGATTTCCTTCCCTGTTTCGCGCTTGATGGCGCCTAATTGACGGGCTGGAAACTTCGGATTCAGCATCGCCGTTTGAAAGGCTTGTTCTTGCTCTTCCTCTGTTAAAATCGAAGGGCGACCACTTCGCGCTTGATCGGCTAATTCTTTGTTTTCATTCCAATTGTCAATCCAAATTCCGACTGTCGTGCGATGCACTCCACAAATTTTGGCAATTTCATCAATCGGATACTTTTGAGAAGAAAGCAAAATCGCGTGTGACCGGGTTCTCAGTCGAAAATTATTGCTCGTTTGATAATTTTCAAGCAGTTGATTATATTCGGTATCAGACAAAGTTTCGATAAATTTATTTGGCATATTCATATTACCATTATATCATAGAACTTATGCTTGCCTGCTTAACCCCTTTCGTTGCAAAATGTCGGCGCGATTCAGGGCAGAGGCTTTGACTGCCACTAAAACTTCGTTTCCTTTGGGATTCGGCGGATTTTCAACCTCTCGAATTTCGAGATTCTCCACGCCCCCAAATTCTTTCACATAAACGGCTTTCATAATTCAATATCGGTCAAAATCAAAAGATTTCCATCGTTTGGTTTAACTAATTGCGAAGGAAGTTTTTCAGGGTTGAAATTCACCTTCCAAAACCTCGCGCAGAGTTTCGGCTTTATCCTGTCCTGCGATGATAAAAATAATATTTCGCGCATTATTGATAGTCGGAAAAGTCAATGTGAATCGCCAAGTTTGTAATTTTTCTACCCAATTTTCAACCGCAATTTTATCAGTTTCGTGCAGAGCTTCGGTAAAAGGAAAAAGCGAAGCCGTGTGACCATCTGCGCCCATTCCGAGAAAGATGAGGTCAAATCGAGGGAAGCCGTCAAAGAAGGTTTTTATATCTTGCTCGTAAAATTCGGCGGTTTGTTTCACGTCTTTTAGCTCTGTCAGCCAACGATGGACATTTATTCTATAATCAATTTTTTTAGGCGTAAATAAATATCTTCGCGCCAGTCCAAGATTACTTTCTTTAGCCCCCGGCATCACATCTCTTTCATCCCCAAAAAAGAAAAAAACTTTTGACCAATCAAGTTTGTGATTGAATTTTTCGCCAGCCAATAATTTATAAAGCGATTTCGGTGTTGAACCACCCGACAGCGCAACCGTAAATCGTCCGCGTTTGGCGATTGAATCATTAGCGATTTCGATAAACTTTTCAGCCGCAAGTTTTGATATATCTTGTGAAACAATAACTTCTTTCATTTTTCAATCACAAATCTAAAATCGAAAATTCCTAAGTTACTTCATTTATCCAACGCCGTCCGTCGTTTTCCAACAAATCATCGGATTCTTTCGGTCCCCACGTTCCGGCTTTGTAATTCGGAAAACTTCTCGCCGGAATCGCGTGCCAAACGTCCAGAATCGGATTCACAATCCGCCAACTCGCTTCGACCATATCGGCGCGTTGGAAAAGCGTCGCATCGCCAATCATACAATCAAAAAGCAAGCGTTCGTAGCCAGTTGAAATGGTGTTCGCCAAAATGGTCAACGTAATTAAAATCCATATCAACCGCACCCATATTGACAATCGGACCCGGGATTTTCGCGCCGAAATGAAGCGTCAAGCCTTCGTCGGGCTGAATGTGAATGACGAGCCGATTGGTGGTCAATTTTTCAATCGGCGTGTCGCGGAATAGCACAAACGGAGCTTTTTTGAATTGAATAACGATTTCCGAATGTTTGCCTGTCATCCGTTTTCCGGTGCGAATATAAAACGGCACGCCCGCCCAACGCCAGTTATCAATCGAAAGTTTCAAGGCAGAAAAAGTTTCCGTATTTGAAGTCGGGGAAACCTTTAATTCGTTGCGATAAGCTATCACCGCTTTGCCTTCGATTTCGCCCGCATCATATTGACCACGCACGACTTTTCGCAAAACTTCTTCGTCCGTATAAGGCTGAATTGCTTGCAAAATTTTGGCTTGTTCATCGCGGACGGCATCGGCTTCAAATGAAACGGGCGGCTCCATCGCGGTCAGCGTCACGAGTTGGAAAATGTGATTCGGAATCATATCGCGCAACGCGCCAGCCGTGTCGTAATATTCGCCACGCAGTTCTACGCCGAGTTTTTCCGCCACCGTAATCTGAACGTGGTCAACATAATTTCGATTCCAAATCGGTTCAAAAATGCTGTTGCCAAAACGAAAAACCAAAATATTTTGCACCGTTTCTTTGCCCAAATAATGGTCAATTCGATAAATTTGACGTTCTTCGAGAATTTGTAACAAATCTGCGTTGAGCGTTTTAGCGGATTCAAAACTCGTCCCGAAAGGTTTTTCAAAAATAAATCTGCGCCAATTTCCGTCCTCTTCTTTGCCCATCCCGTTTTTGACGATTTTGTGCGAGACATTGGCAAAAAGTGTTGGCGGAATTGCCATATAATAGAAATAATTTTCGGGGATTTCGTGTTTTTCGCAGACATCTCTAAGCAAATCTTTGATGTCTTTGAAAAGTTTTTTATCGTCGTCAAAATCGCCACCCGTGTAATAAACCCTTGCCTCAAACCATTTAAGCAAATCGTCATTAATCCCATCGCCAACAAATTCTTTTAAATTTGCTACCGTCTGGGTGCGAAAATCTTCGCCCAACATCTCTTGTCGCCCAACCCCAACAATCGCAAATTTTTCGGGCAAAAATCCCTCTTTTGCCAGATTGTAAAGCGCGGGGAAAAGTTTGCGTTTGGTTAAATCGCCTGTCGCGCCAAAAATCACCATCACGCACGGCTCGGATTTTTTTAGGGGTTTTATTGGTTCAGTCATTTCAGTTCCTTTCAATTTAAGTCGGTAGCGCATTCGTTTAGCAAATGCGTCAATCGTTATTACGCAATCGCTAACGCAGTCGCTACTGACATTTGGATAAGTTTAATTCAAACTCGAAAAAAAATCTTCGTCTCGCATGCAAGAACAAAAATTTATCGCGTTCATAAACACAACACGCCAAGTTTGGGGGTGAAAAAATTGGAGGCTTTGATGAATAAATTTACTAATCCATTGAACAATATCAAAATTGCATCGCCCTGTTCGGCTAATTGGAATGAAATGATCGGCGATGAGCGCAAACGATTCTGCGGCAGTTGCCAACTCAATGTTTATAACCTGTCGGGAATGACCAAAGATGAAGCGGAAAAACTTTTAATCAATTCGGAAGGACGTTTGTGCGTCAGATTTTTCAAACGCGCAGATGGAACGGTTTTGACCAAAGATTGTCCGGTTGGTTGGGCGGCATTCAAGCGTCGTGTTTCAAAAACTGCCACGGCATTTGCTTCGTTGATGTTTGGCGTAATCGGCGGATTAGGATTTAATGCGATGTTTAGTTCATCAAAAAAAGAAACTGTGATGGGTCAAATTACGCCGGTAAAAATCACTCCGATAAAACCAATCCAACCGGAGATGGGCAAGCCAACTATGGGCGATGTCAGCGAATATCCAATCGCGGGCGGAATGAGTAATTTAGACGAAGTTCGTCAACAAATTAAGCAGAATCGCAAACGCTAGATTTTTCCTAGCCCCAAACCAAAATAAAAGAACGCAAAAGACATTCAGCCGTCCCCGCGTTCTTTTTGGTTTTATGGACGTTTCGAGTTGCGTCTTCAGACGCGAATTGCTTAAAGCAAAGTGCGTCAACGCGCCACTCTAAACATTTCCTTAATTTTTAACAAAATAGCCCTGTCGCGCTCGCAATTTATAATTATTCGGCGCAGACAAATTGACGTGTAGTTTGACGTATTTATTCATCGGAAAATCTCCTTCTGAATAATATTGAACGAGATATTGCGCTTGCAATTCACTCGCCAATTGCTTAAAAATCTTGGTCAAAGTCTCTTGATTTTTTCGAGTGTTGAATGAATTTTGCAGTTTATCTTTCAAATCAACGGGTGCAAATTTGGGTAGAAACGCCGTCCCACCTGTTTCATCCGCAAACTTTTGCAAATTACTTTGTCCAAACAGGCTGATTTGATTTAGTTGATACGAACTTCCCGCCGGATTTATTGAATAAAAAACGGTGTCGGCGTTTTGCAACATTTTCAATGAGTTTCGTTGTTCATTTCCCCGAATTTCATCGCGTTTGCTGGCTAATAATTCGCGCAATTCTTTGGTCGTGATAGTATTGATTCGCTTGCCTAACGAGGCATAAACCGTTGAAAATCCACGCTGAATTCCCAAACTATTGGTGTCTTCGCCATCCGAAATTGTAATTATTACTTTGCGAGTTCCCTGCGGAGCAGATTTTCCTAAATAGTTTGCGGCGGCATTTACGCTGTCATAAAATGCCGTAAATTCTTTGGTTGATTGAATGGTTTTAATTGAAATTTGCGATTTTTCGGATGAATCCCGCGCTTGCACCATAATCGGACGCTCGCCGATGGTAAAAATCGTAGCGCGGTCTTCGGGACGCATCACTTCTTTTAAAAATTGAGAAGCCGTATCGAGTTCAAATTGAAACATCGAATCGGTGCTGGCAGAAACGTCAAAAAGAAGTGCAATTTCCAGCGGAACTTTTTCGGCATCGCTAACCTGTGCGATTTCTTGCGCCCGATTTTCTTCCTTCACCTGAAAATTCTGCGCCTTCAAACCTAAAACGGGTTGTCCAAAGGCATCCGTCACCGAAACCGGAACGACCACCAAACGCGATTCGACCTTGATGATTTCGCCATCGTCAACCGGAGTTGCCGTCGGTTTCGGCGTTTGGGCAAAAACAGATACGGAAATGAGCGCAATGGTAATTAAAACAAGACTTAGTTGTTGTTTCACAGATTCAAACCTCAATAAAAAATGACCGCATCTCGACCGAGAAAATTCTCAAACTGTCTGATGCGGTCTATTTTTCAAAAGTTGTTAAAGTTATGGATTTTTCTTTTCTTCCTGATTGTTTGTGCGAACTTCAACATTTTGGTTTAAGCCGCGACTCGCCAAAACCTTGACCTCAACCCGACGATTTTGCTCACGACCTTCACGGGTTGTGTTGTCGGCAACAGCTTGGAGTTCACCAAAGCCATATGAAGTGCTGATTCGGCGAAGCGGAATGTTGTGCGTTTCGACCAAATAATCAATCACGGATTGAGCGCGTTTTTGACTTAAAGCCTTATTCTTTTTCGTGTCGCCATCTGCCGAAGCAAATCCGGTGACTTCCAAAACATAACCTTTCATCGTCAAAGCGGTTTGAGCAACTTGATCAAGCTGAGTTTTGGCTTCGGGCAATAATACCGAACTTCCAACTTTAAAATTAACGGTCGAAGTTGATTGCACCACAAAATCATCAATCGCAGAAATTCTTTGGTTAGTGGCATTTACGCCGGCGATTGCGGCATCAGCCGAATCTTGAGCAGCCTTTGCACCACCTTTTGCGGCGTTTGAAACTGCCATCAATTCATCAATCTGACCGGAAATGCGTTGGGCATTTTGCTCGGCTTGCGAAATGCGGTCTTCCGCCGGAGCTACGCGACTTTCTATTGATTGAGCAACCTTCAAATCATCTTTGCTAAAGCGAACTTGTTTAGCAACTAAACTGCCGGTCGTGTCGCCCGTTCCTTCAACTTCAAGATTCAATCCGCGAACGAGTTGAGCCGCCGGAATATTGCTTCCGCCACCAAAAAAGCCACCTTTGGTTCTGATGCTGGTGGTTGGGGCTAAAATAACATTTGTATCAACTCCGGTGGCATCTCGAACCACGAGTTTATCCGTGTCTTTGGCAACTACCACGCCTTTAAGTTTAAGTTTTTGACCGATAGCAACCGTCCGAACCTGATTATCCGTTTGGGCGAAAACGCCGACCAGACCGAAAGACACAACTAGCAACAATACTGATAATTTCTTTAACATAAATTTTTACTCCTTGGAAATTTTATTTAATGACAATTGTATGACGCTCTACCTAACGATTTAGGTTGTAAAAAAAATCTAAATTTTTGGGAAAAATCAAGAATTTCTATTAAAAAAGCAACTCAGATTACATTTTACAAAAAAATTACAGATAAAAACAACTAAAAATCGTTTTTATCTGAATAACCTTGTTTAAACGTCATTAAATACTAAATTGAGTTGTTTCCAAATATTCTTTGATAAACGACAAAAATCTTTCGGCATCCGCGCCGTCAACGATGCGATGATCGTAAGTCAAAGCAAAATATGCCATCGAACGAATGGCAATGTAATCATCTCCATCCGGCGTAGTCAAAACCTTCGCTCTTTTTTCGATGGTGCCGAAATTTAGAATCGCCACTTGCGGTTGATTGATAATTGGGGTGCCGAATAATCCGCCGAAAGTTCCGGTATTGGTAATCGTAAAAGTTCCGCCTTGAACCTCATCGGGAATAAGTTTTTTGATGCGCGCTCGTTCGGCTAAATCGTTTGCTTTCAATGCCAAACCCGACAGCGAAAGCGTATCGGCTTTTTTGATAACCGGCACAATCAAGCCCCAATCAAGTGCGACCGCCATTCCGAGATTGACATCGCCTTTGTAAATAATCTTATCGCCGTCAACCTGTGAATTGACCATCGGAAATTTCCGCAAAGCCTGTGTAATCGCTTGAAAAATAAATGGCATAAAGGTCAATTTCGTGCCAAATCTCTCGGCAAAGGCGGCTTTATTTTTATCGCGGAATTTGACCACATTGGTCATATCAATTTCATAAACCGAAGTAACGTGCGCCGAAGTCTTGCGGGAAATTACCATATTTTCGGCAATTCTCTTTCTCATATTCGACATCGGTTCAACGCGGTCGCCAACTGAAGCAGTTACCGTGGCAGAGGTAGTAGCAGGAATTGTCGGAGTCGTAACATTTGGCATAGAAACAGACGTAATCGGTTTAATTAGCAAATCTTGGGGTTTGAGAGCCGCGCCGGTATCAAGATAACTCAGAATATCGTTTTTCGTAACGCGTCCACTCGCCCCTGTTCCGGCGATGCGCGAAAGGTCAATGCCGTGTTCTTTGGCAATATTGCGAACCAGCGGACTTGATTTCGTCTTTCGCAAATCTTCAAGGGTTGAACCAGCGGCAGAAGCAGTAGCAGCGGCAGTTTTAACCTGCGGAACTTCAACCACAGGCTCGAGTTGTTTAACTTGTTCTACTTTGGGAGTTTCAACAGTTTGAGCAACAGACTGACTGCTACTGCCGCTGCTACTGCCTACTAGAGCTAAAACCGTTCCAACCTCAACCGTTTCGCCTTCTTGGTAACGAATTTCCAAAAGAGTTCCGGCGGCAGAACTTGGAACTTCGGCATCAACTTTATCGGTCGAAATTTCTAAAATATTCTCATCTTTTTCGACTGTTTCGCCAACTTTTTTCAGCCATTTTGAAATCGTCCCTTCGGTAATGGATTCGCCCATTTGCGGCATTACGATTTCAGTAGCAGAGGTATCAGTGGCAGTTGCCGTTTGTGTAGTTTCAACAGTTTTAGTTTCTTCGACAACTTTTGGAGATTCAACGACTTGTGGCTTTCACTTCTTCAACTTTTGGCATTTCACAACAACTTCTGCAACCGTCTGACTGCCGCTGCCACTGTCAACTGCCGACGAATCGCCAACAATGCCAAAACCGTGCCGACTTCAACTGTTTCGCCTTCCTTAAATCTAATTTCGAGCAGAGTTCCTGCTCCTGCGCTGGGAACTTCGGCATCAACTTTGTCAGTCGAAATTTCTAAAATATTTTCATCTTTTTCAACCGTATCGCCGACATTTTTTAACCATTTTGAAATTGTGCCTTCGGTAATGGATTCGCCCATTTGCGGCATTACGATTTCAACACTCATGATAAATCTCCAAATTCACGTTCAAATAAATTTTCTGAATAATTGCCAGAAATTAAGTTTAACGCCTTCTGACAAAAACGACAATTTGACGGATAATCAATTTATGCCGATTATCAAACTTGAAACCATCATCCACGCCCCCATCGAAAGAGTTTTTGATCTTTCCCGCAGTGTTGATTTACACGCTGATTCAATGTCTCACACCAACGAAAAAGCTATTGCCGGAATTACAAAAGGTTTGATAAATCTTGGTGAGACTGTCACTTGGGAAGCCACGCATTTCGGTATCAGGCAACGATTAACTTCAAAAATTACGGTCTGTGAGCATCCGAGTCGGTTTAGCGACACGATGGTTTCGGGAGCTTTCAAACGCTTTGACCACGACCATTTTTTTGAGGAAAGTGACGGAAAAACCGTGATGCGAGATGTTTTTGATTACGATTCGCCGCTTGGATTTTTAGGCAAAATAGCAGATTTTCTATTCCTCGAAAATTATATGAAAAAGATGCTAACTATCAGAAACGATTTGATTAAGCAAGTTGCCGAAAGTGATGAATGGCGAAAGTTTATCTCTTGATTTTTTTCGCCAGTTTGTCCCGATATTTTTTCACATATCCCTCATCTTCGATAAATACCGCAAATGCTCCAACTGTGTAAAGTTTTTTGCCGCGCACAAATCCTTCGCCCAAAATTTTCGGCACGGCATAATCCGATTTGTCGTGTTCTTTTGCCGGAAGTTTTTGCAAGTTTTTTAGACGGAGCGTAGCATTTTGTTCATTTTCAAAGACTTCTTCTTCAAATAAAAATCGGTAGAAAGTTCCGCCCACGCTACATTTTGCCAGAAAACTCGTTTTGCCAATTACTCCAAACTCGTCTCTGAGCCATTGTTTGAGTTCTTCGTTGCTCAAACTCATCGGCGTTAAGTTTGAAGGTTTTATTTGTTTGCAACCGATTGAAGCGATTGCAGTTTTCAAAGTTTGGGCAGAGGTTTGAAAAGTCAAAGCCAATCCTAAAATAATCAGCAACCTAAATTTCCTCATCTTCTTCAACTCCTTCGGCATCTAGTTTTTCGTGAATTTTGTCAATTATGCCCTGAACATTGTGGATGGCTTCGGGCAAAATAATTTTCTCGCCGTTAATCTTGGTAATCTCGCATTCGTTCTTTTCCCCGCCCAACATTTTACTCGTTTGTTTGAGATAAATTTCCTCAATTTCGTCATACAGACAAACTTGTTTGCCCAAAACCAACCCGTTTTCGTAAAGGATGACTGCCTTTTTTCGTTGCATCATCCAACCAAAAAGCATAAACAGATTAACAATCAGAAACGCCGTCGCCAGCACGAAATAGCCGATTTGCTGACGAAGCGAAAAAGCAACCAACATCACCAAAAAGAAAATAAACGACAGGAGGATAACGATTAAAGCGCGTTGGAGATAGATGGGCGAGAGTCCGTGAACGCTTTCGAGTCTGCCAAGTTTTAAGGGTTGTTCAGTCATTTGAAATTGAGAAATTATTTGATTGTGATTGTTTTAGTTTGTGTCTTTCCGCAGAATCCGCAACCATCGTCAACCGCCGCTGTAATTGTGTAAGCTCCGGGTTTTACGCCCGATAAATTCCAGACTACCTTTTCACCTTGCCCGATAATTCTTCCCGCTGAAACTGTGTAATTGTAAGTAAGCACATCACTATTTGGATTCGTAACTTTTGTGATTACTTCAATTCCGGGAGCTTTATCTGGAAAACAAAGGTCGTTAGCTGAGTCGTCTTTAACAATTTCATCGAAAACTAATTCAACCTCTGTCACGTCTGGGAACGGATTGAGAGGAACTTTCCTGTTGAATCTTGAGTTAAACTTGGAAGAATAAAGTGGCTTGGTTCATTACTTGGTTTAAAGACATCCAATAATTTACCTTCCTTCGGCTTCTCCGCTTCTTTTGGTTTTTCAACTTCTTTTTCCTGAGCTAAAACAGATGTCGAAAAAGCTAGACCAATCAGCAAAACTAAAACTTTCAGATACTTCATAATTCACCTCAAACTAATTCATTTGATGATACAACAAAATATTACTTTGAAAAACCTGCAAAAAATTGGATAACTCCTACATTTTTGTTTGTTTTTCTGCACATCCAAGTTTAGAATACTTTCACCAATGAACAATAAAATATTTTACACTGTCGCCCTTTTGTTAATCGCTTGCACAACAAGCGTTTTTGCCCAAACGAAAACTTTAACGATGGATGATTATGCTCGCGCTGAAAAGATGTTGGGCTACAACACATCTCCTCTGGTTGACCGCGCCGGAGTTCGTCCGACATTTTTGCCTGACGGTAAATTTTGGTATCCGGTTTTAACTCCGACAGGCAGGGAATTTGTTTTAGTAAATCCTGCTGATGGTTCAAAGAAACCTGCTGCCAGTTTAGCTGATTTAGGTGTTGCGGGTTCTGCTACTCTGCAAGGATTCAGACGGGGCGGAGGTGATGTAGCCTCGCCCGATGGCAAAAAATCCGCCTATATAAAAGATTGGAATTTGTGGATGCGGGACAACGAAACCAAAAAGGAAACACAATTAACAACCGATGGCATCAAAGATTTTGGCTATGCCACGGACAACGCGGGTTGGACTCGTAGTGATCGTGCGATTCTCGTCTGGTCGCCCGATTCAAAGAAAATTGCCACTTTTCAACAGGATCAACGCCACGTCAGCGATATGTATTTTGTTTCAACCAATGTCGGCGCACCAAAACTCGAAGCGTGGAAATATCCGATTCCGCAAGATAAAGAAATCATCAAGATTATCGCGTTATCATCGAAGTTGATGCGCCAAAAGTGGTTCGCCTGAAAATGTCGCCTGATGATCATCGTTCGACTCTCTGCGATGATATTTCGTGCGGTGGCGGTTGGGAAGATGTCGAATGGAGCGCAGACAGCAAAACTCTCGCCTTTGTTTCGACTCCGCGTGATCACAAAAAAGCAAATTTGCGGATTGCCGATGAAGCGGGCAACAATTCGCACGGTGTATGAAGAAACGGTTGCTACGCAATACGAATCGGGACAAGGTGCAGTCAATTGGCGTTATCTACCTGCTTCAAATGAATTTATTTGGTATTCAGAAAGAGACGATTGGGGACATCTCTATCTTTACGACTTAAAAAGCGGAGAGCTAAAAAATCAAATCACGAAAGGCAATTTTGTCGTCACACAATTGATTAAAGTTGATGATAAAAACCGCGTTTTGTATTTCAATGCCAACGGACGCGAAGCAGGACGTGATCCGTATTTCAGCCATTTTTATCGGGTTGATTTCGATGGCAAAAACTTAAAACTTTTAACCCCCGAAGACGGAAATCATCAAGTTCAGCTTTCACCCGATGGCAAATATTTGGTTGATAATTTTTCAAAGCCTGATGTTGCGCCAACCGCAGTTTTGCGTGATATGACGGGCAAATTGATTGCCACACTGGAAAAAGCAGACATTTCGCGTTTAGCTGCAACAGGTTGGAAACCACCCACGCCGATTACAGTCAAAGACCGCAACAACAAATGGGATTTATACGGTTTAATGTTTGCGCCGACTAATCTTGATAAAACGAAAAAATATCCGGTTGTCAATTACATCTATCCCGGTCCGCAGGGTGGTGGTGTTGGAGGTCGTTCATTTGCGGCTTCACGCGGCGATCATCAGGCTGTCGCCGAACTTGGTTTTATCGTGGTGATTATTGACGGAACTTGTAATCCCGACCGTTCAAAATCTTTCCACGATGCTTGTTATGGCAATATGGCTGATAATACTTTGGAAGATCAAATTGCCGGATTAAAACAACTCGCCTCAAAATATCCGTATATGGATTTGGAACGAGTCGGAATGTGGGGACATTCGGGTGGTGGATTTGCGACCGCAGCGGCAATGTTTCGTTTCCCTGATTTTTATAAAGTCGGAATTTCAGAATCGGGCAACCACGATAACCGCAATTACGAAGACGATTGGGGCGAAAGATATATCGGTTTAATGGTTGGCGATAATTACGAAAAACAAGCAAATCAAATCTATGCCAAAGATTTGAAAGGCAAACTCTTGCTCGCGCACGGTGGAATGGATGACAATGTGCCGCCGTACAATACTTATTTGGTGGTTGACGCTTTGGTTAAGGCTAATAAAGACTTTGATTTGCTGATTTTTCCAAATGCCCGACACGGCTACGGCGCAGACAGTTTTTATATGATGCGCCGCCGTTGGGATTATTTTGTGAAACATCTTTTGGGCGCAGAACCGCCGAAGGAATATAAATTAGTCTCAAAGCCTGATCCGAGATTGGCGGCTAAATAGCTATCAGAAATATCAGAAATAGGAATTTTAAAAGAGCGTGTCAAAATTTGAAGTAGGTCAAACACGCTCTATTTTGGACGCTCTTGCAAACTATCCACTTGTTTAGCCAACAATCTTGCCATTCTTTCAGCCTCTTTTAATGTTTCTTCTGTGTATAGTGGAAGATTAATAATCGCGGCGTGATATGGGTTATTAGGTAAAGGTCTAGGGACAACATCAAGACCAAGTTCCCTTATCTTTACTGCTATAAGTTTGAATTCTCCAAAACACTTGTTTTGGTTTGCAGAGCAAATGCCTTTTGTGCAATCCGCTTTTGTAATTACTGAAAGTTCTTCTTCAGGTTTGCCATCCTGTTGCATTTCTCGTCTTAAGAAAAAGGCAAGGTGCTTTTCTTCTTTCCACTTGTTGTTTTTAATAGCCCTATAGATTGGCGATTCATGAGGTATTGTTTCCATAGAATTTTAATTATAAGCCAATTAACCAACTAAATCGCTTGATGAAAATTCCTAGTCTTACATCCTTTTCAGCATCATAAAAGTCGCCTTCTTCAAAATAAATATAAGGTTTCCAGTCAGATTTAGAAGGACACACCAAACTTAATATTTTTCCGCGAATTTCCCACTCTGCCCTAATACCACCTTCGCCATCAGGAACAATATTTGGAATGGGTAAAAGTCTGTCGAAAGATTCACTTAATCCTCTAAGAAATTTCTCCATAGTTTGATACGCAAAGTCTGTCGGAGCAAGAAACTCTTCATCGTAATCATCTTGAGTTAATTCAAATAAACGCTCATGAAACTCTTGAAGATTTTCTTGCCTATTTATTTCAATAGAAGAAAATCTGTTTTGATTATCTTCAAAAACCCTTTGTCCAAGTTCTTCAAGCGAAATGTTAGTTCCTGACTGAATATCTTTGATATTTATGCTTCCTAAGTCGGTCGAATTAAGTCCTATTGTTGTTAAACGCTTCATTTCTCCTCCTCGAAAAGATTGCGAGCTGAATCAGTTATTACAGCTTCGAATACATACTCAATGTTTTCGTGTGCTTCATCAAGTGTTTTCAAAATAAACTCTTCGTCAATATCCTTATGTAAAACAAAAGTATTATACATATCTAAAATAAATTCGGACTTTCCTTCTTCTGTTGAAATAACTGAGTTTAATGTAACCAAAAGTTGGTGAGATTGGTGTTTTGGTGTTATTTGAACTTTAAATGAAATACCATTTATTGTTGAATACTCTTGATTAGCAAAACTAAGAGCAAAGTTGAAATACTTTTCTAACTCGAAACTTTCTTCAGGAATTGCAATTTTATCTATATACCGCATTCCAATTCGCTCTGTATATTTTGGTTTTGATAATTCAAGATAAGTTTTTAAAACATCTTGAACATTTTCTCTGAAATTGTTATACCCCGAATATGGTTTTAGTTTATTAACAGTAAGTAAATTTTGAGTAATCTGAACAAGTTGAGAATTATCTTCCTTAGAAAACCGCATCATTGAGCCTTGATTCACTTGTTTAGTTTGAACAGCTCCTTGAGTGAAATTCATCTCAAAACCAACTTTGTTTAATTGTTTCTGTTGAGGATATGAATCTCTAATTTTCTGATAAAAATCACCAAACAAAGTTAGGTTACTTTGAGTTTCAGAAAAATAAATTTCACAAAGGACTTCTATTGCAGGGGGGTTTTTATATTTTCTGCGTTGGAACATTCTGTTATTGAGTTTCACTTATTTTATTTAAAATTATTTTCCGCAATTACTTAACTATAATTTACTCCACAATAAAATTTAACACTAACTTAAATTGAAGTAAATAGTCCATAATTTTACTTTCCCTCCAATTTCTTCGTCTCGTCTTCAAATAAATCGCTGACCGAAACATTGGCGGGTTGTAAGAGTTGAGCAGCTTCGTCTAAATATTTTTGCGTCGTTTCGACAACTTGATTGGCGCGTTCGTGATCTTCACGGCGGATTTTTAAAGAGATTTTGCCGTCTTTATTTGGCAATTCATTGAGTTTGGTAAAATTGTTGAGCCGAATTTCGATTTTCGCACCGTATTTAAAAACGCCCTTTTTGAATTTTATGTCTAAGATTTCAGATAATCGCAGACGAACTTCTTTGACCCCGGTTTTGAGCAAACCTAAAATTTTTGTTTCAAATTCCAGCACGATTCCGGCAGACGAAAATTTGCTGATGCCTTCAATCTCTGAGAAACCTTGTGAACTCTGAGATTTGAACGGAATACTAATAAAGCCTGTTTGCATAATTTAGTCGAGAGTCAGGAATTAAGAGTTTAGGGTCAAAAGAATCATCTCTCGACTCTCGACTCTAAACTCTTGACTCATTAAAAACTATTTGAAGGATTCAGAATATCCATTTTTTTCTTACAGCGGTCAACCCCTTCTTTGTATTTGTCGAGCTTTGCGCTGTCGAGCGTAACAATTGCCGCCTTTTGATATTGTTCGATTGCTTGCTGAAGATTGCCTTGCATTTCATACATAATCGCGTATTCATTGGCAAGCGTATCTTTGGCAATGCCGGAAATTTGCGACATTTGATCAAGATGCGCTTTCAATTCGTTATAACGGTTTTGGTTTGACAAAAAGTAGCAATAATTCAAATACGGCGCAGTATAATGCGGTGCAAATTGCATCGCGGCTTTGTAATATTCCTCAGCCCGAGCCATATTTTTATACTTTGTTTCATAAACCCAACCCAAATGATTGTAAGCCTTGCCAAAACGCGGATTGCGCTTGAGAATGGTCGAAAGTTTGTCAACTGCGTCCATAATCACGCCGTCATTCAGCAATTTATCAGCTTGGGCGAAAAGTTCTTCGCATTCCATCTCGGTTCTGTCGGGCAATAAATTCTCAAACCCGGTCGGTTGATTGCCTCCATTAAAATCCATATCTTTAACCTCCAAATTAACTAAAATCCATTGCGGGTTTTAATCATTTCCGAAAATTATAACAAAAGACTGCTCAGATGCTGAAACTAAATTGCGAGTTATTGGCAAAGAAATTTTCGCCCTCAATTTTTGATTATTTGCTTAATTCCTGACAATCGGCTAATTCGAGTTTGCCGATGAATGCTAAGACAAATCGGTAGCCGAGATAAACGCTTCCCATATTTATTTTTTCGAGTTTGTCGCCGCTGGAATGTAAATAAGTCTGCCATTTATTGTCCAAACCGCTGAAGGTGATGGCGGGAATTTTACGATTTTTGAAGGAAGATGAATCTGAATCTGCACCTGCAATTGCCACATCTTGAAACTTCATCTTATTTTCCTCCGCCAGAATTTTGGCAATCGAAACCATTTTTCCACTCGAAGCCTGTTGGAGCGAAAAAGGCGAGGTAAAGCCAAAGCTATCAATATTTACCATCGCACAATATTGCTGGCGTTGCTCTTTTGGAATCGCTTTTGCCATCGCTTCCGAGCCGAGCAGACCTTTTTCTTCTTGGTCAAAAGCCACGAAAATAAAAGACTTTTCAGTTTGAAGATGGTTGAGCGTTTTGTAAAGATGGGCAACTACCGAAACGCCCGTCCAATTATCAATCGCTCCGCAACCCTCATTCGTTTTGTCGTAATGTGCGCCGACGATAATTGTTTCCTCAGATTTGCCGTTCTTTTTGACGACAACATTTTGAATCCGGTCTTTGTTAAATTTTTCGACCGTGATTTCGTCATCTTTCGCGCCCATCTGAGCAAAAAGTTTTTTGACTGCTTCAAGCCGCTCTTTTGATTCGCAAGGAGCAAGTTTGACGCTTTCGGTGACAGCATCGGCAGTTGAAATCACTTGCTCGGCTGGCTGGGCAGTAGTTTTTGAAGTAAAAGCCGCCACCAAAAACAGGATGAGAAAAAAGAATCGTTTCATATTGCTAACCAGTTTAGCAGAAATTCAATCCTTGCAAAAAGCAAAAGCCAAGAGTTTTCCCGGTTTTGATTTTTACTAAATGGCTTCTCATTTAACAACCGAATCAGTCTTTAAAAAAATGACAAGCCCCGAATCACTCCGAAACTTGTCATCTCTAAATTTTCGCCTCAAGCAAAGAGCAAAAAATTTAGTAATTTTGAAATTTAAACCAATTCCTTACTTTTACCTTTTTACTTTTTACTTTTGCCTTCCCTATTTTCCGCCCATCATTTGTTTGAACGCCATCGAAGCAATATCGTCCATTGCCGAGCCGTCTTTATCCGAATCAAGCATTCCCGAAATCATATCCATCATCGGATTGCCCGAAGATGCTTGTTGTTGCTGTTGACCACCGCCGAGCAGACCGCCAAGCAATCCGCCGAGACCACCCGCATCAATTCCTTGCGTCTGTTTTGTTTTGCCGAGATAGCCCATCACGATTGGCGCAAGCATCATCAAAATTTGCGCGACTTGTCCCATTCCTAAGCCGGTCTGGTTGCTAACTTGTTGCGCCACTTGACCTTGACTGTTTCCTAAAATATGTCCCAAGATTCCGCCGGCATTGGCTTGTGGTGGTGGCGGGGTGTCTTGCTGTTGCTGTCCAAAAATCATACTTCCGAGTCCACCTAAATTGTCCAAAATTCCGCCATCGTGTTGGTCGAGAGCGTTATTGAGGCTTTCTGCGCCTTCGGGAGTCGAAGCATTTCGGGAAAGTCCGCCTAAAATTGCGGGCAAAGCCATTTGAATTGCGCTATTTACCAAACTCGGTTCAGCACCGACATTTCCACTAATTTCTTGCAAGGCAGCATCGCCCTGTTCTTGTCCTAAAAGTTGATCTAATCCAAACATTTGAATTTCTCCTTTTTGTTAAATTTGTATCTAATATTGTAGGGGACTTCGCAAATAGTAGCAAACATTTTTGAGTTGTAAAGTCACCAATTGCAGTTTAAGCTAGATTCGCCAAAATAATTTCGACGAATGAAACAAATTCCATTTTTTCTCAAACTAATAATTCCCTGTCTGAGTTTTCTTTTCTTCGCTTGTAATGTGATCGAAGAAAAGAAAATCAACTTTACCAAAGTTAAAACTATTGCCGGAATCAACCGCGAATTTGGCGAGCCTTTCGGAGTGGCTTTTGATAAACAAGGGACGCTTTACGTTTCGGACGGTGAACGAGGAAAAATCGACCGCGTTTTGCCGGATGGAAAGGTTGAAACCGTGACCGATAAACTCCAAACTCCTTCTGCCATCGCTTTTGATAAAGAAGGCTTTCTCATCGTAGCGGATTCGGGTGCATCGGCAATCAAGCGCGTAAACATAACGAATGGAGAAGTTATACTTTTAGCCGGAGTCGAAAATCAAAAAGGTTTTGCCGATGGTGAAACTTTGCAAGCCATCTTCAACGCCCCGATTGGTTTAGCCATTGCCAAGGATGGCAAAATTTATGTTGCCGATACTTACAACGACAAAATTCGCCTTATCGAAAACGGTAAAGTTTCCACTCTCGCGGGGAGTGAAAGAGGATTTGCGGACGGAAGCGGGACTGAGGCAAAATTCGATACGCCTTGTGGTTTAGCAATTTGGAATGATGGAAGTTTGCTTGTAGCCGACACTGGAAATCGGCGAGTGAGAAGGATTGAGCCAAACGGCAACGTCTCAACTTTAGCCGGAAACGGTGAACAAGATTGGGCAGACGGCTTTCCTTTGCAAGCAAAAATGGTTGAGCCGACTGCGGTGACGGTGGATAAATTCGGGGCGATTTACATCACCGATGGTAACTCAATCCGTGTCATTGGAAAGCGATTTTTCCCGTTTCTCGAAACAATTTCAAATGACCGGCGCGGAATCTCCGATGGACAAATTAAACAAGCTAAGTTTAATCGCCCAAGCGGTTTAGCTTTTGACAAAAGCGGAAATTTATTTGTTGCCGATAGCGAAAATCAGTTGGTTCGGGTTTTCACGAGCGAAAACTTAGGCAAAGAAATCAGCAAGGAAGAAATTGCCAAATTACGCTACACGGCGGAAGAATTTCGCGGACTTCAATCCGCCCGTTGGACATATAATCCGCCCGATGCCAAACGCGATATTGCCGGAACACTCGGCGAAATTCGCGGCGAAATTATCGAAGACAAACAGGTTTGGTTTCACAATGGTCTGGACATCGCGGGTGGCTATGGCGAAAAAACTTATTTCATCCGTTCCGAAAAGGTTTTAAAACCGTTAGCAGTCGAAAATTTTAGGGGTTTACGCGAACTTCTGCGGATGCCGACCATCGGTTACATTCATCTCCGACTCGGACGCGACAAAGATGATAAACCTTTTGAAGACAATCGTTTTCAATTTAATCAAACCGATGGAAAACTGACCGATATTCGCATTCCTCGCGGAACAAAATTTGAAGCGGGCGAGGCAATCGGAACGCTCAATTCATTCAACCACGTCCATCTGATTGCCGGACGAATCGGTGCGGAAATGAATGCTTTAGACGCGCTCAGTTTTCCGAATATTCAGGATAAGATTGCGCCAATTATTGAGAAGATTTCTCTTTTTGGTGAAAATTGGAATCCGATTGAAACCGAAAAGCCAAATCAGCGTATCAAACTGAGTGGGAAAATTCGGATTGTTGCTCGCGCTTTTGACCAAATGGATGGCAATGCGGCTCGGCGCAAACTTGGAGTTTATCAGCTCGGTTATCAAATTTTGAAAGATGACAAAACGCCTCTTTCTGAGCCGAAATGGACGATTTCTTTTGAAAAAATGCCCGAAATGGAATTTGTCAAAATCGTCTATGCCGCGGGAAGTCAATCGGGTTACACGCCCGAAACCATTTTTAATTACATCGTCACCAATGAGTTAAATATTGACACGGCGCGAGAAAATCATTTGGATTTGAATCAGTTCGAGAGTGGAAACTACATTTTGCGGGTTTTGGTCGCAGATTTTTTCGGCAATGTTTCTACACAGGACATTCAATTTGAGATAGAATAGTCGTTGCCAAAGGAGTAAAAAATTATGTCAGCAGTTGGGCGCGGCGCAAGGTCACATAATAAAGTTGAGTAACTCAACCGAAAATGGCACTAGCATTTTTGTCCTAACCTTCCCGAAGTTATAAAGATAGTCATTTATAACCGGCACGAGAAAAGCTTGGAGGGGAAACAGGCGAGTCTTGCGGATGAACAGCACGTCCAAGATGAGAACGTCGCGGAAGCTAAGATGATGAAACGGTAATTGTTAAATCTGAGATTTCCTATAAACATAATTATACCTACGGCTGTTAATGAGGTAGTTGAAGATATACGAAAGATGAAAACTTTGCGTCAAAATTCGTCCAATATTTATGAAAAACTGCCATTAAATATTGGCTTTCAATCAATCTAGGCAATTGATTGAAGTATCTTCGAGCGTAGTTCGCTACGTTAAGGAATCGGAAAGACATCTAAATTAGCGGATAAATTGTTATGTGGCAACGCCGGAACTGGTTTGAACTCCCTCTTGGGGTAGGCGGACTGATAGCTAATGTTCAAAACAGGGCAGCGAAATCGTAGTAGTCAGAGAGCGGGAAAGCCGTTCACAGGGCGAAGGATTTCAGGTTTGGTCGCAATATGGACACGGAAACGGTCAACAATAGGTTGAAATCATTATGATAAACGTCACCGCAGAAATAAAGCACTTACATAAACTTGCCAATGAAGATTCAAGCAAGCGTTTTACTAAATTATGGAATAACTTAACTTCCGTTGAATGGTTAGCGCAGGCTTGGGAACAAATCAGACGAAACAAAGGCAGTCAGACATCGGGAGTTGATAAAATGACTGATGAACAGATTGACCTTGAATTCATCCATAAGTTAGCGAAGAAGTTGAAACAAGGCACTTACAGACCAAAACCTGTGCGCCGCGTTTTAATTCCAAAAGCGAATGGAAAAACCAGACCGTTAGGTATTCCGACACTGGAAGATAGAATCGTGCAGCAAGCCGTTAGGATGTTGTTAGAGCCTATCTTTGAAGCGGATTTTCTCAGGTGTTCACACGGTTTCCGACAAGGAATGAGTTGTATGACGGCATTGCGAGATGTTGCCAGACATTACTCAAATACAAGTTGGATAATCGAAGGCGATATAAAAGGTTGTTTTGATAATATTCCACACGGAAAGTTACTAAAACAAATCAGTCGCCGAGTGGCGGATGAGAAGATTTTGATGATTTGTAAAAAGTTTCTTGAAGCGGGATATATGGAGAATTGGAGTTATCACCGCACTTATAGTGGAACTCCACAAGGCGGGATTATTTCACCGCTTTTTGCCAATATCTTTCTCCACCAACTTGATGAATTTATGGAAAAAGAGATGTCTGCCAACATCCTTCAAACCAAGAAGGAATCAAATGCCCGACGTAATCCTGAATATCGGCAACTTGAAAACAAGATAACGAAATGCAGGAAAGAATTACAAACCGAAGGCGAAAAAGACAGACAGGAAATTATTCAAAAGCTCAAAGAATTGGAACGACAAAGATGGAAAATTCCATATTACAGAAAGGATAAAAGACATTCTGGAAAGATATGGTATATCCGCTATGCCGATGACTTTTTGATTTTGGTTGCTGGAAACAAAGAAGAAGGCGAAATAATCAAACAGAAAGTCAAAGAAAAGCTCTCCGAAACAGGATTAACTTTAAGTGATGAGAAAACTCGAATTACACATTGGAGTAAATCTTTAAACTTTCTTGGCTACCAAATGCAAGGAAAACAGAGAGCCAGAGGCGTAGGAATCAAGGTAATTCTTAGTATTCCCCAAGAGAAACAAAAGCAAATTATTGAACGGATAGAAAAAGTTTGTGGTTACTTTCACATTCCTGAAATAGATGTAATGGCACAAGTCGGAGCAATGTTTCGGGGATGGAGTAATTACTACAAATATGTCAATCAACCACAACGTATTTTCAACAAGGTAGGGAGTAAAACGTGGTGGGCATATGCTCATTACAACGCCCGCAAACACAAATTAAGTATTAAACAGATGCTTGAACGTGAAACCAAAGCAAAAAGATACGGAGTCGTTGAACTCAAAGGAAGAAAGCGGACAACATTTTCCCAAAAGGTCGGAAAAAGAACAATAGTTCTTGATATTTTCCCACCTCGAAGCGAACAAATCCGAAGCATCGGAAATCGGCAAAATTGGGAGATTGACATCAAGCCACTTCAACCAATGAATTGGGCAAGCGGTAGAAGTTTGAGAACTTCATTAGAAGCAAGAGAAAGAGCAAATGGAAGATGTGAAAGGTGCAAAGAAAATCCTGTTTTCCAAGTTCACCACACTCGCCCGATGCGCGGCAAAGGCTTTTTAGCCAGAGTGCAATCAGACCGTGACCAAAAAGAAACGGCAGTTGCCCTTTGCAAAGAATGCCATTTACAAGCACATCAAGGTTCTTTCAAACATAGGATACCAAACTGGAACGCCGGATGCGGTGAAAGTCGCTTGTCCGGTGTGGTGTCGGCTTCATAAAAATCTACTACTGAAAAGGAGAAACAGACGTTATGATTCCAGACAATTTAGAATTTAATCAGTTGGAACTGACAAAATCCGAAGTAATTTACGACGTTAGCTGGGAAATATATGAATCGCTCATTGAAAAATATTGGGGTGAAAATTCGCCGCGTTTAACTTACGATAGCGGAATTTTAGAGGTGGAAATGGCAAACTCATTAAAACACGAAGAAGAAAAGAAACGTATAAAACCAAACAATAATAGAAATTTGGCAGCACTTTTTGAACAGATAGCCCTTGAACTTGAAATGGATTTTCGGCGTTGCGGTTCAACCACTTTCAAACGCCGCACAATTGGCAAAGGTTTTGAACCTGATTCTTGTTATTTTATTCACTCACTCCAAGAAATTGCAGGTAAAAGTGATTTAAATTTTGAGAAAAATCCGCCCCCTGATTTAATCATCGAAATCAATCGCACCAGTTCATCTGTTCCGCGAATGCCGGTTTTTGCCGCTTTTGGAGTTAAAGAAGTTTGGCGTTTTGATGGAAAAAATTTAAGGTTTTATGTGCTTGAAGAAGGTGTTTATTTAGAAACTGCGATGAGCATTGAGTTGCCCATTTTGTCCAATGAAAAAGCCTTTGAATTTTTGCGGGATTCGCAGAAATTGGGCAATGTGACTTGGGCAAAAAAGATAAAAAATTGGGTTAGCAAAGTTAAATAAGCAGGTAAAGTTTCACGCTTAAAGAAATTTGTGTTAGCATTGAATTAAATGCTTATAAGAGGTTAATTATGATAAACATCAATTCAATTCAGTCTTTGACAGATTTCAAACGCCACACCAACGAACATCTCAAAGAACTTCGTAAATCGCGCCGTCCGTTGATTCTAACAGTCAACGGGAAAGCCGAGTTAGTGGTGCTGTCTGCAGATTCATTTCAAGATTTTTTAAATAAAATCGAATACGCAGAAGCTGTGCAAGATATAAAAGAAGGAATCGAGAGTTTCAATCGTGGCGAGGGGAAACCGGCTGATGAAGCCTTAAACGAATTGGCAAAAAAATATGACATCCCGAGTTGAAATGTCGCGCCCTGCTTTGCTTGATGCCGAAAATACATATCTCTGGCTAAAAATAGAATCTGAAGAACGTGCTAACGAATGGTTTAAGGGATTGGTTGAAAAAGTAAATTCCTTGAAAAATTTTCCGAATCGCTGTCCGATTGCGCCAGAGAGTCGTTCTTTTTTGATAGAAATTCGTCAATTGCTTTATGGCAAAGGCAGACATCAATATCGAATTATTTTTGGTGTCTCGGTTGACGAAAAAACAGGTGAGGATATGGTTCTGATTTATCGGATTCGGAATGCTTCGCAACAATATTTGAGTGATTTAGAAATTATGGGAGAAAGCAATGATGAATAAATATTTTTCGTTTTTAATAATTATCAGTATTTTTTTATCGGGAATTGCCATCCAAGCTAAAACGACCGATAAAATTGAGCCAAATATAATCCCCGTGACACCGCCTGCGCCTAAATTTACCGATGCCGAGCGTCAAACCGAATTAGCCAAAAGACGCGCCGCGGTTGTGGATCAGATGTCGCCCAATAGCGTCTTGATAATGTGGAGCGCAACGCCTCGCAACTATGCCGGCGATGTTGACTTTATGTATCGTCAAGAGAATAACCACTATTATTTGAGCAATTTACGACAAAACGGCTCAACCTTAGTTTTGGTCAAAAACGGTTCGACCACCAAAGAATATTTGTTTTTGCCGAAACGCAATCCGCAATTTGAAACGTGGAACGGCAAAATGTATTCAAATGAAGAAGCTACTCGCATTTCGGGTGTAAAAGCGATTGTTGACTCAACCGAACTTCCTACTTTTCTCCAAGCCCTGAAAGATAAAAAGACTTTTGTTTCGACGGATGGGGTGACAATCGCAAATGCTTTATTCCAAAATCTTTATCTCCAGCTTCCCGAAGGTGAATTTGATGGCGAAGGAATGGCGGAGTTTAAAAAAGAGTTCGATTTTTCCCAAACTTTAATAATTCCAACCACGCCTTCAAAAAAATCGGCTATTTCAAAACCGACAAAAAAGAATCTATCCAAAGTGACACCCGAGCCACCAAAAATGGTTTATAATGTGCAAAACGCTCGTCCAATTTTTGACGAACTACGCCTCGTTAAATCGCCATTTGAGCTAAAACTTTTACAGCACGCGATTGACATCAGTAGCGAAGCACATATGCGTTCAATGGGAATGGTCGGACGGGCGAAGTGGGAATATGAAGTTCAAGCCGAAGTGGAATACACATTTCGCCGCAGGAATGCCGATTATTGGGGTTATCCTTCAATCGTCGGATGCGGTCCGAATGCCACCACTTTGCACTATGTCGAATCACAGGGCGAAATAAAGCAAGGGAGTTTGCTATTGATGGACGTTGGCGCGGAATACGATCATTATACGGCTGATGTCACCCGCACTTTCCCTGTCAACGGCAAATTTACCAAAGAACAAGCCGAAATTTACAAAATCGTCTATGATGCACAGGAAGCCGCTGCCAAAACTATCAAACCCGGTTCAACCGTGGGCGAAGCCAGCCAAGCCGCCGCCGAAGTAATCAAAGAAGGGCTTTTCAAACTTGGTTTAATTACCGATAAAAATTCTAATCAATATCGGATGTGGTATATGCACGGCTGGGGACATTGGTTGGGAATGAATGTTCACGATGTTGGAGACTATGGCGCACCGCTCAAACCCGGAATGGTGATGACCAATGAACCCGGCATTTATATCCGCGAAGATGCGCTTGATTATCTGCCCGATACTCCTGCCAACAAAGAGTTTTTGGCGAAAGTCCGACCGATTTTCGAGCGTTATAAAAGTATCGGAGTTCGGATTGAAGACGATATGTTGGTGACTGAAACCGGTGTCGAATGGATGACCAAAGCAATTCCGAGAGAGCTAAATGCGGTGCAGTCATTTATGGAAAAAGCCTCCAAAGAAATGCAGTTTGCTCAAATCGGACGCGAAATCAATCCTTCATTTGCGATGTTGGATTTTGGAAGAACTCCATTTCTAAACAATCAATTCGGCACAAATTATCCAAAGGGTAGAACGATGCGAAGCGGTTGGATTTTGAACGGGAAAGGAATCTCGGAACATTCGCATTAGAGCAATTACGAATTACAAAAGACGAATTACGAAACTAATCAAACTTTCGTAATTCGTCTTTCCACTTTCGATTTTATTCATAACTGAGAGCCTCAACCGCGTCCAATCTTGCCGCCCGAAGTGCCGGATAAAGTGCGCCTAATGCTCCGCCAATCAATCCTACTACCAGCGTAATCCCAATTACCATCCAACTTAATTCAACTTCTAAAGTGATAATTCGAGTTAGGATAAATCGTAGAATTATGGTCAAAATCACGCCCGTCACGATGCCGAAAAAACTAATCAACAGGGCTTCTTGGGTAATCGTCCAAGCGATTTGACCGTTTGGCATTCCCAGCGATTTGAGAACGCCAATTTGTCGGGTGCGCTCGGTGACGGTGGTATACATCGTCAACAAAATTACCAGTGCGCTGATAATTGCCGCGACTCCGATGATGACATTTAGAAAAACATTGAGCGCGGGAATCGAATTCAGGTAGAGTTCTTCGAGGTCAGACGTGCGAATTAGTTGATTATCAGGATAGACTTTCAAAATATTTTCACCGACTTGATCAACCGTGTAGCCATCCTTAATTTTTATCAGAATCGCGGAAACTTTGTTTAGCTGATCGGATGCGCTGTCTTCGCCAATGACTGATTTTTGCATTGTCAAAAGCGGCATTTTGACTCGTGCGCCGCCAGCCGGTTCATAAATTCCAACTATTTTGAAATCCCTTTTCCAAATATTGATGGTATCGCCAATCTTATATTTATTTTGTCTTTGAAAAGCGGTGTCAATATTCACCTCATCTTTTCCGTCTTCAAATCGGCGACCTTCGACAATATGAAGCCCCGTCAATTGAGCATAATCATCAAAACTAATGCCATCAATAAGGCGTTTGCCCTGCGCGGTATTGGCATCAACCGAACTTTGTCCAATCGGCACAGCGGTCTTTACTCCGTCAATCTTTTCGAGTTCATTTTTAAGTGAAACAGGAAGTTGAAAAGAGCCTGATCCGCCAAAACAACTCGTCCCCGAAGCGCAAAAAAACAATTCTGCACCAATATTTGCCTCACGTTTGGCTTGCTCGCGCAAACTCCCATTCGCTAATCCGTAAGTAAAAACAATCAACAAAACGCCGATTGCAATGCCCAAGACGCTGACAATTGTCCGCGCCGGACGGTGTAACATATTTGAAAAAACCAGATTATCCATCTTTTAAATTTCAGATTCCAAATTTCAGATTCCAAATTTCAGATTCCAGATTTACTTTTTGCCTCTCGCCTCTCGCTTCTCGCTCTTCATTTACTGCGGTGCCGTATTCGTATTGGCACTCGCGGTTTGAGTTGGTTGATTCTTATCCGCTTCAAGTTCTTCGGCAGATTTCCAGCCCGCTTTTTTCAGCAATTCAATCGCATAACGAATCGGAATCGCCATATTGGCGGCGGTGCTTTCGGTGAAAACTCCAAAATTCACACCGATTACTTTGCCCGATTGCCCGAAAAGCGGTGCGCCCGAACCTCCTTCTGCCGTCTTTGCATCGTGGACAATCCTTCGTGCATCGAGATCGGTAATCGCTCCCGGCGTGGTTAAAGGCGTAATTTTCTTTGATTGCGCCAAATAATTCAGCAGAGCCTGTCTCGAATTACCGAAACGTGTATTGATTGATTTGGCTTCGTTATCGTCCAACATCGCCAAGAGCCTATCGGGACCATTCGGATAGCCCATGGTGACCACAGTTTTGCCGATTGCCACCGAATCAGTGGAAGTATCAAGCGGTAAAATCGGAATCTCAGGCGAGATTAAAGTCGGATCAATGGTCGCAACTCCCAAGTCTTCGCGTCCGCCGGTTTGCTGAATTTTGATTGGAAATGATTGCGAAAAATTCGGAAAATAAACAATCAGTCGTTTAATTCGCGCTCTGCCATTTGATTGGCGCATCAATTGTTTGACCATATCGTCTTCTGCCCAAGGCTGAAGAACGTGGCGATTAGTCACAATATACCCGCCTCCGACGTGAAATCCCGTCCCGATAAAATCATACTCGACCGGAGTTCCATTGCCTTCGGTGGTCAAACCCGTGGGCGGCGGATTTTTAGTAAAACCTTCTTCGTTGATGGTCGGAGCAGGCTCATACGGATCGGGTTGGTATGCGGACGGATCAGGATAACGCAAAGTTTTGCCGTTTTTGCGGTCAACCAAATCATAAACTCCGACTACCAAACATACGCCGTTGCCGTATTCAACCCGTAAATTTGGGGCAAGCGAAACGGTTTTGATAATGTCTTTATTGGTTTTATCGAGATTGCCAAGTTGCTCATTGGTCTGCGTCACTTTGTCTTCGAGCTTTTTAATCGTCTCATTTTGTTGTTGGGCTTGCTCACGACTTTGTTTCAATTCTTGATAAAAACTGTATCCAACATAAAAAATTCCGCTCAATGCGCCGATGATAATGGTGAAAAGAATAAGTTTGGTGGTCAAACTTATTTCGCGGAAAAGTTCTCTGACAAATTCGCGCAAAAACGCTTTGGCTTCGTCCGGCTTGGTAGAGGTTGCCGATTCCAGCGCAGCTTCTTCGATAAACTGGGCAACGTGAGTTTGCTCGCGGTTGGTGGTAATGAGCGAAGATTTCGAGGTTAAAGCAAAGAAAGAAAAGACAATATCCGTATTATATAACGAAACAATGTCGCCGTCTTCGACCGATTGAAAACGCTGAATCGGTTCGCCATTGATTAAAAACTCAAGGTTTTCGTTGAATCTGGCAATCCGGTAAATTTCATCTTCTCTTTTTAGTTCGAGCCAGATGCCTTCGACATTTACTTTATTGGTGCGAATTTGGAGGTCGCTGGTCTTGCTAGAGCCAATGCGAATACGCTCGTCAGAGAAAAGTTCGGTGCGTTTCTCTTTGCCAACTTCAACGTGAATGATAATGCCGCTCGCCATTCGTAAAACCTAAAAAGTAACTATACAACATTTATGAATTTGTTAGAACTTTAGTTGAGCATAAATTTGGTGGAAATTGATTTTGTTTACTAAAATAATGAAATACGCTTTTCCCACGACCAATTGCGCTACCGTTTGAAAAAATTGCAAAATTGATTGGGCTGAAATTAGAATGAAGGTATAATTCCAATTGGAACAAAATCGGCTTCGACTGGAACGCAAGCGGCTCGCTTGCCAGATTGCGTGAGCAATCTAACTAGCTTAACCAATATTCAACTTGAATATTTGTAACAACCTTTCAAATGCAATAGCCTTTGAGCAAGCGAGCCGCTTGCGTTCCAGTCCAAAAAACTATGCAAAATCGAATCAAAATTTTTAAACAAATGTTGGAAGCCGAGCCTGATAATTCAATGGTGATGTTTGGCTTGGCAAAGGAATACGAAAAACTCGGACAAGCAGATGAAGTTATCGCTCTGCTTGAAAAATATCTGGCGACTGCCAATGACGAAGGCAATGCTTACGGTGCCTTGGCAAAGGCTTACGACCACATCGGGAATCGTGAAAAGGCGAAGTCAATCTATGCCAAAGGCATCGAAGTTTCGCTCGCACACGGGCATCCAACGATGGCAAATGACTACAAATTTAACCTTGATATGCTGAACGATGAATAAAACTATGAAAATATCCAAATTTTTAACGCTGATTTTGACAATGTTTTTATCTGCAAACATCGCTTTTGCCCAACGCGAATTGGGCAATCGTCCAACTGAAACTGGCGGAGTCGTGCCATACGAACAAGCGGCTTACGATGTCAAAAAATATGACATTTCCATCAAAGTAAATCCAACCGAAAAATCCATTTCGGGCGCAACGATTGTAACGGCAGATATTGTTCAGCCAATCAACGCTTTTGTTTTGGATTTGGATACTCCTTTGACAGTTTCAAAAGTTTCGCTGGTTGAACCAAAAAGCGAAGTTGAATTGAAATTTGAGCGCAAAGGCGGAAAGATTTGGTCATATTTTCCGATGACCAAACAAGCGGGTGAAACTGTTTCAGTTAAAGTCACTTACGCAGGTGTTCCACGAGTTGCGCCGCGTGCGCCGTGGGTTGGCGGGTTTATGTGGGAAAAAACTGCGGATGGCTCGCCGTGGATTGTCACCGCGTTGCAAAATGATGGCGCGGATTTGATGTTTCCTTGCAAGGATTATCCATCTGATAAGCCCGAAACGGTTGCTTTGCACATTACAGTGCCAAACCCGCTTTATGTGGCAACAGTCGGAAAACTGCAAAAAGTTGATAAGAATTCTGACAATACCAGCACTTATCATTGGCTAATGTCAACACCCGTTGCCAATTATGGAATCGCGCTAAACATTGCACCGTATAAAGTTATCGAAGATTCGGTGAAAAGCGTTTCGGGTGAAATGATTCCGATTAAGTTTTATATTTTGCCGGAGAGTTATGCAAAAGGCGCGAGTCTAATTGCCGAAACAAAAAAATATGTCGCCTTTTTTGAAGAATATCTCGGACCATTTCCGTTTCGTGCGGAAAAACTCGGAATCGTTGAAACTCCGCATCTGGGAATGGAACATTCGACCATTATCGCCTACGGAAATAATTTTCGTTATGACAAAGATGGCTTTGATTGGCTGATGTTTCACGAATTCGGACACGAATGGTGGGCAAATTTGGTGACGGCTTCCGACTGGCGAGATTTTTGGATTCACGAAGGCTTTCAATCATATTTCGATACGCTTTATGTTGAGAAAACAAAAGGACAAGAGGCATATTTGACTGCGATGAAAGGTCGGATGCGAGGCACACGAAACAAACAGCCTGTTGCCCCGCGTGAGCCGAAAATCGCGTATCAAGTTTATATGTCTGAACCTGATTACCTGAATAGCGATGGCGACATTTACGGCAAAGGCGCATCAATTTTGCACACGCTCCGCTATCTGATTGGCGACAAAGCGTTTTTCAAATCTTTACGCAGAATGGCTTATCCAACCAAAGAAATGGAGAAAATGACGGATGGCAAACAGTCCCGTTTTGTAAATACGGACGATTTTTTGCGAATTGCCGAAGAAGAATCGGGAATGAAACTTGATTGGTTTTTTGAGGTTTATCTGCGTCAGCCAGCCTTGCCAAAACTCAAAGCAGAACAAGTAGAAAATAATCAAGGCAGACAAAGCGTCAATTTTTCGTGGGAAACGCCGAACAATATGCCGTTTAATATGCCGATTTTAGTTAAGATTGGCAATGAAATCAGACGAATTGAGGTCAAGAATAATTTCGGTTGGATGCTTTTATTGAAGGGAGAGGAATTTAAGGTTGATCCGGAGGGGTGGATTTTAAAATCTCAATAATGGCAACCTACGCAGACCTAAAATTTTCTCACCGAATCTTTATGCAAAATTACCCGTTTTCGCGTTATGCGATTACTGATAATCCGTGCGCGAAATTAACTAAACCGTTGAGCGAGTGTAAGTTTGCTCTGATTACGACAGCAGGTTTGCGTTTGGAAAATGATGAGCCGTTTGAAAATATTTACCGACTCGGCGATGTTTCTTTTCGGGAAATCCCCAACGATATTTCAGATATTCTGACTCTCATCGAAGAACACAAAAGTTCGGCTTTTGACCATGCGGGCGTGCAAACTGATAAAAATCTTGTCATGCCGATTGAAAGATTCCGCGAATTGGTCGAAAACAAAACGATTGGTGTACTCAATCACAGACATTTTTCGTTTATGGGTTCGATTATCAATCCAAGCAAATTGATTAACGAAACTGCACCGCAAGTCGCTAAACTATTGAAAGCAGACGAAGTAGATTGCGTTTTTCTCACGCCCGTCTGACCGATGTGCGTTCAAACAGTTGGTTTGATTCAAGCTGAAATTGAACGAAACGGGATTGCCACAGTTTCGATTTCTTTGCTCCGCGAAGTTACCGAAATTCTCAAGCCGCCTCGAAGTTTGTTTGTTCCTTTCAAAATGGGTTATCCTTTGGGTTTGCCGAATGATGCCGATTTGCAGATGAGCGTGATTGAACAAGCCTTATCGCTTTTAGAAAAAAATAACACTCCGATTTTGGCAGAATTTGCTTAGAAAATATGATCCCAATTGAACTTTTTGCCAACCTTTTTAACCTCGCCTCGGTCTTTTTTGCCAACCGAAACAGTGCCCATACTTGGTGGACGCGCATTATCGGGACGATTTTGCTGGGCATTTTGTTATTTTAACGTGAGTTCGACATAAGAAAATCCCGTAACTTTTGCATTATCAACATTTTGTTTGATGTATGACAATTTTTTTAAGTCTTTTTTAGCCAAAAAGTTGAAAAAATGCAAAATTTGGGCATTAAATTTTAGAAACGAGCTGATAAACGGTTGTTTTTCAAACAGTTACCCTTATTTTTCAACAATTCTTATGTCGAACTCACGTTATTTTATGGGAAAGAGTATAAGCCGAGAAACATATTTATTGGCTAACAGTTTGAGATTTCCAAAAACTGCGCGAAAAACGCTAAAATTTCGTGTCATTCGTGTATTTCGCGGTTGATTCTATTTTGCTAACTTTTTATTGACGATTACAAAAAATTTAACAATTTCCTATAAGTTTGGGTAATCTTTTGTTAAACTGTGCATCATAAGTTTTTGAAAAGGTTTAAAGAAGATGATAGAAGCAGGAACAGTTTTACAAGATCGTTATCGGGTCCAAAAACAAATCGGACAAGGTGGAATGGGCGCAGTTTATGTGGGAACGGATGAGCGTTTTGGCAGTACCGTAGCGATCAAAGAGACGCTTTTTACGGATGCCAATTACGGCAAGGCTTTCGAGCGTGAAGCAAGACTTTTGAATAATCTCCGGCATCCGGCACTCCCCCGCGTGAGCGATCATTTCAGCGATTCTAACGGGCAATTTATCGTGATGGAATATATCGCGGGCGATGATCTTTCCGAAAAGATGGAGAAAAGCGGTGAGGCATTTCCGCTCAAAGACGTGTTGGATTGGGCAGACCAATTGCTGGATGCGCTTGATTATTTGCATACCCAAGAAATGCCCGTCATTCACCGCGACATCAAACCGCAAAATCTGAAACTCACGTCACGCGGACAAATTATTCTGCTTGATTTTGGCTTGGCAAAAGGGAATCCGACTGATGCTCAACATCAAACTGCCGCCAAAAGCGTCTTTGGATATTCGCGCAATTACGCCTCGCTCGAACAAATGCAAGGAACGGGAACTGATCCGCGAAGCGACCTTTATTCGCTCGGCGCAACTCTTTTTCATCTTTTGACGGGAGTGCCGCCGGTTGATGCGCTGACTCGGGCAATGCAGGTTTTGAATGGCGACCAAGACCCTTTGAAATCTGCCAATGAAACCCATCCAAACATTCCGATTGGCATTTCCGAAGTTTTGCAACGGGCGTTGGCTCTCAACGCAAATTTTCGTCCAACTTCTGCCGTGGCAATGCGGGCGATGTTAGCCGAAAGCGAGGCGACAAATGTTGAAGTCAATCAAATTCCGATCAAAAAACCTGCGACCAGTCTGTTGACGCAAAATACAGAGGTTTTTGAAAGCACGCCCCAGTCAAAACAGACCGAACAAGCCGCGATAAAAACTGAGATTTTACCCGTTGAACATCTCTCGGAAATTTCCGCGCAACCCGAAAATACTGACGACAAATCAATTTTGACCGAGATTGAATCGGCAAAGCGCAATATTCAAATTCCGGTGCAACCAAAGACTGAAACTAAAATTCAGCCTTTGGCAACGACAAACTCAAACGGCAAACAGCGCGGATTGGCGATTGGCACAACGGCGTTGGGCGGATTGCTTTTGGTTGGAAGCGCATTGGGCGGACTTTACCTGATAAAACCAAACATTTTTTCCGATGCGGTCAGTAATTCAACTCAGGAAAAAACTCCGAATGATGCGAATAAAGAAAGTATTCTAGCTAATTCAAGTAATGTAAGCTCAAGTAATTCAAATACTTTGGCGATTGCGTCCGGTAATTCTAACGTTGCCGAATCCTTGACCAAAAAAGAAATTACTGAAAAGCCAAGCGACAAAACTACGGCAGAAGTGAATAATCCAAAATCACCCGTTCAGCCCAAAGATACGCAAAAAGAAACTACTGAAACAAAAGCTACCGATGAAAAAAACGACGGAAAAGTAGTAGTGGTCGGGCAAGATGGAACAAAAGTTTTTGAGAGTGGAAAAGTAATTACCAAAGATGGAACAACCATTACCCAAGACGGAAAAATCATTAAAAATGGAGTGGTGGTGACTCCGCCTAATCCGAATGTTCAAGTCAGACCGTTGCCGCCAAATGTTCGCACACATATTACCGAAGAACAATTTAGAAATATGACTCCGGCGCAAAGACGCAGACTCAAACAAATTATGGAAAATCAAAGAAGGAAAACGGAGAATCGCCCGCCACCGGAGCCATATAAACAGCCGTAGTCAGTTGGCAGTAGCAGTAGAACTTGGCAGTAGGCAGTAGAACGTATTTGACGAACTACTGAAACTAAACAAAATCTTTAACTGCTACTGCCAACTGCCAATTGCGGCTTATTTACCGCTTCCGGCTTTTTTAGTTTGAGTTTTCTTTTCCGCCGTAGCTTTGGTCGTTTTCTTAGTTGCTTTTTTTACTTCCGTGTGCCGGATTGAGCATTGCCGTCCAACGATATTCGGGTTGAGCAATTTCGCCGCTTAAGTTTTTTGATAATGAAATCGGTCATCGCGTTGACAATCCAATTATGGTTGGATTCGCCAACCGAAGCCAATTCAGCATCCGGCGCGGGATTCATAAAATCAATCGCATACGGAATTCCGTCTTTAATGGCAAATTCAACCGTGTTCAAATCATATCCCAACGCTTTGCAAATCGTAATCACGTCTTTTTCGACTCGTGCGTGTAATTCAGGCGAAAGATATTCGTCCACATTAACATATTGCATTCCCGAAAGATACGGTTTTGAAGGATCATACGGCATAATCAAAACTTTTTCTTGTCCGACACAATAACAACGCACAAATTGATCATATTCGATGCCTTCTTGCAAGGGTCATACAAAGCGTGCCGGATTGATTAAATTCCGTCCAAAGCTCTTCTAAAGAATTAACTTTAGACACATTTTTCCAACCGCCGCCGTCAAATGGTTTGAGGAAAGCAGGGAAGCCGACATAATCAACCACGCCTTGCCAATCAATCGGAAATTCGAGATTGCGGAGCGATTCGCTGGTAATGTCTTTGATATAAGAATGTTGCGGCAGGAGAACGGTTTTCGGAATCGCCACACCGAGTTTTGCCGCGAGACTGAAATTGAAAAATTTATCGTCAGCCGACCACCAAAAAGGATTGTTGACGATATAAGTGCCTTCGAGTGCCATCCGCTTCAAAGTCGCCCGATAATACGGAACTTCGTGCGAAATGCGGTCAATCACCAAGTCATATTTCTTCGGCTCATCCATCCGAATTCCGCCAACTTTGACCATTTCGGCAACAATTTTGCCGCCGCTTTTTTCATTGATACTGTTAATAATTGATTCGGGAAACGTAACTTCACGTCCGACTAAAATTCCAACTCTTTTCATAAATTTATTTAATTCCTCTGTCTAAAAATAATGTTAAAAAATACAGTCTGATTTTTCAGAATTGTCTGAAACTAATAATTCTAATTGATAAAAAAGGACGTGGCAAGCGAAGGGCAAAACGGGTTATAGGGCTTATTCAAAGTGAGAGACATTCAAAATATAAAAATCAGCGATTGCTGAGAACGCTGCCATCTTGGCGGCAGCACCTCTGCGAAGAGGCTCAAACCGCTTATTTTTTCGGTTAATTACAAAGTTTGATTCGCTCTCTCGCGTGAACTGCCAGCCAGATACTGGCGTTCCTATCCTAATATTTTCTACTTTATATTTTCTACTTTGAATAAGTCCTAGGTGACAGCGGAAATTATCACGGATTTTTGATAAAAATGATTTTCCGCACTATTCTGAAAGTGGTCTAGCAAAACAAAACCGAGATGGGAGAAATCATTGCCAAAAGTTCAATAAATTGGGAATTTGTCCGTCTGGTTTCATTTGCGGATTTTTTATTTTCAAATTCCGAATCTACTTTTGCCGATTTCACACTCCAAAGTGTAAAATATTTTATTCATTCATTATATTTTCTTATAGACATATTTATTTACAATGATAACAGCAACCAAAAAAGGAACTAAAAAAATGGCAACAAAAGCTGTAAAAGCAGTCAAATCAAATAATAATAATGCAGAAAAATATCACGGATTAGACACCAAAGCGTTGGTCGGAATGTATCGAACAATGTATCTTTCACGCAAAATTGACGACAAAGAAATCCAGTTAAAAGGTCAAAACAAAGTCTTTTTTCAAATTTCGGGAGCGGGACACGAAGCGGTTTTAGTCGCGGCGGGAATGGCGATGAAAGCCGGCTACGACTGGTTTTTTCCGTATTATCGTGACCGTGCGCTGATGTTGCAACTTGGAATGACGGCACAAGAAATGTTGTATTCCGCAGTCGGTGCAGAACCTGATCCGAATTCGCACGGGCGACAAATGCCTTCACATTGGGGGTTAAAACGGGCAAATGTTCCTTCGCAAAGTTCTTGCACGGGTTCGCAAGCGTTGCACGCAGTCGGCGCGGCGGAGGCAACTTATCGCGCCTCGATGGTTGACGGAATGCAAGACAAAGTTAACGGGTTTCAAAGGCGATGAAGTCGTTTATATGTCGGTCGGCGACGGCACAACCAGCGAGGGCGAATGGTGGGAAGCCCTGAGTTCGGCTTGCAATATGAAATTGCCCGTAATTTTCGTGGTCGAAGATAACGGTTATGCGATTTCAACTCCCGTCGAAGTCAACACGCCGGGCGGTTCAATTTCTGATTTAGTTATTGGTTTTCCAAATTTGTTTATCCAAAAAATTGACGGCACAAATCCGCTCGAAAGCTACGCAGCGTTTAAAAAAGCCATCGAATTTTGCCGTGAACGAAAAGGCGCGGCGTTCATTCACGCCAAAGTTGTGCGCCCATATTCGCACTCACTTTCGGATGATGAAAAACTCTATCGTCCACAGGAAGAAATTGAAAAAGATGCGGCAATTGACCCGATAAAAACATACGCTGAATTTTTAATGACGGAAAAAATTGCGAGTTCGGAAGATTTAGAAGCATTGCGAAAACAAGTTGATGCTGAGGTCAATGAAGCGGCAGACATTGCGCTCGCCACCCCGCAACCCTTGCCTGAAACTGCATTTAGAAACATCTTTTCGCCCGATATTGATCCAACTGACCGACAACTTTTTGACACCGAAGATGGCGCAGAATTAAGCGGAAATGCGGGAACGATGGTGGATTTAATTAACCGTTGTTTGCACGAAGAAATGGAGCGTGATGAGCGAATCGTCGTTTTTGGCGAAGATGTTGCGGATTGTTCAAAGGACGAATATCTCGACCAAGTTAAAGGCAAAGGCGGCGTATTCAAAGTGACGGCAAATTTGCAACGAACTTTCGGCTCGGCTCGCGTTTATAATTCGCCTTTGGCTGAGGCAAACATCATCGGACGGGCGATTGGGTTGTCTCTGCGCGGACTAAAACCTGTGGTTGAAATTCAATTTTTCGATTACATTTTCCCCGCAATGCACCAAATCCGCAACGAACTTGCGACAATGCGCTGGCGTTCGGACGGCGAAACAAAATCGCCAATTGTGATGCGCGTTCCCGTCGGCGGATATTTGAAAGGCGGCGCAGTTTATCACTCGCAAAGCGGCACGACTCTGTTTGCACATACGCCGGGATTGATGATTGCTTATCCGTCTAATGCCTTGGATGCAAACGGGTTATTGCGAACTGCGATTCGTTGCGATGATCCCGTAATGTTCCTCGAACACAAACATTTGTATCGCCAAGTCTATAACAAATCTCAATATCCAAGTTCCGAATTTCTAATTCCATTCGGCAAAGGCAGAAAAGGTGCGCGAAGGCTCTGATGTCACAATCGTAACTTACGGCGCACTTGTGCAAAGAAGTTTTGAAGCCTGCAAACGCTTGGAAAAACAAGGGATTACGGTTGACTTGATTGATTTACGAACCCTCGTTCCCTACGATTGGGAAATGATTGCCGAATCCGTCAAAAAGACTAATCGCGTCATTGTCGCCCACGAAGATTCTGATTTCCTACGGCTACGGCGCAGAAATTGCCGCTCGAATTTCGGACGAATTGTTTGAATATTTAGACGCTCCGGTGAGAAGAGTTGGCGCAACTGATACTTTTGTCGCGTATGCTCCGCAAGTTGAAGATTTTATTTTGCCGCAGACGGAAGATGTTGAGAAAGCGGTGCAGGAATTGATGAAATATTAAATTTTTTCTTGCTCTACTGTTTCCAACTATAGTAGGATGTCCTTTCAAAATAATCTCTTAATGCAGTGCAACTGCTTAAAAAGGAGAAAAGGGACTATCGAAGATTTGGCTATACTCCGTTTGACATTGAACCAGTACACTATTTCGTAATAAAATACTTGATAAAAATCAAATTAAACAATAAACTAAATCGCAAAAATAAATAGTATTTAGAGCGTGTCGCGTAAATCCAAATCTATGTATTGCAACAATTAATATTATTCAAACCGCAAATATACAGTAAATTGGAGCTAAAAACACTAAAATAAGCCTGAAATCGTCCGATTTTGACACCAAAAGCCATAGAATTAATTCGAGTTTATCAGTAACTTATTGAAAATAGCTCACTTAGATTTACGCGACACGCTTTATTTAGACGGAATTTACAGTGAGACCAAAAGCACTTAAAGAAGCATTTTGAGAAACTATAAGTCTTCAAATAGTCTAAACAGCTTCTTTCTACAAATATTTACGAAAATTGAGAGACTAGATTCATTCTCGTTGATTATATGTGTAAAAACTATGAAACACATTTGAGTATTTTAAGAGTTTTACTAGCTAAAAAATAACTCTAAAGGAGTCATTATGCCCCATGAAACGAATTCCATACTGATTGATAGCTTCCTCGCAAGGTACCGCAGGGAATATGATTTCTTCGATCAGGCAGCCCGTTTAATAGCACAGATTTTGGAGGAACGTCTTATAGAGGCAGGTATACGATCAATCGTCACTTCGCGCGCCAAGTCTTTAAGAAGTTTAGAGCCAAAGGTTCGTTTAAGAGCCTTAGACAAGAATTACACATGTGAAGATGATATTTTTAAGGATATTGTTGATTTGGCTGGTGTCCGTGTCGCAATGTATTTTCCTGGAGACAAATTACAGGTAGATAGTATTATTCAAACTTTATTCTTATTGCAGGACAAACCCAAGGAGTTTCCTGGGGAATCGAAGGTGTCAAAATTCAAAAAGCGGTTTTCGGGCTATTGGGCTACTCATTACAGAGTCCAATTAATCGAAACTAACCTTAATGATGTGCAAAAGCGGTATGCAGAAGCAAAGATTGAGATACAAGTTGCTTCGGTTCTAATGCACGCATGGTCGGAGGTTGAACATGATTTAGTTTACAAGCCACTACAAGGTGAATTATCAGATGACGAGTATTCTATACTTGATGAGATTAATGGAATGGTTTTAGCTGGTGAAATAGCTCTTGAGCTATTACAAAAAGCTGGTATTGCACGCATTGCACCTGGTGGTCGGGCATTCAAGAATCATTATGACTTAGCTTCATACCTCCTTAATAAGTTTGAACCAACAGGAAACGACTCTGTTGGTGAAACAGCCTTAGGTAGGATAGACCTTCTATATGAGCTACTTAAATATTTGGAAATTGGAACCCCGGAAAAGTTGGAGCCACTTTTACAGTCACTTAGCTCTAATCTTGAGAAACGTCCTTTAGCAGACCAAATCATTGATCAACTCCTTAGTGACGATCCCAAAAGGTATGTAATCTATGTAAGACTTCGCGGAATTCAGTCAAAAACCAGGAACTATGTAGGTAAAACACAAGATGAACTTAGCCTTGAAACTCAAAAAGAGCTTAACCTATTTATGCAACAATGGTCTTCCTTTGAAAAAGAAGCTTCTGCGACTGCGAATAGATTGGATTTGCATCGTAACTACATGTCGAGCGCGTTTCTTTCCCGTTTAGGCATCGGAGACAAAGCAGTTTTGAAGGATTTTGAGCGAATACGGCGAATGCGAAATGAAGTAGTTCATGGGCTTACATTCCCCAGCATTGATGATCTTAGAGTTTCAAGCAGCAAGATTCAAGAAATTACTCAGGTAATAAAACAGCTTTAACTAAAAATACAAACCATAAAAGGTGCCAGATTTAAAGGACATTCCCGTTAGAACGGTAAGTAACTTCTTCGCAGATTGCGAATTAGAAAGTCTATATCGTTTAAAGTGAATAATGCTCTTAGCACTTTAGAGGTCTTTGGGAAACTTTGTTAAACTATCCAGCGGAGGATTTTGGAATGGATGGGTCTTAAATCGTATAAATGAATTTAGTATTATTAGTCGCAACAAAGATGATACTGACTATATTGCTTCTGTTCTAGCTCCTTTGCTTAGACATGGAGATGCAATTATGTTGAAGGGAGGATTGGCTGGTGGGAAAACAACTTTCGTTCAAGCTCTAGTAGCAGCTTTAGAATCTGAGGCGGATGTTACAAGTCCAACATTCACTTTAGCTCATTTCTACCCCATAAGAAATGGAATGTTTTTGCATATCGACGCATACAGGCTTTCTAGTATTGCAGAGTATCGAGATTTAGGATTAGAAGAATATACAGTCGATAGCATCACAGCAGTTGAGTGGGGTAATATAGTAGAAGATGACTTTACTGATTCCCTATCAATTGCCTTTGAATTTGTTAATTATACTGATATGTGGCGAAAACTAACTTTCTCCTCATTAAGTAAACGGTGGGAATCAGACTTAGGTAAACTAAGGCTTCGGCTACATAAATATTTGGAGGTATGAATCTGTTATTAGCGATTGAAACATCGTCAGATGAATATCAAATCGTATTTGGGCGTGATCGAAAACTAATTTTTGACTCTACTAGAGACTTTATCCATCCACCGGCAACGGACCTGGCGAAATTAGTTTCATATGGACTCAATTTAATCGACTCGCAACCATGCGAAATTACAGGTGTGGCTTTAAATATTGGTCCAGGAGGTCTTACCTCAATTAGGGCTGGAGTTTGGTTTACAAATGCTTTGGCTTTCAGCCTGGGAATAAGAATTTACCCATTTAGCTATTTTGAGATAATGGCTAATCAGATTCAAAAGAATACAGAGTTGCCAGTCCTTTGTGCAGTTCCAGCAGCTAACAATCATGCATATGTTGGCTTAATTAGAGGTAGGTCAGTAGAAGTATTACGCTACGGTTTACTACCCTACACTGTAGCCCAAATCACAGACAATATTAAAGAAATTGGTGTCGCTGGAAAAATTCGACATCGCTTATCTTCTTTATTGAATGGGATTAAAGTCATTGATATGGGTATCGACAAGCTAGATTCAAATGTCCTTCTTGACCTAGGTTATCTGGCATATGATAGCAAGAGTGCTTCAGCTACACGAGTAAGCCCTCTAAACGATCAATCGGAGATATTTTATGGGTAAACCTGATTCTATTATTAAGAAAATTCAACGTACCGATGGCAAGGCTTTACCAACATCTATTATTCAACAAATGCGGTCTAAGCTTCTGCGAGGTGGTTTTGTCCTCTTGCCCAGCGACACCTGTTATTCTCTCGGTGCACTTGCGATTGATGAACGAAGTCGCAAAAATATCAACACTATTCTCAACAGGTAAAATGATCCTATGTCAGTTGCATTTAGCAGTTACCTCCAAGTTCAGCGGTTTGTCGAAGTCAGCAATACGACTGCGCTGATTTTCGAGCATTTCACGCCAGGACCAATAACGATTGTGGCTAAAGCGAAACCAAATATTTCTAGGGAGTTTACTTCGCAGGCTATTGGAAGCTCAGACGGAATCATTGGAGCCCGGATATCAGACAGTTTTATAGAACGTGAGGTCGCGGCGAGTACAGCTGATCTTCTGGTGTCCGTGGCAATAAGAGATTCGCAGACTGGAGAGCCAATTCAGAATTTCGAGAAGGCAATGGAAGTGGTTGAACTTGGAACTGAGCGACTTGGCGGAGCACATTGGCTTGCGATTGAAGGCGAACACTTCTAGGCGCTTCATTCTACCATCATCAGAATCAACGAATTTAACGAAGTAGAATTGCTTAGAGAAGGAGACATTTTTTTCGACCATATTATTTCTGTTACTAATAGTATTTCTGGATTGGCAATGGAAGATTGGGGATAAACCCTTGAGTGAAAGGAGTTAAGATTATACTTTGATATGCAAACAGTTTTAAAAGAGAATTCAGTTACTGATATAGTGAAGAAAATAGCTGACTGCCTTACTACTGGCGGGGTTGTACTTCTTCCCACAGATACTGTATACGGATTGGCATAACTTCCACATTTGAGAAATCAATAGATCGTCTTTATTCACTTAAACATCGCCCCAAAAACAAGAATCTACCAATAATGGTTGCTTCACAAGAAGAACTAGAAGTTCTTGGTTTTGATATAAATGAGCGAGTGAAGCATTTGTTGAGTTCACCTATTTCAGGTAGTCTTACTTTTGTAATGGGTTTTCGCTCCGAAGATGTTCCGCAATGGCTTAAAGGACACGAAAGAAGCTGCTGTCAGAATACCAAATGATAAGTGCCTTCTGGCTGTATTGAGAAAAATTGGTCCGTTACTGGTCACTAGTGCAAATATACATGGTTCCGGAACGCCAGAGAATTTAACTGATGTCTTGGAGCAATTGAATGGCGTGCCTGATTTATGTGTTGATGGAGGTGTTTTGCATACTATTCCATCTACTCTTGTGAACTGTCGAAGTATTCCGCCCAATATTGAAAGAATAGGCGCAATTCCTGAATTTTTAATATGGAGTATTTGAAATGAGTTTATCTCGTGAACTAATCCTTGGAATTGAATCCTCATGTGACGACACTGCTGCGGCAGTGGTTGATAGGGAAGGTAATGTTCTATCATCAATCATTGCAACACAAACTGAAATTCATTCGCAATTTGGAGGTATATATTCTGAATTTGCAAGTCGAGCACATGTTCTTTCTGTTATTCCAGCTATTGAAAAGGCACTTGCTCAAGCAAATATTAATGGTCCCAGTTTGAAAGCGATTGGAGTGACTAGGGGTCCGGAATTAATTGGCTCACTGATTGTAGGGGTAAATACGGCAATAGGATTAGGGCTAGGTTGGAATATTCCAGTAATTGGAATCAACCATCTACGTGGTCATCTCCGAAGTGCAGATTTAGGGGGAAAAAGAGTTCAACTTCCGGCAATTATATTACTTGTTTCAGGAGGACATACCTTTCTTGCCAGTATGGAAAGCCATACCTCAATTAAACTGTTGGTTTCCACCCGTGATGATTCCGTTGGTGAAGCTTACGATAAAGTTGGTAGATTGTTAGGATTAGGCTTTCCTGGGATGCCATAGATAAATTGGCAACTTCGGGAACACCTTCTATCCCATTTCCACGTCCTATGCTGTCAGAAGGATTGGAGTTCTCTTTTTCCGGGTTGAAATCAGCAGTTGCTAGGTATTTGAATGATAACCCAGGATTTAAGGCGGCTGATGTTGCTGCCTCTTTTGTAAACTCATGTATGGAGGTGTTACTTACGAAGTGCAAGCGGGCATTAATTGCGTATCCTTCAGAATCCTTAGTTATCGTAGGGGGGGTTTCTGCTAGCCCACAACTACGGGCTGGGCAAAAGAAATCTGTGATAATCATGAAATCAATTTGTGTCTTCCTCCATTACGTTGGTCAACAGATAATGCAGCAATGATTGCTCTGGCTACTTGGGATTACCTTCAAATGGGTGTTAATCCCAATCTCATAGCTCAAGCAGCATTACCAATAACAGAATACTAGCCGAACCTGAAAAACGCAATTCATAGCCTAAGGGCAGTTCCAAAAATTGGGTTGATTACGACGTAAAACGTGAAAAGAAATTTATGTAGAAACTGTAACCCTAATAATAATAGCGTTTAGTAAATCTTGTATAATCTTACCAGCCCTTGCATTACTATCAATTTTTGAATTTTTGGGAATGCCCTTCCCAGGATGTCAGCCACTTCCGTGGCGGGTCGATCGAGGTAGAAGTGGAGCACGATGACAGCGCGCTGATCGATCGGCAGGTCGCCCAGTCGCCGCGCCAACAGGTCACGCTCGGCGACCGACGCGGAAGGGTCGGGCGTCATTCCCGAACGCACGTCGCGCAGCAGCTGCAGCTCGACGACGGTCCGGCGCCGTTCCTTGCGGGCTACGCGGTAGCAGGCCCACACCATCAGGCGATGGAGCCACGCCTCCCACGCATCGGGGTCTCGCAGGGAGCGCACATCTCGCCAGGCTGAGATGAGCGCCTCCTGGACCGCGTCCTGAGCGCGGTCCCCGTCACGCAGGATGAGGGTCGCGGCGGCATACAGCCGGTCGATCGAGGCGTCCGCCAGCTTCGTGAACGCCTCCCGATCGCCCTCGATGGCCCGTACTGCGAGCTCTCGCTGCATCTCTGCCGCCAGTCCGACGCGGTGCATCCGTCCGCGTTCGTACCCTATTGCGTCCTGTCGACCCCCAGATGGGTCCCGCGCGAGGCAAAGTCGTCAAGAGGAGCGGGTGGCAGCGTCGTGGGCGAAGCGCGCCCACCCTCTCGGCTGCCCGCTGAGTACCCCCATGCATGAACAAGCCAAAGGTCGTCCTCGGTCGGCCTGCAGCCGGATCGGGCCAGTCGTCGCTCGTTCGAGTCGTGCCATGCATGGAACGACCGCGGACGAGCCGCACCCGGGTGTCCGACCCAGCCTCGTTCGCTTGCTCAGTACTCCCGCGCATCAACGAGAGCCGACAAAGACGCGCCGGCTGCGCGCATCGGCGACGCAGGGATCCAGAGCGCCAGCGAGACGGTCTGTAAGCCGAGTCCTGTGCCGCCGCTGACGCGACGGCGACGGTCATCCATCTAGGGTCGCGGTTGCCCACGACCTCGAGCGGCCGACCCGAGGACGAGGCGACGCCGCCCTGCACGCACGCCCGAGGGCGCCGTGCCGGTCCTCCTATTTGGCCTTGCACCAGGTAGAGCTTGCCCGTTTCACCCGGTCGCAACGGCAAGCCGTCACGTCGATTCGTCACTGTGGCGCTGGTCCTCGCCTCACGGCGGACGGGCGTTACCCGCTACCTTGCGTCGGGGAGCTCGGACTTTCCTCGTGACCGACGGGTCGCCCCGCCAGCCCCGCGACCGTCCGACCGACTCGCTGGCCCGCCGATGCTACCAGCGGGTCGAGGCTGCTGCGCCGGGCGCCACGTTCGGGGCGCGGTGAACGCGGGTTGACACCCAGGACGTGGCTCCCGTCCGGGAGCTTCCACGCGCGGCAGGACGCCCGAAACGCGTCGCGTCCACGAACGTCACATCAGGCGTTACCCACGGCACTACAGGACGACCGGGTCACGGTGCACGTTCGGCAGACCGCAACTTGACCGGCGAGGGAGGCAGCGATGAGGTTCCTGGCAGCCCTGCTCATCGCCCTCGCACTGACCACCGGAAGCACGCTCGCGGATGCGGCGATGCGTCCATTCCAGACTGCGGACAGGGCATCCGTCCTGCTCGTCATGGGGGCCCTGCGCAAGTACGACGGCGAGTGGCGCGTGATCGACAACGACACGCATGCTCATGCTGGCGTCCAGCAGGTCCTGTGTGGCAGCAATGGGGTGCTGACCATCATCTTCAAGGAGGCCGGTGTCCAGACAGGCGCCACGGCGCGACGCCCGACGAGTACCTTGCCCAAAGGAAGGTCACCGCGGGTGCGAGCGGCAGCAAGGACCAGGTGCGCATCCACATCTTCCGGGGCACCGACGCCAAGGGCAACGCGAAGCGGCTCTCCTGCAAGTCGCCACTCTTCGACTATCGGACGGCCAACTTCTGGTTCGTGTGGTATCAGGTGATGGCGGTGCAGCCGAGCGCCTGAGGCCGTAACCGGGCCCAGCTACTGACCCCGGAGACGCGAATGGACTTCGATCGATTCTCGGTGGTGCTACTCGTGGACGGACCAGCCATACCCGGCCGCCAGCCGGTGACCCGGACCCGCTCCAGGATGACCACCTCGCCTACCTCGCGCGGCTCTCGTCGGAGGGCCGGCTGCTGGCGGCGGGACCGTGTTCGGTGCCGGGCCGCCCGGAGGTCCGAGGCCTGAGCCTGTTCGCCGTGGACGCCGCGGCAGCGCGCGCCCTCGCCGAGGCGAATCCCGAGATCGTCGCGGGTCGGTTCGCGATCGAGGTGGTGAGCTGGATGGTGCCGGCGGGCGTCATCGCGGCGGGCACTGGTCACCTCCCGCGCGCGATGGCAGAGGTGCTCGGCGATGGCTGAGGTGCTCGGCGACAGCTGAGGTGGTGGCCTGCGGCTGGAGCCCGCGGCGGCCCCGGGGTCAGCGGCGGGTCGCCCGCGTCAGCCCGCGTCGGCCCGGCGTCGAACCTCGGCGATCACCCGCTCGGCGCCGTACGGGTCGTCGAGGGCCATGTTGGCCAGCGCGTCCGCGGCCTGGTTGCGTGCCCGCGGCTCGTGCACCGCCGACCAGCGCCGGAGCGCTTGCCAGATGCCGGATCGCCTCCGCGAACAGGCCCTGGAGCTTGGCGTCCTTGACCCGCCAGCGGCCGTTGAGCTGCTCGACGATGAGCTTCGAGTCGAGCCGCAGGTCGACCTCCCGAGCGCCCAGCGACGCGGCTTCGCGCAGGGCGAGCACCAGGCCCGCGTACTCCGCCACATTGTTGGTGCGGATGCCCAGGTCGCGGGCCACGACCGCCACCGGCCGTGGCGTCCGGCTCGAAGGCGTCCGGCCGGCTCGCGTCGATGAGCACGGCCCCCGCCGAGGCCGGGCCCGGGTTGCCGCGCGACGCGCCGTCGGTGCGGATGACCAGCCGCTCGTACTGCCGGCGAGGCAGCCCGGGCTCGTCGGCATCCGCGAGCTCGACCCGTCCACGGGCAGGTCAGGCCCCGCGCTCCACGATGGCCGACGAGACCTCGAGGATGGCCCGGGTGATGTTGATGCCTCGCGGGCAGGCGTCGGTGCAGTTGAAGATCGTCCGGCAGCGCCACACGCCGTCCGCGTCGGACAGGATCTCCAGCCGCTCGTCGGCCCCGGCGTCGCGGGTGTCGAAGATGAACCGGTGGGCGTTCACGATGGCAGCCGGCCCGACGTAGCTGTCCTGGGCCCAGAAGCTGGGGCAGGAGCTGGTGCAGGCGGCGCACAGGATGCACTTGGTGGTGTCGTCGTAGCGCTCGCCGGTCCTCCTGCGACTGGCGCCGCTCGCGCGCGGGCATCGGCGCCATCGTCGATCTGGAAGGGCATCACGCTGCGGTACTTGGCGAAGAAGTCGTCCATGTCGACGACCAGGTCCTTGATGACCTTGAGGCCCGGCAGCGGCGCCACGGAGATCTTCCTGCCCAGCTGGTCGACCCGGATCTTGCAGGCCAGCCGGTTGCGGCCGTTGATGAGCATCGCGTCCGAGCCGCACACCCCGTGGGCGCAGGAGCGGCGGAAGGTCAGCGTGCCGTCCTGGTCCCACTTCACGGTGTGCAGCAGGTCCAGCAGCGGCGCGGTCGGCTCGGACTCGACCGTGTACTCCTCCCAATGCGGCTTCGGGTCCCGCTCGGGGTCGTAGCGCAGGATGCGCAACCGGACCTGCATCGAAGGTCGTCTCCTAGTAGACGCGGGGCTTGGGCTGGAAGGTCGTGATGGTCACCGGCTTGTAGCGCAGCTCCGGGCCCGCCTCGGTCGCGGTAGGCCAGGGTGTGCTTGAGCCATCGCTCGTCGTCGCGTCGGGGTAGTCCTCGCGGACGTGCGCGCCGCGGCTCTCGGTGCGCGCCAGCGCGCCGACCGCCACGGCCTCCGCGCAGTCGAGCAGGTAGCCCAGCTCGCGCGTCTCCAGCAGGTCCGTGTTGAAGACGCGTGCCCTCGTCCTGGACCCGCGCCGTCGCGCGTAGCGCTCCTTGAGCGCCCGGACCTTGGCCACGGCGTCCTTGAGCCCTCCCCGTCCGGTAGACGCCGACGCCGTCCATCATCGTGTCGGCGAGCGCGGACCGGATGCCGCCGGGTTCTCGCCGTGGCTGCGCGCCCGCAGTGCCTCGAGCTCGTCGCGGACCTGGTCGGCGGCATCGTGGGCGAGGTCCGGCAGCTGGGCGCCGGCGACGTCATGGGCCATCGACGTCCCGCCCGCCGGCCGAAGACGAGGATGTCGATGAGCGAGTTGGTGCCCAGCCGATTGGCGCCGTGGACGCTGACACAGGCGCATTCGCCTGCCGCGTAGATGGCCGGGCAGCACCGTGCCCTGCTCGTCGATGACCACCCGGGCCTCGACGTTGGTCGGGATACCGCCCATCGCGTAGTGGGCGGTCGGGTGTGGATGGGTACCGGCTGGGTGATCGGCTCGACGCCCTGGTAGACCCGCGAGAACTCGGTGATGTCGGGCAGCTTCGCGTCGATCACCGCCTTGCCAAGGTGGGGCAGGTCCAGGTGCACGTAGTCGCCGCCTGATGCCCCGTCCGGCACGGATCTCCATGTAGATGGCCCGGCTGACCATGTCCCGGGGGGCCAGCTCCATGAGCGTCGGCGCGTAGCGCTCCATGAAACGCTCGCCGGCATCGTTGAGGAGATAGCCACCCTCCCCCGGGCGGCCTCGGACAGCAGGATGCCCAGGCCCGGGATGCCCGTCGGGTGGAACTGGAAGAACTCCATGTCCTGGAGCGGCACGCCGCGGCGGTAGGCCAGCGCCATGCCGTCGCCGGTCAGCGAGTGCGCGTTCGAGGTGATCCGGAACATGCGCCCGAAGCCGCCCGTGGCGAACATGCACGGCGCTCGACCGGAAGACGTGCAGCTCGCCGTCGGCGATGCGGTAGGCGACCACGCCGCGGGTCTGGCCGCCGTCACGATGACGTCGACCACGTGGTACTCGTCGAAGAAGCTGACGCCGTGCTTGATGCACTGCTGGTACAGCGTCTGCAGGATCATGGTGGCCGGTGCGGTCGGCGGCGAAGCAGGACCGACGGACCGGGCCCTCGCCGAAGTTGCGGGTGTGGCCGCCGAAGCGCCGCTGGTCGATGCGGCCGTCGGCGTGCGATTGAAGGGCAGGCCCATGTGCTCCAGCTCGATGACCGTGTCGATGGCCTCCTGCGCCAGGATCTCCGCCGCGTCCTGGTCGACGAGGTAGTCGCCACCCTTGACGGTGTCGAACATGTGCCACTCCCAGTGGTCCTCCTCGAGGTTGCCCAGCGCGGCGCAGATGCCGCCCTGCGCGGCGCCGGTGTGGGAGCGAGTCGGATAGAGCTTGGTCAGGACCGCGGCCTTGACGCCGGAGCGGGCGAGCTCGAGAGCGGCCCAAAGGCCGGCGCCGCCGGCGCCGACGATGACCGCCTGGTACTCGTGGGTCGCGATGTGCCGGCTGAGCTTGACGTCCTCGCTCACGGGACGCCCGCCCTGGGCTGGAGCGTGGCCACCACGATGGTGCCCAGGACGAACAGGATCGCGGTCAGCAGGTACACGCCGACAGGGTCGCGAGCGAGGCGCGGCCGTGGACGTGATCCAGGATCACCGTGCGCATGCCCAGAAGCGGATGGAAGAGCACCAGCATGAGCAGTGCCCAGTCGAGGGCCCGCCAGAAGGACTGGTTCCAGCGTGGGTCGTGATGAAGGCCCCGTCTGCTCCGACGGGTCGAAGACGAAGTGGTGGATCATGTAGTGCGAGATGGCGAGCACGAAGAGGGCGAGGCCCGTGACGCGCACCAGGTACCAGATGGTGGTCTCACGACCGCTGCCGGTCGGTCGCGACCGACCGCGCGTGACCGGGGAGATGTCGGCCAT
>CAVZXI010000008.1:0-171897 GCA_963779235.1 Pyrinomonadaceae bacterium
AAAAATTGTATTTGGTAACAATAAATTATTTCATATCTGCGTTTTGTCTGTGTTAAAATCACAAATTATGGCAGTTCGCAGGTGCTTTAGAAGTTTGGACCGGAAAAATATTTTTGGGGCATTGTCTTGCAAATCCAGAAACGGAGTTTAATCAATTTGTCGAAAAGGCAAAAAAACTCATGCAAAAATAGACCAAATCAAATTGGACGAAACACGAAATTGAATTGATAAAAAAGATTAGACAAATAGTTTTTTTATCGTCTGAAAAACAAAGCCGATTTGATGAAGCTTGTTCAAAAAAAGACGAGCTAAAAAAAGTCACAGGAAAACGGATAAAAAATTGATTGCCCTAAACGAAGAAAGCGAAGCCTTAAATGTTGAAAGACTCACGATTTTGACCAAAATTGGCAACTACCAAAAATAAAACCTTGTCTGAGATAATGGAGGAACTTCGGAAAATATTACCCACCGAAAGTAATTTATGAGCGTTTCGCCAGCTAAAAGAAAGAGGTGGCGGAACGAGCGCGATATTTATGCGAATACTTTTTCTCACCACAGAGAAAGTATTATCTTTTAACCTTCTTTTTCGGTTGAACATATTTTGCCGACCTGAAAAAAGGTTCTGACGATTTAGATAATTTGGCTCTCGCTTGTCAAGGCTGTAACAGTTTAGAAATATTTGATAAAACCGAAGTAATTGACGATTTAAGCGGACGAAAAGTTACTTTTACAAATCCGCGCAAAGATGTTTGGAGCAGAAATTTTGCGTGGAGTAAAGATTTTCTTAGAAAAATCATCGGTTTGACAGCAAAAGGTCGGGCAACCATAAAACTGTTGAAATTGAATACGTGAAGAAGGTCCTAATTTACGCAAACTTCTAAATTTGTTTGGTGAACGTCCGGCGAATGGAATTCTGATATGAAGCATCCGCTAGTTGAAAAACTTTAAAAAAGACTTTTACCGAATTTGAAAGAGATTGCTAAAAAGATTCGTCAAGAAATTCCAAATATCACGAAGTAGATGTTTATTGTTTGCCTTGTGGTTCATTAACCTCATATCAGGGACACCAGTACGCACATCGCATTTATATCCATTAACAGACGCGTCTGATGATGAAACAAACAATATTGCGCTCGCCAGTTACCGGACTTGGTTATTTAACGACAATTCCTCGAATTGATGCTGACGTTTGTTGGGGAAATCCATCTTGTTTTAAAGAAGCTTTGAGTTTTACGAGTTGGCAGGGCAATTTTGCTGAGAATGGATTAAAGGTTTCCGCTAAGGTTTTAGAAGATTTATACACAGATTTGCCGAGACTTTACGAAGCATTATTTACAGCCTTGCGACGTAGAAAACTAAGCGATTTGTGTTAAAATCTCCTCACGAATTAGATGAAAAAATACGTCATCAAACGCGATGAATCGAGTTACCCGAAAAACTGACTCGTTATCGAAATGAATTGAACGAGGAGCAGTTTCGTGTGGTCACGGCTAAACCTTCTGCTTCGCTGGTGGTGGCAGGTGCGGGAACGGGCAAGACGCGGACGATAACTTATCGGGTCGCTTATCTCATCGAACAAGGCGTTTCACCGCAAAGAATTTTGCTGGCAACATTTACCAATCGGGCGGCGCGGGAAATGTTGCGGCGGGTCGAAACGTTGACGGTTCGCAAAATGTTCATCGAATTTGGGGCGGGACGTTTCACCGAATTGCTAATTTGATTTTACGCAAACACGCTGTCAGTCATCGGCTATTCAAGTCAATTATTCGATTCTCGACAGCGAAGATGCCAAAGAATTTATCAATGTCTGCATTGACGAATGCGGGATTGATACCAAATCGAAGCGTTTTCCAAAAGCCGAAGTTGTGCAGGACATTATCGTTACGCCAACAATACCGACAAACCCATTGCAGAAGTAATTATCAATAAATATCCGTATTTTGAAAGATTACCCAGCAAATTCAGCGGGTAGATTTTCTTTACAGGAGCGTAAGCTTGAGCGAAACGTGATGGATTATGATGATTTGCTTTTGAATTGGAAAAAACTGCTCATTTCAAAACCCGAAATTGCCGAAGTTTATGCCGAACAGTTTCAGCATATTTTGGTTGACGAATATCAGGACACCAACAAACTGCAAGCCGAAATTATTGATTTGCTGGCGGTCAAACATCGAAACGTGATGGTCGTCGGCGATGATGCGCAATCATTTTTGCGTGGCGCGGCGCAGAATTTACTAACATTTACGAGTTTCCGAAACGCTATCCCGAAGCCGTAACTTATAAACTCGAAACAAATTACCGTTCAACGCCCGAAATTTTAGGTTTGGCAAATACTTCAATTGCCAATAACCGCAAACAGTTTCCCAAAACGCTCCAAGCGGTTAAAAAGTCGAAGGATTTTAAACCCGCACTATTCCCTGTTCGGATGTTGAACAACAATCGGCGTTTATCGCTTCGCGAATTTTGGAATTCGCGACGAAGGCGTTTCGCTCGAAGACATTGCCGTTTTGTATCGCTCGCATTATCATTCGCTCGAATTGCAACTGGAATTAACCCGCCGAAATATTCCGTATCGAATCCAATCGGGCGTGCGATTTTTTGAACAAGCGCATCATCAAAGACGTGATTTCTTACCTCAGAATCATCGTCAATCCGCGTGACGAACTGGCTTGGAAACGAATTTTGAAAATGATTCCCAGCGTCGGCAACGCCACGGCTAATAAGATTTACGAACATTTGCCTACGCGGGAAAATCCTTTTGCTTAGCAAGAAAGATGATTTCTATCAAACCGCGAAGCGAAAAAGCGTGGCAAATTTCGTCAATTTCCTCGAAATTCTAGTACGGACGAAAATCGCAATAATCCGAGCAAACAGATCGAACTGATCTTGACAAACGGTTACGAACAACATTTGCAGGAAAATTTCGAAAATGCCGAAGCTCGAACCGAAGATTTGCGTCAGCTCGTTTTATACGCTTCGGCTACGGTTCGACCGAAGCTTTTCTTGTCCGGACTTGCGCTTGCTTTCGACCGAACGTTCAAAGAACCCTGCGCTCGTTGCCGAAGATGTCATTCAAGGCGGCGAAGAAGACGAACTTTTAACTAACATCGGTCCATCAGGCAAAAGGATCGGAATGGAAAGCCGTTTTTATAATCTGGGCGGCGAAGGCAAATTCCCTTTTCCCCGCGTCGTTTCAAAGAAATAGACTAGGAAGAAGAAGAACGCCGACTCTGGTATGTCGCGCTGACCCGGGCAAAAGACGAACTTGATCTGACCTATCCGCTGATGAGATTGATTATTCGCGCCAAACATTCTCCAAAAACCTTCCCGCTTCGTCATGGAATGTCCGCCTGCTTTGTTTGAAATCTGGAGTTTGGAAGAAGACACACCAAAATTTGATGAGCCGATTTATTTAGACCACGAGCCGAAAGATTATTTGAATTAGCTTTTCAATTCGCAATCGCGTTAAAAAACAACGGAAATGTCGCCAAACTCTGAGCGCGATATTGCGGTCTAAAGCCGAACAAAACAATTTTACCTTTTCCGATATTGACTGAAACAAGCGCGGCTTTCCCCGCAATTTTTTCCGCCCCCAACGCCCAGCCCGAAAGCAAAATATCTTCCGTCTTGCTGGATAACGGGCAATGATTTCAACATTTGTGTCATCGCTTATCGTGATTTCAAAGGCGGGCGAATTCTCAAACCACGCGATTGAATCTTTCGGCATTCCTTTGGCAATCGGATGATCGGTGTCAAATTCCGTCCGCAAAATCGAACCCGGAATGAAGAAATCTTTGCGGTTTAAGCCTTCTGTCACGTCTTTGATGGGCAAATTAAATTGTTCAATGGCAAAATCTGACGCTCGATTCAGGAAAACTAAAGTTCCGCCATCTTCGACAAATTTCTTCAAATTCGTCACGCCATCTTTGCCGATTCCGCCCGTGTATTCATCGGGCATTGAGCCTTTGGCGTGTCCGTTAAGCATTTGATTTGGGGCTTGGTCAGGGAAGATAATTGTATTTACTTTTGCTGAAAGATTTTCGTTTTTGAAATCTGAATTTGTTGTAGTTACAAAATTTAACTTGCAATATTTATTGTCGAGGTAAAAGATATCATATTTTTCAAAAACCCAGCGAGTCCATCCTTCATCCATCGAAGGAATAAATGAACGATACGCAGAATAGCAAAATTCTCCTTCACAACCGTCTCTTCCGCTTCCGCTTCCCCGTCCATTTCCGTCGGGCGGTTCAGGAAATTTCGTGGTTCATAAATCGGAGTAACTTTCAACATTCATCAAAAGCGAAAGTGTATGGGCAGTAACATCATACGGCGCAATCGGAACGCCTTTTTCATCCTTTAAGTCTGGATAAACTTGATTTTCTAAAAGTGCTTTAGCAAAATTTGAATAAGGCTGATTCATCGGAACAAGGCGATGTTTTCGATTCGAATCCGTCTGCAAACCATTGAAATTCTACTTCGCCTCTTTCAAGTATTTTTCTTATTTCATACGAATTATTTGGTTCGAATAATAATATGCAAATAATTCGCCATTTTTCCTCGGTCTGCACCGCTTCTTTTCCAATCGCATAAAACCGCTTCAACCATTTTTCCCGATTATGCCGAAGCGTGATTGAGCAGATGAAAAATTCCGCTGGTCATATAATTGGTGATGTCGCGCAGTTTCCATTCGCCGCCTTTCCAGAGCGGTTTGAAGTTTTCCGTTTCTTCTTTTGCATCATAGCCTTCATCGCCGCGAAGTTTATCAAATGGAACATTTATCGGTGTCGCCAGATTTGCCGAAGCCGTTTCGGACAAAATTCTCACGCCGCCGTGATAGTGCGAATAGGCTCGCGCCGGAGTCCAAGCATCGTAAGTCGAATTGGTGGTAATCCCCGCAAAACCTTCTTTTCGCATCGATCGGCAACATAACTTCCTAGTTCGGTGTAGCCTTCAATAATTTCTTTCGGCACATTCGGCTCAACGGGTTGCATATACGGCGGGAGAAAAAGCTCGCGCCCCATTTGCGCCTTGTTGATGGATGTCGTTGACGATTTGCGGATGCCAAACATTATGAATTTTATCCACCGTCATTTGCGTTTCGACCTGCGTGAACGCATACCAATCGCGGTTGTTATCGTGTCCGACGTATTTGTGATAAAGTTCGGGCGGAGATGTTCCTTCATACGGCGTTCCGAGAGTTTTGTCATACCAATTTTTAACAATATCAACTCCGTCGGGATTAAACTGAGGCACGAGCAAAATTATCGTATTTTCCAAAACCTTTTTAATTTCGGGTTCATTTGAAGTTGCCAACCGATGCGCTACCAACATCGAAGAAAGCGTTGAGCCGACTTCGGTTGAATGAATTCCAAACGTAATCAGAACAATCGTTTTGCCATGTTTAATAAGTGTTTGGCGAGTTTGTCATTCGATTTTATCAAGCGCGGATCGGCTAATTTGGCGTTGATTTGTTTATATTTTTCGAGATTTTTCAAATTTTCAGGTGTCGAAATTGTCGCATAAACAAACGGTTTATCCATCGTAGTTTTGCCGATTGCCTCAAATTTGACACGCGGACTGGTGTCTTCAAGTTTTTGAAAATACTCCAAAATCTGATTCCAACTTGCAAGTTTTCTGTCATCGCCGGGCGTAAAGCCAATCACGTCTTTCGGCGCGGGAACGGTTTGAGCCAAAACTAAAATCGTCCACAGTTGAACGAAGATAATCACAGATAAGAATTTTTTCATTTAATAACCTCGAAAAGAATTTTATCCAATTTGACACAGAATTGGTACAAAGAAATCCAAACACAAAGGGACTTTCGGTGTTCGTGTGCCATTTATCACTTTTAATCGGAATATTGGTGTCTGCTCATAAATTTTGTCGGAATTTTGGGTTTTTTGACTTTGGAAAATTTTCTCACTCAGCAAAATCAGCAAAAACCCCGTCAAATACGCCAAAAAATCACTCCATTCAAAAGTTCTGCCCATTGCTACGGAAAGAATCCGATTATTTTCCAAGCCAAACAATTCTACATAATCAAAGTATTGCAAAATTTCGATGAGACAAGCAAAAAGCAAAACTCCGACGCAACTTTCCAATAATCAATCTGCAAAAAGATTCGCAATAAAACAATAAAACAGACAAACAACTACACATCGTTAATAAACGGACGAATCACCGTATCTTAAACAAATAAAGCGATTGCGAGTTCGGTGAGAAAAAGGATTATGGCGAAAAGAAGGTATTTTAGGTTAAAAGTAAGTTTCATTATTTACCAAGACTTTATTCGTAATGATTACTGAGCGGCATAGTTATTGCTTACTTGGAATTTACCAAGACATTTTGGAAATTGCCCAGTCGAAACATCCACGAAACACACTAAAATCACGAAAGAAAAACTGTGGTTCCCAAATCTTTTTCTTTTTTCGCGTCCTTTCGCGCATTTGCGCGTGGCAACAAATTCTTCTTCCGACTTTAAGAGCCCACAAATACAGTCAAATTTCAAAAATACAACAAAATAAAATATAAATATGATATAGTGAGTATATTTTCCGTTTTAATAAAGAAAAAGTTGGGCGAAATTTTACAACGCACAGTTTGGTTTATTGGTGATTACTAGAGGTCGTGAGGTGTTTTATTGTCTAGCACAGAAACTAATTTCGAGTTCAAAAGTAAGAATCGAAATTTGTAAGTATGAATTTGTAATTTGCTATTGACGATGAACACTAAATTGACCTTTTCCAATATTTTGCATCGTCCGATGCGGACTTTCGTCAGCGTTTTGGGCATTGCCACTGGTGTCTTGCTGATAGTTTTTACGGTTGGTTTGGCAGATGGCACATTACGGGGCAATGCCCAACGCGAAGCAAATATTGGGGCGGAAATTATGGTCAGAACTTCCGGCAGCTTCGGTTTAAGCGGAGTAGAACCTTTGCGCTTGCCGATTTCGCGGGTGGCGGAGCTAGCCAAAATTGAAGGCGTGAAAATGGTCGCTCCGCTGGGTCAAAATCTTGATAATGCCAAAGATACAGAAACGGGGACTCGTCTGATTGATGGTGTAAATTACGATGAATATGCACGAATTGCCGGTTTGCAAATCATTGAAGGGCGGGAAATTGGCGTGGAGGGTTATGAAGCCCTGATTGATACGGCTTGGCAATCGCAGAAAGAAATTAAAATTGGTTCGACACTGCGAATCTACGACAAAGATTTTACAGTGGTTGGAACTTACGAACCGGCAAGTGGCGCACGGATCAAAATTCCGCTCCAGACTATGCAAAAAGAATTAACCGGCGAGACGAAAAACTGCACCACAGTTTTAGTTAAAATTGTGGACGCGAATCAACTCGAAGCCGTAGCGGAACGCATTTCACAAAAATTTCCCGATGACCAAATCATTTTTACCCGAGATTTTGAAGAACTTTATTTACAGGCAGTTCCGGTTTTGGATATTTTTCTGAATGTCGTCATCGGGATTGCGACGGTCTTCAGCATGCTTGTAATTTTGCTGACGATGTACACAACCGTGACAGAACGCACGCGGCAAATAGGTATTTTGAAAGCATTGGGGATGTCAAAAACCGGAATTGCGTGGACAATCACCCAAGAAGCCTTATTGATTAGTTTTTTTGGCGTTGTTTTGGGTCTGATTTCGACAATTTTGTTGCGTTTCGTTTTAATGCAAACATCGTCATCAATGCAAGTTTCGCTGGATTTAAAGTTAATTCTACTGACTTTAATCGGGACACTTATCGGAGGCGTATTCGGTGCGCTGTATCCGGCACTTCATGCCGCCCGATTGGATGCGGTTGAGGCATTAAACTACGAGTAAAAGAAATACATTCGGCTGAAATTCAATTAAAACCCCCAGTTCTTAAAATTAAAGGTGAAAAATAATGTGTGGAATTGTCGGCTGGGCAAATCTAAATTCTAAGGCATCTGCGAATGAATCGGACGAAACGATTTTGCGCGGGATGTGCGCCAAAATAGAGCATCGCGGACCAGATTCGGAAGGCGTTTATTTATCAGAATCGGTTGCGCTCGGAATGAGGCGATTGTCAATCATTGATTTGCAGACTGGCGGACAACCCGTTTTTAACCAAGACCGCGCCATTTCGGTGGTCATGAACGGCGAGATTTACAATTTTCAAGAGTTACGAAAAGACCTCGAACAACGCGGACATAAATTTTTCACCCGCACGGACACCAAAGTTTTACCGTATTTGTATGAAGAACACGGCGCACGAATGGTAGAAAAACTCAATGGAATGTTTGCCTTTGCGCTTTGGGATTCACGCCGAAAAAAACTATTTTTAGCTCGTGACCGTTTCGGTGAAAAGCCCCTTTATTACGGTGTTTTTGCGGGCAAGCTGATTTTCGCGTCGGAGTTAAAAGCCTTGCTCGCGCATCCCGCGGTTGAGACAAAAATAAACTTTCAGGCTTTGCGTCAATATCTCTCGTTTGATTACGTTCCCGCCCCGCTTTCGATTTATCAAGGCATTTTTAAACTGCCTGCCGCTCATTCGTTGACGCTCGAAAACGGCGAAATTAAAATCGAACGCTACTGGAATTTAAGTTTTCAAAAACGCCAACCACCTCCAAATATCGAAGAAGCTGCCGAAGAACTCCGAGCGTTGCTGGCTGACTCAACTAAAATGCGGCTGATGTCGGATGTTCCATTGGGAGTTTTGCTCTCAGGCGGCGTTGATTCCTCAAGCATTGCAGCTTTTGCCCAACAATTTTCGAGTCAGCCGATTAAAACTTTTGCTATCGGTTTTGACGAAGCCTCGTTTGACGAATCTGGTTATGCCCGCCAAGTTGCGAGGCATCTCGGGACGGAACATCATGAAGAAATTTTAAGCGTGGACAAAGCGGCGGATTTGTTGCCGGAGATTGCAACTTGGTTGGACGAGCCTTTGGCAGACGCTTCAATTTTGCCGACGTTTTTACTTTCGCGTTTCGTTCGTTCCGAAGTGACAGTAGCTTTAGGCGGTGATGGCGGTGACGAAATTTTTGGTGGTTATCCGTGGTATTATGGACATAAAATTGCTGAGAGATATGAGAAATTTCCACGTTTTTTGCGAAAAAATGTCTTTGAAAATATTATCAACAATTTACCAAGCAGCACTAAAAATATGTCGTTTGACTTTTTGGCAAAACGCTTTATTAAAGGGGTGGCAAATCAAGATTTGGTTGCTCGGCATCACGAATTTTTCGGTTCTTTTACGATGAATGAACAGGAAAGTTTGTTGACCAACGAGGTTAAATTATTAAACGGTGCAGATATTTATGGCGAAGCACGGCGGTGGTTGAAAATATGGGATTCTAACAATCTAATTGATTCCAACAATGGGATTGATTCAGACAATGTAATTGAACGCATGCAGTTTCTCGATATGAAGTTTTTTCTCGCCGAAAATGTTTTGACGAAAGTTGACCGAGCCAGTATGGCGGTTTCTTTAGAAGTTCGCTCGCCTTTTCTTGATCCGCGAATAGCTGAGTTTTCGGCGAGTATGCCGCGCGACTACAAACTTAATTGCAAGTCCGCCAAGTTTGCTTTCGGACGAACCGGAAAATTTATTTTGAAAAAAGCTGTCGCGCCCATGCTTCCGCCTATCGTCACAAACCGAATGAAGAAAGGATTTGAAATTCCTGTGGCGGCGTGGCTCAAAGGCAAGTTAAATCCAATGATCCGCGAATTGCTGGCTCCCGAAAGAATCAAAAATCAAGGATTGTTCAATCCGGTCTTTGTCCAAAAACTTCTCAGCGAACACGAAACGGGTAAAGCAAACCATAATAAAACACTTTGGACGCTGCTGATTTTTCAACTTTGGTTTGACAATTTTCCAACCAAAAATTGATTATTCTCTCTAAAATTACTGCTTGCTACAACAGGATTCCAAACCTAAAAGTAATCACTCAATCAATTCGATGAAGCGATTCGAGGTACTTCTTTCATCGTTTTCTTAATCATATCTTCCAGATTTTGAACTTCTTCGTCACCCGCGCCGATACCGATATAACGGACAACTCCATTGCGGTCAAGCAAAATAGTGGTCGGCAGCGCATTGATGCCATATTTCATCGAATCTTCGCCCGGTTCGGCAATGGCAAAAGTGTAGGGAAGTTTATGTTTTTGCTTGAATTCATTTAAAAAATCCAATTCTTGAAGCTGTGTCATCCGTTTTCCGTCCGCATTACCGTAGAATTTCGTGACTCCAACGATGACAAAGCCATTTTCACCATATTTCTTATTCCATTCGCGGAGACGCGGAAAGGTCGAAATGCAAGGTCCGCACCATGTTGCCCAAAAATCCAACAGCACTACCTTGCCGCGCAGTTCATCCAAAGATGCGTAGTTTTCTCCAATCCATTCCATAACTTTCATATCGGGAATCGGTTCGGCGGAAGCGTAAGATTCAACCTTTTGCATCAATTTCTTTTCGTTGAATCCGCTACCTTCGACAAAATCCATCACTTTGCGATAAAGATTGGCGGAGGGGAGCGTGAAAGACCTCGCCCGTGCTTCGGCTAAAATGCTGAGGGCTTGGTCGCTGTTTTTGTTCTTTTTGTAGCTCAACGCCAACACTTCCACCAAATTCATATAAATCTGCTCTTTGTCGCGCTTATCTTTCGGGGTTTTGGCTTCGATGGTTTTCAGCAAATCAAAAGCCTCTTGACCGTATTTGATAGCTTTTTCGTAATCTCCGGCTTTGAAAAAACCAACGGATAAAAGATTTTCCATCGAAGGTTGTTGGATTTTGAAAAAAGGTTCGCCTGTTCGCCAAGCCTCATAAAACTGCTCGGCTTCCGACATCTGTTTTTTTCGGGCGTGCAAAATTACGCCGTAACCTCGGGCTGATTGAATCATATCGCCTTTCACATCCGGCGGATATTGGGCAATGAATTTCTTAAATGTTTCCAACGCTTTAGCATCATTTTCGGCAGTAAAATAGAGCATTCCGAGATAGTAGAAATCCTTACCTTCCAGATTTTGCCGTGAGGATGCTTCTTCGGCATATTTTTTTGCCAGAGACTTCTTTTCACGGATTAAATCGTCTCTTGTTTCGGTCGTAATTCTTTTACCTTGACTGGACATCTCGCGCATTTTGGCATTGACATAACCGTCAACTTCCTGATTGAGTTCGAGAACGGTTTTAGGTTCATCCTGAGCAAACGCTGAAAGATTTAACACCAAACAGAAAGCGGTTAAAAAGAATGATTTTGCAAATTTCATAGCCCCTCCTAATATTTTTGTTTGAGATTATACACGATAATTTAAAGTCTAAACAAAATAAAAGTTGCTCATCTAAAAATCGTGCGTCGAAAGAAACTTTCCGCCTTGCCAATAGTAAGTTTGTCCGTGTCCTTCGCCGTCGTAAAGATAAACTCCATCAGTTTTCAGGCGGAATGTTTTGACTAATTCCTGTTGGTCAGTAAAGACATCCAGTTTATCTCCTTTTTTGACAATTCCTATGCCCGCAATCCAATGTTCATCGGGGCTTTGGGCTAACAGATTAAACGCTTTGAAGCTGTTTTTCGAGGCAAACAGGACAAGGGTATAAACTCTTTCATCTTTGGTAATGACAACTGCATAATCGGTTTTACCGTCGCCGTTGAAATCACCTTTGGCAACTGATTTGTTTTCCTGATATTCAACTTTATTGAATTTTGCAATCTCCCAACCCCCATAATTATTTTTCAAATAAGTTTTGGCTTTGGTGGGTAATGTTTGCGCTTCTGCTACAAATGAAGCGATTAAAATGACTACTAAAATTATAAATGCTTTTTTCATATTTTTTCTCCTGAAATAAAATTCTAAAGTCCGCATCCAGCCGACAAGTTTTTAATCTTAACGGCTTTGTTTCCACTCATTTCAAAGACATCCGTGTTGCTTCCTTCATAATATTGGCTGTGAATGACAAGTTCCATTTTGCGATCGCCGTTGAGGTCTAAAATTGACATCGCCTTAGCAAAGGTCTAACGCGGTTGCTACTTTGACGAGTTTGTTCGCCCGAAAGTGAAAAACCGCGCCGCCGTCGCCTTTGTGAAAATAAATTAAAAGTTGTTTGCCGGACTCATTTTCGATTCTGGATGGTTCGCCGAATTTTTTCCGCACGTCCGTTAATTTCGCGCCGAGGTTGATGTCCGGCGCGACCGACCATTTTGACGAAGTAACGTCGATTGAAGTGACGCGAAAATTTCGCCCTTTACCATCTCCGTAAAGTTGGATCTTTAATCCGTCGTAGCGCAGAGTTAAAGGCGTTTCCCGTGAGTCGGAACACTCGCTGAAAAAAGACTTGCCCTGATTTTTTTGCAATGGTTTTCCGAGTTGCCGGATGACGGTTGAAGACGACGAATTAAGACTTACGCCTTTTATTTTAATCTCAATGATATTCTCCGAAGGAGTTTGCGAATAAGCCGAAAAGGTCAGATTGAGAAGTATCATTGAAATAAAAATTGTAATTTTCATAGAAATTTCTCCGAATCACAATTATTAGCGACATTGGCTGCTATTGCCGTTACCGACATCTTGGGTCAGGGCTAGTAGCCGTTATTACCCTAGTAGAGGGTATGAATGGGCTTGCAATCGTTAAAAAAATTCCTCGAGCACCTGTAGGTTGCCAACTATAAACTGTCCCTTCAAATTCATCTATTTGAAATTGCGGAATGTTGTAAAATAGTGCACCGGACAGGGGGACGATCAAAAACACGATCAACACTACCTACAGTTTGCTCTGTCTCTGAAGCAACCACATATGTATGCAACTGATATGCAAGTTGCCTACAGAACTCCTGTCCGCCCGTAGTATCCGCAACTTCGCATGAGCAAAGATATATTTCTCTTATTTTGCCGCGTAAAGCATCGCTTGCATTCAATATAGCAAGGGAAGCTTGGTTTAAACCAGTCCCAATATCCACTCCATCAGCACACCAGCCATGAGCGTTTATGATCAATCCTTGTAAAATGCCTCTTGGGGCGCGGCTTGCATATTCAAGAATCTTAGTTTTTATCCAAGTCATATCATGGCTATGGCTAACAATCTCATTGTATTGCATACGATAGTGACTCTGTGGTGGGAAATCAGTTGAATTTAGTGCAAGTGCTGGCTGCGGAATTGTAATCATAGTAATTTTTCTCCTTTGTTTTAATAATTATCTTCCATTGATAGAAACTTACCGTTTTGCCAGTAGTAAGTTCGTCCTATTCCTTCTTGGTCACGAAGCCCGACTCCATCAGTTTTTAACCGTAACGATTTGGTCGGTCCGTTCATGCTTTCCGAAGAAATCTTCTCGCCTTTTTTGACAACGCCAATTCCTACCATCCAGCGATCTCCGCCAGATTGAGCGAGCAAATTATAAGCCTTGTAACTATTTTTCGCCGCAATTAGGGCAATAACATATCTTCGGTCATCTTTCGTGATGATAACGGCATAGTTGCGTTTGCCATCGCCGTTGAAATCGCCTTTGTCAAATGCCTTAATGTCTGGCGTAGATTCCCCATTTTCGCTTGGCTTATACTGTTTGGCTATCACCCAATTCGGATAATTTAGATTCAAGTAGTTTGTCACCTTTGCTGGAACAGTTTGTGCTCCGGCGGCAAACGTAGCGATAAAGATAAAAGCTAAAATAATCGGTATTTTCTTCATTTCATTCTCCTAAAATAGTGGGAGCGGTTTATAGTCGTTAATTTTCAGCCTTCAGACTTAAAATTGACCATTAGCATCCGCATAGCTGATCCACAATCGTTTTGGATCTTTGCAAAGTAAGTCTGTCCGATTATCGCCATTAAAATCTCCCAAACTGAACTTGGCGTTTGGGTGAGTGCACCAATTCGTTTCCCGACTCCAATCCGTTCCGCCGAACTGTCCGTTGGCATCGGCATAATCAAACAGCATTCGGTTTGGTTCGCGGCAAAGTAAGTCCGTGCGGTTATCGCCGTTGAAATCTGCTGAATACAATGTGGAATTCGAACTGCTGCACCAAGTTGTATCAAGAAACCATTCCGTCATATCACCCGAACTCGGGCGTGTTACGGTCGGTAAAACAGGCACTTCAGTATTTTCAACATCAAGACCTTCAAAAGTAATCCTGAAAGACATCGGAGACGATCGAGGCGCGGCGAAATTAAAATGCATTAAGAAACTATCGTTTGTGAGGACTGTGAACGATGTTTCAAATTTCTTGGACACCCTTTTCCCCGAGTCAACGGCAAAACTCAAATAGCCCGCGGGTGAACAGCAAGCAATTCCACCATCACTGTGATGAAAAGCAATCGAACCCTGCACTCCTTCTCCCAAAGAAGTAGCAGTTGCTGTAACTACCAATACTGTGCCTTTTTTGGCTCGTAATGAATAATAGTGAGTGTCATTTCCTTTGACCGTTCCTACCAAAACATTGCTGATGATTGGCGTTGGACGATTTATATCAATTGATTGCCCGAATGCCAAACTTCCAAAAATAAATACTAACGCTGAAATTACTAAAAATTGTTTTCTCATTTTTTTTCTCCAAATTAAATAACTGACAAACTATATTGAAACGCGACGGGCAGCATTTGCTCCCAATCTGCCAACTCTCCAAAATCCGACAAAAGCATTTGCTCCCGCTCCGAGTCCGCCCGCACTAAAACCGAAACCTCCTGCATTATCAAAAAGCACACCCGTGCTGAAGTTAAATGCTGAAACCGATATTGCACCGTAGCCGACCATAGCTGACGCTCCCACATTCATGAGCCTTCCGGGCGACATATCTAAATCGACTAAACTGAAGACATTGCTACATTGAATGTGACTAAAGGGGATTCTCCCTGATGAATCAGGAGCCGACATACCTTGTCCAACGCCTGCCCCAACGCCTAAACCGACTCCGATGAAAAACACATCTTCATTACGAACGTTTGCAGTAACGCTCTGAAACTTGAACAAATAACCGCCGCCGCCAAGTCCAGCGGCAATACTTACCTGGGTAATTCCGGTAAATTCCCAATCCGATGCTTGTGTGCTCAATCCCATTTCATATTTCTCCTTTCTCTGATTTTCTCAACTTCGTTTTGCTTCTATGGAACTTTCCGCTTTACGATAGCTTGACACGAAAACTCATTGTCTTTGCGTTAGAAAAATGTTAGATTTTCGTTAGACCCCCGAAAAAACAATGATTTACGAGTTTGGCGACTTCCAACTTAACCTTGAGCAGAAGAGCTTACAGCGCAATGGTCGAACCGTGCCAATCCAGCCAAAAGTCTTTGATATGCTGGTTGTTTTGGCAGAAAAACAAGGCGAAATCGTCAGTCGCGATGACCTGATGAAAGCCGTTTGGAGAGACACTTTTGTCGAAGAATCCAACCTCAGATTTTGCATCCACACTTTGCGAAAAACTCTCGGCAAAAATGCAAACGGAAAAGGTTATGTCGAAACTATTCCCAAACGCGGGTATCGTTTTACGTCGGATGTTAGCGAAAAATCTGCTGAAATAATTCCCGAAACGAAAATTTTAGAAGAAATTCCGTTGCCGAAAATTATTGAAAAGCCTCAAACCGCGAAACGAAATTGGCTGATTAGCGTTACATTTTTTTTGCTGATTGGTCTTTCTATTCTCGCGTTTGCGTGGCAGAGAAGCGGCGTTCAATCGCCGAAAAGTGTATTTGGCATCAATACTTTAGCCGTTTTGCCGTTTGCTTCGGCGAATGAAAATAAAACCGAGTTTCAGATTAATTTGGCAGACGCGATGATTTCAGAACTGAGCAAAGTGCGTTCCGCACAGTTAAAAGTTTTGCCACTCGCTGCTGTCCGCAAATTTGCGGGGCAAAATTCAGACGCTTTAAAGGTCGGAAAAGAACTTGACGCAGATGCTTGTTTGTCGGGAACTTATCGAGTTGACGGCGCGAAAATCCACGTTTCGCTCAGTCTTTGGCGCGTTTCGGATGGCGAAAATATGTGGACGGAAAATCTCACGCTGGATAGATCCGCCAATCTGAATCTCGAAAGCGCAATTTCGCTTCGCACGGCGCGGCTTCTTTCGCTGAAAATTGCCGACGCGGAAGACGAAAAATCACTTGCCAATCAAAAACTCAATGCGGAAGCAGTCCAAAATTATCTTTCGGCGCGAAGAATCTGGCGGAGAGGCGAACTTTTTCGGCGCAATGAAATGGTCGGGCTTTTTGAAAAAGCAATTGCCGCCGAACCGAATTGGGCTTTGGCTTTTGCCGGTTATGCGGAAGCCTTAGTTGCCGCCGACCAATATTTTGTCAAATGGGAACACGCCGCACAAATCGCCGGTAAAGCCATCGAACTCGACAAATCGCTCGCCGCGCCGCACGCGATTTTGGGCGAAATTTATCAATGGCGCGATTGGAATTGGGAAGCGGCGGAAAGCGAATTCAAACAAGCCATTGCGCTTGAGCCGGATTATGCTCCGGCGCATTTCAGATACTCGAAGTTCTTGCAACTTCAACGCCGTTTTGGCGAAACCAAAGCGGAATTGCAGAAAGCCGCTGAGATCGAACCGTTTTCGCCGACGTATCAGATGGCATTCAGCGAACTTTATTTGTCCAACCGCAAGTTTGACAAAGCCCTTGCGGCGTGTAAATACGTCGAGCAAATCGAGCCTGATTTTTGGCTGAATCGAAAAGTGCTTTACCAGATTTATGTCGAGAAAAAAATGTATGCGGAACTCGGCGAAATGGTTCTCGGCAAACTTTCGCCCGCCGAAAAAGCCGCACATCCTTTGTCAAAAGCGTCTATTGAAAACGATTTGCGCCCGTATTTTCAATATCTCCTTAACGAGCCAGCGAAAGGTGGACAGGAAAATTTAGTTCCGAAAGCGGCGGTTTATCTGCAACTCGGCGAAACAGAAAAAGTACTCGAAAATCTGGAAAATGCCTTAGCAAAGCGTGATCAGAATCTTCCGATAGTCAACGCCGATTCGAGGTTCGATGCAATCCGAAGTGAAAAACGATTTGAAGAAATAATGCGAAAAATCGGTTTGCAAAAATAATTGTGATATTTTGATTAAATGAATTTTGAATTTTCCGATAAAACAAAAGAACTGCAAAAACGTCTGCAATCATTTATGGACGCACATATTTATCCTAACGAAAAAGCCTACACGCAAGAAATAAATGCAGGTGACAGGTGGTCGCCTTTAAATTTGATTGAAAATTTGAAAGTGAAAGCGCACGCGACAGGTTTGTGGAATTTGTTTTTGCCCGAAGTTTCGGGTTTGACGAATCTCGAATACGCGCCGCTTGCCGAAATAATGGGCAAAGTCACTTGGGCAAGCGAGGTGTTTAATTGTTCCGCGCCGGACACGGGGAACATGGAAGTTTTGGAAAAATACGGCACGGCGGAGCAAAAAGAAACTTGGCTCAAGCCGTTGCTCAAGGGGGAAATTCGCTCGTGTTTTTCGATGACTGAGCCGGATGTTGCTTCATCGGACGCGACCAATATTTGTGCTTCGATCAAGCGTGACGGAGATTTTTACATTCTCAACGGGCGCAAATGGTGGTCAACAGGGGCGGGCGATTCGCGTTGCAAACTCTCGATTTTTATGGGCAAAACGGATGAGACTGCCGAAATTCATCGTCAGCAGTCAATGATTCTCGTGCCGATGGATGCGGACGGCGTGAAGGTTGAAAGAAATTTACTGGTTTTCGGCTTTGACGATGCGCCGAACGGTCATTCGGAAATCACTTTTACCGATGTTCGGGTGCCTGTCTCAAACTTACTTTTGGGCGAAGGTCGAGGGTTTGAAATCGCGCAAGGTCGGCTCGGACCCGGTCGGGTTCATCATTGTATGCGTCTGATTGGGGTGGCGGAACGGGCGTTGGAATTGTTGATAAAACGTGCAAAAGCGAGAGTTGCGTTTGGCAAACCGATTGCTGCCCAAGGAGTTATCCGAACTTGGATTGCCGAAGCGCGTTTGGAAATCGAACAGGCTCGACTACTTGTTTTGAAAACCGCGTGGATGATGGACGAAGTTGGAAACAAAGCGGCGCGAAAAGAAATTGCGATGATTAAAGCCGTTTGTCCAAAAATGGCGTTGAAAATAATTGACCGCGCCATCCAAGCCCACGGCGGCGGTGGCGTTTGCCAAGATTTTCCGCTCACTAATTTTTGGATTTATGCCCGAAGTTTGCGTCTGGCGGATGGACCTGATGAGGTTCATCTTGAATCAATCGCTAAAATGGAGTTAAAATAACAAAAATGAACATTCGACCTGTAAATTTAGATGATGCCGCAAAAGTTGCCGAAATTTATAATTATTACATTTTAAATTCGCCTCAGACGTTTGAAACTGAGGCTTTAACCGAAGAGGAAATGCAACAGCGGATTGTCGAAATTACCGAAAAATATCCGTATTTGGTGGCGGAAGATAACGGGGAGATTTATGGTTATGCTCACGCCACTCACTTCAAATTTCGAGAAGCCTACGAATATTCGGCAGAGGTTTTGATTTATGTCAAAAACGAAGCGAAACAAAGAGGGATCGGAACAGAACTTTATCTGAAATTGTTCAAAGAACTCGCCGAAACCAACATTCACACCCTGATTGCCGGAATTTCCTTGCCAAATGAAGCCAGCATTCGTTTTCACGAAAGACTGGGATTTTCAAAGGTCGCGCATTTTAAAGAAATTGGCTATAAACTTGGGAGATGGATTGATGTTGGCTATTGGGAATTGATAAATAGATTGTAATGTCGAAAGAAATCATTCATTTTGCCCACGCTAATGGTTTTCCTGCTAAAACTTACAGCAAACTTTTTTCGTTTCTCGAAGATAATTGTTCAATCGGTTTTCTCGAACGTCACGGACACAACCCGAAATTTCCGGTCAATGACGGCTGGCAATCTTTGCGAGACGAGCTTCAAGCCGAAATCGAAAGTCGTTATTCTCAGCCAATTATCGGCATCGGACATTCTCTCGGCGGCGTTCTACATTTTTTAGTCGCTTGCCAGAAACCCGAGCTTTACCGACAAATCATTTTGCTTGATGCGCCAATTATCAGCCGTTTGAGCAGCCATGGGCTTCGCATTTTGAAACTGACCAAAATGATTGATAGATTTTCGCCTTCGCAAATTACTCGCTTTCGCCGCAATCTGTGGCAGACAAAAGATGAAGCCTTTCAGCATTTTAAACAAAAACCAAAGTTTGATGCTTTTGACGAAGAGGTTTTGCGCGATTATGTCGAATACGGAACGGTGGAAACCGAAAAGGGAATTGAGCTATTTTTCTCGCCCAAAATTGAAGCCCAAATTTATCGCACCATCCCGCATCATCTCCCGAATTTACGCGGAAAAATTTCTCTCCCAATTGCCTATATCGGTGGGACAAATTCACGTGAAGGCAAACTTGCGCGGCTTGGTTTTATGCGAAAACATTTTTTGAGTGATTTTCAACAAATCGAAGGCTCGCATCTCTTTCCTTTCGAGAGTCCACAAGAAACCGCCAAAGTCATCCGAACAATCATTCTTGAATTGGCTGAGAAATGAAGTTTCAGGGAGTGTCCTAACTGATTTTGAAAGAAAACAAATTCCTTAAAATCGCTGAAAGCGATAAATTTAATAAAGGCAGGTGAAGCAAAAGCGACACCCGCCGAAATTTCAGCGACAAAAGGTCTTTGATTGCTTATGCGCTACCGCCTTTGGCAACCTTATTTGGTTGCGGCGTAATTCGCAAATACGGTTTTACTTCCTTCCAACCGGCAGGGAATTTTTCCTTCGCGTCTTCGTTTGAAAGTGACGGAACGATGATGCAATCTTCGCCGTCTTTCCAATTGACGGGTGTTGCCACGCTATATTTTGCCGTCAATTGCAAAGAATCAATGACCCGCAAAATTTCATCAAAATTTCTGCCCGTGCTGGCGGGATAAGTAATCATCAGTTTAACCTTTTTATCGGGTCCGATGACATAAACCGAGCGCACTGTAAAAGTATCGCTGGCGTTTGGATGAATCATATCGTAAAGATCGGAAACTTTTTTGTCTGCATCCGCAATCATCGGAAAATTAACGGCTGTGCCTTGCGTTTCCTCGATGTCTTTTTCCCAACCCTTGTGCGATTCCAGCGGATCAACGCTCAAGCCCATAATTTTGACATTTCGTTTATCAAATTCGGGTTTTAGTTTTGCCGCCATGCCGAGTTCGGTTGTGCAAACGGGGGTGTAATCCTTCGGATGCGAAAACAAAACGCCCCATCCATCGCCTAAATATTCGTGGAAATTGATTGACCCTTCGGTTGTTTCTGCTGTAAAATTTGGTGCTTCATCGCCTAGTCTGATAGCCATTTTATTTACTCCTTTTTCGACTGATTAGGGGTAGTTTTTCAAAGGTTTTTGAAGGAAAAAAAGGACAGTCGAAGAAAACCTTTCAACCATTCAAAAACCTTATAATTTGTTCAAAAGAAATTACAGGTGATTTTATCACAAAATTGAAGAGTTGGGAAAAAATAAAGATTTGATTTAAGTCGCACTTTCATTCGTAGATTTTTTGAGTCGTAAGAGTTGGATTCGTTTTTCGTCAGCTTTAAGAATTTCGATATTTAATCCTCGAATATTTAAAATTTCTCCTTCTTTCGGAACATAACCCGCTTCACTTGTTACCATTCCGGCAATGGTTGAAAAATCATCATCTTCAATTTCGAGGTCAAAAATGCGTTCGATTTTGTGAACTTCGGTAGAACCAAGCACATCGAAATAATTGCCCCCATCGCCTTCGATAATTTCGATAACTTCTTCTTGTTCAGTGTCTTCGTCCTCAATTTCGCCAACCAATTCTTCTAAAATATCTTCGACTGTGACAAGTCCGGCAACGCCTCCATATTCATCAACTACGATGGCAATCTGAATGTGATTTTGCTGCATTGAATTGAGCAAATCAGAGGCAGATTTTGTTTCAGGGATAAAATAGGCGGGGCGCATCAGCGATTCGATTTTTTGATTTTCTTTGCCCTCCGCCCACACTTGCAGGAGGTCGCGGACGTAAATCACGCCTTCGATATTTTCAATTTTCTCACGATAAACCGGAATGCGAGAATATTTTTCCTCGATAATTAAATCGCGGGCATCTTGGATGCTTGCTTCAATCGGGAGAGCGCAAATTTCGGTGCGCGGAGTCATAATTTCGGCAACACGGGTTTCGCCAAACTCAAAAACCGACTCAATCAATTCGCGGTCGTCCTCTTCGATAACCCCTTCCGCCTCGCCCACTTCGATCAAAGCCTGAATGTTGTCAGCATCATTTTCTTCTTCCTCTTCAGTCTTTTTGTTCGGAGAAAGCGAAATTTCGGTAGTTTCCGGCTTGGTGAAAAATTGCAACGGGTCGGATAAAAATGACATCACGCCGTAAATCGGTCGAATAAAAGGAAGTAGAAAAAGCAATTTTCCTTCGGGATTATTCCAAGTCAGCAGACGCGGGATGAATTGGCGAAAAACAAATGCCAAAGCTAAGGATAAAAAAAGCGAAAGGGCGAAAACCTGTGTTTGATTGACGGCAAGTTGAGATGTAATCAAGGTCGCTAAAACGGAAAAAATGATTAGCAGAATTTGAATCGTGGCGGAAAGAGCAAACCGAAAACGCGGACGATTCTCTAAAATTTCTCGCAAGAAAAGATGATTATTTTCTTCGGCTTCGGAAGAGAGTTTGCGAAGCGAGAAATCGCTTAATTGAGAAAAGGCAATGTCAATCGTTGCCAAAAAAACCAGAACGAGAAGGATTACAATTACTATCGCAATTTCCATATTTGGCTAGATTTTAATGTTTTATTGAAAATTAGTAAATGACTCAAATCTTTCAGTTCTTTTGCAATCGTTCGATGGCTTTTTTCGACACCTCAAAATTCTTTTTGTCGTAATCGCCCAAAACCCCTTTTTGTTCCAAAAGCGAAAACATTTCTACGCTTTTGCGATATGAATCAAGGGCTTTTTCGGTATTTTTAGTTTTTTCATAAACTCTGCCGAGGTCTTGGGTCGCCACGGCGACGGCTCGCACACTCATATTATTTTTCGGATCGCCACGATACAATTCTTCGTGTTGAGCGATGGCTTTTTGGGTGTTTTCCAGCGAACTTTGAAAATCACCCTTGCCTTCGAGGGCGGAGGCGAGTCGGGCGTAATTATTGGCAAGCGAATATTTATAACCTTCGTGTTTTGGCTCGGCAACGGTCAGTTCGCGCAAAATTACTTCTGCTTTGCTCAGATATTCGATTGCCTCGGCAGGTTTTTTTTCAAGCGCAGACAATTCGCCCAGTTTGGAATAACTTTGAGCTAAATCGTGTTTGGCTTGATAATTAAGTTTATCGGTTTCAACCGTTTTTTTCGCAATTCCGGCAGATTTTTCCAGATATTGACGTGAAAGGGTGGGATTAGCTTCGATGTAAATTCCACCGGCTTGAAAATAGGCATAATATAAATCTCGTCGGATTCGGGCATCATTTGGGTTTGAAGCTATCAAAGGTTCGTAAGTCGAAAAAGATTTTTTGACGTAATCATCTAAAATGTCGTAGCGGTCTTGCCAACTCAAATCGTAGCCAATCCGAATCAGGGTAAGCCCCTTCATTCGTTTTAATTCAACATTATTTGGAAATCTCTCCTCTAATTTTTCGACTCTTCGTAAAATTTCCTGATATTGTTTGATTGATTCATCGTATTTCCCGTTATAAGAAATGACCTTGATTTTATTGACGATTGAATTGAGTAGGTCAAGATTTGTTGGCAAATCATCGGGATTTTGTGTCTGTCAATTTTTCAAAAATTGTAACCGACTTTTCATAGTCAGCCATCGCGCCTTCGACATCGCTCGCCCACCACCGAAAATCACCAATCGAATTATAGTTTGCGCCTAAAAGCCGTTGGGTTTCAAAATCTTCAAGTTTTTTTTCAGCCAAAGTCAAGGCGAATTTTCTGCGCTTTTTTTAGACTTTCAATCCCGCCTTGTAAATCGCCCAAATTAGCCTTCGCGGGATTGCCTTGGACATCGCCAACTTTTTCATACGCCGAAGCGAGTTCGGATTGCAAACTCAAATCATTGTTTGATTCGCCCGAAAGACTGTCCAGATATTCAAGCGCACGTTTAACCAAAACTTCGCGGGCTTCGGTCGAACCTTCGAGCCGTTCAATTTTCGGCGTAATTTCAAAGAGCAGGGAATTTGAGAGTTGGCGGACATCCTGAAAACGTTTTTCGGCGCGGTCACGCTCCTGACGGGCAATCACGGCTTGCCAAGTGGTGGCAATGATTCCCAAAATTAAACTGAGGGCTAAAAATAAACCGACAATCGAAGCGGTTTTGTTGCGGGCATAAAACTTTGAGGCGCGATAAAAAAAGGTGTTGGGACGAGCGGAGACGGGCAAACCATTCAGATATTTGGAAATATCGTTGCTCAAATCTTCAACCGAAGCATAACGACGCTCGGGTTCTTTGCGGAGCGTCATGAGGATAATGTTGTCGAGGTCGCCCTTTAATTCAGATGTGGAGATGTGGAGATGTGGAGATGTGGAGATTGATGAATTCTCGACAAAATTCCCCCTGCCTCCCGCACTTGGTCGAATCGGCTCAACCTCGCAAATAATCTTCATAATCTCACTAAAATTTTTGAATCGGTATCGTAAGGACGTTTGCCTGTCAGCAATTCATACAAAATTATGCCAAGTGAATAAACATCAGAAGCAGTCGAAATTTGTTCGCCACGAATTTGTTCGGGCGAGGCGTAACCCGGGGTGAGGGCGCGAAATTCGGTTTGAGTTTGCAAAGCATCATTTTCGGGTGTAACGAGTTTAGAGATTCCAAAATCAAGCAATTTGGGCGAACCATCTTCAGTCACCAAAATATTTGACGGCTTCAAATCCCGATGAATGACCAAATGTTGATGAGCATATTGGACCGCCGAGCAGACTTTTTGAAAAATCTCCAAACGCGCTTTTAAATCCGAATTATGTTCGTTGCAATAATCAAGCAGCGGTAAGCCTTCCACATATTCCATCACCAGATATGGCATTCCTTCTTCGGTGGTGCCACCATCCAGCAGTTGCGCGATAAAACGATGATGGAGACGGGCTAAAATTTGGCGTTCCGAAACAAATCGGCTGAGCGCAATTTTTGAAACGAAACCTTGTTTTAAGAGTTTAACGGCGACTTCTTGTTCAAATTCGCCATCGGTTCTTTCTGCCAAAAAAACTGCACCCATTCCGCCCTCGCCCAATAATTGAATGAGTTTATATTTCCCGATTTGTTTGCCGATAAAGTTATTCGTTAGCGTGTCATTATCCGCAAATATTAGTGGATTAAGCTGATTTTTCTCAAAAATATCGGTTGACTCGCCGTCTTCATAAGAAAGAAGCGATTCAACTTCCTGACGCAAAGCCGTATCTTCGCCGCAAACCTTTGTTAGATAAACGGAACGCTCAGTTTCCTCTTTATCCAGAGCCGTTTCAACGATTTCAGAAATTTTTGCCCAACGAGTCGGATTCATAATAAAATTCCAGATTCCAGATTCCAGATTCCAGATTCCAAATACTATTTTTGAAAAAATTCGCCTTATGCTCTCGGCTCAATTTTACATCAAGAAAAATTATTTTGTCCTATTTTGTCACAAAATCACGCTTAATATCTATGAACCTGCAATTATTTTGGCAGTGCATAGATTTTTGCAAACCGAAGCGTTGCCATAAATCAGCAAGACGTAGGCTTTTTCCAAATAATAATTCCAGAGGATTATTTCTATGAATCGAAATTTATCAAAACTCTTTTTAGCAATTTTTCTGTTGTCTTTGACGGGGATTTTTGCATTTGCACAATCTATTGAACCGAAGCAAGAAACTCCGAACAGAATCCAACGACTTCGGCTGAATCTTCTGAGATAGAAGAAATAAAACGCCAACTGCGCGAACAGCAAAAGCAAATCGAGCAGTTGCGGTTGATGCTTGCTCAACAATCGCAAGTAATTGAAAAATTGCAAAACAATACCGCCGTTCAAACTAATCAGAACGACGACAGTTGCAACGCAACCAAACATACTTCGCAAACCGACACGATTGACGAGCGTTTGAAAAAAGTCGAAGAGCAATCGAAAAAAACAACTGATTCGGTAGCCAAAAATCAACTTGGCAAGATGACTTTTAGCGGCGACCTGCGGATGCAATATGATTCGCTTTACGGACTTTTGAACAACGCCGCAAATGTCAATAATCCGGCAATTCTGGGCAACGAACTTTCTGCGCGCCAACGGATTCGGTATCGTTTGCGGTTTGCCGTGCGGGGCAAAGATGGCGGCGATGTTTTTTCGGGTTTGTATAATCAATGACGGCGGAAAGCGGATGGAGAAAGAGTTTGAATGGGGCATTCGACTTGGTTGCCGGAACTTTGGCAAATCCGGCTTCACCTAATCCAATTTTGACGGATTTTTTCTCGCGCAAACCGATTGGCATTGACCAAGTTTATGTGGCGTGGCGACCGCGCCACATCCCGGGATTAAAAATTACCGCCGGCAAATTTGAATCGCCGTGGACGCATACGGAAATGACTTTTGACAACGATGTGCAGGTCGAAGGCGTGAGCCAGATTTATTCACGCGACATCAAAAATTCCGTTCTCAAAAATATCACGTTAAGCGCGTGGCAATTGCCGATGCTGGAGCGCGGGACGACTTTTGTGAGAAACGCTAACGGCACGATAAATGTTGAAGAATCGGATCGTGGTGGACGCGATTTAGGACTTTTCGGCGGGCAATTGCAAGGAAAGTTTGCGCTAAATTCCAAAACAAGTCTGACGCTTTCGGTTGCCGATTTGTATTATGCGAACACCAGCGCAATCAATCCGATTCAGATTTTCGGAGCAAATCTGCAATTGCCCGTGACGATTACAATTCCCGCCAGCGGCGCGAATCCAGCGCAGACTGTAACCACAAATTTTAATATTCCACGCGAATTTTTAGTTCCGGGCAACGGCAATCTTGGGCTGTCTGCCGCCACCAACAATGCCGTCAATCGTGACGGACGGCTTTCATCCGGCTATAATTTGGTTGATTTGATGGGGCAATTTGATTTCAAACAGTTCAAATATAATCCGATGACTCTGATTTTAAATTATGTCCGAAACACGCAAACCCGCGATGTTATCGTCGCGGGTGCCGGCGGCGCGAATGTTTTTCTCCCGAATAACGAAAATCGAGGGGATGTTGGGCGAATTTCGCGTTCAGAGTTTGCGAAAAAACAGAGGAAGCGATTTTAACGCGGCGGTCAGCGGGGATTTTTTGTTAAGTTATACATTTCTTAAGAATCGAAAAAGATGCCGTGCTGACACCGTTCAATTGGGATGATTTGATTCAGGGTTCGGACATTCGAGGACACCGAATCTTTTTCGGCTACACGGTTGACCCGCGTGTTTCTTTTAATTTTACGGGATTATTTCAATCAGCGCCGAATGGTTTGCTCGGACCTTTTGGGGCGAATCCGACGGGTTCGCTCAATCAGTTACACAAATCGTATCCAAATTGATACGGTTTTCAGGTTCTAAAATTTTGGCAAAGAGGTGAAAATGAAGAAAATAATTTACTTAATTGACAGCAAAATAAATTTGATTACGATTTTGTTTTTGTTCTGGACGCTGTTTTGGGGTTTGAACGGTTTGGACAAGTTTTTTAATAACAAATCGCAACTGATTACCGAAAGATGGGCTTCGCAAGGTTTTTTGGTTGATAAGGATAAAAATCCGGTTTATTCGATTCAGCCTTCGGAGAAAATCGGCTGGTATGGAGTCAACCGTGATGCGAAATTTATGAATTATTTTCGCACGCTTCATCTACCGCCCGAAGTTGCGACGGTGACGCTTTATTTCTTTGCGATTTTGGAAATAATTATCGCCGCGCTGTTTTTCTGGCTTTTCGTGCGGCAATTTTTTGACTATAAAGCGGAAGAATCCGATGGCAAAATCAGCCTTATCGAAGATCGCACAATTCACCGTTTGATTTTCAAGATAAGCATCTGGATTTTTATCGCGTTTATCACTGGCGACATTCTTTTTGGTGACAGAATCGAGGTTTGGGAACACGGCACATATCTGGCGATGACGCTCGTAACCTACGATTTATGGTATCGAACCGACCAATTTTTCCTTGAACAAAGAAAGCAAAAACGCGAGTCGGATGACGAATCTTTGCAGGCTTCTTCTTATAATTTGAAGGTGGACTAAAAGTTTAGAGTTACGCCTTGAGGCGTGTTTTCGCCAGTAAAGCGCGGCGAAAAACTTCACGCATAAATGCGTTACTCTGAACCTTGGAGACTAAAATGAAAAGTTTATTTTATCTATTTGACCAACGCTTAAATTTAGTGACGCTCATGCTTTTATTTTGGGCAATATTTTGGACATTGGACGGTTTTGACAAATTTTTCGATGGCGAATCGGAGATTCTTCACGAAAAATGGGCATCGAAAGGAACAGTAGTGGACGCAGATAATAATGTCGTTTACACGATTCAGCCGTTGAACAATGTCGGCTGGTTTGGAGTGAACTACGAAAACCAAGTGATCAGCTATTTCAAAACGATTCACGTTCCACCCAACGGGGCTATCGGTTTGACTTACGCCTTTGCGGGCTATGAAATTCTGACCGGATTTTTGTTTCTGATTTTGTTTATTTGGCATTTACAGCCCGAAACCCGCGAGGACAAAAATAATCTCTTTACCAACCGCACACTTCATCGTCTTGCTTACAAATCAAGCGTGGTTTTGTTCCTAATTTTATCGGTTGCGTTCCAACTTTTCGGTGATCGCACACGACTTTGGGAAATCGGAACTTATCTGCTGATGACTTTGATTGCGTATGATTTATGGTATCGGACAGACCGCTTTTTGCTTGATTTACGCCGAAAACGGCTCGCCGGAATTGACGATGGTGACGACACAAACTCGTTCCAAGCATCGGCTTATAATTTGAAAGAAAATTAGTAGACATCTTTCCAAAATAAGTCCGTTGGCGGACAATAGAGTTAAGCTACAGGTGAAGCAGAGCGAAACCTGTAGTTATTGATAAGAAAAGATTTAGAGTCCGTTGGCGGACGACAGAGTTTTCTGCCGCCCGCCAACAGGCTGGTTGCGTTTTGCTTAAATGCTACCCGCTCACCGCGTGTAGCTTTAATCTTACGTCCGCAAACGGGCTGGGCTTTAGTTTGTTCGTTTATAAAATTATTTATTTGCTTATCCGACAACAGTTTATTTGGAAAGGTGCCTAGTAAAGTTTGATATGAAACAAAAACTGAAAATTGCTACGTTATTCATTTTTATTGGATTTGCCGGACTTTTGTTAAGGTCCCGTCTGACAACTGTAAATTCTGAGCCAATTACCGATGAAACGGTTGAGACCAATGCTGTTACCGAAACCAATCAACTTCCCGAAATTATGGATTTGCACCATCAAAGAAATCGGTTTGGGGCAAAGATGGTATTTTGGAATCGAGGTGATTGACGAAGAAGGCGATTTGGTGAGAACCGAACTCGTCGAAAAACCGCCATCAGCAAAGTTTAATCAAAACACGCTGACGGTTGATTGGACACCGCAAAAAAACGAAGGCAAATTTGGTAAATTCGTTGTTAAAGTTACCGAGATTCCGCGCGACAAATTGCGCCAATCGCGAACTGTAACCAAAGAATTTAAGGTCAAAATAGTTAAAGAGCCGGTGAAATTGTTGAAAATGCCGCCTGCTCCACTTGAAGTCAATGCGTTGGTGACGATTATTGACCCCGAAAGGCTTCGCGCCGCCAATCAAAAATGGAATATCGTCAATCTTTTTCAGCGCATTGCCGAAATCGAAGCCGACAAACAAATTAAACCGAATAGTGACATTCAACCGACCAATGGCGAACAACTTTTCCGCGATTCGATGAAAGAGTTGGCGATTTTGCACAAAAATCCGACGCTCAATCCCGACAGTCCAAACTACAATCCCGAATGGAACGCTGAAAATTGGAAGTTAATCGCGGTGCGCCCTCGTTTGAACAAGCGTGTGTTCGAGTTGCGTTTGATTTATTTTAACATCAAAGCCCCCGAACAAGCCTATCTGATGCCGCGAATGCGGCTCGTGCGTGGCAAAGATGCCGGACGAAGCGAAGATTTGCGTCTGAAAAACAACACGGCTTTTGCCAAATTGTTTCACGAAACATTTTTTGACGGCGAAAAAATGAAGGGTTTTGTTGCAAACGACAAAGCGAAATACGGCGAAGCTCTGGCGGAATTTATGACCAAAGTTTTGACTTATTACGACCAAGACGATCCGATGATGCGCGGAAATCTGGCGGCGATTCCGCATAATTCACGGCTCGGCGGCGGCAATGAATATGACGCAAACGGCAAATATCTTTATGGCGACGGCTGGGCGTTGGGCGCGATAAAAGTCGGTCCCGTAATGCGGGATGGCAAAAAGGTTTTGGCGTTTATCAGCCCGTTTATTGACGGGTTTGCCGCTTCGATTAAGCCGAACAAAGACAACACTTCTTATGCGCCTTTCCCCGCGCCGATTGGCGATGTCAATAATCCCAATTATCAAAAAGGCTGGGATCATCTGATTGACGATGACGACAAAGGAAATATGGCGATTCCGTTGGAAACGGCGGACGGCGGGATAAAACGGAACAACATTGATACAACCTTGAATTTATACGAAACGCAAAGCCAATTTCGCTTTGCCGAAACGACTTGGCGCGATGCCCGGCGGCGCATTTTTGAAGAACGCGGAATGACTTGTATGCAGTGCCACGTCCGCAATTTTGACGAGGGAAATTATCTGACGGATATGCGCGACCCGCAGAAAAATCCGAAAGATTTTGCGACCAATCCCGTGCCGCGTGTCTTTTTCATCATCACGCCGACCTTGCACAGCGGACGATCGGAATATCTGCGGCGCAGTGAACTCGAACAAGTCGGAAATCTGACGGGCGTTTTCCGCGATTATCTGGGAATTAAAGTCAAAATAAATTCGCCACTCGGCGCGGAATGGGTGCATAATACGAAAAAAGGAAAAAGTTAAAGACCGGAGAAAAAAATTGCTTAAATTTCAAAACATCGCCAATCGAAAATCTTTTCAAACTTTAATAACACTTGTGTTATTGACAATTTGCACGGTGACGGCAGAGGCGCACGTCAAATGGTTTTTTGATTATGATGTGACGAAACCGCCAACGCCGATTGGCGAAGTTTTAGACGGAACTTTCGTCAAAATGTTTCTCGTCTCGGTGGTTGCCTGCTACCTGTTTTTTTTGGCTGACCGATACATTTACGAAGAAGGAATTTTGGCGGAATTCGATAAAAAAATGAAGATGTTCGACAACGCCGCCAATTCGATTATTCGCGGTGCTGCCGGAATCTTTTTTCTGACACTTTTCGGCTGGTGGGCTTTGGGTGTCGGGCAGAGTTTTTATCTCACGCCGGAGCTGAAAACCGATTCGCCAATTGTGCCTTGGATTCAATTTGATAATGGCTCTCGCGGTTATTTCAAAACGGACGATGTTTCTGACGGGCTTGGGCGTTTTTGCGATGTATATTGCCGCCGCCTTTAATTACGGCATTTTTCACCTGCTCGATTATATGATTTTTCTCGGCATCGGCTATTATTTGACGGTTTCGCAGATAAAAACCAAAGGCTGGCTCAAATCGGGTTTTATCGTGCTTTTTGCCTGCACGGGATTGACTTTGATTTGGGCAGGAGTCGAAAAATTTGCTTATTCGCATTGGACGATTGCCGTTCTTGCCGATAAACCGAATATTACGATGGGAATGAGTCCGCAAATTTTTATGAAGGTTTCGGGGTTTGTCGAAATTTTCGTCACCTTCATTTTGCTCGGCGCAGTTTCAGTAGTTGGTCGGTTGATTTCGCTCGGATTTATGTCAATTTTCGTGTTGGCGGTTTTTGAATTCGGGACGCTTGATGCCGTCGGACATCTGATGATTGTCGCAATCCTTTGGGTTTTAATCGTGCGCGGTCCGACCGATGCGCGAAATATGCTCGTTCTGCCCGACAAATCGCTTTTTACCGAAGCCTATTTTATGACGGGGCTTTATTTTCTCGCCTTTGTGATGATTTTTATCATTTATTACGGGGTTCATTATCTTTCGTTTGGGGCTTGATTTGAATTGCTCTTTGCCATGCCTCAATAAAGAGTTAAAAAAAAGAAATCGCCCACGAAACACACAAAAGAGACGAAAATAAACTTCCAAAAATTAATTTTTTGAAGTTTCGTTCTCGTGAATTTAGTGTGTTTCGTGGGCGATTTCTTTTGGTTTTAACCTTTCAAACTTTTTATTGAGGTGTTACACACTTTTTTAATTCTGCTTTGGCGAAGGCGTGGTTGATAGTAAAATCTCAGCTATTATTTTTGAAACAGCTCCCGTTGTAAAAATAATTTGGCTATTTGCCACTCGCGTTTGACCGTTGCCGAAGAGATTTTCATTACTTCCGCGACCTCTTCGACGCTCAATCCGCCAAAAAACCTCAATTCAAAAATTCGCTCTTGCCGTTCACTTAATTTTGCTAATCTTTGTAACGCCTCATCAAGTTCAATCAGATTTAATTCATTCTCCGCAAATTCATTGACGGCACGGTCAAGCGTCACTCTGACAAGTTCGCCTTCACGCTTTTGCCGCTTGCGATGAACCGCGTGATTGACCAAAATCCGCCGCATCATATTTGCTGCCAAACTGATAAATTGGGTGCGATTTAGGAAAACTTGATTCTCTTGTTTGACTAGGCGGAGATAGGCTTCGTGAACTAAAGCAGTCGGCTGAAGCGTGTGATTCGACCTTTCCTGCCGCATATAATACGAGGCAAGCCGACGCAGTTCGTCATAAACAAGCGAATAAGCCTGTTCTAAATCAAGCTCATTAGATTCGGTAAAGTCTCGTGTAATTAGGGGCGATTCCATAGTTTTTAACAATAATATTCTATAAAAGTGTTAATAACCAAGAAAATTATTTATTAAATTCAGCTTTTTCCTTTTCCAGTTCGCCTAAAAGATTCTTATCCGTATCTCTGAGCGAGTTTAATTCCTTGAGCTTTTGAATAAGTGCGATTGCTTTATCAATAAATTTTACCGCCTCCGCCTTATTGCCTTTTTGAAAATTTGCCTCTGCCGAAAGCCGATAAGCCATTGATAAATCATACAGATTAGTTGTTGTTTCTTTATCTGCTTCGGCAATTGGAATCATTATTTCAATGACTTTTTGCAACCTGACAATGGCTTGGTCAGGTTGTTTGAGTTTGAGTTGGGCGCGAGCAATTTCGGTTTCATAGACTGCCAAATTTCGTTTGTATTCCAAATTATCGGGTGTTTTTTTACTCATTTGCGACATTACTTCAATCGCTTTTTCACCCTCTTCAATCGTGTTTGGGTATTTCTCTGACAAACGAAAAGCGCGGGCTGAATTAAAATGCGAGATTGCTAAATCGTAGGCGACAACGCCGTTTTCGGGTTCTTTTTGGAGTGCAATTTTCGGAAATTCGATGGTCGGCACACAAGTTTCAACCGCTTTTTGCCCATCTAGTTTGTCAATATAAAGTTCGCAAAAAATCGAATTCGTCAACCAAACGCTTCGTTGAACGCGAAAATCATTAGGAAATTGTTTTGCCAATTCGTTACTTACTTCAACGGCTTGGGTCAGTCCTCGGATTCCGCCTTCGTAATCACCGATGGATCCTTTTGCCTTGCTCATCACCCGCAAAAGCCGCGTCAGAGTTTTTTTGAAGTCAGGATTTTCAGGTTCTTTTTGCCTTAGTTTTTCGACAATTTCTAAGGCTTCATTGAACAAAATGAGAGCCTTTTCGGTTTGCGAGTTAAAAACCGGAATTGCGCCGTAATCAATTAACAAGGTTGCCAGACGATTTTGTGCTTGAACGGAATCGGGTTGTGATGCGACCAATTCGCGCCTTAATTTCAAGCCCTTTTCAAACATCTCTTCGGCTTCTTTGGTTTGGCTGTTGTTCCACAAAGTCCTCGCGGTAGTGTAATAATTGTTAGCAAGTTTATCTTTTGTTTCAAGATTGATTGGATTTGCCGAATAAACGTCTTCGCGCAGTTTTTGCGCTTTTGCGTAACTGTCCAAACCGGCTTGGATATTTCCTAAACTTGAGTTGGTCAATGCACCTTGAACATCACCGATTTTTTCATACGCGGTTGCCAATTCGCTCTGTAATTCCAAATCGCCGCTTGCTTCATTTGAAAGATTGTCGAGATATTGAAGCGCATTTGTCAAAATTTTTTCGCGTGCTTTGAGTGAGCCTTCGAGGTTTTCGATTTCGGGATAAACATCAAAAATGTATGAGTTTGCAAGTTTTCGCACATCATTGAAACGCTTTTCTGCCTTGACTCTTTCAGTTTGGGCAATTCGCGCCTGCCATAAAGTTGCAATCACCCCTGCGATAATTGCCAGCAAAAGCAAACCGCCTGCCACAACTGCTAAACGGTTGCGTTTAATAAATTTTTCGGCGCGATATGAAAAAGTATTGGGACGCGCCGTGACGGGCAAACCGCGTTGGTAGCGGTGAATATCTTCGGCAAAATTTTCGGCGGAGGAGTAACGTCTTTCGGGTTCTTTGCGTAAGGCTTTCAAGACAATATTATCTATATCACCGCGCAAAATCGAGGAGTCCAAATAGACCAATCTGGGGAGTGTATAACGATTTTGGTTAATCTGGGTTTTAATTAAATTAGTCCGATTGTCCGGCGCATTGAGCAAAGTCGGAAGTTCCGAAATGCCTAACGTCTGAGGCGTTTCTTCGACTATATTCTGACTGGATTTTGGTTTTTTTTCGACCTTTGCTGACGGCGGCAACGGTTCAAACTCGATGATAGCTTGGAAAATGTCTTTTAAGCTATTTTCATTTTCTTCAAATGGACGATGACCGCTTAAAATCTCATACAAAATCACACCTAAACTATAAATATCGGTGGCGGTGGTCACACTTTTCCGCTGTAATTGTTCGGGCGAAGCGTAATTTGGAGTCATTGCGCCGATTCGTGTGACAGTTGCCGCATTGGCTGGTTCCAATTCCTTAGAGAGTATTTTCGAGATGCCAAAATCAAGCAGTTTTGGAACTCCATCCTCTGTGACCAGAATATTTGAAGGCTTCAAATCGCGGTGAACAATTAAGTTTCGATGCGCGAAATTGACCGCCGTGCAGACTTGGCGGAACAAATCTAATCTTTGCTCCAAATTCAAATCATGTTTTGAACAGTATTCATCAATCGGCAGACCTTCGATATATTCCATTGCAATAAACGGAATTTTATCTTTGGTCGTTCCTGCGTCCAAAAGTCGGGCAATGTTTGGATGCGCCAAGGAAGCCAGAATCTTGCGTTCTCGCTCAAAACTTCGGCGAAGTGCAGAAGTATTCATCTCGCGTTTGAGCATTTTTAAGGCGACTTTTTGTTCAAATTTCCCGTCATTTCTTTGGGCTAAATAAACCGAACCCATCCCGCCTTCGCCTATTTCGCGGATAATCACATAATTACCGACTTGCTGACCGATTAACGGGTTTGAGGTTTCATCGTCGGAAAAAAAATCTGTGGAAAATTCGATGGCTGAAAGTTTCATTAAATCTTCGGCTTCATTTTCAAACGAAATTAAATCTTCGACTTCGGCACGAATTTCATCGCTGACGGCGGCTTTTTTAATGAAAGTCTGACGTTTGGATGGTTCGAGTCCTAAAACTTCGTCCAGTAATTCTTTAACTTGTTCCCAATTTGTGTTTTGCATAGTCTAATAAATCCCTAATTGAATATGCGGTAATTAGCAAAAAATACGGTCAAAATAATTTTGTTCTTTAACGTGGAGGGTTTTTTGAAACTAAAGCCTTTTCAACCAATTCGTAAAACTCTTTCAAACTTTTCGATTTACCTTCGTATTCCTGTCGGCAGAGCGCGAAATGCTCATCGAAATCCGTCCATTTTTCCTGAACGGCAAGCGTGTAAGCGAGTCTGCATTCGGCGGCGAAAATCGCGGAGTTGTCCGTTTTGTAATGCAGGCGAAAAATCGGCAGAGATTCGCGGAGCATTTTTTCGGCGATTTCGTATTTGTCTTCGTCAGTCGGCGGTAAAACGGCATTTCGATAATGCTCGTGTAATTGTATGCTGTCAGGCATCATTAAACGGTGCGCGTAGCTTTCAATCATATACGGCAAGTTAAGATTGGACGGATTTGTTTCGCGCATCATTTTAATTGCCTCCATCAAAAGTTTTGCTCTTTCGGGTTCTTGGATGCCGCCGCTCCAATACAGATAGGCGAGGTCTTTGGCAACGAGTTCGTGATGTTCGCCATAGAATTGTTTTCGCAGTTCGAGCGCACGACGGGCGTGGAAGGCTGTTCGTGCCTTTTTTTCTTTCGGCGTTAAACTTCCGCCGTTTGCTCCGATAACATCGGTAAATTTGTGATGTAGTTCAGCGGCAACGTCCGGCTCATTGGCAAATTCCACGTCAATTTTTTCGCTCAAATCTAAAATTGCGTCAATCACCCGCGCATCTTTGCCGAATTTCGCGCCGTCCGAATACCACAGCGGATTGGCATAACCGATGATTTTCGCCATAAATTTGGTGATTTTTTCCGACTTTGTTTGTTCGGCTTTCGCCTTGTCGGTTTCAATTGCCGAGAGCCGCGCCTGTTCTCTGGCAAAATTTGTCTGTCGGATTGCCACCGCCATTCCCGTTATCGAACTCAGAAAAATCAAAACTCCGGCAATAACCGCGATTTTATTGCGCTGAAAAAATTTGCTTGCCCGATAAGCAACAGTCGCCGGACGCGCCAAAACGGGCAAACCGTCAATAAACCGCCAAATATCCGCCGAAAACTGCTCGACAGTTTTGTAACGCCGTTCGGGTTCTTTGCGAAGCGATTTTAAGATGATGTTGTCAATGTCACCTTTACAATTGGGGATTGTGGATTGCGGAGTTTGGATTTGTGATTTGATGAGTGAAGGCATCGAAAGGTTCGGTTATTCGCTGATTATTTTCAATAAATTGCCGTTGGTTTTTCCTTTCAATTCAAACGGATGCGAGTTGGTCAGAATTTTATACAAAACCACGCCGAGCGAATAAATATCGGTCGCAGTCGTAACGGTTTCGCCTTTAATTTGTTCAGGCGAAGCGTATTCGGGAGTCATCGCACCGAGAATCGTGACGGTGTGTTTATCGTCCGTATTTTCCGCGTCGAGCAGTTTTGAAATGCCGAAATCGAGGAGTTTCGGTTCGCCTTTTTCAGTTACGAGAATGTTTGAAGGCTTCAAATCGCGGTGAATAATCAGATTCCGATGCGCGAACCGAAACTGCCTCACAAACTTTATTGAAAAGTTTCAAACGCGCCTTTAAATCGGGAGATTTTTCGTTGCGCAGAAATTATCAATCGGCACGCCTTCGATATATTCCATCACCAAATACGGAACGCCATCAGTCAGTCGTTCCGGCATCGAGCAGGGTGGCGATATTCGGATGATGCAGTTTCGACAAAATTTCCTTTTCGCACTTCAAAACGGTTGGCGGATTTTTTTCGTGTTGTATTCGCGTTTGAGCATTTTTATCGCTACTTGTTGCTCAAATTTCTCGTCTTTTCTTTCTGCCAGATAAACCGCGCCCATTCCGCCGAAACCAATTTCACGAATGATTTGATAAACGCCGATTTGCTGTCCGATCAGCGCACTCGCCGAATCATCTTCAGCAAAAAAATCTGTGGAAAATTCGATGGCAGAAAGGTTCATCAGATTTTCGGCTTTAGCTTCAAAAGCGATTAAAGACTCGACTTCAGCGCGAATTTCGCCGTTAATGCCGGATTTATTGAGAAAAATTTGACGTTCGGAAGCCTTGACTTGTAAAACTTCATCAAGTAAGTTTTTCACCTTTTCCCAGTTATCAGTTTGCATAGAAATATCCTTTCCAATATGCGGGTTTTCACGCGGAGTTTTGCCAAAATAATTTAATAGAGATCATTTGAAATAATTATCCACGAAGTTTCACGAAGGAAACACGAAGTTTTTGCTCTTTGTTTTGCCAGCTTGACTGCTTTCAGACGACTCCTGATTTTTTCTTTCCTTCGTGAAAACTTCGTGTCCCTTCGTGGATTATTTCTTTATTTCAAATAATGTCTAATGTTTAACGATTTATTTCTCGATAAAGCCAAAGTCGAGCGGATTGCCATTCGCGTCCGACAGTTCTTTCGGAAATTTCGAGTGATTCAGCAATTTCGGCGTTGCTCATTCCGCCAAAGAATCGCATTTCGACAATCTTTGCCTGTTTTTTGTCGAATTCTTCGAGACGTTCGAGAGCCTCGTTTAAGATAATGATTGAATCTGCCCGTTCTTCGATCGGAATTTGCACATCATCCAGCGAAAAATAGACGGGTTTATTTCCGCGTTTGTCGGTCATATAAAGGCGAGCGTGGTCTATCAAAATCTGACGCATCAAACGCGAAGCGATGCCGAAAAAATGACTTCGGTTTTGCCAATCAATTCCTGATTGTTCGGACAATTTCATAAACGCTTCGTGAACCAACGCCGTCGCTTGCAAAGTATGATTCGAGCGTTCTCTCGACATCAGAATCCGCGCCTGCTTTTTTAATTCGTCATAAACAAAAGGAATCAAACGCTCTTTCGCTTCTTCATTTCCATTATTCCAATCTTGCAAAATGGCGGTGATTTCTAAAGGTTGTTTATCGTTCATAACTTACTCAAGTTTTTTGGTTTGAATCTTAGCGTATTTTGTTGAAAAAAGGAATACTCAAATATTTTTTGGCAGACTTTTTCAGAATCTTACGCATATTAGTTTGTTAGCACAATTATTATATGGAAAGACTGAAACAGAAATACACACTTTTAATCATCGGAATTGCAATCGGGGTTGCTTACGGACTAATCACACGTTTCGTTTTTGGACAAAAAGCAACTTTGGCTTCGGTGACATATTTATTTGTGATTCCGACAATTTTAGGAATAATTCCTTTAATTTTTGCCGACAATGACAAACTTAAATCATATAGAAATATTATTTTTATTCCTTGGCTGACAGTTACAACCTTCTTTTTGACAATGTTTCTTTTTGGAATAGAAGACTTTATTTGTTTGGTTATTCTTGCGGCACCGTTTTTTATCCTCGGGACAGTTGGTGGGCTGATTTTCCGAATTGTTCAAATTAACATAAAGAAGAGCAAAGGAAAATTATTGCCCTTAATTTTATTGCCTTTTCTTTTTGCACCGGTAGAAGATAATATAAAACGCCCATCTGAGACCTACAACATCAAAAGTGAAGTCATAATTTCAGCAAAACCGGAGACAATTTGGAATAATATTGTAGAAGTAAAAACCATTACTGAACAAGAATATAATTCAGGCTTTTTTAATTCCGTTGGAATTCCAAGACCAATCAGTGCAACAGTTGACAAAAGAGAAATTGGTGGTCAGAGAATTGGAAACTTTGAAGGTGGTTTAAAATTTATTGAGACAATTACTGAATACCAACAAAACAAAAAGGTCTCTTTTGACATTGCCATTGACCCAAATACAGTTAGACAAAAGGTGTTTGACCAACACGTTCTAAACGGCAACTATTTTACCTTTGTCGACGCAACATACGAACTTACAGAATTGAATAACGAACAAGTAAAACTAACACTTACTTCAAGTTATCAATTGACTTCGACAATAAATTTCTATGGTAAGTTTTGGGGTGACATTATTTTATCGGACTTTCAGGATAGACTTTTAAACGTGATTGAAACTAGATGCGAAACAAAAGAATAACCGATGATAACAACAGTTTGGCAATAGCCAAAAAAGTTCAAAAAGGAAAATTTTTATAAAAGCTGTCCGTTTTGTTTATGTTTCCACGCATATTCGGGTGAGAGTAAATTTATTGCTTTTTCATAAGGTTGGATTTTTATTAAAACTAGAGGAGAAAAAAATGCTAAAAAAATTATCTATTCAGATTGTCTTATTGATGACAATTTCGTTGATGACGAGCGTTGATCTTTATGCTCAAACTCGAATTCGGTTTGCTCGTGGCAAGTCTTCGGCAACTGTTTCAGGGAATGTCGGTTCAGGTGGAAGCCGAAGTTATATTCTCGGAGCAAAGAGAGGACAAACAATGACCGTTCGGGTTAGCTCTAATAATGGTCAAGTGTCTGTTGACATTGGCGGAAACGATGTCGGAACAGGCGACACGATAGAGCTTCGCTCAACTGACGATTATATTATTACGATTAATAACAACGGTGGCTCGACGCGCTATTCGCTTTACGTTTCAATCCGCTGAGAAATGTAAAAGGGTAAGTTCCAATAGAAGGCGGCTTTTCAGTCGCCTTTCCCTCATTCCAGTCTTTTCCGATAGGCAGGTAAGCAAAATTGACCACAAAATCAGTATAGCGAGCGGTAGCGAGTCCGCCTAAACTCAGTCAAACTTGAAAATAACGGTGTTCGCTACCGCTCACTATACTGATTGGCAAGATTTTATTATCTAACAAAACTTATTATCATCTGCTTAACTGCTTTTCGCGCATATCTTTAATCAGGATTTTCGGTTTGAATCTCAGAGGAGAAAATAATGTTGCAGATAGAAAACAATAAAATGATGCAAAGAGTCTTGATGATGGCAGTTCTGTTGCTCGGAATGTTTTTGGCGGGCTTTGTTCAGGCGCAAACAAGTGAGTCAATCACTTTTGATAAAGGCAAAACTTCAACCACCATTTCGGGACAAATCGAGGTGGATGGATGGAAAAGTTATGTGCTGGCGGCAAAGTCCGGTCAAACTCTTTCGGCAACCATCATTGCGCCGTCTTGTATTTCGCTTGGCGAAGGGAAAAAGACGATTAGCTACGTCACCGAAAGCGGCGAAAACTATCTCGACCTGAATAGCCAATGTGAAACTTTGACGAAATTTAGATTGACGATTTCCATCAAAGGCAAGGGAAGTGTCTCGACAAATTTGTCGAAAAAGCAAATTAATGAAAAATCCTTAAAATCGGCGATTGCAGACCTCAAACAAAAAACATCAGTTCCGCTCAGAATTCCAACATATATTGTCGCATCTGGCAAAACTAAGTTCTTTGCTAATGCCGAGTCTGAATCTACCACCGATAGTTTCCAATTGTATTTCGACTACGAATTAGGTTGTGGCGGCTCAACGGCTTGCAATCAAGGCACCATCACAGGTGAAAAACTTACGCCGGAATCTAAACCAAATACGGGAATTGCTGTAAAACTAGCTAAAAATATTATCGGTTATTTTGAGGACTTCGAGTGCGGGGCAAGTTGCGGCGATTCCACCATCACTTGGGATGAAAACGGTTATCGTTACACGGCGGGTCTCAAAGGAGGGTATCTGACAGATGTCCGAAAAATGGCTAATTCAGCCATCAATAATCCAAACGTCCCTTGAATAATGTTTGATTTGTCAATTCCAACGCATTTGGGATCAACAATAACTATTTTCTAATTTTTATACAATTCACGCTGTAAATACAGAGCCGCTATTTTCCACTCTCTTTTGACGGTGGCTAAGGAAATTTCCAAAACTTCAGCAACTTCTTCAAGCGTTAAGCCGCCGAAAAATCTCAATTCAAAAACACGCGCGGTTCTTTCATCGGTTTTTGTCAGATTGTGCAAAGCCTCATCAAGTTCGATTAAATTTAATTCATTTTCGGCAAACTCATTGACGGCGCGGTCAAGCGTCACCCGCACCAGTTCGCCCTCGCGCTTTTGCCGACTACGATGAACCGCGTGATTAACCAAAATTCGCCGCATCATATTCGCTGCCAGCGCAATAAATTGGGTTCGATTTAAAAAGACTTGATTTTCTTGCTTAACTAGACGGAGATAGGCTTCGTGAACCAAAGCCGTTGGCTGAAGCGTGTGATTCGACCTTTCCCGACGCATATAATACGCCGCTAAACGCCGTAACTCGTCATAAACCAATGAATAAGCACCTTCTAAATCAAGTTCATTCGATTCGGTAAAGTCTCGTGTAATCGGGGGTAAATCCATATTTTTTTCTGCTATTAAAAAAAAATCACAAATCACAAATTTTTTTTGAGCCGTTCCGCCAAAAAATATTGCGTATCTAAACAGACGGAAAACAAAACTGATTTTTCAGCCTAGTTTAACAAAGTCTGGGAAAGATAGAAAGATATTTTTTGGAGAGAATAAAAACGAATAATTTGAAAGACAAACAAAGGAGCAGAAGAAAAACTATGGAAAGAATGATTATCAAACATTTAAGCGGTTCTAAAGCAAATCAGGTTGAAGAGTTTGCTTTGAAACATCATAACGAATTGATTTTTGGTCGAGAAGATTCATCAACGGTTAAATATGATCCCGACCGGGATGATTTAGTCGGCAGACAACACGCCAAAATCCAAAAAGACCCGGATAATCCAAATGGGTTTATCATTACCGATTTATCGAGTCGCAACGGGACTTTTGTTAATAACAACAAAATTACCAGTCCGATGAAAATAATGGCGGGCGATGTCGTTCAATTTGGACCCGATGGACCAAAGTTTCAATTTGATGTTGAACCTCGTCCGTCAAATACCACTAAAGCCACTCGGATTGCTGAAGTTGGCAAGACCGCCCCTGAAACGAGGGTGACACCAAATGTTGCCGCGCCCATCAATGTTCCGGTTGGGGCAAATAATAGTGTCGAAACCAAAGTTTCGACAACTACTGCCAAAACCGGAGTTGGAAAAGCTACGGTTGAACGAATGATTAGCAGTAGTGTGGAAGAAACTAAAAAACAAGAAAGAAGTAAATTTGCAGCAGTCGGCGGGGCAGCGGCATTTATCGGATTGCTTTTGTTAGGCACGATTGGCTTTGGTTCTTATTATTACAACGCTAAAAAGAATCAACAAATGGAAGAAACAAATTGACTCAATAAATCTTCCGAAATAGATACCAAAACCAAAGAATTGGAAGCTAAGAGTAATGATGCTTCATCAAAAGCTGACGAAGCCCAAAAGAAAGCCGGAGAAGCGAATAACTACCGCAAATATGACGGCAGCTAGTGTTGCCGAAAAGAACAACAAATCTGTGGTCTTTATCTTGGGTTCTTGGAAATTGGTTAATGATCAAAGCAAGTCGCAGATTTATCATCAATTTATTCGGAACGGAGCAAACGTTGTTCCGGCTTATATTCAAGTTGGTGATAGTTATGAGCCGATTTTGACCGATGTCAAGAGCGATTCGTCATACCCCATTGGCGGAAATTATACGGGTTCAGGTTTTATTGTCACCGATGATGGATATATTTTGACCAATCGTCATATTTCATCGCCTTCAAAAGCAATGCACTTCTTTCCTCAAGATTATCCGGGAGGAGTTTTATTTGACCAAACCGGACGGATTGTTGACACTAATGTCGAACCGCCGAGATACTGGATTCCTGAAAATACCAAATCAGTTCAAAGACAATTTAGGGGGAAATTTGCTACCGAAGGCAAACTGCAAGTTATGCTTCCGGGCTCAGATAATCCGATCGCGGCTCAATTTATCCAAGCATCGCCGCGACACGATGTCGGGATGATAAAGATTTCGGTTCCGGGAAGTCTGCCGAAAGTGGAACTTTTTGAAAATTTCGATACCTTGAAAAAAGGCGAGGAGCTAGTCGTGATGGGATACCCGGGTTCTGCGCCGGTAGTTTATAAACTAAACCTGTCAAAAGATTTCTTAAATAATGAGGCAAGCCAAACGGTGATTCCAGACCCCACGGTCAGCACTACCAGCATTGGTAATATCGTTAAATCAGATCTCAAAAGCCTTGAAAACCTACGGGTTTCAGATGCCGGAGATTCGATTCGATATGCGGTTTCGCTGACCGGCGGTGGTAATAGCGGAGGACCCGTTTTTGATATGCAAGGTCGAGTTATTGGAATTCACTTTGCCGGAGATGGCAAACAAGCCGGTTTTGCCGTGCCGATTAAATTCGGAATGCAACTTTTCCCAAACTATACCCCCAATAGCGGAAGCTAAGGAAAGGATGAAGGATGAGGGATGAAGGATGAAAGGAATGCAAAGTCTGAATTCATCTCTTAACTGCAACTGCAACTGCAACTGACCACCGACTACTAATATGAGCAGGCGATTTCAAAAAATGAAAAAATTGGCGATTACCGAGTTCTCGGATTTATCGGTCAAGGCGGAATGGGGGAGGTTTATCACGCTGTCCACGAAAAATTGAATCGGGCGGTGGCGGTTAAAGTTTTAGGTGGGAAGGGAGGATTTAGACAAAGATTATAAAGAAAGATTTTTGAACGAGGCTCGCCTTCAGGCAAGCCTCCATCATCCCAATATTGCCACGCTTTACGATTTTCAAGAATTAGGCAATGAACTGCTGATTTTTATGGAATTCGTCAATGGTGACGGTTTGGACAGTTTAATTGAAAACAAATTTTTTTCGATAGAAGAATCGTTAAAGGTCTTTGAATCAATAGTTGGAGCGATTGCGTATATTCACGAACACGGAATTATTCATCGTGATATTAAGACGGATAATGTCAAATTGACGGCGAACGGAATTCCCAAATTGCTTGATTTTGGCATTGCCAAGGATTCATCCAGTCAAAATTTGACCCAGGTTGGCGGGGTGATTGGAACGCCAAATTATCTTGCGCCGGAACAAATCCAAGGGCATCCGGCTTCCGAGCAGACGGATATTTGGTCGCTAGGCGTTTTGCTATACAAAATGCTAACCGGCAGAGTTCCTTTTGAATCGGATTTATTTGACACCCTACTGACTCAAATCAGAAAAGGAAATTATGAAGCACCGGAAAACTTTAATTCGGCAATTCCAAAAGTAGTTTCCGAGATTGTCAGAAAATGTTTAGCCAAAGAGGTTCACCAAAGATACCAAACCGCAGAGGAACTTTTGCGGGATGTCAAACGAGTTTTAAGTGAACGATATAGCAGTGAAACTTATCTGGAAACCAGACCTCAGAATTCGTTTCCAATCGCCAAAGTTTCAGCCGTTGCAGGTTCGATTTTATTGTTTGTTTGTTTGGTTGTAATAGGAATTTGGGCAATTGGCGGTTCATCGGAAAAAGTCGCCGAAAATAAAACTCCGGTCAAAGACTGAAAATGACTGGTTGAAACTCCGATTAAAAATGATTCAACATTGCCAAACGAAAAAACCGAGATCGCCAACGTCCAAAGCGATTCAAGCAAAGAAAAAAGAACCGTCCGGATTGATGCGATTGGCGGGAGTGTTGAGGTTTGGCGCAACGGGCAAAAAATCGGCAACACTCCGCTTGACTTGGAAGTTTCGGAGAAAAAGAGGTCGTCAATCTGAAATTGCGGCGAGCCGGATTTGAAGATAACGAGGTGCAATTTGAAGCCTCAGCAGGGAAAAAAGTTTATACCTTTGCCTTAAATGCGAAATGATGCTATTCCACATTTCAGATGCCAAATTCCAAATTAGAAGGAAAGAAACAATCTGGAATCTGGAATCTGGAATCTGAAATTTTATGGAGAACAAAATGTTAGAAACGAGAGAAATCAAATATTTACCAAAAATTCCTTTAGCGAGCGTGACCACCGATGTCGGATGTGTCCGCGAAGCAAATGAAGATAGCGGTCGGCACATCAGACCGAGTGATTTTGAAACCCGTCAGAATCGCGGAACTCTGACCATCGTTGCCGATGGAATGGGCGGACACGCTTCGGGCGAAGTTGCCAGCCAAATGGCAATCGAATTGATTAGCGAATATTACTATGCTGACCTTGAAGCGGATGCGCCGGATGCGCTCCAAAATGCCATCCAACAAGCCAATTTTGAAATCTTTGAAACCTCAATTTCCGATGAAAAATATTACGGAATGGGAACGACCGTCATTGCTTTAGTGATGCTCGACCAAATTTGCTACGCCGCGCACGTCGGAGATAGCCGTCTCTATCGTCTGCGCGATCAGATTTTGACGCAAATGACGATGGATCATTCGCAAGTGATGGAAATGTTCAAGCAAGGAATTATTTCGTGGGAAGAAACGAAAAACCACGATGATAAAAATGTAATTTTGCGGGCTGTTGGCACACAGCAAATTGTAGAAGTTGAGGTTTCCGAAGCATTTGAAGTCAAACCGAATGATCAGTTTCTACTTTGTTCGGATGGTCTCTGCGATATGTTGGAGGATGAAGAGATCCAACGAATTTGGGCAAACTCGAAAGATATTCACGAAGCCAGCGAAAATTTGGTCGAAGCGGCGAAAGAAAATGGCGGGCATGATAATGTGACGGTGGCGATTGTGCGGATGCCTACTGAAAGTGAATTAGTTGTCCCGCGGAGTGTTCGCGTGACCAGAGAATTAGGAGTTTAAGAAAATGATTGGAAATATAGTTGGAAATTACAAAATTATTCAAGCCTTGGGTGAAGGCGGTGTCGGAATGGTTTATAAAGGCGTTGATACAATGCTTGACCGCGAAGTAGCGATTAAGGTTTTGCGTCCCGAATTAGCGAGCCAAACTTCGGTGGTCGAAAGATTTCGTTCGGAAGCAGTAACACTTGCCAAATTAAGTCATCCGAATATTGCTACGCTTTTCAGCCTTTTTCGACAAGGCGAAGACCTTTTTATGGTGCTGGAATTCATCAAAGGCGAAACGCTCGACCAAATGCTCTATCGGCGCGGAACAATTCCGACTGACGAAGCAATTCCGATTTTTTGTCAGGCTTTGGAAGGCATCAATTACGCCCACGAACTGGGGATCGTTCACCGCGACATCAAACCCGGCAATATGATGTTGACTGAAAACGGCATCTTAAAAGTTTTGGATTTCGGCATTGCGCGACTGTTGGGAACAAATCGGATGACGCGGGTGGGAAACGTCATCGGGACGCTCGAATATATGTCGCCCGAACAGGTCAAGGGACTCGAAACCGATGCTCGCTCAGATGTTTACGGACTCGGCATTATGCTTTATGAGATTTTGACGGGACGACTTCCGTTTGAATCCGAAAACGATTTTGAGTTGATGAAAATGCAGACGGAAATGATGCCGTGTCCGGCGCGTGCGCTCAATCCCGATATTCCGGTCGAAATTGAAGCCGCGATTATGAAATCGGTGGCTAAAAATCCAAGTGACCGTTTTCAATCAGCCGGAGATTTTCTCGACACCCTGCTCGAACTTGGATTTGCTTTGCCAAACACAACTTTTTTCAATGTCAAAAAGAATTCTCGACCATCAAAACCCGGGATAAACAGCGGCGAAACAATTTCATCAGAAGTTACGATTCCGATCCTGCAAAGTCAAATTCCGACCGATTCAATTCCGATGCCGGAACTTTCGCTGACGACAGAACTGCCGAGCGAAGTCGCCACGATTATCAAAGAAACAAAGTTGGCGCAAGTTGAAAACTCCGAAATCAAAGGGACGAGACTTGCCCCAACCAATCCCAATGAAATCAAAGCGACCAGATTGGGCGATTCGATTACTGATGAAGTTTCGATTTTGAACTCGCCGAAATCTGCTTCATTTTTTGAAATATTAACTTGGGTTCATTATGCGGGAGCCAGCGCAATCTTGTTAGTTTTCTTTGGTTTAGCCGGCGCGGCAATTATTTTGCCAGCCCTTTGGAGCGGAAGTTCGACGGTCAAAGAAGAGCCGAAGAAGATTGAGCAGCCAAAGCCGGAAGCACCGAAAAAGACTGAAGTTGTAACTAACCCGACACCTCAGCCGACAGTTTCGCAACCAATCTATTCACAAAATCCGTCCTCGCCAAGTTCGACTCCGATGCCAAATAATCCGAGTCCGGTTTTGTCGGACAATCCGCCAACCGAAAATCCGCCGATGGAGAAACCGAATAATCCGCCGCCGACTAAAAATCAACCGCGTGAAACGGTGAAAAATAATCCGCCGTCTGACCCTAAACGAGAAACCAAGAAAAATCCACCACCAGGTCCAAAGCCGGTGAGAACGCCAAAACCGCCTGATAACGGAGGTGGTTTAGTCCCCAGATTGACCAAAAAAGATAGAACTGATAATTAAAGGAGAGATATTTATGAAAACACATTACAGATTGATTTGGGCAGTAGCTTTATTATTTTCAATTAGTTTAATCAATGCCTTTGGGCAAAAAGGCGATGTGGTTGAAAAGGAAATAAGGTTTGCACGGGGCAAGTCTTCGGCAACGGTCAGAGGTGTCGTCCCCAGCCGTCTCGATTCGCATATTTTCTATCTGACTGCTAGTGAAGGACAAACGATGACGGTTACGATGACTTCTAAAAAACCGCTCAGAGATGCACATTTGGTTGTCAATTTTCCCTTGACCGCAGACGGCGAAAACGAAACCCTCTCCGAGAAACGAAAATACACATTCGTTCTACCTCGAAGCGGCAAATACGAAATCTATATTGAGGCTATCCGCGACAATATTGATTATTCGATAACTGTCACCATCAAATAAAAATAAGGAGAAGAATGAGATGAAAAAGCAAAAAAGTATAATTTGGGCAATAATGTTGGCGTTATTGGCAATCGGGCTGCCTCTCGAAAGTCTTGCACAAAAATCAAAAGGGAAAACAAGTTCCAAGGGCAAGACCAAAGTGGTGGCTAAATCCTCTCCTGCCGATCTAGCATTCGCGGAAGGAGAAAAATTGTTTGAGCAGGGGACGGCAGCTTCTTTTGAGGCGGCTTTGATAAAGTATAACCAAGCGGTTGAGATTTATGAGCAAAAAAACAATTCGGAAATGGCGGCAGACACTTATCTTCAAATCGGCAGAATTTATAAACGGCTCAACAAGCTCCAAACAGCAATTCAAAATTATGAAAAGGCTTATGAACTTTTCGATGTTTTAGGAGACAACGAAGGACGCGCCGCGACCTATAATAATATTGCTGTTATTTTTAGGGATGACGGACAATTTAATGAATCACTGAAATATTATCAAAAAGCATTGCCGTTGATGCGATTGACCAAAGACAAAAAAGGCGAGGCTCAAACTCTAAATGGTTTAGGTGAATCACTTTTGGGGATGGGGAATGCTAGAGAAGGGATGGAATATCTCAAGCAAGCTGAATTGATTTGGTTAAATTCACCGCTCAGTGAAGATCGGGTTCGGACATTTTTTAATATCGGGAAAGCTCATATTGCATTAGGTGAGACAAAAGCAGGGCTATTTTATTACCAACAGGCTTTAAGTGATTCCCGAATGTTCAACAATCCTCTTTTAGAAGGCGATATTTTAGAAGCCTTAGCAACTTATTATCTCAACATCGGCGATTTGAAACAAGCCATCGCCTATCGAACACAAGTATTTGATGCCTTCAAAAAAGAAAAAGCCTCAACTGTCACGACCACCAGAGTTCTGCACTCGGTAAATGCTTTGGTGGTTACATATTATCGAGCGGGTGATTTTCAGACGGCTCATCAGTATTTAGAAGAAGGAATCCGCCTCGGACAACAACGCGGGGAAGTTGCCGCAAATGCCTATCTGGTTGGAAACAAAGGTGTTCTTTTAGCCGATCAAGGTAAATACGAGGAGGCTATCACAAATCTAAATCAAGGAATCGCCAACGCCAGAAAATCCGGCAACAAATTTACGGAATCCTATTTTTTAGCCAGTATCGGTTTTGCTCAAATGGAACTAGGTAATTATCAGCAATCAATTAGTTTTTTCAATCAAGCCTTGCAAAATATTCCTAATGGAGCAAGCCCGGAAGTCGAAGGGAAAGTCATCTCAGGATTGATTATGGTTTATTCGGTGAGCGAAGATCAAGGGAAGGCAAATGAGATGATTCGCCTCGCTATCAGCAGAAAACTTGATGTCGGAAATACCGCCGGAACAATTCATATTCTTTATGCCATAGCTTTTTCACAATTGACCGCTAAACAGAATCGGGAAGCCTTGGAAACCTTTAATCGAGCCTTTAATTTAGCCAACAAACTCGGGCACGAAGTTGAAAAAGCAAGGATTTTATACAGCGCGTCAGAGGCTTATCTCAAAATCGGAGAAGCTCAAAATGCCATCAATGCGGCTCAAACAAGTCACGACTTTTATAAAAAAATCGGCAACGATGCGCTGGATATGCAAACTCATATTCAGATGGCGGAAGGATTATTACAACTTAAACAGTTCCAACCTGCGTTTCAAAATCTCAATTCAGCTTTAGATTTTGCCCAAAAATTGAATGATACCGAAAGTCAAATGTTGATTTATTTCGCCATGGGCGTGGCTAACCAACAATCACAATCATTCGAGACTGCCCTTCAATATTTCAACCAAGCCTTTCAAATAGCTGAAAATACAGATGATAAGTCATCGCAAAAACTTATTTTAAACGAAATTGGCGAAACGTATGAAAAATCCGGCAACAAAAAGAAAGCCAAAGAATATCGGGACAAAGCAAAGAAAATAAAGGACTAAAGGAGGACTGGAATTATGAAAAAACAACTATTTATTTTAAGTTTATTGGCGTTGACGCTTACAAATATTGCCTTCGGACAAGATTCAATAACTGAATTTCTCAAAAACAAACAGAATTCAAATTCTGTCGCCCAAGATCTCGAAGCCCAAGTGCAAAATTATATTCGCGCCGTGATTAACCAAGATGCAGAAGAGGTTTATAAATTTATTCATCCCGATTATGTTAAGTCGCTCAAAGGTAAAGACGGGGCAATGGAATTTATTGAATCTGAATTTGAAGTTTCAAAGAAAGAAGATTTCAAAATTGTTGGCGTTAAAATCAAAGAAGGCTCAAAGTCTGTGACAACTAATGCTAATTCGCAGAAAATTAAGGTCGCAGTGGCGTTTCAGACCGAAAAAGGAGTTGCCTCACTTGACGGAGAAGTAACTGCGATTTCGGTCAATAACAACTGGTATTTTGTTCATCAAAAGACGATTCTGGAAAGCTTTGGAGTTAAAGAATTTGAAGAAACTCCATCGGGAAACACTGAAACCGCAAATGCGTTAAGCAGCGGTGTCGTCAACGGAAAAGCCATTAGTCTGCCAGCACCCGAATATCCGAAAGCCGCTAGAGCCGTGGGCGCAACCGGAGCAGTCAACGTTGAAGTTGTGCTGGACGAAGAAGGTAATGTCATCTCAGCCGAAGCTGTCTCTGGTCACGCACTTTTGCGCCAAGCCTCGGAAGAAGCAGCGAAAAAAGCCAAATTTAAACCAACCTTGGTCAACGGGCAAGCGAGAAAAGTAACCGGCACGATTGTATATAATTTCAGCAAATAAACAGGTTATGGAAACAGAAAAGGCAGAAAAAAAGGCTTCGTGGTTGATTAGTTGCCCAAATTGTTTTGCGCCAAATAATGATTTGGCAATAGTTTGCCACCAATGCAATTCAAAGTTTGGGGCAAATCTTGACCCGCTTGGGATAGCTCGTTCTGAAGCTGAAATGCTGGGGAAAGCATTGACGATTAAGCCAAGTTTTGTCGTTTTGTTGGGAACTTGGATGATTTTTCTGCCCGTCGCAATAATGGGTGTGGTGACTACTATTAGCCAAGCTCTTTATGATTCGGGTTCACGGGGATTCTTTTTCTTTTGGTTTGGAATTGCAGGTTTTGCAATCGCCGCATATTTTCTTTACACAGTGACGCGAAATTATTTTACAATGAAAGAAAAATCGTTTAATCAAAATGATGAATTAGTTTAATTTGAGTTGAGGGTTATCGTAATGTTTTCAAGGAAAATATTCATAAGTGTATTCTTTTTTACACTTATTACATTTTGGATAGGTTTTTTTTCTGCTTATTCTTTGGCTCAAAAAAACTACATTGGCGATCCGGTTACCAAAAATGGGTTGCTAGATGTTCTTCGATCACGGCAATTTAAAACATCGGATATTATTGAAGTGATAAATGAGCAGGGAGTCGAATTTCGTCTAACCGCCGAACTTCAAAGCGAACTGCAAAAAGCGGGAGCGCGTTCCGAATTGATCGAAGCCGTGAGAAGAAATTATCGTGGGGCATTAAAGGTCAAGTCCAATAATTCCAACACTTACGAAGGTTTAATCAATCAAGCTATCGGAATTTATGAAAATGAGCAAAACGCCAAAGAAGCGATTTCAATCTTGAATAAAGCCGTTAATCTTGAACCAAATAAATCGAGGGCGTATCAGATGCTTGGCTATGTTAATTTGTATGGCTTGAAAAATTTCAAACAAGCCGAAGTCTTTATGCGAAAGGCGATTGATTTGGGCGGAAGCGCGGTTTTTCGGGTCAAACATTCCCACGATTTTAATTTTTCATACAGTTGTTCCGGCTCTTTTTACATCTCGCGAAACAACATCCGTTACGAAGACGATGAAAACCTCCATACTTTTCAAGTCCGTGATTCCGACATCCAAAAGATTGATACAGGTAATAAATGGGCGGGACTTTTGAAATTGAAAGGGGGCATTTTCAATGTAATTATTAATGAAAAAGCTCAAGCAAAAACCAAAGATAATTACCAATTTTCACCATTAACGGGAAAAAGTGACGAAGCAAAAATGATTATTCGTCTGGTGGGGAAAGGTTAATTTTTATAAATTGCAAGTTTTGTCTGTGACAGTCATTCTAAAAATGTGTCCCCAAATTATGGTCATGGAGAAACTTTTATGAAAAAAACATTTTTAGGATTGATGGCAAGTTTGATTTTTACCTTTTCGATTCAGGCGCAGGGAATAGTGGGAAATTGGAAATTGACTTCGATGACGGTTGGAGAAAAACCTGTTTCAATGGTGGCACCGATTACTTTAAACCTTAAAGACACCCGAATCGGTGGCAAAGGCGGTTGCAACAGCTTCGGCGGCAGTTATTCGTTGAAAAAACCGAACCGAGTAGAATTTTCCGATATGGTTTCGACCAAAATGTATTGCGAAGGGGCTTCGGACATCGAACAAATTTATTTCAGTAGTTTGAACCACGCAAACACCATTTCGGTCAAAAAAGGGGAGCTGATTATTCAAAACAAGAAAAAGGGCATCATTCTGGTCTTTGAGAAAAACAAATCATCAAATTCTTAATTTCTCCCGCCATCGCAATTCCAAACTATTCATCTCGCCATTATCGGTTTCGTGGTCATTGCCAAGTAGATGCAAAAGACCGTGTAGAATCAACTGTTTAACTTCATTTTCAAGGGTTAAATTATTCTCAATTGCTTGACGCTCTGCTTGTTCGAGTGAAATAACAATATCGCCAAGAAAACTATCATCTGCATCAAATTCGTCCGCTTCGTAGGGAAATGAGAGAACATCTGTGGTTGAATTTTTCCCGCGAAAATCACGATTCAATTCGCGCATTTTTTTGTCGGAAATGAATGCAATCGTGCAAGTTTTGCCGTTTGCAATTTGTTCGATTGCAGTTTCGGCAAATGTTTGAAAAGATTGCGTTTCAATTTTGATTTTGCGTTGTTGATTGATAATTTCAGGCATTTTTGATTAAATCCGCCGCTTTTTCTGCCACCATAATAACAACTGCATTCGGATTTCCGCCAATCGCCGTTGGAAAAATCGAAGCATCAACCACTCGTAAATTTTCTATTCCGTGAACTTTTAATTTGGCATCTACCACCGCCAAATCGTCATTTCCCATTTTACAAGTTCCGACAGGATGATAAATTGTTTCAACATTCTGGCGAATGTAATCAGCAATTTCCTGATTACTCGAATGGTGGAAAATCGCCTTAATTTTGTCATCCGAATAAACTTCTCCGCGAAATTCGTCAAAGGCTTTGGCGTTGGTTAAATCAAGACACACGCGATAACCTTTAACCATTAGTTCCAAATCTTCTGCGTTTTCAAAATAGTTTGGCTGAATAATCGGTGCATCTTTTGGATTGGTTGAGCGAAGCCCAACAAAACCTCGACTTTTCGGGCGAATAAGTGTTGGACCAACGGTAAATCCGTGACCTTTGGGGACAATAAAACCGTGATTGAGGTAATAAACCGGAGCGAAATGGATTTGCATATCCGGTCTGGTTTGCGCCGAGTCCATTTTAACAAAACCGCCTGCTTCCGGCACATTTGAAGTTAAATGTCCTTTTTTGAAAAGCAAATATTTGGCAATACTCGAAATTGATTCGGCGTTTGCCAATGAAACAGGTTTTTTGCAAACGTAGGAAAGCGCAACAACCAAATCATCTTGCAGATTTTCGCCCACGCCGGGTAAATCAATCAGGGTCGGAATATCAAATTTTTTGAGTTTTTCCGCCGAACCGATTCCCGATAACATCAATAATTGTGGAGAGTTATATGCGCCACCGCAAAGCATTACTTCGCCATCAACTTCGGCTTTTTCTGAATTTCCGTTATGCAAAAATTCAACAAAATTAACACTTTTTCCGTCAAAATTGAGCCGTAAAACTTGGGCATTTGTTTTGACGGTCAAATTTGGGCGATTCAAGACAGGCTTCAAAAAAGCAACGGCGGTGCTACATCGTTTTCCGCCTTTTTGGGTGACTTGATACAAACCAAATCCGTCTTGTTCTGCACCGTTAAAATCTTTGTTATGAGCAAATCCGAGTTCAACGGCAGCTTTGACTAAGGCTTCGGAAAGCGGATTTGGTGAGCGTAAGTCTGCGACATTTAACTCGCCGCCGATTCCGTGAAATTCATTTGCGCCGCGCTCCTGATTTTCAGCTTTTTTGAAATAAGGTAGCACATCTTGATAATTCCAGCCTTCATTGCCAAAACTTTCCCATTCATCAAAATCTGTCCGATGACCACGAATATAAATCATTGCATTCATTGAGCTTGAGCCGCCAAGTGTTTTCCCGCGCGGTTGAAAAAGTCTGCGATTATTGAGATTAACTTGTGGCTCAGTTTCATAATTCCAGTCAACTTCAGATTTGAAAAGTTTGCCAAACGCCGCCGGAATATGAATCTCTGATTTTTTGTCGGGCGAACCCGCTTCGAGCAAAAGCACTTTGGTTTGAGAATTTGCCGATAAACGATTAGCCAATACGCAACCTGCCGAACCCGCGCCGATAATAATGTAATCGTATTTCATAATTTTCTCCGAAAAATAAGTTGAGGAAATATTACACCCAATTTTTAGTTTAAGTGTGTAATTTTCGGAAAAATTTTAAGTTTGGATTCAATTTAAATTGAAATAATTCCGCGACAAAGCTGGTCAGCCCGTTTTAGCAAAGTTGGCTCACGAAAATTACCATCCATTTTCTCAATATTGTTTGCGGCTTCATCCAAATCAATTCCGATTGCAGTCACATAAAGCGGATTCTGGCTATTACCGCGAAACACTCCTTTAACTTTGGAATGAAGTGCAAATCTACTTTTTGCCACGCCGATAATTGGAATTTTTCCGCCTAATTCATTGTAAAGATGTCCGCCTAGCCCAATTTTATTTTCATCGAGCCAAACGTAGCCGTCAATCACAATTATTTCGGGTTGTAGATTATGTTTTTCGAGCAGAGAAATTATGCAAGGCAATTCGCGTTTGTAAAATTTGCCCGATTCGTAAGGTGCCACATTGTGCGTTAGTTCGACAAAATCTTGAGTTGAAACGGCATCTGTCCAATCATCGAAGCAGACGCAAGCTGTTGTGGCATCATCATTTAGGTAATGGACATCAAAGGCAAGAATCATCTGAGCCATTATGTAATATTTGTTTCAATTTGAGCAAATCTTCTTTTTTGAAATAACCGATTGCACCCGCTTGTGCGGCGGCTTGACGCAAATCAGGTTCATCGTAGTTGGTGACCATCAGAATTTTGGCATCTGAGAATTTAGAAAGGATTCTGCGTGTCGCAGTGAGTCCGTCAACCTTTTTCATATCCCAATCCATCAGCACCCAATCGGGTTGAAATTCGGTATATGCGGCGAGTGCTTCCGCGCCGTCTTCACATTCGCGGAACTCGTCATCTTCGGTCAGCACAAAATCCTTTATCAATTGTCGTGCTTGTGAGTTGTCATCTACTACTAAAACTTTCATTTTCAAGTTCCTGAACGAAGATATTTTGTTTTTTACTGATAGGTTTTATTTTCATAGTTTGATACTCACTACCTTGAGCCTAGGCACAAAAACACGCTTCTCTTCCAGGAAGCTGGCAATTGGAAGGTCCCGTAACTATTGCTCCACTGCAACAGGCTCCTGCTTCTATAGGACAACCGCCAACAGGTTTACAACCGTCCTGGAGTGATCCCGGAGATTGAGAGCTTGTGCCGACACAACAGTATTTAGCACCGATTACTGGGCAAAGTCCGTCATTGCAGGTATTACAATGTCCTGAAGCACAGTCCGGGTTGGTAGTGCAGGCGGCAAAAAGAGCCAGTCCGCCTGATGCCGCCATCGTTGCACTTGGCGCAACGACTGATGAAACCACAGGTAAAGCTATCATCGTGGCGAATCCGACTTTTTTGATAACTTGCCGACGGGTTAATCCGTTAAAGTTGACGGCAAATGATTCGCCCTCTTCGAGCAGATTTTCTTTCTTGAAACTATCCAAAGCGAGCCAAATCAAATCTTCGCTGATGGATTGCTTCAAATTTTTATACAATGTCTGACTAATTTCCGCCACGGATTTAGTTCCATCGCAAAGTTGATAAATAATTGCCGAAGTTTCATTTAGGCAAAAGGCTTTGTTGATTTGTAAATCGTAAACTAACAACTCTTTTTCAAATTCCTGAACAACGATATTTTGTTTTCGGCTGATTGGTTTTATATTCATAATTTTATTTAGGAGAGTTTAAGATTTCCTTTAACCGCAAAGACAAGAAGTTCCATCATTCGTGATTGGTGCTGATGTATCACAGCAAATGTTATTATTAGCACTATTGCAATTGCCGCAGCCGCCAATTGAACCACAACTAACAATCGGAACTCCGCTAGGTTGGCAATTTGCACACGTAGTCTGAGCCGGGAATTCTCTCGTAGTTCTACAACGTAAATTCGGACAGCAATCGCCTTGAGTATTGTTGTTAGAAGTGCAGGCTGTTCTAGAGGGAAGACAAGACTGAGCGTTTACAGCACTTGGCGCAGTAACGGAGGTAATAAAAGGTAGGGCAATCATCGAAGCCAGTCCGACTTTCTTAATTACTTCGCGTCTGGAAAATGTTGAAAAATACATATTCAATTCATCAACATTTTCCAATAATCCATCGCGTTTCAACTCATTTAACGCAAGCCGGACAAAATCTTCGCTGACCAACGATTTGAACTTTTGGCTAATTGAATCGCTGATTTCTGCAACGGTTTTCGTCCCATCGCCCATCTGCCAAACAAAAGCCGATGTTTCATTTAGACAAAAAGCTTTGTTAGTTTGTAAATCATAAACAAGAAGTTCTTTGTCTAATTCTTGAACCAGAATTTCGGTAGTTTTGGCTGATGGTTTTATGCTCATATTTTTCTCAAACTTAAAAAATTACCCGCCAAAAATTTCAAAATATTCAATTTTCTAGCGGGCATCAAATCTGAAGCTGAAACAATTCAGATTCAGCACAATCGAAAAGAAAAATCCTTTTGTTGAAGCAGTGTAAAAAAAAGAAAATAGGAATGGAATACAGGCTGACTCGTATTTTTATCTACGGGTGAACTCGTAGATAAAAACTTAATTGCTGTGATGCTTGAGTTTAGAGGTCTGATTTATGGATTGCGGCAAATTTGATGAGAGCCAGAGAACCTTGTAAATCCAGCTTGCGGGAAATATTTGTTCGATGAGTTTCAACGGTGCGGTAACTGATAAAAAGCTCTTCGGCAATCTCTTTACTGGTTTTGTCAGCGGCAATAAGTTTCAAAATGCGGCGTTCCGTGGTAGTCAACAGATGTAATCCCGGTTTTTCAGATTCAAGTTGGGCGGTTCGTTGCCGACGATTTAGCAAAAACATTGATAAAGAAGGACTCAAAAAAGAACGACCATTGGCGACGGATTTTATGGCGGCAACAATATCGCTGACCGCACTTTCTTTCAGAACATAGCCTTTAACTCCTAAATCCATCGCCTCTTGAAAAATCTCTTCTTCGCTGTGCATCGTTAAAAAAACTACTTCAATTTTGATTGATTTTTTTTGTAAAGCACGAATTACGCCAAATCCATCTATCTCAGGCATATCAATATCAAGCACAGCAACCTGGGGCTGATATTCTTCAATCAAATCCAGCGCGGTTTTTCCGTCTCCGGCTTCGGCAACAACGGTGAGTCCTTTATCAAATTCGATGATTTGTTTCAGTCCTTGACGGACAATTGGATGATCGTCTGCCAGTATTATTGTTAGAAGGGGAAAAGGGGAAAAGGGGAGACGGGGAGAAGAGGAGACGGGGAGTGGGGTAGATGGGGAATTATCGGCGTTCTCTTTTTGTTTATTGTCTTGATTGTTTTTAATTTCATTACTCATATTCAAAATCCCCCTATCTCCCCTTCTCCCTATCTCTTTATTTTCCCTTCCTTCCAGATGGTAAAACCCAAGAATCCGAATTATTTATCATTGAAACAACCATTGAAATTATTTCGTCATATTCTTTAAATAGCCGTCTGCCCGTTTCTTTTTCCAAATAACCACATTTCACGGAAAATTCCAGCCAAGTTTGTGTTTCAGCAGCTTCGCCTTCGGCATCACTTAATTTGGCAATAAAAGCAGCTTCGTATCGGCGTTTGCGCCAAGCCTCAGCAATATTGGCACAGACAGAACGTGAGGAACGGCGAATTTGGTCAGTCAGCGAATAAGTTTCTTCTTTAGGAAAAGATTTACTCAATTCAAAAATTTCCATAGCTGCCGCAAACGCTTTTTTATAAACCTCTAAATCTTGATAACAACTTTTACACTCATCTTAAAATCTCCCCATCTCCCTTTTCCCCCATCTCCCCTTCTAATTTAATGGTAATTATAGTGCCTCTGTTTGGTTCAGAATCTAGCGTAATGATTCCACCAATCATTTTTACTCTTTCCTGCATTCCCAACAATCCAAATCCGCCTTTTTTATCTTCTTGTATCTCAAAACCCTTTCCGTTGTCACTAATTTTTATCGTCACAAAATGTCCATCTTTTTTGGTCAGAACCGTTACTTTAGTAGCTTCAGCGTGTTTCAAAATGTTATTCAAACTTTCCTGAATGATGCGATAAATACTGATTTCCGATTCGTTTGGAAAAATTCCGTCAATCGCATCAATTTTAGAAATTACCTCAATTTCGGTTGCTTCCGAAACTTTTTTGAGCATTGAATTGATAGCTTTAGTTAAACCCAAATGGTCAAGCAAATATGGTCGCAAATTATAAGAAATTTCACGAACCTCGGCGATTGCCTGAACGGATTCTTCGGAGATTTTATGCAAATGCACTTGGGCTTCTTCCAGTTTTTGAGAAGTTTGCGCCCCGAAAGCGGCACTGTTACTGATCATCGCCAAATGTTGTCCGAGCGAATCGTGTAATTCAGCGGCAATGCGTTTGCGCTCGGCTTCTTGCGAGGCAATCAACTGACGGGCAAAATTTTGCTGCACCGTGCGCTCGCGTGTGAGCCGCAAAATCCGTTGCCGATTCCAAAAATAAACGACTGCCGCCATCGCCAAAATTGAAAAACTCCAGAACCACCAAGTCCTATAAAAAGCGGGATAAACCGTAATTTCAACCGTTGCGCCCTGTTCGTTCCAAACATTATCCGAATTTGCCGCAATCACCCGAAAAGTGTAATTTCCCGGCGGCAGATACGGATAAAATGCCTCGCGCCGCGTTCCCGCTTCCGTCCAATTTTCGTCCAATCCTTCTAATTTGTAGCGAAATCGGGTTTGTTCGGGTTTGATAAAACTCAATCCCGTGTAGCGTATTTCCAAAGAATTTTGGTTAGGTTGTATCTCAAGGTTGTCTTTAACATCAACACTATTTCCCGACAAAACGGCGGATTCAATGACCACAGGCGGCGGATTCGGATTAAAAGGAACTGTTCCGGGATCAATAATTGCCACGCCGTCTTGGGTTGGAAACCATAATTTACCGTCTTTATTTTTCAGAGCCGAAGGTTGCCGCCCGCCGTTGCATTCGGGATTGAGCATTCCGTCGGATTTTCCGTAGGCGGTTGAGGTAATTTTAGAAATTTTCCCATCGGCAAAATCGTTTAATTCTTGTTTGGAAACGCGATAAATGCCTTGATTACTCGACATCCAAAAATTGCCGCGATTGTCTTCCAAAATAGCAAAAACTCCATTGCTGAACATCCCGTTGGAAGTGTAAAAGTTGGTAAATTTGCCGTCTTTCAGGCGTGACAAACCGCTATCGTAAGTTCCGATCCAGAGAATTCCGTCAGAATCTTCATAAATTGAGCGAATGAAGTTTCCAGCTAATCCATCTTTTTCGGTGAAAGTTTGTTGGATTTCTCCATCGGCGGTCATTGCTGATAAGCCGTTATATGTGCCGAGCAGAAAATTTCCGTCCTGTTTTTCATAAATCAACCTGACATCATTAGTTGGCAAATTATTTTCAGTAGTGAGCCGAATAACTTGGTTGTTTTGCAGTTTCAACAAACCTTGATTTGTGGCAAACCAAATTGTTCCGTCACGGCTTTCGTGAATATCCCAATAATCGGCGGAACCTACCGAAAAACCTGTTTGAGACGTGAAATCGTAATATTTGCCATCTTTCAAATATTGGACACCGCCGACTGCTCCAATCCAGAGCCGTCCTTGACTGTCCTTGAGCAAAGCCTGAACAAATTCATAATGAAGCGGATTATTGAGCGAATAATTTTTAATTTTTCCGTCCGCAATTTGTGAAAGACCTTTCCACGAGCCAACCCAAAGATTATCCGAATTGCCCCGCAGGATTGGATAAATATTTTTGTCCAAAAGCCCCTCACTAACTGAAAGCGGCGTGACGGCTTTTTTAGTTACGCGGTTGATGCCGCCGTCATCGGTTGCAATCCAAATAGTGCCTTCACGATCCAAAAAAATATCGCGGACAAAATTACTGCTCAATCCTTTGGATTTGTCGTAACAGGTCAAATTGTTTTCGTTTAATTGGCAAACGCCGTTTTTATTAGTTCCAATCCAAATTTTGCCTTCGGAATCCTCTGCAATATCAGTCACTATACTATCGGGCATTCCGTTTTTAGCCGTAAAAGTCGAAAACTTGCCATTTTGCAAACGATAAAGATTTCCTCCCGCCGATAACCACAGAGAACCTGATTTGTCTTCAAACATCGGCACCGAAGAAATGTAGTTAAGAGTGCGGTCATCAGTAATTTTTTTGACATCAAACGGAACGGCGAATTCTTCTCTAACTCCCGCCTGATTGAGTCGGTGTAATCCGTAGTTATCCAATTCCCAACGCCAGCCGTTTGGCGAAATATAGATTCTAAAATCCCGAACATCCGATTTTTTTCGAGACTGAATTTTTCCTCTTTTCGCCGCACAAAACCGTCAAGTGTTGTAATTAATAAGCTTTCATCCACATCTTTTTGGATTTGATAGAGTCGTTTTAGCGGTAATCCGTCAACCTCAGTTATCGCTTGAACCTGACCGTTTTTGTATTTGATTAACCCGTTGGTATCGGATGCCGCCCACAGAGTTCCGTCTGTTTGAGCAAAAACGGCGACAAAACGATTAGAAGGAAGGTCTTTCAGAATTGCCTTGTTAAAAACCGTAAACCGAACCCCGTCAAAGCGCACCAAACCGTCAAAAGTCGTCATCCACAAATAACCATCCGGCGTTTGAGTCATTTCATAAACCGAATTTTGGGGCAGACCTTCATCCACCGTCCAATGGTCAAAACGAAATTGTTGGGATTTGATAGTGTAAGGAAGGCAAAAAAAGATTAGCACGCCCAAAAGCCACGTTGGAAATTTGAACCCTGACCATGCAATTTTGAACAAATTTGCCTCGAAAATTAGTGTTTATAAGAGGTTACGAAATAAATGGGGGGTTGGCAAATAGTTATTAGTTTAACGAAATTAAAAATTATCTTAATCCTCTTCTTTTTCCGCCTGTTCCTCGTAAGCCTCAACAATCAACTGCACCAGACGATGGCGCACGACATCTTTTTTGGTGAAATAAACAAATTCGATTTCGGGAATATCTTTCAAAACTCGTTCAGCTTCTTTCAACCCGCTGCGTTGTCCGCGTGGCAAGTCAATTTGAGTCACATCGCCAGTCACCACGACTTTTGATCCAAATCCGATACGCGTCAAAAACATTTTCATCTGCTCACCCGTTGTATTTTGGGCTTCGTCGAGGATGATAAAAGCGTTCGATAAGGTTCGACCCCGCATAAATGCCAGTGGCGCAACTTCAATAATTCGCTTTTCCAACATTTTCGTAACTTTTTCACCATCAACCAAATCAAATAGTGCATCGTAAAGCGGGCGCAAATACGGGTCAACTTTGTCCTGCAAATCACCGGGCAAAAATCCGAGTTTTTCGCCTGCTTCAACTGCGGGACGAGTTAAAATTATGCGGTCAACTTGTTTATTAAAAAGGGCTTGCACGGCAAGTCCGACTGCCAAAAAACTTTTGCCCGTTCCCGCCGGACCTATTCCAAACGTCAAATCGTGGTCTTGAATCGCCTCGATATATTTGCGCTGATTCGCAGTTTTTGCTGCAATCGCTTTTTTGCCCGATGGATTAAAGCGCGATTTGGTAAAATGGTCGCGGAAAGAGTAAGTGCGATCTTCGGTGATTTGCTTAAACGCATCGCGTAACTCTTTGTCAGTAAAGGTGTTACCTTCGTTAAAGAGTTCGGCAAAGTCCTGCAAAATTCTTTCAACTGTTGCTACGTCATTTGGTTCGCCGTCAATAGCTAAATCGTTTCCGCGAGCGTTAATCTGAACCGCAAGGATTGATTCCAGGTATTTAAGGTTGGCATCGTTCACGCCAAAAAGAGTTTCTATGGCGCGTAAAGGTAATTCTATTTTTCGCAAAAAATACTCCTTGAGTCTATAAAAATTTCGGATAAATTTTAACGCATAATTTAAGGAATCAAAAGGAGATTTACTCAAAATTCGTCAATAAAACGACATCCCGCAAAAGTTGCCCCCGCGAAACGGCTAGATTTTCACCGCTTGGCGACCACGCAAAATTGAAAATTGTGAATTGTGTAGTTGGCAAAATTTGGGTTGGTTGTGCGCCTTTTTCCAGAGATTGTTGAAAAATTCCAGTCTCTTTAACGTTGCCAGCGACATAGTTCAAAAATTTGCTATCTGCACTCAAATCAACCGCTTGCCGGAGTGCGTCAATTTCGGTAAATGTCACATTTTCAGGGTTTTCGGTGGATAAAATTGCTAGTTGGAGTTTTGGTGTCGCATGATTGGCTTCGGATTGGTGGGCAATATTTTGAAAAGCTAAAAATTTGCCGTCAGGCGAGAGCGATAAAAAATTACCCGGCACAAATTTGGTTTTGCCCGAAAGTTCCTGCACTGAATTTTCGGTTAAAGATTTGCGTCCAATGGTTGAACTTCTGCCGCTTTTGATGATGAAATAAAGCCATTTGTCATCGGGCGAAACTTGGGGAAAATGGTGCGTTTCATCTTCGCCAAAAGTGATTTGGTTTGGATTACTGCCATCAGCGTTGATGCGCCAAATCCGACTTTGTTTATTGCGGTCGGAAGCAAAATAAATCGTTTTATTACCAGAAACTGTGGGAAAATCGTTTTGCGTTTCGCTGTCGTTGGTCAATTTTTTCTTTGAGCTGTCCGCAGTATTCAATAACCACAAATTCCAATCGCGGATTTTTTCATCATTGCTCGTATAAATAATTTTTTCATCGTCCAGCCACGTCAAACCCTGCAAACCATCGTTGCGCGAAGTTCCTTCGGTTAATTGTTTGAGGCTATTTAAATCGCCTTTCTTACCAAGCCAAATATTTGAAAAATAAACCCTTTGGCGCGAAATGAGTTTTTTTCTGTCCTGTGAAATTGAGATGCCGAGATACGAATTTAAATCGTTGGTGATACGTTTGATATTGCCATCTGCGGTTGAAATTTTCCAAATCTGAAAGTTTTTCCCATCATTGGCGGCGGCAATCAGCGAAATTCCATCGGCTGACCAGACAACTTGTTCGATGTTGCGAAAACTTGTCGGTTTTAGTTCTTTTTCATTTCCACTTTCGCGGTCAATCATCAAAATGCGCGAAAAATGCTCGCTTTGAGTTACTGCCACAACTGCAATTTTTTTGCCTTCAGCCGACCAAGCGGGGTAATTATTCCAGTATAGTTCTTCGGGCAAATTGATAGTTTTGAGAACTTTTTCTGCGCCACTTTCTAAATTTTTGACCACCAAAGACTGTTTATTTTCGGCAGGGAATTTGCGGACAAATGTAATTTCCTTGCCATCAGGCGAAAGCGAAAAACCGCTCCAAACATCTTCAGCAACTTCGACAGGCGTTCCGCCAGTTTGGGCGATACGAAAAATGCTACCTTTTTCATCCCGATTAAAAATATTGCTAAAATAAATCGAATTCCCATCCGGCGAAAACTGCAAACAGCCGATTTTCTTTGAGCTTTCAACTGTCAATTTGGTTTCATTATTGTTTTGCAAATTTCTAACATACAACTCAAAACCGCGAGTATAAACCACTAAATTTCCATCCGGCGAAATAGTCAAATAACTAACATCGCCGGTGTCGGTTAATTGTTGGAATTTAAGTTCACCAGTTGGAGTTTTGGGAGTTTCGGAAGTTTGGGAAGTTAGGAAGCGGTAGCCGATTATGGAGAGTAGGGCGAGACTAACGATAATTGCTATGGAGATGGCGAGACGGCGAGGGGCGAAAGGCGAGACATCATTTGTTTGAACTTTTTGCCCATTATTTGCCTGTTCGCCCACTCGCGCTTCGCAAACAACGGGAACTGTCAGCCGATAACCGCGTCTTGCTATGTTTTCGATAATTGGTTTTCCGTTTTCATCTGTGCCGAGAGTCTGGCGAAGGGTATAAATATTTTGGGTTAAAACACCTTCTTCGACAAATGTATCTGCCCACACTTTATCCAACATTTCTTGTTTGGAAACTACATCGCCTTGTTTTTCGACCAGTAATTTGAGCAGGTCGAAGGCTTTGGGTGATAGCGGAATCAAGTCATTTCCACGCCACAGAGTTTTTGTTTCGGCATTGAGTCGGAAACCGCCAAACTCATATAAGTTATTGATTTCATTGCTCATAGTTGCTTTGAGAATTCTTTGAGAACTTTTTGAGCGAAACTTGAAGACTTTTATTCGCCAATTCGATTAAGCTGTGCGTCTAAACCCGCATAGCCGAAGTAAAACAACTTCGGCTTGATTTTATAACAAAAGGAAAGGTGAGGAAAGGGAAATGTTAAAAAGAAATTTAATTGTCATCGCAATCATTAGTTTAGCCTTATTTTTTACAACCAATGTTTTTGGGCAAAATAGCAAGCGAAAGCGAACCAAAGCAAGAGTTGCAACGCCAACAACGACTACCACCCCGCCAACTAATGCCAGAAAATCAGTTGACCACCTTATTTTTTCAGTCGAAGAAGCGATGGAAATTAAGTCGCCGAAACCGACCGGGTCTAATCTGATGAAGGGACACGAAGGAATGCAGGAGAGAGAAGCGGGTTCGGGAAATGCGATGGGTAGAAAAGGCACTGGGAAAGCTGTTGATTTTAGTTCAACCACCCAACCACACGCTGATGGCGTTGTTTCAAATACTGGCAAAAACACGACTTTGCGAAAACGTCCAATCAAACCTGTCCGAAATTTAGAACTAGATAACGGCGGAATGGATACGGTTGACGAACAGCCCGAATTCGGCGATCCCGCTTTAAGGCAAAAGAAACCGCAGGGGAGGTTTTCGATACCCGAAGTGGACGACGAGGTTTTGGTAAAGAGCAAAAATAAACCCGAAGCCAACCCTGCTTTGCTCGAATTTCAAATTCCCGAAAAAATTGTGACGGATAACAAGCATCCCGAAACTGTCAATGCGCGGACGAGCGCACCGAAAAGTCCGAAACCGATAATTATTTTAGATAATGACGGTGAAACGGAAGTCTCAAGAAATAGAAAACCTCTCCGAAATCTGTCAACCACGGCAGTCGAGGGCGATGGTCAGGCGTTGGGCAAAACGAGTCGCAAAAGAAAAACAACTTCGAGGAAAAAGCCTAAAACTCAAAATCTTTTGCCATATATGGAGCAAGACAATATTTATCGAAAAAGGAAACGAAACAAATGAAAAAGATAATTTTACTTGTCGGAATTTTATTGTTCGCTTTGTCTGTTAATACGTTTGGACAGAACAATAAACGGAATCGGAAGGTTAAAAAAACAAAATCAGTAATTCAATATAACACGACCGATTGGGATTTTTTGCGGCGTAAAAATAAGCAAACTTCAAAGCAGAGAAAAAAATCTTTCCGTCCTGAGATTGAGGATGAAGTTATCGTTGCTTTGCGTAAAAAGCAGACAAAAGTAAAGGTTTCGAATCGAAGAAAATCAACTCAAGTAAGAAGTTCGCACGATAAATATGCAAATCAAGAGGTTAGCTATCGGAAAAAGTCCAAAATCAAAAAAGTCAGAGGTGTCACACACGACCCCGAATTTGAAACTTGGGCAAATCGAAAAAGAAAAACTAAAAAAACAAGGAAACAATGAAAAACAAACAATCAGTTATTTTCACTCTATCGCTAACCCTGTTGTTTTTAGCGTTTAGTGTCGGAACGAGTTTCGGACAGCCAACGGACGCGCAAATCAAAAAATCAATATCGGGACCAAAAACTGTCTCCGTCACGCTAGGCAGTCCCAGCAAAGTTGAATGGAGTTCGACTTATAAAAAATATATGTGGACTCGCAACTTTACGGCGAAAGTTAAAACCGAGACGGCAGGCGAATTTGTCGTTGTCAAAGGTTATGCAGCTTACGATGTGATGGGCGGAAAATATGTTTATTGGCGAACTTTTACTTCGTCAAACAATTACGAAGGCAAAAAGAATCCGACCGTTGCCGAACTTAACAAACTCATCGAAACGCTCAAACCGAACGATGTTGACAATATGTGGCAAGATTTTATCGGCGAGATTGAAAGCATCAAACTTCATTCATTTCCGAGTTGGGAATGGCACACGCCAAATTCGGTTTCGTTCAATATTGTGGTAGTTCATTCGCAGGTTGTTCATAGCGGTGTAAATTGGGAGGATGTTTTTGTTGATCGAGTCGAGCGAATCCAACGCTGGCGGATTTATCGGGACGATGAGAAACAGTCTTGGAAAAGTATGGCGTGGACAAAAGCCGGACGCAAAGGTGATGTGATGCGGGATGAAAATGACAATCTTATTGAAATGTATAGAATTCTCGAACGAAAAAAAATGAAGCGGGAACAAACCGATAAAATTCCGCGACCGACAAAAGTTCCGTTTATCAATGAATAATTCTTTTGTAAGGAGAAAATATTATCCGAACAACGAAGTTCAAACGCTAGCGAGAATGAGCAAAATTCCGCTATTACAACAATAAAAAACAAATAAGGAGAAAAAAAATGAAAAAATTACTTTTAACTTTAATAGTATTGGGATTATTCGGCATCTTTGCCAATACATCCTACGGACAAATTACGCCGCACGCCGACAAGCGTCAAAAAAATCAAAAGCATCGCGTTAAGACCGGTGTGAAATCGGGCGAGATTACCAAACGCGAAGCCAAGAGCATCAAATATAGCACAAAGTCAGCAAAGCGATACGAAAAGAAAGCTAAGTCTGATGGCAAGGTGACTTGGAAAGAACGAGCGCGTTTGCAACACAAGGAAAATAAAGCGAGCCGCAAAATTTTTAGGACGAAACATAATAAACGTGACCGAAACTGAGAGTTGAGAAGAGCTAATATCTCAATAAAAAGTTAGAAAAGACTGGAGCGCGAGCGTCCTCGCTTGCAATGAGTCTCGCTTCGAGGCGAAAACGCCTGTTATTCATTAAGTTATAGAAAGATAAACAGTTGTTCGCGCTCTGCGCTCAAGGCAATCGAGACGATTGCGCTCCAGTCTCAACTTTTATTGACCGATTACGGAGCGATTTAATTGTGAACAAGGAATCGGATTTTTGCTACAATTATCGAAAAAGGAGGGTGACAAAATGCCGGGACCAAGTTTTTGGGGATTAGCATATGAAGAAGTAATCGGGTTGTGTTGGCTGGCGTATGCCGGACAAGGAACAGTCGGGCGTTGGAGATTTGGGAATGGAACTTTTTGGAATCTAACCACTGTCATTGAACCATTAAACTTTCGAGCGGTGGTAGTAACGTCACCAACCGGAAAAAAGATTTTATCATTTTCAGGGACGGATGCCGGATTGAGTCCTGACTGGCTCGACAATATTCAGCAGGGTTTAACCGGATATTCTTGGCAATATGGTTTTGCCGCCGGATTGGGTGTAATTCATAATCCCGATATTGTAGTTGGACATTCGCTCGGTGGCGGACTTGCTTCGTATGTTGCGATTCACCAAGCCAGATACACCTCTACCATCAATCCGGCACCGCTTAATCTGACAGGATTGGGCGGTGGAAATATCCCCGGCAGAGTGCTTTTTCACAGCAAAGTCAAAAATTATGTAGTTAAAGGTGAAGCACTGGATTTGCTGGATATTCTTCCCAATATGGATAGAGTCGGAGCAATTCATTATGTTCCTTCAATCGGCACTAATCCGGTTGAAAAACATCTGATCAGGTATTTAGCAGATTATGTTGCCCCAATGCCTGCCTAGCAGTTGGACGACAAATTTCGTTGCAGAATTTTACCATAACGATTCGTAGAATCTTCCCCCCAGTCCCCCATTCTGGATTCGTTATAAATTCTGTGGCGATTTTTATTGCGACAAAAGCCCACAATTCACCCCAGAAAAATCAACTACCCATTAACCCCAAGTCAAATGAATTTTTTCACAAATTCGTCTAAATCTCGCCAACCGAGCCAAAATTACTTTTACATCTAGGAATTATTGTTTATAATCTAATCTTTTTCAAATTGGGTTTGTATAACAATAATGAATAAACGGGTTGCAATTCAAGGGATTCAGGCATCGTTTCACGATACGGCGGCGATACAGTTTTTTGACGAGGAAATTTCTGTGGTTGAATGTGTGACGTTTCCGCAGGTTTTTAACGCCGTCAAATCCGGCAAGGCTGATTATGCCGTGTGTGCTTTTGAAAACTCTTTAGCAGGTTCGATTTTGCCGAATTACGCGTTTTTACGAAATTCAAACCTCGAAATTTTCGGCGAAGTTTATCTTTGTATTGAGATGAATCTACTCGCTTTGCCCGATCAAACCATTGAAACCATTGAAGAAATTCATTCGCACCCGATGGCACTTTTGCAATGTCGAGGCTTTTTGGACAAATATCCAAACATTCAACTGGTCGAATCGCGCGACACGGCTTCGAGTGCCAAAGAAATCAAGCAGCATCACATCAAACATCGGGCGGCAATCGCCGGGAAACACGCGGGCGAGGTGTATGGTTTAGAGATAATTGAGGCGGATATTCACGATAATAAGCGAAATTTCACGCGGTTTTTGGCATTGCGAAAACGACAAGGCGAGGTGGTCAAAGGAATTAACAAATCTTCGCTCAGTTTTCGGGCAAATCACACGCCCGGCTCTTTGGCAAAAATTTTGACGATTATCGGCGATTACGGGATAAATTTAAACAAAATCCAATCGTTGCCCGTGATTGGCGAAGAATGGAAGTATTTTTTTTATGTTGATTTACGGTTTGAAGATTTTGCAATTTACCGAAATATGCTGGATGAAATCGAATCTTTGACCAGCGAATTGAAAATTTTGGGCGAGTATCAACAGGGCGAGAGACCTGTCTAAATTCCAGATTTCAAATTTCAAATTTCAAATTAAGTCTGAAATCTGAAATCTGAAATCTGGAATCTGAAATCTGGAATGAAAATAGCAATTTTCGGCATCGGTTTAATCGGCGGTTCGCTGGCAAAAGATTTGCGTGAAACAAACTTTGCAAGCGAAATTATTGGTGTTGAAAATAGCGAATTTCACGCCGAAAAAGCGTTAGAACTTGGATTAGTTGACCGCCTTGAATCACGCGAAACGGCAGTTGCTGAAGCTGATTTGATAATTTTAACTGTTCCCGTGAATGCTTTGATTGAAGAGTTAAACTATGTTCTTTCAATGATTAAGCCGCATCAAATAGTGACCGATGCCGGTTCGACCAAAGGCGTTTTGATTGATGCGGTCAAAGATGCGCCGAATCGCAGACGTTATGTGGCTTCGCATCCGATGGCTGGGACGGAATTTTCAGGTCCGACGGCGGCAATTTCAGGTCTTTTCCGAGATAAAATCTGTATTTTTTGCGATGTGGAAAACAGCGATGCGGACGCGGTTGAATTAGTGGAAGAAATGTATCAAACAATCGGAATGGACATCAAACAGATGGAATCTCATCAGCACGATATGCACGCGGCGTATATTTCGCACATTTCGCATATCAGTTCGTTTGTCTTGGCAGCAACAGTTTTGGAGAAAGAAAAGGACGAAGAAGCGATTTTTGAGATGGCTGGCGGCGGTTTTGAAAGCACGGTGCGACTGGCAAAAAGTTCGCCACAAACGTGGTCGCCGATTTTTGAGCAAAATAAAGGTTATTTACTTGAAGCGATTGATACTTATATCGAAAAAATGTATCGCTTTCGCAATTTGATAAACAAAAATAAGTTTGCCGAATTAGAAGAATTTATGAGCGAGGCAAACGAGATTAAGAAGATTTTGAAGTAATTGTTAATGGTTAATTGTTAATTGTTAATGCAAGAAAATGTCGTGAAAATTAAGAGTTTCGCGTTTGCTATACGAATAGTGAAACTCTACCAATATTTGGTTACTGAGCATCGCGAATATGTTCTTTCAAAACAAGTTTTGCGATGCGGAACGTCGGTTGGGGCGATGATTCGGGAGGCGGAACATTCGGAAAGCACAGCGGATTTCGTTCATAAATTGGCAATTGCACAAAAGGAAATTAATGAAACTATTTACTGGCTGGAATTATTAAAAGAGACGAATTTTCTGAGCCAAGAACAATTTGAAAGCATAAATGCAGACGCTATCGAACTGATAAAATTGCTGACAAGTATCATAAAAACAACAAAGCTAAACAAGTAAATTAACAATTAACAATTGATAATTAACAATTAAAACCATGAGTAATTTCGACATCGTTCCCCTCGAAGAATGGGGCTTAAACATCAAACGTCCGTTTATTATTTCGGGACCGTGTTCGTGCGAAACCGAAGAACAAATGATGGAAACGGCGGAACGCCTGAAAAATCAAGGCATTGCGGCACTTCGGGCAGGGATTTGGAAACCCCGCACTCGTCCCGGAATGTTTGAAGGCATCGGCAAAGATGGTCTGAAATGGTTAGTGCAAGCCGGAAAAGCGTCCGGCTTACCCGCCACGGTTGAGGTGGCGACCGGACAACACGTTGAAGAAGCACTCGAAGCAGGGATTGACATTCTTTGGGTTGGCGCGAGAACCACGGTAAATCCGTTTTCCGTCCAAGAAGTGGCGGACGCGCTGAAGGGCGTTGATATTCCGGTGATGGTCAAAAATCCAATCAACCCCGATTTGCAACTTTGGCTTGGCGGAATCGAACGAATTCACAATGCCGGAATTAAACGACTTGGCGCAATTCATCGCGGATTTTCTTCGTATGAAAAGACAAAATATCGCAATAAACCGATGTGGGAATTGCCAATTGAACTCCGCCGACTGCATCCGAATATTCCGATAATCGTTGATCCGTCACATATCTGCGGTGAACGAAGTTTGATTCCTTCGGTGGCTCAAAAGGCTCTTGACCTTGATTTTGACGGTCTGATGATTGAATCTCACCGCGATCCTGATAACGCTTGGAGCGATGCCGCCCAACAGGTTACGCCCGAACGTCTCGGCGAAATTATTCGCGGTTTGGTCATCAGACATTCGGCTCTTGACCACGAAGCCGAAGACAAACTTGCCACACTTCGCCAACAAATTGACCGGATTGACAATTATATGCTCGAAATTATGGGCGAAAGAATGTTTATCGCCCGTCAAATCGGTGAATTCAAACGCGATAACGGCATCACCATTTTGCAAACCAATCGTTGGGACGAAATCATCAATACCCGTGCCGAAAATGCAGCTAAGAAAAAGTTATCAAGAGAGTTTGTCATCGAAATGATGGAAGCGATTCACCAAGAATCTATTCGTCATCAGACCAAGATTATGAACGATTTATTGGCTGAGTAGGAAGTAGGCAGTCTTTGAAAATTAGTTGCAAATTGTCAGAAAACTACCAACAAACAAGATGACGGCAATTATTTTTTTGCCGTCATTTCTTTTTTTTGAAAAAAACTCTGGAAATTAAACGCAGTTAAACGTATAATAACAAAGGTCAAGGATTCCACACAGTCTAGGGCTTAAATTAAATTGAAAAACATCCTCAAAAAAAGTCTTTTTTCCGTCTCAAAATGGTGCGTGAAAGTGTTTAAAAAAGAAAGAATCAACATACTTTTTCTAATAACCTGTTTATTTATCGGGCTTTTGGTAGCTGTCTTGGCTATTTACTTTTTGCCTGATCATTGGTTAATGATCGGAGTGGCGGCATTGCTTCATATTGTTTTTTGCGCTTCGTTTATTTTTATTGAAATAAGGAAAAAGAAAAGCCTTATCAAGACGGAACGTGAACGCGCAGACGTTGCCGAAAATTATATTAAAGAGCTTCAATTGTATGTGGGTGAACAAGAAGAGTTAAATAAATCCTTAAAAGAAAGCAAAGAAAAATTTAGACACGCTGCCTTTCACGATCCCTTGACCGACCTTCCAAACCGAAATCTTTTTATCGAAACTCTTAAATTTATCCTCGAAAAACACAAACAAACATCAAATTATAATTTTGCCGTTCTCTTTCTGGACCTTAACCGATTTAAAACAATTAACGATAGTTTAGGTCATTCAACCGGAGATCGTTTAATTTTGAGCGTCGCAAAAAGACTGACTGATTCGGTGCGGGATGGCGATTTGGTCGCGCGTTTTGCCGGAGACGAGTTTGGTATTATTTTGAGCAATATTGCCGGAATCGAAGAAGCCTTTATTTTGGCGGATTCTATCAAACAACGGATTGCTTCTCCTTTTTCCATCGCCGGAAGAGAAGTATTTTCAAGCGTTAGTGTTGGGATTGCAATCGGTAGCAAAGATTATGAGGAAGCCGATGAGGTTTTGAGAGATGCTGATATTGCAATGTATCACGCCAAAGGAAGTGCCAAAGGGATTGAGGTCTTTAATCGTTCGATGCACACTCGTGCGCTGACTCTTTTGCAGGTTGAAACCGATTTGCGTCACGCCCTTGAACGAGACGAACTTTGTGCGTATTTCCAGCCGATTGTTGAATTGAGTTCGATGAAATTAGTTGGATTTGAGTCGTTAATCCGCTGGAATCATCCAACCCGGGGACTTGTCCCGCCGGGAGAATTTATTTCCATCAGCGAAGAAACTAACTTAATTATTCCAATGACTTTATGGATGTTACGCGATTCCTGTGAAAAATTAGTCAAATGGCAAAATAAATCACCTCTCAATAAAGGACTGTTCCTGAGCGTCAATCTTTCAGGCAAACATTTTGCTCATAAAGATATGGTAAATCAAATTGATCGGATTTTGGTTGATACCGGAATTGATCCATTTACCTTAAAGTTAGAGATAACCGAAAGCGCGGTCATGGAAAACGCGGAATCCGCCATCAAAATGCTCAAAGAACTGAAAAAATTAGGCGTTCAATTGAGTATTGATGATTTCGGGACGGGCTATTCTTCGTTGAGCTATCTGCATCGTTTTCCGATAGATACTTTGAAAATTGATCGCTCATTTGTTAGCACTATGGAAGATGGGAGCGAAAATGGTGAAATTGTCCGAACGGTTATTTCATTGGCGAAAACTTTAGGAATGAATGTGGTTGCAGAAGGCATTGAAACCGTTCACCAACTTCATCAGTTAAGGGTTCTTAATTGTGAATACGGGCAGGGATATTTGTTTTCGCGCCCCGTCCCACTCGAAGATGCAGAAATGATGATTGACGATAAAACCCGTTGGCAACAGATTTTACCGCTTTCGCCAACCGTCAAAACTCCTGAAGATCAAGCACCTATCCAAATCGGCTTAACTCAATAATTTATTCAGCGAAAACCTTTGGTTTAGCATTTAGCGGAAATTCATTTTCATAAGCGTGAGTCATATTCAGCAAAACATTTTCCGACCAATATTTCCCGACTAATTGCAATCCAATCGGCAAGCCTTCGCTCGATAATCCGCACGGAACTGAAATTGCCGGAACTGCCGCTAAATTTGCCGAAACCGTGTAAATATCGCTCAAATACATCGAAATCGGGTCATCCGATTTTTCGCCGATTTTGAACGCGGTGGAAGGCGAAGTCGGCGTTAGAATGACATCGCATTTTTCAAAAGCAGTTAGATAATCTTGTCGAATCAGATTGCGAACTTTTTGCGCTTTTGAATAATAAGCATCGTAGTAACCGCTTGATAAAACATAAGTTCCGAGCATAATCCGGCGTTTTACTTCTGCGCCAAAACCTTCTTCACGGGTTTTGTAATAAGTTTCGCGCAAATTGTGCGAACCTTCCGCCCGAAATCCGTAACGCACTCCGTCAAACCGCGCCAAATTTGAAGATGCTTCGGCGGTGGCGATGATGTAATAAACCGCGATTCCATATTTTGCGTGTGGCAATTCTACATCAACAATTTCTGCGCCGAGATTTTTATAATTTTCAATCGCTTGTTCAACCGAATTTTTCACATCCGCATCCAAACCTTCGCCAAATAACGCACGCGGAACGCCAATTTGTTTGCCTGCAATGTCTTTGTGATAATTCGCTGACATAATTCGGCACAGCAACATCAGCCGAAGTCGAATCGTTTTTATCGCGTCCGGCAATCACGCCCAAAACTTTTGCCACATCTTCGGAAGTTTGCCCGAAAATGCCAATGTTATCGAGCGAAGACGCAAAGGCAACAAATCCAAAACGCGAAATTCTGCCGTAAGTCGGTTTCAATCCAACAATTCCGCACAGCGAAGCAGGTTGGCGAACCGAACCGCCGGTTTCCGAGCCGAGACTTGCCCGAACAACGCCCGAAGCCACCGCCACCGCCGAACCGCCCGAACTTCCGCCCGGAACTCGCTCCGTATCCCAAGGATTTCGGCAACGCCAAAAGCCGAAGATTCGTTTGAGAACTCCCATCGCAAATTCGTCCATATTTGCTTTGCCAATGATGATTGCGCCCGAATTTTTCAGCCGTTCAATCAGCCGTTGCATCGTATTGAGCTTTGTAATTATGCAAAATCTTGCGAGCCACAAGTCGTTTGCAAATCCTTTGGTGCAAATGTTGTCTTTGATGGCGATTGCAAAGCCTTTCAAAGCCATTTCGGTTGAACTTTGGTCGAGTTCTGCGGCACGATTTAAGGCAGATTCGCGCTCAATTGAGAGAAGGGAATTCAGCGTAGGATTTAATTTTTCGCATTGCTAAAGCTTTTTCGATGTTTGATAAATTGACATAATTTTAATTATCGCCATCTTCTAGTTGGCTGTCGTGAGAGCATTTTGCTCTCCGAGATTGGCAATATGCCAACTCGAACCGTCAGAGATGACTCGTTACAAATCTTATTTATCAGCCATTTATCGCCTTGCTTGACAACTTCGGCATTGATTGATTTTTGTTCGCTTCGCGTTTCATCGCGCCAAAATAACAAAATTTCAAAATTTGTTTTGTTCGGCTCAAAGACTTCGCAATTGCCAAGTCGAAATGCTCTCGGAAAATCGGTCGAATTGGTGGTGAAAACATCATTTTCAGTCTGCAAATTCTGCAAAGATTTGACAAATTCCGGCGTTAAAAACTTTTCGCGCAGTTTCAAATTTTCGGCTGAAAATTTCATCTCATTGCCAAAGTGAAATGAATAAAATTGTTTGACCACGATTCGCGAATCAGCACATTCGGGCTGTTTCGAGATTCGGCATCGAACCCGTCACACACGCAGAGCAAAGTAAAAAGTAAAAAGTAAAAAGTAAAAAGCAAACCTTGCCAATCGAACAATTTGAAATCTGGAATCTGAGAATTTGGAATCATAAAACTTTCGGCACTTGAAAATGTCCGGCAACTGCTGACGGGGCTTGGTTTAACGCTTTTTCTTGTCCCAGCGATTCGTGCGGAATGTCTTCGCGGATGGCGTAGGTTGCTTCGCCTTCGGCAGTTAATCCGCCCAACATCGGTTCGATATTTGCGGTGTCAAGTTCGTTTAATTGTTCAACATACGCGACAATATCATTCATTTGCGGCGTGTAAATCGCCACTTCTTCATCCGTAATTTCTAAATGTGCTAATTTTGCTACTTTTCTAACGTCCATTATGGTTGTAATCCTTCAAAAAAATTTATCAAAAAGAGAATCAATGTCTCTTGCTCCGTGAAACATGCGGTAAATTTCTACACCAATTTCAATCGGAAAATAAAAAATACGCAATTTTTATAAGGAAAATTTGAAATTGAGAAAAAATCATCGTGAGTTTGCCAATTTGATGTTCGGCAAGAATTGAAATTTGTCCAAATATCTTTGAGGATTTCGCGATCTGGCAGGTCTCGGTCATGTTCAAATATCTTACTTCTGCCATTTATTTTCTCCTTTTTCCTCAAATTCGGCACGAGCCTCTTTGATAATCTCTTTCATCATTTCATCAGCCGATTCGTAGCTTTTATAATCTCCCGCCCGCATCGCGTCAATCCCTTTTGAACTTCGCGGCGCAGATTTTCAAGCCGAACTGCTTTCGGAATTCGTCTGGCGCGTAGCGAAAGCAAACCTTCGCGCAAAACATCGCTCGGTGAAAAATAATCGCCCGTTTGCAGTTCTTCGTTGATTAGAGTTTCGAGTTCAGGCGTTAATGTAATTTCCATATTTCAAACCTCGTGATTAAATTTTAACAGAATCCTCGCCGTCTTTGCTATTCACCGTTTCTTTTTGAGCAACTCCTTTTTTGCCAAACAGACGCTGGCTGCCTTGAGAAATTCCTGTCGCAAAGATTCGTCTTTGATAGTTTTAGATTTTGCCCGAAGTTGGGGCGAAAGTTGTTTATTTGCCAACTTTAGCAGTTCGGTTTCGTCAAAAACTTTGCCGCCTCGTTTCTCTCGCTCTTCCAATACTGCCTTTTCATCTACACAAAATTCTATGAAAGTCACTGCCGCTTGCCCGAGGGCAGAGTTGAGTTTGAAAATCATCTGACCGCTCAAATCTTTCAAGTATTTTTCCCAGCGTTCACCGGCAACCGCCACGGTTAAATGCTTTTTATTCAAATTGATAGCCGCCGTGTGTTCGGCTAAACTCTCTCCGGCAATCTTTCGCCAAGCGGCAAAAACAACTGCCCGACGAACCGTTTCATTGTCGTCAAATTCTTTCAAAAGCGTTGGTAATGTGCGAAAAAGGTCTTGCATTTCAGATTTCAGATTTCAGATTTCAGATTCCAAATTAAATTTGAAATTTGGAATTTGAAATATTCAAATGATAAATGATAATTGAAAAATGATAAATTTACCAAAATTGATTTTAGCATCGGGGAGTCCGCGGCGAGCAGAAATTTTAACCTCGGTTGGTTGGGAATTTGAGAAAATAGTCGCAAATGTTGACGAAACTGAGTTTGCAGGCGAAAATCCGGCTGATTATGTTCAGCGATTAGCGAAAACCAAAGCCGAAGCGGTGGCTGTAAATTATGTAAACGCAATAGTCCTGGGCGCAGACACGACAGTTGTGATTGATAATCAAATTATCGGAAAACCGATAGATTTTGCCGATGCCGGAAAAATGATACGAATGCTTTCTGGAAACTGGCACGAGGTTTTGACAGGCGTAGCGGTGGTGAAAAATGGGGAAACTACGGTTGGATTGCAACGAACAAAAGTAAAATTTGCCGAACTTTCAGATGCGGAAATTGAGTTTTTAGTTAAATTTGGTGAGCCTCTGGACAAAGCGGGCGGATACGCCGTTCAAGCCCAAGCCGCACTTTTTATCGAAGAAATTGAAGGTGATTATTGGAATGTGGTCGGGTTGCCGATAAGTTTGGTTTATGAATTGGTGAAAGATAGGAAAGTGGAAAAGTGAAAGAGTGAAAAAGTTTGCTGTAATTATCAACAAACTTTTTCACTTTTAACCTTTTTCACTTTCCTACTTTAGAGTTGATTATCAATGGCGATTGAAACTTGGTTGAAGATTTCGGGTTCGTTTTCAGGGTCGAGACCGCCGAAAGGTTCGCCGATTGATTTTCCGGTTTTGTCCAAAATTATAAACGAAGGAAGTTGGTCAACGCCGTATTTTTTCAAGGTGAAAAGCCCGTCAGAATCTCGCAAAATCGTGGCAGTCAGTTTATTTTTCAAACCAAATGCTTTGATTTGCTCGTTTGAAGCAAAATTCTTTGACTTTGCATTGCTCGAATCGGTTGTTACCCAATAAACTACCACGTCTTTGTTAGCATATTTTTTGGCTAATTTGTTGGTTGTGATAATTTGTGTTTTTGATAAAGGCAACCAACTTGCACCAATCGCCAAAACCACAACCTTGCCTTTAAGTGTTGGCAATGAAACAATTTCGCCGTCCAGAGTTTGCAAAGTAGCTGTTTGTCTGACAGGTGCAAAATGGTTTCTTTGCGCCAAGACAGTTCCCGAAAGAACTAAAATCGTTGAAAAAACTAAAACTAAAAGTTTATTGTTCATCATAATTTCTGCCAAATTTGGCATCGTTCGGTTAGATGCAAGTTTGAGACCAAACTACTGCTTACGGTTCAAAACAGTATTATCAATCAAACGAACTTCTCCAAAAAAGACGGCAACCGCAATCAAAACTTCATTATCTCCAATAGAATCAAGCGGTTCGAGCGTTTGATTGTCAACTACGGCGACATAATCAATTCGGGCTAAAGGCTCGGTTTCAATTTTATCTCGCACTATTTGCTCCAGATTAGTAGCATTTCGTTCGCCATTTCGAGCGGCAAGTTTTGCTTCGCGCAAACCTTGATAAATTATCGAAGCCTTTTCGCGTTCTTCTTTGCTCAAACGAGTATTACGCGAAGACATCGCCAGTCCATTTTCCTCGCGGACCGTTGGCACAATGACAATTTCAGTATCAAATCCTAAATCAATGGTAAGTCGTTTAATGACAGCACATTGTTGAGCATCTTTTTGCCCGAAAAAGGCAAAATCAGGACGAATCGTATTGAATAAAATTGTGATTACGGTAGCCACGCCACGAAAATGACCGGGACGCGATACCCCTTCTAAAGTTTCGGTTAAATCTTCGACGTAAACAAAGGTTGAAAAACCGGTAGCGTAAATTTCTTCGGATTCAGGAGCAAAAACATAATCCGCCTGATATTCAGCCAAAAGCGCGGCATCGGTGGTCAAATCCCGCGGATATTTTTCGAGGTCTTTTTTATCATTAAACTGAGTCGGATTAACAAAAATCGAAACAATCACCACATCGCACATCTGACGTGCTTCGCTCACCAGCCGCAGATGTCCTTCGTGCAATGCACCCATCGTCGGCACAAATCCGATAGTTTTATGCTCGCGGCGAAGTTTTCGCGCCAGTGATGCCATTCGTTGTTTGCGGTTGATTATTTCCATACCAAACTTTTTATTTTATCAAATTTTCAAGTTCTGCTTTGGTTTCCTCCGTCAAACCGTAAGATCTCGGATTCATTTGGATATGCGCCTGTTTTTACATCATTTGTCCAAGTTTGAATGGCTTCGGTCATTACTTGACGCAAATCGGCATATTTGCGGACGAAACGCGGTTGACGACCAAAAGTCATTCCGATTAAATCGTGCAAAACCAAAACTTGAATATCACAGCCCGCGCCGGCACCGATTCCAATGGTCGAAATCTTTAATTCTTTGGTGATAATTTCCGCCACTTCACGCGGGACGAGTTCCAAAACAATGGCAAATGCTCCGGCTTCTTCGAGCATTTTGGCATCTTCGATTAGACGTTTGGCGGCTTTGGCAGTTCTCCCTTGAACGCGATAACCGCCCAATTTATAAACACTTTGTGGCGTTAAACCGATGTGGGCGACCACCGGAATCTCTTCATCTACCAGCCGTTTAACTAATTTTACCCGATTCCGTCCACCTTCCAATTTGATAGCCTCCGCTCCGCCGTGTTTCATCAAGCGCAAGGCATTTTTGACGGTTTCTTTTTGCGAAACGTGATAAGTTCCGTAGGGCAAATCAGAGATAACCATTGCCCGCTCGGTCGCCCGTTTGACTGCCACCGTTGCGCGTTCAATTTCTTCCAGCGAAACGGGGATCGTGTTGCCGTAGCCGTAAATAACGTTGCCGATGCTGTCACCGACAAGGATCATATCCACGCCGGCTTCATCCACGGTTCTCGCGGTCGGGTAATCATACGCCGTCAGGCAAACTAGCTTTTCGCCTTTTTCTTTTGCCGACCGAATGGCTGGCAAGTAAATTTTATCGGGTTTGTCGGGTTGTAAATATGCCATTTAGAATTTTCGATTTCAGATTTTGGATTAAAGTTTAGCTTTAATTTTCAAAATAGCAAACTTGTCTAATTTTATTGGGACGAAGCGGAATCCGCAATCCGCAATCCCAAATCCGCAATCGGTTGCCATCTTTCAACTTTTGATTGATCTTGGGAATGGTCAAGAAGTTCTTGCATCGTTGCATTTAAAACAGGATGAACAATATGCGGAGCAATTTCAACCATTGGGACTAGGACAAAGTTTCGTAAATGCAGACGCGGATGCGGAATCGTCAAAAAGTCAGTTTCAACGATTTGATCGCCGTAAAGCAAAAGGTCTAAGTCAACTGTTCGGGGGGCTTGAGGCTCAATCCGCCGTCTGCCGAGCAAATATTCAATCCGCAACATCCGCGCCATCATTTGCGAAGGCGAAATATTGGTAACGTGAATTTCCGCCACCATATTCAGATAATTCGGTTGATTTCCTAAAACTCCCAATGGCTCGGTTTCATAAACCGCCGAAAGCCGGTGAACGATAAAACTTGCCTCAGTCAAACCGCGAACTGCCAACAAAAGATTACCCGCCCGATCACCAAGATTTGAGCCGAGCGAGACGTAAGTTGTAATAATTTCGGTTTCCATTCTCTGTAATAAAACCACAATTAAACTCAAATTCGCAAAGCGTAATAAAAAACGCGTAATGTTTTTGCAGTTTTTGTGGCTGTATTTTGTCGTTAGCTAAAACTTCAATTGCAAATTATTAACTATTTCTGCAAAATTTGCCAAAGCTACAAATTTTTTCTTGACACGTCAAACAATTAGGAATAAATTCTTTGCCATCATCAATTTAGAAAATCTTATTCATACTTGAATCTAAGAACAATCCATTGGAGTAAAGATATGAGAAAAAAAAGTCTGGTTGGAGAATTTATTTTTTTTGTTTTGCTATTATCTTATTTTGGCGTTCAAACTTTTTCACAAGAAAAATGCAAACAGGATCAATCTCAATGGCGACATTTCAATATACAATCTGGAGTCAGTTTTGAGTATGAGAAATCTCGTTTGCATGTGGCAGCAAATCATCTCAAATTATGTCCTAACAAGATTGTTTACTTAATTGGTTTAAACTCGGTCAAAAAAAAGAAATCTACCATTGAACAAAGGCTAAAAAAGTCCAAACAATATTTAATAACTAAACATAAAATCTCAAGTAAAAGAATAATAATAGTGTATGGTGGAACTGATTCTGAAATTAGAATGTATATTTATTTTGAAGATAAGTAGATTCTAAAAAAGCCATTCTTTATTCTGTTGTTTCGCTGTAGTTTAGAAAATTTTCCTACCGATTTTTATTAAAAAGTTGTTAAAAATCCTCCAACTAATCTTGTCCATTTCATCTGAATCTTCAAAAGATAACTATTTCTTCAAAATTTGCCAAAAACTAACCAAATGACAGAAAAGCACAATCGGGACAATGGTTGAAGGAAGCCAAATAAAAGGGAAGTAGAGAACTCCGCGATTCGGTTGTTCAAAAGCGAGTTGTTGAATTGGTGAAGGCAAAGAAAGGGCAGCGTGCGAAACGATATTTATCAGCAAAAGCAAACAAATGACATTCCAAATTAAAAGAATCGGTTTATTTATTTTGTCACCGCGAAAGGCGAGCCAAGCGATAATCGGTGCGGTAATTCCACTCAGAATATCAAAGTTTCTGCCTTCAAAAGTCATCAATTCGGGAACTTGTCCGTTTTGAAAAAGCCAGAGCAGAACGAGTTCAACCGGAATCCGAATAATACAAACAAAGGTTAGCACTTGAAGCGGAAGTTTTTCGATAAAATCTCTTGAAAAAATGAATAAACCGATAATGGTTAGAAGTGCGGGAAAGATGGCAAAAGCTACCAATCTGGGCGGAATCGTGTCGGTAAATTGGTAAAAACCCAAAAAGGCAATCGTGGCTTGAAAGATTAGCCAAAAAGGAATCACAAACGATAAAAACGTAGTCGTTTTTGAAGAATACGAACTACGTTTTATTGCATACTGAAATATCCCAACCGTTAAAAGCGTTGTGATAATAAATACGACAACGATGTACAGGGGAAGATTTTCAATCATTACTTGGTCTTTTCGTCACTCTCGATTTTACCGTCCCGAATCGTGATTATCCGATGAGCGCGTTCGGCAATATCGTGTTCGTGAGTGACAACAATGATGGTATTTCCAGCCTCATGGAGTCTTTCAAAAAGCTCCATAATTTCATAACTGGTTTTGGTATCCAGTGCGCCGGTTGGCTCATCTGCCAATAAAATCGAAGGATTATTGACCAGAGCGCGAGCAATTGCCACCCGTTGCCGTTGTCCGCCGGAGAGTTCATTCGGGCGATGACTAACCCGATCTCCGAGTTCCACCGAAGCTAAAGTTTCTTGGGCGCGTTGATGTCTTTGGGTTGCCCCCATCCCCGCATAAATCAAAGGTAATTCGACATTGTGCAGAGCCGTAGCGCGAGCCAAAAGATTAAAGGTTTGGAAAACGAAACCGATTTCTTTGTTGCGAATCTGCGCTAATTCATCGTCCGTCATTTTTGAAACCAGATGCCCGTTGATCCAATATTGACCGCTGGTTGGTGAATCAAGACAGCCAATCAAATTCATCAAGGTTGATTTACCCGAACCTGAAGGACCGATAATTGCCAAATATTCGCCCTTTTTTACATCAAAGGAAACATCGCGCAAGGCGTGAAGTTGCTCAGTTCCCATCTGATAAGTTTTCCAAATATTTCGCATCGAAATCAGCGAATCAGGGGCGTTTGGATTGTAATTTCCGTTATTGTTTATCTCTTCCATAACATTTATTGAACCATTGAATCATCGAATCATTGAATCATTTCAAAAACAATGAATCAATGAGCAAATGAATCAATCAACCAATGACACTACGATTTGTTAGCGTTTTCTCCCTCTTTCTTGACCTGCTTTTTGACCGCATCGCCATCTTTCAGAGTTTTGAGAATTCGACTCGGACCCGTTATAACCTCTTGATCAGCGGAAATTCCGGTTTTGATTTCGATGTCGGATTCGCCGGTAATTCCGGTTGTCACTTCAACAAATTTTGCCTTTTTACCATCTTCCAAAATATAAACGCCTTTGATTGGTTTCGGCTTTTCTGCCGGAGAAACCACATCGTTTTTCATTCCTTCGGGCGTTGGAGTCGGAGAATCAGGCATTTTTTCGACTAAGGCTTGAAGCGGAACAGTGACGACATTTTGCACCGTGTCAGTAGTAATAACCGCCGTTGCGCTCATTCCGGGACGTAACCCGTCGCGGATTTCATTGGGGACTTCTCTCAATTCGATGATGACCTTAAATTCTTTTGCCTCTTGAACATTGATATTGGTCGAAAGTCCGCCGGTAGTGGCAGATTTTCCTTGCGCCAGAGGCTCGGCTTTGATTACCACACCTGTTACTTCTTTTTCGCCGAATGCGTCAACCTTAATTTTAGCGGATTGACCTTCTTTGACTTTAGTAAATTCGGTTTCGTCAACTTTGACTTCAACATTGATGGTTGACATATCAGCAATGGTCAACAGAGCGGTGGTCGAAAGTCCGGCAACCGCAAAAGTTCCGACTTTTGACGGGATGTCAGCGATAACTCCATTGATTGGAGCAATTTGTAAAGTTTTGTCACGCTGATTTCTTTGACCTTTGAGGATAGCAAGAGTTTGATTAGAGCGTTGTTCGCTGGCTTTTGAACTCCAACTGGCGGTATCAACTCCACGCCGTGCGTCTTTGACCGAAACGCTTTGCTGATTGGCACGAGCCTGCGACTCACGCACCCGATTTAGTGCCTCATTAACGCTACTTTCAGCTTGTTTGACGCGAGACTGGGCTTCAGTAATCGAGATTTTTTGCGACTGCAAACGTGACTCGGAGTTTTTCAAAGCGACTTCCGCATTGGAAACTCTATCTTTGGCAGCATCATATTCAAATCTGGAAATAACCCCGCTTTCGAGCAATTCTTCAGCTCGTTTTAACTCACGACGAGAGGCGTTTAGTTCAACATTGGTGCGGTCAACCTCGGTCTGAGCTGCAACAACTTGCTGGCGGGCTTGATTAACGGCTTCTTTGGCAGTATTTACGCCATCCCGAGCGGACAAAACTTGTTGTTGAGCCGTGTTCACGCTGGCATCGGAAGCAATTTGACCTTGTTGGGCTTGCGAATACTGATTTTGGGCGGCGATAATTTGTGAACGGGTAACTTGCGATTCGTTTTGCGCCGCTTGATAGGCTGCGGTTTGGGCATCGGTGCTGGATTGGAGTTGATCCGGGTCAAGCCGAACTAACGGTTGACCTTTGGTCACGACATCACCCGCTTTGACATAAATTTCTTCAATTCGTCCCTGCACTTCGCTGGTTAAATTGATAAATTGAATGGGGCGAACTTCGCCCGAAGCCGTGACGGTTGAGCGTAATTCACGTTTCGGCTCAATCTTGACCACCGTAGCTTCGGGAATATCTTTTCGACTCGCAAAGACACTGATGATAATGATTGAAAAGAGTAGAACGGCTGCAATAATTCCAATAATAATTTTTTTTCGACGGCTGACTGCCATTATTTTCTTCCTCGTTAAACTGATTATTTTACTTATTTAAACTGTTACGCAAAATAAAAATTTGAAATGCGTCTAAGCCCTAGATACGTCAGCCGAAAAAAAATTGTTTCAAAAATAGTCAGCAATTCCTAATTATTTGGATAAGTTTCAAAAATTAAAATAGAATTTTTTTGAAATAAAAATCAACAAGGTGAGAAGCCCTATTTACGATTATCAATTTACGGGTTAAAATACAAAAGCTATACTTATTTAGGAATTGGCTGATTGAATCATTTTAAGATTGAATCAATGAGCAAATGAATCAATGATTCAATGAATCAATGACCTAATTCATAAAAGGTCGCAAGAATAGTAAAAATGAATAAATGTAAAACTTGCGGGACAGAAAATCTGGAAGGTTCACAGTATTGCGATGAATGTGGAACCTTGCTGAAAACCGCAAATAATTTGGAAACACAGATCAATCAACCGATGTTTTCGGAACAGCCGAGTATTCATACGGCAAGCGTGACCTCTGTTGGGATTCCTTTAATTATCGAAGAGCCGAAAATGGTGGAAAATCTTTCGCTGGAAAAAGATAATCACGAACTGAAAAACAATAATGTCCGGGCTAAATTGGTGATTGAAAGAGGAACTGCAATTGGTACGGAATTTAAAATCTCTGCCGAAGAATCATATATCGGGCGTTGGGATGCCGATAATGGCATTTTCCCCGACATTGATTTGGACGTGCACGATCCGGAGGCAAAGGTTTCGCGCCGTCACGCCCGAATCCTGTTTGCCAATGGGCAATTTGTGATTGAAGATTTAGGCTCGACCAATGGAACATTTGTTAATCGCGGCAGACGTTTGATTCCGGGTAATCCGCATATTTTGTCCGATGGAGACGAAATAATTGTCGGAAAAACATTTTTGAGATTTAACATTATTTAGTTTAAACTATAGTAAAAACAATGATTTATTGCCCTGAATGCGGCTCTGAGGTCGCCCCAAACGATGTTTTTTGTCCCTATTGCGGAATCGCGCTGGTGATTGCCGCCCCGGAGGTTGCAACAGAAACCGCTCAAACCGAAAATGTTCCTTCGGTTGAGTCTGAATTAGCTGCAAAACCCAGCGATGTGGTAGAAAATATTAACTTGGAACAAAATGTGACAGCAACATCCGAAAAAGTTTCATCAGACCCAATCCCTGCCACCCCTTTGGTTTTAGCCGATGATTTTGAGCTTCTGATTGCTCCTTTGACCGAAATGCAAGAGGAAGTTTCAACTCCAATTCAAGAGCCGGTAATTGAAGCAAAATCTGAACCTGTAATTGAAGAAACTCCTGAATCCGTGGTAGAAGAAGTTTCCGCACCCGGGATTGAAGAAGTTTCTGTGCCTGTTGTGGAAGAAGAAATTTCTGCCGAAAGTCCAATTGTTTCAGCTCCGAGGGATGGAATAGTTGATATTCCGGTTGTTTCTGAAACGGAATCCATCAAAGAGCCAATCTCCGAATTGGTCGAAGAAAACTTATCACCTGAAGAGGAAAACGAAGTTCTACCCGAAATTGTTGAAGAAACTCCGATTGAAACTGAAATAAAGACCGAACCAGCGGAAAATCAAGCCGAAAATTTGCCGGAAAGTGTCAGCGAAACGGCGGATACTTTGCGAAAAGTTGAGGTTAGCGAAATAGTGGATGCTTTGGAAAAAGCTGAGGTTGATGAATTTAGCGCAACCCTTCCATATATTCAGTCCGATTTTGCTAAAAACAAACTGGATTTGGGAGAATTTACTCTCAAAAAGCCGGATGAAAAACCGTTGATTGAAGAATCAGCAGAATCGGCAAAAGCCGAAGTTGAAGCAATCTCAAGTCCGGTGATTACGACTTCGGTAGTTGAACCTCTGGTCGTAGCTGAAGTTTCAATTCCGGTCGAAGAAATTCCAATCGAAGAAAAAGCGGAAGTTGTCGCGGAAGTTTCGAGTCCGGTTGAAGCCCAAGTTTCGGTAGCTGAAAGTAGCGGCGAAGACAAAGATGCGCGTTCATTTACCAATCCAAATTTTGCGGTTGGAATTGATACCGATGGCAGAAATAAAGCCAAACTCAAACCTTTGGAAGAAGGCACGGTTTTGAACGGGCGTTATGAAATCGTCAGAAAAATCGGCGGTGGCGGGATGGGCGCGGTTTATCTTGCCAATGATAAAAATCTGGGCGGCGTTTTGCGGGCGGTCAAAGAAATGGTGCAATCCTATATTGAAGAAGCTCAGCAGGATAAAGCCGTTGCCGATTTTAAACGCGAATCATTGCTTTTGACATCGCTCGAACATTCGGCGATTCCTACCATTTACGATTATTTCTATGATGAAAAAGAAGCCAGATTTTATTTGGTGATGAAATATATTTCGGGTGGAGATTTGGCTGGCAGAATGCGAGCCGCGCCCGAAGGTCGAATTGATGAAGTGAGTATTACTGATTGGGCAATTCAAATCGCGGATGTTTTAGATTATCTTCATCGTCACGAACCGCCGATTGTTTATCGTGACCTGAAACCGTCAAACATTATGATTGACGGCAATTCGGGCAAAGTAATGCTGATTGATTTTGGCATTGCCCGCTGGGTAAATAAAGAGGAAAAAGGTGTTACCGCAGTTGGCACGATGGGCTATGCTCCGCCCGAACTTTTTAGCGGAAATGTCGAACCGCGTTCGGATATTTACAGTCTCGGCTCGACGATGTTTCATTTGTTGACGGGGGCTGACCCGCAAAGCAATCCGCTGTTGATTTTTGATTTTAATAAAAATCCGCGTCCGAGACAGATAAATTCTCAACTTTCGGATCAAATCGAACAGATTTTAATGCGTTCGGTTGAGTATAGTTCACAGCAAAGATTTAGTTCGGCGGCTGAGATGCGCGATGCTTTGAGCAAACATTTAGAGAATTTGCGAAAAGGAACGGTGACATTTGGCGTGATGACAGCCACGAGCGGAATGCCGATGACGGGAAGTTTGCCGGTCTTTTGCGGTTTTTGCGGACAAAAGATTGTCGCAACCGATATGTTTTGTCCCTTCTGCGGAGCGCAACAACCACTTGCCGATCAAGCCAAACATTTGCACACTCCGTCCGTTTATCCCGCGCCAAAACTGACGGCTCGGCTGATGATAATTGGCACAAATGACTTAGACCAGACGGAATATAATCTGGAAAAGGAAAACAATTTGCTTGGCAGACGCGACCCGATGTCAAATATTTTCCCCGAAGTTGATTTGTCGAAATACGATCCGCAAACTAAGATTTCGCGCAAACACGCTAGAATTTGGCGCGAAAATGATATTTTTATGTTGGAAGATTTAGGCTCTTCCAATGGAACGATTTTAATGTCAACGGCTAATGAGTCAAATCGGCTTTTGCCACGTCAACCGCACGTTTTGGCTCACGGAGATAAAATTCGGGTTGGCGATACAACTCTCCGTTTCACGATTGGTTAATTTAGGCACAGAGAAATAATATTTGGTACCCAGAATAATTTGTGCCAAGCTGGGAAAACATTTTAATAAATGTCGCTCGGCGACACAAAAAATCACGAAATAGTTACATTAACTAAACTTTACAGAATGAGTGCAAGAATCGAAAAAGCAGTTCCGGTGATAAAATCGAGAGCTGCAGAAATAGTTGTTGATTTTGACGCGGAAAAGCTAAAAGCCCCGTTTTTACTGCGTTGCGGGGCATTACTGATTGACTATATTTTTTTAATCAGCATTCCAACCATTACAATCTTGGTCGGAAGATTGATGGGAAATGACGGCGCAAAATTACTCAATAGCGAATTAAGTAATGCCGGATGGCTGATTATGATTTTGATGGGATTGACTAATTTTGTAATTTTCCCGATGTTTGCCGGACAGAGTATCGGAAAAATGTTGACCGGGCTGAGAGTGGTCAAATCGGATGGCGGGATTCCTACTTTTAAGAAATTACTTTTACGTCATTTGATTGGTTATCCGCTCACCATTTTGACCGGAGGCTTGGGTTTTTTATATTCAATTCTAAATGCTAAAGGGAGAACTTTACACGACTATGTTGCCGGAACGGAAGTGATTTACGGACAACGAAAGGTTAAAAGTGAAAATGTGGAAAAGTGAAAAAGTGAGAGCCTATTCAGTTGCTTTTGAAACACTCAATCAAGTTTTTCATTGAAGTAAAAGCCGTATCGAAAATCAATTAAAACTTTTTCATTTTTAAACTTTTACCCTTTTGCACTGACGAAAAATTTATGCCTGAACTAATTATTAAATATGCAGACAGACCGGCTGATAAGTTTTCGTTATCTCGGTTGCGGACTACGATTGGACGCTCGGCTCGGAGTGATATTTGTATTCCTGATGCGTTTGCTTCCCGGCTTCACGCGGAGGTCAGGCAAGAAGGTGATTCATTTTGGCTGCAAGATTTAGGTTCTGCCAACGGCACACGTTATAACGGTTCAAACGTCACGATGCCACTTCCGCTGATGACAGGCGGAGAAATTCAAATTGGCGAAACCGTCATCGTTTTTAACGACGGGAGACAATCGCCGCCTCAAAATGCGACTTTAATTGCCGATAACACCGAAGCCTTGAATCCGGCGATGACGATTGCCTTTTCGCGCAATAAAAATTCGACCGCCGAAATGCTTGAGTCTCAGGCGGTTTCTTCGAGGAGTGAATTGCTTGCTTTGATTAGCAAAGTTGGGGTGACATTGCTCAGTTCGACCGGATTGGATGAAACTCTGAATCAAGTTGCCTCATTGGTTTTTGAAGCAGTTCCGGCGGATCGGTGCGTGATTATGTTGCGCGATGAAACGGCTGAGAATGGGATGAAAATCGCGGTGGCACGGGTGCGCGGACAAGATGAAACTCCGTCCGAAGTCAGAATTAGCCGAACCGTGATGGACGAAGTAATAAAAAATGGTAAATCCGTTTTGACTTCGGATGCTCAACACGACCCGCGTTTTGCCAGTCAAACTATGGCTTTATTGGGGATTCGTTCGGTTTTGGCAGTTCCGTTAAGCGTGACCGAAGAAGAAGTTTTTGGATTGGTTTATGCGGATTCGCCAACTTACGAAGCGACCTTTACCGAAGAACATTTGAATATTTTGACAACTTTGGCATCGGTGGCTTCGATTCGGGTGGAAAACGCAAGTTTGTTGGAAGCACGCTTTGAACGTGAACGAATGGAACACGAATTAAAATTGGCAACCGAAATTCAACAGCGGCTTCAACCTTCGGTAATGCCGATTAGTGAGGGATATGAATTTCAGGGGATAAGTTTTTCGTGTTATGAAATCGGCGGGGATTATTACGATTTTATTGAACGCCACGATAACAAAATGTTTGTCGCGCTGGGTGATGTTTCGGGCAAGGGAACTGCCGCTGCGCTTTTGATGTCGAGCCTTCACGCGGCTATTCACGCCCAGGTTTCGGCTAAATCAACTTTGGAAGAAACAGTTACTTCAGTTAACCGATATTTGGCTCATAACACACCCGCAAATCGTTTTGTGACATTATTTATCGCTGAGTTTGATTTGACTGACGGAACTCTTAGATATATCAACGCCGGACATAATCCGCCACTCATAGCACACGTTGACGGCAGAGTTGTTCAACTTGATTCAGGAGGATTTCCACTTGGAATTATGCCGGATGCTGAATATGAAGTCGGGGAAACTCAACTGCAAAAGGGTGAAGCTATTGTTATTTATTCAGACGGGGTTTCGGAAGCGAATAACTTGAAAGGTGATGAATTTGGAATTGAAAGATTGATTGAGGTGGTGAAAAAGAATCTTTCCGCCTCAGCTTCAGGTTTGCGTGACAAGGTGGAATCTGCACTTTCGGCTTTTACTCAAACTGCACCTGCCAATGACGATATTACTTTGGTAATTGTGAAAAGGAAGTAGTGGGAAAGTAAAAAGTAAAAAGTAAAAAGGCAAAGATTCAACTTTTTATTGACTTTGACACAAAAAGTGGAGTATAAAAATTCGGTATAAGAAAACTGAAATTCAGTTCAATACAAAGTTCGATGGCTTCTTTGTCGTAACAGAACTGCCTGTCAACATAGGAGATCGTATGAAAACGAACAATAATGATACGGTTGTAATAGAATTCACTATAATTGCGATCATGTTGTTTTTCGGCATTGGTTTAGTTGCAGTGTCAGTTTTATACTGGCTAGGAATTGACCGTAGCGCGGATCGCTTTATTACATCCAGAGGTCCAATGGGATTCATGATTGCATACGTCTCTCCGGTTTTGGGATTAGGTTCTTTTTTAACTGGTGCTGGTTTTACTCTCTTTGGAGATGAATCAACAAGCCATCGACATTGGTTTTCTAAATTAATCGCTTTCCTACTTTATTGCATTACTGGTGTCTTATTGTTTACAGAAACAACCGGCATTACCAATTTTTCACCTATTCCCATTCACTGGGCTTTTCTAATATTTCTAGGATTTGCCACTTTACCTATAGCGGCTTTAATAGTCCAACCTATCATAGATGCGGTGAGAAAGATTTTTTAAGGATGTTAAGTCCAATACTTCGGACAGTTTTTTGACAAACAAAGCAGAATTAAGTTTAATGCGAATCAGGGGTTAAAAACGCCTCGACTTCCAATGCGCCCATCTCTTTCGGATGAGTTATTTTGTGAAAATAGATATATTGCTTAATCCAATAGATATAAATTTTCTCCGTCTGATAGCTGTAATGCCGCACACGCATTACATTACGAACCTCATCAAGTAGTTTTGACATAGCCTTTTGAACAAGTCGGGTTTAATTACTTTAACCGAATTATAATTTAACCGAATTATCAACCCAAATATTCCCGCAAGTCAAATTAAATATTGACTTCTGTGCCGAAAAAGGCTTATAAATAATTCGGTATAACAAAACTGAAATTCAGTTCAATACAAAGTTCGATGCTTCTTTATAAATTCATCGCTTCTGCGTGAAATGAAGTATAATGCTTGAATATGCCGACGGTTTTGAGATACGAAGCGTATCGCATTTATTTTTACAGCCACGAACCGAACGAACCGCCGCACGTTCACATTGACCGTGATAATTTGTCGGCTAAGTTTTGGCTGAACCCAGTTTCTTTAGGGCGCAATCGTGGTTTCAGCGCACGAGAGTTGCGACAGCTTGAAAGAATCGTTCGAGAAAATCGGCAAAATCTATTGGAGGCTTGGAATGAATATTTTGGCATTAGCGACTGATGAGCGAGTCGTAGAAGTGGAAACAACCGAAGATGAGTTGAGCGTTCGCTTGATGGACGGCAGAACGATTAGTGTGCCGCTTGTGTGGTATCCACGCCTTTTGAACGCAACGGAAGAACAAAGGAAGAATTGGCGCATTAGCGGTGGCGGTTACGGTATTCATTGGGAAGATGTGGACGAAGATTTAAGCACGGAAGGATTATTGCGCGGTGCGCCTGCGCCAAAACCATTGGTAGCAGAACTCGTTTAACCCAAACACGCACCGAGTCGGGTAAGGAAATGATATTGCTATCACTCCCTCCCCTCAGAACCGTGCTTGCGAGTTTCCCCGCACACGGCTCAAGCCTTATTAACGCTCCGTTTGGAACGCGGTTTCACCACTTCTAACCCTTTTGAGTGAACTTGTCTGTGACAATTCGGGTGTAACAAAACGCGGTTATTGTTTCCGTCTGCGCCGCCGTGAACACGATAGATAAGGTGATGGCTGTGCCAACCCGTTATCTTCGTTATCTTTTCGTCGCACACGGGACAGATTCCGTTTTGTTCCCGCCACAATGACAGCAATCTTTTGTAGCCTTGCAGGTTGGCTTCCATCTGAACATCTATTCGACGTTCAAAGTAAGTCTCCCATTCAGGCGAATACGGATTTGCTTCTCCGCGAACTTTAACGTGCCTTTTTATCGGGACGCTGCGAGCTTTGAACAAATGTAAGTTTTTAGACTTGCCTTCTTTGTCCGTCACTTGTCCGTAGAAGACCCAACGGTCGCCGCCTCTGGTGGCAAAGTATTTATCCTTTATCCACCATCGATTTTTGTTTGGGTGTCGTCGTTGTGACCATTGCCACAGTGCTTTGAAGATAGCGTTATCCATCTTTCCAAAAGTTTCCGTGCTGGAAGAATGACGATGATAATTTGCCCAACCTCTAATCACGGGATTGAGCAAACCAACCAGATTTCCGGCAGTTGCACTTTTGTTGGAACGAACAATTGTCCGCACTTTTTCGATGAATAAATGGATGTTTTTCTTGGATGGTTTGATGACGAACTTGCCGTTATATTTACGGACGTTCTGTCCCAGAAAATCGAAGCCGTCAACGATGTTTGTGACTTTGGTTTTCTCGTTCGAGAGTTCCAAGCCGCGCTCTTTGAGAAAGTTCTCAACCAGCGGTTTGACTTCCGTTTCAAGCAGTTCTTTCGTCCTGCCCGTTATTATGAAGTCATCGGCATAGCGCACAAAGTTGATTTGTTGAGCCGCTTGTTTTGCCGTTGATTTCAACGGAAAGCGCGTTCTCAATTCGGTTTCGAGTTTATCCAAGACAAGATTTGCTAAGACGGGTGAAATAATCCCGCCTTGCGGCGTTCCTTCTTCCGTCCGGTTAAAAACAAATTTGTCGAGGTATCCGGCTTTCAGCCATTTGCGGAGTATTGCTGTGTCCATTGGAACATTTTGCAATAACCATTCGTGACTGATATTGTCAAAACAGCCAAAGATGTCGCCTTCAAGTATCCACTCGGCTCTGTCTTTTCGCGCTAAGGCAATATAACATTGCTCAATGGCATCGGCGGTTGACCGTCCTTTACGAAAACCGTAAGAGTTTGGGTCTGCCGTCGTTTCCGCAATTGGGTCAAGGGCAAGCAAGTATAAGGCTTGCATTGCTCTGTCTTTCATTGTCGGAATTCCCAAAGGGCGCATTTTGCCGTTTGGCTTCGGGATGAACACGCGCTTTAAGGGCAAAGGTTTGTAACCTCTGCTTTTCAAACTGTGAACAGCCTTTATCTTCTTTTCCGGCGTTTCCCAAGTTATCTTGTCCACGCCCGAAGTTCTCTTGCCAGAGTTTTCCGTCACTTGTTTGACGGCAAAAAGTTTGCCGCTCAACGAGTGAGTCAAAAGATGTTGCAAGGCTTTCACCTTATTCCATCTTTTTGCCTGTGTTGCCTTGACAATACGCGCTTGTAGCCGATGCACGTTTTGATTAACACTTCGCCACTCGACGCTCTGCCAATCATTGACGCGGGAGACCGCACCAACTTGATTCATTGCTGATTCGGTTGTCATTTGCCTGTTCTCCTAAAATCGGTTCGACAAGTTTTCTTGTCAGTTAAGACCAACGGGAAGTCTGCCCGCTTTCGCGTCAAGTAATGTTTCAAACCATATCCGTTTCATTACAAAACGGCGTTCGCTTTTTCCCGCTTCCTATTCCCGCAATCTTATCGGCTTGCCTCACGGCTTGCTTTCCTTTTCACAAAGGAAGATGACGGGGTTATCACGTTCCGCATAAATACCCAAACGGGTTAGGTCTTGCCTTTTCGCCGGTGGTGCAACATCTACGTTGAAGAAAATTGTAACCTTCAATCTTGACCACTTACCGTTTTGGTTCAAGCCTGACAGCATCTTTGGCTTGTTTCCATTGACGACGTTTATCAGCAATTCACATCTGTTGACCATACCGTTCAATCCTAGCTCCGCGCCTTCTTGATGCTGAAAGCAGCGGCTACATTGTGCCACAGGCTTCAAACCTTATTGTTACCAATAACGCTTGCTGTGGTAGGATACCGTTAGTAGAATAACGGATGATGTCATAACTCTTTCGAGTCAAGCATCATAGCTATTTATGCGACTTCGTGTCGCACACAATTCAATGGACGTGAGGGCGAAACAGCTACTCTTTAAAAACTTGCGTGGTTAATTTCAGTTTGTCCGTAGCTGGTTTTGCCCCACGTCATCTCAATCGTTCAACTCAAAAAAACCACTCAAGGCGAATTACCCAACTATTCAATAAAATCAAAGTCGTGACTTCGCTCTTGAGGCTCAAGTTTGTTGCTCATAATAATTCTCGCGCATTGATTCCAACGGAGTTTGGCATCCGTATTTTTCGGCGAGTTTTCTGCCTTTTCAAACCAATTCATCGCTTGGCGAAAGAGTTCAAAAATGGTTGATTCGCTCCCAAGTGCATTTTTTCAAAGATACGCTTTGGCGCGGCGTTCATAGAGAATTCCGGTGTAATAAGCCCGTTCATTTTCGTCCAACTATTTGCGATAAATAATCTTGAATTTGCGAATCGCCAACGGCATAATCTCTCGTCAAACGGTCGGTCATTGCCAAAACAATAATAACCAAAGCCTCTTGGTTATCGGGTTCAACTTCCAAAATATCCAGACAAATACTCTGCGCCGCGCTCGGTTCATTTAACAGACGATAATGTTTTGCTCTTTCAATAGCCGCCGGAATATCTTTTTCGGATAGATGTTTTAGTTCAAACATATTCTAAGTGAAAAAGTGAAAAGGTGAAAAGTTGAAAGGTAAGGATAACTTTTGCATCTTTTCACTTTTGACCACTATTTTAACTTTTTTTCTTACGAAATATTCGCACCAATTTTTTAATCGGGTCGTAAAATTCATCAACCACGCGCTCTTTCAAAGGAATAATCGCGTTGTCGGTAATTTTGATTTCTTCGGGGCAAACTTTGGTGCAGCATTTGGTAATGTTGCAATAGCCGATGCCGAAAGTGTCTTTCAAATTTTCCAAACGATCTTCGGTATCGAGCGGGTGCATTTCAAGTGCCGCCGCATAAACAAAAAATCTTGGTCCGATAAATTCTTCGTGTTTATGATGATCGCGCAAAACGTGGCAAACGTCTTGGCAGAGAAAACATTCGATACATTTGCGATATTCCTGCACGCGGTCAATGTCTTGCTGTTGCATTCGCCAAGTTCCATCGGGCGCATCAGGTGCGCGCGGTTTGAATTTTTTGATTTTTTTTTTAACTTCGTAATTCCACGAAACATCCGTTACCAAATCTTTTTTCAGCGGAAAAGCTTTCATCGGCTCAACCGTAATCGGCTCTTCAATCGGCAGAGTATTCATCCGCGTCATACACATCAATTTCGGATTGCCGTTAATTTCCGCCGAACACGAACCGCATTTTCCCGCCTTGCAATTCCAACGACAAGCCAAATCTCCGGCTTGTTCGCCTTGAATCTGCAAAACCGCGTCCAAGACAACCATTCCTTCGGAAATTTCGGTGTCGTAAGATTTGAATTCGCCACCGTCATTGTTGCCACGCCAAATTTTGAATGTTGCTTTTGCCATAATTTATCTATTAACTAATTTCAACAATTTTTTCGCCACTTTCCAGTAAATTTATCGCATCTTGTAAGGTTTTTGACAAGATAATTTTAAGATTTGCGTTTGAAGTGTTTCCGCAAGTCAGCCAAATAATTTTCGGTGGCGAATCAAATCTTTCGAGAAGCGAAACAAAATCGCTATCTTTGGTCAAAACAACAGCATCTGCTTTTTTAGCTTCGCTGAAAATTTCCAAATCTTCCGCATCCCGCAATCCTAAATCTCGCAAAGCGAAAGATTCGACCTCAAAGTTATTTTCAATCCAAAAAGCGATTGCCGGAGAAAGTTGTGCATCAATCCAGATTTTCATTAGGCGGCAATCAAAACAGCGTGATTAAATTTTTCGAGAAGCATATTGCAAACACGCTTGTAAATCCTCTAATTCAAGGTCAGGCATTTCTTCGAGAATTTGTTCGCTTGAAAGTCCTGCCGCATACAAATCCAACACATCAGTCACGCGAATTCGCATCCCGCGAATACAAGGGCGACCTCCACATTGTTTTGGATTTACGGTAATTCTATTTGATAAATTTTGTGTCATAACCTAATTTTCACACAAGCATCTGCAAACATCAATGATTTTTATTCATCCCTCATCCCTCAAATCAGCCCATTTCCTCGATAACTTGTTTCAATTCATCAGGCATTTCGGGAATCGGCACAGCTTTAATTTCCATTTCGCCTTTGTCACCTTTTTTGACGGAAAAATTTAATGTGCCGAATTCTTTTTCTTTATTCGGAAAATCTTCGCGGAAATGTCCGCCGCGTGATTCTTTGCGTTGGATTGCCGCGAGCGTGATTGCTTCGGAAACATTGAGCAAATTGTGCATATCGAGCGAAGTGTGCCAACTTGGATTAAAGTCAATGTTGCCCGTCGCGCCGACATTTTTGAGCCGTTCTTTCAGTTTTCGCACGCCAACTAAAGCGCGTTGCATTTCGTCCTCGTTTCGCACAATTCCAACATTTAACTGCATCATATCTTGCAATTCGTGTTGGAGCGCAAACGGATTTTCGCCCGATTCGCGTTTCAAAAGGTTCTAAAGCCCATTTCACCGTTTTCTCGATTTCCTCATTATTTATCGTTCCGTGTCCGTTTTCCTGTGCAAATTTTGCGGCGTATTCACCCGCCCGTTTGCCGAAAACGATTAAATCGGACAGCGAATTTCCGCCCAAACGATTTGCGCCATTGATTCCTGCCGCACATTCTCCCGCCGCGAAAAGTCCCGGAATTGTTGAGGCTTGCGTGTCGCCATCAACCTTGATTCCGCCCATAATGTAGTGCGTGGTCGGACCGACTTCCATCGGGACTTGAGTAATGTCCAAATCGGCTAACTGCTTGAATTGATGATACATACACGGCAGTTTCTTTTTGATATGTTCCGCCGCGTTTGGGATTTTTTCTTTAATCCACGCAATGTCGAGAAAAACTCCGCCGTGTGGCGAACCGCGTCCGGCTTTGACTTCGCGCATAATACACCGCGCAACGTGGTCGCGGGTCAGCAATTCGGGCGGACGGCGAGCATTTTTATCGCCGGTGACATATCGCCAGCCTTCCTCTTCGGTGTCTGAAGTTTGGTCTTTGTAATTGTCGGGAATGTCGTCAAACATAAAGCGTTTGCCTTCGTTGTTTTTCAAGATTCCGCCTTCACCGCGCACACCTTCCGTCACCAAAATTCCTCTGCACACTCGGCGGATAAACCATTCCGGTCGGGTGAAATTGGAGGAATTCCATATCAATCAATTCCGCACCCGCATCATACGCCAAAGAATGTCCGTCGCCTGTTCCTTCCCAACTGTTGCTGGTAATTTTATAGGCGCGTCCGACTCCGCCTGTGGCTAAAATAACGGCTTTGGCTTTGAAAATTCGAAATCGTCCGTGTTCGCGCTCGTAGGCAAATGCGCCGATGACACGATCACCATCTTTGAGCAAACGAAATGACGGTGACTTCCATATAAACTTCGATGCCTTGATGAATGCCGTGATCTTGCAAAGTGCGGATGAGTTCCAATCCCGTTCTGTCGCCAACGTGCGCGAGTCGCGGATAACGATGTCCGCCGAAATTTCTTTGCAAAATTTTGCCGTCTTTCGTGCGGTCAAATACTGCGCCCCAAGCCTCAAGTTCGCGGACTCGTTCAGGAGCTTCCTTAGCGTGAAGCTCCGCCATTCGCCAATTATTGACGTATTGACCACCGCGCATCGTGTCGGAAAAATGGACTTTCCAATTATCGCGGTCGTCCACATTGCCCATCGCCGCCGCCATTCCGCCTTCCGCCATCACGGTATGCGCTTTGCCGAGCAAAGATTTGCAAACAAGCCCGACCGAAACGCCAGTTGTTGACGCTTCAATCGCCGCCCGAAGCCCCGCGCCACCTGCGCCAATTACGAGAACATCGTGTTCAAAAGTTTGATAATCTGACATAAAACCTGAGTATTAACCACATGGAAACATAGGGGACACATAAGGTTCACATAGTTTTTTCTGTTTTCTTTCTATGTGTTCTATGTGTTTTCTATGTTCCTATGTGTTTAAAAGAATCTAAAATCGCTCCAAATTCCCATTGAGCAAAGTCTAACGTAAACGTCTGAAAAACCTACGACAAACAGACTGCACCACGCGAAAAGCATGTGTTTTTTGTTCATTGAACTGCAAGCATTGTAAGCCGCACATTGGAGCGGTTTTTGTGAAAGCTCGTTACATTTGCCGCCGATTAAATGCCGTAATGAATGACAACTAAGCGTATATGATCCGAGAAAAAAGACATTTGCAGTTAAAATTATTGAACCAAGTCCGATGCCGAAACCGTTTGCGAATCGAAATGATTGAATTGCATCCCACGCCAGAAATAGGAGGAAAAACATTGCGATATACAAAAAATAACGATGCAAGTTTTGGATAATCAACGGAAACGAATTTTCTCCGCGATAGCCTGAACGCGGTTCGCCAACGGTGCAATTTAGCGGGTCGCCCCAAAATGCTTTGTAATATGCGCCGCGATAATAATAGCAAGTCATCCGAAATCCGGCAGGTGCCCACAAGATTAAAAGTGCGGGCGAAAAGGGCAGCCAACTTGGAATCCACGAAGGTTTTGCACCAAAAAGGCTATGCGGAGAGTCGCCAAAAATTTCGGGTGAATAAAATGGTGAAAGATAATTGCCGAAATGATAATGATTGCCTTGGAACGCCGCCCAAGTCGAATAAACCACAAAAGCCAGCAATGGAATAAACGTCAAAATCGGCTGAATCCACCACGCATCCCGCCGCATCGTTTGCCCAAATGAACGCTTTTCTTTTAAAGGAATACTGAGTCTAACTGAAGACATCGAAGCTCTTTTACCTCCAAATTCCCAAACCCAATTGTCTTAATTTTATGATGAAAACTTCGCTCAATTTAACGCTAAAATCGGCGTTAAGTCAAATTAACTTTGCAATATTACCAACAAAAAAAGACGGTCATTAACCGCCTTTCTTTTTACAAATTACTACCAAATTTATGGATCTTTCGGTTTCGGAGTTTGATTTTGCAAGGTCGGAACCGAGCCTTGATTTTCAATCGGTGCTTTTCTGCCTGATTTGGTGATTGCAATCCGTTTTTCTTTATTTGGTCCATCCGCTACTGTGACTTTGATATTTTTAAAAGTTCCATCTTTTTTGTCATCGGTCGGGTAATAGCTGATGACATATTGCGTTCTCAATTCATTGGAAATTTCGGTGGCGATGCTGTTGAGTTCTGAAACTGAGTTTGGAAAATAAACTTTTCCGCCGGTTTCAGTTGCCAGACGAGTCAAAAAACTTTTTGCTTTTTCTTGCGGACTTTTGCTGATAAATCCGCCTTCTTTGGTCAGTTCATTGACAAAGCCGACTGCGTAAATTTGCACATCCGATTCGCGCAGAAGTTCAAAAAGCTGTTGCTCTTTGTAATAACTGTCGCGGTCTTCGCCATCGGAAATTATAATCAAAGCCCGCCGTTTCTTTTCATTGGGATTACGGGTTTTTTCGTATTCATCAACCTTTTCCGCCGCTAAATAAACCGCATCAATAATCGCCGTTTGTCCGCCTTCGATAAAAAGATTGTCCAAGGCTTCGTTAATATCGGCTTTCTTGGGCGTAAAATCCTGCACGACTTCGATTTTATCCGAACTGACAAAACGCACCACGCAAGTTTCATCATCTGCTCGATTTGTGCCGACAATAATTTTGCTGGCTTCGATGACTTTTTCGAGTTGATGCCGAAGCGAGCCTGAATTATCAATCACTAAACCGTAATTGGTTGGAACTTCGGCTTTACTGAAAGAATCAATTTCTTGCAAAACATTATTTTCATAAACCTTAAATTCATCTTTCCTTAAAACATTGAGCGAGCGATTATTACGGTCAATGACCCGAACATTCAGATTAACCAATTCGGTATCAATAACAATAGTTTCTTCTGGTGTCTGGCGTAGCTGTTGGTTTAACGGTTGGGGTCGGCGTTGGAGTCGGCGATGTTTTGGAAGGGGGATTAGTTTGGGCATTTGCGGTTGGATACGTTACAAACGCAAAAATAAATACCGAAAATAGACAAAAAACGGCTAACCAAAGATTCAAAGTTTTTCTGTTCATCAAATTTTCCTTTCGCAATAAAATCGTCAAACTATTTTAGCGGCGATGGACGGCGTAGCAAAGTAGCCTTCACGACTGCGAACTATTAGACGCGGCAAACCGCGTGGAGGTTTGACCTTAACTTTTACTTTTCTCCATTTTCCGTTTGGCTCAAAATCTTTGGGCGTATAGCCAACCGAATATTGATGACGAAGTTCGAGCGCGATGCGTTCAAAAATTTCGTCCATTTCAACATTGGTGTTCGGATAAAAAGATTTTCCGCCCGTAATGCCTGAAAGTTCATCTAAAAAGGATTGTCCCTTGCATTCCCAGTGAGCTTCCGGCATCGCCGCCGCCCAAAATTCCAACTGAATAAACAGTGACATCGGATTCTTTCAGTAATCGTTTAACCTCTCCAAAATTATAGCGCGAACTATTATCTTGTCCATCGCTGATTACCAAAAGTGCTTTTTTCTGATGCGATCCGCGGGTAACCCGCTCAACTCCTAAATAAACAGCATCATAAAGCGCAGTATTTGCTTTGGGCTGAATCAGTTGTAAGTTTTTCTAAAACCGCCTCGCCGTTTCGGGTGCGATCCAGCAGAAGTTGAGCGCGGGTATTGAAGGCAATCAAAAAATATTCATCGCTCGGATGGCTGGTATTGATAAATCGTTCAAGGGCTTTGCGAGCTTTTTGAATCTTATCGCCGCTCATCGAACCCGACACATCAAATAAAACCCCAACCGACACGGGCGCATCCATATCGCTAAAAAAGGTTAATTCTTGCTCCTGATTATTATCTATGATGGTAAAAGCATTTCTATTTAGCCCCGAAACGTAACGTCCGAATTGGTCGGTGACGGTTAAAGTTAAAGTAACTAAATCGGTATTGATTGAAATGTTACCAACTCCTCATCATCATTTGGCGGTGGGGGTTCGGAGTCGGGTCTTGCCCAAAACTTGTGACTCCCAAAGAAGCGCAAAGAACGAGAAGCAAACTAAGCCATCGAAGACGACCAAATCGGCTAGTTTCCTGAGAACATTTTACAGCCATAGATTCTCCTTGAAATTTTTATCATTTTACGGGACGAATACATTTCACGCAAGATATTTTTTATGATGTTGTAACTTAACATTTCGTTGCGTCATTGTCAGGGTAAATTGATAATTTTTTAAGAAAAACTTATGTTAATATATTAGATCGTAAGATCAAGTTACAAAAATGACCGAAAAACAGTATTTTGTTCAAAAATATGGTCAAAAGTTATTTTTGAAACACCTTGTAAAAAATAGACGTATAAAACTTGTGTCATGACTACCAGAGCAATTGAAATAAAAAATTTACGCGAATTTACCGATGCCGAATTGATTGTCAAAGCCATTTCGGGACGGGAAGATAGTTTTGAAGAACTCGTCCGTCGTTATCAGCGTCCGATTATTAACTATGTTTTTCGGATGCTCGGCAATTACGATGCTGCGCTCGATGTGACGCAGGAAATCTTTATCAAAGTTTATAACTCGATGGCGCGTTACAGTGCGGAATATAAATTTTCGACTTGGCTTTACAAAATTTCGCATAATGCTGCGATTGATTATTTGCGCCGGCATAATAATCACCTGCAAAGTCTGGAAATCGAAGGCGAGGATGGAACGTATCAGATTCAGTTTGAAAGCAAACGTCCTTCACCTGAAAAAGAACGCGAGTTTAGCGAGTGGCGACAAGAAATTGACACAGTGGTCAAAAGATTACCAACCGGGTATCGTGAATTGATTTTGCTCCGGCATACGCAAGATTTGAGTTACGATGAAATTGCCGAAGTCACAAATCTACCGCTCGGAACGGTCAAAAATCGTCTTTTCAGAGCGCGTGAAATGATGCGCGAGATGTTTGTAGAGCGAGGTTTTACGGGGATTTAACCATAAAATAAAACTAATCAGGGAAAATAATGAACGAAGAAAACGAAGAATTCAACGAGCGGTTTGAAACTATTGAACAAGCTTTGAAATATACTGCGGATATGCAGGCAAAATCTGAATGGCTTTACAAAAAAGACCAGATTGAGCGTAGAAAATTTGAAGAAGAAAGTAACAAACGTTGGGAAAGAACCCAAAAACAACTTGATTACATCACCAAATTAACCGGAGTTGCTTTTGAAGATTTGATGTTTCAAGAAGAAAAACTAAATTCAGCGGGGGAGGCACTTTCCCAAAAAAGGATCAAATAGAATCTCAGTACTTGAAAAAGACTGTGGTAAAGAAGATGGAATCACAAGCGACCCAAATTAACCAAACTTGTCCGCGTGAAGAAATTGCCGTTTATCTGGATGGCGAACTTTCTTCGGTGGATGAAATTAGTTTGGAAAAACATTTGGTAGTTTGTGAAACCTGTTTCGCAGAATTAAATTTGCATAAAAAAATGATTTCGGCATTGAATTTTGCGTTTGAGGAAAAGGACGAAATTGAATTGCCGAAAAACTTTGCCAAAATTGTGGCGACCAAAGCAGAAAGCGGGGTGAGCGGATTACGCTCGAAAAAAGAAGGCTTTCGGGCTTTGACTTTATGTGCGGCACTTTTTCTGCTGACCATCTTCGGACTTGGCGCAGAAACCGATAAAGTTTTTTCTTCTTTAGGGGATTTGGGCGGACAATTTTTGACCATTATTGGAATGGCTTTTCGTTCAATTTCCGATTTTGCCATTGGATTAGCCATCGTGTTTCGTTGTCTCAGCCAAAAAGTAATTTTTAGCCCAGTCTTTATAATCGTTCTGATCGGATTTGTTTTTGCCCTCTTAGCTCTGACATTTTCACATTTTAGATTAAGGGTTGTTCGTTCATAGAAAAGTGGTTTATTCAGATGCGCTCAAAATCAATTACCCCAATTCTGGCTTAATAATTTGGCAGATTATTTTTGCCTCGCTACTTTTTCTGATCTGCTTTTTTTCTATTCACGCTCAACAAATTCAAACAACTGAAAACAATACAATCATTATCGAAGAGGTCAATGATGGTGAAATTTTTGCCTTTGGAAAGACCGTAATCATCAAAAAAAGTGCCAAGGGAGTATTGGTTTTTGGCGGCGACATCGTAATCGAAGGAAGAATTGAAGAAGATGTGGCAACCATCGGCGGTTCAATTATCCAAAAAGAAAACGCTTTTATTGGCGGAGATGTGATTGTTTTCGGAGGCAAATATCAACACGAAAAGAGCGAACCGCTTCGCAATCCTGATAAACAGACGATTATGTATGCGGGTTATGAAGAAGAACTTCGCAGTCTGACTCAAAATCCTTCGCAACTTTTTTCACCTCAATTTACTTGGTCATTTTTCGGTTGGAGACTTTTATCCGCCCTTTTTTGGTTTATCATTTCGCTATTTTTTACCACTATTGCCCCCGGAGCCATTAGCCGAGCCGTAGCCCGCTTTCAACTTTCAACCCTTAAAGTTGTAGCGTTAGGCTTTACTTTTTTCGTCTTGATGACCATCGGCGTGATTATGAGTTTCAGCTTTTTGCCGACTAATTTCAGCGGAATAATCGGTGTTATGGCAACTATATTGATGTTTTTGGCTTATGTTTATGGACGGGTGGCTTTGCAGGTGAGTGCCGGAAAATGGCTACAAAAACAATTTTTAGCTGAAAAATATCATTCCGAATCTCTTTCATTGTTGATCGGCTCTCTAGCGATGACGATTTTGCTTTCAATCCCATACCTCTGGACGTTTGCCGTTTTTTTCCTTTTTGCCACCAGTTTAGGATTGGTTTTAACCGCTCGCTCGACCAAAAACTGGCAATCAAATTAGAGACAAAGCGGCTTAATTCCTCAAAACCCCTTTAATATTTACAATTCTTTACAGATTCTTAACAAAATCTTTGCATACAGGAGAAACTATTCTGTGAGATAATGCGTCTTTAATAGTAAGTCTGAAAGGCTTATTGTTTCAATCAATAATTTTGTCACAAAATTCTGAATAGCGGTGTGTTTTTAGAAGATAATTCAATTTTCGGCAACCGCAAATCTTAGAATTCTGATTTCTATAAAGTGAGAAGTAAAATGCGTAAATTAGTATTATTCGTCCTTTTAAGTTTATTTATTATTTCAATTCAAAGCGTTGGAGCGCAAACTCCAACCGCAACCCCGCCACCTGCGCCGAGCGGGATTAAATCCAATTTAGCGGCGGGAGAAGTTTCCACAGTCAATCAAACGGACAACAAAATTTCGTTGAAAACATCAGATGGCGAGATTGAGGTTAAACTCACAGCAACTACTGTTTTCAAAAAAGTTTCGCCTGAAAAGCCGGATTTAGCCACCGCGACTGAAGCGACTCTGGCGGATATTGGCGTTGGCGATAAGGTCTTAGTCACTGGAAAGGTTGCTGAAGACAAAAAAACAATGCCCGCCAAAACGGTCTATTTGATGACTAAATCCGATATTGCCAAACGCAATGCGGCGGAAAAAGAATTATGGCGAACCCGTGGGATTTCGGGGCGAGTCGAACAGATTGATTTTAAAACTCAAACCATTACCCTCGTCACGCGAAGTATGACGGGCGAAACAAAAGTTGCGCTAACCCCAAAAGACACGGCGCAATATAAAAGATATGCGCCTGATTCGGTGAAATTCTCCGATGCCAAAGATAGTGCGCTGGCAGAAATCAAAGTCGGCGACCAACTTCGCGCCTTGGGCGACAAAGCCACAGACGGTTTGACCTTTAAGGCTGAACAAGTTGTGACCGGCTCATTTAAAACGGTTGCCGGAAAAGTAACCGCGATTGATGTCGCCAAAAACGAAATCACGATTGAAGACGCACAAACTAAAAAGCCGACTACGATTGTGGTTAATAGTAGTTCATTATTGAAGAAATTTCCGGCGGAAATGGCGCAAATGATGACTATGCAAGCAGGCAGCGGGCAAGGTGGCGGACAAGTCTTTACGATGGGGCAAGGTGGAAATGTTACAATGCGACCTCCGCAAGGTGGAGGAAATGGACAGACTGCTCCTCCGAATGGTCAAGCTACTCAGCCAAACGGCAAAACGCCAGCCCCGACCGGTCAGCCTTCTAATGTCGTCACGGTGACTCCAAACGGTCAAACTCCGAACGGAGGAGCAGGAAATCCAAATGGTGGCGGAGAACGGCGTTTTGTTTCTCGCGGCGGAATGGATTTAGACAATATGTTTGAAAGATTTCCGGCACTTGCCATCACAGATTTAAAGGTTGGCGATACTATCGGCGTGACCAGCACCGCCAGCACCGTTCCAAATCGTTACACGGCAATCAAACTTCTTTCAGGAGTTGAAGCCTTTTTAAATGCTCCGCAAATGCAAACCGCAGGTGGCGGCAGAGGCGGCAATCAATCACCAAGTTTTAATATACCCGGGTTAGACGGAGGTTTCGGCAACCCATAAACCTAGAAAGTTTGGTAATTTGTGCAGTATTTAGATGCCAAACCTTTATCAGAGGATAAAAGCTATGAATAGAATCAAATCATTTTTTATTATTGGACTAATTATTTTATTAACCAATTCAATTTTGTTCGCACAACAAAACGGCAGTGTCGCCGGACAAGTTTATGACAGTTTGGGAGCAGTAATTGTAGGTGCGACAGTTACCGCAGTTGACTCAAGCGGAAAAGAAAAAACCACTATTACAAACTCGAAAGGAGAGTTTAACCTGACCGGATTAGCTCCGGGCAAATATTCAGTTAAGGCAACTGCTCCGACATTTGGACTTTATGAAAATACAGAAGTCGAAATTACGGCAGGCAACAAGGTTGAATTAACTATTGCTTTAGATGCTAAAGGAGTTGATGAAACTGTTAATATTGACAATCGCGGAACGGTTGACCAAGACCCATCAAATAATGCAAGCGCAACTGTTTTGAGTGAAAAAGACATAAAAGATTTGCCGGATGATGAAGACGAACTCCGCGCCTATCTGCAAGCAATGGCGGGACCATCTTCGGGACCTGACGGAGCATCAATTAGTGTTGACGGATTTTCGGGTGGTAGATTGCCACCCAAAGAAGCGATTCGGGAAATTCGGTTTAATCAAAATCCATTTTCAGCAGAATATGACCGGATTGGATTTGGTCGGGTTGATATTTTGACCAGACCGGGTTTTGACAAATTTCGCGGTGGCGCAAATTTTAATTTCAACGATGCCAGACTAAATTCGCGCAATCCTTTTTCCACAAATCGTGCGCCGAGTCAAACCCGTAATTTTGGCGGAAACTTTAGCGGTCCGATTCAATCAAAAAAATCATCATTTCTTTGTTGACTTTAATTATAACCAAAACGATAACAACAATATTATTACCGCAACCATTTTGGATGCTTCAAATAATATTGTCGGATTTAGCCAAGACCTCAGAGTTCCATCCCGCAGATTCTCGATTAGTCCTCGCTTTGATTTTGCTATCAATAGTAATAATACCTTGCAGGGAAGATATAATTACTCTCGCAATACTTCGGAAAATCAAGGCATCGGCGGCTTTTCATTGCCAAGTCGGGCATACAATTCAAGTAACTCGCAGCAGGAAATTTCATTGACCGAATCAATGATTATCAATCCTAAAACGGTCAATGAAACCCGTTTTCAGTTTGAATTTAATAAACGTGAACAAGACGGCGATAATTCAATTCCGACCATTCAAGTTTCTAGCGCATTTACCGGCGGGGGCGCACAAATCGGTTTAAATTACAACCGCTCAAAGCGTTGGGAATTGCAAAATTATACGACCACTTCGGTTGGGAAAAATTCCGAACATGCGTTGAAATTTGGAATCCGAGCGCGCGGAATTAACATCGAAGACCGTTCGGAATCGGGCTATGGCGGAACTTTTACCTTTGCCGGAGTTCCGGGACTATATTCATCAATTCAACAATATCAACAGAAAGTATTGGGCAATCTTAATCCAATCTTTAACCCGAATCAATTTAGCATCACCACCGGAAATCCGGTCGCAAGTGTTTCGCAAATTGATTACGGTCTTTTCATCACGGATGATTGGAAAGCCCGAAAAGATTTAACTTTGAGTTTTGGCTTGCGTTATGAAAACCAAACAAATATTGGCGATGGCTTGAATTTTGCTCCGCGGATTGGGATTGCTTGGCAACCGGGAGCAGGCGGCGCGAGACAACCGAAAACCGTGATTCGCGGTGGTTTAGGCGTTTTCTATGAAAGATTTGGTGAAAACAATACGTTGACGGCGCAACGCTTCGATGGAGTTTCGCAACTTCGTTATACCGTTACCAATAACCCGGCAATTCTCGGAGCAGCAGTTTTCACCAATAATGGCGTAACCAATGTTCCAACGGCGGCACAACTTGGCGCATTAGCTCCGCTGACGAGTATTCCATATAAAATTGCTGATAATCTTCAAGTGCCGTATTCGATTCAATCGGTAATCAGTGTCGAACGACAATTGCCGTGGAGAACGACTGCTTCGGCAACATTTATCAATTCAAGAGCATTACACACTTTACGGGTGCGAAATATCAATGCTCCGGTTTGCCCACCGTTGACAGCTTGTCCGCTTTTGGCAGCTGATATTCAACTTTTGCGTCCTGATAAAACACAAGGCAACATTTATCAATATGAATCAAGCGGATATTCAAGTACTCAGCAATTAGTATTCAATTTTAGAACCATCATCGGTTCAAAATTATCGGTTTTTGGTAACTACATTTTGAGTAAATCCAATGGTGATACCGATAGTTTGAATAGCCCGCGGATTCAAGTTAGCTCAACCGGATTTCCGGCATACAGCTATGATTTGAGTAGTGAATACGGACCATCTGCCTTCAATGCCAGACACACTGTTTTCTTTGGCGGTTCGGTTAGTCTGCCATTTGGCTTCAGAATAAACCCGATGGTGACATATAATTCGGAAAGACGATTTAATATCACCACCGGAGTAGATTCAAATCGGGATTCGATTTTCTCCGAACGTCCAACTTACTCGGGTTTGAAAACAACTTGTGACAAACTTGCGCTGACCAATGCCTTTTGCGACATCAGCGGGATTGCAAATCCTGATACCACCATTATTCCGCGCAATTATGGGGTTGCTCCGGGTAGTTTTACCGTCAATATGAATTTGAGCAAAACCTTTGGATTTGGCGGCTCAAAGCAAGCAGTTGGACAAAACGGACAGGGCGGTGGCAATCGCGGCGGCGGCGGTGGCGGTGGTAATCGTGGCGGCGGCGGTGGCGGCGGTCCCCAAGTTGTAATGATGGGCGGCGGCGGCGGCGGCGGAATGTTTATGGGCGGTGGCGAAGGCAATAAGCCATACAATCTAACCGTTGGGATTAACGTCAGAAATCTTTTCAATACCGTTAATTTTAGTTCACCACAAGGCTCGATGACATCGCCATTTTTCGGTAAATCAAACGGAACCGGAGGTAGTTTTGGATTCTTCGGCGGTGGCGGAGGCTCTGCCAATCGTCGAATTGATTTATCATTGAGATTTAATTGGTAACTCATGTTACGCAAAGTTCTTTTTAAATCCGTTTTAAGATTTCAAAAACCACAAGATGATGTGGTTTAGTGAAAAAATAATGTTCTGTAACTGGTTGATTTCAAAGAAACCTAGATTTTCGTAAATCTGTCAATTACTGCAATATAATATAGTTAGCGGATTTTTCAGCCTTTTCAAAATATCGTGCGTAACATGAGTTGGTAAGAAATAAGAACTCACCTTACGCAGAGAGTATTTTTTTCGGCTTTGCCGTCTGATGAGCGGAAAGTCTCGGACTTTCCGTTTGGTTACTCAATCTGGCTTTCAAAAGCAAAAGGTGAAGCGATTTTTGTTTCACCTTTTGCTTCCTTTCGGGTGTCATCAAAGGGAAAGAAGCGAAAAACAAAAAACGCTTTTCGCTTCTTTGATAAAAACTTGATTCAAGTTGAAAAGTGAACGGAAAGGCAGAGCCGTTTCGCTGATCAGCGGGCGAAGCCCTTGAACATCACAAAAACTGCGTAAGGTGAGAAGAAGACATGGCAATTTAAGCCCTGTTTTTTTATCTCATACTTTCGAGACGTTCAAAGTTCTATTGTTTTGAACGTCTTGAAAGCAGTCGTTTCGGAGTTTTTGGCGGAGTTTGATAGGTTGAAACTCTTTTGGACAGAGTGTTTCGATGGATTCCGAGTGCGTTGGCAGTGTGTGAAAGATGTTCATCGTAACGGACTAAAGCCTTTTGAATGTATAACTTCTCAAATTCCGATAAAGCCTCATTAAGCATAATTTGCCCGTCCAGCATTTCTTCAATCAACACTTCCATCCGCGTTCGTATCTGCATATTTTTTTGGCGAGTATCTAAAACAACTAATCGCAAGTTTATTTTAATTTTGTTGTAAATCTTCTCCGGTCAATAGTTTATAGGCTTCCAAATAACGTTTGGTGGTTGCCGCAATTATTTCCGAAGGCAATGCCGGAGCGGGGGGCTGTTTATTCCAATCAAGAGTTTCTAAATAATCACGGACAAATTGTTTATCAAAAGAAGGTGGGGATTGACCCGTTTGATAATTTTCAACCGACCAAAAACGCGATGAATCGGGCGTTAAAACCTCATCAATCAACAAAATATTTCCACTTTCATCCAGTCCAAATTCAAATTTGGTATCGGCAATCATAATTCCGCGAGTCAAGGCGTAATTTGCCGCTTCCTGATAAACTTCGAGCGAAAGCGAACTCAAACGAACTGCCATTTCTGCGCCAACAATTTTGGCGAATTCTATTTCCGTAATATTTTCATCGTGTCCGGTTTGGGCTTTGGTGGCGGGGGTAAAAATCGGTTGTGGTAATTTGTCAGCTTCGATTAGTCCGCTGGGTAAATCGTGTCCGCAAATTTTCCCTGTTGCCTTGTAATCTTTCCAACCCGAACCCGCCAAATAGCCGCGAACTACACATTCAACCGGAAAAACCTTCGTCTTTTTTACTAAAATCGAACGTCCGCGCAGTTCCTCATTTTGCTTGATAATTTCCGGCATTTTATCAAAATCTGCGGTAATCAAATGATGATCGATGAGATGTCCAAGTCTCCCAAACCAAAAATTAGAAAGTTGAGTTAAAACCCGACCTTTGTTGGGAATCGGGGTCGGCATCACGCAATCAAAGGCGGAAATTCTATCAGTAGCAACCAACAAAAGTTGCTTTTCGTTTAATTGATACACGTCCCTCACTTTACCACGATGAACAAGTGATAAACCTGAAAGATTGGTTTCGGTTACGGTTTTTACGGCTGACATCGGCTTAAATTATTGAATAATTGATTCATTGGTTGATTGATTCATTGGGTTTGAATGGAATGCTTCGCGCAATGGAACGCTTTGCACAATCGAACAATGATTCAATCAGTCAATCCCTAAATATTTACACGAAAGCTAAAATTGGTAAAGGTCAGTTGTGAAAAATTTAGCGATTTAACATAACAAATTATTATAAACACAGTTTAAAATTTTTCGTGACAAAAAGCAAAGAAAGTTGCATAATAGAAAGTTGAGTTCAAACTGGTTTGTAGTTTGAATGTTTGCAACCGCCTCCGTTCAATCTAAACCTAATATTTTGAACAAATACGCTGTCAAGTAATTATCCAAATCAAAAAAATAATGATGAAAATTACCAAATTTCGCGCAATCGTTTCTTTTACAATCGGGCTGGCACTCGGCTTCTTCATCTTGACCGATAAAATATTTGCCCAACAACCTCCGCCATTAAAACCTCCGGCAGAAGATAATACTTGGTGGTATTTGACCCTGTTTGTACTGGTTGCGGGTTTAGCCGGAGCGATTTTTTGGAAAATAAAAAATAAGCCTCCAACTAAAGAGGAATTGCAGAAAATTAATAAAAATAGCAAAAAAGAAAAAAATAGTGAAGGGTTGTCTTTTGATGCTGATGCAGAAATAGAATGGCTCAGAAAAAATCAAAATGTTGTTGACAGAAAACGCAAAAAAGCCCCGAAGCAAATAAATTTGCCAAAAACTAACGAGGTATTGAATGGCGGTCAAATAAACGGAAGTAAATCAGGTCAATATTCATTTGAAGATTTGGAATCAGTTCCTTTGCCTGTTTTCAATTTTCACAAAGTTGAATCATCCAAACCTTTCAATCAATTACCTCTTTCTAATGATGAAGCCTTATTGAGCGCAATTGAGCAAACATACGATGAATATGAAGAGGATGAAGAGGTTAGAGAATTAGCGGTTAGAATCTTAGCGGTTTTCAGAACTAGAAATTCAATAGAATCACTGTCCCAAGTTGCCATTTATGATCTTTCTTCTTCGTTGCGCTCCAAAGCAGTTTTAATCTTGACCGAATTTGACCACGAATCCGTTTTTGAAACCATCCTTTTAGCTTGCGCCGATCCAACTCGTGAAGTTCGGGCGGCGGCAGCCAGAGGTTTAACCCGGCTGAGTTTTGACCGCGCCGATGCTTGGACCAGAATTATGGAAATTAACGAAGAAGGCAGATTAAGACACGCCGCCCGAGCCGCGATTGAAGGCGGATTCATCGAACGCTCCTTTGACCGAATCATTCATCGTGATTCCAAATATGCGTATGAAGCCTTTGTCTTATTATCTTTAATTGTGAAGTCGGGCGAAGTTGATAGTTTAATGAAAGTAATAGATACGCATAAAGACCCAAAAGTTCGCTCGGCAGTACTCCACGTCCTTAAAGTGTCGAAAGATCCGCTTGTTTTATCTTACTTATACAACTTAATTGAAAGCCAAAACTTATCTGTTGAACAAAGAGAAGAAATTGATAAGATACTGGCGGAAATGAATTTGGTAGCCGCATAAAAACCAATATAATAATTGAAGATAACGAGTTGCGAAGAAAAATACCATCCGTTTTAATCATTAGACCTTATACCGAATAAGAAATTTGCCCGCGAAAGTGCGCGAAAAAGCGCGAAAAAAAAAGAAATTTTGGTGGTTTTTGCTTCATTTTTAGCGTCATTTAGCGTTTTTCGCGGGCAAAAAATTCTTATTCGGTATAAGGTCTATTTTGAATAATCCGTAAAATAGGCTCATCAGGTATAACAAAACTCTAAAACATCACGAAAGACGCTAAAAACGCTAAAATAAAACCATCTATTTTTCAAACTCTTTCTTTTTTCGTGTCTTTCGCGTCATTTCGCGGGCAATCTTCTTAAAAAACACCTCAATTTTCGAGTATGCAAAGACTATGCCGCTCAGTAATGCTTACTACCCATAATTTTTCTCACTTGTTATAATAAATTTCTTGTCACAAAACTCTCTTGGGCGGTGTTTTATAGATTGAGAGCAGTTTTTGATGCTAAGATGAGCGTGAGCGTGAAGATTTTAATGGACTCGATGTCCGAAGCGGCTGCAACCACGAAACAGGAATTTGGGTTCGATGAGGCATTTACGCTTCATCATCGGACTGTCTTTCGCTGTGCGCGGGCTGTGGTGAATGATTCTGCCTTGGCGGAGGACATCGTGCAGGAAGTTTTTCTTAAACTTTACCATCATTTAGACGACATCAAAACTGACGAAATGCTCCGTCCGTGGCTGATTCGGGTGACGATAAATTTATCCCGAAATGCGATTCGCGGGAATATTCGGGCAAACGTGAGAGAAGTAAATTACGTCAAAGACGCGGAAGAAAATGCGGTTTTCGAGCCTGAACTAGATTATGAAAGACGCGAGCAGGCAAAAGAAGTCCAGAGAGCTTTGGAAAAAGTAAAAGAACCTTTGAGGAGTTGTTTGGTGTTGAAACAACAGGGATTAAGTTATAAAGAGATTGCGGAAACGCTTTCGCTGAATGAAACGAGTATCGGACAATTTGTGGCACGCGCTCGCAAAGAATTTGTCAGATTTTATGGTAAAATCGGGAGGGATGTATGAGAGAACAATGCTTTGATGAAGGCACAATTCAAGCCTTTTTAGATGGCGAACTCGCTTCCGAGATGCTCGAACAAGTAGCGCGGCACTTTGCTCTGTGTGATGATTGCGCCCTTTTGCTGCAAGACGCGGAAGAAGAATCAGCTTTTGCTTTCAGCATTTTAGACCAAGAATTTGACGCGCTTGTGCCAACCGAAAGAATCCGCACCAATCTTTATCAAGCGATTTCACAAATTGAAGAGCCGAAAGTTTCGCTCTGGCAGAGAGTTTTCAGTTTCAGATTTTCATTATTAAATCCGTCAGTGGTCGCTTTTGCGTCACTTTTAATCGTAGCGGGAATTTTTGCGACAGTTATGATTTCAAGGAATCAATCAACTCTTCCTAAAAATGACGATGTTGCGGTAATTCAACCAACAGTTGAATTTGTGCCAACCATTGTTCCGTTGATTCCGCCAACTGGTTCTGAGCCAACAATTCAAAAAGCAACCCGACCGAGAGTCGAAAATATAGTTTATAAACCTGAAACTAAAGTTCAAAAACCAATTGTTAAAGACCAAAAACCAAATAGCGAAGCTCCAAAAGAAACCGAAAGTTTAGAAGGTGAAGACACTTATTTGAAAACGATTGCAACCTTGGAAAACACCGTTAATGCTAAGAAAGATAATGTTTTGCGGGCATCATCCAGAATTTCTTACGAGCGAGATATGGCAGTGATTGATAATTCAATCAAACGAATGAAAGCAGAGGTTCGCAAAAATCCGAAAAATGAAGCCGCCAAACAGATTCTCCGCAATTCTTATCAAAATAAAATTGAATTACTCAATTCAGTATCCGAAAGAAGCGAGTTGATGGCGAGTTTAGACTAATTATGGACAAGGGGACAGAAACTTTGAAAAATTTATCTATTTTGAAAATTGTAGGGTTTCTTGTCCTTTTCGTTATATTTTCGGGTTGGGCTGTGGCTCAAACAGTAGTCATTGCTCCAACACCAAAGCCTAAACATAAACAAATACCCAAACCCAACCCGGCTCCAAAATGTGAAAATTGTGATAAGGAAAATCCGCCAACCGCTCCTACTTCTGAAAAGTCTAAAATTGGACCTGCCGGACAAGTTGGTCCGACAACTCCACCTCCAACTTGGAATCAAAACAAACGGGTGGAAAATAACGATGATTTTCCGTTTGAAAAATCCATCGAAGTTGATAGCGAAGTAAATATTGATTTATGCGTTTCCGAAGGAACGATTCGGATTAACGGTTGGGATCGAAATGAAATCAGGGTTTTTGTTAATGGCGGAAGTAAGGCAGGCTTTAAGGTTCTTAACAAAAACAGTAACGGAATGCCGACTCGTCTCACGGTTTTGGGTTATGATCCGAATAAAGACAAAGGAACTCATCTGGAAAAATGTCTTTTTGGTGACGAAATCGAACTGGATGTGCCGACCGGAACTCGAATTAACAAATTAAAGGGCGGAGAAACAAAGATTACGATTAAATCTGTCGCCAAAGCCATTGTCGAAAATACAAGCGGTGATATTTCTCTGAGCGACATTCGAAGAGGAATTAAAGCCAAGACATATGACGGAGATATTTTGGTTGAAAATTCGGGCGGAACAATTGATTTGGACAATTCTGATGGTAGCATCATTGCGTTATAATCTTGAGCCGTCTGAGATTGGCGAGGCTTTGAAAGCTAAAACCAATAGCGGTTCGGTTGTTTTACAAGCTATTGGTCATTCGGTGGTTGAAGCACGCTCGCTTTCGGGTTTGATCAGATTTACCGGCGAAATTATAAGCGATGGGCAATATTCTTTTAACAACACCAGTGGACAAATTTTTCTTTCAATTCCGGAAGATTCATCTTGTTTATTTGAAGTCGTAGCTGAGAAAAATAAGTTTCTCTATTCAGATTTTAAATTCACCAGACTTGATGTCAGCAAAGCCAGCCCAACTCTCCAAAAAACCATCGGACAAATTGGGGATGGAGAGGCACAGGTTGTTTTGGTGAGTCAAAGCGGAATTATCAGAATTAGAAAGAAAAATTAAATAATCGAAGAAAATCAAATTATCAATCGTCTAAGATTGAAAGTTGTTCAAGTCCAAATAATTGAATAATTTTCAATCTTTTTGTTTTGACAGAAAAAAAACTGTCACAAATTTAAAATGGGTGGTGTTTTCTATTTAGTTACTCGGAAAAATCATTCCAAAATAAGGAGAACGCAATAATGTCTTGGTTAATTTCATCTATATTTGTTGGCGTGATGCTGGCATCGCAATCCAACTTTCCAATTTTTTCAAACCAAAATTTAGTTAGCGGAAATACACCGCAACTGGTCGTCCTAACTCCCCAAACCGTTATCCAAGGGGACGAAACCGAACGCTTTGAGCAAACTTATCCATTAAATGCAACCGGGAGAGTTAGCGTTTCAAATGTAAATGGCTCAATCGTTATCGAGGCTTGGGATCAGAAACGAGGTCAAACTCGAAGCGGTCAAAACTGCTGATAGCAAGGAACGTTTGGCGGAGGTCGAAATAAAAGTTGAGTCGAAACCTGAATATTTAAAAGTTGAAACCGAATACGGTAAATGGCGCAATGGCAGTCACAATTGGAATTGCAACAAAAATTGCCGACTCGATGTTCAATATAAATTAACCGTTCCGCGCACCGCCGTTCTGAACGAAATTGAAACCGTCAATGGTTCTGTCACCATTTCAAATATGACCAATGTGACCAAAGCCTCGGCGGTCAATGGAAGCGTCAAAGCCACTAATTTACGCGGGACGGCTCATATCGAAACGGTTAATGGAACTACGGAAGTTGATTTTGACAGTCTGAATTCAGGAGGCAAGATTGAGCTTTCAACCGTTAATGGCAGAGTTAATTTGACTCTTCCTTCGGATGTGGATGCGACCATTAAAGCCGATACGGTGAATGGAAGTATTAGCAATGAATTTGGTTTGCCGGTGCGCAAAGGTAAATATGTCGGACGCGATCTCTACGGAAAAGTTGGCGATGGCAGTGTCAAAATCAATCTCGATAGCGTCAATGGCGGTTTAAATATCAAGCGCAAACAGGATGGTAAAAACATCAAATCGGTTGTCAATTTGCTTCCGGCGAAAGACAACGAGGACGATGAAGACAGTGAGGATGATAATGATAGCGCAACTGTGGTTGGACAAGGAACAAGTAAATCAGTCAATAAGGCGATTTCCAAATCAATCAAAGATTCAACCAAAGTTGTTGTTCGAGAAACTGCCCGAATTGCTGAAGCTGTCAACGTGGCTGAAATTGCTCAAATTGCAAGTACTGAAGCCTTAAAAGAAACAGCCGAAGCAATGAAAGAAGCTGAAAAAGCCATGCGAACGGCGAGGGTAGATTCAATTCGAGCCAATCGGGAAATAATTGACTCAGCGAGAAACTTAAGCCGATTAACTTGGGAAGAAGCCAAAGCCAGTCGGGTTGAAGAAAAATCCGATTCGTTTCAGGTTAAAGGAATTCCAAAAGTAACGATTGATGCTAAAAATTGTTCGGTTTCAGTTAAAGGGTGGGATAAACCGGAAGTTAAATATCGAATTACCAAACTTGTGCGTGGTGTAATCCAACCGAATATTGATTTTCAAGTGACGCACGATGATTCAAATGTTTTGATTAAAGCAATTCCATTAAAGAAATCAGATCAAAATGGAAGCGGTGCTTCAATCGCTACGGAAAATATCACAAAAGACGGTAAAACTCTGGTTTATTTGGATGGAGAGGTTGTTACAATCCCGAATAATGCGGTCAAGATTGAGGTATTTGTCCCAAAAAAGTCGAATCTGCGGATTCTCACCGATAGAGAAATCCGTGTCGAAGGAATCACCGGAAGCATTGATTTAAGCGGCGAAGATGATGCCATCAATGTCCGCGATTCGGAGGGTAAATTGGCAATTAAGGCTGGCGATGCTCTGATTCGGGTAATTGGTTTTAATGGCGAACTTGATTCAACTGCCGGAGACGGGACTAATTTCTTTGAAGGAGAATTTACCCGATTTGCCGCCAAAGTCGAAGATGGCACAATTATTCTGACTCTGCCTGATGATGCCAATGCAGACATCAGTGCCAATTCCAAAATCCATACCGAAGGATTTGATTTGACCGAATTTAAAGATGACGAAACCAATCGTCGCATCGGCGATGGCGGAACTTTATACAAATTGAGAGTTTCCGACGGACAAATTTATGTTCGCAATGCCAATTTGTTGAAGTCATCAAACGAATAACCGAAATGTGCGAGAGACAAAATCTTTCGCACATTTTTTCTGAAACTATTTATTTCCAAGTTCACGTTTAAATGAGCAGAATTTTCTACATTTTGCTTTCCAAATAATAACTTAATTTTTACCAAGGGAGTTCTTTTATCCATTCATTTTATTTTGAGTTTTGCCTTTTGAAAAATAAGGTAAGCAGTTTGTTGTCTGAAAACTACTCGAAAAATAAAACTTCCTTGGTGAAAAATTTCATTTAATTTCATAAAAAGAGGTGCAATATGAAAACCTGTCAGCATTTTTATTGGTTATATTTTTTAGTTTTTCCCTTTCGGCGCAATCTGAAAATTCAAATAATTCAGAGACTTCAGTGAAAACTGCTGAAGTAAAGAAAGATGCAGTTGCCAAAAATGACGGAGTTAAAGAGGTTAAAATAGATGATCCAAAACTCACTTTGTCAAAAGATCGTAATTGCCGAAAAGAAGAAACCTTTTAACGTCCCGAAATTTTCCGCATCGCCGATCATTGATGGAAAACTCGATGACGAGATGTGGAAATCATCGGTCAAGCTAAACGGTTTTACCCAATTTCAACCGGGTGATGGTGGGGAAGCCTCCAAACAAACCGAAGTTTTTCTCGGCTATGATGAAAAATTTCTGTATATCGGCATCAAGGCTTTTGATGAGCCTGAAAAGGTGCGAGCCACGATTGCCCAACGCGATAGAATATTTGATGAAGACAATGTTCGACTGCTTTTGGACACCTACAATGATCAGCGGCGCGGTTATTTAATCGGCTTTAATCCGTTTGGAATTCAAGCGGACGGAATTTACACCGAAGGCAATAATAACGGGAATGATACTGATCTCAATGTAGATATTTTGATGGAATCTAAAGGCGTGATGCTGCCGGATGGCTGGTCGGTCGAAGCCAAAATTCCTTTCAAATCATTGCGTTATACGGCGGGCAAAGGCAAACTGTGGGGAATTCACGTTCTCCGCAAGATTAGCCGAATAAATAACGAACAAGATTCGTGGATGCCGATCAATCGCAATATCAATGGACTTCTCGTCCAAGCGGGTAAAATTACGGGTTTGGACGAAATTAAAGCGGAAAGAACTCTCGAAATCGTGCCGACTTTAACTTTCAAAGAATCCGGCACGCGATTGAGTCCCAATAAATTTTCTAATCCCCCGATCAAAGCCGATTTCGGTTTTACGCTCAAATATAGTCTTAGTTCAAATATCACACTCGATGCGGCATATAATCCTGATTTTGCTGACGTTGAAGCCGATGCTCCGGTGGTTGAGGCTAATCAGCGTTTCCCAATTTTCTTTGAAGAAAAACGCCCGTTTTTTCTGGAAGGGGTGGATATTTTCAAAACTCCGATTTTCGCCGTCAATACCCGACAAATTCAAAATCCCGACATTGCTTTGAAATTAACGGGTAAAATTGGCAAAAATTCCTTCGGAGTTTTGGCGGCAATTGACGATCCGATTAGCGGAAATCCTAATAATAAAAAGGCTCACGTTGGTATTTTGCGTTTCAAACGCGATTTTGGTAAAGAATCGCATTACGGTTTTTTAGCTACCTCATACAATTTCCCTGAAAAGCGTAATCAGCTCGGCGGTTTTGATGTCCGTTGGAAAATAGATGATAACACAACGCTTGAGGCGCAGGCTTTGGGAACAACTTCGCGTAATTATTTTTACGATCCAATTCTCGACCAGTCAAATTATCGCACCGGAAATGCTCTGATTTACACCTACGATTTTAGTCATCGAAAAAAACTCGGCGGTTGGGGATTTGGCGGAGTCGGCAGAACTAGAGATTATCGGGCTGATTTGGGTTTTACTCGCCGCACCAATACCAATGGAATCTATGGCTTTAAATATTGGTCATCAGACCCCAAGCCAAAAGCCTTTTTGATTCGGCGAAATATCAATCTCAATTTTGGTTATGACCACGATTTTCAAGGTCGTTTTCAGAATGTCAACAGCAATGTGAACGGCAATGTTTCGCTGAGGGGAAATATGTATGCCGGCGGCGGTTTTTATGTTGGAGCAGAAAAACTTATCGAAGAAGAATTTGGTCCCATCCGAACTGCCACTCGTCAAGGTGCATTTTTTGGCGATGCCTCCCGCTTTGCCAAACAAACCGGTTTTTGGAGTTGGGCGGAAAAGAATTTCAATAAAAGAGTTTCGGGATATATCAATTTCCAAATGGATTTCAATACCTTTGATTTCGATTTTGGAGCGGGCGATAAATTTCCGCGAGTTAGCCCGGCAGCGTTGCTTAATCCAAACAATCCTCAAGACCCCGGACCCGGAAAACAATGGAGTATCAATGGCGGGATCGAACTAAAGCCAACCGACAGCTTGAATTTGAATATCAATTTTAACAAATCAAAGTTGACTCGAAATGACACGGGTTTAGTCGCTTTCGATTCAAATATTGTCCAATTGCGTTCAACTTATCAATTTTCGCGGTTTGTTTTTATCAAAGCGCGGGTTGATTACAATACTTTGAGCAGTCGGCTTTTCGGACAATACACTTTTGGATGGACTCCGAGTCCGGGCAAGGCTTTGTATATCGGTTATAACGATAAATGGAGCAATCACGGTTATGAATTTAATCCGCGAGTTCCGGGTTTTACCCAGCTTGATCGCACATTTTTCATTAAATTCTCGTATCTTTTCCGCAAGAGTTTTTGATTAAAGTGGAAAAAAAGATGAAAAAATGTTGCAAAGTTGAAACTCTTTGGTGAAAGTATCCGTTATAAAACTATTAGCAAAGAGAATCTGTTTTGTAACAATATACACAATTCGCTTTCCCCGAATTCTGAGGCAATAATGAAAAATTTATTTGCATTTTTACTTATTTTATTTTTATCTTTTTCAATTTATTCACAATCAAATACCGCTTCGGGCAGGATTGGCTTTGATGAAAGCAAGAGTCCGGCTGAAAACTTATCAAAAATCGTTCGACAGCCGGTTACAATTCCACAATTTTCAGTCGCCCCGATAATTGATGGAAAAGTGGATGAAGAAATTTGGAAGCAAGCCGCCGTTTTCAAAGACTTTATTCAGACCTATCCGGGGAACAATATTGCGCCTTCAAAGCCCACCGAAGTTTATCTGGCTTACGATGAAAAGCATTTCTACGTTGCGTTTAAATGTTGGGATGAAAAAGACAAAATTCATTCCAAGATTGTCCAACGCGACAATGTTTTTGGCGAAGATAGTGTTCGTTTTTGGCTTGATACTTACGGTGACCAACGCCGTGCATATGTTTTTTGGTTTAATCCGCTCGGAATTCAGCAAGACGGGATTTACACCGAAGGACAAGGAGCAGATTTTTCGGTTGATATTGCTATGGAATCGAAAGGCGTAATTGAAAGCTGGGGCTGGTCGGTGGAAGTCAAAATTCCTTTCAAATCATTGCGTTACTCTGCGGGAAAAGGCAAACTTTGGGGCTTTAATGTGGCTCGAAACATTGACCGTTTGAATGGTGAAATCGATTCTTGGGTGCCACTTCCACGTGGCGTTCCGGGATTCTTGAATAAATTTGGCAAAATAGCGGTGTTGGACGAAATGAAAAAAGAAGCGCAGAAAGATAGCGCAACCTCTTCTCCGACAACAAATAAGCGTAATCTCCCGCCCGAAAAAACAAATCCGGCAAAAATCGTTAAATTTTCGTCTGCACCTGTCATTGATGGAAAACTTGATGACGAAATTTGGAAATCTGCCACGCTCTTGAAAGATTTTGTCCAAACCCAACCCGGTGACAATATTCCGGCTTCAAAGCAAACCGAAGCCATGATTGGTTACGACGAAAGAAATCTTTATATTGCTTATAAATGCTATGACGAGAGAAGCGGCATCCGTGCGACAGTTGCCAAACGAGACGATTTATTTAATGAAGACGTGGTTCGGCTGTGGCTTGATACTTATGACGACCAACGGCGGGCGTATGTTTTTTGGTTTAATCCGCTTGGCATTCAGCAAGATGGAATCTATACCGAAGGACAAGGGGCGGATTTTTCGGTTGACGTGGTAATGGAATCAAAAGGTGTGATTGAAGATTGGGGCTGGTCGGTAGAAGTCAAAATCCCATTCAAATCATTACGTTACACTGCCGGAAAAGGTAAAAATTGGGGATTTAATGTGGCTCGAACCATCCAACGGCTCAACCAAGAATTTGATATGTGGGTGCCACATTCGCGCAATATTTCAGGCTTTTTGCCCCAACACGGAAAACTTACCGGACTCGATGAAATCAAAGCCGAACGGACTTTGGAAATTGTTCCAAGCATTACGGTTTCTGAAACAGGCGAGCGAAAAAGTGACGGACGATTCGTCAATGCGCCGATTAAACAAGACATCAGTTTGGGTTTGAAATATACGATTACGCCAAATTTAACGCTCGATTTTGCTTATAATCCTGATTTTGCGGAGATTGAAGCGGACGCTCCAGTTGTCTCAGCCAACCAGCGTTTTCCAATTTTCTTTCAGGAAAAACGCCCATTTTTTCTCGAAGGAGCAGATATTTTTCAAACGCCGATTCAAGTTTTTTATTCGCGTAAAATAATTGATCCTGATTTTGCCGCCAAATTGACGGGAAAACTTGGTAAAAATACGATTGGTTTTTTAGTTGCTTCCGATAAAGCCCCCGGCAATTTTAGCGAAGATGACCGCAATGATCCCACCACCAGAGCAACTTTTGGCGAATTATTCGACAAAAATTCTTTGATCGGAGCATTTCGCGTCAAACGCGATTTTGGCAAGGAAAACAATATTGGAATTTTTGCCACGACCTATATTTTCCCCGAAAAACGTAATCATACTTTTGGCATTGACGCGCGGATTAAGTTGGACGACAAAACAACTATTAGTTTTCAAACGGTTGGCTCAAATTCCAAACGATGTTTTTTTAACAATGCTTTTGATCCCGTTACCAATTTAGTGGCGGCTAATCGGAATCAGGCGATTTGCCAAAGTTCGCGTGAACGCGGCGCAAGTCAAGAGAATTTTTATCGAAGCGGAAATGGTTTTGCCTATTCGGTCAATTATGATTACACGGGTAGAAATCGGGGTTGGTTGGTGGAAGCCTCCGGTTCAACCAGAGATTATCGGGCGGAGGTTGGCTTTACCCGTCGGACGAATACCAACAGTATATTCGCAGGCGGAAGAATTAGTACCGAATCAAAGCCAAAAGCATCACTGATTCGATTTGATTGGTTTAACGGGGCTGGGTTAAATTTCGATTGGAATGGGCGATTGACGAATGTAAATTACAGCTCAAATTTTAACTTTAATCTGCAAAAAAATACCTTTATCCACGCCGAAATAGGAATCGGTTACGACCGAATTTTTGAAGAAGAATTTGGACGCAAACGCTTACCGACTCGTCCCATTGGAGCATTTTTTGGCAGTCCTGAGCGTTCAACCGTGAACGGATATGTCGGTGCTTTTGTTAATAAAAATTTCAATAAACAACTCTATCTGGAGGGGTTTTTATTTTACAATTTCAACCAATTTGATTTTGACTTTGGGGCAGGTCCGCGCTATCCGAGAGTGAGTCCAGCGGCTTTAGCCAATCCGAATAATCCGCTTGATCCAGGTTCGGGTAATCAACTTGATATGGGTTTAGTTATCAACCTCAAACCGACTGATCCGCTGCGAATATCGTTAGATTACAACAAAAGCATATTAACCCGAAACGATACAGGGCTGACGGCTTTTGATACTGATATTTTTAGCTTAAAATCAACCTATCAATTTACCAGATTTATCTTTATCAGAACTCGTCTGGATTATGATACTCTGAGCCGAAATGCCAGCGGACAATTACTTTTTGGCTGGAATCCGAGTCCGGGCAAAGCGTTTTATGTCGGCTACAACGATAATTCTGAGTATCCGCCTTTTATCCGAAATCAACGGACATTTTTCATCCGAATGTCTTATCTTTTCCGCCGTAGTTTTTAGTTCCTCCTAAAATTCAGGCGAAAAGAGAGCGGAGAATGGTCGCAAGGCTTTTCTCCACTTTTTATTGTTCAAAATTCATCTTTCGCATCAATTCAATAAACCGCGGATCGTTGCGTAGGTTATTCCATTTCGGCTCGACTCTCAGAAAAGCTATTTTCGGATCACGTTGTTCAAAACCTTTTTCCAGCCATTCAAATGTTTTATCGGTTTCGCCGAGACCGTTGTAAATCAGCGCGAGATGATTAGGCGGAACGAACCGTGTTTCCGATAGTTTTAATAATTCGTTCAGCAAGGCTCGCGCTTCGTCATTTCTCCCCAATTTCGTCAGCGCGTAGCTTTCATACGCAACTGACACAGTTTGATTGGGCGAAAGTTCCCGCGCTTTTCGCGCTTCGGCGACTGCTTCTTCAAACTGTCCCTTTTCGGTGTAAACACTCGTGGCGAATAAATGCGGCAACCAGAAATTAGGCGCGAGTTCCAAGGTTTTCTGCAATCTGTCTAAGGCTTCGTCGGTTCGTCCGGCGTGCAGCAGAAATTGTCCTTCGAGTGCGCCGGCGAATGGAAAAAGCGGATCAAATTCGCGGGCGCGCTTGATTTCGGCGAGTGCTTCGGCGTGTCGTCCTGTGTTAGAAAGCAAATGCGCGTAAAAGATATGAACATTCGCCTCGTTCGGGCTTAGTTCCAGAGCGCGTTTGAATTGGTTTTCGGATTCGTTCCAATTCCACTGCCAAAATAACGTCGAGCCGAGAGCGGTATGCGCTTCGGGGAGAGCGTCGTCAAGTTCGATTGCCTTGTTTGCTGCCGTCTGCGATTTCGGCATAAACTCGGTCGGCGGCAGTTCGCTTCCAACCGCCAGCGAACGATATGCGTCGGAAAGTCCGGCGTAGGCAAGTGCGTAGTTTGGGTCAAGATTAATCGCCTGCTGGAAATATGAAATACCTAGCTGAATTTCCGGCGGCGTTAATTTGAAAATGTGAAAACGTCCTCTGAGATAAAGTTGATAGGCTTCGGCGTTTTCGGTATATTTTCTGTTAAGCTGCTGCTGCTCGGAAGCGGTTAATCTCAGACGCAAGTTGCCCGCGACCGCCTGTGCGATTTCGTTTTGCGCGGTGATAATGTCGGCGTTCGTTCTGACATATTGATTACCCCAAATCTGCGTATCGTCGCTGGCGTTAATCAAGCGGACATTGATGATTAGTTTATCACCAAGTTGTTTGATGTCGCCTGTGACGAGGGTTTCTACTCCAAGTTGTGAAGCAATATTTTTGGTGTCAGTTTGATTACCTTTGAAACGAAAGGCGGAATTCCGCGACATTACCCGCAAACCCGAAATTTGCGATAAATTGTTAATCACACTTTCGGTAATTCCGTCAGACAGATACTCAGCATTTGCATCTTGGCTGGTATTGACAAATGGCAAAACGGCAAGCGATTTTTTGCTGTCAGTTTTTACAAACATTTTGCCTATCCACAAAAAATAATTGCCGAAACTAATTATGCTAACGAGCAAAGCAACGAGAACGAATGCCGCAAGCAATTTGTGCCGTTTGAATCGTTCAATAAATTTATTATTTGTTTCATTCGTCCGATTATTAACATCGCCCGTATTAGCTCGCAAAACTGCGGTTACATTATCATCGCTAATTTGAGCAGAGCGTTCTGACTTCTCGTCAAAATTGAGATTTTCTCGCAAATTTTTCAGGTCAATCAGCAAATCCTTGATTGTTTGATAACGCTCGTCTCTTTTTTTTCTGAGTGTTTTTAAAACAACTCGTTGTAATTCATCAGGCACATTAGCCGTATAGCGCGAAAGCGGTTGAGGTTCGGAGTTTATCAAATTTGCAAATGTTTCCGACATCGAATCGCCAGCAAAAGGCGTTCTACCCGTTATCATTTCGTAAAGAACTGTGCCAAAACTGAAAATGTCCGTTCGCTCGTCAATCTTTTCGCCTTTGGCTTGTTCAGGCGACATATAATTGATTGTTCCCAAAATGATGCCTTTGGCAGTTTCGTTTTGCTTGACGGTGGAGGCTTCAAATCCGATTGCCTTCTGCTCGACTAATTTTGCCAAACCGAAATCTAGAATTTTTACATATCCATCAGGACGAACAATAATATTTTCGGGTTTGATGTCACGATGAACAATTTTTGCTTTATGGGCGGCAACCAGAGCATTGGCAATTTGGATGGAAATTTCTAAAACTTCCGATAATTTCATCGGCGATTTTTTAATAACGTCGCGTAAAGTGTCGCCTTCGATAAATTCGCTGACAATAAAATTTGCTTCGTCCGTTTCGCCGATTTCGTGAATCACTAGAATATTTGGATGGTTGAGTGCAGATGCGGCTTTGGCTTCTTGAATAAAACGCTGAAGATTTGATTCGTGGCGGCTGAATTTTTCGTTGAGAATTTTGATAGCAACTTGGCGGTCGAGTTTTTTGTCTTGGGCAAGATAAACTTCGCCCATTCCACCGACACCGATTTGTCGAATAATTTCGTAATGTCCAAAACTCTTTCCGGCTTCAATTTTTTTCGGTTCGATTATGAGGCTGGCAACTTCGGCAACGGAAGGCTTTTCCATAAAACTTTCCGCCTCGTTGTAAGAGTCAAGTAAAGATTCAACTTCTTGGCGCAATTCAGCATCATTTTTACAGGATTTATCAAGGATTTTGTTGCGTCCATTCGGAGAGAGTTCGACCGCGGCATCGAATAAGGCTTTAACTTTTTTCCAATGTTCAGAATTCATTTGGTGATTTCCCGATAGAGCCAAGCCTTTGCCAATTTCCATTCTTTTTTGACAGTAGTCGGCGAAATGTGGAGAACTTCGGCAGTTTCTTCGATGCTCAAACCGCTAAAATAACGGAGTTCGACAATTCGCATCTGCCGTTTGTCAAATTCGGCAAGTTTCTTCAGGGCTTCATCTAACGCCTCTAAATCAACTCCCTTTTCTCCCGAAACTGCTAACGTCACGGCTTCGATTGGCAAATTCTCGGCAATTCCGCCACGCTTTTCCCGATGCCGTGATTTGGCATAATCAACCAATATTCGCCGCATCGCTTGGCTGGCAACCCCGAAAAAATGAGCGCGATTTTGCCAATTAACATCGCGCTGGTCAATCAATTTTAGATAGGCTTCGTGAATGAGGGCGGTTGTCTGCAAAGTATGGTCTGGGCGTTCACGGCGCAAGTAGCGCGAGGCTTGGCGGTGTAATTCGTCATAAACAAGCGGCAAGAGTATTTCTAAGGCTTCCTGATTCCCATCGCCCCATTGTCGAAGTATTTCAGTTATTTCATTTGATTGTTTTTGAGATTGCTCCATATTTTACGGCACTTTTTAGCCTTAAGAATATTCCCGTTCAATAGGTTAAGTCAATCAATTTTCCAAAAGGTAAAAAAATGTCAAAAAAAACGCCCTTTTTTTGACTTTTGTGTCGCGTTATGATATGAAGCCAAAAATTAGGCTTTAAAATTTGTAGTTCAAAAACCAAACTTCTGGAGGATAGTTATGTCTAATGTCAGCTTCGAATTTTTGAGCATGTGCTGGAACGCCGATGACGTGGAGCCGTTCGCTTTCGATAACACCATTGAAGTAAAGCAAGACCACCCCTTACCACACCTTTTAGCCTGGACAGCGATGGTCGCTCTGCGGAGGTCCGGGTGGAACGAAAGCACTGGTGGATCAACTGCCACGGATACTACGACCAGGACTTCACCGGAACGTTAGACAGTGCAGGTGGAATTCCAAAAATATCTGGTGGTTTCGGGCTGAAGATGGGAACATTTGGGAGCAGAATTGGGATCAGTTTTGATAACGCAGCCTCCCTGTTCAAAACTCTGGAAGGGCTAGTCAATGAGATTCATCTGTATGGCTGCGGGACATCGAACAGTCCTATTATCACGTCGCTGGGGGATTCCCGTCAATTTATGCCAGATCGTAGCAAACAGTAGCAAGGCGATCATCGTCGCTCCGACTCTCAGGCTGACATTAGAGGTCCAGGGCGGAACCTAGCACCTCCAATGACTGGAAAAGTAACGCGTTTTAAGCCCCAATAGTAGGTGATTGAATCAACCTTTGGCAAACAAAAAGGAAATAATTTGACTCCCAATTCCAGCCGTTCTTAAGGGGCTTTTCAGTTATTCCAGCGAGTTTGTTGAGATTGCTCCATATTTTACGGCACTTTTTAGCCTTAAGAATATTCCCGTTCAATAGGTTAAGTCAATCAATTTTCCAAAAGGTAAAAAAATGTCAAAAAAAACGCCCTTTTTTTGACTTCCTGTCGCGTTATGATATGAAGCCAAAATCTAGGCGTAGAAAAAAATAAGGAGAGACGAAAAATGAAAAGCAAAATTTTTTTACTTAACACCTTTGCACTAATCTGTTTAACAGCTACTGCAACTTTTGCTCAAACAACTTCAGTTTTGAGTGTCGGTTTAGATAAACCATCGAAAATAATTACTGCCGCAAATAATTCTTTGCTGGTGGCAGAAAGCGGGACAACTGCGCCAAACACGGGACGCATTTCGATTGTCAATCGGACGAACGGCGCACGACAAACGCTCATCAACGGTTTGCCATCAGGCGTGAATAATCTCGGAGGACCGCCTCAACCGTCAGGTCCTTCGGGATTGTCTTTGCGCGGAAACACACTTTATTTGACTATTGGAGTCGGCGATGCGGTGATGAATGTCGGCGGTCCAGGTTTGGAATCGCCAAATCCAACCCCATCATCACAGCTTTTTATTTCGGTTTTGGAATTAACTTTGCCGGGTGGATATGCCGATTCTTCAAACGGTTTCACCATGACGATGGCAGACCAAACCGCGTTGGCAAGCGGCGCAATCGTAACTTTAATCAATGGCGGTGGGCAAAGAATGTTTGTTCGGATGGTTGTCAATTTGCCGGATTATGTGCCGAATCCGCGTCCCGGTTTTCCAAATAATGTGCGTTCATCCAATCTTTATGGCGTGGAAACTTTCCAACGAGATTTATATGTAGTTGATGCCAGTCGCAATCTCATTCATCGAGTCAACAGCGATAACGGTCAAGCCGAAATTTTCGTGACGTTTGCAAACAAACCAAATCCGCTGTTTCCATTTGGACCACCAACAGTCGAAGCCGTGCCGGACAACATTCACCGCTGGGGCAATCGTCTGCTGGTGCCGCTTTTGACGGGTTTTCCTTTTGCGGCTGGGTTGTCGGAAATTCAAACCGTCAGTCTAAAAGACAGAGAACACGGAACTTTCATTCCAAACTTAAATTCGGCAATTGATGTTTTGCACACTGAAACAGGCAGTTTTTACACGTTGGAATTTTCGGCAAATCAGCTAGTCAATCAACCCGGACGCTTGAAATTCTACAGTTCGCCAAATGCTGCGCCCGTCACGGTTGTGGCAAATTTGATTTCGCCGACTTCAATGGCCCGGGATGAAATAACCGGAGATATTTTCGTGACGGAAATTTTTACGGGCAGAATTATCCGCGTCCAAGTTTCGTAAAAGTATAAGGTTGGATTTAGGACAATTGCATTTGCAAAAAAGAGAAGGAAGTCTGAAATATTCCAGACTTCCTTTTTTTCTGCGAAATTGATTAGAAATTACTTCTTGGCAAAGTATTTATCAATATCCACCCAACCCGCAAGGGTTCGATAACCGCCGCCTTGATTTGATTCTCCCCAAAGTTCGCCGGTATCGGCTTTGTATGGGCGCTCGACATCAATTTTTCCTTGATAACCGTCACCTTGTCCCATATCTGCGGTTTTCCAAACGCTGCCGGAGGAATCCATAATTACGCCAACGTGCGAAATTCCGTCATTCACGCGGTCGGTTTTATGGTGATTCAATAAAGCATAAATATCACCCGGTTTTGGTCGTTTGCCGATTTCACCGTCAACCCAAGCCCCATATTTGAGTCCTTTAATTCTGACCGCGTTTGTTCCATTAAGCGAGTATTTTTGCATATAGGCTTCCCAACCCTTGCCCAGCGGTTTACCGCCTAATTCCGAGGTGACAAACCCAGGTAACGAGCCGCAAGTGGTGTAGCCGCCGCCCTGTTTAGTTAAACCCGGCGCAATCAATTTATAATTCTTGTCCATATAACTACAAGGCAAAACTTTTCTTAATAAAGTGAGCAATTGGGTGCGAAGCGGAGTTAATCCGGGGGCAGTGGTGGCGGTGGAAGAAGTGTTAACCGTCATATCAATCTTCCAGTTTATCTTTCCTTCTTTTAAAGCGGAATCGCGCGGATCGAAAATCCGAGCCCGACCGGAATTTTTTGAAAAGTCGAAATTGTTTTTGGGTGCGTCCCAGAAAATCACGGTGTTGCGAGCTTGATCCCAGAGCCAAATTACGCCCCACGACTTAAATTCAAAAGTGCCGCCTTTGGAAAAGCCTATTCGATTCCAAACAAACCAATCATCATCCATAATTTGCCAAGTCTTTTTCGTCCAATCCATCATCATCTCAGCATAACCCTGAAATCTATTTTGGGTATCAAAAACCTCAAGTTGTAAAAACATAATTTTCTGCTTAACGAAATGTAGAAATGCTTCGTTGAATATTCCTCCTGACAAAAAAATAGCTGGCGTATAGCCAGCGTTAATATTTAATAGACGAATAAAAAAAGAACTTTTGCCTAATAACCTTTAGTGCTAGTTTTTAGAGCATAAAATCTTTGATGGAATGATGGAAATACCCATCCTCATCAAAAATCATTCCATTCCATAAAATTAAGAGATTGAAAATCGCCATTAAAAACGACATCCTCATCTCAAAATATGCCCAAACTTTATGACACATTTTTTTACTTTGGCAAACTCTAGTGAGCAAGGAAAAAGACTCCTTCAACCACCATTCTCATATTCCAAGTCCGCAGATTTTCTCGTATCTGGCTTCCCATTCCGCTCGCTTGGCTAACACTTTTTCGCCTTTTTCGCTCGCTTCATACATCTCAAAAATGAACTCTTGCATTTTCTTTCCCAATTGCTTCCTTGTTCTTTCAGATTCTCTAACTCTCTCAAGAGATGCGCGTTACACAAAATATGTCGACAGTTTTTAAACCTAAAATAGCTTTCCCAGCAATCGTGAACTGCCCAATTCGTGAAATCTTTGATGATTGATGGCTCACTTTCCAAGGCTTCTTTCCCTCGTTTTTGATGCGTGAATAAATACGTCCACCATTTGTTTGAGGCAACGTGCAACCAGTTCAATGAGCCTTCGATTCGCATTCCGGTTTCGTCAAAATGCGCTGTCTCGCTCAACAAAATTGCCGCTTTAATCTGATTCGATCGGCTCTAACTTCTCGTAACACTCTTGATTGGCACTCATCACCAGGCTTTGACTGTAACTGCAATTGTATAAATCTGCTAATAATCGCTCGGTTTTTTCTAATGGAAGCCGATATTCGTTGTTCAGCATCACGCTTAATGCCTTGATTTTATTGCCATATTGCACTACTTTTTCCACCTCTCGCGGAAACTCTCCATAATGCTTTTCGCCACAACACTCAATTTCTCCCAACTGATGCTCGGTAACTTCTAATTTCGGTTCGGGAATGTCAAAGACTTGTCTTTTGGAAACGATCTTTTCCACATCTGCCACGCTGAATTTTCGCCGACATTGCCGACAGGCTGAAGCGTGATGGACAACAATTTCATCAGGATTGGCTACTTTTTCGAGCGTTTTTCCTGCGTGTCCGATTTGCCCACCATTTTTTTTCCACTTTTTTTTGACAAACCCGGTTTTTTTGCTAAACCATCCGAGGAAGGTGGCTGACTGCTATTATGACTCTTCAATCCCAACCGTCGACGCAACTCCGCATTCTCAGTTTCCAACTCAGAAATACGCTCAAAAAGCTGGGCGATTAGCTGCTTTAGTTCTTGAATGTCGTCTGGTAATTCCATCTCTGCTTGTCTTAAAATACTTAATCAATGTTAAAATCCATTTAGGCTTGGTAAGTAACAAGAATTTAATAAAGTAACCCACCAAAATAAAAGCAGAAGTCTGCGCCTGAACAATTACCTACCTGTAGAAAGCACCCTTGCTCACGCGCGGGTTTCCGCCTTTCTACTCAAAACTCTTAGTGGGTTACTTTATTTTCAATCCGTTACTTATTACGTTTTTTCAAGTCATTTCTTCAAACATCAAATAATGAGATTGCGACATTCCGAGTTTCTCATAAACTTTTTGCGCTCGTTCATTTTCCTTTTCCACATACAAACGAAAACCACAAACATCGCCTTGTTTGTTTGCTTCATTTTTGACAAATTCGTAAAGCAAACTGTAAATTCGCCGCCCGCGAAAATCGGGCAAAATATAGACGCTCTGAATCCACCAAAACCAACCGTCACGCCAATCGCTCCATTCAAACGTGACCATCAAACCACCGACAATCTTGCCATCTTCTTCCGCGACCACATAAAAACCTTTGTCCGAATTATGAAAAACCGATTCCACGCCACTGGTTAAAATCTGTGAATCAAGCGTTTTCCCTTCGGTTTCAAGAGCCATTGCCTGATTGAATTCAACCATTGACTTTGCATCATTAGCATTTGCCAAACGAATTATTATTTCATTGTTCATATTGTAAAATCGCCTTTTTAGAAGCATCCGGGGTGAAAAAATATTTTGTAAATTCTCGCACTCCAATCTTGCAAAAGTTGAGTAGTTTCAGCGTAATTTTGCATTGTCGAAATAATAGCACAAAATTTTTAGCACTTTGGCAAAAAAAAATCGCGTTAGTAATTGGAGACTAATGAAAAGAAATTTAACGCAAAGGCGCAAAGATGCCAAGATGCAAAGTTTTTTGTAATTTGTTCTTAAATTTTGTCTTTTAACTTTTTACTTTTGCCTTTTTCACCTTTGCGCCTTTGCGAACTTTGCGCCTTTGCGTTAAAAATAAGTTCCAATAGAATTTACCCCAATTATGAATAATTCAAACGAATCAGACGAAACGAAACAACTTGACACAGCCGAAGAAGTTGCGACACGCTGGGAGAAAATCACTAAAATCTTTGAAACAGCCTCCGCGCTGACAGGCAAAGAGCGTGTGAAGTTTTTGAAAAAGTCGTGTGGTGATGATGCTGAATTGCGAAAGGAAGTTCAGAAATTGCTTCGATTCTTTTGAAGATTCGGAATCTTTTCTCGAAAAAGGCGCGGTGGCGGAAGTCGTGAGTATGATCGAGGAAAAGAAAACGTCTCATCGGAAAAACACCACAGGCGAAGTTATAAAAGCAGTTTTGTGGCGGGAACGATTCTCGCCAGTCGTTATCGAATTCTTGGTTTAGTCGGCAAAGGCGGGATGGGTGAAGTTTATAAAGCCGAGGATATTAAACTTTCGCAAACTGTTGCGCTTAAATTTCTTCCCGATAATTTTCAAAAAGATTCCGCCGCGTTGGAGAGATTTCACGCCGAAGTTCGGAATGCGAGACAAGTGGCTCACGTCAACGTCTGCAAAGTTTTCGACATTGGCGAGATTGACGGCAAGCATTTTCTTTCGATGGAATTTATTGATGGTGATGATTTATCGTCATTGTTGCGGAGAGTTGGACGGCTTTCATCTGAACGGGCGATTGAAATTGCCCGTCAGCTTTGCGTTGGACTTTCGGCGATTCACAATGCGGGAATTCTTCATCGTGATTTTAAACCTGCCAACATCATTATTGACAAGAATGGTAAAGCGAGAATTACAGATTTTGGCATTGCCGGAGTTGAAGCGGAAATTGCTAAAGACAATCTTCGTGTCGGAACACCTGCCTATATGTCGCCCGAACAGATCACGGGTAAAGATATTTCGGCAAAAAGCGATATTTACGCCTTGGGATTTGTCCTCTACGAAATTTTTACAGGCAAACAAGCATTCTCAGCCGATTCGATTCCCGAATTGATTCGCAAGCAAACCTCGGAAACGCGGACCAACGCTTCGGAATTTGTCAAAGGTATTGATCCATTGGTCGAAAGCGTCATTTCGCAATGTATCGAAAAGAATCCGAGTGATCGTCCCGCTTCTGCACTTCACGTGGCGATGGCATTGCCGGGTGGAAATCCTTTGCAGATCGCCTTGGATGCGGGGCAAACGCCGACTCCTGAGATGATTGCCGCTTCGCCGAAGAAAGGAGCTTTGAAACCGAAAGTGGCGATGGCTTGTTTCGCCTTCTTTGTGGTGGCGACACTGGTAATTGTTTATTTTGGCGGGTTTTCAAAAGTCACTAATCTGATCCCGTTTGATAAACCGCCCGAAGTATTGGCTGAAAATGCGAAGCGGATGATCAAGAGTTTCGGCTATACGGAGAAGCCCGCCGACTTCAAATATCATATCAACATACTCGGTGGTCCGGATTTTATCGGTTGGGCGAGACGGAACGAGGCGATGTCCAATAGAGACGAGCGATTGCGGACCGGACAGCCCGCTGTTGTGTATTTTCGTTATCGGCAATCGCCGCAGCCTTTACGTCCTTGGCAAAACCCGCGAGTGAACGGGGCTGATCCGCCGCAGACAATTCCCGGAATGGTTATGGTTCTGACGACACAACCGGACGATTGACCGAGTTTAACGCAGTTCCGCCGCGAACAACGGAAAACAAATCAGAGCCGACGAAAGTTGACTGGAATAAGTTTTTCGTGGAGGCTGGACTCGACCAAACCAAATTTGAACCGAGCGAACCAAACAGGAGACCGCCTTTTGATGTTGACGAGCGAACGGCGTGGAAAGGCACGCTGGCTGATTGGGCAGACATCCCGATTCGCATCGAAGCCGCTTCGTTTGAAGGTAAACCTGTTTATTTTCAGGTTGTTTATCCGTGGGAAGATGCACCGCAGCAGGCTAGTGCTACCAATACCCGCTGGCAACCAATACTTCTCAACGTGATAACGACCATTCTGTTTATCGGAATCATTGTTCTCGTCTGGCATAACATCAAAAACGGACGTGCCGATTTGCGAGGAACCGCTAAATTTGGCTTATTTTTCATGGTGTTGGGAATCGTTCTGAATCTCTTTAATTTCGACCACTTTTTCACCTCGATCCAGGAATTCAATGTTCTGACTGAGATACTTAGAAGGAATTTATTTGTATCTCTGTTTTTGGGTCTCGTTTACTGTGCATTTGAACCGTTTGTCCGTCGTTGGTGGTCGGAATACCTGATTTCGTGGAGCCGTCTGCTGGCTGGCGATTTCCGTGATCCAATGGTCGGGCGGGATATTCTGATTGGCGGAGTAGGGGCATGTGTTGTTCACCTTTTTTTCTTAATCATCGGATCTGCCTGGCAATCCAGTTCCGGTGAAAATCGGGGAATCAACATACTCTTATTTTACGGTGGTGCCGACAGTTTCCCCGATGCGATCGCCGACGTATTTGTCGTTCTGTCTTTTGTTGTCCCTATTGGCTTGGGGTTTATGGGTAGTTTCTTGCTCGTTTATTTTGTTACCCGAAACAAAATGGCAACGTTTATTCTGTCGGGCATCGTCTTTACTGCATACTGGGTAATCGATGCTGGTGTAGCCGCTCGGTTGGTTATGGTGTTTTCCGTTTCCGTGTCGATGATTATTTTTAACCGTTTCGGGATTGTTGCGTTTATTGCCTGTTGGTATTTTTCGCTTTCATTTTCAGTTTTACTGCTATCTTTTGACCCTGTGAGCATCGTCTTTCCAAGCACCGTAGCCACCCTCGTCATTTTCTTTGCCATCACGGGGTATGCCGCATACAACTCCATCGGCGGGGCGAAGATGTTTGGCGGGAAGTCGTGGTTGGGGGATTGATTATTCACCACAGAGACACAGAGAACACGGAGGTTTTTAGATTTATTTTTCCGCATCCTGACTATCAAATGAAATACCTCTCTGTCATTTCCTCTCTGTGACCTCTGTGTCTCTGTGGTGAAAAATTTTGTTATCTTTCTGCCTTGACCTTTCGACCATCGCCCTCTAATCTAAAATGTTTTGCGTCTCGCAAATTTTGAATTATATGAAACTTCGCATTCTTTATCACGGAAATTGCTTCGATGGCGTTTCTTCAGCCGCATTTTTTACCAAATTTTATTGTGCCAAATTCAATCAAGAGGTCGAAATTGAATACTTTCCCGTCATGCACCAAGCTAATAATTTTTTCGACAAAAACCTTTTGCTTGATGATGGAATAAACGCCATTGTTGACTTCAAATATTGCGCTGATTCGCGTTTGACGTGGTGGTTTGACCATCATCAATCCGCTTTTTTGAATGAACAGGACGAAGTGCATTTTCAAACTGACACCAGCGGACAAAAGTTTCTTGATACGACCAGCAAATCTTGTTGTGAATTCATCGCCCGCATTGCCAAAGAGAAATTTAATTTTGAAGATGAATCAATGGCGGAACTCATTCATTGGGCGCATATTATTGACGGTGCGCTCTATGAATCTCCGGCGCAATGCGTGGAACTTCGCTCGTCTGCGCTAAAATTGATGCAGGTGATTGAAGGCGAAAAGGATGAGGAATTTGTCCAAAAAATCATCCAAAGTTTAACGGTAAAATCATTAGACGAGATTTTGGAAAGCAGCGAGATTCAAGCGAAACTTGCGCCGATTCTCAAACAGCATTGGCAAATGGTTGAACTCATCAGGCAAAAGGCAAAATACGAAAAAGGCGTTGTGAGTTTTGACCTAACTGATGATTCGGTAGAGGGTTACAATAAATTCATCCCGTATTATTTCTACCCTGAAACTACTTACAATGTGGCTCTCACGCGAGGCGCGAAACGGACAAAAATCTCAGTCGGCTCAAATCCTTGGGCAAAACGTCCACGCACACATAACATTGCCGAAATTTGCGAACGCTACGGCGGCGGCGGACACGCAGTTGTCGGAGCAGTCTCGCTTGCGCCTGATGCCGTAGAAACAGGGCGAAAATATATGCGCGAAATTATTGAAGAATTGCAGTTTGCGGAATAATTCACAGGGATAGAGGGGATGAAAAGGGATATAAAATCAAAAGTTTTGCCAGAAAAATTTTTAACCATAGCTCCATTTAAATTTATCTCCTAAAATCCCCTCTATCCCTGTGAGATTCTTACTTTACTGTAAATCTAATCGGCGCAATGGTTGCTCTCGCTTCGGGATTGTAGTAATCATAAACCGTTGAAGTTGCATTTAAAGCATTGATTCCATAGCGCGGTTTGAATTTGAAACTGAAACTCTTTTTACCTCTCCCAGCCCAATAATAAATCACGATTTTATCTGGCAAAATATCGTAACTGCTCAAACTATTTTCAGCTTTTGCTCTTTCGAGCGAGTTTCGATCCACATCAACGGCAGGCGGAATTCCGATTTCTGCCAAGATCATTCCGTCGGCATTATTTTTTCGTTCAATTTCAACCGCACAAGTAATCTCATCGCCAATTTTTGCTTCGGTTTTATCGAATACGACTTTCAGATCAAAAAACGGCGAATCAAGTTTGGCATCTTTCCAAGCCGAAAAATGACTGGAAACAATTTGCGCCATCGTCAACCGCGAATTACCCGTTCCTTTGATTTCGATGGTGTTTTCGTTCGCCTCTAAATGCTGCGAAATATCTAAAACAAAAGGATTTGCCAGACTTTTTTCGTCAATCGGAATCTCCTGCACTTTTTCCCCGTTGATAAAAATTGCGGTCTTTTCGCCCGTCCCTTTGCCTTTGGATTTTTCTTGGATGGCAATTAAAGTATCCAAAACATTGACGGTGGTTTGAGTTGAATGCCAAACGCCGTAATGGTCTTTGTTTTTAACAATAAAGCCTAACCCTCCGGCAAATACCGAATCAAATTCCTTTTCCTCAGAAAAAGGCAAAAGTGTTTGCAGAACCAGAGCGGTAGTTTCGATGGTGGCGGCTGTCCCCCAACCGTGAAAAGGAGTTTCGTTTGTATGCCAAAAAACTCCTGTTTGGTTTGGTTGAGCAAATTTGACTAATTTAATTGCAATCTCTTTAGCCGTTTCCCGGTCGCCGATTTTATTGACAGCGAGCGCAATATTGGCTAAAACGTAATTGTCTTTTGATTTTTCGGCGGACGTTTTCAAGAATTCCAAACCTTTTTTGAGAGCCGCTTGTAAATCTTTGTCTTTCGATTCATTGAGCGAAAGCACACGGACAATGTATGCCGTCATCAATTCGTTATCGCTCCAACTTCCGTTTTTAACTTGTTGTGACAAAAGCCATTCCTGCATTCTTTCGACCACCTTTTCATCAACCTCGATAAATTCTTCGGCATCGTGCAAAAATCGCAAAGCATACACGGTCAGCGCAACGTCGGGATTACTGCCCCAATATGAATAACCGCCTTCTTTGGTTTGATAATTTAACATTCGTTTGTAACCGTCTTGCAAATAGGATTGGGCGGTTTTCAAAATCTTCTCATCAACATTTTTGAATTTTCCATTGACCTTTAAAATCAATAGATTTGGATAAGTTGAGGAAAGAGTTTGTTCGCCGCAACCGTAGGGACGTTTGAGCAAACCGTCAACCGATTCGGCAACGTGCGAGAGCAGATTCGGGTAAATCTTCAAAGTTGTTTGTCTTGTCTTTGGAAAAGCATTTTCAGGGAAATTAACTTTGAAACTTGCCGATTCATTAAAAAGTTGAGATTGATTTTCAATATTTTCAAATCCATTCGGGCGCACCGTAACGGGCTTTTCAATCGCATCTGCTTCCTTTTTCGCTGATGCTGTAACTCTTTGCTTGCCATCTTTAACGGGCGAAGTTGCGCGAAAATTAAAAATCGCATTGGCAGATTTATCGGGCAAAACATCAATTTGTTGCAAATTGCCATTGAGCAAAGTTGACCAATTATTTTCCGCCATCGAAAGCGAAACCTTTTGCTGTTTGCCGGTGTAATTTCTGACCGTGACAGGCAACGCAATTTCATCGCCTTCGGTTAAAATTTTGGGCGGATCGAGTTCGGCAAAAAATGGCTGAAAGGTTTTGAGTTCTTTTTCAACTACGCCAAGTTCGCCTGAAACGGTTAAGCCGAGAGCGTAAAGTTTCCAAGTCGTGAGGCTATCGGCAAACTTAAATTTAATTTCGGCATTACCTTTTTTATCGGTAATCAATTCGGGTTGCCAAACGAGCGTTTCGGGAAAATACTCACGCACGCGAGGGGTAAAAGTCGGTTGATTATTAACTTGGCGACCAACATTTCTGCGGGTTGTTGTTGAAACTGCGGAACTTGTCGTATTGACCACTTGAGCGTCAGAACTTACTGTAACTTCGACAGTTTCTGTCACTCCTCCTACATTTAACGTCACATCAATTTCCGTCAAAGTGCTGGGCGCAATGGTGAGATTTGAAATGATGGTGCGTTGAAATCCATTTGCGGAAACCTCAAGTTGATAAACATCTTTCGGCAAATTTTGAATCAAAAAATAACCCTCGTCATTACTTCTAACTGTTCGTTTGAAATTGCCCAAAGCATTTTTGACGGTTGCCTCCGCATTTGGAATTACCGCTCCATTCGCATCAGTCACCGTTCCGCCGATTGCGCCTTCAGGTGTAGTAATTACGCTTTGACGGAAGATTCGACGGGCGTTGGAAAAATCTCGCTCAATTTCGCTAACCGGAATTTCTTCCTCTTTGGTTGCGCCTTCAAAACTAATCAATTCAAAATCATCGTGATTTCCCGGCACGCCGTCTTTGCCCGAACTTCTGATGATGAAAGTAACGAGTAATTGCTTGACTGCTTTCAACTTATCGCCCTCAGCCCGATAAAATCTGGCGAGGCGATAGTCTTTTTTGTTTTGAATGTAATACGGACGACCAAAGGCATCAGTCAATTTATCAAGGTCAAAACCATTTTCCCGTAAAATCGTTTTCAGTTCGGTTTCATTGTGCGGAATCGTCTTATTTTCGGTTACATATTTGTAAAAAGATTCTCTGATTTTAGCGCGGGTGACGGCAAAATAATCGGCGGAATAGCTCCAAAGTTCGGCATCATCGTTTTGATAAACGCTTAAATTTTCAGACTTTCCGTTTGCCCCATTGGTCTTAACCAATAAAAGATGTTGCGTCCGGTTGACTAAAAACTCAAAGCGATACGGATTGCCCCACGGGTCGCGTAATTTATCCAAATCAATATTTTTCTGCAACATTTCATCGCGCAAAACTCGATCATCCGTAATGAAATTTCCGGTGCGCTGATTGTATTCGAGCATTACCGAATTGATAGTTTTGCCGATTGGATCGAAATAGGCGAAGGTGTCTTCAAAAACGGTCAAATCGTCAGCGGTTTTCGCCGTTTTATCCGCGCCGGGACTCCAAAATTCGATGGTCAAGGTTTTTTTGTTGTAGCGAAATTCGGTCTCAAAAGGATTGCCCCACGGATCGCGCAAACTCGCAAAATCAATCTCGTTCGATTTCAAAATCTCGCGCAGGGAATTTTCATCTGCGGGAAATAAATCTTTTTCCAAATAGATTTTGTGGAGTATTTTGTTAATCGGCTCAATCTGTTTTTTGAAAAACGGGTCGTAGGTTTTTTCAACCGAATCGTGCAAATTCTCGCTGCGGATGATTTTCGGCTCGTAATAATCGCCTTCACGATAGGCAACTTCAACCGCGAGTTCTAAATCAGTATCAATCTCTTTCGACAAATCCAGATTCTCGACATCATAACGGGAAAACTTTCCAAAAACTTTATTAAACCCAAGCAAATCGGTAAAATTGCTGACAAAATTGCGATTGAGAAAACCATTTTCTCTGCCAAATTCGCTTTCGCTACGGGCGCGTTCTTCGATGGCTCGGTCTAAAATCAGAACTCCCAGCGCAGTTTGAGCCGGATTTTTTCCGCCCAAGGTGGTGCGAAATCTAACATTTGCCTCTTCGCCCGGACGAAAATCTGCATTTTTAATCTTTGCATCAATTTTCAGATTATTCGGAGTCGGGAAAACTACGGTCTTTTTGGCGGAGAAAATCTTCTCGCCCCATTCGTCTTCGCCCTCGAAATAGGCGTAAATGGTGACATCATTTTTGATACTTTCATCAAAAGGCAACACGAGTTCAGCCTGACCATTATCGAGTTTGATTTGGTGACTCTGCAATACTTCAAACTTTCGCATCAAATCAACATAAACCGTTCCTTTTCTTTTACTTGAAGCAATTGAAACGCGGACAGATTCGCCTTTTCGATAAATCATTTTGTCGGTTTCAACCTGAATTACCGGTCTCTCGTCAACGTCAATTTCGTTCTCGACACTACCCGCCGATTTGCCTTTGTCTTTGGCTATGAGTTTGAGTTTAATTTCTTTATTTTCATCCAGTTGGAGAGGCAAATTGAGACGCGCTATGCCATATTGATTGGTTTTAACTTTGGCAAATTGTTTGCCGAGTTCGGCAGGGATTTTGTTGCCATCGAGGTCTTCTTCGATTCTTTCAAAAACTTCGACCTCGCAAGCGGCGGGTGTGCCATCGGCATAAAAGGTTGAAACGTAATATTTTAGCGGCAAAAGTTGGCTTTGACGATAAGTGTCTCCGATTAAATAGACGTGAATCGCTTCTTTCGTGATTCGTAAATCAAAACGCTTTTGTTCGGTGCGATTGGTGGTCAAATCGGTAATGTATGCCGTAAATCGCAAATCCTCGAAACGCTTCCATTTGTCCGGTTTGAAAGCCTCGTGTGATTTTGAAAGGTTAATTTCGGCTTTGAATTTGCCCGTTTCATCAGTTGCGCCGGAGATTTCAGGCGTTTCATCTTTTTTATCTTCATAATTCACAACCTCACGCACGATGCGAACTTTGGCATTTTCGACTGCTTTGCCGAAAAGATAACTGGCATTGATTTCAACTTTTGCGGCTTTTTGCTCTGGCAAATAAAACTTTTGGTCTGATTCGGTTTCAACGTAGAAATTTGGCAATTCATAGCGAGTGATTTTTATCTGCTCATAACCGATTGGACCATCGTCTCCCACTTTAACCGTAATTTGATAATTCCCAAGTTTCGCGCTTTCAGGAATCTTCCAAGTTACGTTCGCCAAGCCAAAACGTGAGGTGGTGACTTTTTCCTGAAAAACAGTTTCCTCATCTCCATCTTCATCTCGCCCCTCAATTTCTACTTCAAGTTCGGCATTTGCCACCGGTTTATTGAGCATATTGACGTATAGAAGGCGCATATTAAAGGTTTGATTGGGCTGATAAATCGGCTTATCGGTTTGTAAAATGGCGTGTTGGAATGCCCGATTCGGAAGTTCGTCTTTAAGATTTCGGGTGACACCGTTTTTGTATCCGGCAACTTGAAGAGTAAGGTCTTCATATTGGGTAAATTTGGGCAGATTAAAGTCTAAAATCGCATAACCTTTGTCATTAGTTTTTCCGCGGGCTTTTATGGTTGCGCCATCTTTGATTTGAATTTGTGAATCAATCGTCACGTCTTTTACCGTATTCGCATTAACCGGATTAAATGCTTGCACCAGAATACGATAGCGCGAATCGTCATTGACATAATTGGCAAAAGTTTTGAGTTCAAAAACTTCCGGCAGAATTTCCGAAAGCGAAATAATCCCGCGTGAAATCGAATTATTGGCATTGATTTCATACCGCAAACGATTCCAAATAAAATCTGTGTTGTTTATATCTTTTTCGGTTAGCAGAAACGAAATTGGTAGAATTTGTTTTCCGCTTTTGATTGATGTGGTTGTCTCAAATTTTGACACCAAAACATCACTCGGCGAAATGATTTCGAGCTTGATTTTTACCTCAAGATGGTTTGTTAAATTCTCAACCGACAGAGAAAGTTGCGTTTCTTTTTCGGAAATATTTAAATGAGTTTCATTCTCTAAAACCCGAAAATTTTCTTGTGCCATTGCCGAAAAAATACACGCTAGGCACACTACAAACAAGACGATAGACTTTCGCCACATAACAGTTACCTCTGTTTTTACAATAATTTAGAGTTTTTTGCGAAACCGTAGATTGTGATGCAGTGAGATTTTGAAAAGGTTGCCTTTGTGGGAAGAAAGGATGAAGGGAGTAAGGAGTAGGGAGAAAGATTCCCTCACTCCTCGCTCCCTTTTATCTTCTATAAGTTCTTCAAAATAAAGTCCGTCATCATTTGATACATTTGTTTTGCTTGAAGCGGATTGGTTACGCCGTGACGATTGGTTGGATACGGGATAAATTCAAACTGTTTTTGATTCTTTTGCAGCTCAAAAATAAACTGCATCGTGTTTTGCAGATGCACGTTGTCGTCAATCGCGCCGTGAATCAGGAGGAGTTTTCCGCTTAAATCTTTGGTGGCTTTATCTCAACAAGCCTTTATGCTCAACGGTAACTGTTTTTTCAAGTTCAACTGTGTAACTTCTACTCTATTTACCTTTTATTATTTCAAAATTATATTCCGGCGCAATTTCGATTTGGTCAATTACTATTCCCTGTAAAGTTAATTTGTAGCTGCCTCCGTTAAGTTCTTTGGCAGGAATAGACAATATAATTTCTTGATTTCGGCTTGATTTCAGGTTTCCTTTTCTCCAGACAATCGGTCCGCTTCCTTCATTAAGTTGCAAAATCGCCTGACAGTTTTCAGCTTTTTCGTTTAGGGCAAGTTTTATAGTTAAGTAAATTGTTTTTGTGTCGGGTTTCAAGTTTAATTTATTTGGCGTATTTTCCGAGCGCATCGCAGGTGTCAAAATAAGAGTAGCGAGGGTCGAAACAGCGGGCGATTTTTTATCCGAATTCACGGGAGACGGGTTTTCTTTTGGCAGTTCAACTTGGGCAAGTTTTTCTTTTGGGGTCGGCTGATTCTGCGGTTGGATGTTTTGCGGCGGCTGAATATTGGTAACATTTGGAATTTGATTTGAAATATTTTTCTCTGTTTCCGGCACTTGAACCTGCTCAGGTTCAATTTGGTATCGCTGATTGTAGAAATAAACAAACAAAATAAATCCGATTAAAATGATGCTGCTCAAAACATACAGCGGCGCAAGTTGTGGTCTAAAGAAAAAACCGCCGATTATTTGCCACCACGAATCGGCAACTGCCGTCTCTGCTGAACTTACCGGGACGTTGGATTGTTCGACCTGTAAATTTGTCAACGCCACCGCAGTGGCTAATTTCACCTCTCCATCCGGCAAACCTCTAATGTATTGGGCGAATTGTTTTTTTTCTACCGGCGATAATTCATGGCGGGCATATTGGTCAAAAAGTTCGTTTTCAACTTCGAGCAGTTGATCGAATAATTCATCGTCAACGAAATATCTCTCAGCCAGAGCCTCACGCTCCGGCTCGGTTAGTTTCCCTAATAAATAATGTCGCAGATGGATGTGCTGTTCGTCATTCATAACTTTAGCCTTATTTTTTAGTAGATGCCATCAGTTTACCTCCGGTGGTATTGAAGAGTGCAATTTTTACTTCTTTTCCTCCTTGTGTTTGGAGAATCGGCAAAAAGCTCACCACCGAGTCGCTAAATCCGTCGCCCAGTTTGGTTTTGAATCGTATTTTATCATCAACTTTAACGGTTTTCCATTTTTCTGAATCGCCCACTTTGGGCAGGATAAAAAAAGCCAGAACATCGGCGGTTAATCCATTTTTGTCTTGAATAGGAGGATCGCCCATTTCTAATCCTATGCCAGCCTTTGCAAAGTCAATGCTCTTAACTGTTCCTTCCCAAAAAACGTCTTTGCCGATAAATGTCTTGTGATTGCAAGTTTTGCTTTTAATGCAAGCATTAAAGACGCTAACAAATGTTGTCCAAGAAGTTTGCCAGGGCTTCAACTTTTTAGCCGACTGTCCATTGGCAATTATCGCAAAGCAAAACAAAGCAACTATCGCAAAAAGAATTTGTCGTTTCATATAATCCCCTCCTAAGATAATGGCATTTTGCACATACAACATTCTTGAATCTTGTTCACATAGTCCGTCGCACTATAACGGCAAGCCGAGCAAATAAATAAAAAAGCGTCTCGATACGGGATTAGTTTGACCTCAGAACCGAGCGAGACACTCACTTCACGTTGACAAAATCCACATTGCCCTCTGATTCCGCTAAAAAGACCGCCGCTAATTTCTCTCCCAGCCGCGTTGTAACAATTGTCTGAACAATACGGCTCACCAAATCCACCTCGTTTCATAGTTTTTTCCTCCTATACAAAATATATTTTCTACTTTCAAGATTGTGGAGCAAGTTGGTTAAGAATTTCGTCATAACTTGCTAAAATTTCCCGCAGTTCAGCCCGGGCTTTGAGCATTTTCTCAATCGCCCCTTGAACTATTTTTTCATCAGGTTTGGTATTTTTTCCGCTCAACTCCTGTGCGGCTAAAACTTGTATGGCTGAGTCTAAAATCTGCTCCGTTGCTTTAATTCCCAACTCGCCTTTTTTGATTAAATCGGCAGCGGCATCGCTTCCAACTTTTCCTAAACTCTCGTTTGCCTTTGAGAATTTTGCTTTAAGCCCTTCGGCGGCAATAACAATCTGTTTTACTTTTTCAGTGTCCCAAGTTAATTTTTGCTCGGAGCCACCAGCCTTGAGCGAAATCTGATCCCATATTTTCTGTTTCATCCCGCCCGGAACGGCAGTCCCACCTCCTTGTGATCCACCTAAAGTGAAGTTAATACCGCTACTTCCCATTGAGCGAAGTTGTTTCGAGAGTCCTTGTGCGCCCGGGCTTCTATCAATTTCCTCGTGACTTGATTGAAGAACAGCAACCACTTCTGATGGAGATGACCAGTCTATGACCTTATTTTCTGCAACCTTTTCTTCTTTTGGAAGCGGTTGACCAAACATATCTCTAGCTTTCTCTTCCGTTTTCGCCGATGCTGTATCAAGAGCCGCCAAAGCCTGATTGATACCTTGAAGCTGAGTGTTCCCCTCTTTAGCCAGTAATAGCTTGGTATTGGTGCATCCTAAGAAAGAGAAAATAAGAGATGTCATTATTGCCATAACGACCAAATATTTCTTCATCGAAAATTTGCTTTTAGTTTGATTGTTATTGTCTTGAAACATAATTTAATCCTCAGTAGTTTGATACTAAAATCAGGGAGATTCACTTTGCTTTTTAATGGAAATGTCGAAAATCGGGGAATGAAAAGATTCTTCAAATCAGACCTTCAAACAGTATTCCTTGACGGTCTTGGCACTATTTTTATGTTCCTCTCGGGGCAATAGAATAGTTGCTTGTCTGGAAACTTCAGCGGCAAATTTACGCCAAGGTTGTTTTAGTGCTTTTGAATCAACCTTTCCGTCTTTCATACCTAATTGATGAATAGTGGTGTCTTCAAAAAGATGCTTGATAGTTTCCCATTTTTTCGGATCCACATACACCCAAGCCATCACTCGGCTTGCCATTATTTCGGGTGTCACCTCTGATTCAGGGTTATCTTGCCAATATCCTTGAAGAAAGACAGCCAGCCCAATCGAAGGATGCAATTCACTTGACCAACCCATAATCGTATCAATCGCATCTTGCCATCGCCAGCCTTTTAGAAAAGGAAGCAAGGCGACACTAAACAATCCATATATCAGATAAAAACGGGCAAATTGGGCTGTCATTTGTGTATTAGCTAGGGCGATTGAATGTTGGAGAATCACATTCACATCATTTGTCGCGCCAATATTATTCAGCATTATATTGCTGGCACGGCGAAGCCTTTCTGAAATGAGGTTTTGACGTTCTGTCGCAATTGCTTCGCCGACTGCGCTAACTAGCTGGATTCTTAACGTCTCATTCTCTAAATTAGATAGGGTTATCAGATGTTCGAGCGGTGTTTCTTTGCCTTCTGAAATAGTTTTACTGATTGCATCTTTATTTACATATTGGGTTTGCTTAAGCGAAGTGGTAATCAAGGTCGCAATTTCTGCACGACGTTTTTCCATTCCTTTCTTGAGAGCTTGCTCGTCTAAAAACTCTAAGACATCGGGGGCATTTTGCAGACGTATCGGGAGATACTCAAGCAAATCACTTTTGCTTGAGTTCGTTTCGTTGCATATCTTTTGAATCGCTTTTTTTACTCCCTCCAGACCGGGATTCAAAACTGAAAAGATGAAAGTTAAAACAACAAACAATACGACAGCCCCGATTACTGCTCCCAGCACGCTCCAGCCGACACTAAAATTATTGTCGCTTCGCAGTGTGATTAAATAACCAAGGTAGAAGCCAATCCCCGCTCCTACAATAAGAGACAGACAGCCCATTGCGCCCATTGCGTTTTCGCTTCCAAGTATTTTTTTATCAAGCAACAAGGCTGCTTCATCTAGTTTCTGTCTAAGTTCGGAGGAGTTCACCAAATTTTGTTTCGCTTGAGTCGTTGCGCCATCCCGCGCCCAAAGCAGCGGAACTTTTGCTGTTACCGATTTAGAAAGCTCAATGTTAAGTTTTCTTTCAATTGGCGCAGGCGTAATATCTTTTGGCTTTTTGCCGGAGGAGGATGTCGTCTTTCCGAGAAACAAATCGGCTTTGGATGAGCAGGGCGAACACAATGCCCAGTCGGTTGTGTCGCTCATCACCATTTGCACCCAATCGGCGTGCATTTCATCTTGAGACATCCCGAAAACGTCAGCTAAATCATCCGCCATTCCCGAAGGTCGTAATCCTGCCCGAACAGCAGACTTGACTTCAAAAGAAGAGTATCTTTTTGCCCCGTTGCCGATTGATATATTACACAAATCACAATATCCCATGATAAACTCCTGTCTTGAAAATTAAGGACAACTCGTTAGAAATTAACTGTCCACACTTAGATATGAGGGCTTTTGAATTTTGTTCCGTCAAAGGCTAATTTTTTTTCAACGTCTAAATATTTTTCCAAACACTCTTTTAATTTCTCCCGGATTCTAAAAGCACGTTTTTTAAATTCACATTTGGGATGTTCAAATCGTTTGCTAATTTTTTTCTTGCGTCTTTGAGTAATTCACCTGGCAGATTATAGTGAAGCAAACGGAGTAACAAATTTCGGTCAGGGTCGTTAAGATTCCGTGAAACATTGTTGTGAAAAAGAATTAATTCCTTTTTCTCCGTTGTCTTCCGGGTTGGTTGAAATATTCATCTTGCGAGATTTGCCTCACATTGGCTCATACCGCCGTTGCCCTGGGATTACTTCGAGAGACACAAATTTTGTTACGCCGACATAAATTTCGTGCAAAATGTCCTTTGCTACCAACTTCGATGTAATTTCAATCGCACCGTTAAGTTTTTGCAATTACATCGCTCAGATGGTTTCATTGCGCGTAAAATTTTCGCCATAAGGTTGGCAGAACGATACAACATTTACGACTGAAAAGACGAATTAGTTTTCTGTCGAAAGCGCAGGTATTTTTCATTTGCGATGAGTGATCATCGTCGAAAAAAGTAAAGAAACCTGTTATCCTTTAATGAGTCATCTTGAGCCATTCATTATCTCCCGAAAAATCTTCAACGCCACTCTCCTTGAATGATGAAAGCTGCCCAATAGAAGGGTTCGATTTTTTGTTGAATCATCTTTTTTTGCGCCTGACGCAAAGCGGCAGCCAAGGTGGTAATTTTGCCACTAGCATCGCTTCGTAAAAATGTTTCATCATCTCGGCAGTCATCGCATCATCAATTTTCCAGAGACTTGCCGCCACTCGCGGAGAACCGGCATACATAAACCCGCGCGTCAATCCAATTAAACCTTCGCCTCTGATTTCTTTGCCAATTGCGGTTTGACAACCACTCAAAACCACCAACTCAACCGGCAATTTCAAATTATAAACTTCGCCCAATCTGAGCAAAGCCTTTGGCTGAGGGTTTCCTTTTTCGTCCACCATCGAAAATAAAATTCCGGTCAATTCGGGCTGTTGGCTATTGAGCAAACCGTGAGTGGCAAAATGAATAAAACGATATTGTCCGGCATCTGCTTTGGTCGCGTTGGCATAATTCGCCTCGAAATCCAGATAAATATCGCTTTGTGTTTTTGGCACCAGGGCGGCAATCGAAAGAGCCTCGCGGCGGGTATATGAAAGGCGCGGAATTGATTTGGCAGATTCGACGGTTGAATCTGTCAGCGTCTTCAAAAAATCTTCTAAGTCTCTGGTTTTGGAAGAAGTAACTTTTTTCGTTTCGCTAAACAAATCTTTTTTTAAGCGAAGGTCAGTTGCTTCAAAAACCGGATCGGCAACGACCATTATTTCTTTGGTATAATTGGGGCGAACATTTTTTTCATCCCGCAAGGCTGCCAGAGTCGAAGCCGAAGGCAAACTGATTATTTCGTGATCAACCACCAAAGGGTTTTGACTGCCAACCGGATTTGGAAGGGCGGCAAACGGAATATTTTGTAAAAATCCATCGCCGACAATCAACAGACGCTTGTCATTTTGTAAATGCGAAGCGGCGGGTTTGAGCAAAATATCGCTCAATTCTTTTGCCGTTCGCTCGTATTCCTGATTGGTCGCAGTGGTTGGTCTCGTAGAAATTATTTTGAGGAAAGCATCGGCAGATTTTTAATTTCCGTACCTTTGGGCAGTTCGTAACTTTTAATTGAATCTTGCGTCACCACCCACAGATAGCTTCGCATAGCCCCCAGCGCATATTCCAACAAAATCGTATCTTTGTCTAAAACCTTTTTCTGAATGTCATTTAAGGTCAGCGGTTGCGGTTGCACCAAAGCGGCATAACGCGGACTGGTAGTGCGGATTTGTGCCTCTATCTTTTCATATTCATCGGTTAATTCCTTAATCTCTTGGTCTATTTTTTCTTCTTGCTCTTTTGTATGTTTCGAGTTAATCAATCTGAGGCGGGCATCGGTTCTCGCGCTAATACGCTGTTGCAGACTACGCTCAGACTCAAGCAATTTTTCATCCACGCCCTGACGGATATTGACATTTGCCTCTGACAATAATTCCAGAAGTGCGCGAGCGCGAGCGCGTTCGCTCACTTCCAACGCCTTGCTAACATAATTTTCTGATGGCTTCTGTTTATTGAGATGAATCAGCAGATCAATATAAAACTCGTAGTAGCTCTGAACCGTAGCAAAATATGAAGAACGCAATTCTTTGCTACCAATTTTGGCGCGGAGTGATTCAACAATGGCGATGGCGGCTTCGATGTTTTTGAGTGATTCGGCTAAGTTACCTCTTTTGCTTTCGAGTGTTGCAAAATTATATAACACAATAGCCTCACTATCACGGTCTCCGACCGAACGGAGGAGTAATAAGGCTCGTTTGTGGTGGTCAATAGCTTTTTGATTCTCGCCCAATTTTTCATAGATATTACCGATATTAGTAATAGTCCTAGCCTCGCCAAGTTGGTCGCCAATAAGGCTATGGAGTGATAATGCCTGCGTATAGATGTCTAGTGCTTTTTGATTCTCATTCAATGAAAAGTGAACATTGCCAATATTAGTGAGCGTTCTCGCCTGCCCGCGACGGTCATCATTTGCCCGAACGATTATCAAGGCTTGCGCGTAATATTCAATTGCTTTTTGTTTCTCGCCTAAATTCTCATAAATATTTCCGATGTTGTTAAGTGAGGCTGCCTCACCAAAGGGATTTTTAAGCTCTCGATCAATCCGTAGAGATTGCTCACAGTATTCGAGACCTTTTTGGGGTTCTCCTAAATCCTGATAGATCATGCCGAGATTATTTAGTATCTGCGCTTCGCCACGGCGATCTTTAGTCTCTCGAAATATGGGCAGGGCTTCTAGGAAAGAGTCAAGTGCTTTTTGCCTCTCTCCTATTTCGCTATAAATATTTCCGATGTTGTTAAGTGTATTAGCTTCGCCGTTGCGATCTCTAATCTTCCGATAAAGTGGCAAAGCAAGTTTGTAGCTATCAATTGCCTTTTGCATTTCTCCCAACGAGTAATTAAGCAGACCTATGATAGTACACATCACCATTTCACCTGCCAGGTTGTCGGCTTCGTGATAAAGCAGTCTCGCCTGGGTAGAGTATTCGATGGATTTCTGTGTCTGTGCTGAAGAACTAAGAATTCCGCCAATTGAGCCAACTGCCGCGCCGATGCTAGCAATCATATCGGCTTCACCGTTTTTATCCCCCAGAAGACGATAAAGAGGCACAGCCTTTTCATAGTATTCGATTGCCTTTTCGTTATTTCCGATTGAATGATAGATTGCCCCAATGTTATTAAGCGTTTGCGCCTCATTTTTTTTGTCATTAAGAGAACGAAAAAGCGGCAGAACTTCTTCGTATTTTTTAATTGCATTTTGGAGTGATTCAGGTGTCTTGGCACTTTGAAATTGCTTGGCTTCTTCAAAAATTTTCTGTGCCGAAATGCGATGCTTTTCTTTTTCGGTTACAGTTCTAAGTTCAATAACTTTCACTTCATATTTGCCTGAAGGGGCTTTTTCTTCAAGCGAACGAACTTTCAAAACATAATCCCCATCAATTGACGCGATTATTTCTAAGGGTTCCGGTCCTTGCGTTCCATTTGGACTGTCAACTTCTAACAATTTATTTCCGTCGGGAAGATAAAGTTCGACCACTACATCAATACCTTTTTGTTCAACAATTATTTTCAGATATTGATTGGTGGTAACTTTTATTTTGTAGCTGTGGGATTTGCCTCCAGAGAGTTCACGTTCAATGTTTTGTCCCGCGATTAAGCGAGGAGCTTCATTGTCATTCTGTCCTAAAACCATTAAACCCGATAGGTTTAGTAAAGCAAAGAAAAGGCAAAATTTGATTAAACGCCAATGAAACAGATTTGCGGTTAGGGGCATAACGACACCTCAAGATTTTGAAATTTCCCCCTTGCCAAGTATTAACGAAAAACTTAGCTATTCTCCTTACTAAACCTAATAATTAGAATGGAATTAAAAGGGGTTATTGAAGTTAAATCTTCGATAACCAAGCTCTCCCGTGTTTTCGGTATTACGGCGATAGTCTAGCACAAATAAGCCAAAGCTCAGAATTTTTTTTTAACAAATAGGGAACACTTTTCAAAAAAGCGCATATCTATAATGTGGGGCTAAATTTATAGCTTTAGCTCAAATTCAAATTTAATCAGGAGACAAAATATGTTACGAATTCTACCAGCTAAGACTTCTAATAATAACCATTCCCGCAGCGTTGAAACGGATTATCAAAATGTAATTAGTCGGACAATTGAAGAAAGCCGCGAGGTTCAAAGTGAAGACCCTGGGCTTCTGGTTGTTTCTCTGAAAGTAACCGATGCCGAACAATTGAGTGAGTTTCACTCCAAAAAACTAAAAGACTGTGAAGCAAAGGGACGGGAACACGGCAAACGGCTCATGCCACCGATTGAGGAGACCGAAATTGAGCCATTTGAGAAAAGAGTTGTCGCTGACTATCAAGCTCAAGTTGCTAATTTTTTTGCTCATGGTAATGGAATATTAGCCGCAATTTATAGTGCCATCATTCACATCAGCGAACAGTTAAACAAAAAAGATCAGATCCAAGCCCGAACCGAGAAAACTATCTCTGAGGCAAAATCTGAGAAGGAGAGAGCCTTGGAACTTGAGGAAGAGAAACACCGTAGCAGAGTAAAGCGAACTCACGATCAACCAAAATGGGAAATTGCTAACAAAGAATTTGAGCAGGCGAAAGAAGATTATGATGTTGAGCGTCAGAAATTCGGAAATGAAATGCCTGATTCTGTCAGACATTTGTGGTATGTGCCTTTTCTAATTGGAATCGGTCTGGCAGAGGTGCCTTTGAATTATCAAATCTTCAAAGGATTTGGCGAAATTCCGATATTGACCTTAATTATGGCGCTCTCGTTGGTGATCGGTATTCCCTTTGCATCACACGGAAGTGGCAAATTTTTGAAGCAAATCAAAGAGCATTCCGTAGTTTATCCGATACTTTTAATTGTTTCCTTGTTTTTAATCGTGACGATCAGCTATGTCACCGCCCAATTAAGAGCCGATTATTTAGGCTCGAAAGGACTTCCGATCTCACAATTGGATGTTGCCATCTTCTTTCTAATCGGTGTTTTGCTATTCTTCGCTGGTTTTATCGCCTCATTTTTTGTGCATAACCAAAGCGAAAAAGTCATCAAAGCTAAATCCAGATACGCTATTGCCGAAGAGCAATATACGAAATTCAAATCGGAAATTGACCGAAATTTGGATGAAGAATCTGAGCGTCACGAAAAAAGAGTTGATGAGATTAACCAATTGTTTATTAGCAAAGAACGTGAGGCAATTGAAAAAATCAAGACCTTGGAGAACGATTTGCATATCAGAGTTGGAAACTATAACTCGGTTTTGAGCAATCTCAAAGGGGTTGAAAAATCCATTAACCAAAACTGCAAAGCGGCTATTCAATTGTATCGGGAAGAAAATTTGCTTCATCGTGACCATCACGCTCAACCGTCGGCTTGGAAAAAAGGTTTGCCCGATTTAGACCTTTATTTTCAAGCAAAACCTGAAATCGTAGAAACCACTTCATTCCCCCAAAAGAGTTTGGCGGCGAATATCAGTTCGTAGCCTTTTGCAATGGTTTGAGGATTTTAATAGTTCCGTAGAAATACGGATTGGCAACAAAAATAACTTTTATAAGTGAGGTAAAAAGAAATGAAATCGTCTGTAAAATTAAGAATTATTTCGATTTTTCTAGCTGTCTTGGTCTTGACTTCTTGTTGGGAGGAGGGAACTTTTTCACACATCTACATTTTGATAGATGTAACTGATGAAAAACTTAAAACCAATTACAAAAGTTCGCTGGAGGGCAGTTCCGCGCAAATCTTAAAAACTATCGGTATCAAATCGGATGCTGAGGGGTATCCGGGAGCCGGTGGCGGAGAAATTAAAGTTTTTACCATCAATGATGTCTCAAATTCGCCTTCCCAAAGCGTTCCGCTGGAAAAAGGCAGTGGCGCATTATCCGAAAATGAGCATCTGAGACAGCAAAAAATAAAAACTTTTGTGGCTCAACTTAACAAAGTTTTTGATGGGATTTTGAAAGTCAACTGGGAGAAAAAGCAATCAAAAATCTATCAAAATATCTGTCATGGACTTAACAAAATTAGTGAAAATCCGGCAGATCACAAAAAAGTATTGGTTGTGTACTCGGATATGATCGAAAATAGTGACCTTTTTTCCCTTTATGATGCCAAAGAAATAGAAAACCTGACCAAAAGTGTCGGAGATTTATACGAAAGGAAACTGAAAAAGGAATGCGCTCTGCCGGATTTAAGAGGAATCAATATTTATGTCGTCACCAGCCGAACTTTTGATAACGATGGTCTAATAAGCAAAGCCAAAAGATTTTGGAATGAATTGTTTAGACTCAAAAACGGGGAAGCAATATTCGACTCGGAATTAAATATCCAAACTCCGCCATCGTCACCAAATTCAACGGTTTCATCGGATTCTTCGACTAAACAATTACCTAGCTCGTCACCCTCAAAAGTCTCAGATGAAAAGCCAAAATCATCTTCTGAGCAAAATCGTCCGCCTATATCTTTGGCAAACGGGACTGACCTTATCCAACCTCAAGGCACGAGCGGACGCGGGACTTTGAAAGTGACTAACGGCACTAATTATGATGCGGTGGTGAGATTGGCTGAGGAAAGTTCTAAAAACACGCGCCGACTGGTTTATGTTCGGGCAAAAAGTAAATTAAAGATTGAAGGTATCGGAGAGTGCAAATGTCTTTTGCAATTCACTCTGGGCAGAGATTGGGATAAAACCACAGGCAAATTCTTACGCGATAAATCCTATTCGCAGTTTGACGATTTGCTGGAATTCAGAGAAACACGCACAAATGCAGGAATCGAATGGAAGACTTTTGAGGTGACTCTGCATCCGGTGATTGATGGAAATGCCCGAACCACCCAAATTGATGAAAGCGATTTTGAAAATAATGGAGGTGATGTCTAGCCACAAAAAAGTTAGCAAATTGAATAAGAAAAAAGGATTGAAAATGAAAGTTTTCTCCGACAAATTAGGGGAAACTGAACTTTTCGATTAAACAATCAAACATTTAGTAAATGAGGAGAAAATATGAAACGCACATTTATATCAATTAGTATATTTTGTTTATTGCTTATTGTTTTGGGTCAAACACAGGTTTGGTCACAAGATAATAAATCCGAAGATAAGGCAAAATCTGTGAGCGAAGCAAAGGCTCCGGATTCAAAAGTCACGGTTTATATTTATCGCTACAAACAATTTGCCGGCTGGGCATTGGAGCCATCGGTTTATTGTGATGAGAAAGAACTGGCGAAAATGGACAACGGACGCTTTTTCAAAGTCATTCTGGATCCGGGGAAACACACTTTTCAGTCAAATGATAAGCAATCCGGCATCGAACTCGATTTGAAAATCGGTGAAGAATATTTCATTCGAGTTGAAATCGTTACGGGTTTTTGGAAAGGTCACGGGCGGCTGGTGCTAGTATCAAAAGAGCAAGGAGGATTTGAAATCAAAAAACTGCAGCAGTTGGACAAAAAAAAGGTGAAAGATAAATCGAAGGTTGTGATTGATGAAGAGCCTGTCAAATAATCCAACTGACAACTGAACAAAGACCACAAATTTTACGCCTCAAGGCATAACTTTAAACATTTAAAAGAAATTTATTTGCGAATAAATGCAGCAACCCGTCCAAAGTAAGTAACAAGTCCGAAATAAAGTGAATCATTAAGATAAAATCGTATAAGATAATTTCGGCATTGATGGATGCCTTAAAAGTCTCTTTTCGTCAATCTCTTCAGCTACTGATAGTTGTTTGAGTGGATAGAATTTTCGGTTTATTCTGACTTCCACCCGCAACCCTGTTTTAGTTGCCGTTTTGCTCATCAATGCTTTGACTTGTTCTAAATCTGTTAAAATCGTTTCTTTGATGGTTCGCTGGACTTGGGCAAATAATCTTCTTTCAATCGGATTATACTTGCTGCAATATGGCGGATAATGACAAATCACTAACTTTTTGCCGATTTTCCGTGCCAATTCTTGCAACAATTTCTTGAATAAATGATGCCGATGTCCATTCGCTCCGCCGCTATCGCATAATATCAAGATTCTGTCAGCGGTTGGATATTCGTATTGTCCAAAATTAGTCCACCACCATTCTAAATTATCCACTACAAACTCGGCTGTCTCGTGCGAATTGCCCAAACTCAGATAGCCTTTATTCAATTTCAAGTCATAAATCCCGTGTGGAATCGCTTTCCCTACTCCAAGATGCAAATAATCGTGGTCATACGTCTTAACTGCTTTCTTTCCTTTAGTTAAAACTGGTTCATTTCTCGTCAACTCACCTAAAATCTCTTTTTTCTTAGTATCAATGCTGATTATCGGATTGTTTTCCATCAGCATAAATACCGCCATTAAAAATGAAATCACCCGAAATTGTTCACTTCGGTCGGGACTCTTTCCCGTTGCCATCTGCTTGGCTGGCTTTCTTTTTCGATACCCGTTTGCAGATAAAATCCGTTTGATGCACTTGGGTTTAATTTCGACTTGATACCTATTTTCTAAATAATCAGCAATGTCGCAATATCTTAAATGTGTCCATTTAACCCGTTCATCCGTTGGGCTTCCCGCCGTGTTTTGGTCAACATACTCAAGTATCCAACTCGTTAATTCAACCTGACTTACTTCGTTTTTTTGCGTCCGCCACCAGCTTTTCGTTGGCGAGAGTAATCAGCTTGGTAATTACTCTCGCTCAATTCTGCTAATCCTTTCTCAATAGTCAACCAATGACACCCAAAGACCCGACTTAAATACCTTTTGCTGTCTTTGCCCAACCGCTGATGCTCCATCGCTAAAAAATGTCGTCGCTGTTTTTCTGGCAAACTCCGATAAAAACTTACTTGCTTCTCTAAAAAATCAGCTTCATAATACTCTTTTTTTACTCTCATTCTCTTTTGATGCAATATTTCTTTATTGCATCACTTTATTTCGGACTTGTTACTAAGGACGAAAAAAATACCCTTACTTCGGGCGTGTTTCTGCGTTTTGCCAATCTTTCAAAATATTGGCTTATCTGCTGACGAAAATATCCCAAAAGCCAAATCAAAACAGTCTTGCCCACTTAATCTCCGACTCAAATTAACTCTAAGAAAATAAAAGTCTTTTAATCAAATAATTTGTCGAAATAATACAAAAGAATCTTGACAGACGCTTGTTTAATCTTTATCATACTTTTTAACGATGTTTATCATCGTCTAACAATCTCCTTCACAAACAGCGTAGGTCTGCTTAAAAAAATTCAGTAACCTCTTACTTAACAAACGTTTAAGGATTCTTTTAGATAAAAATGTCAGCTAAACTCGGAGAAATCCTCGTTCGGGAGAACTTATTAAATCCACAACAATTGCGGGATGCCTTAGACTATCAGCGTCAAAATGGCGGACGTTTAGGCTCTAATTTAGTCAAACTCGGCTTTATTTCCGATGATGTAATTACGGCTGTTTTATCCCGACAATATGGCGTTCCCTCGATAAATTTAGAACTTTTTCAAATAGATGATGAAACCATTAGTTTGATTTCTCAGGACGTGGCGCTTAAATACACCGTCCTTCCAATCTCAAAAGTCGGTGCTACGCTGACAATGGCGATGGCAGATCCGACCAATGTTTTTGCGATGGACGACATTAAGTTTATGACCGGACTCAATGTCGAACCGGTTATCGCCTCGGAAGCCTCAATTCAAGCCGCGGTTGGTAAATATTACAGTAGTTCAAAATCTATCGAAGTGGTGGGAGTTGGACTCGATAATTTTGAAAGACTTGGCAGTTCAAAAATATCCAGAAATGGAAATGGCGGAAAAACCGATGCAAAACTCGAACACTCCGACTTGAACATTTCGCTGGATCGTTTTCAATTTACCAAAGCGGATGTTGGCGATGAATTTGAGGTCGTTGAAGAAAACGAAGAGATTGATCTTGCCGAACTTGCCAAGGCGAGCGAAGACGCGCCGGTGGTGCGTTTGGTCAATGTTTTGCTGGTAGATGCGCTACGTCGTGGAGCCTCTGATATTCACATTGAGCCTTACGAAAAAGATTTTCGTATCAGATTTCGAATAGATGGAGTATTATATGATGTTATGCATCCCCCGATGAAGATGCGCGATGCTTTGCTTTCGCGGATGAAGATTATGGCAAAACTTGATATTTCCGAAAAGCGGTTACCGCAAGACGGACGTATCAAGATTAAAGTAAAAATTGATAATCGTTCCCGCGAACTGGATTTCCGCGTCTCGACTTTGCCAACCCTTTTTGGCGAAAAAATAGTATTGCGTCTCTTGGATAAAGATAAACTGATGCTCGATATGACCAAACTTGGTTTTGAGCAAGAGTCACTCGAAATCTTCCAACGCAACATTTCAAAACCTTACGGAATGGTTCTCGTGACAGGTCCGACGGGTTCGGGTAAAACAAACACACTTTACTCTGCACTTCAAACTCTTAATACACCCGCTACCAATATTATGACCGCCGAAGACCCGGTTGAATTCAATTTACCGGGCATTAACCAAGTCCAAATGAAAGAACAAATTGGACTTAATTTTGCCGCCGCGCTTCGTTCGTTTCTCAGACAAGATCCTAACATTGTCCTCGTCGGCGAAATCCGTGACTTTGAAACGGCGGAAATCGCCATCAAAGCCGCGTTGACAGGTCACTTGGTTCTTTCCACCTTGCATACTAACGATGCGCCTTCGACCATTTCGCGGATGGTCAATATGGGAATCGAACCTTTTTTGGTCGCCACCTCAGTCAATATTATTCAGGCGCAAAGACTTATCCGCAGAATTTGCAAAGATTGTAAAGAAGAGGCGCATCTTCCGGTGGAGGCTTTGATTGAAACGGGCTTTCCGCCCGAAGAAGCGGAAACCTTAAAACTTTATAAAGGTAAAGGCTGTCAAATCTGTAACGGAACGGGTTACAAAGGACGAGTTGGTCTTTATGAAGTAATGGAGATTACGGATGAACTTCGTGAGTTAATTATCATCGGCGCAAGTGCCATTGAATTGCGAAAAAAAGCGATGGAATTAGGAATGATTTCCTTGCGCCAATCAGGTTTGTATAAATTGCGTGAGGGAATTACGACGATTGAAGAGGTCGTCAAAGAAACAGTGTTGTAATTAGGATGGAGGAAATATGCTAATCAGAGCAATTGCATTATCGTTAGCCTTATTGGTCGGAATCGGAACAATCGTTCCTTTTATGACGGATTCTACGGAAGCCGGTCCAAAAACCAAGAAGAAAAAGAAAAAACTTAAAAAATATTCGAGAGCTTGGTGGAAATGGTATCGCAAACAACAGCGCAAAAAACGTGCTTTGTTGGCTCGCAAACGTGCTTTGCGGGCGCGGCAGATTTTGCTTGCCAGACAGCGGGCAAACAGAGCTAAAAATTCTGCCCGCACCAAAGCTAAATCATATAGTAAAACGGGTAATGTTCGTCAAAAAGTTGCGGTTAAGGACAATTCTAAAGCAGCAATTTTGCCGTCCGGTAAAAAAGCTCCAAAGAGTTTCAAACAAGACGGCGCAACTAATAGCGAACTTCAATTCCGCGTTAATGACGATGACGGACAAAATTTAGGAACGGCTTCGCTGACAGTGGAGGGTCCGGCAATGGGGCTGATTCGGATACCGGACGCAATAAAATGGTCGGTGGCGTTTCAACCAGTTCTCTGCGTCGAAACGTAATTGACAAAATGATGCGGGAAGATGGCTGGGTGGTTAATGACTATCAAAAAGACATCAACGGTAAGAAGGTTTATGTCGTGGTGGCTCAATCTTCGGTCAAGGGCGTAGTTCAATCGCGTCTGTTCTATTTACTGAGGTTGATGGCAAAATTTACCGGCTTGCCACTAATTCTTCAAGTGAAGCACAAGAACGCATTGCACAGGAATCTGAAAAAGTGATTCAATCACTTCAACGCGGAAATCGTCCGACCCAAGCCGGTCTTAAACCATAAATTTGTAAAAGTTCAGAGTTACGCATTTATGCGTGATTCAACCTGAATAGTTAAACTTGTAGTTAAGTGAAGATAACGTAATTCACGCCTCAAGGCGTAACTCTGAACAGTAGAAAACCCTTAACTAAAATTATGAATTTCGAACAACAAGTCAACGAATCAACTCTGACACTTCCCGATCTTCTCAAAAAGATGACGGAATTAGGAGGCTCTGACCTTCACGTCACGACCAATAGTCCGCCACAAGTTCGTGTTCACGGGCATCTCCGTCCGCTCGATGGTTTCCCCCCATTCACGCCCGCCCAGACCAAACAACTCGCTTATTCGGTTTTGACGGATGCTCAAAAACATCGTTTTGAAGAAAATCTCGAACTCGATTTTTCTTTTGGTTTGAAAGGGTTATCGCGTTTTCGGGCAAATCTTATTTAATCAAAAAGGTGCGGTTGGCTGTGTTTTTCGGGCAATTCCTTACGAGATTAAATCGTTTGAAGCCTTGGGTGTGCCGCAGGTGGTGGCGGATATGTGTAAAAAACCACGCGGCTTGATTTTGGTGACAGGTCCGACGGGTTCGGGTAAATCTACCACTTTGGCTTCAATGGTGGATAAAATCAATATTGATCGTCACGACCATATTTTAACTATCGAAGACCCGATCGAATTTTTGCACAATCATAAAAATTGTGTGGTTAATCAGCGCGAAGTTTCTTCTGATACACACGGTTTCGGAGAGGCTCTGCGTACTGCTTTGCGTCAAGACCCTGACGTTGTGTTAATCGGTGAAATGCGGGACCTCGAAACAATTGAGATGGCTCTCCGCATCGCTGAAACGGGGCATTTAACCTTTGCTACACTTCATACCAACTCAGCCGCTTCGACCATTAACCGGATTATTGACGTTTTTCCTGCCGGACAGCAATCGCAAATTCGCACCCAACTTTCGCTTGTTTTAGAAGGAATTCTTTGCCAATCGTTGCTTCCGAAATCCTCCGGCGACGGGCGGGCAATGGCACTCGAAATTCTGATTCCAAATTCCGCGATTCGGAATTTGATTCGGGAAGATAAGATTCACCAAATTTACTCAATGATGCAAACCGGACAAGATAAATTCGGGATGCAGACTTTTAATCAAGCCCTTGCCACACTCTATGTAAAGAAGCTAATTACGCTTGATACTGCTATGCAGCGTAGTTCTAACACTGATGAATTAAAAGATTTAATCGAACGCGGTTCGGGCGTTAATCAATCTTATGGCGGACAAGGAAAACCTAATCTGCCTCCCGGCAGTCATCCTAGTCCATACGCACAAGGTCGGACTATCGGGCAACGCCCTCCGGTCAGATAATCAAATACTCAATCCAACTAATAAAACAATTTTTTTTTGAACTTAAAGAGGAGCTAATAGAAAAATGCCTACATTTGTTTATAAAGGTCGTAATCGCCTAAACGAGATAGTTTCAGGCGAAAGAGAAGCCACCAGTCAAGATGATCTTCGTGCGCTGCTTCGTCGTGAGCAAATTGTGATGACACAAGCCTCCGAGAAAGGGCGCGAGATCAGATATTCCCAAACTTGGACGCGGTAAAAAGGTTAAAGCAAAAGAGTTAGCGGTTTTTACCCGTCAATTTTCGGTAATGATTGATGCCGGTTTGCCGCTCGTTTCTTGCTTAGATATTTTGGCGCAACAACAACAAAATGCTTTTTTCAAAGACGTTTTGAATCAAGTCAGACAAAATGTTGAAGAAGGCGCGACTTTGGCAGCCTCGCTCGCCAAACATCCGAAAGTCTTCGACAATCTTTTTGTCCATATGGTCGAAGCCGGTGAAGCGGGCGGTGTCTTGGATTTGATTCTGCAACGTCTGGCAACCTTAATTGAAAAAGTCGTCAAATTGAAACGAAGCATTGTTTCGGCTTCGATTTATCCGGCGGCGGTTGTGTTAGTTGCGATCGGTGCGGTGGTCACAATTATGATTGTGGTAATTCCGCAGTTTGAAACAATCTTTATCGGATTGCTCGGACCGGGCGAAGCATTACCGCTTCCAACCCGAATCGTGATGATGATCAGTAATTTCTTAGCTGGTTGGGGCGGTTTGACAACTTTTGGCAGGTATTATCGGTGGTTCGATTGCAACTGGGGCTTATTACAAAACTCCAAAAGGTCGCTGGCAACTTGATACGTTAATGCTCAAAGCTCCGGTTTTCGGTAGTATTTTGCGTAAAATTGCTGTTGCCGCGTTTTCACGAATTCTTGTCAACTTTGCTTTCTTCAGGCGTGCCAATTTTACAATCTTTGGAAATTACAGCTAAAACAGCAGGTAACGTAATTATTGAAGATGCAATTTTGAAAGTTCGTGCCGGAGTCGAACGCGGTGAAAGTTTTGTTGAACCGTTAAAAGCTACCGAAGTCTTTCCACATATGGTTGGACAAATGGTTGGCGTGGGCGAGCAAACCGGTGCTTTGGATGCAATGCTTGGAAAAATTGCCGACTTTTACGAAGACGAAGTTGATTCAGCCATCGCCGATTTGTTGGCAATGATTGAGCCGGCTTTAATCGCCTTTTTAGGTGTCACCATCGGCGGTATCGTAATTTCAATGTATCTGCCGCTATTCACTTTGATCGGAAAATTGCGGGCGGTGCGAAGTAAAACCTCAGAAAACCAATCAATCACTGACAAAGGCAACCGAAAAACTGGTTGCCTTTCTTTTTTGGATTTGAATTATTTTGGATTTCCGATGATCCTATCTTTAATCACCTTCAACGACATCGGGTCAACTCTTTCAAAAACATTATAAACCGTTTTCCCTCGAGGGGTTAGCTTCTTGACTTCTTCGTAAACGGGCGGTGAAGCTAGGATGACATCAGACGAGTTAATTAGGGCTTCGAGCCTTTCGGATTCAGATAAAGTGCAACAGGTTAAACTCATTTCTTTAAATCCCAATTCGGCTTTCAAAAGTTCATTGTAAAGAACCGCAGATTCGTGGTCGCGGCAAATGAAGCAAAATTTCCCTTTCTCGCCGACCTTTTCCAATTCTCGTCTGGTATCGGGATTGAGATTGGTAATCAAAACATCAATGTTTATCGGTAATTCTCCCACCGAATTTCTGACTTCATTGACGTGAAATCCGGTAGTAATGACATTTATTTTTTTTCCTTCGATAATCAGATTTGGCAACTTTTGGCTTAATTCTTCGACTAACATCGGTTTGACAGCAATCTGCAATTCTTTTTCCAGCAAAAACGAAATTTCATTGATTTGAAAATAGTTACACTCGGCAAAAATACTATCGGGAGCGAATTTATCTCTTTCGATCCCGTCAAAAATCTGTTGTGTAATTTTTTTTGCCTCTTCAAAATCTAATCCTTCTTGCAAAAATTTATCCGATAATTTTCTGAATTCATCGGTAAATTGTTCGGAAACATTCCCGTTATTCGGTGGAGAATTAGCGACTGAATTATTCGATTTCGCCAGTTGCAAATTGTGAAGTGTGATAAAAGTCCCTTCGCCGTGTTTGATTTCGGCTAGACCTTCGATTTACAGTTCTTGATAGGCTTGGCGCACCGTCTGAAAATTGATCCCTAATTCTTTTGCCAAAACCTTAAATGGTGGCAATTGTTCCTGCATCTTGAGCGAGCCGGTAGAAATGTAATATTTGATTTGGTCTTTTAGCTGCAAATAGAGCGGGACTTTGTTGGTTTTGTCTATGAAAAATTGCACGATTTATATTTTCTCCTTTTCGTTTTTCTCTGCTCAAGTATAACTCTTACTCACAAAACTTTGAGAGTTATACTTTAAGTTATACTATTTCACATTTTCTGTAAAGAAATATGTTAAATTGGTGAAAAATTCTTGACAGATAGTTATACATCTCTATAACATTCTAATTCTAATCAATCGGGAAAAATTTCAGTTAAGAGGAAAAAATATGTCAAGAAATATTTATCAGATAGCCGTTTTGTTAGTGACGGTTTCGGCTTTGTTAATTTCAGGTTTTGCCCAATCCGCCACGGCGACTTTAAGCGGAACGGTGACAGATGAAAAAGGAGCAGTTGTTTCAGGAGCAACCGTGACCATTACCAATCCGGCAACCAATTTTCAAAAGACAACTACCACAGATGAGTCAGGAAAATTTTTTTTTCACAGTTGCCGCCGAGTAATTATGTTTTGAAAGTGGAAAATCAAGGTTTTTCTCCGACTGAAATCAAAAATATTGAGCTAAATGTCAGTGACCAAAGGACTTTGAATATTGAGCTAAAAGTCGGAAACGTCAGCGGAACGGTTCAAGTGACCGATGAGCCGACTTTATTAGACGAATCTTCATCGGTTGGAACTACGGTCAATCGTCAATTTGTGCAAAATCTTCCACTCAACGGACGTTCTTTTCAATCATTGTTTGAATTAACGCCCGGCGTCGTGCTGACCCCTTCGGGCGAGGGTGGACAAGGACAATTTTCGGTCAATGGACAGCGGACAAACTCAAATTACATCACGGTTGACGGCGTAAGCGCAAATGTCAGTGCGGCAGTGGGAAATAATTTGGGACAAAACGCAACGGGTTCAGTTCCGGGGTTTGCGGCAACGGGCGGCACGAATAATTTGGTTTCGGTGGACGCTTTGCAAGAGTTTAAGATTCAAACTTCGACCTACGCGCCTGAATTCGGACGCACACCCGGCGCACAGGTTTCGATTGTGACTCGTGGCGGAACAAATAGTTTTACAGGTTCGGTTTTTGAATATTTCCGCAATGAAGCCCTTGATGCTAATGATTGGTTTGCCAATAGCAAAGGATTTAATCGCGCACCGCTTCAGACAAAATAATTTCGGCGGAGTTTTCGGCGGACGAATAATCAAGGACAAGACATTTTTCTTTCTTTCCTACGAAGGTTTGCGTTTGCAGCAACCGCAACAAAAAACTTTCTTTGTGCCATCGGATACATTGCGGGCATCGGCTGCGGCTGGATTTAAGACCGATTATCAATGCTTTTCCCAGAGCCAACGGTGCGTTAGATTTTTACACGCCGCCTCCGGTCAATGGAGTTGCACAAGCTCCGAGACCAACCGGATATGGCAGATACAATGCGGTTTATTCGGATAAATCGGAATTTGATGCATTCAGCGTCAGAATTGACCATAATGTTAACGATAAAGTTAACTTTTTCGGGCGTTACAATGAAGCCCCTTCGAGTTCGGTCAATCGTTTGACAAATCCGACTACGCCGGGAACAACCACCGCAAACACGCGAACATTGACAGTCGGTTCAAATCAGATTTTCAGCAGTAATTTGGTCAACGACATCAGATTTAATTACACCAAATACAGTTCGAAATTGACTTTAGAACTTGATATGCAAAGGCGGCGGTTCCATTTCCTTTATCATCCGTTCCGGGTGTAGCAACGGCAAAACGACCGATTTTCGGTGTTTTTCTATTTGATTTTGACCCCGCAACTTTCGGACAAAGACATCCCGAAATTCCCGGAATCTTTTTGGGTGAACTTTCCAACAGTAATACTCAACAATACAATCATCGTTGACAATTTATCGTGGCAAAAAGGTTCACACGCTTTGAAATTCGGTTTTGATTATCGGCAGATAATGCCGAAATTTTTCCAATACGATTATTTCAACACTTTGACTATTTTTACCGCTGCATCTTTGACCAGTGACCTTTTTGGTATCGGTCCGAATCCGATTATTGGCGGTGTGGTTAATCAAATCCAAGTCAGAGCCGATTCAGGCGAGCGAAATTCGTTTCCAATAATTATTCGTTCTACGGGCAAGATACTTGGAAAGCAACCCGGTATATTACCGTGACTTACGGAGTTCGTTACGAAATAAATCCGGCTCCGAAAGAAAGAGACGGCAAAAATCCGATAATAGTCACAAATTTAGCAACTCCGGCTAGTATTGCCCTGGCACCCGCCGGAACGCCTTTGTATAAAACGACTTACAATAATATTGCACCTCGATTTGGGGTTTCGTGGCAAGCAACCACCAAAGACGGTTGGGAAACCGTGATGCGTGGTGGAGTGGGTGTTTTCTATGACTTCGGCGGCGGTAGCGCGGCAGGAAGTGCATTTAGTAATACATTTCCGTATATTTCCAGCAAAACACTGCAAAGTTTCTTCCCCGGTTTTCCCTATCCGTTATCAGCGGCAGACGCGGCGGCTCTCCCGATTACCTCAACCCTTCCGGCAACAACCCCTATTTATGCCTTTGAGGATGGAATTGAAATTGCCGCGAACTTATCAATTTAATCTTGCCATCGAGCAATCGCTGGGACCAAATCAAACCGTTTCAGTCTCGTATGTCGGCGCAAGAGGCGAAAAACTATTGCGGCAGGATTTTATTTCAAGTCCAAATGCAAATTTCCCGAACGGAATCATTGTCACGCGAAATTCGTCTGAGTCTGTCTATGATTCGATGCAACTGCAATTTACCAGACGTTTGACGAACGGTTTTCAAGCCCTAGCTTCCTACACTTTGGCAAAATCAACCGATACCGCGTCTAATGATGTGCAATCAACCGCTTCTTTATTATTGCTTCCGGTTGAAAATGACCGAAGTGTTTCCGATTTTGATATTCGGCATAATTTTACCGGAGCAATTACTTACAATATCCCGACACCTTTCAAAGATAACTGAGTTGCCAAAGCGATTTTCGGTGGATGGTCAACTGATGGAATTTTCCGTTATCGTTCCGCCCCGCCGGTGAATGTGGTCGTTAGATTTCTAAATTTCACTTCAAATGGCGGCATCAGTAGCACCCGACCAAATATTGTTGCCGGACAACCATTTTATCTTTTCGGCTCGCAATTTCCGGGCGGAAAAGCTCTTAATCCGGCGGCTTTTGTTAGTCCGGGCGGTGGAAATCGAGGAAACTTACGGACGAAATGCTCTGCGCGGATTTAATGCTAAACAATTTGATATGGACTTTGCGCCGTGATTTCAAAATCCGTGAAAATATGGGAATCCAATTGACGAGGAGAGGTTTTCAATATCTTCAATACGCCAAATTTTGGTAGTTTTAACAACCAAGTTCGGCGGGGCGGATTTCGGACTTTCAACGCAAATGTTGGGCAGAAGTTTATCAAATACGGCTCAAGGCGGAACAGGCTTAAATTCAGCTTTCCAAATCGGCGGACCGCGTTCAATTCAACTTTCGGCGAGATTTTATTTCTAAATGATTTAGTCTGGCTTATAATGTAGAAAAAGATTTTTTTGTCCGCGAATAAACGCGAATGGACGCGAATGAAAGACAGATTTATTTTTCAAAAATATTCGTGTAGATTCGTGTAATTCGCGGGCAAATCTTAGAGGTTTCCAACATGCTTTTCCGAATCCGAGTGCTTTTTATTTTACTGATTTTTACTTTACCAATCTTTTCTCAACCGCTGAAAGATGTTGATTTGACACAACTTGACGCAATTGTCGGCAATAAAAAATATGTAAATTTTGGCGAAGACAGTCATTTTATGTTGGCGGTGCATAAATTTGTCAGTCAAGCCTTTCCGTATTTGGTTGAGAAAAAAGGTTTCCGCGTTTTTGTTTTTGAATCGGCGTGGGGAATTGACGATAAGTTGCAGGATTTTTTGAATTCAGAGCGCACCGAAGTCAACGGCGATGAGCAATTTTTTCTCAACGCTTTTAGTTCCAAACCGATCGTTAAAATGCTGATTTGGATTCGGGAATGGAATCGCAAAAATCCAAATGACAAAATCCAAATCGCAGGTTATCAACCCGAACAACCCGTCACGGATTTTCGGAATTTATTTGAATTTACGGGAAAATCCGACAAATTTGCAGGGGCAGATTTAAAGAAAAAAGCCGAAATTTGTCGAGCGGGAACAGGTCAATTCAAAACTGATATTGAGTTTATAATTGACTCCAGTCAACGTCGTCGCAAAGGTCAAACGACTTATTCAAACGAAGAACGGGCAAGTTGTAATCAGGCGATTGATGCGATTGAAAGTTTTATCGAATCGAACAAAAAAGAGTTAATCAAAAAGAACTCAAAAAATGCGTATCTTGAAGCAGGCGCACATCTTAAAAGTTTGCGAACCTATCTTAATTCGTTGACAAAATGGCTTGATGATACGGTCACAATCAAAAATCCATCGCTTGAATTGCAAAGAAAGTGGCAAAAAGACGGTTACGAAGCAGGCGACAAAGCGCGGTTTGAAATTTTTGAAGTTTTGCGAAAAACTCGTTACGCGAACAAAAAGATTTTCTTCTGGATGCACAACTGGCACGCGATGAAATTTGCTCCTGAAGTAGATTCTTTTGGCAGAAAAGAAGATGAACCATCGTTACCTAGCGGAACAATTTCGCTCGGAACGCGAATGGCGCAAAAATACGGCAAAGATTTGGTGGTAATCGGAAATATCGTGCCAAAAGCGGTCTGCAAAAATCCGATTTGCACGCCTCCGCCCGTCCGCGCAGATTCGTTGGAAACGCCTTTTCAAAAAGTTTTTGGCGATAAACCGATGTTGGTTGATGCGCGAAAAATTACTGATGCAAATCGCAATTTACCAATCAACACAGCGGGTTCGCTCTATGCAGACATCAACCAAGGGACGTTTATCAAAGTATTGCTAAACCGTCAATTTGACGCGATTTTGTATTTGCCTGAAACAGGCGCAGTTTTTGAGGACAAATAAAAATGTATCCACAGATGAACACGGATAAACACAGATTTTGGAAAGCAAAAAAGGCAGAAACACGCGCGTTAGCAAGTGTGCCTACCGATTTGGGATTGCAGATTTTGGATTTTGGATTGAAAAAACAAAGCCACATTCCACATCCCCAAAACCACAATCGAAATACGCCCTTGCTCACGCGCAGGCTTCTGCCTTTGATTGTCATTTTGTTTTTGTTTATTAGTGTAGATTTCGCTCAAACACCAACGCCGACACCACAAAAACTACATTATTTCGTCAAAGCCAAACTCATAATCAACCCCGCCGACGGAAAGACAACTGAAAACGCCGTGATGGAAGTTTCCAGCGGAAAAATTGTCCGAATTGGTAAAATTCCCGAAATCAAAATTCCAACCGATGCCCAAGTTTTCGATTATTCAGACAAATTTATCATTCCGGGTTTGATTGACACTCACGCTCATCTTTACACGAATCTGATTTTCGGACATTCGACTAATCCTGCACTTCCGCCTTTGTTTATTGGGGGTGGTGTGACTTCGATTCTAGCTCCGGGTTCGGGCGATCCAGAAGGCGATATTGCCTTGAAAAACCGCGTAGATTCGGGGCGAATTGTTGGACCAAGAATTTTTTTGGCGGGTGAATATATTGATATGGAACCGCTCAACGTGCCTTGGATGGAGGCGGTTAAATCAGAATCTGAGGCAAAAGCAAAACTCGATATGTGGTTTTCGCGTGGAGCAACGGCGGTCAAAGTTTATACGGGAATGCGTGGCGAAATGCTTCGCACAGTCATCAATAACGCCCATCTACGCGGAGCGAAAGTCAGCGGACATTTGGAACGCGAAACATGGGGCAACGCAATCGAAATGGGCATTGACGTTTTGCATCACGGAATTTATTCGTTTCCCGAAATTATGCCAAAGGATATTCCGCCGCAAACGATTGGAATGATTAACTTTGCGCCGCCCGAATATGACAAATATTATCAAGCAATCGTTGATGCAGATTTGAAATCGCCCCAAATTCAATCAGTTTTCAAAGCCGCCGCAGATGCAAAAGTCGTTTTTGTGCCAACCGTGGTCGCGCTCGAACCGCCCGACGCAGCCAAAGATTTTATGTCCGCCCAACAACCTTTTTTCGCGCCCGATGCTTGGAAAAGAGTTGAGCAGAGATTCAACGCCGAAAAGAAAAAATACGCGCTTTTGTTGACACAAAAAAATGTCGAATTTGTTCGTGAAGCCCATAAAGCTGGCGTGATGCTTTCAACGGGAACTGATATGACAAACTTGCAAATGTTGCCAGCATTCAGTTTATACCGCGAAATGGAACTGTTTGCCGAAGCAGGTTTGAAACCAATGGAGATTTTGAAAGCCGCAACCTATAACGGCGCATGGGCAATCGGCAGAACGGATTTAATCGGCTCGCTCGAGACTGGAAAGGCGGCGGATTTTGTCGTGCTGAACGCGAATCCCTTGGAAAATATCAGCAACATCCGCCAAGTCTTTCGAGTAAGCAAAAACGGGATGATTTATGTCCCCGAAGATGTAACGAAATCGTTGAAAGGTCGGGTTCATTAGGAAAGACTAGCCGCGGATGGACGCAGATTTCGCGGATTATTCAAATAAAATCAGCGTTTCTCGGCGTTAATCTGCGGCAAAAACTATGAGAATTAAACTATTTACAATCGGAATTATTATCTTTCTATCATCCGTTCCGGCTTTTGCCCAAACTGCCAAACCACGTTTTGTTCACGAGCCTGATTTGCGAACAATCCTGGCAAAGTTTTTATCTCCGCAAGGTTTTCTTGACCCGAAATTTGCCGATGCAACTGCTAAACCTTCGCGTTATTATTCCGACTTCTACGGGCTTCAGGCGCTGGCAGATACAACCAAAGAAGGTATCAAACGCGATTTTGTGCCGAAATTTGCCGAGGTTGCGTTGGAAGATGAAAATACCCTGACGCTCAAATTTAAAGATGGTTTTTCGGGGAAATTTTACCCAAATTCTTCGCTCAAAGTGGTTGGAGTTGAAACCAAATGGGATCACGTTGAAATCAGCGGCGATACCTGGCAGGATTTGCTGAAAAATCTCGCCGATTTTCGTGAAATTTTGGCTAAAAACAAACTTGAAAAACGCTATTTACGAGTTAACCCGTATTACAAAGATGAACTTGTGGTCTATAAACAACTCACCAAAAATTCTCCACCAGCCCAAATTAAAGTTGCTCCGTTGACCGAATTTCAGACCGAAAAAAATGCGGTTTTACTTTATCCCGAACGGGTTCACGGAATTTTGAAAGGCTACGAAGAACTAAAAGCCAACGTTTTGGACAAACAAAAGTTTGATTGGATGGCGATGGAAATGTTGCCGTCTTCGATGCAAAAAGATGTAGATATTTATGTAAAATCGGCGAACGATTCGCCCGAATATTTGCGGACGCGAAAAGTTTTGTTGGATTATTTCAAAGATAGCTGGAACGGACGCGCAGGACCAAAAACGACCGCCGAAGAAAATTATTATTTTAAAATTGTCGAACAAATGCGGGCGAATAAAACACGGTTGATTGCAATGGAAAAAGCCATCGAATCAAACGGCGCAGAATATATTTTTTTCCGCTACGGCGAAAACAAATTTGGCGGCGCGGTTCGCAGTTATTGGTGGGCGCAGGCTTTGCCAAAAATCGGAAAAGGCTTAGTTTTCGGCGGTTCGGGACATTTTACAGGTGGCGATTCGATAAATTTTCAAGACTTTCAAGCCTTGTTAATTCCGAAAATGAAAATGTTTTCTTTGGAAGAAATTAAGATAAGGAAAAATTGATTTTGCCCGCGAAAAACGCGGAACACACAGAAAAAGAATAAGTTTACTGAGTTGATTTTTTTTCGCGTTCTTTCGCGTATTTCGCGGGCAAACAAAAAATATGCTCTACAAATTTGCAACTTGTCTTTTACTTCTCGCTTTGGCGAATCTTTCGCTGTTTGGACAAGTTACAACGGAAAAAATTGAAGCAGAAATCAACGCAAAAATTCGCGCCGAAGCTACGAAAAATTCACAAATTATGCGGACAATTCATTATTTAACAGATATTTACAGTCCGCGAATGACGGGAACGCCAAATTTGAAGGCGGCTCAAGAATGGATAATCAAAGAATTAACGGGTTACGGGTTGCAAAACGCACATTTTGAAACTTGGGATTTTGGTTTCCCCGGTTGGCAAAACGAAAAATTATCGGTTCACGCCGTTGCGCCGTTCAAAGATTCGTTCGTTGCCGAAGTTATGGCATGGACTCCAAGCACAAAAGGTGTAATTGTTGCCGAAACTTTTAATTTGATTCCGCCGAATACTCCGACGATTGAAGAATTAAATGCTTATTTTGCAACGATAAAGGCGCAAGTAAAAAGCAAAATTATTTTAACGGGCAAACATAATTTGAATCCGATAAATTTCCAACCCTCGCAATTGCGAATGAGCGATGAGGAAGCCCAAAAACTTTTTGCTCCAGAAAAACCTCGTCCGATTCCCAGCCCAACCCCAACTCCAACGGTGAAAAAATTGTCGGCTTTAGAAGTTAATGACGAAATTGACAAGTTTTTGAAACTTCACGGCGCATTGGTTCGCGTGTATGATGCACGAGAGCCACACGGTGTCATTCGAGCCATCATCAATCGCACTCGTGATGTCTCGCAATTTTTTCCGACCATCGTTTTGCGAAACGAAGATTACGGGCGAATTACGCGGATTTTGGCGGACGGAACGGCAGTAAAACTCGAAATTAACATTGCGAATCGCCTTTTTCCCGAAGGCAAAACTGAGAGAAATGTTTTAGCAGAAATTGTCGGAACTGATAAAAAGGATGAACTCGTAATGCTCGGCGCGCATTCGGACTCGCATCATCTAGCAACGGGTGCAACGGATAACGCAGTTGGCGTGGCGATAATGATGGAAGCAGTGCGAATATTAAAAGCGATAAATGCCAAACCGCGTCGGACAATTCGCATCGGTTTGTGGTCGGGCGAAGAACAGAGAGTTTTAGGTTCGCAAGCGTTTGTGGCTCGACATTTTGGCTCAGTGGAAAATCCAAAAACTGATTTCGATAAATTAAGTGCCTATTTCAATCTGGATTCGGGAACGGGACGTATTCGCGGAATGCGTGCGTTTGGTCCCGCCATAGCAGGCGAAGTTTTGCGCCAAATTCTCGCACCTTTTTCAGATTTAGGCGTAGTCGGAGCAAGCACTTACAGCAATCGAACTGCTCCGGGTTCAGATCATGCTGCATTTTCGGTCAACGGTTTGCCCGGCGTTTATATTGACCAAGACCCACTTGAATATGGCGAATATACCTGGCACACAAATCTTGATACTTACGAGCGTATTTCCGAAGGAGATGCAAAACAAGCCGCGATTGTAATTGCCTCGGCGGTTTATCAGGTTGCAATGCGAGAGGAAAAATTACCAACATGTTGTGCGCGGGCG
>CAVZXI010000009.1:0-8893 GCA_963779235.1 Pyrinomonadaceae bacterium
TGGTCATGGGCGAACTCGATATTGAAACGGACGAAAATCATCTTGGCAAACTGAAAATCTTCGCTGGAGTTTTAGAATTTCCCGCGAGAGTGAAATGTGCGAGTTTAAGTTGGCACACAGTTCACGCGGCTTTGAACGAAGAAGAAGTTGCTTCAACCGAGTAATTTTTACCGCTTAACGATTTTTTGTGCCGTTTGCAGAAAAGTTAATACCAATCAACAATTTTAGGGCTATAATTCCGCGTAACTTAATTTAAGGAGTGCGGACTTTTTTATGCGAAAAATTATTATTTTGTTTGTAATCATCGGATTATTTTCTTCGTTGACGCTTGCCCAAGACAAAGATTTAATCAAAATTCCTTTGGAAAATTATTTGCAAGGACACGCGACGGGCAAAGGTGAATTTCACCAAAAGGCTATTTATCCCGAATCGCGTCTGCTTTGGGTGCGAGACGGAAAACTCAATCAACGCACAACTGCCGAATATATCAAAGGCTCAAGCGGAAAACCTGCTGATGACGAAGCAAGTCGCAAACGCTGGGTTGAAATGGTTGACATAAAAGGAAATGCCGCCATTGCCAAAATCGTCTTAGATTATCCGACCGCTTATTTTGTTGATTATTTCGCACTTTTGAAGATTGACGGCGAATGGAAAATCGTCAACAAATCATTTGACCTTATACGGCGAACAAAGCCGACTGAAAAAGTTAGTTTTACCTCAACTGCCGAAGAGAAAAAGGCGGTTGCGGTTCCGCTCGAAAACTACATAAAAGCCCAAGCGACAGGCAAAGGTGAATTTATGCGAATGGCTTTGCACACCGAAGCAAAGGTTATGTTTTTCGCGGATGGAAAGTTTAATCAATGGTCAGCCGAAGAATTCGCGGGACGTTTTACCGGAAAAGCCGCTGATGATGAGGCGAAACGCAAACGCTCGTTCGAGATTTTAGATATTGCCGGAAACGCCGCAATTGCAAGAGTTACGTTGGATTATCCAACGGTGAAATTTACCGATTATATGACTTTGCTCAAAATTGACGGCGAATGGAAAATTATCAATAAAACTTTCTATCGTGAAGAGAAAGTGCAGCCGAAAAAATAGCTTTTATCGCTCGAAAAGTCAGAACCGCTTGCGGTAGCGAGTGGTTGAAGCTAAATTATTGAACTACTTAAGTTAAACCATCCGCTACCGCAGACGGTTCTGACAAAATAGATCAGTTTATTTATTAGACAAGACATTTATATGCAGATGAATTTCAATCGCTTCATAATCCTAGTTGCCGTCTGCCTGCTCGTTTTTCAATCTGCTTCGGCACAAAAATCACCATCAACACGAGAAATCAAGGCGAAAGTTGATGAATATATGAAGGCGGCGGTCGAGTTTGAGCGATTTAGCGGTTCAATTTTGATTGCTAAAGATGGAAAGCCGATAGTCAGCAAAGGCTACGGAATGGCGAATATTGAATTTGACGCACCGAATAATCCAAACACCGTTTTTCGTCTCGCATCGGTTTCAAAACACTTCACAGCGGCGGCGATAATGATTCTGCAAGAACGCGGAAAACTAAACGTAACCGACCTTGCTTGCAAACATTTAGCTGAATGTCCGGCGGCGTGGCAGACGATTACGATTCGCCATCTTTTGACGAACACACACGGCATTCCGGGTATTTCGGCGTTGGAAATAGGTTCGCTTCGAGGGTTACCGATTCCGATGGATCAATGGTATGAAGTAACGAGCAAGAAGCCTCTGGAATACACTCCCGGCGAAAAATTCAAATATCTGGGTTCCGGCTACACATTGCTCGGTTTTATTATTGAGCGAGTATCGGGCAAATCTTACGGTGAATTCATGCAGGAAAACATTTTCACACCTTTGGGAATGAAACGGACTGGTTACGAAGATCCGCTCCGCATCATTAAAAACCGAGCTATTGGTTACAAGCAGTTGCAGGGCGACCCAATTACAAATGTGCCTTACAGGGAAATAATCCGTATGTATGCGGGCGGCGGAATTTACTCAACGAGCGAAGATATGCTTATTTGGGACAACGCCCTTTATACGGAAAAACTCCTGTCGAAAAAGTCTATTGACGAGATGTCCACACCGTTTCGGGATATGGTTCCCGGCAGAGGTTACGCTTACGGGTTGTGGATAAACCAACAATTCGGTCGGCGGCGAATTGCACACGGCGGCAACGCAACGGGTTTTATCACATACTTTGCACGCTATCCCGAAGACCGCGTAACCGTTATTGTTTTGAGCAACAACCAAAGCGGTTCGGCTGGAAAAATCAATGACATTTTGTCGGCAATCACCTTTGGTAAACCGTATGAAATTCCGAAAGAACGTAAAGCCATCACCGTCGCCACTTCGGTTTTGGAAAAATATGTCGGAGAATATCAGGCTCAGTTTCCGCCAACGAATTATAAAATTACCATTGAAAACGGTAAATTGATGTTTCAGGAAATAGATTTCCTAAAAGCCGAGATGTTCGCTGAATCGGAAACCGACTTTTTTCTTAAAGCCGCCGATATGCGAATCAAATTTATAAAAGATGCAAACGGAACGGTTACAGGTTTTATTGTGGATCAAGGCGACGGCACTTTGTATCCGACTATGAACGGTCAAAAAGTTAAATAATAGGAGTAATTATGAAAAATTTATACACAAGACAAATTCTACTTTCTCTTCTGAGCATTTTCCTTCTAATTTCGTCTGTTTCAGCACAATCAGCGGATAAAGTTGATGATTTTATCAAAGCGGAAATGCAGCGACAAAATATTCCGGGCGTTTCCGTTGCGGTTATCAAAGATGGCAAACCCATAAAAATCAAAGGTTATGGCGTGGCAAACGTGGAAACGAATACTCCTGTTACAAATGAAACGGTTTTCAAAATCGGATCAATCAGCAAGCCGATTATTGCGATGGGAGTTATGCTTCTGGTCGAAGAAGGCAAAATTTCGCTTGATGATAAAGTCGGCAGATATCTGGAAGGCACGCCTGAAACGTGGAAAGACATCACTGTTCGGCATTTGCTTTCGCATACTTCGGGAATTATTCGTGAAGCTCCGGGGTTTGATCCCGCCAAGATTCAGCCTGATGCCGATGTTATCAAGACGGCTTATCAATCGCCTTTGGTTTTCAAGCCCGGTGAAAAATACCAATACTGCAACGTCGGTTATTTTTCGCTGGCGGAAATTATCCGCAAGGTTTCGGGCAAACCGTGGGGCGAATTTCTGTCGGAACGCATCCTCAAACCGCTAGGAATGAATTCGACACGCACCACCACATTTGACGAAATTATTCCGAATCGTGCTAACGGTTATTCATTTAGCAACAACAAGTTATCAAATTCAGAAGTCTATCTGGCGTTGCGTCCGAGCGGTGCTTTTCTGTCAACAATTTCCGATTTAGTAAAACTGGAAAATGCTCTGAACGGAAATGATTTTCTAAAATCCGAAACACGCAAAATGATGTGGACACCATTCAAATTCAACGACGGAAAAGATTCTACTTATGGATTAGGCTGGACAATTGACGAAGTGAACGGCAGAAAACGCATCGGTCATGGCGGAAGTTTGAATGGGTTTAAGTCATATTTTGCCCGTTTTGTTGACGATGGAATCACTATTATCGTTCTGACAAATTTGGCTGAAGTTGATCCTTCCAAGCTTTCAACGGGTGTCGCCGCTCAATATATTCCGGCAATGGCGAAAACTAATGCGGCAACTTCCACGAAATAATGAAGCAGTTTGATTTTGAAGATAAATTACCTTCGTTTTGGACAATCCAGTTAGTCGGCTGGATTGTCTATTTTGCGGTGATTTACATTACATTTTTGTCAATCGCCGCACCTGAAATGTTTCTTAACCTATTCTACCTAAAAGGCTTTCGTGCTTTGACAGGTTTTTTCTTAACCTCAATTGTTTTACGCCCAATTTATCGTCGTTTTGGAAATCAACTTTCGATTTTCAAGCTACTTTTATTAGTCTTAATTTGTGCCGTTGTTTTAGGTTCTGCTTGGACTGCAATTGAAGCCGCGTATAATTATCTAACCGGTGCCACTTTCAATATGCCTAATTATTTGGCTCGAAGCCCGCGAATTTCACTCGATTATTCGATGACTTTGACGGCGTGGAGTGCCTCGTATCTCGGCATAAAAAATTGGTTGGCGTGGCAAAAAGAACGTGAAAATGCTCTCCAAGCCAACTTTTTAGCGGACAAAGCACAGCTCGAAGTTCTGCGTTACCAACTAAATCCGCACTTCCTTTTCAATGCCCTAAATTCGATTCGGGCATCGGTTGACGAAGATTCAAATCGTGCTAAACAAATGATCACTCAGCTTGCCGAGTTTCTTCGTCATACACTTGTAAGTGCTGAAAAGAAAGAGATTCCGTTGTTTGAAGAAATTGATGCTGTGAAGAATTATCTGGCTATTGAAAAGATTCGTTTTGAAGATAAACTAGAAATTGAATACGATATTGACGAAAAAGCCGAAGACTTTTTGGTGCCGTGTTTGCTGATAAATCCACTGGTCGAAAACGCGATAAAGCATGGGTTAATAACAAGTCCGAAGCCGCTTAGAATAAAACTATCCGCGAAATTGAATGATGAAAACCTCATTTTAGAAGTAGGAAACACGGGCATATTGGTCAATCTACATGATTCAAATGGAACGAAAATCGGTTTGAAAAACGTCCGCGAAAGATTAGAAAAATTATTTGGTGATAAAAGTAGTTTTGAACTTAAACAAGACGACGAATTTGTGAAAGCACGAATTGAGATTTGGAAATGAATCTAACCGCAATAATTGTTGACGATGAAAGACTTGCACGCAAAGAGTTGCGTTCGCTTTTAGCAGAATTTGCGGAAATTTCAATTGTTGGTGAAGCCGAAAATCTATCCGAAGCCATTGATCTGATTCAAACAAAAAGACCTGATGTCGTTTTTCTCGACATTCAACTGCAGAACGAAAACGGCTTTGATTTGCTCGAAAAAGTTGAGAACGATTTTAAACTAATTTTCGTCACGGCGTTTGATGCCTTTGCGATTCGAGCCTTTGAAATCAACGCTTTAGATTATTTGCTCAAGCCTGTAAATCCCGAAAGACTCGCCAAATCGCTCGAAAGATTGCTCGAAATCGAAGAGAAAGACAAAACGCCTTTGCGTAAACTCAGATACGAAGATCGTATTTTTCTAGAAAGCGGCGGGCGTTCCAAATTCCTAAAAATCAATGACATTAAATATATCTCAGCCGATGGAGATTACACCCAAGTTTTCACGAACGACGGCGGTAAATATCTGGTTACAAAGCCCTTGAAAGAATGGGAACAACGCTTACCGGAAAAGTATTTTGTGCGAATCCACCGCTCAACAATCGTAAATTTTGAATCCATAGAGAAAGTTGAAAGTTGGTTTAATCGTTCTTTTCAAATATTTTTAAGCGGAATAGATGAACCTTTTATAATCAGCCGGCGATATTCAGCTACAATTAAAGAAAAGTTTAACTAATGTTCTATAAGATTTATTCGTTTTCTGATAAACTTTGCTTATTATTCTGTCAGAAACATAATGCAAACCGAAACCAAACAAATCGTATTTCCTAATCTTGACGATATTTACAAAGCTGCCGAACGCTTGAAAAAAGTCATCAGCCAAACTCCTCTGCAAACAAATCTGAATCTTTCCGAACGCTACGAAGCGAATATCTTGCTCAAACGCGAAGACTTACAAATCGTCCGTTCATACAAAATTCGCGGTGCTTATAACAAAATGGCACAGCTGCCGAGCGATGCGATTGTTGTTTGTGCGTCTGCGGGGAATCACGCTCAGGGTGTTGCGTATGCCTGCCGTTTAATGAATATCAAAGGCACGATTTTTATGCCGACGACCACACCGAATCAAAAGGTTAAGCAAGTAAAAATGTTTGGCAAAGAGATGGTTGACGTGCAACTTGTCGGCGATACTTTTGACGATGCGTTTGCCGCTTCGATGAAGTTTTGCGAGGAACAAAACGCGACATTTGTGCATCCTTTTGACGACTTAAAAGTAATCGAAGGACAGGGAACTGTCGGGCTGGAAATTTTCAAAGATACCGATGTAAAAATTGACTATTTGCTGCTGGCGATTGGCGGCGGCGGTTTGGTGTCGGGCGTATCTACTGTCTTCAAACAACTTAGCCCAAACACGAAAATCATTGGAGTTGAACCGCTCGGTGCTTCGGCGATGAAAGATTCAATCGAAAATGGCGAAATTGTTACGCTTGAAACGGTTGATAAATTTGTTGATGGTGCGGCGGTTAAACGAGTTGGCGATACGACATTTGAAATTTGCAAAAAGAATTTAGATCGAGTTTTAACGGTTCCAGAAGGCAAAGTTTGTTCGACGATTTTGCAGCTTTACAACGAAGAAGCGATTGTTGCCGAACCTGCCGGGGCGTTGACGATTGCGGCACTCGATTTTATCAAAGATGAAATCAAAGGGAAAAACGTAGTTTGCCTCGTAAGTGGTGGAAACAACGATATTACGCGAACGGAAGAGATCAAGGAACGCTCGCTTTTATACGAAGGCTTGAAGCATTATTTCATCATCCGTTTCCCTCAGCGTGCTGGAGCATTGCGAGAATTTTTGTCAACTTTGGGTCCGGACGACGATATTACGCATTTTGAATACGTCAAAAAAACTTCCCGCGAGCAAGGTCCGGCGTTGGTCGGAATTGAACTCAAAAATAAAGATGAATTTGAGCCTTTATTGGAGCGGATGAAAAAGACAAAAATTACATACGAATACATTAATGAGCGGCAAGATCTGTTTCAATTTTTAGTCTGAGGAATTTACTAAACTCAGATTTAACTGCAATTTAGTTGCAGTTTTCAACGTACTGCTTTATCTTAGGAAAACCCCGAAAATCTAAAGCAGTATCATGGATCTTAAATCTTTTCTCAAAAGTTTTTGGCAGATTATAAGCATCGCTAAAATATTTATTTTACAATGCATTAGCCTCTATTTGCTTTCGTATGCGGGTGGTTTGTGGGCAGAAGTTGCAGGCGTTCGCGGGTGTCCTCCGAGAACCGATTATGCAAATCTGTTATTTTATTTGATCGTTGCCGGCAGCCTGATTGTCGGGTTTTTATCGCTCCATCCGATTTTTTTCCCAAGGGTTTGGCTTGAGCAAATCGGCAAAGAAATAATGGGTTCAAAGGTCGATTTTAGGTTTCCCTTCTTTAGCACTCATCCGAGTTACATTTTTCTCGATATTCTGCTTTTTGTTCCCGCGATTTTGCTCTTTTGGAATGGGCTGACGGAGAATATTTGTGAATTTAATAATGAGTGGGGAATGGGTTTAACGGCTTTTATTGTTGCAATAATGTTTCCCACTTTGCGGTTGATATTTTGGTATGTTTTGGGTAAGCAGATTTATGCGATGCAGGCGAAAAATATCAAGCATGGAATTATCTGGTGGTACATCCTCGCAGTGCCGGTAATTGCCTATTTTTCATATACTTACCTCGTAAATGATATCTTGCCGCGATACGATTTGCCGGTCGTAAATTCTGAAACGTTCAAAGGCGGACTTGACGCTCACCCTGAGTTTTTTGACAAAATTGTCAGAGTTCGCGGAAACGTGAAACAGGGCATTGCCAAATGTGGTTTGTGGGGTAAAAAAGACCGGACGGATTTCCCATACGGCACGGTCGTGCTGGATATGGGCGAAGGAAACGGCGAGATTATGATACAGGCTAAACGACCCGGTTTGGTGTTGGATTTAGAGGCAAATGCACAGCGTGGCGGGGTGATCGAAGCCATTGGACGCTTGAGCAAATTGCCGAATCCTGATAAAAAAATGCTCTGCGGAATTGGAAAACTCTCCGAAGATTTGAAGGAAGGCGGACGTGCTTTGCTCGAAGTTGAACTCCCGAAATAACCCGAAGTCGGCAATTTATTTTGTCAAAACCGTCACTATTTCGTCTGAAATTGCATCCTAATCAGACGGAGACTTTCACCATGGAACGTAAAGATCTATTTCGTAGTATTTTAACGCTGGCTTTTCTTTTGCTTTTTACAATTAGCGGTTTCGCGGCTGATTTCACGTCTGCCGAATACCAAAAGCACATTCAAATTCTAAAAAAGAAGTTGCCGAACAAGGATTTTACTATCGTTATCCAGCCGCCTTTTGTTGTAATTGGGAATGAATCAGAGGCGATGGTTAAGCGTCATTCTGAGCAGACTGTAAAGTGGGCAGTCGATAAACTTAAGGCGAATTATTTCAAAAAAGATCCGAACGAAATTTTAGATATTTGGCTCTTCAAAGACAAAGATTCTTACTACAAATACACGAAAGAAATTTTCAACGACGAGCCTTCAACGCCTTATGGATATTACTCTCCGAGCGAAAAATCACTAATTATGAATATCGGAACGGGCGGTGGAACTCTGGTTCACGAAATAGTTCACCCTTTTATGGAGTCGAATTTCGAAGATTGCCCGGCATGGTTTAATGAAGGATTGGCGTCGCTTTACGAACAATCAAATGAGAGAAACGGTTCAATTATCGGAATGACCAATTGGCGGCTCGCGGGCTTGCAAAGAGCAATCAAAAACAAAAGCAACCCAACCTTCAAAACTCTGCTTTCAACGACGGACAAAGAATTCTATGCCGACGAAACAGGAGTATATTACGCACAAGCCCGCTATCTTTGCTATTATCTGCAGGAAAAGGGTTTACTGGTAGAATATTATCAGGAATTTACAAAAAATTCGGCATCGGATAAATCAGGATATAAGACTTTACAACGCGTTTTGGGCGAACTAAATATGCTTTCTTTTCAGAAAAAATGGGAAGATTATGTGCTGAAATTAGTTTTTTTAGACGCTCAACGCTTTTTTCCTACCC
>CAVZXI010000010.1:0-410798 GCA_963779235.1 Pyrinomonadaceae bacterium
AGGATTTTCTTATAAACGAAAAGTGGAAACAAGGCTGTAAAAATGTGATAATTGAAATTTTCCTACAGACTTAAATTATGACAAATAAACAACCTTGTAATGAAAATGATATTACTTTTTTTCCAAACTTCAAACTGCCGAAGGCTTAGATTTAAGAGGTATCCAAGGCAGAGAACACAATTTAGCTGTTGTTTTGACAGGAGTTATTTTAGCTATTTTGAGTAATCGAGACGGCAATTTATCTAGTCTTTGGCGACATATGAGAAACAATTATGCTGAATTATTGCAACATTTACCGTTAGATGATTATGATCGCGGAGTAGTTTCTCGTCCGCATTTGCCGATAATTTTAAGCAAAGTTTCGAGGAAAGTTTTTGAGAGTTTAATTTTTGCCGAATATGGAATCAAATTGAATAAAAAGCAGAGGAAATGGTTTGCCGTTGACAGCAAAGAACTCAAAGGAAGCATCAAAAAAGGCGACAAACGTGGCGAAGCGGTCGTGCAAGCGGTGGAACACGAGACGCAAGCAATTCAAGCGCAAAATTATTATGCGGGAAACAAAGAAAGTGAGATTGAAAAGAGTCGTGAACTTAGCCAAAGATATTGGTTTATTAGGCGAAAAGTGAGTTTTGATGCCTTGCATTGCAACCCGAAAACATTAGCAATGATGGCAGCACAAAGGGATTTATGTGGTGGGCTTAAAGGGTAATCAAGAGAAGTTGTTGGCATCGGTAAGTGAAGAAATAGCAAGAGATAAGCCGATTTACAAGATTGAAACCGAAGAGAAACAAAGCGGACGAGTGGAGGTCAGAAAATATGAAGTTTATGATCTTGCAGAGATAAAGAAAGAAGATCGTTGGGAAACAAGTCAAATCAAAAGAGCGATTCGGGTCATTCGGGAAACAACGGCAGTCGAAGGAGGCAAAAAGAAACGCGGGAAGAAAGTTTGTATCTCTCAAATGCGATGGCAAAGGAAGAGGAAATATGTCGGGCAATCCGAAGGCATTGGCAAGTCGAAGTGACCAATAATCTGCGAGACACAACATTGGCAGAAGACAAATTATGTGTCAAAGAGCCAACGGTAAATAGAGTAATGGCAGGAGTTAGAACATTAGTATTATCACTTTTGAGAAAAACCGGATGCGTCAACAAAAAGGAACAAATGGATAATTTTGCTGATAATTTTGGTCTTCTGATAAATTGGCTAAAGTCAATTCACTTTTTATAAGAAAATCCTGCGTCTGCATTTGAATTATTAGCCATTATTTCTTGGTCGAGAGCTTCAGGAATATTCCCTTCGTTACGAGCAAAAATGATAGCACGATAGCACCAAATTCTTTCCCAATCAATTAAGTGTTGTAAAATTTTATTTATTGTCCATTTATCAACTTCATAGGTTTTTAAACCAATTCTTTTTAATTGAACAATATCTAAATCATTAATGTTTTTTAAACTTATTTCAAATGCATCATTAAGTTCTATATCCCCATTCAATTTTAGAACATATTCTAAAAATTCAGGATTCTTCATTGTTTCTTGTTTTTTCATTAATATTTTTCTTAGTCTTGTTGCTAACTCGTAAATATACGCACCTTTCTACAAATAATCTATTATAGCTCGCTCCACGATGAATGATAAATTTACGGCTTGCATATAGCATAAACAATGTCTATTCAATTGTTTAGCTCAAAGGTATTTATTGATATGCTCTAAAGGAATAGGAAAAGCATAATTAGATAAAGTTGATATTGTAGCTTTGAGCAATACAATTTACGCACCGTTTGCGGTTCGCTAATTTCTATCAATAGGATGCCGAATACTCAAGAATTTTGAGTAGCCTTCGTGAAATTACGAAGCAGGATTAACAGTCTCTTGATTCGTTTCAATATGTTTTGAAGGTCGCAAAAGTCCAAGCAAATACCAAATAATTCCGTGGGTTACATAAACCAGCGACATTATCAATAAAACATATCTCGAATAGAGCAAAACTCCCATTCCAAAAAGGGCGAGTCCGATTATCAAGCGGAAGATAATGGCAGACATGCCGGTTCAATGTCGGAAATCGGCTGTTTTAGCTTTTCTCCATCCTAACCTTCAAAATCCTTCGCTTTTCAACTTCCTCAACCTTAAAAATATGTCCATTAAATCTGACGGTTTCGCCTTCGGATAAAATTTGTCCGGCTTCGCTCATCAGGAATCCGGCGATGGTTGTGTAACCTTCGGAAATTGGCAGATTCATATCTAATCGACGGTTTAAATCGCGCACCACTAAATTGCCGTCTAAAAGATAACTTCCATCGTCTTGCTCGTGGATTTGTTCGGTAACTTCATCATCGTGTTCATCGGAAATATCGCCGACAATTTCTTCTAAAAGGTCTTCGAGCGTGATGATTCCTTCGACTCCGCCGTGTTCGTCAACCACAAATCCAAAGTGGGATTTACCTTTTTGCATCTGGCGCAAGACTTCTTCAAGTTTTGCCGTATCAACCACATAAAACGGCGGTTTGACGACCTTTTCGATTTTAAAGAGACGCGTTTTGACTAAAAAATATTGCATCACATCTTTGCTGTGGAGAACGCCTTTGATGTCGTCCAAAGATTCGCCATAGACCGGCAGACGCGAATAACCGTGTTGCCGAAAAGCCTTAGCAATGTCTTCCAAATTTGAAGTGAATGGAATCGCTACAATTTCGGTGCGCGGAATCATCGCCTCTTTGACGGTGGTATCGGAAAACTCAAAAACTTTGTTGATGAGGGCTTCTTCTTCCTCGTTTAAATGCCCGCTTTCTTGCGAGATTCTGACGAGTTGACGCAATTCATCTTCGGTATAAACCGAAGCGTGGTCGCTGTCAGCCACAAGCCCAAAAACTCGCACCGTCTTTGCACTCGCCCAATCGAGGGCGTGGATAAAAGGTTTGAAAGTTTTGTAAAAAATTTGAGTTGGCAAAGCTGAAAGCATCGCAACTTTTTCGGCTAATTGAAGTCCGACAAGTTTTGGAGCTTGTTCGCCCAGAATGATGTGCAAACTCGTAATCAGCGCAAACGCAATGACAAACGAGATGAAATGTAGCCACGCGGCAGAGATTGAATTGCCAATGATTCTTTCAAGAATTGCCGCCACCGTTGGTTCGCCGAGCCAGCCGAGTCCGAGCGATGCCAGCGTAATTCCAAGCTGACACGCGGAGAGATAGGCAGACATATTGTTGAGAATTTCGAGCAGGCGTTTGGCACTGGCTTTGCCCTCATTGGCAAGCGTTTCAATCCGTGATTTTCTGACCGAAACAAATGCAAATTCAGCCCCCACGAAAAAGCCATTCGCCAAGACTAAAACGACAACTGCGAAGATTTTGATTAAAACCGAGAAAAGACTAAACTCAGCCGGTTCGGTGGCGAAAAAGAAAAGTAAAAAGCTACTAAAAGAATCGTCCATTTTGAAATTAAGATGTGGATTTGCGGTTTAAAACAGGCAAAATCAGAGGAATTATAACATATTTGAGTTTGAATCAATAATTTCTTGAATCAATAGCTGACACGAGCCGCATCCGTTTCCCGCATTGCACACCCGCGAAACTTCTTCCACCGTTTCACAATTGTTTTTTGCAATCACTTTTTCAATCGTTTCTTCCGACACGCCAAAACAAGTGCAAATCAAAGCCTTTTCGCCCGTGAATTCTTCGAGTTGGGCAGAACGAAAATCGTTGAAAGCCGCTTGCAAGGTTTCAATGGCGAGGGTTCGACAATGCCCGCGATTTTCGGGAAATTGTCCCAATCTTTCTTCAATTTGAGTTTCCAAATCTTCCAGCCCGTGAAGTTCGGTCAGCGTTTTGCCTGTAATTATTTCCGCCAAAACGTCCGCCGATGCAATCAAATATCCGCAACCATTGGTCTGAAATTTTGCTTCAACGATTTTTTTATCGGAAATTTGCAAACTAAAACGCACCGCCGAACCACAAACAAAAGTCGCATTAGTCCCGACAGCGTTGGCAAATTTTGCCCGTCCGACATTGTTTGGATTAGAAAAACGCTCTGAAATTTTCGGCGGATAAAAAGTCATCAAAATAATGATAATTGGCTCTTTTCTTTTCAGCAAAAGATGAAGGTAAATAAAAAAGCTCCAACTTGCAATTTCAGTTCATCCTTCGCCTTTCAAATATAATGCTTTCTTTTCCAATCCGAGAAAGTTATAATTTTTACAGCCGATTTTTTCGGATTCATTTCAAACCGCTTCTATTTTCCTTCAATTCGTGTTTTTTTCAGGACAAAAATTAGGCAATTACACATTGGTCAGTCCGCTCGGTCGTGGCAGTTTCGGCGATGTCTGGCTGGCAACCCGCGAAACTAAATTTGTCACTACCAAAGTTGCTATCAAACTTCCAAATCGTGAACAGGTTGAGGTTGAAGCAATCAAACAAGAAGCGATTCTGTGGGAACAGGCAAGCGGGCATCCGAATGTTTTGCCGATTATCGAAGCCGATGAATATGACGGGCAAATCGTGATTGTCAGCGAATATGCCGCCGATGGAACGCTCGGCGAGGTGCTGGACAAAAAAGGTTTTCTGCCCGTCAAAAAAGCCATCGAAATGGCAATCGGAATTCTCAATGGCTTGGAGTTTCTGCATTCCCGACAAATTATTCACCGCGACATCAAACCCGCCAATATCCTTTTGCAAGGCGAAATTCCACGTCTCACCGATTTCGGAATGTCCCGCGCAGTTTCGGGAAATAGTTTGAGTATGAGCATTTCAATCAACGGCACACCTTATTATATGTCGCCGGAGGCTTTTAATCGAAAGCGCAATAAACAAACCGATATTTGGTCTTTCGGCGTGGTTTTATACAAAATGCTGATGGGAAAACTCCCTTTTGAGGGAAACGATGTGGCAGAGCTTTACACCACAGTTTTTACCCAAACCCCCGCTCCGATGTCAGATCATATTCCGCTTACTTTACAACAAATTGTTTTGAAGACTTTGGCAAAATCGCCTGCCGAACGCTACGCAGAGACGGCTCAGATTCGTGAAGATTTAACGCGTTGTCTGGCAAACTTATCGGCTGAAAATATTCAACCAAACTTTCCCAAAGCACAATCAAACGAATCTTTTATCACCCCAACTACCGAATCTTTTTCCCTTGCCTCTCAAACAGCAGATAACCCGATTTTTAATCATACCAAAGACCAATCATCCAAAAGTATTTCCTTTCCAACACCAAAGCGTAAGTTTTTCAATTTCAAATATTTGTCAATTGTTTGCGCTTTACTTTTAACGATTTTTGCGGCGGGATTTTATGTCGTTTCCAATCGTCAGCCGATTCCGTTTCGCAAAGGCGACAAATTCGGTTACAGCACTTGGCAAAAAGAAATTGTGATTGGTGCAAAATATGATCGCGCCTTTCAATTTTCAAACGATTTGGCTTTAGTCGCGCTCGGACAAAAAAATGCTGAGGGAAATTTTATTGGCAAATACGGTTTTATTGACAAAAGAGGTCGAGAAATTATTCCGCTGATTTACGATTCCGCCGAAAGTTTTTCGGGAAACTTAGCAAAGATCGGGAAATTTAATAATTCAGTCAACCAAATGCTTTTTGGCTTTGTCAATTCCAAAGGCGAAGAGATTGTTCCAACGATTTACGAAGATGCAAAAAGTTTTTCGGAAAATTTAGCGACGGTAAAATCAAAAGGCAAATGGGGCGCGATTGATGAAAAAGGTAATCCAATAATTCTCTTTAAATATGATTGGATAGACGATTTTTCCGATAGTTTGGCGGCGGTAAAAGTCGGTAATAAATATGGTTTTATCAATAAATCAGGCGAAGAAGTTTTACCGCCCACATATAATTTTGCGGGGAAATTTACCGGAGATATTGCTCCCGTCAAAAAAGATGGAAAAGCGTTTTTTATTAATAAAAAAGGTAATCAATTTCTAACTTTTAAATATGATTCAGCGGATAGTTTTTCCGAAGGTATGGCGCTGGTTACGCTCAATGGCAAATCAGGATTTATCGAAAAACTTGGAGGCGAAGTTATCGCCTTTCAATACGAAAACGAAAAAGCCCGATTTTCCGAAGGTTTGGTTTCGGTCAAACTCAATGGTAAATATGGTTTTATCAATGGTGGCGGGAAAATAATAATCCCCTTCAAATACGCCGAAGCCGAGCCATTGCAGAATAATTTGTCACGAGTCAAAACCGAAGACGGCAAAGAATTCTACATCGGTTTTGACGGGACGGAATTCTACGAGCCGTAAGGTTTAATTTTAATATTCGTTAATTCCATCGTCTTCGTTGGGCTGTTCCTCGCATTCTTCATCGCCAAACCCATCGCTGTCATCATCGTCTCTAAAACACATTGTATCTTCGCCACCTTTCCAATCGCCAAAGTCCATTTCGTATTTGTCTGCATCGCCGATGTCGAGGTCTTCTTGTTCATAAACAGACTCGCTTCCATCCGCATTGATGCGAATCAATTCAATATCGTAATTGTCTTCATTACCATCATCATCACTGATAAAAAGTTTGCCGGCTTCAAAATCAATATCGTAGGTCAGAGTTTGACCTACGGGCAATTCGAGTCCATCAATCGTGATGATGTAGCTTGGCTTATCATTATTTTGCGGATCAAAGGCATAGAAGACATCCGGCGTTTCGCCATCATCTTGACTCGTTTCAAAAGTGATTGATGAACCATCGCGTTCTAATGTGGCTATCAAAACTTCACCCGGATCGAGTCTGATGTCATCAAAGCCGACCGTAAAACCCGGTTTGCCGGGCTGGTTTCCACTGGCTCTCACACCCGGTGCGGAAAAAACAAAATCAAAAATACTTTCTTCAGTTAGATTTCGTCCTGAGAATTCGATGGTGTAAGGCTCTCCATTAGCGTTATACGGCAAGGTAAAATGCGGGGCATCTACGCCCAATCCGCCAATCAACAAGTTGAACTCGCCGTTTGGGATGTCGTCATAAAATTGATTGTCCTGATCGTAACCGAGCCGATTGTTTCCATCGGTAATGAGCATATCTCCTTCATTAGTTAGGAAAAACTCAGCATCTTCGCCATCCCTATCTTGAAAATCCGAAAATGCAGGCGTTTGCCATGAAGCATTCATAAAAATCGGGTTTCTCAGCATGGCGGTATCACGTCCGCAACCCGTTCTTCGATCAGAATCAAAAGTCCACGGCGGATCAAAACATTGGTTCTCACGCCACTTGGTTGCCGTTAATTCGAGGGTTTTGCTTTCAAAATCGCCAACGTAATCCGGCGCGGCTTTTGGGTTTTTATCGGCAGTATAATGCCACTCTTGCGTGTCATTTTTGTCTATGTAAAGGTAACGGGTTTCACCGGGAAAATTATTGTCGTAAACATAGATAATATATTGAGTTGCAGTTTCTTCAACGGCAAAAGGAGCGACTGCGTGACCTTCCTTCGATTTCCCATTGTCATTTTTAAAAAACCCGAGCAGATATGTGTCTGTCCTGTTTTTTATGCCATCATAAAGCATCTTGGCAATCGCCACCGGACCTTTGCGAGCTGTTTCCCGAGTCAGCTTTGAAACTTCTTTGCGGGCTTGAGTAATCCAATAGTAAGCAATGTAATTCTCCAGGCTTTGATTGCGCTGAATGCTATAAGCCGAATCTGCCCCAGGCTGAAAATGTGAGGGTAAAGACTTTTTCTTAAAAGGATCTTTCATGTTCATCCGCAAACTGGCAACCGCGATTCCTTCGCAATGTCCGATATCCATTGCCTTGAGAAATTTCCCAAGCCAAACTCTGGTATCGGCATTCTCAACGCATTTCTTATTGCGATCCCGCTTCTTGCACAAGGCTTCCGCGCCAAACATCCGAATCAAATCTTCTTCGCCAAGGTCATCTTTCCAATTTCCCTCATTTTTATAATTCTTAAACTGAAAGCCATTAACTTTCGGATTGAAATCAAACGAGACAATATTTCGCTGTGACTGAACGGTTTGAGCCGATAAATTGTAAATTATTCCGAGACAAAATATTATTGTCGAGAATTTTAAACTTAAACCTTTGACCAATTCCAACATAATTTTTCACCTTTATTTTTCCAGTTCACTCAATTCTTTAGCAATTCTCTCTTCTTCTTTCGGGTCTGCGACGATAAAAGCCGCCCAACGTCCAATGTTGTTGCTTCCGTATTTTATCCAGCCAAAACCTTCCTTGCCCCATTCCACGCCGTAGGAATTCTTTACCAACCAGGCTTCTTTCTGATCGTCCCAACCGATTATCAAAACCACATGAAATGATTGATCGGTTTCTTTACTATTCTCGACCTCATTAAAAACTCTGCCTCCATAAGAAGGAAGACATAAATCCATATTCATTGCCGTCACCAGCGGACCATTGACAATGAGAGCTTCCTTCAATTCTGCGATTGAAGCAATTTCCTGCGGAGACTTACTGACATAATCCCAGGTCAAGGCTTTAACCCGGGTTTGAGGGTCACACTCCCAATCGAGCTTTTCATCCTCGTATTGATACGCACCTCCTAATGGCAATCCGTAGTCAACCATATAAGTAAAAGTATCACCGAGCCGGGGAGTTTTAATGCAATAGTCAGCTCCTTTGGGCAACATACAGCTTATCAATTGACGGGGATTCGGAAGAACCTTATCGTTAAAATCCTTTTTTCCGGCACGCATGGCGGCAAGCCGTCGGCTGATTTGCGCCGCGTCAACTGAGGCAAACGCCCAACAGGTATTACAAAACCAACCTTGAAAACCAACTTCACCGACAGCGAGTCCTTCTTCGCGCCAATCAAATCTTTCCAGTTTTGCCGCCGCCAGTCCCTGAAAACGAATTCTGATTTCCGCTTTGCTCTTTTCCTCGTCATCGGCATTGGGATTTTGCCTGAGCCATTCCGCCCAATTTTGTTCACCCTGTTGTTGTAATTCTTCGAGTTTTTTTCTGGCACTTATCCGAATTTCATAAGATCGCCTCGATTCACCGAGCGGAGTTTCAAGTCCCCAAATATCTATGAGTTCGGTGACATCATTGTTGGTATATTTTTTTTCGGAAGATTTCAAAAATGGAAAAATCTTTCCGACAAAGTGATACCAACGTTTTTTTCCATATGCTCCCTTAGCACCCCTCTCCTCAGGAAATTCCCGAAAATCGTATGTTTTTGCCAAAGCCGGATTTTGCGTTTCGCATTGAAGTCGTTGTTTTTTCTGAAAGGAGATACCAGGCGTTTTAGCCGGAGTTTGCGAAAGAATCAGGAGAGGCGTAGAAAACAACACCCCTACGCACAATTGAAAAACAAATCTTTTGCTCAGATTCTTCATTTATCTTAATCTCATTACAGCCATTTTTTCGGTGTTCAGAGTTACGCCTTGAGGCGTGAAATACGTTGTCTTCACCCAACTTTGAGTTTAACTATTCACGTTGAATCACGCATAAATGCGTAACTCTGAACATTCAAATATTTGATTCAGTCTAAACTATGTGCCTTTCGTTTTAGCGGGACAATCTTCTTCAATGGGAATGCAAGTTCCATTACACGGCTTTTGTCCGGGAGCGCAACCGCCGCCAACGCCGATGGTTAAATTATTAACTACCTTTTTCACACACTTTATTTTTTTAACAATTTTCTCAATATCCATTTTAATGCTCTTCTTTGTGACCCAGCCTCTTAGTGTAACTTCGCCGTCTTTAAAATTGACGTAGATATGGCTCATTTGGGATTTGTATTTTACCGTTATTTTGGCGATGATTGCATCGGTAATTTCAGCATCAGTTGCTCTAGTGCAGTCTATTGTTTGGGCGTGTGTTCCAAAACTAAACATTAGAACCAAAGAAAACGCGACCAAAGCCATTTTTACGATTGATTTGTTTGTCATTGATTTTTCTCCTATTGAAAATTGGTTAACATTGAAAGCAAACTATAACGCAATTGCTTCCCGAAAAATATAGAATTGCTATCGGGCGACCACGCCAGAGACGAAAAATAAAGCCGGGAATCATTATTGTTGGTCATCTTTTTCGCTTCGCCGCCTGTCGCCGGCATCACCCACAGATTATCTTTGCCTTCTTGATGCGAAACAAAGGCAATCGTCTTTTTATCGGGCGAGAGATGAATATTATAAAGATACGCATCGTTAAGCATTTGTATTTGCTTCATTTTACCCGTTGAAATCTCCACATTTTGCAAAAAAACTTTGATAGGCGAACCGGCTGTCCCAATATTTTCTACCGAAGCTATAATGAGTTCACTGCCACTATTTGCCCATCCAATTAAGCTAAACGAATTTCCACTCACAATCGGGTCATCTTTTTTTGTTTCAGCGTCAATTATTTTAATACTGAAGGTCGCTTTTCCTTCGGAATCGGTTATTTTAGTGGAGTAAGCAATTCTTTTACCATCAGTTGACCAAAGCGGACAATTAACCGTAAGTTTTGGAGTAGTATTTTCCGTAAGTTGAACATTATTTGAGCCATCAGCATTGATGAGCCACAGATTACTTTGTCCGCTTTGACGGGAAACATACACGATTTTGCTGCTATCCGGCGACCAACTGAAATCGCTAATATGCACCCGATTATAAGGCAAAACGGTCATTGAAGTAGGTGAAATACCGCCTGTTGTCAGTCTCTTTTCTTCGCCGCCAAGTGTTTTGAGCGTCTCGATTTGATATTTGTCGCCCGTAATTCGGACAAAGGCAAGCGTTTTGCCATCCGGCGACCATTTGGGCAAACCGCCATTTTTGGCAAGCTCGGTTGGTTGTTCGTTCGCGCCTAAAGTCTTGGCGAAAATATTGCCGCTAAAAAGCCTGTTACCTTGACTCAAATTTTTGATTGATTGATACGCTAACGTCTTTCCATCAGGCGAAACATCCGCCCAGAGTTCGGAATTTATATCAGAGGTGGCAATAAATTCCTTGTTATCTTTCAGATTAAAGCCCCACACATCCGATTCTTCTTTGGTCGAGCCGTATAAAATTTTTGCGCCGTCCGAAGAAACATCCAGCACCAAACTATCTTGTTCCAAGGTAGAAAGTTGACGAGGCGGAGTGCCGTAAATGTCGGTCACAAAAATCTGAAAAGTTCCATCCATCACGCGCACTATAAAAAAGCCGTTTGTTGTCAGGATGCCAAACGATATTTTTGATTTGAGTTGGAAAGCTAAATAATTTTTTCGGCGTTTCGCCAGCTACATTTGCCGTCCAAAGATGGTTAGTTTCGCCCTCAACCGTGATATAAGCGACATTTTTTTCATCCGGCGAAAGACTGAGCGATGTTCCGCTAATACTTTTGGAAACTAGAATCGGTAATTTGTTTGGTCTGTCCCGAATTAACATCAATGGCGTGTAATTCATTTTTCGATTCGTAATAAATTTGATTAGTTTTTTGACCAAGCCTGTAACCGGCTGCCGCCATCATCAGTTTTAGCAATCAATTTTGCCGAACCGCCGAGCGTGGGAATTCGCCAAAAACCTGCTTCCCCATTTTTCTTTGAAAAAAACGCCAATTCATCACCATTAGGTGACCAAATCGGGGTCTTCATTAATAGAATCGTCTTTGGTAATTTGAATCGCTTCGCCCGAAGTAGCCTGTTTAATCCAGATATTTTTTGAGCCGATTTTGGTTGAGGTAAACGCAACCATTTTGCCATCCGGCGAAAATGAGCCAACACTATAAACTTCGCCCGGCGAACTCGTCCAATTGACCACTTCTTCAACTTTTAACGCTGAGACAGTTTGAATATTATTTTTGAAAAAGAACCACCAAATCGCTCCGAATGATAAAACGGCAAGTCAGCAAAAAGCCAAGCAGATGAATCAACGAAAATCGTCGGGTAGTGGCGATGCTCAATGTTTGAGCGGTTTTTTGCGGAGCGATGACAGCCGTATTTTGGTTGGCTTGAGCATCAATTTCGATGGTTTTTTTGACATCGTTTAAATCAATCAAAAGGTCTTTGATATGTTGATAGCGTTGCTCGCGGTCTTTGCGTAAAGATTTGCTGACGATATGTTCGAGATCGTGCGGAAATTTCCGGCACAAATTCTCGAAGCGGTTTTGGCTCGTCTTTCAAAATTGAGCCGATGGTGTCCAGCACGTTGACTCCATCAAAAGGCGGTTTGCCCGAAATCATCTCGTACAGCAAAACGCCAAAACTAAAAATATCCGTCCGCAAATCAACTTTTTGTCCGCGAGCCTGTTCGGGCGACATATAATTCGGCGTTCCCAAAATCATTCCGTCAGCCGTTAATTTTTTTAATTGGGTGGCGGCTTCGCTATCGGTTTCGATAAATTTCGGACTAAATTTGGCGAGTCCGAAATCAAGAACTTTCACGATTCCATCCTTGCCGAATCATCACATTATCGGGTTTGATGTCTCGATGAATAATTCCTGCTTCGTGTGCGCTGGTCAGGGCTGAAACGATTTGCGTGGCAATCTCAAGCACTCCGCCGAGCCTCAATTTTTCTTGCGCCAAATGTTGATTAAGTGTTTTGCCGTCAATAAATTCAGTGACGATAAAAGGTTTGGAATCAACCTCGCCAATTTCATAAACCGTGATGATATTCGGATGATTGAGCGCAGAGGCGGATTTTGCTTCTTGAAAAAAACGACTGGGGCGATTAGTGTCTTTACTCAGTTTATCGGAAAGAAATTTGATGGCGACTTTGCGCTCTAACTTTGTGTCACGGGCTAGATAAACTGCGCCCATTCCGCCTTCGCCCAAGAGCGAAATTATTTTGTATTGATTGATTTGTGTGCCGATTAGATTGGGAGTGGCTTTTTCGGAAAAAATTTCTCTCACCAGCGATTTTGGCGATGAATCAATCAGGCTGTCAAAATCATTTTCAAACGAAAGCAAAGATTCGACTTCACGGCGCAATTCGACATCCGCGCCGCAAGAGTCCGCTAAAAACTGCTCTCGCTTTGGGGGCGAAATCTCTAAAACCGCATGATAGATTTCTTCGACTTTTTTTAGTCTTTCGGGGGTCATAGAATCATCCGCTCGCTATGGCAGCTTACTGTTAGAGTTACGCCTTAAGGCGTGAATTACGTTGCCTTCACTTAACTCCGAGTTTAACTCCTCGCGTTGAATCACGCATAAATGCGTAACTCTAACCTTTTACCAAATAGTGGAAAACTTAAAAATTGGTGTAATAACTCTCGTCAAAACTAAGTCTCTCCAAACCGCCAGCCACGTTTGACGTTTTTAGGGCATTGGTCATTTGAATTTATCAAACTTCTTTTTAATGGGAATGTCTGAATTGTAACTCAAACCATTGATTTTACGCAATATAGCTGAAAACAGACATAAATCCATTTTCTAAATCTCACTTGTTATATTGATGATTGAATTTTGGAAAATAATTTTAGTCTTTACGAACTCGCCTTTAATTTAAAAGTTCGGGCGATGGAATCGGTTTGATTGCGGATGACGCGAAGTTTGTCTTTTAATCCGGTAAAGCGAACTACAAAAACGGTTGAATCATCCGCTTTGAGATAATAAAATCTACCGCTCATCGGTTTGCCAAATTTGACGAATTCATAATTAAAAACTCTGCCACGCAAAGCACCGGCAAAAGGCTCTTCTTTTCCGGCTACAAACCCTGGCAAGAATTGAAGTTTTTGCTCTTGGTCGCGTTGAATGAGGTCTGAAACGAGTTCATTTTCACGAATCACAAGTTTGCGAATTTCGAGATGTCCATCCAGACGGTCGCCATAGACGTATTCGACATTCGGATTTCCTGCCGAAGGTTTAACTACCACTTTCCAAATACCTTCCGGCACTTCAAAAGTGTATTCAACATTCACATCGGAAAAGGTTTGGCTCTGGGCAAAGGCAAACGTGGCGAAAATCAAACTTAAAGCTATCGAAAAAATAAACCGTTTCATATTGAAAAATCCTTTATCTATAATGCTTTTTATTCTAAACTAAAATACGAAAAAAGACGATATTTTAGATGCAAGGTGCGAAAAGTAAAGTTGCATCCGAAACTTTTTCGACTTTCTTTGATTTTCCAACGTCTAATTTTACAGCAACAAATTCTTGAGCATCTTTTCAAGAGTAGGCAATTATCAAATTTTCGAGGTAAAAATAATGAAAAGTAAGTTTTCTTTAGTGAACAAAGTGACGGCGTTTTTGATGACAATTGCGATGTTTAGCCCGATTTTTTCAATCGGTGCAAACGCGCAAAAGATGGACAAATCCAAAGCCAAAGGTTTGACGGAAGACCAAAAGATTCTTCACGTTTTGAACCGTTTGGCGTTTGGCTCACGACCCGGTGATGTCGAAAAAGTTAAAGCCATCGGCTTAAACAAATTCATCGAACAACAACTTAACCCGAATTCGCTGGATGATTCGACAGCCGAAGCAAAATTGCGAAACTTCGATGTTTTGAAACTTTCAACTGACGAACTTTTCTCCAAATATCCTGCTCCGGCGGCACTTTTGCAATTGGTAGCGCAAAATAACGGAATGAAGCCAAAAGAATTAAAAGCTGAACGTGCTGAAGCCAAACAAGAAAAGAAAGATGCCAAAGCCGAAAAGCAAAGTGGCGAAATGCCTGCTCAACCAAGACCGCAAGCCAATAGCGAAGAAGCAATGTATCAGGCGCAAATTCAAGAAATGTATCAAAAATACAATCTTGGTCGTCCACAACAAATTTCTCAGCAATTGAATGCTTCGCGGATTCTTCGCGCCGTTTATTCGGAAAAACAATTGAACGAAGTAATGGTTGATTTTTGGTCGAATCATTTCAATGTTTTTGCCAATAAACAATCGGTTCGCTGGTTTTTGCCTGAATATGACCGCGACGTGATTCGTCCGAATGCGCTCGGCAATTTCAAAGATTTATTGATGGCAACCGCGAAAAGTCCGGCAATGCTTTATTATCTTGATAATTTTCAATCGGTGGCAGAAGCCCAGCCGCAAGAATTGGAGCAACAAAAGAAACGTCTGCAACAAATCAAAAATAATCCGCAAGCCCGCGAACGGTTTAAGCAAAATCAAAATTTGACCGATGAGCAAGTTGATGAACGCATCAAGCAAATGGAACAGCGGATGCAAGGAAACCGTCGCGGATTGAACGAAAATTACGCCCGTGAAATTATGGAACTTCATACGCTTGGAGTTGACGGCGGCTATACCCAAAAAGATATTCAGGAAGTCGCCAAAGCCTTTACGGGTTGGACGATTACCGATCCGCGCGGCTATCGCAATGCCGCCAATGTAACGGGAAGAGCCGATCAGATTCGTAATCAGCAAGAACGTCAAATGGGGCTTCCTGCCAACACGGAAAGCGGAAAATTTGTTTTCTTGAATCAAATTCATGACAAGGGCGACAAGATGATTCTTGGACAAAAGGTCAACGAAGGCGGCATCAACGACGGCTTGAAAGTGATTGAGATGCTGGCAAATCATCCTTCGACTGCCAAATTTATTGCCCGAAAATTAGCGGTTAAATTTGTCAATGATAATCCGAGTGAAGCCTTAGTTGGTCGCGTAGCCGATGCTTTTACCAAATCGAATGGTGACATCAAAACGACTTTACGCGCACTTTTTACCGATGCCGAATTTTATGCACCTGAAAATTATCGCGCTAAAATCAAAACTCCATTTGAAGTTGTAATCAGCGGAATTCGCACGATTGGTGCAGAAACTAACGGAATGGCGATTCAACAAATGTTGGGCAAAATGGGCGAACAGCTTTACAACTGGCAAGCTCCGACCGGCTATCCTGACACTGCCGAAGATTGGGTAAATACGGGTGCATTGTTGGAAAGAATGAACTTTGCGGTTTCTTTAGCTTCCAACCGAATCCCTGGAACACGGGTTGATTTAGCAAAACTTGGCACAGCTTCGTCGGGAGATAAAGTAAAACTTTTGGATAGCTACGTTGCCGTAGTTTTGAATAATGAGGTTTCTGACGCAACTAAATCTTCGCTGTTGAAACAACTTGACCAACCTTTGCCGGAAGTTTCGATGGGCAATGATACCGCGATGGCGATGGAAAATGTAGCGATGCAACGTCCAAATGCCCAGCAAGGCGGACAACAACAACGCGGGCAAGGTCAGCAAGCCAGACTTTTACCGCCCAGCGGAAACCCTGAAGTCTTTAAGGTGGTTGGACTTATCTTAGGTTCACCTGAATTTCAACGGCAATAATGGGATTGAGTTCATTGAGTTCATTGAATCATTGACTGAAGTCGGACCAAGTTTTAATCAAATGGATAAATGAGCCAATGAACAAATGAATCAATAAATGAGGTAATTATGGATAGAAGATATTTTTTGAAATCGAGCGGAATCGGTTTAGCAAGTTTTGGTCTGATGAGCGTTGCGCCTGAGTTTTTGCATCAATTTGCAAACGCGGCAGTCTTAAAATCAGGCGGCAAAAAGAAAACTTTGATTACAATTTTCCAACGTGGTGCGGTTGACGGATTAAATATGGTCGTCCCACACGGCGATAGTGAGTATTACAATCTTCGCCGAAACATCGCCATTCCCAAGCCGAATGAAAACGAAGGCGCACTCAATTTGGATGGATTTTTTGGACTCCATCCGACTATGAAACCTTTTGAATCGCTTTGGAAAAACAAACAACTTGCGATTGTTCATTGTGCCGGATCGCCTGATAACACCCGTTCACATTTTGACGCGCAAGATTATATGGAAGCCGGAACGCCGGGCAATAAGGGAACAAAAGACGGCTGGCTCAATCGCGTGATGCAAGGAATGGACGGCAAAGACGCTTCGCCTTTCCGTTCGGTTTCGATGACAAATCAGCTCCCGCGTTCGCTTTACGGACGTGCGCCAACGATTGCAATGACCAATCTTGCTGATTTTTCAATCCAAGCGGGTGCTTACACCAAATCGGTGCAAGGCGGTTTTGAAGGGATTTACCAAGATGTGACAAATAAAAAAGATACCCTTGGCGAAACGGGTAAAGAAACTTTTGAAGCGGTCAACTTTTTGAAAAAAGCCAATCCCGCCCAATATAAACCTGAAAACGGCGCACAATACCCGCCGTCGCCTTTGGGACGCTCGCTCCAACAATTTGCCCAATTGATTAAAGCCGGAGTCGGTTTGGAAGTCGGTTTTGCCGAAGCAGGCGGTTGGGACACGCACGTCAACCAAGGTGCGTCACGCGGTCAACTCTCTAACCTGCTTCGTGATTTCAGCCAATCAATCGCGGCTTTTGTCACCGATTTAGGACAAAAAATGGATGATGTCGTCATTCTCACAATGTCCGAATTCGGCAGAACCGCCCGTGAAAACGGCAATCGCGGCACAGACCACGGACACGCCAACGCGATTTTCGTCATCGGCAACGAAGTCAAAGGCGGCAAAGTCTATGGCAACTGGGCGGGGTTAAAATCAAGCCAACTCTACGAAGGACGCGATTTAGCCGTCACCACCGATTACCGTGATGTCTTTGGCGAAGTCGCCTACAAATATATGGGAAGCAAAGATTTAGCCAAGATGTTTCCGGGTTATTCAACGAGTCCGGCGAATTTCAAAGGATTCTTGAGTTAAGGCAGAAACCCGCGCGTCAGAAAGGGTGTATGATTTGAAGGAAAAGCCATTGTTCAGGATTGAGCGATGGTTTTTTTGTTTCTCTTCACGGCGAAAATCTTACTCCTTTTTCATCGCTCTCAATCCAAATTCCTATTTGGGCTTTTTCATAAATTGGTTGATTGACAAAAACTTCAAATTCCGCACCTTCAGTTGAGCGAATAAGAAGTCTTCGCTCTAAAATTGAACCCTCTAAGGATTCAGCAAAAGTCAAGAATTTATTAACAACACGTCCTTCGTATATCACACGATTAGGACAATTTGAACAATTTTGTTGATATGAGAGCAGAGCGGCGATAGCTCCTAGAATTAGAACTAAACATATTGTTGCGAAAGCAAGTCGCAGATTGTCAATTAATAATTCCCTCAACCTTGTAGATGAATAATACTCGTTAGTCATTTTTCCCAATATAAACTGAATTAACGCTGAACTTACAATGAATGTTGCGTCAAATTCATCAAAAAGCGACCGTAAAGGCATCTGTCTCAGCGGCGTGCAGTATTTTCATGCTTTCAATTATAAAACTTGATGTTTGAAGCATATAAATTCTATGGACGAACCCCAACACTCCTATACAACGCCGCCGAATCATAGATTTTGCCATCTTTGACAACCAATGAAACACAGCCGAATATCGCTAATGCGCTCGGTCGGATTACCGTCAACCAAAATCAAATCAGCCAATTTACCTTTTTTAATTGAACCGAGTTCCGTCTCGCGTTTCATTATTTTTGCCGAGTTTATGGTCGCAATTTGCAAGACTTTATTTGCCGGAATTCCTGCTTCCGCGTAAAGTTCGAGTTCACGATGCAAGGCAAAACCCGCGAATGAATCCGTCCCCGCGACAATTGGAATTCCCGCATCGTAAAGCAGTTTGACCATTTTCAAAAGGGCTTTTGCCGATTCACGATAACGCTCGTCTTTGCCTTCGGGGACGGGCAGACCGCCAGCCATAAAACCGCGCCGAATTTGAGTTGGCATTCGGTCGGCAATCATCGCAAAACTCGTGGACATTTTGCCCGGACGGTCAGTGAACATCCCTTCAAAAATATTGACCGTCGGGTCAACCACAGTCTTTTTATCTTGCAAAAGTTTGATGAAAGATTTAACTCGTTTTGAATTCAAATCAATCGTGGCGGCATTTTCGGCAACGGCGGTAAAGCGTGCCGGAGTTCGCGTGTCTTTCACGGTGTCAAACAAAAAGTTGAGGAATAAAAAGTTGGTGTGCTGAATCTCGTCCGCCCCGGCATTGATAAATTGTTCGGCGGTCATAAAGGCGGGAACGTGACCGCTGACGCGCAAACCTTTGGCGTGAGCCATTTCGATAATTTTCGGGACAAGTTCAACCTTTATCGAACTGTAAATTTTTATTCCCGTATAGCCAAGTTTGGCATAATTTTCGATTGCCGTTTCTGCTTCTGCTTCGGTATCAACCAGAACTTTAGTTGGTCCTGTGAATGGTCCGCGTCCGTCCATAAAACCTGTTAGCAAAATTCGTGGTCCGATTTCTTCGTTTGTCTCAATTTTCTTTTTTAATGACAGCAATTGTTCGGTATCATTCGCTAAATCTCTGACCGTAGTAATTCCGGCGGCAATGTGAAGCAAGCCTTGTCCGGGAAAAATATGAGCGTGCATATCCCATAGCCCCGGCATTAGAGTTTTGCCTTTCGCATCAATAATTTCGGCGTTTTTCGGGATGGGAACATCCCCTTTTTTGCCAACTGCGCTGATAAGGTTTCCTCTGACGATAACCGTTGAGTTTGGAATGATTTGCGCCGTTTCCGCATCAAACAAATTGGCGTTGATAAATGCAATCGGTTTAATTGTTTTGCGAGTCAGAGCGCGGGCAAGTTTTTCATACCGACTGGCTTCGCGTTCATCTTGAACTTTGAGTAATTCTGCTACTTTTGCTTCCCAACCTGCTTGGATAATCGAAGACCAACTGCTGACCGAGGCGAAAAAAGTCCCATTTTCATCAAGCCAAACAGTAATTGGCGCAAGGTCAAGACCGCTGATTTCGTAAGAGATAACTTTCTGCGTTTTATCGCCTTCTTTGAGCGTAAGTTCATCAGCTTTTTCGATACTTGCTTCGCCAGCGGGGAGAAGTTCCAGACGTTTGTTTGGCGATTTTAGAAGTGCATTGGCGAGCAACCCCATTTCTTCGGGTGCACCGTTCATTGTGATATAAAACGCTTTGCCTGTTAATCGTTTTTCACCATTTTCAGCCGAATTTTTCCAAGTTCCCACGCCATTTTTAATTGAAAATTTTTCATCAACCGGAGCTTTGAGATAATCATTTCCAACTGTTTCGATTAAAATCGGAATTCCGTCAACATCAAGTTGAATAAGGGTTTTCAATTTCGGTCCGCGTCCGCGATCATTGTATTCAAACTCAAATTCGCGTGTCTTTTCAGCCGTAGTTTTTGAAATCTGTTTCCCCGCTGGTTTGCCCATCATCAAGAAAGCATAGCGGTTTTCCGATTGAGCAGAAATCAAAACGGGAAAGACAAAAGTTAGAAAAATGACAATTTTAGCAATAAGTTTTGGCATACGATTTTCCTCTGTTTTTGGGGTTGATAATAGGCTAATCCTCTGCCATTAGCAAGAAAATAGTGCAGATTTGTAATCGGTCAGTATTTGAATTAACAAAAGCCCCTTCAATTTTTATTCTACGCTTTCCTTTTTTTTACGTTCCCGGTTGAACATACGGAACTTTCTCAAAAATTTTACGCTCTTCGCCACGCGGATCATTTTCCAAATGCGGCGGAACATCAAAAACCATCGTTTCACGTTTTGTCATTGTGTAAGGCTTCCAAGTCGGAATTAACTTATTGTTAGGATTACCTTTGCGGGCAAATTTGATAAAAGTTTCGCTCATAATATCCGCCATTTTTTGAGCAGTTGCGCCTTGGGCAGTTGCGCCGGGTTTATCAATATTGTCGAAAACAAGCTGAATATCTGCGCCGTGCGGTGCGCCGAATTTTCCATTTTCGCGGGTTGATTTCCAGTCCAATTGATAGGCAAACGCCGGAAAGCCTGATTTTGCACGTTCTTCGGCTTCGATAATTGCTCCGCGCCAACTGCGGGAAGCAGTCGTAATTTTGAAAAGCAAATCGCTGGCAGTTAAATTCGGATAAAGTTGGCGATATTTGGCGATAACTTCTTCGGGTTTGAATGTCCACCCGCATACTGAGGAATCAATTTTTCGGGTAATTCTTCCCAAGTCACCTTGAAATTTGTTTCGTCACCGCCCAAAAAAGCTCGCGTTTCATCGTGAGTATTGCCAATAATCATCGGAATATTGTTCGATTGACCCGGCGCATCAGGATAAAAAGGATGTCGAAGTAGATTTTTTTCGTCCAATGCAGGTGCAAAATTGACTCCGCCGAATGGTAAAACAGGGTCTTTGGTATTCAAAACCTCAACAATTTTTTCAAACGGACATCGTCCGAATTTCTTGAACATTTTCTTTCGTGATTTTCAACGCATCCAAGAATCGCTTTTGCCCGCAATGTTCCATTTAACGCACCACAAGCCGTCACTTGTTGACCGCTCATTGTCGCAGCTTTGTGAAACAAACCTTTCGCCCCAGGCATCGCCATCAAAGTTGCAATTTTTGCTCCGCCGCCCGATTGACCGAAAACCATCACATTATTTGGATCGCCACCAAATTCGGCAATATTTTCCTTCACCCATTGCAAAGCGAGAATAATATCGAGTTGTCCAACATTTCCCGAATCGGCAAATTCTGCACCGCCAAATCGGGCTAAATATAAATAACCAAACGCATTAAGCCGATGATTTATGGAAACAACGACCACATTTCCGCGATTGCAAAGGCGAACTCCGTCATAAAGCGGACTCGAACCCGAACCGTTTGCATATGCTCCGCCGTGAATGTAGAACATCACCGGACGCTTTCCTCCATCGCGTAATTTTGGCGTAAAAACATTCAAAAATAGACAATCTTCGCTCACATTATCCCCGCGGGATTGTTGCGGAGAAGATTTGCCGTAATTGGTCGCGTCTTTAATATCAGTCCATTTTTCGGGTGGTTTTGGTGCTTGAAAACGAACTGTGGAAGTATCTGCACCATAACGAATTCCTTTGAAACAGTTGACGTTATTATCAATGTAACCGCGAACTTTGCCGTATTTGGTGGCGGCAATCGGCGATTCAGTTTGGGCAAATATTGAGTTTGAAAAAGTTAAAACGGTTGCACTTGCTAAAGAACTTTTCAGAAAATTACGGCGATTGATAGATTGGTTTTTCATCTGTTCGTAGTTCCGCGTTCACGCGGTAGAATGATTAAGAAGTTACCGCATAAATGCGGAGCTACTAACTATTTTTTTATAAATTCTTTTGGCGTAAGTGCTTTATTTGTAACTTTTACTTTGCGAATCGCACCTTTGAACCAATAAACTTTATTTTGCCTGACTCCAAATGAAGTTTTACCTTTACCCATCGGCTTAAAATTTATTTCCCCTGAAAGTTCAAGATTTCCGTCAACATAATGTTTCATCACTTTACCGTCATAAACCAAAGCAACGTGATACCATCTGCCGATTTTGTGCTTGAAATTTTCGGCATAAAGTGGCAAACGATTTTCGTCCGATTTCATAAAAGTATCCAAAAACCATTCATCACCAACCAAACGAGTTTCCAACAAAACTCGGCTTTCTAGCTCATTTTGCTCAATATGAAACCAACGTTGCTCCTTGTTTCCGCCTAAATCGGGACGAAAAATTGCCTCGATAGTAAAAGTTGAAAAACCTTCAATCGGATTTGTAGCAAGAAAAATTCCATCGTCAACGCCGTCAAATTCAATCGCTTTTTTGACAACTTTGGGTGCGCCTAAAACTTCGGTTTGGTGCTTGCCGATTGTTTGTAAATTATTGATTTTCCAAGTAGTTGATTGGGCAAAGGAAACAAAAGATAAAAGCACAAGTAGCAAGATAATTTGGAATAATTTCATTTTTAGTTTCCTTTGACAAACGCCGTCATTGCTCCCAAATTTCGCACAAATATGCCTGTCGAATAACCTTTAATCATTTCAAAATCGCCCGAATTCATTCCGTTTTTCCCTCCGTCCAATTTCAAAACTCGACAATCCGTAGTCCATGCGCCCCGACTGTCCATCGCTTTGATGGCGTTTGTAACTATTGCAGAATCAATGCGTTGACGTTCATTCCAAACTCGAGATTTTTCATATTCGGCTCTCGCAGTTTTGGCATCAAGCAATTTTATACGCTCATACTCTTTGCGAATTGGTTCAACATTAACGACTTGACGAACCTGCGAACTGTCCCAACCGCCCGAAGAACCCTGATTGTTCCCATTCGGTGTGTTGCTCCAAAGATACTTCCCGTAACCTCCATCGTAAGTTTCGGTGGTTCGGATAACATATACAGGCAAGTTTGTTCCAAGCTCGTAATATCTCGCAGGAGGACGTTTAAACTCAATAGATTCTTTATTTAGTCGGTCAAACCAATGAACACAAAGCGGAATCGGGCGCAAATAACGGCGGTCGCCCGTCATCTTAAAAAACATCTCAAGCGTCTCAATAACCTGTTCACTTTCACGGACGACAAAGCCCGCAGGTTCGTGTGTGCGAGCCTTAATTGGTTGCATTGTGTCGGGATGATATTGTTCCGCCCAACAACCTTGATCTTCGGGTCCTTGCACCGCAATCAAAAAATCAACCGCCCGTTTCGCCGCATCAAGATATTTTTTGTCGCCCAAATTTTCGTAAGCATCAACTAAAACTTGAATTGCCGTTACTGCCGCACCATCGTTCAAAGTGTAATATGAAGTGTAATCGGGAAAATCGTCGTGAATATAATCGTAATGAAGCGGAAATCTTTGTGGAAAAGCACCGTTTGGATATTGGGCGGTGATAATAAAATTTAACGCTTTTTGCAAAGGTTGTTTATATTTTTGATTTTTAGAAACCGTGTAAAGTCTTAAAATAAAACGAGTTGCGCCTTGCGAATTGCCATCGTCAAAGGTCGCGTTTCCTTTGTAAAAACGCTGTTCTTCCATTCCCCATTTGAATTTTGAAGCGTGATTTTTGTAGTAATCTTGAACACCTTTTGGCTCAAAATCAACCATATAATGCCAACCGCCTTCCGCCGTTTGTCCAAAAATTAGAGCATCTGCGGCTTTTTGGGCGGCATCGAGATAAAATTTATCGCCCGTTGCTTCGTAAGCGTCAAGATAAACCATTCCGACCAACGGCGTTCCAGATTGCACCCAAATTTGCGATTTTCGCGCCGGAACTTCGCCGTAATATTTGGAAAAATCTTCGGAAACATTCCAAACATAACCACCACGATTGGAAACTTTGGTCGAGAAAAATTCAGTCGCCTTTTTCATTGCTGAGAGAACTTCCTGTTTTGATTGCGGAAAAACTGCGAGCGGAAGTAACAATAAAATAGCGATAAGTATTTTCATAATTGTAAATTGTTAATTGTTAATTATAAATTGGTTACGGTTGATTTTTTCGGCGAATAACCGAATCGAAAAATTAACAATTAACAATTTACAACTAACAATTAACGGAGAAAGTCTTCACGAATCGGGGAGAAAATATCAATTAAAATTACTTCCTCATCGAGCATTGTCGCCCCGTGCCAAAAGTTGGAAGGAAAATGAAGGACATCTCCGGCAGAGAAAACTTTAGTTTCTTCGCCAAGTGTGAAGAGAACCTTACCTTTTTCGATAATCGTCATCTGTTCGTGCAGATGTTCGTGTGCTGGCGTGACTGTGTTGGGGGCGAATCGGAGACGACAAATCATCATCTTTTCACCGACAATCATTTGCCGTTCAATGCCTTCGCTAATAGTTTCAAAAGGAATTTTGTCCCAATTATATTGATTGCTAAAATTTATACTTTGCATTTAATTATTACAGTTCACTTTGCTCGTGCATCTTTTACAATTTGAGCGAATTGGATTGCCCGTTCAGTGACAATGTGTGCTTCACCTGCCCGAATAGCTTTCAAATCAACCAAATCCGCCCCGATTCCTAAAGCACTCGAACCAGCTTTGATAAAATCTGCCGCTGTGTTGAGATTGACTCCGCCTGTTGGAATAAGTTCGACTTGCGGCAAAGGTGCTTTCAAACCTTTGATGTAACTCGCTCCGCCCATTGCCGAACACGGGAAAATTTTGACAAAATCCGCACCTGCTTGCCAAGCTGTCACGACTTCGGTTGGAGTCAACGCCCCCGGACAAATTGGCACTGAATAACGGCGACAAAGTTCAATTGTCGCAAGATTTAACGCTGGGCTGACAACAAAAGTTGCCCCTGCCAAAATACAATTTCGTGCCGTTTCAGGGTCTAAAACTGTGCCTGCACCCAAAACAACTTCGTCGCCAAATTTATCCGCAACTTTTTCGATAACTTTGATTGCTCCCGGAACGGTCATTGTGATTTCTAAAATCGGCACTCCACCAGCTTTGATGGCTTCTACTGCTTCCATCGCTTCTTCAGGCGAATTCGCCCGCACGACTGGCACCACGCCAATTTCTTTGATTCTTCTAACTACTTCGTCTCTTTTCATATTTTAAAATTTCAGATTTCAGATTCCAGATTCCAGATTCCGCTTTTAATTTGGAATTTGAAATTTGGAATTTGGAATTTAACGCGCCACGCGTGCGCCACCACCTTTCATTGCTTTTTCGACTTCGCCTAATGAAACCATTGTCGTATCACCTGGTGTCGTCATCGCCAAGGCTCCGTGCGCCGCTCCGCAGTTGACTGCCCAATCTGCATCTTTTCCGCTCAAGAATCCGTAAATTAAACCCGATGCAAATGAATCTCCTCCACCAACTCTATCGTAAATTTGTAAATCGGGGCGCATCATTGCTTGATGGAGTTTCCCATCGGTGTAGCAAACTGCGCCCCAATCATTAAAAGATGCAGTCTTCGCATTTCGTAAAGTCGTTGCAACAGCTTTGAAGTTTGGATAAGTTGCCACCGCTTTCTCAATCATTTTTTGAAAACTGGTAATGTCCAATTTGGAGTGATTTTCGTCTTGACCTTCCACTTCAAAACCTAAACACGCCGTAAAATCTTCTTCGTTGCCAATCATTACATCAACGTATTGAGCTAGGTCACGATTTACTTCCTGAGCCTTCGCCTGTCCGCCGACGGCTTTCCAGAGCGATTCACGATAGTTCAAATCATACGAAATTATTGTTCCGCATTCTTTGGCAATTTGCATCGCTTCTTTGGCAACATCCGGCGTAGTTTCACTCAATGCACAAAAAATTCCGCCCGTATGAAACCAACGAACTCCTTCTTCGCCAAAGATTTTTCGCCAATCAATATCGCCGACTTTTAATTGTGAAACGGCGGTATGTCCACGGTCGGAACAACCTAATGCTGCGCGCACTCCGAAACCTGCCTCGGTAAAATTCAGCCCGTTACGGACATCCCGACCAACGCCGTCATATTTCACCCATTTAACGTGTGATTGATCAACGCCGCCTTGATAAATCAGGTCTTGAACCAATCTTCCAACCGGATTATCAGCCAAAGCCGTAACTATCGCGGTGTTCAACCCGAAGCAGCGTTTCAAACCACGAGCGACATTATACTCACCGCCACCTTCCCAAACATTAAATGAACGAGTGGTATGAATCCTTTTCTCCGCCGGATCAAGTCGAAGCATCACTTCGCCCAGACTAACCAAATCCCATTTACAATTTTCTTTACTTTTTATTTCAAATGACATAATTCTCCTACTGGAACGCAAGCAGCTCGCTTGCAAGTGTGCGAAAACACGCTAAAGTTTTTTATATTACTCAAGTTTATTCCAAATCACAATAATTCAAAGACTTGGCGTTTTGCAAGCACTCTGCCTGCGTTCCCAGCATTAAATCAATTTTTGCAGGTTCTAATTTTGGTGCTAATCAAGTGTATTAAACCCAAAGCAACTAAGTCACGGTGATGAAAATTGGAACATAACTTCCGGTCGAGTCCAAAATCCAACCGACCATTTTCAAAATAAACATTCCGCCGATTGCGCCCGCTATTCCGCCGATTCCGACCACCGATTGGGAAACATACCCGAAGTAGTGGTGAACAGATTTGCCGACCAACCTCCGCCAATCGAACCAACATCGGCAATCACATAAATTACAATGGACATTATTGGAAATAAGAAAAATAAGATAAACTGCGTAAATATTATATTATCTTGAATTAAAGGAAAAGCCGAAAGAATTTCTTGCCCCCACAGGATTAACTGATGAGTAGTTTCAGGTAAGAATTTATTGCTGGCGAACAAAAATACCAAGAAAATAGTATATTTATCAAAAACGGGAGAAGGCAAAAAGCACGATAAAAAGTTAGCGGATGAAAGCCAAATCAGTTAGACACCACTCGCAAAACAGGTGGTGTCTGACTAACTTGAAATATTGGACTTAAAATATTTATTTTAGATTCAAATCGAAAATATCACCCAATTATGCAACAAAAACCTGAATCGCCAAAAGTATTTGATGTGCCAGCCAATGAAACGCTTGAATTTGTCCTAAAACATTTGCCAAATAAAAATGGTCGAATCTTGGAAGTCGGTTGTGGAAATGGCGAATTGGCATTTGCCTTGCAAAATTTAGGTTTCCAAGTTGTTGCCATTGATAATTCGGCGGAGGCAGTTAAAAATGCCAAACAGCTTGGCGTAGAGGCGAGAATTGCCGAGTTTCCAAATTTTGATGAATCTGGCTTTGACGCGATTTTGTTCGCCCGCTCGCTTCATCACATCCACGAACTTGAGGAAACGGTTGGAAAAACTCACGAACTTTTAAATCCAAACGGATTAATTATGCTCGAAGATTTTGCCTTTGACGAAGCAAACGAGGCGACCATCGAATGGCTTTACGGTGTTGTTGCGCTTCTTGATTCGGCTCAACAACTTAATTCGAACGCCGATAGTTTTGCCAAAGATTTATTGCTTGGCAAAGGCAATTACGAAGTTTGGCACGAAAATCATCACCACGATTTGCATTCTGCGCCGAGGATGTTTGCCGAATTGAAAAAGCATTTTGAGCCGCTTGAAGAATCTTTCGCGCCGTATTTGTATCGTTATCTTTGTTTGTTGCTAAACAAAAATCCGAATGGTTTTGCCATCGCTTCGCAAATTTTGGAATTGGAAAAGAGAGCAGCTAAATTGGAAAAAATTGATTTGATTGGGAGAAGATTTGCGGGAAAAAAAATCACGAAAGACTCTTGAAAAGACGAAACAAAAAAGACGAAAGACGAAATGGGGATTAAGTTTCTTCATTTCGTAATTCGTAATTTGTCTTTCGTAATTTTATCGAGCCTTGCTGGTTAATTTCTCGCCATTTGAATCAATCTTAATTTCCGCGCCCGAATTTGCGCCAAAATTTTCAAAAGCGGCAGATTCGACTGCGCCAATTACTTCGGTTTGCAAACCTCTCGCACCCGTTCCGCGTTTCTCGCAACGCTTGACGATAAACTCAATTGCTTTATCAGTTATATTAAGTTTTAAGCCTTCGCCCGCAAATTCATTTTGAAACTGCGGCAAAATACTTTCGGTTAAAATTTGGCGCAAAACTTCGTGTGCAAGTTTGGGAAAACTGATGATGCGGGAAAATCTGCCAATCAATTCGGGCAAAAAGCCAAACCGCTGAAACGATTGCGCTTCTTGTTCGGTCAAAATTTCGGCATCGGTTTTTGCCTTTTGTTGAAAACCAATATTGCTCTGATTTTCCTTTAAAATCTCCTCAAACCCCGAAAACGCTCCACAGACCACAAACGGAATATCTTGGGTTGAAAGTTCGGCGCGATAACCGAACTCGGAAAACCCGTAATCCATTGGAACGGTGACGGTTGTGCCTTGCAACATCGCCAAAAGTTCGCGCTGAACGCCGTAGCCCGAAACGTCTTTGGTCGTGCCTTGTCCGGCAAAACGCGCCGAACTTCCCGATGAAGCAAGTTTGTCGAATTCGTCCAGACAAATTACGCCACATTCAGCCAGATGCGGGTTGCCGTCCGCGTGTAGAACCAGCCGGGTGAGAATCGTATTTACGCTGTCGCCGACATAGCCACTTTCGGTAAAACTCGTAATATCAACAATTACAGTTGGAATCTTGAAAATATTTTGAAAGAGAAGTTCGACCAAATAGGTTTTGCCGCAACCCGTCGGACCAATCATCAGCACATTTTGCTTGGAGGGCAAAGTTTTGCGGTCAATCGCTTCAACGTGGATATTTTTGAGCCTTCGGACATGGCGATACGCCATTAGAGAGAGCGCACGGCGTTGTTCATCCTGTCCTTTGTAGCCGCAAGTTTCGAGTTCGGCAAAAATCTCGCGGGGCGTGAGAATCGGCAATTCGGTGACGAAAGTTTTTATCTTTTCTTTATCGCCGAGAGGCTCTTCAAAAGTGATTTCTTCATTGAAATCATCGTCAAATCTGAAAGGATTTTCATCAAAATCATCATCAAAATTTTTATCCATCTCAATTATTACCTGCGAAAACTCAAAATAAAAGGCGATTTGACTATCAGTTTGTCGGTTTGGGTAAATTGATTTAACTGCTAATCAATGGAATCATATCAAAAATTTCTTTCCTTAACCATTATTTGTTATCACCCTTCAGAAAAGTGATTTTTGTGTCAAGCCCCTTCTGTTTTTCCACTACTTTTCCCGGCAAAAACATATCTGCATCGCCGATTATTTTAAGTTTCGGCTCACGCACGGGCTGCAAAATCTTCTTCTCGACATCTGTTTTGGCTTGAGCCGCGATTAGTTGCAGCCAATCTTTGACATTTTTGGCATTTGGCAAAGTCAAAGTTGCATAATAAGAAATTACGCCACGCTCTGTTTTTTCGCCATTTTGGATAAAATTTCCTGAAAACGCCAGACAAGAAAGTTCATCTTTGGGCGAATCCGTAATAATTGCTACGACATTGGCAGGCACCCGGTCTGCCATCAGATTGGTGTGTCAGTTGTCAGGCAAAACTAAAAGTTTGACTTGCGGCGGAAATTTGAGCGTCTCAAAAACTTCCCGCCACGACATTGTTTGCTCCGCCTCAGAAAGATTTCGATTCAGATGCAAGCCCGGCTCAACCTCTGTTTCGGAAATCCTCCGATAACTTCCGTGACCGGAATAATAGAGAAAAACCGTCCCATTTTCCCATCCGAGAGTGCGCTGACGAATTTGAGTCAGAAAAGAAACCAGCATTGAACGATTCAGATTGCCCTCTAAACTGATAATTTCCTCAGATGAAAAACCACGCTCTCGCAGGGCTTTGTGCGCTGCCTCAAGATCATTGTGAGCAGCCATATCCCGATACCAATCCGTCCCAACCAGAACCGCCAGCTTTTTAGATTCTTGGGCGAATACGCTCGACAATGTAGAAAAAATGATGAAAAACCCAATTAAATATGCTTTTAGTGATTTAACCATCTGAAAACCTCCGTTTCATTTGATAGGATTTTCGCCTATTTTCCGGTCAATGACGAGAGAAAATTCGTCACGATAAACGGCTTTTCCGAAGTTTCCCGCCGATAAAAAACTCTTGGGGTTTGAACCCGACGTTTTTCTGGGTCAAGATTCGGATCATCGCCGTCAAGATAAACGATGTCGCTTTTTCCTTTCACTTCCGATGCTCCTTTTTCTAAATCTATCCGCCTCTGTTTCATCGCTTCCAGTTGGAGTTGTGGAACTTGGCTGACCGCAAAGTCAAACCATTCGCGCTCCCACAATTGTTTGTTTGCGTCTTTGTCGGCATTCGTCTGTGAATTTTGCATGGCTTCGAGCAAAGCGTAAGTCAACAACCCGTGATTGATGACCTTATCCCCAATTCGCGGGGCTTCCAAGGCGGCTTGCTGACTCTGGGCGGCAGTCAGAATTAACATCCCTTTGTCGTAAGCGAGTTGGGCGAGACCTTTGGAATTCATCGGCGCACGACCTTCATTTTCCTCGCCAAGTGCTTGTCCACTCTGACAAGCATCAATCACCATCAACAATCTTCCGGCATCCACTTTTTCCAGCGTTTGATTCAATTCAATATCCGAAACCGCTTGTTTTTCTAATTCTTTTGGATTCGTAAAATTATGTGGCAGCAGATAAAATCTTTGTTCGCGGGAAGTTCCGTGTCCCGAAAAATGAATTATCAAAGCATCTTCGGGTTGAGTCAGCTTGATTTTTGAAAGTTCAGTTTTCAGTTTCTCAGAAGCATTATTTGGCATACTAGCTTTATCGCCTTCGGAAAAACGGCGCAAAGCAAGCAGAATATTATCTTTAGTGGCATCCGCATCGGTTAAAGTAATGATTTCGGTCTTAGCATATTGTTTGAGTTTTGTGTCTTGTGAGAGTTTGTTTTGCTCGGATTTGAGAACTGTGCCAATTTCTTCAACATCCGGCACGGCAAAATTAAGGTCAAGTCCTGATTTACCAATTGGAGCATAATCATTGACACCGATTGCCAAAACATACAGCGTGCCATCGCGTTTGAGAGAATCCGCCCCTTTGATGGAAATTGCATCATCGTTTGATTTGACGTTAGAGGAATTAAAAGTGTAAGCCGTGAAATTATTTTCACCCGCGACAATCGGGACATCAGCCTCAAGCGTCACATTTGATTTTCCCTGCAAAACATCACCGTGCCAGATTTTGACCAAGGAGCCGTTGCGAAAGAGTCGTAAATCCTGTGCGCCGCTGGTTTGATTATGATTGGGTTGTTTCTTTTTAGTAAAATTATCGGTGACTTTTACGACAACTTTGGCAGTTCGATTATTAGTTTCGGATTGGATATTTTGCTGTCCGTTGATGGAAGCAATCTCAACTTTTGGTTGTCGGCGGTCAATTTTTTCGAGTTCCTTTCCCGCTTTCGGCTTCGGAGATTTTCCTGCCAGAACATCTTGTAAAAGGTTTGGATAAAAGAAATCGTTAAAATAAAGTTCAACCGCACCATAATCGAAAGTGTTGTTATTGAATCGCCAGATGAGTTGTTTCCAAGCGTTTGGTGTGCCATCGAAAAATCCTTCGGGAGTAGTTACGAGCCAATCATTGTCATTTAGGTTAAAAAGAGAAAAGATTTCCTTATTTGTCTTATTATTGCGTAAGAGAATTTCATTCCCGTTAATTTCTGATCGTAGAATGTTGCCATTTCCATCTTTAATCATATTGTTGTTGGTAGATTTCACCCAATTTGGCAACTTTTGATATTCTATCCTTTGTTGTTTTTCTATATCCCATAATTCTAATATGCCATCGTCTTGAACACCTGTAACCGCAAGAACATTTCCATCTGGACTAAATCCAACTATCACAATAACATGAGACTTTGTATCAAGGGTTTTCAGTAATTTTCCGCTTTTACAATCCCATAATTTTATAGTTTCATCATCACTCCCCGAAGCAACAACTTTTTCGTCAGGACTAAATGCAATTGATTCGATAGTTTCAGAATGTCCTTTAAAGATATTGAGTTCACTTGCGTTTGACATATCCCAAAGTTTCAAATCTTTATAACCTCCAAAAGCCAAAAACTTCCCACTTGGACTAAACGCTACAGCCCCAATGTAATTTGGACGATTTCCAGTTTCGGTTTCCTTAAATTGAAAAGTATCCCAGTATTTAATTTTTCCACCTAAACACCCTTTGTCAACTAATGAACAACCTCCTGAAGCTAAGATTTTGCCATCTGGACTAAACTCAATTGAGTCCACTAAAAAAGAATGGTCTTTAAAAGTTCTTAGCTCTTGTCCCGTTTCAATGTTCCAAAGTTTAATCGCATTATCTCCCCAAGTTGCGGAAGATGCGAGTATCTTATTATCAGGGCTAAAGGTAAGAGAATTAACATTATTATGTGGGAAAATTTTCAATTCTTGACCGGAATTGACATCTAACAATTTGATTGTTGAATATGGATTCCCTAAGATGAGAGTGTTACCCTCCCATTTCGTAACTGTAGGACCTGCAAATCCTATGGCGAGCATCTTGCCATCAGGACTAAATTTAGCAACTGTAGAACCAACAAAGGCTTTTATTTCCTTTCCCTTTTCAATGTCCCACAATTTTATGTCCCCGCCTGCTGTAACAAGAAATTTTCCATCTGGGCTAAACTCGACTGATCCAACGTCGGCAGAATACCCTTTTAGAGTATTCATAACTTTGCTATTTTCTACATTCCATAACTTCACACTATGGTCACCGCTTCCTGAGGCAAGCATTTTTCCGTCGGGCGAAAATGCTAATGAGTTAATATAATCAGTATGCCCGACCAGAGTTTTTAATTCTTGTCCAGTCATTACATCCCAAAGTTTAATAGTTGTATCACCGCTTCCTGAAGCAAGTATTTTTCCGTTCGGTGAAAATGTTACTGCATTAGTAAAATCAGTATGCCCTTCTAAGGTTCTCAACTCTTGTAACGTCAACGCCTCCCAAAGTTTGATTGTCGCATCACCACTAACGCTCGCCAAAATTTTCCCATCTGGGCTAAATGAAACTGCATTTACGGAAGAAGTATGACCCGTTTGCACAACCAACTCCGGCTTTTGCCCAAACGAAATTTGATACATCCCCGCCAGCCAGCAAACTCCACAAAAAATTAACCAAACGCTTCTTTTCATTGCTTTTATCATTTTAATTGACCCTCTACTTCGATAATTTCATTCTTCTTATCTTCCCCTTTTTCGCCTACAATTCTTTCGATTTTTCACGGCGACAACCTCTTCACCGCCACATTTATTTTGCCAAACAATTGCTCGATTAAATCAGTCAAATTGTTTTTATTGCCCTCAACCGTGATGGGAGGAATGGCAGGTTTATTATTGCGGATGAGATTGACCGTAATTTTTACCGTTTCGCCTTCGACCGTATAATTTCCCGCCGGGATGACGGCATCGGGCATCTCTTCGGCATCAACAAAAATCAGACTCGAAACCTCTTTTCCCCGAACGGTCGAAAAACTCGCTTCGCGGATGCGGTCTCGTAACAAGGGTGTGAGTTTTAGATTGTCGTAGCCGAGTTTTTGATTCTGCAAAACGGGACGCAAGATAAGCGGTTTGACTTTAGCTAGCGGGATGAGCGTTTTGTCGGCTTCGGTTTTAATCAGCCCAACGGCAAAACTTGCGCCGCCCTGTGGAGCGCGGATTTCGGGGCGTTGAATTCCGCCAATATTTTTTGCCAATTCCGGCACGGTGTCTGCCGCGTAATTGAATAATTTGCTGACATCCACCTGTCCGTCCGTCTGCAATGCCGCCCCTTTCATTCCCTGTAAAAGCGAATAAGTCAAAAGCCCTTGTCCATATTGCGAGGCTTCGTAACTGACGGCATCTGCCGCACTGCCCATCAAAACGTGAAAGCCAACTCGGTCTTTCATTCTTTCCAAAGCGCGTTTAGCATCAGTCGAAAGTTCTTTTTTCTCGATGATTTTAAATTCATTCCCAAGTGCGCCAGCCGCGCAAGTGTCGAGAATTAAAACCTGTTTTAAGGCTTTGACGCTCTTGTGCCATTCGGTCAATTCTTCGCTCGAAACGGTTGAACCGGCGAGTAAAACGCTGTCTGTGCTGAGTTTTTGTTTATCGGTGGTGGTTGCTTCCTGCGTCAAATAATAGTAAGTATCGCTACCAAAATTGAGTGTAATGCCGTGTCCCGACAGATAAACGAAAAGAATATCTTGGGGTTCGGCTTGTGAAGCGAATTCGGCAAATGCCTTGCGAAAATTTTCCTTAGTCGGTGGAACTGCCTGCGGATTGTTTCCGGTTGCCAGCAGTTTGAGTTTCATTTTTTCCACCGGGAATAAATTTTTTCCGCCAATTTTTAATGCCTGAAACATATCTTCGGCATCTTTGGCGGCAAACGTTAAATCAAGCTGTGTTCCGCCATAATCGGAAACGCCCCCGATAATCGCGTAAAGTGTCGGCGGTTTGAGCGGCTCGGATTCTTCGCCAATATAAACGATTTCTGTCCCGCGGCTCGAAACATAACCTTTAAATTTTTCTTTCGCATTCGGGTCAAAATTCCACGCCACCACATTGACTTCCGGCGTTTCTCCGGCAATGACGGGGGCGTTTTTTAAATCGAAACTCAAAATATGTTCGAGCAGATTCGGATTTGATTTTAGCTCTTCATCCCGCGCATCTTCGATAAATTCGCGCCCGTTGACAAAAATCTGGACCCGCCCGATGCCACCGCCTTTGTTTTTGATTTTCACTTGTCGAATCGTTGATTTTGAATTTGGCTGAGAGGCGATTTCCTCGACTTCCGGCGGCAAAAGAATGTCTTTAAAAGCGGTTACATTACGCAAAGGTTCTTTGCTATAACCGAGCAGTTTTTGCCAAAGATTCGGCTCGTAATATCGTTCTTTTAGTTGCTCAAAAGAAATCAAATCGTTGCCGATGCGCCATTGCATCAATCGTGCCGCGCCTTCCGAAGCGTCAAACCGACCTTCCGGGTCAACCACCACCCAATCCGATTCATCCAGCGGAATAAAAGTTAAAATCTCCTTCATATCGGCAATCTTCCAGACTTTAACCGAACCATCTTCACTGCTCGAAATCAAAAAGCGTTCATCGGGACTGAAGGCGAGACTGTTGACTGTCGCCAGATGCTGATCGCGCCAAAAAATCTGTCGGGTTTCCGTATTCCAAATTCGGAAAGCGTTGTCGTAATAACCTCTTTCGTTTTTAAAGGCGATAAATTTTCCGCTCCGGCTGGCAATCGGAGTCGAAAAGGATAAACCAAAACTATAATCTTCCCGAAAATTGAATTTTTTAACCCCTTTGTTTTTTAAGTTGTGCCATTCGAGGCGTTCTTCAAATTCGATGACTAAATTGTCCCATTTTTCATCAAACTTGAATTCACTCAAGGTTTCGGCGGAGGTGAATAATTTTTCGCCCTTAACACTCCAAATTTCGACTCTCAGATTAAATTTCAGTCTGCCGTCCTCCTCTTCGGGATTTTCTTCACCCGCCCGAACTACGGCTAAACTTTGATTGTCAGGGCTGAATTCCAAATTCTCGCGGTTAATTGTTTCCAAATCCGGCACATCGGTTAGTTTGAAAACAAGTTTTTTGGTGGGAACATTCCAAATTTCAGCCGTTTTGTCTTTGAAATAAAGAGCCAGACTTTGCCATTTTTCATCAAAAATATGCGAATCCAAGTTATCGGTAGAACTAAACAACTTTTGACCTTTAACGCTCCAAATTTCTAATCTTTGGTTGGCAATTTCCTCTGTTTCAGAGGTGACATCTGCATCTTTCGGCACTCGTAAAACAGACAAACTTTGTCCGCCGGGGCTAAATATATTTCCGTAACCTTTTACCACATTGGTTATTTTGAAAATAATTTTTCGAGTCGCAATATCCCAAACTTCGACGGTTACAATTTTATCTTCGGGTGCGGTATATTTTTGCAGAATCAATGTTTTTGCCCCGTCCGCAATTGCATAATCGGAAACATTCTCCTGTTCCAAAATCAGTTTTTGGGTTTTTTTATCTTTGAGCGTAAAAAGACCGGGCGACTCATTTCTATCCAGATTGTGGTCAAATTTATCATACGGAGATTGATAATCATCCGTTGGTTCAACTTCCGGCGGATTTTCCGAAGGTTTAGCAAATCTTCCGTTTTGAAAATCCCAACCCTTGCCAATATTTAGATATTTACCGTTCTTGGTAAATGATGAATCTGGATATCCGGTGTGAGATTCCAAACTGCTCGTTTTTTTGCCGCTTTCAGTTTCAAAAATATCGATACTCCCGCTTTCTCTGCCATAAACAAGGGTTTTCGCATCCGTTGAAAACAGCATTTTTCTGTCTTCAAAAAACTTTCGGTCTCTTTTATTATCAAATCTCAAACTAGCTGCTCCCGGAGCGGGCTGATTAGCTTTAGCGATCATTACCACGGAAAGAGGCTCTATTGGTGCGAAAGAAGTTGTCTTATTATCCGCTAAAAGATTTCGCTTTTGTTTGGTCTGAATATCCCAAATAAACGATTCCGAATTTTCAAAAGAATCATTCTCGATGGCTATTTTCTTGCCGTCTGCGCTAACCGCCAATTCTGACGAAAAGCCGCTCGGCATGGAGAAAATCTTTTTTCCGCTGACTACATCATAAAGCGAAACTTCCTCGTTGCCTCTGACCGCAACAGCTTGACCGTTTGGCGTAAATTCGGTGGAGTAAAGTTCAATATTAGGAATTGTAAAATTGAGTTTGGCGTTTTCCAAATCAAACACGCCGACCTTTTTTTCGCTGTCAAAAAGCATATATTTTTCATTTGGACTAAATTTTAAGGTGGGGAGATAATCCTGATTCGGCTTGGAATATTTAACTTTTCCGGTGGCAATATCCTGAATTTGAAAGGTTTTATCAGATTTCAAAATCATAAAATACTTTCCATTTGGACTAAATTCCCAATCTTTGATGTCCTTCTCGGTCAAAACGACTTTTCGGTTTTCCGTCAGATTTAAGAGGCTTAGATTTTTTGCCTTGTCCATGATGACCAGTAGTTTGCCATCGGGACTTGCGCCCCATTCTGTAACCCCCGTCAATGGAGTTTCAGATTTTCCGTCTTTCCAGATGCGGATAAAACTTGTCTCGTTTTTCAGACTGCTCGTGATAATTCTGCTACCAAAACCGAAAACAAAGCCCGTCACGATTTCTTCCGGCGATTGAAATTCGCTCTCAACTTCGCCCGTCAACGCGTTTCTCAATGTCATCATTCCCTGTTCTTCGTTGCGACAGACAACGAGTCTGCCGTCAGGATTAAAGGCACATTCGTCCACCTCGTCAATCGCGTAAAGTTGTTTGCCCGATTTGACTTCCCAGAAAGAAAAACCGCCTTCTTCACCTCTGGTAAAGAAGATGTTTTCATTTGCCGAGATACCAAAAACAGTTTCTTTTTCAATTGCCCGCAGAGGGGTTCCGGTTTTCACCTGCCAGATAATTATGCGGTCTTCGCTTCGGCTGATGAGATTTTTCCCATCGGCACTAAGCCAAATATTTTCCACTTTTGAACTATGTCCGGTTTGCACCACGAGTTCTAGTTTTTTATCTTCCGGCGTTTGCCCTAAGATAAAACCAATGCTTATCAGCCAGACGAGCGAATAAACCAAAACTCGTCCGAAATCTTTTTTGTAGTTCAAAGACATAAAATTTCTCCTCAACCGGATAACAAATGTTTTAAGGCAAAATCCACAGTTCTACTCCGCCAAAGGTATTGACAAGAAAGGTTTTGAGTCTTTTTCGGGCAATTCCCTTTTTGGTCAAATAATTTAGAATCTCTTTTTCCTTTTTGCGAAACTCGGCTTTAGACATCAGCAAAATGACGATATTGCCGCGACTTTTCGGGTTGGCTTTGAGCATTTTGGCATAGCCTTCAAGGTCTAATTCCTGTACTTCCCCAATGCAAGAACCGCTGTCATAATATTCACTGCTGAAAATATACGGCTCTTTCGGGTCAATCACGATTTCCGTTGTATCGATCTCCGTGTCAAAATCGGCTTCGTCTTCGACAGGCGGTTCAGGTGTTGGCGTATCTGCTCCGTCGGGAGCAATCCAAAGTTCAATAGTCGGTTTTTTGCTTCTGCCGCCGCCGTTGACAAAAACGATTCGGTCAGCCGGAAAATTTCTCCATTTGATATTGGCTCGCATTAGTTTCTCAACTTTTGCCACCCGGCGTGGACTTCCAAATGTAAAAATGTATCCCTTCGCACTGGGATCATTATTCAATTCGGCAAAATAGCCGTCCATAATCATTTGCCGATATTCGCAAAGAGGATTTTTCATTCTTTCAAACAATTTCGCTTCGATTTTTGGTTGGATGACGCTGACCATATTCGCCACCTTGCCGCAGTTTTCAAAACCATCTAAATTCACCGTCAGAGTTACCCGAACTTCTTCAAAGCCTTGCAATCCTTCCGTATCAACTGTTATGACCGGAGTCCCTTGCCCTTGGGTGATTTCTCCCTTATCAACCGTCCAGTTATATGATTTGATGAATTTTCCATCTATCCCTTCCACCTGTGCCGTAAAAACCATCGGCTCGCCTACTTTCATAAGCATCGACGGTCCCTGTAATGAAATTTTCGGACAAGAATATTGGGCATAAAGACCAAGAGCCGATAAATTCAAAAATACGATGCAAAAAATAAAGTTTGTAAATTTCACGAGTTTTTCTCCTTTTTTTATCAATTTAATTTGGCTAACTCCAAGCGGATGACAGCTAAAAGTTTCTCAACTAGCTCCTCTTTTTTCCCGACAATTTCGGGTAAAGTTGCAATCGTCTTGCCATCTTTTCGCAAAAACGCTTTCAGCCGGACATTTTCGCCTTCAACCGTGTAAGTTCCCGTGACGCGCACCGCACTTGGAAAACTGTCATCGTCAATGTAAATCAGGACCGGCTCGCCCTTCCCGCTTCTTTGCACAAGCGCATAACTACTTTCGGCATCAAGCAGTTTTCTCAAGGCGGGAATCAGTTTTAAATCGTCATCACCCGTTTCGGGATTAGTCAAAAGCGGGCGCAACATCATCGGTTTCGGTTGCGGGAGAGTTATTTTTGTCTTTTCCGCCTCGGTCATTTGCCCGATCAGAAAAGTGTTGCCTGAAGGTTGTTTGATAATCGGACGTTGTTCGAGCGTCATATCTTTTGCCAATTCGGGGACTCGTTTTTCGGCGTAATCAAACAAAATCCGCACATCAATATTGTCGGTTGGTTTTTGCAAAGCGCGACCTTGCATTCCTTCCAAGAGAGCGTAGGTCAAAAGTCCTTGATTGAAGCGGTTGGCTTCGTAGCTCGGACGATTTGCCGCGCTTCCCATCATAATAAAAGTTCCGGCTTTGTCTTTCAGAAATTCCATTGCCCGAATCTGGTCGCCCGTCAGACCATCCTTGTCTTTTTTCCATTCGTCATCTTTGGCAAAATTTCCGGCGGCGCAGGTGTCTAAAATGATGACTTGTTTCAGAGTTTTGACGAAAATATCATTTGGATTGTCTTGGTTCTGCGTGAGCCAATCAATCAATTCCGAATTTGAAATGGCAACGGTCTGAAAAGTTGTCTCCAAATCGGTTTTGGCGGTCGAACGCGCTTCTTTGGTCAGATAAAAATAAGTGTCCGTCCCGGTTCCGAGCGTTACGCCGTGTCCCGACAGATAGACGACCAGAATATCTTCGGGCTTGGCTTTTTGGGCAATTTCGGCAAACGCCTTTTTGAAATTCTCTTTGGTCGGTTGTTCGTTTGGATTTTGACGATTGGTGGAAAGCGTGGTGATATTGATTTTGCCAAAACATTCCGGCTTGTTTGAGGGACAAAAGAGACGATTTGCACCCAAACGAAGGGCGTTGGAAAAATCTTCAGCATCTTTGGCGGCAAAACGTAAATCAAGTCCCTTCGCCCGTGTAATCCGAAACTCCGCCGACAATCGCGTAGAAATTTGGCAAGGCGAGTTCCGCTTGACCTTGATCGAGATAAACAACCTCCGAGCCGCGACTCTGAATATTGCCTTTCCCGATTTCTTTCAAATAATTGGAGGTAATGACCTTGATTTGATTTTCTTTGCCTTTGACAAAATTTGAGGCAGATAAATCAACCGTCAAACTGACAATCTGGTCAGCCGCGATATTCGGATTCTGTCGCAACTTTTCATCCCGCGCATCTTCGATGACTCGTTTGCCATTGACAAAAACCTCAGTTTTGCCAATTCCGCCACCTCGATTTTTGAGTTTGATATTTAGTTTGCCAGTTTTCCCATCGAATTTTTGTTCAACTATTTCGGGATAAAGTTTGACATCTTTTAATGGCACAATCGGACGCAGAGGCTCTTTGCTGTAACCGAGAAGTTTTTGCAAAAGACCGGGTTCGTAATAGGCTTCTTTGAGTTGTTCGAGGTCAATTACTTCCAAGCCGTAAGCGTAGTGCATCAATTTCAACGCGCCTTCGGAAGCGTCAAAGCGTCCATCGGGTGCAATGACCGCCCAATCGTTTTTATCAAGTGCGATAAGGCTTGCAATAAATTTGCCAGATGAAGCTTCAAAAAGATTGATTTTACCGTTTCCTGCTTGGTTTGCTTGCCAAACTCCGTCTTTACTAACTGTCACTTTCTGATTATTTTGAAAAAGGCTGGGAGCGATTTTCATTACTTCAGCTTTAGTTATCGCTTCATTTCGCGGAAGAGACTTTAATTCTTGTCCAGTTGAAACATCCCAAAATTTAATTGTTTTTAAGTAAAGGTCGTCGCTTACGAGTATTTTGTTATCGGAAGAAAAGGCAAGTGAAAAAGCTCCGTGTCCTTTAAGAGTTTGTAAAACTTTGCCACTTTCAATATCCAAAATTTCAATAATTCCATTAATTCCATTACCATTTCCGCTCGCTAACATTTTATTGTCTGAAGAAAATGCAAGAGAAAATACGATGCCAGGTGGTTTCATAAAAGTTTTCAACTCTTTTCCACTTTCAACATCCCAAAGTTTTATTTCATTTCCTCCACTCGCTAATACGCGACCATCTGATGAAAAGGCAATTGAATAAATATTTGGAGAAATATTTGGAGATTGAAAAGTGTTAAGCTCTTTACCTGATTCAAAATCCCATGTTTTTATGAACCCAAAGAAACTTCCACCTGCTATTTTCTTTCCATCGGGTGAAAATGCAACTGATAAGACACGATCAGCCTCAAACTTAAAATTGCGTAGTTCAGTTTCAGTTTTAGTATTCCAAATTTTTATACCTCCATCATTGCTTCCTGCTATAAGCGTATTAACATCAGGCGAAAACACAATTGAATTTATCTGGGCAGAATGCCCTTCAAAATTCTGGAGTTTTTTACCGCTTTCAATATCCCAAAGTTTAATTTCGCCACCGGAATTTCCGGTTGCAAGTCGCTTTCCATCAGAAGAAAAGGCGAGAGCATAAGCAGATTCTTCAGTAAGATTATGAAGTTCTTTGCCAGTGTTAACATCCCAAATTTTTACTGTTCTATCATTACTTCCAGTTGCTAAAACTTTTCCATCAGGAGAAAATTCAATTGATTGAACTAAATCAGTATGACCTATAAATGTGCGAATTACTTTGCCGTTATCAAAGTTTATCAACTTGATAGTGAAATCTTCATAGTTTGAATTCAGAGTTGCAATTGTTTTGCCATCGGGTGAAAATGCAATTCCTATTGATTCTGTGGTAAGAGTGCGAATTTCTTTTCCACTAAGGATTTCCCACATTTTGATTGTGGAATTTCTGCCATATTTATCGCTACTTTGGCTTACAAGAAATTTATCATCTGAAGAAAATACAACCTGCTCAATAAAATCGTCATGCGCTTCTATAGTTCGTATTTCTTTGCCACTATCAATGTCCCATAACTTGATTACTACCTTCAAATTATTACCGTAACTACCACTTGCCAGAATTTTACCGTTAGAGGAGAATGCGAGAGATTTAACATCTTTGTCATGTCCAATAAGAGTCCGAATTTCCTTTTTGTTCTCAATATCCCAAATTTTAATTGTGTGGTTTTCGCTTCCTGTTGCAATTGTCTTGTTGTCTGATGAAAATGCAACTGACCAAAGTTCTCCTATAGGAAGCGTTAGAACTTCTTTACTTGTTTCAACATCCCACAATTTTATTGTGTTGTCTTCACTTGCACTCACAAGCCGTTTACCATCTGATGAAAATGCAATTGAATCAATGGAATCAGTATGTCCCGTCTGCACCACCAATTCCAATTTTCGCTCATCCTTCGCTTGCCCGACAGCAAAACCTACACTCACCAAACAAATGACAAAAAACATCAAAACACCTTGCCAAAGGTTGATTTGATGTCTTTCTGACACGAGACTTTTATTTTTCATAATCTTTAGTTCACAAGATTTGGAATTGAATTTGACACGATAAGAACCTCGCGTCCGGCACTTTCCCAAGCTGAATTGAATGTTTCGCGGGTAGTTACGGTTGGTTTCGGAGAATCAGTCAATGGATCAAAAAAATCTATTTCGGCATTTTTACCGCAATTACAACAACTGCGTGAGCCGCGCTTGGATGTCCGAAAAATCGGCGTTCAATTCCGACAATCGGGAAATTTCCGTCACGCACCGAATCGCGTAAATCATCCAAATTCCAATCATCTTGCCACTCCGCCACTGCTCCAATCTCGACCAATTTTCGAGCCGCTTGAGTGAGCGTCAACCCGAAACGCGGATTTCCCAATAGTTCGCGGATTCTACTTTCTTCGATAGTTTGTCCCAACCCGCTTAAAACCATTCGCACACAAGCGGCTACACACGAGGCGGAATGTTCTTGCCGAAACCAAGTTATCATTCGGTTACTCCGTGTGCTTTTGCCAGTGCGTCAGCCCGTTGTTGTAATTCCTCAGCACTCAGAATTCCGATAAATTCGCCCGTTGCTGCGTGGAGATAAACATCGCCGACAATACCCAGCGAACCCGTTTCGCCATACGCCAGATGAATCGGAACGTGCCAACAAAACGAAGCTAAATTAAAGTCGGCTTCGGAAGCATTCAATGCCATCCCAACTTCCCGATGTAGCCAACGGTTGACCGTTGCAATTGCTCTTTCCTCATTTTCTATCGCCAAATGCGGCATCCTTGTCGTTGTTTGACTAATTGTTATTTCCTGCATATATTTTTCTCCAATTTTATTTCAATTGTGTTTTCGCTTTGAACTATTTCCCCAATATTGATACTTAAACGCCTGTTATGTCAATAGATAAGTTCATTGGTAGTTCATCGCAAAATGATGGTTTTGGTCGTTAAGACAATAGCCCACATTGTAGGCTATCATCGCGGAGAGTCAAAATTTTTTAATAAAGTCCGCATTCACGAGCGATGTTTTGCGCTCTCATCGAGCTTGGCAAATGGGTTGCGTCACCACTATTTGGAAAATTTGTCATCCACCAAACAGTTGCTTCGCAGACGCTCCTGTCGGTTTCAGCATAAACGCGGGCGGCAAAGGCATCCGAAGCGTTTTCGTCACCTGTCCGCCAGTAAATATGTCCGTATTCGTGCGCGAGGATAAAGGCGGCAACCTTTGCCGGAATCTGCGAAGAAATTGACGGATTGTAGAAAATCACATAACCGTTTGTCCAAGCCGTATCGTTGCGGTCATAGCTCGGAATCATCGGGACGGGTTGCGGCGGTTGCCACCAACGAAAATTCGGGTCTGTCACAAAATACGGAATTTCGGCTGAAGCATTTTTGGTCAGCGTGTTGTTTTGTGTTTGATTCAAGAAAATTTTCGGTTGCTTGAAAATTGGTTGTTTTGGCAAAAGTTAAAGTGGCAAATGCCAAAGTTAATAAGATTGTTATGATTGTTTTGGTTAATAAATTCATTTTGTTTTCTCCAATATCTGTTTATTATTTTTTTAATTTTGTAACTGCTTACATTACCTAGTGCGAAGATTGGAAAAAAGGTTACGCCGGGCAGAGATTTTTTTTCCCGTCCATAAAAATTGAGATAAAAAGTAATCCGATTTATGATGTAGAAAATAGATTTCGGAAATTGTGTGATGAATATTCCGATTGAATTTTTGCTGATTACGAGTAGCATTGGCGCGGTGCAAAGTGGATTTTTTAGCGTTTATCTGTTATCTTCGCGGCAAAATCGTGGAATCTCAACCCGGCTTTTGGGCTTTCTTTTGTTAGCTTTAGCTATCAGGATGGCAAAATCTTGTGGTTGGTATTTTTCTCATGACAATCTTCCTGCTATTATCGAAAATATCGGTTACGCGGCTCATTTGGCGATTGCGCCGTTGTTGTTTTTGTATGTCAAGAGTTTGACGAAAGAAAATTTCGAGTTCAAAAAAACACATCTTCTTCACCTTTATCCCGACATTTTTTGCGCTTGCTTTTTCGCTCTTTTTGGACGATTGGTTTTGGCTCGGAAAATTTGGCGGATATTTTCTTTCACTTTATTATTTTGGCGCATATTTTCCTTTTATTTATTTTTTGCTCTTCAAAAATCGAACAGTTTTCAAAGGAAGAAACGACTTGGCTTTTAATTCTAACTATCGGCATCAATTTGGTTTGGGTGGCTTACGCGGCAAATTTTTTGTTGGGCTTGGTTTCGTATATTACTGCGCCGACTTTGTTTTCGCTGGTGATTTACCCAATCAGTTTTTTCGCGCTCAGACAAAACCGAATTTTTATAAAATCAGCAAAATATCAGAATTCGGTTTTAACGCGTGGAACAGATTGAAAATTATGCGGAACAGATTGAAAGTTTAATGGATAACTCAAACAAATTTATCGCAGCTTCAAATCTCACTTTGCCAAGATTGGCAAAGCGAATCGGCGTTTCGCCACAAATTGCTTCTGAAATTATCAATCGTCATTTTCATCTGAGTTTTGCGGATTTTATCAATTCTTATCGGCTCAAAGATGCCAAAAAAATGCTTCAAGACGAACAAAATTTTGACAAAAAAATCGTGGCAATCGCCTTTGAATGCGGTTACGGAACACTTTCAGGCATTTAACCCAACTTTCAAAAAACATACCAAGTCTAACCCCGTCGGAATATAAACGAAAATTTGGCAAAAGGTAACATCTAAATTGGGCGTGTTTTACACAAAATAGAGAAATGAATTTCTTAAAGTGCGGAAATTTCTTCGGAGAAACAAATAGAACCATCAATTTTGGCGATATTACGCTAACCGATACGGTTTATACGCACGAGTATGTTGACTGGCATTATCACGAAAATGCTTATTTTACCTTTATTTTACAAGGGAAATTAATCGAAGGTAACAAAAAGGAAACCTACCGGTGTTCAAACGGGAGTTTGTTGTTTCATAGCTGGCAAGAAGCGCATTACAACATCAAGCCCGAAGGTTACACCAGAGGGTTTCACATTGAATTTGCTAAGAATTGTTTTGCCGATTTTTCCTTTGACATCAATGATTTGCAAGGTAGTTTCTGTATCGAAAACCCTGACATTAAATTTCTGCTTTACAAAGTGTTTCGGGAAACGAAACTTTCCGATGATGTAGCAGTTGTTGCTACTCAAATGCTTCTCTTTGAGATTTTTGGGCAGATGCTGAAATTTAAGCAAAGCGTGCAGGACAGGAAACCACTTTGGACAAAAAAATTAAAGGAAATATTAAACGATGAATACACTAAACAATTCTCATTACTGGATTTGTCGAACAAACTTAATCTTCACCCGGTTCATCTTTCGAGAGATTTTTCCAAGCATTTTGAATGCACATTAAGCGAATATGTCAGGAAAATTCGGATAGAAAAATCCCTAGCGTTGCTTTCAGATGAAAATCTTTCGTTGACGGATATTGCCCTTGCCTGTGGATTTGCCGACCAAAGCCATTTTTTGCGCTGTTTCAAACAGATAAATGAGATTCCTCCTTCGATTTTCCGCAAACTTTTTCGACCATAAAAATTGCCGAATGTTAATCTCGTTCTATTATTTTTTTCGGTTTGTCGTCAAAATAATTTTGAAGTCAAATAACCGATGAAAATCTACAAAATAAAATACCTGCTTCTTTTGATAATTACATTTACGGCGTTCATTGGTGGAGAATCTCAAACTCCACCAAAACTAAGTGATGATTTGCAAACTGCTGAACCGTCTGCGGTAGGAATTTCTGCCGAAAAACTTCGCCGCATTGAAGACGATATAACAAAAGGCGAATTAAAGAATGTGACAAGCGTTCTTGTCGCCCGTCACGGAAAACTCGTTTATGAAAAATATTTTGACAAGTTTGACGCAAATTCTTTGCACGACACGCGCTCGTCAACCAAAACTATCACGGGGATTTTAATCGGCTTGGCAATTGAAAATAAATTCATTCCATCTGAAAAAACATCTGTTTTCAAATATTTCTCCGACAAAAAACCTTTCCAAAACGCAGATGCAAGAAAAGAAAAAATTACCATCGAAGATTTATTGACAATGAGTTCAATGCTCGAATGTGACGATGATAATCAGTTTTCAAGCGGCAATGAAGAACGGATGTATCTCATCGAAGATTATTTCAAGTTTGCACTCAATTTGCCGATTCGAGGCTTTCCCGCTTGGGCGACCAAACCGAAAGACGCACCTTACGGCAGAAGTTTCAGCTACTGCACCGCCGGAGTAGTTCTGCTCGGCGGAGTTTTGGAAAAAAGCGCGAAAATGAAAGTTGACAATTTGCCGGAAAATATTTGTTTAGTCAGCTCGGGATCACAAAAGCCGAATGGCAAATTACTCCAATAGGAATGCCGATGACTGGCGGCGGTTTGCGTCTGAGAAGTCGTGACTTTCTAAAAATCGCCCAACTATATCAAAACAAAGGAAAGTGGAGCGGCAAGCAAGTGATTTCAAGCGATTGGATAACCAAATCCACGACTCCGCAAGCCAACGCCAGAGAAAATACGGACTACGGTTATCTGTGGTGGTTACAAAAATTCGGGGCAAAAGACAAATCCTATTTTGCCTACTATATGGCTGGAAATGGTGGTAGCAAAATCGCTGTTTTTCCCGAACTTGATTTGGTTGTAGTTATCACCAGCAGAATGTTTGGCTCGGTAAAAGGACATTTGCAAAGCGAACGAATATTGTCTGAATATGTTATACCTTCCATTCAAAACTAAATCGAAACTTAAGCATCTTTTGCCCAAACACTAAATTTCGCTACCAAATTTATCATTTTGAAAACGATTTTTCTCCGCGACGAGGTTTTCAAAGATATAATTTCGCAATATGAAAAAATATATTTTTATTGCGATTATTGTTTTTAGTTTCATTAATTTATCGGCTCAAAATACTGAGTTTTCGATTAGCTCCCAACAAAAAGGGCGACAGATTATTGAAGCCAGTCTCAAGGCTTTTGGCGGAATTGATACCATTAAAAAGGCTCGAAATTTTTCGATGAAAATTGGCGGAATCAGTTCCAATCTTTTTCAAGATGAAACGCCAAAAACTGAAGGATTTGAGACTTGGAAATTGGAACGAACCGTTGTTTATCAAGCCGATAAACAGCGTCTTTACCACGACCGCAAAGTTTCGGATGTTAATTCGCCTTACGTTTGGCAAGCGCGGCAAGTGATTAGGAATGGCGAAGGTTTTGACATCATTGTTGGTGAAAATTGGGCAATGAAAATGCGCGATGCTTCGCTCGAAAATTACACCGAAATTCTTCAACTTTTGCCGCAAAACATCATTGCGGACGCTTTGGGAAAGAACCGCAACTTGCTCAGGTTTTTGGGCGAAACAACCGTTGAGGTAAAAAGACAAAATGTAGTATTTGCCAGACTTTCCACCGGACAAATGCTCAATCTGTTTTTTGATGAAAATACAAATTTGCTGAACGAAAACTAGATTCTTTTAATACGACAAATGTTCATGGCGATACGCTTAACGAGATTTATTTCAGAGGTTATAAAAGTTTGCGGAAGGCACAATGATTCCCTCATCGCGGACTGCTTATCAAAATAAAATTCTAAGATATGAAAACCTTTATTCGGACGTAAAACTCGATCCGCAAGTTGATGAAAAATTATTTGAACTCAGTCCGAATTTGATAAAACTCGACATCGCCGAAGCAAAAGCAAACGTATCAAAATGGCGGATGGCGTTTATTTGATTCGCTCTTTGGCAGGTGGTTTTAATCTGATGTTTGTTGAATTTAAAGATTTTGTTTTGGCGGTTGAACCTGTCGAAGAAAATGTTGTCAACGGAATTTCGGCTGAAAGTGTTGCGCTTATCAAAAAAACGATTCCCAATAAACCAATCAAATACGTTGTCCCGACTCATCATCACGGCGACCATTCTGCCGGAATGCGGGCATTTATGGCAGAAGGCGCAACCATTATCACGACCAAAGGAAATGTAACTTATGTTGACCGTGTAGCAAAAGCAAAATTTACTTTCGCGCCTGATTCATACGCCAAAAATCCGATTCCGTATCAAATAAAAGTCATCGAAAATAACAAAATGATTATCAGCGATGAAACGCAAACTGTTGAGATTCATCAGTTTGCACCATTGACGCACGTTAAAGAAATGCTTTTTGTTTATTTGCCAAAACAGAAAATTCTCTATCAAAGCGATATGTTTAATCCGATTGACTCAAACGCCAAAGCCATCCCCGAAGACGACCCTTGGCACGGCATAAATTCTGCCAACACGGTTGACTTATTTGATACAATAAACAAATTAGGATTGAAGGTGGAACGAATCGCAGGTTCGCACGGGCGAATTGCCACGATGCAAGAATTTGTTGAGGCAGTTGGAAAATTAAAAGCAAAGAGGTGAAGATTTTATGAATCGCAGAGAACTTTTGAAACAATTTATCAGTGTCAGCGGAATGGCTTTGGCAACGCCATTGATTGCGGCTTGTCAAAAAAATACGATGCAAAATTTGGCTAAAACACAAATCGCCTTCATCAAAACCAATGACCGCGCCAAAGGCGTGGCGCAAGCCATTGACCTTTTGAAATTGCCCAATTTTAAGAAAAAAGAGCTTTTCATTAAACCGAATTTTAACAGCGCGGACGAAACACCCGGTTCGACTCACAACGATACTTTAAAAACTCTCATCAGCAAGTTGCGCGAAATGGAATCCGGCAAACTGACCATCGGTGATCGGAGCGGAATGGGCAACACGAATGATGTTTTTGAAAATAAAAAGATTTTCGCAATGGCAAACGATTTGAATGTCAATACGATTGTTTTTGATACTCTGAAAAAAGACGATTGGGAATTTATCAATTTTGACGGAAGCCATTGGAAACAAGGCTTTTACATTCCCAAACCTTTGAAAAACGCAGGCGGAATCATCCAAACTTGTTGTCTGAAAACACATCGTTACGGCGGACATTTTACGCTTTCGCTCAAAAATTCGGTTGGGATTGCGGCAAAAAGAGTCCCCGAAAATGATTACAATTTTATGAGCGAACTTCACGGCTCACAGCATCAACGGACGATGATTGCTGAAATAAACACGGCTTACAAACCGGATTTAATTGTTTTGGATGGGATTGATGCTTTTACAACGGGCGGACCTGATTCGGGCAAACAAGTTAATTCAAGCGTAATTTTGGCAGGCACAGACCGCATAGCAATTGATGCGGTTGGCGTAGCAATTTTGCGACATTTTGGGACAACGGACGAGGTGAGCAAAGGCAAAATTTTTGAACAAGCACAAATTGCCCGTGCGGTTGAACTAAATCTCGGTGTCAGTTCGCCGAAACAAATCGAATTTGTTACTAATGATGCTGAAAGTGCCAAATATGCCAAAGAAATTCAGGCGATTTTGAATGAATAATCGCCGAAATTTGGAATAATTTCTCAAAGTCTCGTGTTTTAGTCTTCGTATGTTTGACGAAAAACACGCACACGCGCACACCCAAAATCGCTTTGCTGTCATACCAACAGCAGAAAAATTAAACGCCAACCCAAACTTTACGGGCAAAGGCATCACTATCGCTTTTCTTGATTCTGGATTCTATCCGCACACCGATTTTGCCGAAAGAGTCATCAAATTTCACGACATTTCAGGCGAAGAAAGTTCGTTAAAATCAATCAAACCAACAGATTATCATTGGCACGGGACGCAAACGGTTGTTTCCTGTGCAGGTGATGGATCGCTTTCGGACGGAATTTATAAAGGTTTGGCTTCGGGCGCAAAACTCGTTTTGGTCAAGGTTTCAAAGGATGGGCGAATCGGTGATGATTCCATCGAAAAAGGTCTTCGTTGGGTCATCAAAAATCGTGAAAAATTCAACATTCGCATCGTTAATATGTCGCTCGGCGGTGATTTGGACGCGACCACAAACGAAAGCAAAATCAATCAGTTAGCCGAAGAATTGGTCAAACTTGGCGTAGTCGTGACGGTGGCGGCGGGAAATACCGATGAATCAAACTCCATTCCGCCCGCGAGTGCGCCATCCGTCATCACGGTTGGCGGATATTCGGACGAAAATAATTTAGATTCGGAAAATCACGCACTTTATCATTCAAATTTTGGCGAAACGGCGGATGGTTTAATTAAACCTGAAATCATTGCGCCTGCAATGTTTATCGCTGCACCGATTTTGCCCGAAACGAAGGACTACAAAACTGCGGAAATTCTTTCAGAAATTGCCAACGCCCCCGATTATTCGTTCCGCCAAAACTTCTTGGATAATTGGCAAACAGCCGAGCTTCCCGAATATATTTTATCAACCGATGTCAACACCGCGCGAAGTTTGGTAGAAGACGAATTGACGCAACGAAAAATTGTTGCCACGCATTATCAACACGTTGACGGAACGAGTTTTGCCGCGCCAATTACGGCTTCGGTTGTTGCACAAATGCTCGAAGCTAATCCAAATCTAACTCCAACAATCGTCAAAAATATCATCGTTTCAACGGCTTCTCGTATGGCAAATTTTCGCGCAATTCGACAAGGTTTCGGCGTTTTGAACGCAAATTTAGCAGTTGCGGAAGCTATCAAAGAAATGCACTTTCTTGACCACGAAACTCTGACACCGCGACGTGTTGAGGGCAGAAAAATCGTCTTTGTTTACCACGACGACAATGCAAAAACCGTTCATTTAGTTGGTGATTTTAATAATTGGAATTCATCTGAAAATCCGTTTTTCAAAAATGATGACGGTTTATGGCAAGCCGAAATATCCAATCCCTTAACTGGCAAATATCGTTATAAATTTATGATTGATGGCACAGTTTGGAAAGAAGATGCGAGTAATGGAATGAAGGAAGAAGATGGTTACAGCGGGTTTAACTCGATTTTGATGATTAGCTAAAAATTTCCAAATAGTTTTCTGATTGACTTGACTGAAAGATAAAGGTGAAACGGATCATCCAAAAGTTCTTGAAAGCCATATTTTAAATAAAATTGACGAGCCGTTTCATTCAACGCATAAGCTTCAACGGCATAAATTCCAATTTGGTCGGCAACTATCAAACTTCGTTGTAAAGCGTCATAAAACAACAATTTCCCGATGCCTTTGCCTTGTGCTTTGAGGTCAATCGCCAACCGCCCCAAATGAATGACGGGAACAGGATAACGAGGCAGTTTTTCAGGAATGTTTTCAAAGGAAACCGAGCCGCTTGAAAGTATGTAATACCCTGCAATTTCAAGCGGCTGCAAGTCCTCTACCGCCACAAATGTCTTTCCTAATCCGCGCTCATTGTTTTGTCTGGCATAAAAAAACAAAAATTCATTGAGACTAGATTCTCCGCAATCAAAATTTTCGCGCTGATGGTCGCGCCGAAGCGGTTCAACAAAGTAATTTGAATTTATCATTTTGTTTTCGCTTGACGTTCTTTTATATAATTTTGATATTCCCGAAAACCTTTTTTCAACGCTGCATTTGGCTCATCATCCGCCTCAAGCAACGCTAAAAACAAATCACGGTCACGATTGGAAAGCACAGTTGTGTGATGTTTTTCAACAACTTCGTGCGCCGTTTTTAGCACATTCGACAACACAAAATCGCTAACAGTTTGACCTGAAATAGTTGCAGCTTGTTCGATAAGTCGTTTATTTTCAGTCGCTAGACGAAAATCTAATCTTGCTCCCGCTTTTACTTTGTTACTTTTCACATTCGGCATATCTTTTTACCTCGCAAAGCAATCATAGCAAATAATACGGGAAATTGCCACACAAAATCTTTGGAATAAACCAAACTACAAAAGTGTTTTAGAAAGCGAGGAAACGCTAAAGAAGGATGTTAAGCGCATTAAAAAATCATTGGTTGGAATACTTATGCGAAGCGATTGGGCTTGGCGTGTTTATGATTTCGGCGTGCTTTTTTTCGGTGCTGTTTTTTCATCCAGACTCAGCCGTGATTGGCTGGAGTTTGCAGATTCGTTTCGTCTTAATTGGTTTGGCGATGGGGTTAACAGCGGTTGCAATTTTCAAATCGCCATTTGGGAAACTTTCGGGCGCACATATCAATCCGGCGGTGACATTGACCTTTTGGCGTTTGGGAAAAATCAAGACTTGGGATGCAGTATTTTACGCTCTTTTTCAATTCATTGGCGGGACAGTTGGAGTTTGGCTTTCGTGGCTAATCTTGGGTGATTCGTTGGCAAACTCGAATGTGAATTTTGCTGTAACGATTCCAAATCAAAATGGTTGCAATTGTTTCGTTTATTGCCGAATTTATCATTTCGTTTGGAATGATGACGATGGTTTTGGTGACTTCAAATCACGCTAAACTTTCGCGTTTCACTCCTTATTTTGCAGGGATTTTAGTTGCAATTTACATTTCGCTCGAAGCACCGATTTCGGGGATGAGTATGAATCCGGCGCGAACATTCGGTTCGGCGATTTTCGCCAATGTTTGGAATGATTGGTGGATTTACTTCGTCGCGCCACCTTTAGCAATGCTTGCGGCAGGAGAAGTTTATGTGCGATTAAAAGGCGCACATTCGGTTTTATGTGCGAAATTTGACCATTACAGCAAAATGCGTTGCATTTTTAATTGCAACTTTGGAAATTGGCAGAAACCTGCGCGTGAACAAGGGCGCAAAGAGATTGAAATTATTGAGGTTACAAAAAACAGGGAAATGTTTTTATCAATATCAAGCGGATTATTTTAAGGAGAAGTCAGAACCGCAAACAGTAGTGCGCGGGTAAGTTGCCAAGTCGCTACCGCTTCTTGTTCTGACAAAATATTTATGAGATTAAAAAACAAAACAGCAATTATTACAGGCAGTAGTCAGGGCATCGGGCGCGGAATCGCCGAAAGATTTGCCCGCGAAGGCGCGAATGTCGTCATCAACTACATCGGCAATATGGAAATGGCAAACGAGGTTCAAGCGAATGTCGAAGCAGTTGGCGCAAAAGCAATTTGCGTGCAAGGCGATATTTCTAAAGTTGCCGACATCAACGGTTTATTTGACACAGCAATTAAAGAATTCGGGCAAGTTGATATTTTGGTCAACAACGCCGGAGTTGAACGCCACGCGCCTTTTTGGGAAGTGACCGAAAAAGATTACGACTTTGTGATGAACGTCAACACCAAAGGCACATTTTTCTGTTCGCAAGCGATGGCGAAACATTTGATTGAAACGAAACGGCGCGGAAAAATCGTCAATATCAGTTCGGTTCACGAGGATTTACCGTTTCCAAATTTTACGGCGTATTGCGTCAGCAAAGGTGGAATCAAGATGTTGACGCGAAATTTGGGCGTGGAACTTGGGCAGTTTGGCATCAACGTCAACAACATCGCACCTGGCGCAATCGAAACGCCGATTAACAAAAACCTGCTCAATGACCCGAACAAGTTGAATTATTTGCTTGGACAAATCCCTTTGAAACGGCTTGGACAACCAGAAGACGTGGCAGGTTTAGCAGTTTTTCTCGCCTCAGACGAAGCGGATTATGTGACAGGCTCGACCTTTTTTGTGGACGGCGGACTAACTTGGTTCTATGAGGAACAATAAGACAGTGAGCTGTAAGCTGTAAGCCGTAAGCAGTTAGCTGATTTTCTGCTTACAGCTTACAGCTTACAGCTTACTAAGGAGATTTATGAACGGACACTACGATTTTATCATCATCGGCACAGGTGCAGGTGGCGGAACTTTGGTTCACAAACTTGCGCCATCAGGAAAAAAGATTTTGGTTTTGGAACGCGGCGATTTTGTCAAACGCGGTTTGGAAAATTGGAATTCCAAGAAGGTCAATGTCGAAGGGCATTACAACACCAAAGAGATTTGGTATGACAACAGACGGCAAACCGTTCATCCGCATACCAATTACAACGTCGGCGGAAACACGAAATTTTACGGCGCGGCATTGTTTAGAATGCGAAAAGAAGATTTTGGTGATTTTGGAACATTACGACGGAATTTCTCCCGATTGGGCGATTGATTACAACGAATTAGAGCCATATTACGCCAAGCCGAGCAAATATACTCACGTTCACGGCACGCGTGGAGAAGACCCGACTGAGCCTTGGGCAAGTTCCCCGTTTCCGCACGAAGCCGTTTCGCACGAGCCGCGAATTCAAGCATTTGCCGAAGATTTTGCGGCGTTGGGTTGCAAACCGTTTCACGTTCCGCTTGGGCATTCAATTAAAAGAAAATGATCCGCGCAGTAAATGTATTCGTTGCGCGACTTGCGATGGTTTTCCGTGTTTGGTCAATGCCAAAGCCGATTCGCATATTTGCGGAATTGAGCCTGCGCTTGATTATCCGAATGTAACGCTTTTGACCAATGCAATGGTCACAAAACTTGAAACTGATGCAACGGGCAGAAACATTTCCGCAGTTCGCGTTAAACGAAATGGCGAGGAAGAAACTTATTCGGCTGATGTCGTTGTCGTTTCGGCTGGTGCGATAAATTCAGCGGCATTGCTTCTGCGTTCTGCCAACGAAAACCATCCAAACGGTTTAGCCAATTCGAGCGACCAAGTTGGGCGAAATTATATGGGTCACGTTAATTCGGTGATGCTGGCCGTTTCAAAATGTCCGAATCCGACTATTTTTCAAAAGACTTTGGCGGTCAACGATTTCTATTTCGGCGCGGACGATTTTCCGTATCCGATGGGGCATATTTCGTTTGTCGGGAAATTGGATGGTGTCACGCTTTCGGCAGGTGCGCCCGCGATTGCTCCCGGTTTTACGCTTGATTTGATGGCGAAACATTCGATTGATTTTTGGCTGACGACGGAAGATTTACCGCGTCCCGAAAATCGCGTAACGCTCAATAAAAACGGCGAAATTGTTTTGAGCTACACGCCAAATAATGTCGAAGCGCATAAACAATTGCAGAACAAATTGAAAGACTTTGATGAACGCTCAGCGCAAATGCGACATCCACGGCGGCGAATGTCATCAAGGAATTTTTGCGCGAAATTTATTTTTGGCTGAACAAATTCCGCTCGCCGGCGTCGCGCATCAAAACGGCACGATTCGTTTTGGCAATGATCCGAAAACATCAGTTTTAGACCGCAATTGCAAGGCGCACGAGGTTGATAATTTGTATGTCGTTGACGGCTCGTTTTTCCCGTCGAGTTCGGCAGTCAATCCGGCTTTGACGATTATGGCGAATGCTTTACGAGTGGGCGAACATTTTTTGGAGAGAATGAGTTAAATTTTGACAATTTCAAGGTTGAAAAAAGCGGTGTGGATATTTTATCTCGCCGTTTTTTCTTTTATCCAAATGATTATGAGGCTTATTGTTCTAATAATTCTAAAGCGGTTGTCAGATAATATCTTACAGCTATTTGTAAAGAAATATTTGGCAAAAAGGATGAAGCTAAAACTTCATTCTTTATATTTTTCCCTTATTGCTGAACCTTTAAATATCGAAATTGTGAGCATTTGTAGTTTGATTGAAATTAATTTGTATTGGGGTTCCTGTCAGAGTTTCCTTTATTGTTATTACACATTCAAAAGTTCTATCTGCATTTATAATCAAACTCTGCAAATTTAGAATTTGATTGTATAAACATAATTAATTTTAGCATTTCTTAATAAATCATCAGTTTTATTCACTTCTTCTTTTGCAATTCCTGGTTTGAACTCTATGTATCCACTCGAAAATCTCAAACTTTAAATGTTTTTTAATTTCAACTTCGATAACTGGAACAGCTTCTTTTAAGATGGTTATTAAATCCGGATAAGCACCATTTATATCAGCCGAATTCGCTTGAAGTAAATAATCTCTCTCTCTGTGAAACCATATATCTTTGTTTGTAATGTTCAGATAATCAATTACTGATTGAGTGTAATAATGCTCTATTTCCCCTTTTAGAAAAATATAAGTGTTGCAAGATTTGAAGGCGTTGTGAAGTTGACTGATTCTTCCCAATATTAAGTTTAAGTTTGCGATATTGGCAACATCTAAAACTCCTCGTATTTCTGCTTCGTATCTTAGAATAGCTAAAAGCGTCGAAACTCGTTTAGAATGTTCTTCCTCAGGAGAATAGGAACTTAACTTAGTTTTAAGTTCGACAAGTTGAGGAATCGTTGTGGGTTTAGAAATAATTCTCGTAGCTATACCAGATAAATGCGTTTCTAAATCTCCAATTAAATTTGAAAGATTGACACCAAGACCTTGCTCTTGAACAAAAGTCTGAGAACGTTCATCTTCACAGACGACGCTTCTTAATCTGCCTCTAAAAATAGCGTCTAAATCAGCAATAATTCGGCAATTAATCTTTAGAGATCTACAAAGTTTATAAAATACGCCTAATTCATCTTTACCGCCTACATCTATTACACAAGAACCAGATGCTCCGATGTTAATTCCAAGTTTTTCAAACAAAATAGAGATTACTTGTTGGTTGTATAACCTTCAACAAATACCGGGTTCGGAGAAAAGAAAAATTGTTTGTGATGTGTATTAAATCTTGGAAGAAATTTCTTCAAAATGTATTGATCATTTTCATCTAGTTCACTTACATATGTAGGCATTTTATTTAGGTGGCAAACTAGAATATTCTTTAAATCATCCAGTGATTTTAGGTCTAAAAAGTAGGGTGAATGTGTAATTATAAAAAATATTTTTTTACTTGGATCAACTAATGGATTACCTGCGACTTTACGGATTTCTTGAAGAAAGAATGATTGAAATTGTGGATGTAAATGCAGTTCAGGCTCGTCAAATATTAAACAATTTTTCGTTGGATCATAAAGAAAGGTCAAAAGCGTTATCAATTCTTTTAACCCGTGACATTCATTTTGGCTTAGATTATATTCTTCTCCTATCATGATATTTTGCATTTTGGGTATCAAAAATCCACCTTCTTCAACAAGTTTTATGGTTTTACCAAAAATGTCGGAAAGTAGAGCTTCTATTTTCAACCTAATATCCAGCCTCTCTTTCAGCGTTATTATTGCAGATGAAGAAAGTCCTCCTTGTTCAGCATTGCTTTTATACTTTTGAAATTGACTAATGTTAAATCCTTGTCTCAAACCTGCCCCGCCAAAATAACCAATTTCGTTCTTTTCCAATCCCATCAATCTTTCTGCGTTTAGATACCTTGGAAACCATTATTGGAAAAGTTGTTCTTCAGTTGTTCAGCTAAGAGAGTTTTACCTGTTTCGTTCTGGACCTACAATGTAATTAATCTCACCCCATTCGTTTTTAACAAATTGTTGTTCTCCCCAGAGAAGAGGAATTGAAGATAGTTGTGTTTTTATTTATCATAACGTCATTTTAGAATTTCTTGATTCACAAGTAAATAACCTTGAAAATAAAAAGGACTAAACCGTAACTTCATCTTTCACGTCCCTAATTTGTCCTTCAAACTTACACCGAATAACTTTTGAGCCATCGAAATTGTCTAATTTTAAATCATTAACCTTTTAATTTATTTCTTTGATACCCAGGTAAAGAAGCGTATCATAAAAAAATCGCAATGTTCATAAAAATAAGGAGGTAATTTATGAGTGAACCGAAAACAGCGATGTCTTCCGAAATGGAGGCTTTGAAAACCAAACGTGAAAGCAACTTGGACAGCAGGAGATTTTAGGCAAATTGCCCAAGCATATAAGCAGGGAGCAGTTGAATTTATTGAACGGCTTGATTTGCAAGCGGGCGAAAAAGTTTTGGATGTCGCCTGTGGAACGGGAAACCTGGCGATTCCCGCATCCAAAGCAGGTGCGGTTGTCATCGGAGTTGATATTGCTCCAAATCTAATCGAACAGGCTCGAATGACGGCGCAAACTGAGGAATTAAATTGCCACTTTGATGAAGGCGATGCGGAGGCTTTGGCTTATGATGACGGCAAATTTGACACCGTAGTGACGATGTTTGGCGCAATGTTTGCACCGCGTCCCGAAACGGTTGCCACAGAATTAAAGCGCGTTTGTCGTTCCGGCGGACGAATTGTGATGGCAAATTGGACACCAACAGGTTTTATCGGACAAATGTTTAAATTAACAGGTTCGTTTGTGCCGCCGCCAAATATGCCTTCGCCGATTTTGTGGGGCGATGAATCCACCGTCAGCGAGAGATTGAAAGACGGCATCAGCGATTTACAATTGAATCGGCGGTTGATGACTTTCAATTTTCCTTTTTCGCCGAAAGAAGTAGTTGAACATTTCCGCAAATATTACGGACCGACCGAAAAGGCTTTTGATGCGCTCGAAAGCGATAAAGACAACCAGGCGGAATTGCGCCGTGCACTCGAAAATCATTGGCAAGAAAATAATCTGACAAGCGATGGAACAACGGAAATTAAATCGGAGTATTTAGAAGTTATTGCAAAACGTGAATAGCTAAAATTATTCAATTTCAAACCTTTTACGGCAAGCTCAATGGAATAAAACTTGGGCTTGCCGTAATTGTTTGAGGTAGAGAAATTGAGTTATGATGAGAAATAAAAAACATATTGTTGCTGTTAGTTTAGAAACCGAAAATCCATTTCCGCTTGGTTGGCTGATTATCGCGGTTTTGGCTTTTCTTGCCTTTTTTTCGACAGTCGCCCACGGCAAGCGGTTTCAAAAGTCGAATCCGTTGGCTTTACCGTTTCAGATATGGATAAAGCGATTGATTTTTACACGCGCATTTTGCCGTTTGAAAAAGTTTCGGACGCGGAAATTTTTGGAACGGAATTTGAGCATCTTTCGGGAGTTTTTGGTGCGCGGGTGCGGGTTGTCCGTTTGAAACTCGGAAGCGAATTTCTCGAATTAACTGAATATTTAACGGCGGGTGGTCGTCCGATTCCGATTGATTCCCGGAGCAATGATAAATGGTTTCAGCACATTGCAATTATCGTTTCGGATATGGACAAAGCGTTTGAAATTTTGCGAGAAAATAAGGTTCGTTATGCTTCGACTGCGCCGCAAATTTTGCCGAAAACTATTCCAAATGCGGCGGGAATCAGTGCGTTTTATTTCAAAGATTTTGATAATCACGTTTTAGAAATTCTCCATTTCCCTGCCGACAAAGGCGCGAAAAAATGGCACGAATTGGAGCAAACGGGCAAATTATTTTTAGGCATTGACCATACCGCAATTGTGGTTGGCGATTCGGATGAAAGTTTGAAATTTTATCGTGGTTCGCTTGGTTTAACTGTGGCAGGAACGAGCGATAATTTTGGCAACGAACAAGAACATTTGAACAATGTTTTCGGCGCAAAATTGCACATTACAGGTTTACACACGCCCGAAGACGGAATTGCCGTGGAATTTTTGGAATATCTTGCCCCGCGTGATGGCAAACCTTTTCCGCGTGATACAAAAAGCAACGATTTATGGCATTGGCAGACGAGTTTTGAAGCGGCAAAAACTGATGATTTGGCTTCGGTTTTGTTCAAAAATAAATATAACTTCATTTCAACAGGTTTGGTCCGCTTTAACGGGAATAATTTAGGATTCAAAACAGCTTTAATAGTTCGTGATATAGACGGACACGCTGTGCGAATTATCTCCCGATAATTCGCAAGGCAAAAGGTAAAAATTATGAAGAAGATTTTATTGTTTTTAATTGTAGGAATTGGAATTACGGTGGCGAATTGTTCCAAAACCGAGAGCGTAAAACAGATCAACACAACGACGGAAAATATTGCCATCAAAGGTTATGATACGGTTGCATATTTTGCCGACAACAATCCTGCGGTTGGCAATCCGCAATTTGAATTCGTTTGGAATGGTGCAAAATGGCTTTTTTCGAGCAAAGAAAATTTGGAAAAATTCAAACAAAATCCTGAACAATACGCCCCACAATTTGGCGGTTATTGCTCGCTTGCGGTTTCCAAAGGTTACACGGCTGATGGAGATCCAAATGCTTGGAAAGTTGTGGACGGCAAACTTTATTTGAATTACAGCCCAAAAGTTAAGGAAATGTGGGAAGCCGAACAAGAGAAACGAATCAAAGACGGCGAGAAAAACTGGCAAGAATTTAAGACCAAAAAGCCGGAGCATAAAGGCTAATCAGGTCGGTCAGGTTGCGGGGCGATTGCCATAAAGTCATTTTTGAAACGGCGCGTGTATTCTTTTAAAAGTTCTTGCACGCGCCTGATGTTTGCCGAACGCAAAACCAGCGCAACATGATGTTCTTTTTTCGCTTGATAAAAAATTTCCGAATCTGTGTAAAATGAAGTATCGGGATGTTCTTGTCTAGCTAATGAAACGACAATTCCACCATATTCAAATCGTTTTGGCTTTGGAATATAAGGCTCGTTAGCGTTTGCCATTTCAATTTTTGCCCACTCACGCCAAATGTTTAATCCGCTAGCGGCTTCAAAAGCCTCGGCGGTGTATGCGCCTCCAACTCGCGCTCCAATTTCTAAAAAATAAAACTCACCATCTTTGTAACTTTTGATAAATTCAGCGTGTGTCACTCCTTTTTCAAAACCAAATGAGTTAAGAACTTTGTTATTAGCTTTGAGAAGTTTTTTGCGTTCTGCCGATTCATATTCAATCGTGTAAGAGGTAGAAACTCCTCCATAAACTGCAATATCAAGCGGTGCATCCCCGTAGCGATTTGCACCGACAATTGCAACTTTTCCACCAACTACAAGCGAATCAACGTGATAAACATCGCCTTCGATAAATTGTTCCAACAAATACGCATCAGCACGTTCGTTCAAGGCTTGATTTTGGTTGAGAGTATCAATCGCCCGCCAAACTTGCTCCGATTCGTTCAGTTTTTTAATCCCAATCGCCGAAGCATCAGCACGAGGTTTTAAAACCCATGGCGGATTTATCCGTTCCATAAATTCGCCGACTTCCTGATAATTGAGCGTGTGAACAAATTCGGCTTGGCGGATGTCGTGGAGTCTGCCTTGGCAACGCATTGAATGTTTATCTCTGAAAAGACGCGACTGTGAACCGAGCATCCCATCCAAACCAAAATGTTCACGCAACCGTCCGGCGGTGATAACGTCGCCTTCTTCAAGCGCAACAATATGAGTCGGTTTATTCATCAAGGCAAGTTTTGTCGCTGCTTGTAAATAAGATTTTATTTCGCCGTCGTTTGCAACGGGAATGATTCCGTCTAAACTTTCCCGCGCCCAAGCATCGTTTAGTTTAGCCTCCCGTGTCAGCAAAAAAACGCGATGCCCTAAACTTTTGCACTCACGCATAAAATCATTGCCTTTGAAATAGCTTGCCAGACAAAAGACTGTATTTGGTTAAGTGTTGTTCTCGTTCATCGTTTTTCTTAAAAAGATTTTAGTAATACTTTCTTTTACTTTATCCCGCCTATTAACGCAAATCTGTAATTGTTATCACTTTTTATTTACAAATTCAGTTGCCACCTTTGCCTTTTTACCTTTTACCTTAATATTAATTGGACAAGTAAAGGTTAAGCAAAATTGAGCAAAAGAGATTAAAGCCAAAGAATCATTAAACTGAGAAGGAAAATAAACTCATCAAAACCGATTCCTACTTTTGCACAAGCCTTGCGCTCAACTCCCAACTTCCATTTGGCAAACGCAGATGGTTCTTGCAAAGTAGGAAATATTAGGTTAGGAACTGTTCACGCGAGAGCGCGAATCCAAAGTCTGTAATTTTCAAAATAAGCAGTTTGAGCGGTTTCGCAGACGCTATGCCGCCAAGATGGTGGCTTTCTAATCAATGCTAATTTTAAAATTTTGAATGTCTCCTATTTTGAATAAGCTCTAGCAGAATTTAGAAAAATTTGAAAGGTAATTTCCGACAAGTCTGTTATAATCTTCTCACGATTTGCGGGAGAAAAAATGAGCGAAATTAAAGAAGGTTCAATGGTTAAATGTGCATTTTGCAAAAAGGAAGCAGCGGTTCAGTTTGTCAGCGAATATAGCGGAATTACCGCCTATACTCTGGCGTGTTTTCATAGAAACACTTTTTGCCCAACCTGCGGTCAAATAGCCAAAGATATCAGCGATTTAATTTCGGAAGTCCAAAAACATTGCGTTACCTGCGATCCGCCGCTTGACGATGATTAAACTTTCGCCAATGAGTCAGTAGCGATTGCGTCAGCAACTGCGTAATTTGATGGTCAAGGCTCACCCCGATACTACTGACAAAATTTAAAACAAAGAGCGAATCCATCCGCCATCCACCGCGATTGAACTGCCGGTGATATAGCTCGCTCTTTCGGATACGAGAAATGCGGCTAAAGCGGCAAATTCGTGCGGTTCGCCTAAACGTTTCATTGGAACTTCGGCTTCCCATTTTCCTTGTGCTTCGGCGGGAGTAATTCCTTCTTTTTCGGCAATCGTTTGGGCAAGTTGAACGACTCTTTTGGTGCGTGTGTAACCCGGCAAAATGTTGTTGACGGTAATTCCAAACGGGGCAACTTCGTCCGCCAAAGTTTTGGCAAATCCTGTCACCGCCGCCCGTAAACTGTTGGATAAAATAAGATTTTCGATGGGTTGCTTGGCGGCAATTGAAGTGATATTCAAAATCCGCCCCCAACGTCTTTCTTTCACTTGCGGTAAAACCATTCGGGTTATGTCTAAAACGCTGGTTAATAAAAGACTTGTCGAATTTTCCCAAGCCTCACGCGGTAGATTTTCAAAAGTTCCGGCAGGTGGACCGCCGACATTTGTGACCAAAATATCAATCTGACCAAATCTGTCCATCCCTGTTTGATAGAGCCTTTCAATGTCAGCAGTATTGGACAAATCCGCCGTCACGCCAAGCACATCCACGCCTGATTTGTTCCGAATTTCGTCACAAGTTTTGTCTAAAATATCTTGGTCACGAGCGCATAAAATCAACGAAACACCTTCGTTTGCGAATTCTTCTGCAACCGCTTTTCCAAGCCCACGACTCGCTGCCGCAACGAGTGCAACTTTTCCGTTTAAACCAAGTTCCATAGTTATTTTTGCCGCAAATAATCGTCGGTTTTATCCAGCCAATCTTGTCTTGGCGGACTGAAAACGTCCACGTCCAAAGTATCTTCCAACGCTTCGGCTTTGTGCAGAACATTGGACGGAATGACCAAAACTTCGCCTGCGCGGACGACAACTTCTTCTTCGCCATTTTCTCCAATCCAAAAATGCAATGCGCCTTCTAAAATATAAGTAATCTGCTCATTTTCGTGCGAATGTTGCGGCACGATACAACCTTTTTCCAGATAAACGTGCGCGAGCATCATTCTTTCACTTGTGACTAAACGGCGTTCGAGCAAGTCCGAAACACGCTCTTTCGGCATATCTTCCCAACGATACGAAGTAGTTTCTCTTTTTGTCATAATTTTAAGTTTTTGATTTCTTTTTTGGGAGTATATCATTGATTGAGGTGATTTTACTTGAACTAAGCGGGTAAACAGAATTTTTGCAATATTTTGAAAATGATAAGCTATTGGAAACACAGACTTTCTGCAACTTTCCGGCACTCTAAAACTGTCTGCAACCTGCTTATATTGCAAAAAAATCGCGGATGCGTTTGAGCAAATCGCCTTGTTCGCTTTGCAGACGTTGGTTGGCGGCTTCTTCGTTTAAGCCTTCGCGGGCGGCTTCGAGCAACACACGACGATTTGCCAAGACGTGAGAGATGTCTTCGGCGATTTCGGGACGGCGGCGGATAATATTTTGAAATCCCTCTTTGTCAATCCGATAACATTCCGTATCTGTTGTGGCGATTACTGTTGCCGACCGTTTTGCGCCTGTCATCATTGCCATTTCGCCAAAGTAATTTCCAGTCTTCAAAGTCGCAATTTGTTTACTCAATTCTGTTCCATCAACCGAAACCCGAACTTCGCCATCGCCTTTTGTTATCACATAGAGCCAATGCGCTTCTGCGCCCTGTCGCGTCATAGCTTCGCCACAAACAAACGGTGCAACGCTCAGATGTTCGGCTAATTCTCGCAGTTCTGCTTCGGTTAAACTGTGAAATAACTCTACTTCCCGCAACACCTTGGTTCGATGCGTAATCTCTCTTTCGAGTTTTTGCTGACGGTGTTGGGCATCGTCTTCGGAGATAAAAAGGGCTTGCGCCGGAATTGAAAGCGAAATGTTTGTCCGTTTGAGCGCGGCGTAGATGCGTGTCCGAATAACTGAATTGGTCGGGTCATCCAACGCAAAATCCATCAGCCAATAACGCACCGCATAATTGATGTAAGAATCTTTGAAATCGTAAGCGATGCAATTAATTGGCGGAGTTTGGGCGATGTTGGCAATCGGTTCTGAACGCAAAGCCGTTTCGATAGCATCAATAACCTCAGTCGGTGAATAACGAAAATCAACATTGAAATAGACCCACATTCGATGTTGTTTTGGCAAGTTGGTGCGCTTTCCCAAAATCAAGAATTGACCTTTTATCAAGAGGCTGTTCGGAATCACCACCGTATCCCAATCTCGTGTCTCAATCGAAGTTTGCCGCCAACGAATCTCTTTGACTCGCCCCTCGTATTTATCAAAGCGAATCCAATCTCCGGCATTGATGGTGTTATCCATTTCGAGCGCAATGCCACCGACAATATTGATGAGAGTATCTTGCAAAGAAAAACCGATAACGGCTGTCAGAACTGCCGATGTTGCCACGATTCCTGTCAAATCAACGCCGGTTCTAGTGAGCAAGGCTATGGCAACGCCGATGTAAGCCAACCCCGTCAGCAAATCCCGCAAAATGCGTGGAATATCCAACCGCTTTAGCACAATATCGAAAACTAAAACGCTCAGAACATTGACAATCGCCATTCCCGCGATCAGAAACGTCGCCCACTGCGTCCAACGATTTGCGCTGCTATTTTCTTCGTAACCCGAATAAAGAAGCGAAGCCGAAATAAACAAACCTAATATCGAAAGGAGAAAAAACAAAACCGCATTAAACAATCGCGGTCTTCGTTTCGGCACAAATCCCCCCAGCACAAAAGAAAAGAGAATAAATGCCAGCCCAAACAACAAGTATTCGCCATTTGCGCCTGAAACAGTTTGTAATAATTGCCAGAAACTCATGCTTATTTGGTTAGTATGGTTACGGGATATTTTTTGAACCGCGAATATATTAACACGGGGCGAATGAAAATGTTTTCAAAATTCTCAATTCCAAACTTTCCTGTTTTATAACTTTCAATTATCCTTTCATTAAGTAATTCAATCATTTTTTGAGGTCAAATTTAAGTGAAAGCAATCGTAAAAAGCAAAGCCGAAGAAGGTTTGTGGTTGGAAGATGTTCCAGAACCGACATACGGCATCAATGACGTTTTAATCAAAATTAAAAAAACCGGAATCTGTGGAACAGACGTGCATATTTGGAATTGGGACGCTTGGGCGCAAAGCACGATAAAAGTTCCAACCATTTTGGGACACGAACTTGTTGGCGAAATCGTTGAAGTTGGCTCAAATGTCAGCGATTTTTTTGTCGGCGATATTGTCTCGGTTGAAGGTCATTTAGTCTGTGGTCGCTGCCGAAATTGTCTGGCGGGGCGACGTTATAAATGCGCTCATACGCTTGGTTTCGGGGTTAATACAGATGGCGGATTTGCCGAATATATGGCAGTTCCGATGACAAACATTTGGAAACACGAACCTGATGTAGATTTGGATGTCGCCGCGATTTTTGACCCGTTTGGCAATGCGGTGCATACAGCTCTCGCCTTTGAAGTTTTTGGTGAAGACGTTTTGATTACGGGCGCAGGACCCATCGGAATTATGGCGGCGGCGGTTGCCAAACACGCGGGCGCACGTCATATCGTTATCACCGATGTTAACCCAAAACGAATTGAATTAGCCCGCCAAAACGGAATCGAACACGCCATCAACGTCACCGAAATTTCGATTGCTGATTACCAAAAACAACTCAATATGAAAGAAGGCTTCGACGTTGGAATGGAAATGTCGGGCAACGCTTCGGCTTTCCGCGATATGCTCACCAATATGACGCATGGCGGCAATATCGCATTTCTCGGCATTCCGCCCGACGAATTTTCAATCAACTGGAAAACCGTCATCTTCAATATGCTGACCATCAAAGGCATCTACGGACGCGAAATGTATGAAACTTGGTATCAAATGAGCGTTTTGCTCGAAGGTGGTTTGGATATTTCGCCTGTCATTACGCATCGTTTTTCTTATAAGGAGTTTGAGAAAGGTTTTGAAGTAATGCGGACAGGGAATAGCGGGAAGGTGGTGTTGGATTGGAGTGAGATTTAATTTTATCTCCACAAATGCCCCAAATTATGTAAAAATCAAATTATGAACGATAAAATTTTACTTGAAAGAATTACTTTGAATCCAAAAGTTATGGTTGGCAAACCCGTCATTCGGGGGACGCGATTGACGGTTGAATTTATCTTAAATCTTTTGGCTCACGGCGCAACGACTGTCGAAATTTTGGACGAATACGAAGGATTAACGCCCGAAGATATTCAAGCCTGTTTGCTTTTTGCCAAGGAATCAATGAGCAATACGGAATTTATGCCGTTAATTTTGGAGACGGCGTAAAATGCGTTTTCTGGTTGACGAATGCACAGGTTCAAAAGTCGCTCAATGGCTTCGTGATGCAAATTACGAAGTCTTTTCCGTCTTCGATGAAGCTCGCGGAATAACCGATGATGAAGTTTTGACGAAGGCTTTTGTTGAAAACTGGATTTTGATAACCAACGACAAAGATTTCGGCGAAATGATTTTTCGTGAACGACGCGGACATCACGGCATTATTTTTCTTCGCCTTGAGGATGAAAGAGCAATCAACAAAATTCAAGTGTTAGAAAAACTACTCGAAAATTATGCTGAAAAACTGCCCGAACAATTTGTTACAGTTACAGAAACAAAAGTGCGAATTGCGGGAATGTAATGTGCGAGGGAAATTCGGGGAAAGTAATTTTGGATTGGAGCGAGATTTAAGATTAATGTCATTGGTAAATTCAAAAGAGATTGATTTTATGAATCCTGTTGATGTTTTATGCAAGTTTTTTGCTGAAATGAATCAGTGGGAAACTGAAGCGTGGAATTTACATAAACAGTCAAAAGATATAGAGCAAGAAAATATTTGGTTTCAAATTCAAGCGGGTTGGAAGCCTGTTTTTGAAAAATTTTGCACAAAAAGGAAGCGTGTTTACGGACAACATCGAAGTATAGGCAAACCACCAGCTTACAATGTATGAAGAAATTCTCAATATAGATTATGAAAAGCCAAATAAAGTTGTGATTAAAACAGCTTGCAATCACAGTTTTAGACGAGAGTTTTATTATGTGCTTTTTAGAAAAGATAATAAATGGCTGATTGATAACAAATATTATTTTGGAAGTAACAAAAAACTCATTAGAGTTATACTTTAACAATAAATTATTAAAAATTTGTAAAAATTTATGTATTCAAAAATTCAAAATCAATTAGAAAACACACTAACCGAAATAAAGTCAGCAGGGCTTTTCAAATCCGAGCGCGTTATCGAAAGCCCGCAAGATGCACGAATTGAGGTGGCAAATCAAACCGTCTTGAAAATGACAAACGCTGAGTTACTCGAAAAACTATTTGAAGGCAATCCTCGCGCAATTGCTCGTGCTATCACGAAGGTTGAAAACGGGGCGGACGATGCTTCTGAGATAATGAAAGCAGTGTTCCCACGCACCGGAAATGCTCTCGTTATTGGCATCACGGGCGCACCGGGAGCGGGAAAATCAAGTTTGGTTGACAAACTGGCAATGTTTTACAAAAATGCGGGCGAGAAGATTGGAATAATTTGTGTTGATCCTTCAAGTCCGTTTTCGGGCGGGGCAATTTTGGGGGACAGAATCCGAATGTCGGCTCTCGGTGTGGACAAAAACGTCTTTATTCGCTCCATGGCAACTCGCGGAAATTTGGGCGGTCTTTCGAGAACAACGGTTGATGCTGTCGCAATTTTGGATGCGGCTGGCTTTGATAAAATCATTGTCGAAACGGTTGGAGTCGGACAGGATGAAGTTGAAATCGTCAAAACCGCAGATGTTTCGATTGTCGTTTTAGTTCCCGGCATGGGCGACGATATTCAAGCGATTAAAGCTGGAATTATGGAAATCGGCGATGTTTTTGTCATCAATAAAGCTGACCGCGAAGGCGTTTTGCGAACCGAAAAAGAACTCGAAGCATTATTAACTTTAGCAATGCGCCACGATTTTTGGAATCCGCCGATTATCAAAACCATTGCCACCGAAAACAAAGGCATCGAAGATTTGAGCATTGCCATCACAAGTTATAATGAATTTCAAAAGACAGGCGAAAAAAGTTTGGAACGCCGTCAAGCCATCGCTAAATGGCGTTTGTTGGAATTGATTCGAGAAAAACTTTTGGCTGATTTGATGAACAAAAATGGCACGGTTGAAAAGTTAGACCAATTGGCATTGGAAATTGCGGAAAAGAAAACGAATCCGTATTCGGCGGTGGAGGAGATTTTGAAATGAGAAGAAATATAATATTACCTGAAAAATCTTATACATTTTCCGATTATTTTAAAATGCGAGTTAGCATTGAAGATGTAACTAATTATTTTGGTTACTCCAAAAAAAACGCACGCATAAAATTGCCCAAAAGCGAACAAGAACTTCCTACTTTACCAAAACTGTTTGAAATCATTGAAGACGCTCTTTTACATATAAGTCTGGAAAATGAAATAACCCGCCGGGAATTCTTAATCGCGCCGGTAATGGCAGAAGTCCGACGTTTAACCCAATCCAAACTGAACTCGGAATATTGGTTTGAATACAATAATCAATTGAAAGGTTCTTTAGATTACCTTCTGCGAAAGGAGCAAAATTTGTTGGTAATTGAAGCCAAAGATGCTGATATGACACGCGGTTTTACTCAACTTGCGGTTGAAATGATTGCCATTGACAAAGCTGATGAAACCCAACAAAAAATAATTTATGGAGCAATTACAACTGGAAATATCTGGCAATTTGGCAAACTTGAACGGGAAAATAAAATTATCTCTCAAGACATCAAAAATTATGATTTAATTGAAGATTTGGAAGTCTTAGTGAGAAGTTTTGTTGGAATTTTAGAAACAAAATGAAAAAGAATATAATTTCAGCAAATTCTTCATATACATTTTTCGATTACTTCAAAATGAACGCAGATTTTGAAGAAATTGTAGCTTTTTGGAATTTTGGTTTTCAGATTGATACGATTAGTTTGCCACGAAGTATCCAAGAAATTGAAAATTTACCCGAAATTGAGCGACAAATTCGTGATAGTTTTTCGCGGGTTAGTTTGGACAATGAATCGGCGCGACGTGAGGCGTTGATTTCACCTATTTTGCTTGAAGCCGCGAGAATTTCACAATCAAAAGTTAAGATTGAGTTTCCGATTGAAGTTAGTCAACAATTAAAAGGAACATTAGATTATTTATTGTTAAATCAATCAAATTTGTTGGTTATTGAAGCAAAAAATGAAGACCTTCATCGAGGCTTCAAACAACTTGCGGCGGAAATGATTGCGGTTCAACAATGGATAGAGGATGATGAATTAAAAGTTTTATACGGCGCAGTTTCAACCGGAAACTTGTGGCAATTCGGCAAACTCGATGTTGTTAATCGTATTGTCAGCAAGGACTTAAAGGTTTATGATGTGCCTGACGAACTTAGCAATTTGCTCCATATTTTAGTCGGTATTTTAGAAAGAAAATGAAAATCAATCATCTTGGTATTGCCACCAAATCAATTACCGAAGCCTTGAAATTTTGGCAAGACTCTCTCGGACTTGAAAATGTTCATACGGAAGTGGTCGAAGAACAAAAAGTTCGGGTGGCAATGTTGCCGATTGGCGAAAGTCGCGTAGAATTGTTAGAACCAACTTCCGATGATTCGCCGATTTCTAAATTTTTAGAAAAACGCGGTGGTGGGATTCATCATATTGCGATTGAAGTTGAAGATATTGAAGCGTCTTTGGCGAAACTAAAAGCCGAAGGCGCACGTTTAATAGACGAAAAACCCCGTTTAGGAGCGGAAGGATGCTTAATTGCCTTCGTCCATCCTGCCACAACGGGCGGAGTTTTGTTAGAATTAGTGCAAAGGAATTGAATCATTGATTCATTGATTCATTGAATCATTTAAGAGATTGAATTATTGCACGAAGCGTTCCATTGAATCATTGAGCCATTTTACGATTGGGCAAAGGGTTTCATTCAAAAACAATGAACCAATGAATCAATGAGCAAATGACCAAATCAACTACTATATTTATTTAAAATGAGGAAAATTTAGATGGCAAAAAGAAAGAAAACAGATACGGAAACTACTTCGGAGATTAATCTGAATAAAAACTCTCTATCAGAAATTGCAGAGACGCAGGAAAATGCGACATCTGAAAATGTGTCGGAAGCAAAGACGCTTAATTTACCGGCGGATACCGTTCCGCCTACGGTTTTAGTTAGTGATGAATCTTTAGAAGAAAAATCAGACGAAAAAGTTGGAATAGAAGAATATAATCAGGGAGTTTCCCTATTTCAAGAGGGTAATTTCAAACAAGCTATGGATGCATTCCAAGCCTGCTATGAGTTAGGTAATTATCAAATGCAAGCGGCTTATGCTCGCGGTTTATGCCAAAAGAATTTAGGTCTCTCGTCTGAATTGCCTAAAGAGCTTGTAGGTAAGGAAGATGAGGTAGGGGCTATGTATGTGGCAAGCAATCTAGTTTGCTACCTAATTCAACAGGGATACGAAGCCGTGTTACAGCCCTCCAGTAATGCAACACAGAATGTCGCAACCAAAATTAACAATAATAACTATATTATTCAGATTTCGGGCTTCTTTGGGGCATTCAGCAACTGGGCATGGCGAAAAACTGGCAAGAAGAGTATTTCAATTGCTGACCCGAGCGAGTGCCCTAACCCAACGAAAACCGATAAGATTGTTCTCTCGTTGGTATCAGAGGCATCATCATTGCCTCTATCACCTATATTGCAAGAGGGACAAACGAGAAAATCTGCACCTGAAGTCGGAACCAAAGCGGACAAAACGAAAGAAGTCAAGGAAACGGCTAAATTCGACACTATCAAGCCTTTAGCTAAATCTGCCGCTTCGACCGGGGGCGGAATGTCAGCCCTCTCAAAAGCATTAGTAGTCGGACTTGTTGTGCTACTTGCCAGTGTCGGACTGCTGGTCTGGAAAAGCAAAGTAGGCAGTCAAGGCGAAGGTTTAACCAAACTTTCCAAGCAAGATATGGAGATTATCTTCAAAGATGCACCTCCACAAGCGTTGAAACGTCTGGCAGAAGACCCCGAATTGAAAAAGAAACAGATTGATGAAATCAAACAGTTTCTTGCAGTAGCTCAAGAGGCTCGCGCCACCGGTTTTGCCGATAAAGCGGAAGTTAGAAAAGACCTCGAAGAAATTCGGATGACCATTACCGCGGTCAGCTATAACAAAGAAAAAAATAAAGACAAGGAAAATTTACCGCCATTTAGCGACATTACCAAAGAAAGTGTTGATGCTTTTTTCCAAAAAGACGGCAACCAAGAAAAATTTGATAAATTGGTAAAAGAGCAAATTGATGCCGCCAAAAAAGATGGCAAATTGCCCGAAAATTTCGAGCCACCTGCCGCACAACTCGAACAATACAAACAACAATTCGCTAAAGTTCGGCTCGCGGCTGAAGAAGCCAATTCAAATTGGAGTAGTCTGTCGGAAGAATTCAAAAGCAAGACCGAACTGCAAATCAAACTTCAGCAAGCTCAATATTTAGAACAAAAATATTCGGAAGATGTGATTGCCAAGAAAGTAGCCGCTACTGATGAGGAAGTGAAAAAATATCTTGCCGATAATGCGGATGCCGATCCAAAAGGCGAAATTAGAAAATATATTGATGATCACCCGCCACTGACCAAAGAACAAAAGAAAGCCAAAGCCGAAGATTTGATGAAAAGAGCCAAAGCCGGCGAAGATTTTGCTAAACTGGCAGAGGAATTTTCCGATGATTCGGGAAGTAAGAAAAATGGCGGACTCTATAAAGACGTAACCAGCGGAAAAATGATGCCGGAATTTGAAAAAGCCGCATTAGCTTTGGAAGCAGGGCAGATTACAGACTCTCTGGTTGAAACTCAATACGGCTATCACATCATCAAACTTGATCGAAAAGGTACCACCAAAGGAGCAGACGGCAAAGATGCTCCAACTTACGATGCCCGACACATCTTAATTTCGACCATGCCGGATGATGCGCAAAGTCCGGCAGCCCCGATTAAACAAAAAATTGAGGACGATAAGAAGAAGAAGATAGTTGACGAAATTGTTGCTCGTCACCCGATTCAAATCGAAGATTTTGAAATAAAAGTTCCGCCAATGCCGGAAGGGCAAAATATTCCGGGAATGCCACAAGGTATGCCACAGGGACAAAACGGACAACAACCGCAATTGAGTCCTGAACAAATGGAACAATTGCAAAAGCAACTGAAGCAAATGCAAGAGCAACAAAAAAACGCCCCTAAACCAACGGGCAAAGACGCTCCTAAACCAACGAGCAAAGACGGAAAATAAGCGATGAATTTTGGTGATTATCGGGTTGAAATAATTCCCGATACTGAATTCAGATTAGACGGCGGGGCGATGTTTGGAGTCGTCCCGCGCGTTTTATGGGAGCGAGTTTGTCCGCCCGATGGATTTAATCGAATTCGTCTGCAAATGAACTGTTTGTTTATCGAAACTCCAACTGAAAAAATCCTCATCGAAACCGGAATCGGTGAAAAATGGACGGGAAAACATATTCAGATGTATGGTATTTTCCGTGAAAAACCTTTGGCGCGAACGCTCTTTGAAAAAACGGGCTACACGCCGGGCGACATTACAATTGTCGTCAATACTCATCTGCATTTTGACCACGCAGGCGGTAATACCATTTTAGAGAGGGAGATGGGGAGAAAGGGAGATAGGGAGATAAAAGGCGGAAACCCGCACGTTAGTAAGGGTGTCAATGCCAAAATAATTCCAAGTTTTCCTAACGCACGATATTTCGTCTCAAAAAGTGAATTTGAACAAGCCGAAAATCCGCACGAGCGACATCGGGCGAGTTATTTGCGCGAAAATTGGGCGTGTTTGATAGAATCGGGACAACTTGAACTAAAGCCTGATAATTACGAAGTGGTCGAAGGTTTGACGATGGAGACGGTGCGCGGTCATTCGGAAACGATGCAATGCGTCCGCTTAAATCGTAGTGGTCACACGCTTTATAGTTTTGCCGATTTGATTCCGACTCGTCATCATCTTCCGTTTGCTTGGATAATGGGTTACGATTTGTATCCGGTTGAAACTTTGGAATTTAAGAAACGAATTTTACCACAAGCCGTTCAAGAAAATTGGCTGTGCTTTTTTTATCACGATTTTGATTCACCGCTTTGCCGTTTGGTTGAAATTGACGGAAAATTGAAAGCAGTTAAAATTGAAACGGAGGAATTATGTCATCAGCATTAGCATCTTTGCCACATCGTAAATTTATAGTCGAAGACTATCATCGTTTCATAGATTTGGGCATTTTCAAGCCTGAAGAACGCCTTGAACTTTGGGAAGGAGCGTTTGTCGAAATATCACCAATTGGAAAAAGACACGCTGGAACAGTTTCTGCGTTGTCAGATATGTTATTACGCGGCTAAAATCAAATAATCGCTCTGCAATATTTAAGGATTTTTAAAAAAAGAAAAAGCTGCAACTCAAAATCATAATTCCAAACCTATATGAATCGCTTTATCAATGAACACAAAGATAACTGGCAACGACTCGAAGACTTGCTTGATTTGATGGGAGTGGCTTCAATTCGCGGACTCTCACGGGCGGAAGTGCGCGAACTTGGCGAACTCTATCGGCGAGCGGCGGCTGATTTGGCGATTGCGCGTGCCGAAACCCGCGACCCGAAACTGGTTAATTATCTTAATAACCTCGTCATTCGCGCTCACGGCAAAATTTATCGGGCGGAAGGGCAAGGCATAAATTTGGTCTGGCAATTTTTCAGCAAAGATTTTCCGAGAGCCTTTCGCCGAACTTGGCGTTATACCGCCATAGCTTTTGGAGTCTTTTTATTTTTCTCGATTGTTTCGTTTATTTTGTGTTATACCGACCCCAAATTTGCTGATGAATTAGGAGTTTCACAAGTTCGTTATATGGCACAGGATGATATGAAATGGTGGTTACGATTGAATGAAGCGAATCAGGTTGGCTCAAGTCAAATCTTAACCAATAATATTTTAGTTGCCTTGCTGGCGTTTGCATACGGAGCATTTTTTTGTATCGGAACGCTTTATATTTTAGCCTCTAACGGGCTTTCCATCGGAGGTGTTTTAGGCGTTTGCTATCAAGCTAATCCTAGTTTTGCCAACGAATTAGTGACTTTTATGGTCGGACACGGAGTTATCGAACTTTCGTGCATTTTTATTGCGGGTGGAGCGGGAATGCTAATCGGCTATTCATTGATCAACCCGGGGGATTTATCGCGCACTCAAGCCTTGAAAAAGAATGGACTCGAAGCGGTGCGATTGGCAATCGGCTGTGCGATTTTGTTGGTCATCGCGGGAATTATCGAAGGTTTTCTGTCACCCTCCGCGCTTCCGGCTTCGATTAAATTCGGAACCGGGATTTTAACCGGAATTGCGATGTATTCGTATCTGCTTTTAGCCGGACAAGAGGATGAAAACAAGGCGGAAAAGGTTTGAATATTCACAGATTTATCTCTCTATTCAATAAACAAAGCATCCAAAATCTGAAAAAACTCATCAATTCAATAGTTTAAAAGCGGTGACTAAATGCTGAATTTCTAAGTTTGTGCTAAAATCCGCAAGTATTAATTTTTACAAGTTTAAGGAGAAAAAAGTTAGTGTTTTTACACTTTAGGTCCTTTATTTTATTGGTTTTAGTTGTGTTTGTCAGCGTGTTTTCGCTCGTTGCTCAAGATGCAAAGCCGACCGCAACACCTGCGAAAGAGGAAAAGAAAGACAACAAACAGCCCAAAATACCTGCTAATCAAGGTATCACGGCTGAACAAATTGCTGAATCGGCAATTTTTATTTACGGCTTGTATGCGGGCGGCAGACCGGGGCTGAATCAGATTCGGAAAACATCGGTTGAGCGTGGGAAAATGAATATTACCAACGCCGATGGGACGATTGATCAAGCCAATTACGAAAAAAGAATTTTGCGCGGGGAAAATCTGGAAAAAGAAAAAGTCAGATTTGACCAAGAGTTTCCAAGTGCCAAGTTTGCTTTGATTTACAAGGAAAATACGATTACCGGAATTTTCAATGATTCGGTTTTTACTCCGCGTGAAGATGCCTCAAAAGCATTTTCAAATCAAATCTGGCGCGGACTCGAAGCCCTGCTTCGGTATAAAGAAAATCAGGCGACACTTGCACTAAGCGGAAAAGAAAAAGCGAGGGGGGTTGAATATCACGTTTTGGATGTGACGGATAAACAGGAACGCAAGACCCGATTTTTTATCAGCGCAAAATTTTTTAAGGTGATGTGGCTTGAATATTCGGAAGGCGAAACCAAATACGTCCGCAAATTTTCCGATTACCGATACGCGCAAGGAACTCTTGTCCCATATCGCACCACGCTTTCCGCCAATGGCAAACAAATTGAAGAAACTACAATTTCAACCGTCACTTACGGACAAAAAGTAGAAGAGGATATTTTCCAAACCAGTTAATTTTGCTTGAAAAACTTAAAACCACAGAATTACCCGAAAAAATTTGGGTAGTCTGTGGTTTTTAGTTCTCAAGTTGGTTTGGTTTAATGACCGATTCGGGTAAAATAAAAATTATGATTACCAAAGAAAAGGCAAACAAATTTATGTGGTTTAGTATGGGAATTGTGCTTTCGCTATCAATACTTTACGTTTTAAAGTATTGGATATTCAAGGAATAATGCTACAAAATTGCATTTTCCACCTTAAAATACTCTTCGTTTTCAAATCTTTATCGCAAAATCTATGACAAACAAAATATTTATCGCCGGTTCGGGTGGAATCGGAGAAGCCGCCGCGCTACTTTTGCGCGAATGGTCAGAAAATGAAACGGAAATTTTCCTCGGCGATATTTCCGAAGAAAGTCTAAACAAAGCAAAGAATTTCGTGACGGAAAATTCAGCAAAAACTTCAAAGGTCGAAACGATTCTGATGTCCAAAGACGGCGCAAATGAGGCGATGAGAAATGCGTTTCAAAGTTGTCAGGTTTTGCTGGATTGCTCCCCCGGCTCGCAAGCCCCAAAACTCGCACGTTTTGCCAAAGACTACAAAATGCACTACGCGAATCTGACCGAATATGTCGCCGAAACCGATGAAATAATTGCACTTGCCAAAGATGCCGAGACAGGTTTTATTTTGCAGACCGGACTTGCCCCGGGTTTTATCAACGTCTTGGCAATGTCGCTTTATCATCAATTTGTCAAAAAACACGGGAACGAAAAGGTTGAACGAATGGCAATGAAAGTCGGCGCGTTGACCGCCCACGCTCACGAACCACATTTCTACGGTTTTACTTGGTCGCCGATTGGCGTGGCAACCGAATACGTCAAAAATTCCCGCGTTCTTCGCAACTACAAAATCACCGAACGCCCTGCCCTTTCGTCCCGCGAGACAATCGTTATCGGGGCGCGAACTTACGAAGCAGATTTGACTTCGGGCGGCGCGGCTGACCTTCCCGACTTTTTTGCGGGTAAAGCTAAAGCATTAGATTACAAAACTTTGCGCTATGTTGGGCATTACGATTGGGTGGAATCTTTGATTAGAAAATTGCCGAAGGACGAAAATTTGCCAAACAAACTTCAAGATAAAATGCTCGAAGCGATTCCATCGGTTGAGGATGATTTGGTGTTGGTTCACGCATCGGTTGATGGGTTTGATTCAAAAGGCAGACGCAGAATGATTGAAAAAGCGTTTTATGTGCATCCGCTTGAAATCAATGGAAAATCTTTACGCGCCATTCAAACCACGACTGCCGCCCCGCTTTGCGAATCGGCAATGATGCTTTTGACGGGCAAATACAAAGGTGTTGTTTTACAGAGCCAAATCGCGCCGAAGGAATTTATGAACGGCAATTTTGTTGGTAGAATTTATAAGAATTGATTCATTGAAAGATTGATTCATTTGGTCATTGAAAAATTGTGGCAATGAATCAATGAAAAAATGAATCAATGAACCAATTTAAACATGAAAGTCGTCTGTATTTCCGATACCCACAATTGTAACGAGCAAATTACCGTTCCCGATGGCGATATTTTGATTCACGCGGGCGATGCCACGATTCGTGGAACTGAACACGAAGTTGAAGATTTTTTGGCTTGGTTTTCTCAATTACCTCATCCATATAAAATTTTTGTTGCCGGAAATCACGACTGGCTTTATGAAACTAACAACAGATTTGCCAGAATTTTAACTGCAAATTTTAATATCAAATATTTGCAAGATTCTTTCATCGAAATCGAAGGTTTAAAAATTTACGGCTCGCCCTGGCAGCCACGTTTTTTTGATTGGGCTTTTAACCTCAATCGCGGTGCAGAATTAGCGGAAAAGTGGAAACTGATTCCGAGCGATGTTGACATTTTAATTACGCATGGTCCGCCAAATGGAATTTTAGACGAGGTTGAGCGAAAATATTGGACAGAAAACACGGGTTGCGAAGAATTACGCAAACGAGTTGAAGAAATTGCACCGCTTGGAAAGTTAAAACTTCACGTTTTCGGGCATATTCATTGCGGTTACGGTCAAGTTGAAGAATTCGGGGTAAAGTTTGTCAACGCCTCAAATTGCGATGAAGAATACAAACCGACTCAACCGCCGATTGTGATTGAGATTTGATAAATGTTAGAAATAATCCGAACAGATTCCGATAGTATTGATTTTCAAGCACTTGTCCGATTGCTGGATGAGGAATTGAGCGTCCGTGATGGCGAAGACCACGCCTTTTTTGCTCAATTTAACCAGCTAGATTCGATTCGGAATGTAGTTGTGGCTTTTGAAAATGATGTCCCAATCGGTTGTGGCGCGTTCAAAAAATACGATGAGGAAACCGCCGAAATCAAGCGAATGTTTGTTCGATTGGAAAGTCGCGGACGAGGAATTGCAGGCGAAATTTTGAAAGAATTGGAAAATTGGGCAATTGAAAATAGCTTCAAATTTGCAATTTTGGAGACAGGCTATAAACAGCCCGAAGCCATCAGACTTTACGAAAAATCGGGCTATGAAGTGATTCCGAATTATGGTCAATATGAAGGGGTTGAGAGTAGCGTTTGTATGAAAAAATGGCTTAACTAAAATTAAAAAAAGTTGCGACTGCCGAAACAATCACAGTCAATTATCCTTCATTTCTAAGCCCCATCCAATTGTAAATCCTCTTGAATCACTTTTCTAGTCAAACAAAACCGAAACAGACGAGTGAAACTGAGATGTTAGTTTATCTGGACGCGCCTTGTCCTGTCGGTCAAGTTCTCAAGTATTTTCAAGAGTTTCAACTCGTGCCAATTCCACCAATTTCTTTGACATCCAAACGGCTTAGTTTAACAATTCCAACTTGTGCAAGTTGTTGAATTGGCGCAGTTTGGACGAGAAACGCCCGACCGAAAATGAACGAACCACCAATCGAAATCCTTTTGCTTGCCTGATACGCACCAGCGATGGCGACATCATTTGAAGCGACTCGTGTATCAAAAAACATTGCCTGATTGCCCAACACTTTTTCATCATCTTTGAGCTTAGATTGAAACCCGAAAGTCTGCGACAGACCGATCCCAACCGCAAATTTTCGGCTTTTGGCGGTGTAGGTGATTTCGCCGGAAGCAATTGGCAGTGCAATCGAATCTTTGGAAGAAACGGATTGATTAAATCCAAATGGTGTCCATTGGCGTTGGTAGCGGTAATAAGTAAAATGAAACTCGCTCATTACCCGCAATCTACCTTTGTTTTCCCTTCCTTCTTCGTCCTCGATTTCAGTCATCGCGGCGGCATTATTTCGCGTAAAGAGATTGTCGGCATCAGTCCGCGCAATCCCTGCTCCACCATTATTGACAGGCGAATTGCCGGGGTACTTGATGCCTTGTGCTTGAATAAAAAGAGGGGTGAGAATGAGGAGAAACAAGGTTGTCAGAAAGTATTTTGGCAGACTTGTTTTTGTTGATTTGAACTACCTAAAGTCACCCCGTAAATACCTGCAAGGAGCATCGCTAAGATGCAAAAGATAGTAAAAATAAACATACTAAGTAGTGTAATACCATAAGTTAGCGTCATAATTTGGTGACGATTGATAAAAAGGTAAATCAAGCCGATTAACAATAAAACGCTAAGAATTAAACCCGCAAAGCCGAACTCGAAAGTGTTGTTTTGCAAAATGCAACTTAGACTATTAACTATTGATTCCATTGAATTTACTCCTTGCGGTTTATCCCAAAGCTGTATTTTGATTCACTTGGCTAATCCAAACCTTACGATTAATTTTGGCTTGGCGAATGTGGTCAGAAAAGAAGGCTAAATCCTCACGACAAGTTATTTTTGTTTTTGGCGGAATCGTAATACCCGCGGGAATGACTAAATCCGGGGCAATTGTGACACCTGAACCGATGTAAACCATTGACCCGACTTTGGTTCTTGCCCCAATTTTGACTCCGTGTTCAATCGCGCAACAAGGATTTATTTTGACTCCATCATCCAAAAAAGTGTTTAGTCCGATTGCTACTCCGACGGCAACATCAACATCCTTTCCAAGCACAACGCCTGGAGCAATCATCGCCAGATGTCCAATCAAAGATCTGTCACCAATTTTGATTTCATCAACCAAAATTGTTCCGTCAGGTAAGGCGATATTTGTCCCGATGGTCGCTTTGTTGGATAAATATACCCCTTCACCAAAATCCAAAATTGCTACATCTCTTATCCAAGTATCGGGATAGGTAGTAAAATTCATTTTCCCCTGATACCCCCAAAGTCGAAACAACATTTTTTTTAATGACGAAATTGAGAGTGCAATAAAAAAGATAGGAGTAAAATAATAAACCGCTGTCAAACAAAAACCATATAAACGCCTATGGAAATAAATCTTGTTTCCAAGGCTACGCGGAAAACGTCCCGGCTTAATAAAGCGACGATGCGGCAAACAGAGCAACCCGCCAAATAAAACAAAAAGAAATGTATAAATTATTGGCGATAGTAAGATTATTGCTGTTTGCAAAATTGAGTTTGGCATTCCCAAATATAAACTAAAACAAACTCCAAGCGGCACACAATAAATTGTGAAACCGTAAAGCGGAACTAAAATGTTGAAAATTATTTGTCTGATTTTTGAGTCCTTCATATCTTTTTCCTCTGTAACAAAACTTGTTTATGCCTTTTTCTACAACCTCACCAAACAACTTCCCCACGTTGTGCCACCGCCGAAAGCGGTAAATAAGATCAAATCGTCCTTTCCAATCAAACCTTTGCGCAAACAATCATCAAGCGCAATCGGAATCGTGGCTGAACCCGTATTGCCGATAAACTCAATGTTGCTAAAGACTTTTTCCTGCGGGAGATTCAATTTTTCACCAACCGCATTGATAATCCGCTGATTTGCCTGATGCGGAATGACCATTTTTATTTGTTCGATTGAAACTCGGGCTTCGTCCAGAACTTCCAAACAGGATTCGGACATCTTTAACACCGCTTGGCGAAAAACCTCGCGTCCTTGCATCTGCATAAAATGAAGATTTCGGCGAATCGTCTCGCACGAAGCCGGAAGTTTCGTCCCGCCAGCCTGCACCCTGATCAGATCGGCATTGCTGCCGTCCGAGAAAATCCGGCTTGCCAAAAAGTGCCGTTGCTCCGCAGTCGATAATAGAACCGCCCCCGCACCATCAGCAAAAATGATGTTGGTGTGGCAATCATGGGGACTGACAAACCTCGTCATCAAATCAACTCCAATCAGCAAAATATTTTGATAATTGCCCGATAAGGCAAAGTTTTTCGCAGTTTCCAAACCAAAGACAAAACCCGAACACGCGGCAGTCAAATCAAAAGCCACGGCATTGATTGCGCCCAATTTGGCTTGAATCAAACAAGCAGTTGAAGGCAAAGCCTGTTCCGGAAACATTGCCGTGCAAATTATCAAATCAATCTGCTCGGCTCTAAGATTTGCCATCTCTAACGCTTCAAAAGAGGCGGTGAGAGCTAATTCCGAAGCAGTTTCAACCGACGACGCTTTCCGACGGTTCCGAATCCCCGTGCGCGAGAAAATCCATTCGCACTCAATGCCAAACCTCTCGCCAAGTTGTTCATTGGTTACAACTTCCGAGCCTAATGCTTGCCCTGTTCCGATGATTTGGAGTGAATTCATTTTTCTAAAAAGGCAGAGTTTTTCTTCCTGATGTGTCAAATAAAGATCATTTATTGAGAAACTCATTATTTTGCAAAGCTTTACAAATTCCTCAAAAAATTCAATTTGCAATTTTTGCTTGTTTATAAATGCTCCGTTTTGAAACTTTACCGATCATTGGTTGAGATTCTTTTTTTTATCACTTTCGTCAGGATTATTTTTTGTGGTTTGCGGATTTTCGCTATTTTTAGTCTTTGGACTGAAGAGTTTTAGTAAATCAACTCCAACTCCAATTCTAAAAGTATCCCGATTAGACCGAAAGAGAGGATTTTGTTCAGCCGAAACTACAAATACATCTGAACTGCTTAATTCAATCGGTGAACTTGGCTTTAGAAAAATGCTTGGCAGCGGGTTATTTAAGTTTTTTCCCATTCTCATTTGAGCAGAGCCGAAAATAAAAAGGGTATTTCCATAAATTGGAATTGGTATTGATCCGTCCAAACGTAAAACAACTCCTTTCAGTCTGTTTGTTATTGCTTCATTTTGACCGAATGTTATGTCAAACATTCCCGGAACTAAGTCATCTCGTTCAATGTAATTTTCCATAGAATTTTCTTCAGAATCACTTGTTTTTAAGTAGTGTGTTTTTATTCTAAAACCGGCGAAATACTGGCGATAAAAGCGGTCTCGCTCAGGAGTAGCAAAAGCAATCGTTTTCTGTGTAGTTACATTTGGAAAGAGTTCTTTGAATCGAGGATCAATATCGACATCATTATTAACTTTGGGCACTTCATAAAACAGCGAACCTTTTTCGGCACTCAAAGGAGTAACAGCTCCGGCAGACAGAATCAAAGAAACTGAGCTTCTTCCCGGATACAGACCGGCATATGGTCGAAAACTCTGGAATACTTGCAATTCAAGACCGGCTCGAAATTCAAAGGATTGCACCAACTCATTAAATTTAGTTGATGATTCACTTCCGACGAAATTGTTCGCAAAGGTTGGAACTGTAAAACCAGAGAGCGAGGTAATATTTTGCACAGGTAAACTAGCAAATCGAGTATTTCCCCAGATTGATAGCTGAACATTTTTTTTCAAACCGGTCCTCTTACTATATGGAGAACCAATCGGAGTGCTGAAATATAAATCAAAGAATGGTTGTTGCTTCGATGGTGAAGAACTTGCCCCGACTACCTCTAATCCCACGATTGCTCGAAAATCCTTTGATTGTGTTTTGGTCTCAGGGGCGGCTGTCGGACTTGGATTTGGCTTAGGAGAAGCAGAGTTTGAACCTTGTGCTGTTGAGCTATTATTAACACTAGCTGATTCTTGGGTCGGCTTTGACTTTTTGACTGTAACGCGGCAAATTTCAGTCGGTATAAGCTCATCGTTTTCATCATCAATTACTCTGTAACCCAAAATATTAAAAGTATTTTTTCCTGTTTCCAGTTTTAAGCTGACCGAATGGGTTTTGTTTTGAGTCATTGCTTGATAAGAGGTTTCTCCTGTATTTTCAGAAATAATTCTAACTTTTTTAACAAGAGGAGAAGTTGTTTTAACTAGAATCGTGAATGATTCCGTTTTTGAGTCAACTTCATCCGGTGCCATACAAACTAATGATTGAGATTTGTTTATAGTGAAAAGTGATACTGTAAAAAGTATTGACATTAGTAAATTTATTAACTTCATTTTTTTCTCCTTGAATTTTTCTTAACGTAGTTGGTTAAGGTAATTTTGCTCCCAAATCTTCCACTAACTTTCCAATTTGATAGGTAAAGGTTTTTTCTCGCCAATCTTGGCTCGAAAACAAGCGGTAATGATTAAAACCGAGTTGATGGATATATTCGTGTGCGTAATGCCCTGCTAGCTTTGGCAGATTATTTTCTTTTGCCCATAGTTCGATACGTTGAGGACAGGTTGCCAGAATTCCGGTTTTTGCTCCGTCAATACCGATAGTCGTTAGTTTGCCGGGGCGAATTTCACATTTTTTTTTATATCTTTTATGCTCGCCGTCTAAATCCATAATTCTGACCCGTAAATCAACTACTCTATCTTCACCACCTTCGCCGACTTTTTCGCGGGCGAGCATAATTCGGTCGTAGAGTTGAGTTTTTGTCAGGTTGTTAGTTTTGATAAATTTTCCGTTTTCAACCTCTTTTCTAAATTCATCAGAATTCAAAACCGTCTCCAACAACTTCGAAGCATTTCTGGCAAATTCTTCGTGTTCACCGTAGCCTTCAATTGAATGGAGTCTGACGGTTACATTTTGCCCGTAACAAATTGAAGTTAGTGCTACGAGTAAAGTTATTGTTTCAATGATTGGCTTGTAATTTAAGTTCATTCTTCGTTCGCTAATTACTAAAAGCAAGCACAGATGCACAAACCGTTGCTATTATAGGCTTGGGAATATCCGCCAGTATTGCAACATAAATTGAACCGGGGTCCCTCGCAAAGTAACGTGCATGCTGGTTGGTTTGGCGTGGGTGTATTGACATAAAAGGCAAGGTTTGTAAGGCACGCACCGCATAAGTTAGTATCACTGCAACGCAGATTGCTGCAACAGTTACTCTGCCGAAAGGTATCAAAAACACACGTTTGAGCCGATAAACTACATCCACTCTGGGCATCAACTGCCCGCGGCGCTACTAAAGATGAAATCACCAGCAAAGCAATCATCGAAGCAAAACCAATTTTTCGAATCACTTCCCGACGCGATTTACCCTCAAAAAGCGGTTGACTAGTTCCAACTTCAATCAAGTCTTCTTTCTGCAAATCACTAATTGCCAGCCAAACGTAATCTTCGCTGACGGGTATTTTCAAATCACTGCTCATCAATTGGGCAATTTCAGCGCTATTTCTTTCACCATCGCAAAGTTGCCAGACCATTGCCGAAGTTTGATTTAGGCAGAATGCTTTGTTTCTTCCTAAATCGTAAACTAATGTTTCTGTTGCTAACGCCTGAACAACTACGTTGTTTTTTAGCGAAACCGGATTGAGTTTTGTTTTCATATCGTTTCTTAGTTTTTCTTTGTAATTTCCTTTAATTAGCGAATAATTTTATTGAACTAAAAGTTGACAAATAATGTGGATAAACATAGAAAACCGCTTGTTCATTTATCTAAATTTATTTCTCACCAATACACCGCGATTTTTTTTTAATAAGTAGCTCATTATTTTTTTAAAAATTTTATTGACATCCTAAAAGATTAGAAATATCCTAAACACAATCATTTACAGATTGTTATTCTAAGTCCTAATAACTTGTTACAAATGAATAAAAATAGTGAAGTAATCCGTGAGATTTCCGAGCTTTTGCGTGAATGGGGCGATGTTGACGAACAGAATTGGGAAAAACTTGTTCCGCTGGTTTATGACGAACTCCGCATCCAAGCCAAACGCCTCTTAGGACGAGAACGTCAAAATCACACCCTTCAAACAACATCGCTGGTTCATGAAGCATTTCTTAAATTATTTGAGCAGCGGGTTATCGTTTGGGAAGGTAGAGCGCATTTCTTTTGGTTGGCATCTGAAATAATGCGGCGGATTTTGGTTGATTACGCACGCCGTCGAAACCGGACAAAACACGGAGGCGAATTCAAATTTCAACAGATTGAATCGGCTTTGCAAATCGCGGTTGATTCCAGCGAAGTTGACTTAATTGATTTGGATACTGCGCTTGAAAAACTAAAGAAAATTGATGATCAACAAGAAAAAATTGTCCAACTAAGATTTTTTGCAGGCTTGACGGTCGAAGAAACTGCTGAATCTCTGGGGATTTCCCCCGCAACGGTTAAACGAGATTGGAGAATGGCTAAAGCGTGGTTGCATCACGAACTAAAAAAATAGAAAGGTAAAAAGAAAGCTGCTCCGATAATTAAATGGCTGACTGTCTCTGCCAACTGCTACTACTAAACTAGAAAATATGCCCCATGATAAATGGCTACAAATCAAAGATATTTTCAATTCTGCCCTTGAGTATTCGGGCGAGGAACGCGAAAACTATTTGGCTGAAGCCTGCTCATCTGATAAAGAATTACGCCGAGAAGTTGAGATTTTGCTTCATTCTTACGAAAGCGATTTTATGGAATTGCCCATTCTGGCAAAAGTCAGCGAACCTGATGAAAAAGTATTTAACCAAATAAACATTGGGGATAAGATTTAATCATTACAATATCTTATCCAAACTAGGCAGAGGCGGGATGGGTGATGTTTATTTAGCCGAAGACACTAAACTTTATCGCAAAGTTGCTATCAAATTCCTCAAATTTGCAGACGGAAAATCCGAAAAACAACTCAAACGTGAAGCCCGCATTTCCGCCCGTCTTAATCATCCAAACATTTGCACTATCTTTGAAATCGCTGAACATCAAAATCAATCGTTTATTGTGATGGAATACATCGAAGGCGAAACGCTGGATAAATTGATTCAGGACGGGAATTTGAATGTTCCGGATAGTCTTGAAATAATCAAATCTATCGCCAACGCACTCTCAGAAGCTCACCTCAATGGAATAATCCACCGTGACGTAAAGCCTTCAAACATAATAATTACAACAAAAGAACAAGTTAAAGTTTTAGACTTTGGATTAGCCAAAAGGTCAATTCTTCACGAAAACGATTCGGAATTAAGTTTGTTCAGTAAAGCCGGAGTGATTGCCGGAACAGTTTCCTATATGTCGCCCGAACAGGCTCGTGGGCAAGAGATTGATGTTCGCACCGATATTTGGAGTTTGGGTGTGGTTTTTTACGAAATGTTGACCGGACGACTGCCTTTTGGAGGCGAATCAAAGGGCGATATTATTGCTTCAATTTTGACTAAAGACCCGCCCAAACTTTACGAAATAAACGTCAATTTTCACCCATCATTCGACAAAGTTATCGGCAAAGCTTTAGAAAAAAATTGCGATGCTCGATACAGTTCAATTAAAGAGTTTTTGGCTGATACGGCGAGATTGAATCAGGAGACCAAGGTTAAGTTGGATTTAAAAGAAAATACCACCGCAATTATTCCATTTCATCAGGTTTCAACCAATCCCCATCCCTCAACTTTTTCGGAAGTTGCTCAAATAACCGAAAAATCGAAAAAAGTTTCGGACAGTTGGAGATTCGTTCCAAAATTCGGCTGGAAATGGTTAGTTCCGGCAGTTTTGGCAATAAGTGTTTTATTGGTGGGTGCTTATTGGAGGTTTTCCGGCAATAACACCCAAATCTTGAGACATTTTCGGCGGCTTCGCGGGGAAATTGGCAGATTTCTACTTTATTTAGTGCCAAACGAAAGCCAAATGGAGCGTCATTAGAATTTAGATTTTCTCCTGATGGAAAACTCTTTTCCTATCGGATTTCTGCTGAAAAAACCAATGATATTTATGTTAAACAAATTGACCAAGGCGAACCAAAAAAGATCACCGACGGCAAATGGTTAATTCATACGCACGTTTGGTCGCCCGATGGACAACGATTGGCTTTTGTTTCAAATCGAGAAAACAGAGTTGGTATTTGGGCGGTTTCTTATCTTGGCGGAACACCCGTTTTGCTTACTTCGATTGAAATAAATCCTATAAATTTCAAACTAATAAAATGGAGCAATGACGGCAAAAGAATCTTTTTTGAAACCAGCGGGAAATTGAAAATCATAGAACTGGGATCCGGAAAGATTGAAGAAATTGGATTGCCCGAATTTGGAATTTCGAGTGACTTTTCAGTTTCAAATGATGAAAAGTTGATTACTTATTCTGTCAATAATCAATCACAGCAAAATGTTTGGGTGCAAACACTCGGAAAAATTGATGCCAAACAAATTACAAATAACCAAAGTGTCAATGTAAATCCTGTTTTTTTCCCCGATAATCAAAGAATTGCTTATACTTCAAACCAAAATGGGAATTTTCAAATTTACTATACTGACCTTATCGGCTCAGATCCTGTTCAACTAACTTTTGGTGATTCAAATGCAAGTCACCCTAAAATTTCTCCTGACCGGTCAAAAATCATTTATTATTCTGATACTGATGAAGCTAATGTTTTTTCCTTTGACTTGAGATTAAATAAAGAAACTGCCCGAACCTCAAATACTAAAATGCAATTGTTTCCAAGCTTTTCACCCAATAATGATAAATTTGTCTTTCAGGTAACGGATGAAAAAGCAAAATTAACACAAAGCCCGCTAAAAATTAAAAATTTGGAAAATGAATCTGAGCCTATCCAGATTACCCAATCCGTTGGTTTTCCAAAATGGTCACCTGACCAAGACTCAATCACATTTATCAAGCACTCTGAAAATTTAGCCAATATTTGGAGAATCGAGCCGATTAGTTTAAAAGAAACCCAAATTACTCATCAGGGTATTTCAATTGAAGGATACACAGTTTACCCCTTCAATCTGATGTCTATTCCTTTTTCTTGGTCTAAAAATCAAAAGAAACTCCTGTATTCCTCAAAACAATCTGGTTTTTACAATATTTGGATGGTTGATGAAAACGGTTCAAATGAAGAAATGTTGACCAATAATGAAGACAATAAATTGAAATACTCTTCGCCTGTTTGGTCAAGCGACGAAACTCAGATTGCTTTTTCTTATCGGCTTCAACTAGAGCCAAACAAATTCAAATACGGTATTTCAATTCTTTCAACCGGAAAAACCATCAATCTTTATGAAAATGATTCCTTGATTCGTTTATTAGGTTGGAAGCAAAACGGAAATGAATTATTCGCAGCAGTAAAAAATGACGAAGATGTCGAGATTGTTAAGATTTCCACAACCCCAAATATTAAACCTATTACAGTAACCAAACTAAAAAGTGCCAATATTCACGGAATAATCCTTTCACCCGATTCCGGCAAAATTGTTTTTTCAGCCCGACGTGATGATTTTGATAATCTGTTTCTTTATTCAATCAACGGCAAAGAGATTAAACTGACTGCAAATTTAGATTCTACAATTCTTTACTCAGGTATCACTTGGGCAAATGACGGAAATAATTTGCTTTATAGTAAGCAGTTTGGGGGAATGCAAATTTCAATGATTTCAGAAAGAAAATAATTTTTTGAGCTGTTTTGATTAGAAATGTCGCGGTGTATGATAAGGAAGGATTTTACAGTTTATTGAAAGTAGAGAAATTTTATTTTCAATGTTTTTCAAATAAAAATAGGAGAATACCAAAATGGAAGAAGAAAATGATTCAAAAGCAAAGGAAAGAGCAAAACTTGTGCCTCACCCAAGAGGCATTAGCACGTCAGCTCGAATATATAAACAGGGGTTTCAGAAAGCAGTCCATGAAATTTATACAAGGACTCAAACAACTTTTCCCGGAGATTTGCCTCATCTGGTTATCGTCTTACGACAAATTTTGCAGGGCAACCTCTATCAAGAATATATTAAGGACCCAGAAATACATAAATTTACTCATTGTGGCGCAGGCTATTGCGATGATGGCTCCGGCGGCTGTGTTGAATGTCCAGATAACTGGCGGGCATGAACAAACTGGCATTTTGAATTAAATAAAAAAGGTTACGCCCGAAAACGTAACCTTTACCTTTTGCCTTTTGTTGCCTAAAACTATTTTACAAATCTGAGTTTAAGAAACCCGTAAAACTGGAAATAACAACTTGCCATCGCTACCACAATCAACAAAGTCATCGGCAAGAAACGAAATGTTTCCGGTAAAACCGTGCCTAAACTTTGTTTGAATGCCAGCCCCAGTAAAATTGCCAATCCCGCAATCGCGCCTCTCCCGATAAGCCAACTCCCGAATTTCGGCTTATCGTTCATCGGTAGAAAATATGGTAAAACAGCGATTGACGCTAATGTAATTGCTAGAAAAATCGTGTCTAACCCAAATGATGTCAAAGTTTGCCCAAATTCAATGGCTAAAAAGAATAGGACAAACGTCGTATCAACCGTGAAATTATCTTCACTTACATTTTCTACTTTTTCTGCTCTGACTTGCGAAATAGTTTTCATTTTAATATGACCTTTGATTTTTGATTTTTGACCTTTGACTGTGGCATTTAACTTTAGCTAAATTCAACAAATTACTGCTTCTGCCAACCGCCACTGCCAACTGTCCCTACTTCTTTGGTGTGCTGAATTGTTGATACGCGACACGGAAGAGTTCCGATAAAGCCTTTGCCGTTTCCGGCGAAAGATTTTTGTCGGCTCTCAAATGTGCCTCTACAATTTCAGGCGTTGCTTCGTGTGGGTAATAAATCACCGGCTCGACTTGGTCGCCTTCGCCTTGTTTTTTCATTAACCGATCAACCGGCATATCCAACCAACTGGTTAAACGTGCAATGTTATCTGCATCAGGTCTGCCCGTCCCATTTTCAATGCGTGAGAGGGTTGAAGCCGAAACATTGGTCACGTCCGCTACATCTCGCAAACTCAATGAAAGCTCTTCCCGACGGCGTTTAATTGCCCGTCCAAGCTCCATTGTGTTGATTAAACTTTCATTTTTGAATCCCATATTTTCTTTCTCCACCTATTCTATATTTATTCAACTGCTGGTAATTCTACCCGTAAATAAATGTCTTCAATTAACACTTCGCACTCGATTGAGGCGATTTGTAATAAATCTTCTGTCCGTTCAAAACTGCGATAAAGCCAAGTGCCATTAGTTTGTTTAGTAAATTGTTCAACTAAAATCTGGTCTTGAGAAACTAAAATGTAGTCCGTCAAACTTGGCGTTTCATTTTTGTAATATTGAAACTTTTCCCCTCGATCATACCGCTCAGTTGAGGGCGACATTACTTCAAAAATTGCCATCGGATTTATCAAAACATCTTTCTTTACATCGTGAAATTGCGGTTCGCCACAAACAATAGTTAAGTCAGGATATGCAAAAAGACTTTGCGTTGTGGTGCGAACTTTCATATTTGGCGATAAAGCCTCGCAATTTCTACGGCGTAGTTGCGAACCAAATTCAACCGCTAAATTGATGCAAATTCTACTGTGGGACAAACTTTCCCCAGCCATTTTAACAATTTTGCCATCAATAAATTCGTGCCGTTCATCGGCTTGGCGTTCAAATTCGAGATATTCATCAAACGTAAAAATTGGAATATCCCCACCTTTAACAATGCGTAATTTCAATCTAAATGGCAGAACCGATTCGGCTGTCTCAATCGCTTCAATATTTTTAAGAGCTAAACTCATAATGTTGCATCTGCCTTAATTCTGTTTCAACCATAACACAAGAAAAATTTATTTGCAACACCTTGTTTCACGCTTGCAACTAAAAAATTCTTATGATACGATGTTTCACAGATGAAACTTATAGAGTTTTATCCCTTGACAAGATAACGAATTTGAAGAAAAGGCAGAAACCCACGCGTGAGCAAGGGTGCAAAAACTTTAGACTTAATTTGTTGAATTATTTTGGAGGTAAAAGAAATGACAGCAATTGCAGTAGAAAACAATTCGATGGAGAAACGCGAAAAACGAGCTATGTCTATCGCGGCAATGGGTTTAGTCAATCGTGAGGGCGATAAATTTATGGTTTCAACGCCTTCTCTGCGTGGCAAACAAACCTCGTATGAGGTGCGCCGTAATGAACAAGGCAAGATTCGCTGTAACTGCCTCGAATTTGAAGAAATGGCTGTCGAAGATGCAGGTTTTCGTTGCGAGCATATTCTCGCGGTGAAATTTGCATTAGCTCAGAAAAACATCTGAGCCGGCTGACGAAACAAAAAGTTGGTAAACAAACCGATACTGAGTCAAGCACGTCCAAACTTGGCGAACAGAAGGAGAACGAAACTTCAGTCGAGGTTTCGACAAACGGACAAGTCGAAACCGTAAACACTGATAATAGTTCGCTTACGGACACACAAGGAGAAAATATAATGAATACACAAAATTTACAAGATACAACTTTTATTACGGCTGAAGAAGCAGAATTGGTCGAAACCCGAAACAACGTGGTGCAAATGAATTTTGCCAGCACGCTTCGTAATTTACATCAAAACATCAGTCCTGAATTGGTCAAACAACGCGAAGGCTGGAAAGACCGCAACGGAAATGTTCACAAGATTGATTATGTCGAATGGCATACGGTTGCCGATATTTTGGACGAAAAAGCCCCGAATTGGACGCACTCAGTTAAAGATGTTCGACAAATTGGCAATCTTGTCACCGTAATTGTGGCGATTACAATTGACGGAATTACCCGCGAAGGATTGGGAACAGGTTATGCCGATAGCGAAATGGGTATTAAAAAAGCTGAACACGATGCGTTGAAACGCGCCGCTGTCAAATTTGGAATCGCCCGGGAGCTTTACAAAAAAGAATCCGATGTGATTGAACGCGAAGGCGCAGTTCCGCCGTCAAATAATGATGGCGGATTCCCGGCAAACCCGGTGGCGACATCGCTGATGGATTTGGTGACGGCGAAACAATTGGGAATGATTCGGGCAATTTCGCGTGAAATCGGAATTGAATCGGATGAAGAATGTCAGACGGTTTTAAGTTGCAAAACCGATGAACTTTCGAAAAAAGCGGCTTCGGCTTTCATCCAACATTTGCAAGACCTTCAACGTCAGCAAGAAGTGGCGATTCAACAGCCACTTAGAAAAGTTGGTTAGTGATTAGTGATTGGTGGTCAGTAATCAGCAGGTTTGGCTACTGACACAGATCATCGACCACTTCCCTACAACATTGAGTTGCGGCAAACCGTCCGCTTTCTCCGCAAAGCCAGCAAACCTCATCGCTGCAACTCAACCCCCTTTATGATTTTGGATTGGGGATTTTGGATTGGGGATTGAATCCAATTAACAATTCACTTTTGAAATTTTTGATAACGTGATATTCTTTCGACAAGCAAATTCAATTTGATTTTCAATCAAACGAATAGCTGTCCCCGCTAGTTTTTCTAAATTTTATTTTTGGGAGAGAATACACAAATGGCAGGAAAATTTGAGATTAAACAATCAACAAATGGTAAATTTCATTTCAACTTGAAAGCAGGCAACGGACAAATTATTTTGTCTTCGGAAATGTATGAATCAAAATCGGCGTGTGAAAATGGTATCGCATCAATCAAGAAAAATGGCGGCGACGCAGCTCGTTATGACCGCAGAACTTCTGAAAAAGGCGATCCTTATTTCGTTTTGAAAGCCGGAAACGGTCAGGAAATCGGCAGAAGCGAAACCTATCAAGGTGGCGAAGCCGCAATGGAAAACGGCATTAAATCAGTGATGACCAATGCTCCTGACGCAAGCATCGTTGATACAACCGCTGGTTAAAAGTTGAACTAAATTTGCTCTGAAGAGTTCTTTGAAACCGCAGAGATACAAGGCTAAAAAGTCTTTGTGTCTGTGCGGTTTTGTCTTTCTAAACCAATAAAAATAAAGGAGTAAGGCAATTATGGCAGAGGCATCAAAAACAAGCGCATATAATTGGAGCAAATTCGTTAAGAGAATTAGCGTAAAGGCTGAGGCACAAAGTATTTATAAGGCTTGGGCAACGTCGGAAGGAATCGAAAAATGGTTTTTGTCAAAAGCTGAATTTACAAAAAACGATGGCGAATTGCGAGCCGCAAAAATCGAAATTCAAGCAGGTGATAACTATACTTGGTATTGGTTTGGCTATCCTGATTATGTCGCAAACGGAAAAGTTTTGGAAACAAATGGAAAAGATTCTCTCAGTTTTACCTTTTCGGGTGGTTGTATTGTAAATGTCGCTATCAAACAAGAAGTTGAAGAAACTATTTGTGAACTGATTCAAATTATGCCGCAAGAAAAAGAGGAAGAACAGCAATATTATTTTATCGAATGCGGAAAGGGGTGGACTTTTTATTTGACCAATTTGAAATCCATTCTTGAAGGCGGTTTAGACCTCAGAAACAAAAACGACAATTTAACCAATATGGTCAACGCCTAAATTTAGGTGTAGTAGAATTTTAAATTTTTCAAACAGCGGGATAATCTCTCGCAAATCTAATAAAATAAAGGAGTAATTAAAATTATGGCAGTAAAACCGATTCCCGATGGCTATCATACGATAACGCCTTATTTGATTGTTGATGATGCGGATAAATTGGTTGAATTCGTTGAAACAATATTTGACGGTCAGATTTTATTCAAAATGCAGAATGAAGCGGGCAGAATCACGCACGGCGAAATGAAAATTGGCGATTCAATGCTGATGCTTTCCGAAGCCTCAGATGAATGGCAAGCCACCCGAACTATGCTTCATTTATACGTCGCGGATATTGACGCGACTTATCAAAAAGCGTTAGATGCGGGAGCAATTTCCATCAAAGAGCCAAAAGACGAATTCTACGGCGACCGGGCAAGTTGCGTGCAAGATTCTTTTGGAAACTTTTGGGGAATTGCGACGCATATCGAAGATGTTTCGGAAGCAGAAATGGCGCAAATGGCAAGCGCGAGTTAATAAGTTAAATCCAATAAAATAAAGGAGTAATAAAACTATGGCAGAAGCAACGGCACAAGAAATGACGATGCCGAAAAACGGCGAATTCTGTTGGACGGAAATCGTAACCAATGACCTTGAGACTTGCAAAAGTTTCTACACCAATGTTTTCGGCTGGGAATTACAGCAAAGTAAAGCGACGGGCGAAGACTTTGAATATCTCGAATACAACAATCCAAATTCGTATCCGATGGGCGGGATTTTCAAAATGACCAGCGAAATGTGTGGCGGAGGCGAAGTTCCACCACCACATTTTATGAACTACATTCACGTTGATAATGTGGATGATTTTGCCTCCAAAGCCTTTGAATTAGGCGGCAAAATCGTTTCGCCACCGATGGATATTCCAAATGTTGGGCGATTCGCAGTTATCCAAGACCCAACCGGCGGAACTTTTTCGTTGATTTCATTAAAAGGAGGAGAATAAAATGGCTGATTTTACAATGCCGAAACACGGCGAACTTTGTTGGTATGAATTAAATTCGCAAAATGTCGAAAAAGCAAAGGAATTCTATCAAGGGCTTTTTGGTTGGAGGCTGGAAAAAAGCAAGGTTTCACCAGCAATGGATTATGCCGAAATCCACCACGGCGAAAAAGCTGTCGGCGGAATGATGCAGATTACCAAAGAATGGGGCGAGAATTGGGAGAAAATCCCATCGGCTTGGATGACTTACGTTGCAGTAGATAATTGTGATGAAACTCTGGAAAAAGTTACTGCAAACGGTGGCAAAATTTGCGTTCCCGCGTTTGATGCCCCAAATGTTGGCAGAATGTCGGTTGTAACTGCTCCCGATGGCGCGGCATTTTCTGTTATTCAATTTGTCAGTCAATAAGGCGGAAACCCGCACATGAGCAAGGGTGTCAGTAAAAACGGTGAGTCAATGCTTGGCTCACCGTTATTTTTTGCAATCAATGAATTTCAGAAGATTCGACCAACTCCATTTGAAAAGGTAACGGAGAATACGAATTAAAATCAATTAATTTCCGACCAAGCAAACTTTCGGCGGTTGAAGCATCAACCGGTCTTGAAAATAGATAGCCTTGCCCGAATTTACAGCCTACATGTTGTAACTGTTGGAGTTGTTCCATAGTTTCAATTCCTTCGGCGATTACCTCTAAACCAAGATTTTGTACCAGCATCAAAATTGCTCGCACAATTTCACAACTTTTCGGATTAGAATCCATTTCGCCGACAAATTAGAAGTTAAGTTGAAAAATCAGATAAATTGTTTTTGTAATTTGTCCACATCTTTTGCCTAAGCCTCGACTTCCGCCCGCAAAACTTTGACATCGGCTTTGAGATCGTGTCCAATATTTAAAGCATCGTGAGCCATAGCTTGAACTCTTTCAAGACGCACATCAAAACTAAATTGCAATTGTTTTATTTCCCCAATTTCAGTTTCGACTTTGGTAAAACGCTCGTTCATTTCGCGGCGTAAATCAGCAATTTGTTGTCGTGTGTCTTGCCGTAAATTAGTAACCTCTTGATGCAACCCGCTAATTGCTTCAAGAATTCTATTCGTCCCCTCATCATCTTTTCGTAAAGTTTCTTCTGAGTCCATAAAAAATTCCTCGCTCAAGGACTCTAACATAAAAACGAACAACCTCAATAAAATGTTTGCGTTTTCTCGCCAAATTTACCGAAAAAAGTTAAACTGATTCCGAATCCATTTCTACAAAAAAACTATGAAAAAACTAACTTTGATTATTCTACTTTTTGTTTTCGCAATCCAAATTTCGGCTCAAACGATGCCGAGCGGTGCAGATGCAAAAATTTGGCAACAAGCCTTAAAAATCCATAAAAAAGCCATCATCGTTGACGGTCACAACGACATCCCAAGCCCGTTGGTGGACGATAATTTTAACCTTGCGACTGATTCGCGCGGCAAATTTCATATAGAAGACGGCACTCCGTATCATTCCGATCTTTCGCGTTTTAAAGACAGCGGAATTACGGGCGAATTTTTCTCAATTTACGTTTCCGGCACAGATTATCAAAAAGGTGGGAAAATGCAGCGGGCGATGGATTTGATTGATGCAACTTATCGTGAGGTTGAAAAACATCCACAACAATTGATGCGATGCGACACCGCCGCCGAAATTCGGAAAGCCAAAAAACAAAAGAAAATGTGTGTTCTGATGGGCATCGAAGGCGGTTATGTGATTGAAAATTCGCTCTATGCTTTGCGAAATTTTTATCGGCTCGGCATTCGTTATATGACCTTGACGCATAATGTTTCGCACGATTGGGCGGACGCTCATCGCGGCGAAGTTAAACACAACGGCTTGTCGGATTTTGGCAAAGAAGTGGTGCGCGAAATGAATCGGCTGGGAATGTTGATTGATATTTCGCACGTTTCGGTGAAGGTAATGAACGATGCGCTTGACGTTTCAACTGCGCCGATTATTGCCTCGCATTCGTCCGCTAGAGGAGTCCGCGACCACACCCGCAATGTGCCGGATGACGTTTTAAAAAGAGTTGCCAAAAACGGCGGGGTGATAATGATAAATTTTTATCCTTCGTTTTTAGATGAACGAACCAGTAACGAAGAAAATGCCCGTGCCGCAAAATTGAAACCGCAACTTGATGCCTTGAGCGAAAAACACAAGGGCGACCCGCAAGCCTACAATGAAGCCGAGCGCAAACTTTTTGCTGAAAATCCGATTTATATCACGCCCTACACGCGAATTGTTGATCACATTGACCATATCAAAAAAGTTGCCGGAATTGATATTGTTGGCATCGGTTCGGATTATGACGGAGTTCCCTTTTTGCCCGCAGGAATGAATGGCGCGGAAGACCTTGTTTTAGTCACTTATGAGATGCTCAAACGTGGCTATACCGAACAAGAAATCCGTAAAGTTTTGGGCGAAAATTTCCTTCGTGCCTTTGCTCAAGCGGAAAAAATTGCACGGATTGAATCACGCAAAATTAGCGCAGAAGGGAGTTTGAAAAAGATAAAATAATGGAGTATTTTAGACCTACTCAAAATTTAGGAGAACTCAAATGACAGATAACCAATTTAAACAAATGATGAACTTGATGACCAAAAGTGTAACTTCGACTCAAAGAATCGAAAAAGAAATAATCGTCATAAAATCTGATATTGCTGAACTCAAAGCCGATGTTTCTGAACTTAAAGCAGGGCAAGCAAGATTGGAAAAAGCGATGGACACAAATAATAAAGCACTTGACAGTCTCGCCGGCGAATCAATCCGCGTCAAAGCCAGAGTTGATGTTTTAGAAGAAGAATTTTCTAACTAAAAAAATTTATGAAACGTCGTCAATTTATTCAATTAGCAACAGTTACAAGTGTCGCAATGACTTTAACCAAAGAAGTTTTGGCAAATCCGCTCGCATTTGAGTTTGAAGAAACAACCATCAGCGAACTTCAAGATTCGATGAAATCCGGCAAACTTTCCGCCGAAAAAATCACCGAAGAATATCTCGACCGCATCAAAGATTTAGACAAAAAACTCAATTCGATAATCGAACTAAATCCTGATGCAGTCGCAATTGCCAAGCAAATGGATAAAGAGCGAAAGGCGGGCAAAGTTCGTTCAATGATGCACGGCATTCCGATTCTCATCAAAGACAATATTGACACCGCCGACCAGATGAAAACTACGGCTGGCTCACTCGCTTTGCTCAATGCTCCACAACCTTCCCAAGACGCTTTTTTGGTCAAACAATTGCGTGAAGCGGGCGCGGTAATTTTAGGCAAAACAAACTTGAGCGAATGGGCAAATTTTCGCTCGACCAAATCTTCGAGCGGTTGGTCAGGGCGCGGCGGACAAACCCGCAATCCGTATATTTTAGACCGTAATCCGTGCGGTTCGTCTTCGGGAACAGGCTCGGCAGTTGCGGCAAATTTAACCGCTGTCGGCATCGGGACAGAAACCGATGGCTCAATCATTTGTCCATCGGCAACTTGCGGAATTGTTGGCATCAAACCAACGCTCGGATTAGTTTCCCGAAGCGGCGTAATTCCGATTGCTCATAGCCAAGACACAGCAGGTCCGATGTGTCGAACAGTTGCAGACGCGGCAATTTTGTTAGGCGTTTTGGTTGGCGCAGACGCAAGCGATTCAATTACGGCTCAAGCCGGTAAAAAAGGTTACAAAGATTACACTAAGTTTTTGGATAGAGACGGTTTGCGCGGAAAAAGAATTGGGGTGGCACGGCAAACCTTTGGCAAGAACTCAAAGATTGACGCTGTCATTCAGCCACAACTACAAATTTTCAAAGATGGTGGCGCAACTCTCACTGATGTAAATTTTCCAACCAATGGAAAATTCGGCGACGCGGAGTTTGACGTTTTGCTTTACGAATTTAAGACAGATTTGAACAAATATCTGGCTATGCGCGGTGGAAAACATAAAACTTTGGCTGATTTAATAAAGTTCAATGAAGAAAACCAAGCGCAGGAAATGCCGTTTTTCGGTCAGGAAATCTTCTATATGGCTGAAAAGAAAGGCGATTTGAACGATCGGAAATATCGCTTGGCTTTGCAAAAATCCAAACTTTTAACCCAAACCCAGGGCATTGACGCGGTAATGAATAAACACAAACTCGATGCCTTTATATCCCCTTCCGGCGGTGTGGCTTGGATGACCGATTTGGTCAATGGCGACTGCGGGGTGTTTGAAGGTATGACGAGTATCGCGGCAATTGCGGGCTATCCAAGCATCACCGTCCCAGCTGGATTTGTGCAAGGCTTACCGTGCGGGATTTCATTTTTTGGGAGTGCCTTTAGCGAGCCAAAATTGATTGAAATTGCCTACGCCTTTGAGCAAACGACAAAAGCCCAAAGAGTACCAAAATTTTTGCCGACTTATAGCTAATTTGAACCATTGGAAGGTTGACGAAATTGACGATTGGTTGCGAGTGCGGGTGCGGGGAATTTAAAGGTCTTCAAATTTTGGCGGATGTTCGCCAGCTAAAACTAAAACTCGCCGCAAATTCATCACTCTTTGCCGATTCAGTTTCAAAACTTTGATGGTCACGCGACCTTTGGCAGTTAAGCCGATAATTTCCGTAAAATCTTCGCTCCAAACAAAATGCTCTTTCCAAATGTCTTTTCGCGGATTGTAAAACTGTGCAGTTGTTTGGCTTTCCGTATCAAAGGCTTCGGTTTTGGTAGATTTGTATTTATTGCAACCTGAACAAGCAAAGGCGAGATTTTCCAAACAGTTTCGCCACCTTTTGAAAGCGGATGAATATGTTCGACTTCAAAAGTTGAGTTGGAAAATTCTTCCGGTGATAAACAATATTCGCAAAGACCTTTGGCACGTTTGGAAACTTCTTCGCGTTGAGAATTGGTGGGACGATTACTCATAACTTTTCGGTTTGATATTGAGTTCTTTCATTACCTCACGCAAGGTTTTGTTTCGGATTTTTGCAATCTCCATTAAACATTTCAGCCGCTCAACATTCAATCCTTCAAGTTTATCGGTTAAATCGGTAAGTTGTTTATATTCTGTATCTGTGATGTTTTCCGCCCGAAATTTACGCAGAAGTTGTTGATAAATTTTACGTTCTTCAACCGATAAATCGAACTTCGGAATTTTGGCAATCAATGATTCCTCGCGTCTTTTCAACTTCCGGGCATCCGAAACAAATTGCTCAAACTCATTTTTCGGCAGACTGACAACCACATTCAAAAGATTAGCTTTGTTGATTTCGAGATTTTGAACTGACATAGTTTGATTATAACGAAATTAGAGGGATTTTGCATAAAAAAATCCGAAGCTCAAATTTAGTGGTTTTGGCTTATTTTTCCAATTCTCTAATTGCCTCTCTAGTTGAGACTAAACTTGAGTGCTCACTATTAAAGCACTTTATAAAATATTCTTCTGCTAATTTGAAATATTGTAACCCCTTTGCCTTTCGTTTAATAGAACAATTCAAATTTCCCAAAGAGAAATATATATTACCTAATATTTCAAAGTCATCTTTGTGTTCTTTAACTTTCTCTTTAAAGAACTTTTCGAGAAACTTATGTTCTTTATGTTCAAAACAAAGCCTGACTAAATCATCGCAAATTTGTATGTGTGCGGGAGAAACTTTGTAAAAATCATCAATTAAATTATTGCGATTTTCTGTATTAAATCCCATCTCTAAAAGTGCTAGCCTTGCACCATAATTTACTGGGAATACTTTTATACTCTCAAGATATTTTTCTTCAGCTTTGTCAAACTCCTTCATATCTCTGTGTATTTCGGCAATACTAATTAAGATATTGGCTTTTTCCTCATCAGAATTCGCTTCTTCTAAATATCGCTCTCTGAAAGAGATTTCAGTTTGAGCCACGCTAGGTAGATGAACTGCCATTGGAATAATTCTTTCAATGATATATTCGAGTTTTCTCACATTTTTAGAACTCAATTCTTTTGGCGTAAATAAAACACAAAATACACAAAAGTTTTCAAAAGAAACAAAGCCAGTATATTCTTCTAAGTGTGTTTCATCTCGTAAGATTTTTCTAATGAGTGTTTTAGAATCATCGTGTCTTTCAATGCTATCGAAGTATTCAAAAGTAGCTGTTGGGTGAAAATGTAAAGTGTCTTCTTGATGAAACTTTAGAACATCATCTAAATCTTTTAGGCTTTCATCGTAGGCTGTAATATTGACATAAATAAATTCACCATTTTGAACTGCCTCCTCAAAAGTTTTTCCTCTTTGATATAAGGTTGCAATGGAATTCTCTCTCCTCGTTCCGTCAATAATCCAGCCAAATGGAGCGGGAATTACAGCACCGTGCCATCCGCTATAAGGTAGTCCACCAAATCCTTGAAATCGTTTTAAGTCTTCAAAATTCAAAATATCCAGCTCTATATCTGTTGGTCCATAATACGCCCTGTTTATGGCGGCTTGCGAATAACCTTTTGAGGTTATTAAGATTCCTTGTGCAGCCTCAACGTCTTCAACCATTGATATAAAAGTTTCGACATCTTTTACATCTATGTTTTTGGAATATTTTTTCCCGTCAATTATTAACCTAATTTTTTTTCCTGCAATTCGACCTTCAATTAAAACATCAATTTGCCTTTTAGTTTTTGAATATCGACCAAGCAGTTTTTGGTCAAAGAGTATTTTCGCATCAGGATAAGCCATCCTAAAAGTTTCTAATATTTCTTGTTCGTATTTTTTCCAATCCATTTTTTTATGCCCATCAAATATAATAAATCTCAGCAGATTCTCAAAATAAAAAGTCCGAAGCCTTTCGACTTCGGACTAATCCCAATTCACTAATTCCAAATCCCAAATCCTAAAAGGTATAAGTATTCGCTCCAATCATCACATCGGCGATTCTTTGACGAGCCGCAAAGGTGTTGATTGGCGAATTGTTTTTCGTGTAACGTTTCAAAGCAACGAGTAACATTTTCGCTTCGTCGCCTTCGAGCATTCCGGCGATGGTGTTTTTGGCATATGCTTCGATTTTTTGGATTGCATCGTTGCAGAAGACTTGCGCCATATCAATTTGACGGTCGGCGTTGCCTTTTTGCGGCTTGTTTTTTCGCCCGTAAAATTGCGGTTTCCATCGCGTAGGCTTGCATAATGATGTCGGCGCAGTTCATCAAAATTTCTTGTTGCTCGGCAAGTGCCATCATATATTTTTGCGCCGCCGTGCCGAGAATCATCAACGCAACTTTCTTGGCGTTTGCCGCAAGTTTTGTTTCCATTGCGAGCAATGAATCGTCATCGTCAAACGACATTTGCGGATTCATAATTTCGTCTTGCAAGGCTTTTGCGGCTTGAAAAAGTGCGAGTTTGCCTTTCATCGCACGTTTCATCAATTGTCCCGGAATCAGCAGTCGATTGATTTCGTTTGTGCCTTCAAAAATGCGATTGATGCGCGAATCTCGATAAGCTTTTTCCGCCGGATATTCCGCCGAATAGCCGTAACCGCCGTAAATTTGCACCATTTCATCAACGACATAATCCAATGATTCCGAGCAAAAAACTTTGTTAATCGAACTTTCAACCGCGTATTCGTCAATGGATTGAGTTTCGTTTCGTTGTCTGTTCCATCGCCAATCAGCGCATCAATCATTCCGACTGTGCGGTAGGTAATCGCTTCGGAAACCCAAGTTTTAATCGCCATTTCCGCGAGTTTATGTTTCATTGCACCAAAACTAGAAATCGGTTTGTTGAACTGATGACGCTCGTTCGCATAGCGAACCGCTTCGTGAATCGCGAGTTTTGCACCGCCTGTAACCGATGCGCCGAGTTTGAAACGTCCGACATTTAAAATGTCAAAAGCGATTTTCGCGCCGTCGCCGACTTTTCCAATCAAATTTCTGACTGGAATTTTTGCATCAGACAAAACAACCGCCGTTGTCGAAGAAGATTTAATGCCCATTTTGTGTTCTTCGGCAGCCGGACGGCAATTTTCGGAACGCGGAACAACAAACGCCGAAAATTTTTCTTTCTCGCCGTCAACTTTGGCAAAAACGATAAAAACATCGGCAAATCCGCCGTTTGTAATCCACATTTTTTCGCCGTTCAGGACGTAATGTTCGTCCGTCTTCGGTTAATTTAGCGACGGTATTTTGCGCCCAAGAGCGTCTGAACCTGAACCCGATTCGGTCAAACAATAAGCTGTGGTGATTTCGCCCGAAATGATGCCCGGAATCCATTTTTTTTTCAATTCTTCCGAACCCCAATAATAAATCGGCAACAGACCAATCGAAGTTTGTGCGCCGTAAGTTGAGCCAAAACCGCCACCGCGTCCGACTGCTTCTGCAATAATCACGCCCGATGTTTGGTCGAGAGCCATTCCGCCAAGGTCTTCGGAAATATTTGCGCCTAACAAGCCCCAAATCTCCGGCTTTTTTCAACAAATCACGGGCAATTTGCCATTCGTGTTTTTCCAGTGCAGGCAAATTGCGGCACGACTTCGTTATCAATATATTCGTAAGCCGTGTCCTTAATCATCTTGTGTTCGTCAGTAAAATCTTCGGGCGTAAAGCAGGTTTCAACTGTGCCTTCACTAATTAAAAATTCGCCGCCTTTGATGTATTCTCTCTCCATTTTTGCGTCCATTGTTTTTGCTCCTTAATCTTTTAATGAATGAATATTCATTCATTTTATTGTTAAACTAAAAATACTGTTTTATGACTAAAATTTCAAGTAAATTTTTAATTGATTTTGTTTTAGATACTTTCCAACATTTTTTTCAGCATTCCGTAAGTAATCGTTTCGCTGATGTTTTCGACAAACTCTTTGTGTGATTCTTCGGTGCTGGCAATTCCGTTTTTCAGAATCACGGGAAAATAATCCAAATCTTTTGCGCCGCGATAAGTCGATAAGACACAATATTCGGCGCAAAATCCAGTTATCACAACTGTATCTATCCCCTGTTCTTTCAATATTTTATCGCAATCGGTTTTGTTAAAACTATTGCCATATTTTTTATGAATTCGGATACTGTCTGCTTTTGGTTTGAGCGATTCGATAAACTCAAAACCATCCGTTCCGGGTACAACTCCATCGCCCTCATCCACATCTTGAACCCAAATAATCGGCAGTTCTTTCGCTTCAAATAGTGGAATAACGGCGTTGATGTATTCTGTCGCTGAATCCATCTGCGAAACAGTTTTGCCGATGTAGAACTCTTTCTGCATATCAATAATCATTAAGGCAAGTTTCATATTTTAATTCACCACATAGAAACATAGAACACATAGTTTTTTTGATTTTCTATGTTTTCTATGTCTTTATGTGGTTCAAATTTAATCCAATCTTTCAAAAATTCCCGCCGCGCCCATTCCGCCGCCGACGCACATCGTCACCATTCCGTAGCGTCCGCCTGTGCGTTTCAATTCTTGCAAAAGTGTGGCAGTCAATTTCGCGCCTGTGCATCCGAGCGGATGTCCAAGAGCGACTGCGCCGCCGTTGACATTGACTTTTGCAGGGTTCATTTCCAAAACTTTCATTACCGAAAAACCTTGCGCGGCAAATGCTTCGTTTAATTCAAAAAGGTCAATATCTTCAAGCGTTAAACCTGCCATTTTCAACGCTTTTGGAATCGCATAAACCGGTCCGATACCCATTTCTTCGGGCAAACAACCCGCCGTTGCAAATGATACAAAACGTGCTAACGGCTTCAAATCTCAACTCGTTAGCTTTGTCCAAAGACATCACCACAGCCGCCGCCGCGCCGTCCGACATTTGCGAAGAATTTCCTGCCGTAACAGTTCCTTTAACGTGAAAAACAGGACTGAGTTTCGCAAAACCTTCGATTGTCGCGTCAAATCTTGCACCTTCATCGGTATCAAAAACAACTTCTTTGCGAAGGACGCGACCTTTTGCATCGAGTTCGTCAACGAAAATATTCATCGGCACAATTTCATCTTTGAATTTTCCACCTTGAATCGCCGCCGCCGCTTTTTGATGTGATTCCAGCGAAAATTGGTCGGCTTGTTCGCGGGTGATTTCGTATTTCTTCGCCAGATTTTCTGCGGTCAAACCCATATTCAAATAATAATCGGGATAAGTTTCGGCGAGAATTCGGATTCGGACGGAAATTTGCGCCGCCCATCGGAATCATTGACATTGTTTCGAGTCCGCCCGCGATAATAATTTCCGCGCCGCCTGATTTGATTCTATCTGCCGCTAACGCAATGGTTTGCAAGCCCGACGAACAATAACGATTAACCGTCATCGCCGAAGTTTCAACAGGCAAACCCGCCAAAATCGCCGAAGTCCGCGCCACGTTCATCCCTTGTTGCGCTTCGGGAAACGCACAACCCATAATCACGTCATCAATTTCGTTGACGTTCAAACCTTCAACTCGTGCAACTGCTTCTTTAATCGCCGTTGCGCCCAAATCATCAGGACGAGTATTTTTTAATGTCCCTTTCGGTGCTTTTCCAACTGCCGTCCGCACGGCTGATACGATAACTGCTTCTTTCATAATTTTTTAATCCTATTTTTTTGACTTCTTTTCAAACTCTCTTGCTTTTTCTTTTATTTCCTTAATAACCAAATCGTAATTTTCTCTTGCAAAGCAAAAATTAGGCTCTCTCCTGTCATTTCCAAATCCATAATCAATAGCGGTTAAATTTACATCATTCTCATCTTTTGTCATTTTCATGGTAAAACTTCCGCAACCTGCATCTCCGCAACTACAAACAGCCAAGAAATAAATCAATTCATTTTCATAAACACAAGAAGGTAAATCAATTTCTTCGTTCTCCGTAAAATAAAAATAAGGAATTGCTTTATCCTCTGTTTTTAGCCAACTACTAATCGTCTGGTCATCTATCAACAATTCAAATAAAGTGACTGGAAAATCTTCATTATCTCATAACTGAGCGGCATAGAAATTGCGGTAGCTTGGAAAACAAGAAATATTTGCCCGCGAAAAACACGAATGATACGAAAATTGGGCAAAATATTTTTCAACCCAGCTATTCACCAAAACTTTTTCGTGCTTTTGGTGTTTTCGTGGGCAAAAATTAGTCAAATAACCAAAGACTTTTCAGCAAGCAAAAACTGTGCCGCTCAGTAATGTCATTATCTACAAAATAACCATCTTTAATAGTTTGTTCGCTCTGCTCAATAATTTGATAATTTAGTTTATTTAACTCCATATAATTTTAGCTAAATATGATTTTCCAAGAAATGAGTGAATGTTCATTCATTTTTACAATATACTAAAAACAAACGAATTTTGCCAATATTTTTCGCTTAATTTTCCCTCACCAAAGTAATTTCTTCGGGACGAGCCACGACTACCGAGACATTTTCGACTACAACATTATCAGCGTCTAATCCGTAGGCGACATCTTCGCGGATGCTAAACCAGCGTCGTAGAATGTAGTATGAACGCATAATGAAATTTTCTTTGAACGGTAATTCGTTTTCGTAGCTCAAAAATGAACGAAGCAAAACGAAGCGAACATCGCCGCGAATATCGTATTTTTTCAAGGCTGGATGGCGGCTGGTCAATTCGACTTCGTTGTTTTTTACGAGGTCTTCGAGCGCGAGTTCAAAGAAATAATTGATGCGCGGCTCAATCCTAAAACCAAGCGTAAATGTAATAAAATACACGTCTTCCTTTGCCAGTGTTTCAACTTTGTATTTAGTTGTGAACGGATGATTGTCTGTCTTGATATGGACAAACCAATAAACATCTGCCCGTTTTGGAGTCTTTTCCAAGATTGATTCGATCGTTTCGCGTTCAAGTTTTTTTGGCGAATCCGAAGCCGTCAGATAAACCAAATGCGTTGAATATTGCGGAATTGTTTTGTCGTTGCTTAATTCTTGCAAGGTGCCAAAAAACTCTTCTGTGTTTTCCCAGATCGTGAGTTTTTTACGCAATTGTCTGCCGTTAAACCAAACCCACATAATTGCAAAAAGCACGAATCCGACCAACACCGAAACGTAACCACCTTCGGGAAATTTCTCTAAATTCGCAATCAAAAAGGCAAGTTCGATAATTAAAAATAATCCGGCTAAACTAAACGTAATAATTGGGTTAAATCGCCGTGAGCGAAGATAAACAAAGAGCAAAAATGTCGTCATCAACATCGTCAGCGTCACCGAAAGTCCATACGCGGCTTCCATATATTTTGATTCGTGAAAATACAAAACAATGAAAATACAGCCGAACATCAGTAACCAATTGACTTGCGGAATGTAAAGTTGACCTTTGAAATCAGTCGGATAAACGATGCGTTGGCGCGACCAAAACGACAGCCGAATCGCTTCGCCGATGAGTGTAAAACTGCCCGAAATCAATGCTTGCGAAGCGATGATTGCCGCCAAAGTAGCAATCGCAATCGCGACTGGCAAAATGACTGGCGGAACGATTGAATAAAACGGCGTTGTGCCTGTAAGTGTTTTACCTGATTGACTTAGCAGCCATGCACATTGCCCTGCGTAACTCAAAAGCAGACAAATTTTCACCAAAATCCAGCTAAATCTGATATTTCCGCGTCCGGCATGTCCCATATCAGAATACAGAGCTTCCGCGCCTGTCGTGCAGAGAAAAACCGCGCCGAGCAACCAAAAACCGTGCGGATATTCTGCCAAAAGTTGATAAGCATAATAAGGATTGATAGCTTTCAAAACGGAAAAATCATTGACGAAAGACATCAAACCGATTCCGCCAATAAACAAAAACCAAATCGTCATCACAGGTCCGAAAAACTTGCCGATTAGCTGCGTCCCAAATTGTTGAGCGACGAAAAGCCCAATTAAAATCGCAATCACAATCGGCACAGTTGGAATATTCGGTGAATAAATTCTCAAACCTTCAATCGCGGACGAAACCGAAATCGGCGGCGTAATTATTCCATCAGCCAACAAAAATGAACCGCCAATGATGGCGACATACATCAGCCAACTTCCGGCATAGCGTTTAATCAAAGTGTAAAGCGAAAAAATTCCACCTTCGCCATTGTTGTCAGCTCGCAACGCGATTAGCACGTATTTGATGGTCGTCTGAAACATCAGCGTCCAAAAAACTGCCGAAAGTCCACCCAGAACAAGCGTTGGATCAATCGTCCGCGTTCCGACAATTGCCGAAAAAACGTAAAGCGGCGAAGTTCCGATATCGCCAAATACAATGCCGAGTGAAATTAAAAGTCCCGCAAAGGTAACTTTATCAAGATTTTGATGATGATTTTCGTGTTCCATTTTTTAAAATATTTGGGGGATTGATTAAGTTGTTTATTGCTTGTTTGATAATTTACTATGTTTTTGGATTTTGTGCGATATTTTTTGAGTTAATTTCAGCTTAAAGTTCCAACTTCTACTTCTTCAATCTGCAAAACTTCGCGCAAAATTTTCGGCTCAATTGCCACTAAAAACCCACGTTTTCCACCATTGATGTAAATTTTGGATAACTCAAAAATCGTCTTTTCAACATAAATCTGCAACTTTGTTTTCACGCCAAAAGGTGAAGTTCCACCGACTAAATATCCGGTTAATTTATTTGCTTTTTCGGGAGTAACGGGCGTGATGGTTTTAACTTTCAAAAATCTGGCGAGTTCTTTGGTCGAAACCTGTAAGCTACCGTGCATCAATACGATAAGCGGTTTCTTGGTATCAGTTTCAAAGACTAAAGTTTTGATAACTGAATGTTCATCAACGTCTAAAACTTCAGCCGAATGTTTCGTTCCGCCTTTTTCGACGTAATCAAAAATGTGCGGTTCAAATTCAATTTTATATTCTCGCAAAACGCGGATTGCGGATGTGATTGGGTGATTCATTTTTCCAATTTATTTTTCGCAAAGATGATATAGACACCAAGAAGGAAGTCAATCGCCAAACAAAATCCTGCCCAGAATATCGGAACTCCTCTGTTCTCAATAAGCAAATGGTGAGAAATATCAAAAAAGCCATGCAACATTATCCCAATTCCGACAATTATCTCGCTTTTCTTAAACCCGATGATTGCAATCGTGGTAAATAATATTGCGAACAAACTCTCAAACAAAACAACCCAGATTCTTCCATCAATAACGGCAAACAAAACATAAAGGAGACCAATTACAATCAAAATTGTCGGATAAAATGAGAGATCCCTCTCAAATTTGGTGAATTTAGCTAATGCTACAATAATTACGGCTGAAACTACCCCAATTATATATTCCATAAGACCTATTTGGAGTAAAAATGCAATCCCAAAACAACGAATAACAACACAATCGCCCCAACATCAATCAACGCAATTTGTTTGAGTTCGGGCGTGTAATTTGATGTTGTAAATGTCAGAAAAATAAAGGCAAACTTGCTGATAAGAGCTAGTGCAATCGCTAACATTCTGAACTCAGTTTTTAGAGCGGCTGCACTTAAAGCTATTCCAACAATCGCCAACAAAACTCCGCGATGGCGCATTAGAATAATCAAACTTTCACCTTCGATTGGCACGCCGTAAAGTTTGGCGGTTTTAGTTGCATCAAAAAAGACAACCAACGGCAAAAGGTTGACTATTCCAACTATCAGCAATATTCCTGTAATAATTTTATCTAACATTCTAATCTTTTCATTTCTTTTGACTCAAAAAATAAGTTAGAGCCGCAATCACCGCCGCGACTCCTCCGCCAAGATAAAGAATATCCGTTCCCGCCGTCCATTTTGCCGTATTTCCAAGAAATATTACGCCCAAAACGATAATCACTACGCCGACAAGTTTGCCTTTCAAATCGTCTAATGAGTTGATTTCTAACCAATCAGGCAATTTCAAAGATGAATCAATAAACAATTCATGAAGCCCGATTGCAATTATCAAGAAAACTGTCGCCAGTAAGAAACTGTCAACAATTTCAATCAATTTCAGCCCCGAAGTCTTTGAATCAACTGCGCCTTTTGAAATTTTAATGAGCAATTCGCCAATGTCATAAATTCCAAAGCCAAGTAAGGTAACAGTTGCCACCAATGAACCGACAACGGCGATAAAGACGATATAACGGCTATTTTCTAGGATTCTTTTTAGCATTTATTTTTCTGATGGCAAAAGAGTAAAACTTTCGCAATGTTTGGGTTTGAAAACCGTAAAATGTCGGCGGTCAACGGTTAAATCATTCAAGGTTTTTCTGAAACTACATTCTCAGAATTGGCGATTTCGTCAAAATTAGTTTCAATCTCAAGTTGCTCAATGAATTCCAACACTTTCAACTGTTTTTCGACTGGTAAAGCAAGAACTTTTTCAATCAAGATTTGTTCGAGATTTGGAATCATAATTTTCTCCTGTCAATTTCATTATACCTAAAACACTCCGTCAAATGGTCATTCACCATCCCCGTCGCCTGCATAAAGGCATACATAATAGTTGAGCCTACAAAATTAAAGCCGCGTTTTTTCAAATCTTTGCACATCACATCAGAAATTGGAGTGGTTGCGGGAACTTGCTTGATATTTTCCCAAGTGTTGACAATCGGTTTGCCGTCCACAAATGACCAAATATATTTATCAAAACTGTCGAATTCGTCAACCGTTTGCAGGTAGCATTTGGCATTGCGAACCGCCGAAGCTATTTTCAGACGATTGCGGATAATTCCTTCGTTTTTAAGAAGTTCCGCACATTTTTCATCATCATATTTGACGATTTTTTCTGCATCAAAATCATCAAACGCCTTGCGATAATTCTCGCGCTTTGCCAAAACTGTGTCCCAACTCAAACCTGCTTGTGCGCCTTCGAGAATCAAAAACTCAAACAATCTTTGGTCATCGTGAAGCGGAACGCCCCATTCGGTATCGTGATAATGAATCGTTAAATCATTTTTTGCCCAATCGCATCTTTTCATAATTTTTTTTCATCCACGAAGATTCACGAAGAGAACACGAAGGAAAGGCAAAAATCAACTTTCAATTACTTGCTTCTTACTTCGTGAAACCTTCGTGAATCTTCGTGGATAATTTCCTAAAAGTATTTTTCAATCAATTCTTGTGGTTTTATTTTAACAAAATCATTGTGCGCTTCAACTACCGAATCAAGTTTCAAAATATCTTTAATCGAATTTACCGTGGCAATGCCGATTGACTTCATTTTTGCCCGATGCGCCGCTTCAAAACCGCCGATTGCGTCTTCAAAAACGATGCAGTTGCTTGGAGTTACATCAAGTTTTTCGGCTGATTTCAAGAAAAATTCGGGGTCAGGTTTGCCGTTGGTCACGTCTTCGGCGGTGGTCACGGCATCGAAAAATTTGCGTAAATCTAAGCCGTCCAAAATATATTCGACATTTGGTTGAGCAGACGCAGTTGCAACCGCCATTTTGATTCCTAAATCTTGCGCGGACTGCAAAAGTTCAATCAATCCATCAATCGGTTTTCGATGCGGCAAAAACATTTCGCGGTAAAGTGATTCTTTGCGATGCGCTAATTCAGTAATTTTTTCATCGGAAATATCGCCAAAAACTGTTGGCAAAATTTCACGATTAGTCTTACCCGCAGTTTTGACCAAAAAATCGTGCGCGTCCATCTCAATTCCGTTTTCCGCCAACATTTTTCCCCACGCTTCGGTGTGAAAGTGCATATTGTCAACCAGCGTGCCATCCATATCAAAAATGAGCGCAAATTGTTTGTAATCAATCATTTATTTATTGTTAGAGTTACGCCTTCAGGCGTGAAAAACGTTGATTGTGTTCAATTAAAAGTTTAACTGCTCAAGTTGAATCACGCCTGAAGGCGTAACTCTAACTTATTTTCCTAATTTTTATTGGTAAATATTTATGAAACGGCGTTTTAGTCAGAGGTTCGCAATTATTGCTTGGTGTCAGCAAGTTTAGTTGTGGTCCGTTTGGCTCGCCGTTTTTATATTTTAGCCCGTAACCGTTCGGAAGCGTAACCACTTTGCGTCGAACACTTGCATCAATTTCGACAAACACATTCAAACTGCCGATTGCCGAACGGCAAACAACTTCCGCACCGTTTTCGATGCCGATTTCTTTGGCATCTTCGGGATGAATTCGCATTGTGCCTTTCGGGTCAATTTTGCGCCATTCGGGATTTCGATATATTTGATTTGCGTTGTAACTTCGCCGTTCGCCCGCCATCAAAATAAACGGATAATCGTCGTTTGATAAATCTTCGTTGCGTATTTTTTTTAATTCTTCTAACATTTCGGGGATTTCTAAATAAATCCGTTCGTCTTTATTTTTAATCAATGTCCAAACATCTGAAAATTTGTGTTTGCTGATAATTACGCCAGATTTTTCCGCTAAAATCTTATCAAATAATGTGTTACCGAGATTTCGCTGATTTCCCGAAAATCCTGCGGCTTTGACTTCGGCAAAATATTTGGCGGCATAAGCAAGCGTCAAACCCAACAACGGCGCAGCGGATTCAGCATTTTTCGGCAGAGTTTTGCCCAACGTCCGATACATTATTGAACTCGCGTATTTTTGCAATTTCGGTTTTCGTTTGAACAAAATTTGCAATGCCGCCAAATATCCCAACCGCGAAACAGACGCAATTTTACTTAAAATCGGAAACTTTTTTGGAATCAAATCCATCTTTTCGAGCAATCGCGTATAGATTTCCGGTTCGGGCAAAGATTCTTCCAACGGCGCAAAAACAGCGTGACGCAGATGGAAAAAATTTTCGGGAAATTCCAAATTAAATCCCGTCGCTTCCAACTTTTCAAACTGCGAAGCGGCAGGCAAAATGTAATCTGCCAGACGCGCCGTTTCGGTCATCGCCACATCAACGACGACCAGAAGTTCAAGTTTTTGAAAGGCTTCGGTGTAGGCTTTTGTATCAGCAAAAGTTAAAACAGGATTTGAACTATCAACCCAAACGGCGCGGATTCTGTCCTCGCCCGAATGATTGATTTCATCGGGCAAAATATTCGGCGGATACAGCCCGCCAATCGGAAACATCTTGTGCTTTGCCGTGCGAATTCCCTTTTTTCGCTCGTCCGTATCGCTGACCAAAGGAATCAGAGAAGTGTGTAAATTGTTGCCGCCTTTTTTGCCAAAATTGCCCGTAACTAAATATAAAAGTTTTTCGAGATAAGCGTTAAGTGTTGTGTGCAGAGTATGTTGCGTGCCTAAATCCACCCGCACACAAGCGGTTTCGGCAGCCGCAAAATCCCGCGCAACTTTTGCCATCAATTCAAATTCCACATCAGCACGTTTCGCGTAGTCTTGCGGATCAATCGTCAATAATTCTTCTTCCAACGCCTCAAAACCTGTGCAATGTTCGGCTAAAAATTCTTTATCGTGCAAGCCTTCGCGGACAATAATCGAAAGCATCGCAGAAATTAAATAAGCGTCTGTTCCTGGTCTAAGTTGCAAATGAATATCAGCCATTTTCGCCGTTTCGGTAACACGCGGATCAATCACGACCATTGTTCGCTTTTTATCTTTTTGAATTTCGCGCAAGGTGTTGCGAGCATTCACGATGCCGTGCGCCTGATACGGATTTGTGCCGATAAACAGAACGTAATCAGCGTGTTCGATGTCTTCGGTTGTGTGGCACGTTTGATTGCCGAATAAACGTCCATTAACCCAAATATCACCCGTTTTTTCCTGCGCCAAAGCCGTGTAGATAAATCTGCTGTCCATCGCCGCAAGAAGTTGTCGGCTATACATTCCGCCCCAATGATTACCTTGTCCGCCGCCGCCCACGAAAGCAAACGAATTTCCGCCATGTTGATTTTTAATACTTTTCAACTTTCCGGCAATTTCGCCAAGTGCTTCGTCCCACGAAATTTTGGTGAATGTTCCATCAGATTGACGTTTCAAAGGATGCCGCAAACGGTCATCGTGATTTTGGTAATATTCTAATCGAGCAGCTTTTTGACAAATGTAACCTTTGCTAATCGGATGCTGTTCATCACCTTGAATCTTAACGAATTTGCCATCGCTGATTTGAACTTTCAAACCGCAATTTCTCGAACATAAAATACACGCCGTTTTTTCAGTTGTCATTTTTTCTGCTCCTTTTTGATTGGAGTCCACGCTTCAGCGTGCATCCGCCAGCGAAGCGCAGCGGAAACAGCCTGAAGGCTGGACTCCGAACTTGTGACTCCGAACTCGTAATTTATCCAAACAATGGAATTAAATAAATCGCGGTGCCAATCAATGCAACTACTAAAACCGCTTTTGAACGAATGTGTTTCAAGTCAAAGAAAATAAATTGTTCGATTACCCGAAAAACACCGAAAAGTGCCATTCCAGCAATCAAGGATTTTCCTAAACTCGTTGTCAAAAGTTCTTCGGTTTGGAAAAGCGAAATATAGGCGAATATTAAAAAACAAAGCATTAAACACAAATTTAACACTTGAATAATTCCTTTGTTGACTTTGTTTACAGAGTCCAAATCGTGTTTCCAATTAAATAGCTTCCAAAATAAAACGTGAAAGATAAAACAAATAATCCAAAGAATTCCGCCGAAGTAAATTAACATTTTCATTTTGGAAAGACCTCCATTTTCAAAACCCTTTCGGCTTGCAGAAAATGACGTTTTTCGTGCAAAACAAGGATCTCGAAAGCATCATCAAGACGCAGATTCAAAGCCGGACTCAGAGGTTCGGGAATTTTGATTTTATGAATGTCCAAATTTTTACAAGCCTCAAACATCGCCGCTAACTTTTGGTTACTTTCGGTAAAATCAGCAAAAATTGTGACTGAAATATCGCTTGCAGTCGGCTCGAAAACCTTGAATGTTTTCATCTTTCTGGCTTGTTCGGGTTTCAAACTATTTTTCATTAAAGACCCGATTAAATTGGTCGAAAACGGAATTTTTGAGAAAAAGTTATTGCGATGCGTGCCGTCAATCACGTTTTGAATTGCGGGGAAATAGAGGTTGTTCGTAATGATCAAATGCTCGAAGCATTGCCCGATGCTCCAAGTTTCCGGCGAAGGTTTCCAGTTTAATTGCCCTGCCGAAAGATTGCCGAAAACATTTTTGGTAGTTTCAGCAATTGCTTTTAATTCGGAATTTAAATCAACTAAACTTCGTGTCATAGCTAAATTTCTATTTCAACGTGCCACTTTGCTCCGAATTCCTGAGCTTTCTGTAAAACTTTTCTGAAATTCTCAAGATCGTAAATCACATCATCATTTTCATCGCCAAACATTGATTTATTATTACGCAGATAATCAATTAAAAATTCAAATACTTGCAAACCATCTCTAGGCTCAAACCACTTCTCACCTGAATCTGCTTCGGATAATTCAAGTGTTTCAAACTCCTCTTCATCAAAGTATTCAAAAGGATTGGCTCCGAAAAAACTCATTATTGAAGCCAATCCCGCTTCTGTAGCGACTGCGCTTAGCTCTGGCTCAAAAAGATTTATCATTTTTCCGCTCACCGAAGAAATATCAATGCCGTTAATTTCTTTGTCCAACACAGGAAAAATCGCACCCATATATTTCATCCCTCAAAGACCTGCCCGTCTTCAATACTGCGGCAGTTCATTCTTGCTGTTTTGTCCTAACGGTTATAAAAATTGAGTATAGACAAAACCAATAATCATCAACGAAATTGCACCAATTTCACCAATAATAAGCCCGTAGGTGAACCACGTTGTAGAAAAATTTGGCAATAATATACTTGACACACCTGTTTTAATTTGCTAAAATCTTTGTATGATGAACAAAGACAATAATTTACCACAAACTTTACAGCAAGCAATCATCTATTTTTCCGATAAAGACGTTTGCTTTAACTTTATGATTTCAATGCGTTGGCAAGACGGAATTGCAATCTGCCAACATTGCGGAAACGATAAAACTTCTTTTCTTTCCACCCGCAAAATCTGGAAATGTAAAGCCTGTAAAAAACAGTTTTCCGTCAAAATGGGAACTATCTTTGAAGATTCACCCATCGGTTTAGACAAATGGCTAACTGCGATGTGGCTTATCGTCAATGCAAAGAACGGGATTTCTTCTTATGAAATCCATAGAGCAATCGGTATCACTCAAAAATCCGCTTGGTTTATGCTTCACCGCATCCGTCTGGCAATGCAGAACGGCACTTTTGAAAAACTCTCTGGCGAAGTCGAAGCAGACGAAACTTTCATCGGCGGCAAAGCCAAGAATATGCACAAACATAAGCGCGAAGAAAAAATCAAAGGTCGTGGCTCTGTCGGCAAATAAGAGTCGGCGTTCTCACGAAGAGCCAAGAAGAGATGCAGACTCAACTAAAGCAATTGAACTCTCAGGATAACGAGTAACAATCTCTTCTGCTCTTCTTAATGACAGCAGTTCATTAGCAACCTTTAATGCTGTCAGTTTTTCTAAAACGGATAAATCCGAAGCCTCAACCTGTTCAAAAATTTCGTGTGCTAATTTTGTAATTTTTTCCATAATACTTTAAAATCTAAAGCAACAGAGCAAATAAAGCAATAGATTATTAAGTAACTTTCTTATTTTGCTTTAATTTCTTTTGTTTTTCTTCTTGCTCACGTTTCAGAATTACATCTTTCGGAACTTTCACAATCTCACGCACAAAATGTTCAAAGCGTTCAAATTCCTTTCCATCATTTTTCGTTTCAATTTTCTTTTTCATAACTACTTCTTTTTCCCTTTACGGAACTTACCTTTTTCCATTACTGAGCGGCATAAGATTTGCTAGTAGCTATTCGGCAATTTAAGTAGTTCATAATCAACTATTTGATTTAGCGAATTCTTCACTATCAAGAGCCAATTCTTGCTGATTTTCCACGACTTGTAAAATATTTTTCCGATTTCTTTGATCGATTTCGACGGGCTTAACCCTTTTTTTTTCTCTTTTTTCCTCAACTTTTTCTTCTAAATCCTCATTTTCTTGATTGCTTTGCTTGAATTTCAACATCAAGATCGCTGTCGTCAACAACAGATAAAACTGGATATCCACTCCGTTTTGACTCTGATTGAGCAGATGTATTCCTTTCATCGTTCGTTTCATAAACTTGAAAAATAACTCTATCTGCCACCTGTAAGCATATAAAATAATTATGTTTAGCGTGCTTAACTGAAACCGGTTCGTGACTATCCGAAAATAACTTCCAGCTATCGTAAAAGTAATTAAACGCAGCCTATTCCGCTTTTCGTCATTCGTGAAAATGATGATTTCATCCGCCACCCGATGAAAACAATTTGGGATTTCCGCTAAATTGATGACACCACTCTAACTACCTCGTAAAGCAGATTATCCTTCACCCTCATCACCAAAAACGCTTTGGCTTGCAACACTTTATCCGCTAAAGCAAAACTGAAATAGCCTCGATCTGCGATGTATGTAACTCCCGCTGTTACCACTTTCTCTAAAAATGCTCGCTTATTTGAATTCCCGCTTCCAACCCAAAACTAAGTCGCCATCATTCGATTCAATTCAAAACTTAAATGTAGCTTGAACGCATTTTTCTTTTCCCGATAATTAGTCCAAGTAATGGATAAAAGCATCGGAAATAAACTCCCATCTATCACTTGGCAAATCCCCAACTCTTCAATAAATGCCACTTTAGAGAGATTTGCCGATTCCAAGAGAGTCTCATATAACTGCTTGAAATATTTGCTCTGAAAGCGTGAAAATCCATCTTTCAAGGTTGAAAATGGGGTCGGTTGCAAATCCAAATCACGGCATACCGCATTGGTTTCTAATTCCACCGTCAAACTTCTCAAAGAACTGTTTTGGTAAAGATAGCCAAAAATCAATTTCCGCACAAAATCAGCAAAAAAGAGTTTTTCCGAAGCATTGCTTCTTGGTCTATACTTGGTGACATTGAAGCCAACATCGCTTCAAGTGGACGCAAAATGGTGTTGAATAGTGTTTGATTCACACTTAAATATCTGTTTTTTCACCCTTTTGTGTCCAATGCAATTTTTATACCGCTCAGTAATGACCTTTTTCATTTAAATGCTCAGATAATTGGCGCATAAATCCTTTTACAGCATTGAAAATATCTTCTGCTTCTTCTTCGGTGTATTTATTTTCAACGTGCATAGTCGGATTCCTCCAAGCGTTTTTAACTGCGAATAGGTGAGCAACTATATTCGTATAAAAATCTTCTTCTGCCTTCCAACTTACGCCTAAAGTGATTTTCTTGGCAGTGATTGCGCTATTTGCTTGATTGATGATTGTTTGCCAATTTGGATTTACTAGACTCGCAACGCTTAGAGCCAGTCCCTACCGCTTTCAGTCCGACTTCTATACACCGCATCAAGTGCATCACACAAGCCGTAGAACGTCCTACTGCAAAACATTTTCCCGCTTCTTCAATGTCGAAACTAGCGGATGGAAAATTGTTAAATACTGATTCGCCAAAAAGACTAGCTTGATTGAAATATATTGCTTTGTCCTGCTTTATTGTTAAAAAAAGAGGCTGTGACATTTCATCGTAAATTCGGTCTTTTAATTCTTCAAGCCTTGCACCATACTTTGGATAGGTGTAATCAGGTGAACGTAATTCGCTTATAACCCTTTGTATGAGAGTGATTGAATTACTTAGCCCTATTTCCTCACAATGCTTGTTAATAAGTTTTAATATCGCAACCCAAGCCGATTTTATATTTTCACTAATTGGCTTGTCATCTGGGTCAAGGTTGTTCTCAGCAATGACTTTTAATTCTGCCTTCAATGACGAAAGCATATTCATTAAAAATACAAATTCTTTTGCTGAAAATTGTAACATTTGAAACAGACTCACTAAACGGTTTGGTGTAAAAATATCAGAAATAAATTCTACACCTTGACGGTTAGGTGTGTCAAGTATATTATTGCCAAAAATTTCTTTCCTTAAAAATTGTTTCAGTCCGCCCCGCAAAACCTTCTTTGATTTGGTTAATCGTCGTCATACTAAAATAAAAAAGTGGAATTGCCGTTATGACCATTTGCATTGTTGGCGAAAACGGACTGAACTCCATCAATTTGGCGATAACTATGCAAGCAAAACTGAAAAGCAAGGCGTTCCGATGAGCAATGTCAATATACATTGACGATTTATGATTTTCGCTTTTCATAATCGTTGCATATTTCCAAACACCTGTAATCATTCCGATTAGGAGAAATAATCCTGCAAAAAGTATTGATATTTTGACTGGCATAATTTGTATTGTTTTTTAACCGCAAAGGGCGCAAAGGTTTCGCAAAGGTCGCCAAGAATTTTAGATAATTTTGAAACATAAAAAAACTTTGCGTTTCTTTGCGTCTTAATCTTTGCGCCCTTTGCGGTTAAATACTTCTCTTAAAATCAAAGCCCATTAACAACACGCCGAATGCCTTTTTCTTTCAAACGCAAGACGTTGAAATTTATCAATAAACCGAGTTTGCAATTCGCTAACTTCAAATATGTAAAAACTTGGGCAAGGTGAATATCATTTAGGGCTTCGACTGCTTTTACTTCAATAATCAGTTTATTTTCAACCAACAAATCAACTCTATAACCGCATTCGAGTTTTACTTCTTCGTAAATTAACGGTAAAGGTGTTTCTTTTTCAACTTTTAATCCGGCTTTTTGTAATTCGTAAAAAAGACACTCCTGATAAGATGATTCTAATAACCCCGGACCCAAAACTGTATGAACTTTCAAAGCGCGATTGATAACTAAATTTGAAAGTGAGTTTTCGTTCATATATTTTTTTAACCGCAAAGGACACAAAGGTTTTCGCAAAGAGCGCAAAGAAGATTAAAATTTAAAAAATCTAATTCAACAACTCCCTAAAAATCTTCGCGTCCCTTTGCGTCTTCACTTTGCGTCCTTTGCGGTTAATTTCCTCCTTTAATTTCGCAAAGGCTTGCCTGTTTTCAACATCGCCGCGATTCGTTCTTGCGTTTTGCGTTCACCACAAAGCGATAAAAATCCTTCACGTTCCAAATCGAGCAAATATTGTTCGGAAACATAACTGAAGCGTGATTTAACTCACCACCGCACAAGATTTTAGCGATTTTCAGCGCAATCTTGCAATCGTGTTCGGAAACGAATCCGCCTTGTTTCATTTGGTGCAAAGCGATTTTGAAAGCTGACATTCCAGCCTCGCCCATCGCGTAAATGTCGGTGCGTTGGACGGGTTGCGTGTAGCCTGCCGCCGCGAGGTTCAAAACTTCTTGTTTCGCATCGGCAATCAATGCGGTCGCCGTTCATCGAAATTGCGTCGGAATCTTTCAAAAATCCAAAACTTTTCGCTTCTTGCGCCGAAGTTGCGACTTTGCCCATTGCAATCGTTTCAAACACTTTTTTCAGGAAAACGAGCGGGTCTGCATCAGGCGTTTTCTTCGCCAAATCCATTGCGCGCAGCGTCATTTCCTTTGTTCCGCCACCGCCGGGAAGCAATCCGACACCGACTTCGACCAAACCCATATAGGTTTCGCCCGCCGCCCGAACTTTGTCGCAATGAAGCGGAATTTCGCAACCGCCGCCCAAACTCAAACCGTAAGGTGCTGCAACGACAGGTTTTGACGAATAGCGCAGACGCATATTTGCTTGTTGAAAAGTGTGAGTCATCAAATTAATGTCGTCCCATTCTTCCTCTTGCGCGGCGAGCAGGAGCATCATAATATTTGCGCCCGCCGAAAAATTTCCGCCTTGATTTCCGATGACTAAGCCAACGTGATTTTTTTCGACTTCTTCAACCGCAAATTTCAACATCTGCATCGTGTCCGAGCCGATTGAGTTCATTTTTGAATGAAATTCCAAACAAGCCACGCCGTCGCCGATGTCAATCAAACTTGCGCCTTTATTCGATTTGATAACGCCCGTTCGGTCTTTGACCGATTTGAGAACGATAACGCCTTGTTTATCAGGCAATTTCTTTGTAACCGCCGTTGACCAAATCGTAAAAATGAAGTCGTGCCGTTTTCGTATTTGTAGAACGAAGTCGCGCCCGAATCGAGCATTGCTTGCACATTTGCGGGAACTTTCATTCCTTCCGCTTTCATTCGTTCAACCGATTCCGCCACGCCGATTGCGTCCCAAGCCTCAAAAACGCCGATTTCCCAACCAAAACCCCATTTGATAGCGTTGTCAATTTCGACAATCGTGTTCGGCAATTTCGGGAATCCGATTCGCCGCGTAAGCCGAAATTCGCGCAGACGTTTTCCACAAAAATTCGCCGACATTATCTTTGCCCCAAACAGAGTTGTTTGACGCGAGTCGGAATATCTTCAATCGCCTTTGCCCGCATCAATCGAAGCAAATTTTGTTTTGACTTGCGGTTTATATTCAAAAGTCTGCAAATCGAGTTCTAAAATTACCCGTTTGCCCGTTTCATCTTTCGATTTTTTGAAAAATCCGCCGTTCGTTTTGTCGCCCAAAATCTTTTTATCTAACAGCGTTTGCATCACTTCGGGGATTTGAAAGTGTCGCGGTCTTCGTCTTCTGGAATCGCCGGATAAAGATTTGAAACAACGTGCGCGGTAACATCCAAGCCAACCAAATCCGAAGTTCTAAAGGTCGCAGACGAAGCGTGTCCGATTGCCTTGCCCGTCATTTGGTCAACTTCGGTCGGCGTAAAACCTTGCTTAATCATCTCGTCCAAAACCGCCATAATCGAATAAACTCCAACGCGATTTGCAATAAAATTCGGACGATCTTTCGCCGGAACAACGCCTTTGCCAAGCCTTTGGTCAAGAAATCCAGACAATTTACAAGCAATTTCGCCATCCGTGTCAGCAGTCGGAATGACTTCGACCAATTTCATATAACGCGGCGGATTGAAAAAATGCATGCCGACAAAATGTTTCTTAAAATCGTCGGAAAACGGCTCGGCAATTGACGAAATCGGAATGCCCGAAGTGTTGGAAGCGATGACCGAACCCGCCTTGCGATGCTTTTCAACTTCGGCAAAAAGTCTTGTGTTTGATGTCCAAACGCTCAACCACGGCTTCAATCACAAAATCGCAATCTTTGAGCTTCGGCATATCTTCTGTCAAAATTGCCCAACGTAATCAAACCCGCATTGTCCGCCAACATAAACGGTGCCGGCTTCAACTTTTTCGCCGCTTCAAACAGCGATTTGACGATGCTGATTTTTGTCCTTCGCATCGTCTTCGCGTGGCGCAATGTCCAACAACAAAGTCGGGATTCCCGCATTTGAAAGATGAGCCGCAATCGCCGCTCCCATTGTTCCCGCGCCTAAAACTGCGGCTTTTCCGATATTTAGCATATTTCTGATTTCCTCGTAATTGATAGATTTTTAGTTGAGATGATTATAAATGAATGAGCGTTCATTCAGCAAGGGCAAAGAAGTATTGAGTGTTTTTGATTGCAAAACAAAAAACTTGAGATTGAGTCAATGCAAGGTGTTTTAGTCAATCATATGTTGAATTTTAAACTACTTGCTTCGTCACAAAGCGTGAAAGGTAAAGTTTAATTCTCCTTAAACAAGACGAAAGCCCAAACCGACTCCTAATAAGCTATTGATTATTTTTTCCTTCTTCTAACATAACTTCCAAATTATCTTTCGCTAATTTATTATTTGGGTCTATTTGAAGAGCCTTTCGGCTATCCGTAATTGCTTTGTCATAATTACTTTTTTCATAGTAAGCAACTGCACGATTCGCGTAAGCAACTGAACAATCAGGCTCTAGCTCAATTGCCCTATTAAAATCCTTAATTGCTTGTTCATAATTGCCTTTGCGGATGTTCACTTTTCCACGATTAGAGTAAAAAATTACTGAATCAGGCATCATTTCAATTGCTTTCGTATAATCCTTAAATGCTTGGTCAAAATCACCTTTCTTTCTGTAGATATTTCCTCTATTATTGTAAGCATCAGCGTAATTAGGATTTAGCTCAATAGCCTTGTTGTAATTACTAAATGCTTTCTCATAATTACCTTTTTCATCATAAGTATTTCCTAGGTTATTGTAGGCAATTGCGTAATTAGGATTTAGCTCAATAGCCTTATTGTAATCCCAAATGGCTTGTTCATAATTTCCTTTGTCGGAATAGACAATTCCACGATTGGTATAGAATTCTTTTAGTGGTTTTAGCTCAATTGCTCTAGTGTAATAGTTAATAGCTTGGTCATAATTACCATTGGCTCTCGAAACGTCTCCTTGACCAAAATAAGCTTCTGCAAAATCAGTTTTTAACTCAATAGCTTTGTTATAATCATTAATTGCCCTGTCATAATTGCCTAGTTCGTAATAGGCATTTGCACGATTGTAGTATGCAATTGCAAAATTAGGATTTAGGTCAATCGCCTTACTGTAGTGTTCTATTTTGCAGTAGTAATCATTTTCAGCACAATCATCGTCTCGTTTTAAGTAATCCAGTTCTTTTACGTTTCTTACTTGTTGTTGTTGTTTTTCTTCTGTTTTCCCTTGGCGTATTACTTGCCCGACTTGACCTTGCTTTTCTTTCTCATCAGGTTGAAGTTTTTTGTTTGTTTCAATTGTTCCCCGATTTTGATTCAATTCAACCTCTGGTAACTCATTATTATCAAAACCCTCGTCAATAATCGTATCGTTTGCCGATTCAAGAAGGTTATCTACCGGCTGAAAAGGATTTGGCTCATCTAAAATTGGCTCGGGTTTACTACTTTCCCAAGTTCTCAAGATTTCTTTCAAATCATCTTTCATTTTATCAGCAGTTTGAAAGCGTTCTGAAGGAGATTTTGCCAACGATTTTTTAACAATATTTTGCACATCGGGTGGAACTGAATCAGATAGGGCGTTAGGCTCACGCATAACTATTGCGCCCATAAGCTCCGTTTGTTCCCGTTGCGGAAAAGGTAAATTTCCAGACAGCAATTGATAAAGAATTACGCCAACTGACCAAATATCAGTTTGTTTATTACGTTTGCCATCAAAGGCTTCGGGAGCCATATAAGACATAGTTCCCGAAATGGTTGCGCTTTTACTGCCAACAGGTAAAGCCCGCGAAATACCAAAATCAGTCAGACGCGGAGTTCTGCCTTGAAACAAAACATTATCGGGTTTCAAATCACGGTGAATTATCTTTCTGTTATGCAGATGAGTCAATCCGTCTAAAATTCCAATGATAATTTCAACTGCATCAGCAACTGAAAATACGCGATGTTTTTTTAACCAATCTTGCAAAGAACCATCAGGAGCAAATTCGCTGACAATGGCAATTTGATTGCCGAAAGTTTCACATTCGATAATCGGCAAGATGTTTTTGTGTTTGCCTGATAAAGTCCAGTTAAATATCTCGTCTTTAACCGCTTGCAAATCTATCTGTTCTTTGCGAGGAAGTTTGATGGCTACTTTTTCAGACGAAGGATTATTATGATTTTCCGCCAACCAAACTTCACCAAAACCGCCTTCACCAAGAGGTTTGATAAGCGTATAATTCCCAATTTGTTGATTTGCCTGAAACAACATAATTTCTTTCAAGTTTAGACTATTCTTGCAAAGAGATTTTGCTGATTATGCTGTTTAATGTCAAGAAATAATTTGGTGGCTTGTTGGACAATCACGCTTCCTCACAGTTGCGTTTCTACCTTTATCATCAAATCCTAAATCCGCAATCCCCATTCCCAAATCCCAAATCGCCCTAAGTTGTTGTTCATCTTTGAATTGCGATAGAATCAAAGCTGGTGAATGTCGTTGATTTTACTCCAAACCAGAAATCTCTGAAATAGGTCATTCAGCATTAGATATTCCGAAATCCCAAATCGCGTGTTACAATTCGGCTTGAGGTAAATTTATGCAAGCAATTGATTTACAAACTACCGAAGATAAATTCCTAATTTCGATTGATAAAAATCTGGTTGACAAAGAATTTCTGCTCAATTTGATTGAAAAAATTCGGCTGGAATATTTGGTTCGCAAGGCAGATTTTGACGAAACTATCGAAGATTTGGGCGAATAAATCAAAGCCGATTGGTGGGCGAAACATAAGGTTAAGGCATGTTCAGATATTCTCTTTCAGTTTGCTCCCGAAGTTTTTCAGTTTGCTCCCGAAGTTTAATTTTCAAACTACCCGTTTTAGGTTTGTTGTTCCTGTAATCCCAAAAATCATAAAAATCAGGACTAAACCAACCCTCGCCCCACGGATAACAATCACAATCACTCATTTCAAAATCATCATCGTTATAAGAAGCGCAATTAGCTGAACATTCTCTAAGTCTGCCGTATGACCAGACAAATTCGATTGGTATTCCGTCATAGAAAAACACTAATGATGATTCATAAAATACCTGAATGCTGTTCAAATACCGAAAATCTTCTGCAATTTGTTGTCTTATTTGTTCAATTGTTCCGGTAAAATCAGGGCGTGAAGGGCGCACAATTTCAATTCCTTTATATTTCGGAGTCGTGCAGATGGCGTAACCTAATTTTGTTTCTGTCGCTATATTTTCAATTGTTATGATTGTCATTTTTTTATCTCCTACGCAGGTGAGGATATAGTTTCAAGCGTATGGAGTCCACTCTTTAGCGTGCTAAGTGTAACAATCTAAAGCCTAAAGGCTGGACTCCAAATTTTCAACATATCTGATTACTTTTGCTCACCTGCTTATGCAAGCAAGGATGCGTGCGCTCCAATCTTAAATTGAGTAATTATTTTCAACAGATTTTCAATATTTTACTGGGTCAGTTTATTTAGCTTTCGTTACTAAGTAACAAAGGTAAAACAAACTGACCCACTAAAATTAAGCGAAATAAAAACACAACGCGATTTGCTTGATGTTTGCTATTCCGTTAGTAACAAGTGACGTTTGATACATAATTTGCTGGATCAGTTTATAAAACTTCTTTTACTTACTGAATTATTCCGTAAATTTCAATTGCTGGCAAAGAATCCTGAATTAGGCAGAAGCAGAGACAGATTTTTTCTGAATTTACGCAGTTTTCCTTTCAAAAAATACATCATCTTTTATGTTCCGAATGAAGAAGGAATCGAAATTTTCAGAGTAATTCACAGCTCAAGAAATATTGAAGGATTATTTGAAAAATTTTTTGAGAGTTTGAAATAAAGGTTAAGATAGCCTGGCAGGACAATCTCACATTTCCCCTAGTCAAAGCAATTGCTTATAAACCTATTTCCGCTAATTCCCCAATAATTTTCGGTAAATTTTCGATCACAAAATCAAGCTCATCTTCCATGTTGTATCTGCCCAGAGAAAAGCGAATTGCGCCCATTGCCGTAGTGAACGGAATGTTCATCGCTTGCATCACAGGCGAAGCGGTATGAGTTTCGGCATTGCAAGCCGAGCCGGTGGAAACGCAAATTTCAAGGTCATTTAATTTGGCTAAAATCGCTTCGCCGTTCATATTTTCAAACGAAATTGACGAAGTATTTGGCAGACGCAGGGTGCGGTCAGATGTGCCGTTAAGTTTGGCGTTGGGAATATTTTGCAGAATAAAATCTTCGAGTTTATCGCGCAAGATTCGCACTTTCGGTTCAATATTTTTAACCAGTTCCGCCGCCGTTCCTAATCCGATAATTTGATGAACGGCTTCTGTTCCGGCGCGTCTCGAAGATTCTTGTCCGCCACCGATTAAAAATGAAGGCAAATTTACGCCTTCGCGGACATAGAGCGCACCGATGCCTTTTGGTGCGTGAAATTTATGTCCCGATAGCGAGAATAAATCAATCTCGGTTTGCTTCAAATTAATTGGAATTTTTCCGACCGCATTCACCCCGTCAACGTGAAAAATTGCGTCCGAATTTGCTTTCACGATTTCGGCTACCTCTTTGACGGGAAACAAAATACCCGTTTCATTATTTGCCAACATAGTTGAGACAATCGCCGTCTCTGTTCGCAAAGATTTTCGCAGTTCGTCCAAATCCAAAAAACCGTTTTCGTCCACTTCCAGCCAAGTTATTTTATATCCATTTTTTTGGATTTTTTCACAAACTTTTCGGATGGCTTCGTGTTCGATGCGAGTGGTGACGATGTGTTTTTTATCAGAATTGGCTTCGAGTGTGCCAAGAATCGCCCAATTATCACTTTCCGTCCCGCCGGAAGTGAAAATTATTTCGTGTTCATCATTTGCGCCAATTAAAGAGGCAACCTCTCGGCGCGATTTTTCAACTATTTGTCTAGTCTCGCGTCCAAAGTTATAAGCGGACGAAGGATTTCCATAAAAATCGCTCAAAAAAGGCTTCATTGCCTCAAAAACTTCGGGGGCAATTTGGGTTGTGGCATTGTTGTCGAAATAAATCATAGCTTTGATAATTGATAATTGTTAATGGTTAATTGATAATGTCAAACATAAATTGCAAAATTTGATAGACCATTTTTTTATGGTGGACATAAATCTTAAAATCACAGAAGTCACAGGCAAAACTTGGGAGCTACTTTTGCTTCCTAAAACCGTCTATACCATCGGCAGAGCCAAAGATAACGACATCGTGCTGAATGATCAACGCGTTTCACGTCATCACGCGCAGATTCGCACGGACGAGACGAGTTTTATGTTGATTGACGGCTATTTTGTCGGAGCAGAACTAAAAAGAAGCGTCAATAAAGTCTTTGTCAATGGTTCACCTTTTCTCGAAAGAGTTTTGGAAAACGGCGACCAAATTACGATTGGCGGCAGCCGTCTGGAATTTCAAGTGGTCGAAAGACTAAAAGAAATTACCGAAATTACACCTGTTGTTCCCGAACAGGTGGATTTTGATGACCAACCGCTCGGACATACCCAAATGCTCATCTCAGCCAGCGAAATTATTGGAAAACATTCAAATATTTCGATGGAATCCAATTTTGCGACTCCTGAAGAAATAAAAGAATTACGCCGTAAAGCACAGATTTTAGAACTACTTTACGAAATGAGCAAAACTCTTGGCACGGTTTTTGACTTGAAAGAAATATTTGTCAAAGCAACTGATTTAATCTTTCGCGGAACACCTGCCGAAAGAGTGGTTGCGCTAATTGCCGATGAATCGGTGGACGGTAAAATTTTGGAATACAGTCTTCATCCGATTGCGGTCAAAGCGCGCGACGAACAACTTGAATCTTTGACTGAGAAATTAACAATTTCGCGGACGATTACCCAAAAAGTGATGCGCGAAAAAGTTGCTTTGTTGTCGCAAGACGCAAAAAGTGACGCACAATTTTCCGGCTCAGAATCAATCGTTTTGCAGGGAGTTCGCTCGACGATTTGCGCCCCTTTGATAACCGAATCCAATGTTCACGGAGTTATTTATGCTGACCGGCTTGATCCGTTTGCCACTTTTAGCCAAGAAGATTTGGAACTTATTAGCGCAGTTGCCGCCCAAACGGCAGTCACGGTTGAAACCGTCAAAGCGCATAAGCGACTGGCGCGAGAAGAAGTTGCACGGGCAAATTACAGCCGTTTTATGCCCGAATATGTCGTCAAACAGTTGCTTGAAAATCCCGATTCGTTTAGACTTGGCGGAGTAAATCAAACAATTACCGTTCTTTTTGCAGATATTCGCGGTTTCACATCACTTTCGGAACACGAAAATCCCGAAAAGGTGGTCGGGCTTTTAAATAGTTATTTTACGGCAATGACGCGAGATTATTTTTGCATATGGCGGAACGCTCGATAAATACATCGGCGATGGATTGATGGCAATTTTCGGTGCGCCGACTGCCACGCCCGATGATGCCAAAAATGCTTTGAAAACTGCAGTGGCAATGCAAAAAAGAGTGTTGATTTTGAATAAAGAATTGAGGGATGAGGGTTTTACCGAAGTGCAAATCGGAATCGGTTTGCACACAGGAGAAGCCACGATTGGCTATATCGGCTCAGAACAACGTTCCGAATATACGGCAATCGGCGATACGGTAAATTTCGCGGCGAGACTCGAATCAAATGCTCTGGCGGACAAATTTTAATTAGTGACGCAACCGCAGAAATTATGCGAAAATCTATTTCCAATAATTGCACAAGAACCTTTGATGGTAAAAAATCGCTTGCAACCCGTATCACTATTTGAGGTAAAATGGATTTAGGGTATGATAAACCGCAAAGATAATTTGGGTAATTTGCTCCTAAAATGAAAATTTTGCTTTATTATGTCTTTTTTAGGAAAGATACCCTCTATGATGGGAATTTCATCGCTTAAAAATTTTGTTACCGATTCGATGGCGATTGATATGGGAACTGCCAATACGATTATTGCCGTCAAAGGGCGCGATATGGTTTTGGATGAGCCTACATTGGTTGCCGTCAATGAATTAACGGACGAAGTTGTTGCTTACGGACAGGAAGCCTACGATATGCTCGGACGCGAAGGCTCGTGATGTAATGGTGATTGCGCCTTTGAGCGGCGGCGTGGTTGCGGATTTTGAACGCACCAAAAAAATGCTCGCGCATTTTGTCAAAAAAGCTAAAACGGGCGGCTCGCAAGTTTCTCTGCAAGCCGTAATGAGTATGATTTCGGACGTTACTCACGTTGAACAACGCGCACTTTTGCACGCGGCGGAAGAGGCTCATATCGGCAAAGTCAATATGATGGAAGAAGGAATTGCGGCGGCATTCGGCGCAGGCGTCAGTCCCCGTGATAAACGCGCTTCGGCCGTCATAGACATCGGTGCAGCACGACCAATATTGCCATCATTGCCAAAGGGACAATTATTCATTCGCGTTCGGAACGACATCGGAAGCAATGAAATCAATACGGCTTTAGCAACTCATGTCCGCCGTCATCGCGGCTTGCAAATCGGCGAAGAAACAACCGAAAATCTGAAAACGAGATTTTGTTTCAAGCTAATGTTCCCGAAGATTTAGCCAAAACAATTACGATTCGCGGACGCGATGTGCAAACGGGTAGTCCCGGCGCGGTTGAAATGACCGACCGGCGAACTTTATCCGGTAGTCGAAGGTATCGTGCGCCGAGTTGCTCAATCTATCAGCGACACTTTGACCGAACTTCGTCCCGAAGTTGCGGCAGATATTTATGACCGAGGGATTATTTTAACGGGCGGCGGTGCGTTGCTCAACGGAATTGACCAATATATCCGCAATTTTGTTAATCTTCCGGTTCATGATTTCGGATGAACCGCGATACGCCACAGTTCGAGGATTTTGAAAATGTTTGACGAACCTGAATTGCTCGAAAAAGTTACACGCAACGAACTTTCGCTTCTGCAAAATGCCGAAATTCCTTTTGAAGCGTGAGGCAGTAGGCGGTAGCAGTGGCAGTTGGCAGTATTAGGTTGGATTTTTATCCAGCCTTTTTGTTTTAAGGTTAGAGTTACGCCTTGAGGCGTGAATTATGTTGTCCAAAATTCAATTAAAGGCTTAACCAATCACGTCGAATCACGCATAAATGCGTAACTCTAACGTTTACTGTCTCACATCAACCCGCGTTTTGAGAACATTTTGAACCTCGTTCGGCAGAGCAGTTAAAAAATTATAGCCTGTTTTTTGTTCAATTTGACGGACTGTGGTTTTGTAGTCGCGCCAATTTTTTTCGCCAATTCCCTTAATATTCGGCATATCAACCGCAATAATTCTTGTGTCTTTGTTGATACTCTCTCCATTCGAAACAGCGACAATTATTTTCCAAAAATTAGTCGGAATCGTCACTTTATTTTTCAGTTTCCCTTTTTCGCCATATTGTCCGGCAATGATATACAACGTCACATTTCGCCGCGCCATACTCCGCGAATAGCTTTCCAATTTTTCCCAAGGTCCGGCATTCATATCGTGGGTTTGCGGAGCCATATTGGTCATCAGAAAAGTCGTGCTGTTTGCGCCTTCCGAACTTGAACGGTCTGCGCTAGGGCAAAGATGTCCACGATCATAACCGCTTCCGCTGTAATCAGAAGGCAAAATATTTGTCCAACCATCCGGCAAACGATTATCAGGGCGAAAATCATTTTGACGCTCCGCTTCGCCGAATGAATTTTTGGTCAACCGCCACATCACCCAATTTGAAATGCCTTTTTCACGATTGTATGAGAGCGAAAAATATTCGCTTTGCATTAAATAATTATTGGGTGTAGCAGGATTAAAAGTGGCGTTGGATGGATTACCAAGTGGCAAATATTTGTTGAGATTTGATTCAGTTTCTTTCGGAGTTTCAGGCTTATTAACTGTCGGCGGTTCATCAGTTGGCGGTGTTTCGATAGGCGTTTCGCGCATTTTATAGACAAACCAAACGCACGAAGCAACGATTATTGCCGCCACCAATAAGGCTAGAAAACATCCTGAAATCGTCTTTTTCTTCATACTTTTGTGAAGGTTTATTGTAGAAACTTCACTCAATTAAAACAATCGTCAAGATGTCTTTGCGCGAGAATTCCGTTAAAATAATTCTGATGAGCGAAAAAATTCATCTGCAAGGATTAACTAAAGCTGACCTCGCCGAGTTTGTGACATCTCACGGCGAGCCAAAATATCGTGCGAAACAGCTTTTTTCGGCACTTCACGCGAGACGTGTCCGCGAGTTTGACGAAATCACGGATTTGCCAAAATCGTTTCGGGAAAAACTGGCTGAAATTTCCCAAACTTCAACTTTAACAATCGAATCGCGTTATATTTCAGAAGATGGAACACGCCGATTTTTGATGAAAACGCAAGATGATTTCCCCGTTGAAGCCGTTTTTATTCCAACTGAATCACGCGACACAATTTGTTTTTCTTCGCAATCGGGTTGCCCTTTGAAATGCGATTTTTGTTTGACGGCAAAACTTGGACTTTTGCGAAATTTGACCACCGGCGAAATTGTTGAGCAGATAATTATTGTCCTGAATGACGTTTATGGTGTCGCAGGCGAAACTCCACACGGGACAAATTTGGTGGCGATGGGCGCGGGTGAGCCGTTTTTGAATTTTGAAAATTTAATTAAGGCACTCCAAATTATGTCCGAAAAAGACGGACTTTTTATCGTGCCAAATCGCGTCACGGTTTCGACTGTCGGAATCGTCCCGAAAATTTACGAATTTGCCGACGCTTGAAAATCGTCCGCATCTGGCAATTTCGCTCTCTGCGCCAAACAGATGAATTGCGCGATAAATTGATGCCGATTAACAAGCGTTGGAATTTGGACGAACTTTTTACGGCGGCAAAAGCGTTTGAAAAATCTCTCCGGCGAGGCGAAAGATTTACTTTTGAATATGTTTTGTTGGGGAATGTCAACGATTCGGAAGCAGACGCGACAGAACTCGCTAATCTGTTGCAAAAATACGATTTACGGCGAGTTAAAATAAATCTAATTCCGCATAATTCTGCCGAACAGCTTGATTATCAACCTTCGGCTTTGGAGAAAATCGAACGCTTTCAAGAAGTTTTGGCATCGAGAGAGGTTGATTCATATCTGCGCCGTCCGCGTGGGCACGACATCTACGCCGCTTGTGGTCAACTTGCGGCTAAGACTTCGCCAAATTTGGTGCAAATCAAAGGAAATGAGTCAATGAACCAATGAACCAATGAACCAATATTTATTATGGAAATTTTAATTATCGGCATTATTCTAGTTGCCTTGATGGCGTATGTTTCGACCAAAATCAAACGAGAAGCCAGTCGCGCCTACGAACAGGAAATTGTTGAAACAGAACACTTTAAGATTATAAAACCAAATGATTTTATTATTCCTGTCAAAGAATCCGAATTTGCTTTTGAAGCCTATTCAAAAGATTTTAGCGAAGATGAAGGTGCGGAAGAATTTAACCAATGTTGGGCGATTGTTAAAGAAAAAGGTGAAATTGAAGGCGATTCTGAAACCTTTGAATCTGAACGAATCGAGAATGATGTGACCATCAATACTTTTGGCAAAATTTTGGCTTGCAAAAAACTAAATAAATCTTTTGAATTAGAAATATCCGTTTTGCCTGAGTATCGTGAGCAATATTTTGATAGAATAAAATTGATGTTAGAAAGTTTTTCTTTGAAATAATTTTTATGAAAAAAAGCGCAGTATTACTTTTTTCCTTTGTTTTGATTCTCTGTGTGGGAATTTTTCATCAAGTTAAGGCTCAAACAATCAGCGTCAACGGCTCAATCGAAAAAGATTCGGTTACACGCGGAACAATTGCCAAAGGCTCAATTATTTTAACAATTCCAAGTGAACTCCACATAAATTCAAATAAACCGACCAGCGAATATATGATTCCAACTGCTGTAAAATTGAGCAGTAATCAAGTAAAAATCGCACAGATTTTTTATCCGAGAGGAAAGAATCTGAAGTTTGAATTTTCAGATAAGCCAATCAATGTTTATGCCGGACGGACGATAATTAAATTCACTTTCCGAGTCCCCGCAAATTTGAAAACGAAAAATGTCAAAATCACCGCATTGGTCAGCTATCAAGCCTGCACCGATGAAGTTTGTTACGCGCCACAAAAGAAGGAGATTATTTTGAAAGGAGTGGTTAAATGAATGGGCAGAAGCAGTTGCAGTTGCAGACAAAAAGACAAACCAAACTGTCGCTGTTTCTGCCGCTGCTACCTTCACCTTCCAATCACCGAAAGCAATCGCCCCGTTTTGCCAAACTTTCTTTTTTCTACTCGATACGAGAAAAATAAATCTGTCCGCTCCATTGTGCAAAGTGGTGCAATGCTAATATTTTCAGCTTTTACGCCAATGCTCAGAAGTTGCTCTCGATTAGCCAAATGCAAATCAATTCGGGCGTGACCTGTCCGAGTTGGTTCAAAAAGATGTGCGGAATTGGGAAATTTTTTCGCAAAAGCGTCAATCACATCTTGCCCGATTTCATAATTTTTAACCGTTGCGGCGGGACCAATCGCGCAAACTAAATCTTCTGCTTTTGTGCCAAAATTCTTCTGCATTTTTTCAATGGCTTTGACGACAATTGATTCCACCGTTCCGCGCCAACCTGCGTGAATTGCCGAAAATGCGCCCGTTTTCGTATCGCCCAAAAGCATCGGAACACAATCCGCAGTTTTAACGCCAATCAGCAGATTTTCCAAATTACTCGTCAACGCGTCAAATTTTTCTTCTGTATTTTCGACATCTGTTTGATTGTTTAGGATTTTGACTAAATCACTATGAATTTGCCAAACGGTTGAAAGTTGAAATTTTTGATCAAAAACATCCAAAAGTCTGCGCCGATTCTCGAAAATATTTTCCTCTGAATCTTCATCAAATCCGGCTAAATTTAGCGAGTTTTCGGGAAAAGGCGAAACTCCGCCGAGTCTGGTGGAAAAACCATTGACAAAACCTTTTTCTTCTAAATTTCGACAAACAAGGACTTTTACGCCGTCTTTCTCTCGCCAATAAAAGCCTTGTTCGGTTAAATCGTTCTTCGGAATGTGGAATTTGGAATTTGGAACTTGCGTCTAATGATTATTTCAATCGGAACTGACATAATTGAAGTTTATCGAATCCGCGAGACGTTGGAAAGAACGCTGCGTTTTGCTGAGCGGGTTTTTACCGAAAAAGAGCGCGAATATTGTGAATCGAAAGGCGCGGCTTCGGCACAATCTTACGCCGCGCGTTTTGCTGCTAAAGAGGCATTTTCTGAAGGCTTTGCGGACGGGTTGGCGCGGGAAAATAACTTGGCAGGATATTGAAATAAAAAATGATGATCAAGGTGCGCCATATTTTGAAATCAGCGGCGAAGCACAAAATATTTTAGAGAAACTCGGCGCAAATAAAGTTCATCTTTCGATGTCGCATACGACCGAACACGCGATTGCAAATGTAGTTTTGGAAAAGGTTTAAGTGCTTTTTACTTCTTGTATTTATCCAAAATCGCCAGCGTTCTTGATTTGAAGCAATCCCCGCTGTCCGAAACAGATGTTGGTGTTTAGTTTTTTGTCCTCGTCCCGATAGGCATAAATGAGATAAGTTTTACCCTTTTCAAAATAATAGCCGCACATTGCGCTGTCTAATCCGGTCATCACAGTTAATGTTTTAGTCAGTTTGCCTTTCCAAGATTTGACCAATCTGACTTTGACTTTGAGTTTTCCTTCTTTGCTAAATTTGACGACTGATAAAACTTTAGCCGAAAAAACCGCACTCGAATCTGTATAGGCTTCAGTTACCTGTTGTTCTAAAGTTTTATTCGGGTCAGGCGCGACACACGAACAGGCGAGAGCGTTTTCCACGCTCAAAAGGAACAGCAAAATCGGCAATATCAATAAAAACTTTTTCATCTTTCAAGTCCTTTATCAAGGCGTTCTTTTGGTAATTTTATTAAGAATCGGAACATCGGGATTGTTTGGCAGAAAATTAGTTCTCAAACAAATATTGGTGCTTAACATATTGCCGTCAACTGTTGTATAAATCAAATATTCCGAATTTAATACAAACGGAAATTCGCAGGCTTCCGCCCCTTTGTTAGTTGCAATTGTGATGGTTGGCGGAATATTTCCTTTCCAAGCATCAAAAACCTGAATGGTTACAAAAACATAAGGTTGATTAGGCGGGGCATTTATTTGAGTAACCCTACCAGCAAAAACGGCAGTTGCATTTCGGTGAGCCTCCCGAACTCTTTGATTCAAAGAACTGTTTTTGTCTTCCTCGACACAACTACAAGCAAAAACATTTTCTACCGATGATAGAAAAAGCAACACGAAAAGTGAAAAACAAATCACGGGGGTTTTCATGTTTATAAATTCTCCTTATCTATCCATTTTTCAGTCTTTTGCGGGCGATAATTCTGCATTTGTTCAAGTAATGCAACAGAATCCGTCTCGTCTAAAATCAATGAGCGATGTGCTGCCCGTAAAAATCCTTGATTGACGGCATTATTACACAGTTTTAGTAAATCGTCATAATAATTTTTTACATTCAACAATCCGCAAGGTTTATGGTGAAAACCAAGTTGCGCCCAAGTCAGAATTTCAAAGAACTCTTCAAACGTCCCGATTCCGCCCGGCATGGCGATAAATCCATCGGCGAATTCCGCCATCAGAGCCTTGCGTTCGTGCATTGAGCCGACTACGCGAAGCTCGGTAATTCCGCGATGAGCAACCTCTTTTTTATCCAGCGATTCGGGGATAATTCCGATGACTTCGCCGCCGTTTTTCATCACCTCATCGGCGATAATTCCCATCAGACCGACTCTGCCGCCACCATAGACGAGGCGAATTTTTTGCTCGACCAAAAGACGAGCAAGTTCTTTGGCGGCTTCCGCATATTCCGGGCGAAAACCGCTACTTGAACCGCAAAAAACCGTGATGCTTTGCATTATTGACCGTCTCTTTCCGAAGGCATTACCGGACGAGTTGCCGGAGGATTATCAGGCGAAGTGTGAAGATGAATAATTTTCCAATCTTTACCGACTTTTTTGAAAACAAGCGTCATTCTGCCCGAAGCAGATTCGGAATTCCCTTCAAAATCTTGCGTCTGTTTCCATTGGCAAGCGACCATTGCGCCGTCTCTGCCGAGCATCATCACATTGACATTGCGAACATCAAGTTTGACATTTGAAATGCGCGGATAACGTGCTTCGCGGTTTTTGCGGTCTTGTTCCCAGCCGATTGTCACCGAGCCGTTACTGTTATAATAGAGCGTTTTCGGCGAATTCCAATAAACGCCCGTGACACCATCAACATTTGATTCGCGAATGCCGGTCAGCAAATCTTCAAAAGCGGCGCGAACCGCTTTTTCGTCTGCGGCGGCTTGAGCAGCGGCAGATTTAGCGGCTTTTGAGGTTTGCCCAAAGGCAACCAAACTTAAAGTCAAAACAATTAGCGAAATAAAAGCAATTTTTTTCATCATTTTTTATCCTTTTCAAAGAAAAATGTTTATTGAATTCAGTTTATAATCTAAAATCAAAATTGCAAAATCTATGATACAAGTAATCAAATGTCCTTCGTGTGCCGCGCCTTTAGAATGTGACGGCGATGCCTTTGAAAAATGCGATTTTTGTGGAAGCCAAGTTGCTGTCACGCAAAATAATGTTTTTTCGGAAAATTCAGTCGGGTTTGGCGGTCTTCTGCAACAAGCCCACATACTCAAAGAAATTCTGCGTCTGGTGCGGGGCGGAAACAAAATCGAAGCCATCAAACTTTATCGTGAAACTTTCGGTTCTAGTTTGTTGGAAGCCAAAAACGCAGTTGAGCGGCTCGAACGCGGGCAGAGCGTCAGTTTTCAAAACGTCCAATTTCAAACTGCCAACGTAATTTCGCTCGAAGCCGCTAAAACTGCATTGAAAGCGGTTGGAATTTTCAGCGGCTCAATGTTGTTAATCAGCGGAATTATCATTATTTTTGTTGGCTTAATCGTAGCAGGAGTGATTTGGACTATCACTAATAGGGTTAACCAAGTTGCAAATATCAAAACTCCTCCGAGAGCCACCCCAAGTACTCCTGTGCCGCTTAAACCCGCATTCGCCCGCGAGGTTTTGCGTTTCGGCGGCGAAGGAAATGGAGCGGGAAAATTTACCGATAATCGCGTAATTGCAGTTGACGGCGAAGGCAAAATTTATTCGGCGGATTACCAAGGTGGACGGATTCAGGTTTTTGAAAAGGACGGTAAATTTTTGACGCAATGGTTTGTCGAGAAAAAAGAATCTCCGATTTATTCGCTTACTGCCAATCGAAAAGGAACGGTTTTTGTAACTCAACCAAGTGGCAAAATAATGGCTTTTGAAGGCGCAAGCGGAAAACTGCTGAATGAAGCAAAACTTGATATTACGTCAGCTTTAACGATGTCCTTAGACGGAAAAATTGTGGCGGCAAATAGAACCGATATTTTAGTTATTGATGAATCTTTAAAGCCTGTCGCTACTTATAAAAACGCGGCGCAAAGTGCAGGTCTGCAAACTGGGTTTAATTATCTGGCGGTCAATGGTTTAGGCGAAATTTTTGCGATTAGTCGCAATGGAAAAGACCTGATTAAATTCTCGGCTGACGGCAAATTTGTTGATCGTTTTAAGGTTCAGCCGACTTCGATTCAAGATATGGCGATTGATCCGAAAGGCAGAATTTTCCTTGCCGAAAGCAGTGAAGTTTTTGTCTATCAGCCGGATGGAAATTTGGTTGATTCATTCAAAACCAATCAATGTTTTGCGCTGATTTTTAATAATGAGGGCGAACTCCTGACGGCTTCTCGTCCTTTTATTGTGAAATATGAGGTGAATCAGTAAAACTATTTTATCAATCTATCGCGCATCGCAATTGCCACGTCTTCAGATTTTGAATGCACCTGTAATTTATCGTAAATATTGAGGAAAATATTCCTCAGAAATTGATTGAAATGTCTGTTTGGGGCAATTTGCATTCTACAATGCGAATCCAAGCGGATAAGTATAAAATAAAGCGAAAGCAGAAATTAGTAACTCATGTTACGCAAAGTTCTTTTTAAATCCGTTTTAAGATTTCAAAAACCACAAGATAATGTGGTTTAGTGAAAAAATAATGTTCTGTAACTGGTTGATTTCAAAGAAACCTAGATTTTCGTAAATCTGTCAATTACTGCAATATAATATAGTTAGCGGATTTTTCAGCCTTTTCAAAATATCGTGCGTAACATGAGTTAGTAAAATAAAAATGAGTCTGCGAGTCAAAAGCTACGATAGCTTAAAATAGTAGCGTTTCTGACTCGCAGATAAAGTTTGAAACGGCTATTTAGATTTCTTGTCGTCATCCATTTTAGCAATGGTTAATTTCCACGCCCCGTCTTCTTTGACTAAATCCATCGTTTCCCAGGTGCCTTTCGCATTGAGGTATTGAAGCGTAGCAGTATCGCCCGTAATTTTTTCGTTGCGGGTTTCGTCTGATGAACCTTGCGGTTGTTCTGCCATTTGCTTTAATCCTTCTTCAACTGCATTTGGTTTGCCCTCGCCAAGTATTTCAAAAAATTCAAACATATCCTTTGCAATCAATTGTTTTAAGGCTTTGATGTCCTTATTTTTGCGGGCGGCATAGGCAGCTTTGTAGGCGGCTGTCGGCGTAGATGCTGAACTCGAAGATGCTGTGTTTGTTTCTGGTTTGGCATCATTCGCAGTTGTGTTAGTTTCAGGTTTATTTGCCTGATTTGTGTTTTGGTTAGCGTTTGAAACCGCTTTATTGGCGGTTTGATTCGCAGTGTTGTTTGTGGTTGTCGGATTGGTTTGGCAAGCTGTTGCCAACAAAGCCGCAATTGTTAGTGTAAAAATAGTTTTCATAATTTTCATTTTATTTTTCCTTGAAATTTGGCGATGATTCATCGAAATTTGGCGATGATTCATCGCGGTATTTAGACAATACGAAATTATATCAAAAGTTTCTATACCCGTTTGGGTAGTTAATTTGTTAAAAACGTCTTTTTTGACTCGCGCACAATCTTGGAGCAAGACTAATTGCTTTATTCCTGCACCTTTACACATCGGAAACGGTCATTTGTCCACATTGGTTGTCAACGCCATACATTCCAACTCCGCTGACAATCGTGATTGCCATTTTGAGTTTTGAATCACGCGGAAATCCCAACTCCTAAATCCAAAATCATTCCTTGACAGAAATTAACCGTAAAGTTTAGTTTTAATTAAACTCTTCGCGGGGGCGAGTGCTGTCCGGTGATGGTCGCGGTCTTCAAAACCGTTGGTGAGACTGTGAGAGCAGGCTCAGGTTGGTTCGACTCCGACACGCCTCCGCCAAAATCAAGTAAAAAGTAAAAAGTAAAAAGGCAAAATTTAAATTGCTTTTTTATCTTTTGCCTTTTAATCTTTGTTTTATGAAAGAATGGATTTCTCTCAATATGACACCTTTCGTCGGACCTCGTGCTTCGGCAAAACTGCTCGAAAGATTCGGTTCAGCCGAAAATGTTTTTCACGCCACCCGAAGCGAACTTCAATCGCTTAGACTCCGCGCTGAAAGTATCGAAAGCATTCAAAAGAAAGAGTTTCACGACAAAGCCGAAGAAGAATTGGAACGAGTTAAAGCCCTTGGCGGCGACATTTTGATTCTCGATGACGGCAGTTATCCATTTTTACTGCGCGAGATTGCCGATCCGCCAATTACGCTTTATGTGATGGGCGATTGGCAAGCCTGTGTCGAAGCCCCGTGCGTTGGCGTAGTCGGCTCTCGGCGTTGCTCGACCTATGGGGAAAACGCGAGTTTGATGCTTTCACGCGATTTAGCCCAACAAGGAATTTGCGTTGTTTCAGGACTCGCACGCGGAATTGATTCAGCCGCACATCGCGGAGCAATCGAAGCCAAAGGCAAAACTATTGCAGTTTTAGGAACAGGACTCGACAGCGTTTATCCAAAGGAAAACGCCAAATTGGTCGAGGAAATTTTGGCATCAGGTGGTGCGATTGTGACGCAATTTCCGCTTGAAACTCCGCCTCTCAAAGAAAATTTCCCGTATCGAAATCGTGTAATTTCAGGCTTGAGTTTGGGTGTTTTGGTGGTTGAAGCATCGGAAAGAAGCGGGAGTTTGATAACGGCGCGATTAGCCACCGAGCAAAACCGTGAAGTTTTTGCTGTTCCCGGAAATATCACCTCGAAAAATTCTTTCGGCACGAATTACCTGATTAAATCGGGCGCAAAACTCGTCCAACAATGGCAAGATGTGGTCAATGAATTGCCCTCTGAAATTTCACGCGAAATTCTGCCGCCGAAGATGGAAAAGACGATTGATGAAAAACCGCAAGCCGAACTTTTACCCGCCGATTTAACCGAACACGAACAAACAATCTGGTCTTTGCTCTCAACTGATGAACCCGTTCATATTGACGTTTTGGTGGAAACTACGGGCTTTTCAGTTGGCGATTTGTTAATGTCTTTACTTGGCTTGGAAATGCGTGAATTGATTCGAGAAGTAACAGCGAAAAGATATGCGAAGAAGATTTAATTTCATAACAAACTAGGCAACTTTTCTTTTCGAGATTGACACAAACCATTTTCAAGTGTTAGAAGTCATAAGTCAGCGCGGTTTAGTGTCTGACATATTTTTTTCAAAAAATGAGCAAAAATCTCGTCATTGTAGAATCGCCCGCGAAGGCGAAAACCATCAACAAATATCTCGGAAGCGATTACATCGTATTGGCTTCGATCGGTCATATCAAAGATTTGCCCGCCAAAGACCTTGGCGTGGATGTGCAAAATGGCTTTGAGCCGACATATGAACTGATTCCCGATACTAAAAAACGGAATAATCGTCGGACGGTTTCTGACTTAAAAAAAGCCGCGAAAGAAGCCGAGACAATCTATCTCGCGGCTGACCCTGACCGCGAAGGCGAGGCGATTTGCCAACATTTAGCCGAAGAAATTGTGCCAAAGCGTCCCGCTAAACCTTATTTTCGCGTGATGTTCAACGAAATCACAAAAAATGCGATTAAAGAAGCCTTTAATCATCCGAAAGAAGTTAATAAAAATCTGGTTGATGCTCAACAAGCGCGGCGCGTTTTGGATAGACTGGTCGGTTACAAAGTTTCGCCGATTTTGTGGAAAACGATTGGCGGAAAACTTTCTGCCGGGCGCGTCCAAACCGTTGCGGTGCGAATGGTCGTTGACCGCGAACGCGAAATCGAAGCCTTTAAACAAACCGAATATTGGACAATTCACGCCAATCTTTCCGCCAAATTGCCGCCGAATTTTGATGCCAAACTACACAAGATTGAAGATTTACCGCTCAAAACTGCGGCTTTGGCGAAGACATCAAGAAAAACGAGATACATTTAAAGGATGAAAAATCTGCGAGATGAAATTGTTGCAGAAGCGAAAAAAGAAGATTTCGTTGTTGATTCCGTCACGACAAAAGAACGCAAACGCAATCCGGTTCCGCCGTTTATTACTTCAAAATTGCAACAGGAAGCGTCGCGAAAACTCGGTTTTCCCGTCAAAAAAACGATGATGGTCGCGCAAAAACTTTATGAAGGCGTTGAAGTTGGCGCAGAAGGCGCGGTCGGTTTGATAACTTATATGCGTTCTGATTCGATTCGCGTTTCGGAAACGGCGTTGGACGAAGTTCGCGAATTTATCGGCGGCAGATACGGCGACAAATTATTTGCCCGCAACCGCCATTCATTATAAAGGTAAAAAAGGCGCACAAGATGCGCACGAAGCGATTCGCCCAACTGATGTCAATCGCACGCCCGAAAGTCTGAAAAATTATCTAAGCCTGACGAATTAAGACTTTACACGCTGATCTGGCAACGATTTGTCGCTTCGCAAATGACGGCGGCGATTTTTGACCAAACGACGATTGACATCAAAGCCGGACGTTTTATTTTCCGCGCCACGGGTTCGGTGCAAAAATTTGATGGTTTTTTGAAAGTTTATCAAGAAGGACGAGACGAAAAAGCAGACGATGACGACGAAGAAAAAAATCTGCCGAAAGTTGAAAAAGGTGAGCAGTTAAAACTGAATCGCTGAATCACGCCGAACAACATTTTACCGAACCGCCGCCGCGATATACCGAAGCAACTTTGGTTAAGGCTTTGGAAGAAAAAGGCATCGGTCGACCTTCGACTTACGCGGCGATTATGACCACGATTCAAGACCGCGAATACGTTGAACGAGTCGAAGGACGTTTTCATCCAACCCCATTAGGCACGACGGTTAATGATATGCTCGTGCAGAATTTTGCCGATCTTTTTAATCCAACTTACACGGCGCGGATGGAAGAACAGCTTGGACGAAATCGAAGAAGGCAAAATCGATTGGCGCGACGCGATGCAGGGCTTTTACGACAAGTTTTCAGTTGATTTGAAAAATGCTACTGAAAACATCAAAAACGTCAAAAAGACAAGCTCATTCCGACCGATGAAATTTGCGAAAAATGCGGTGCGCGGAATGGTTATCAAATTTGGACAGATTCGGGCAATTTTTGGCTTGTGCAAATTATCCCGAATGTCAAACGACGCGGGAAGTCGGAAGCAAAAAATCAGACGCAGACGAAGCGACAGACAGACGGAGAATGGCAGAAACTCAGCTGAAGAAGTTCCGCCGTGTGAAAATTGTGGAAAAGAAATGGCTTTGAAAAAAGGTCGTTTCGGCTCGTTTTACGGTTGCACGGGTTATCCCGAATGCAAAAATATTCGCAAAATTGCTAAAGAAGCGGGCGAAGTTAAAACAGTTGCTCCGCCGGTTGAAATTGACGAAAAATGTCCGACTTGTGGAAAAAATCTGGCGATTCGACAAGGACGTTTCGGCGAATTTATCTCGTGTTCCGATTATCCGAAATGTAAATATATCAAACGCGAAACGACCGGAATTCCTTGCCCGAAATGTGGAAAAGGCGAAATCGCCATCAAAAAATCGCAAACGCGGAAAAGTCTTTTACGGTTGCACAAATTATCCGAAATGCGATGAGGTTTATTGGGACAAACCGCAAGCATCGAAGCCTTGTCCGAAATGCAATGCGCCTTACACTTTTGAGAAAACAACCAAGAAAGACGGAGCGATTAAGCTATTGCCAAAAAGAGGGTTGTGATTATAAAGTTGCGCTTGATAGTGTAAATTGTCAGCAAGTTCTGAAAGCAACTGAAACTTCCGCAAAATAAAATTCGGCGAATTAGAATTTAAAGATGAACGAACATCTTCAATTTCTACAAGCGTTTTATCAAAAAACCGAGCACCGTTGGCTCGATTACGCCGAGTTCGCCCGACCTTGCCCTGTAAAATGATTGAAGGCATCAAGGCGGATGAAAATAATATTGTTCTCGAAATCGGTTGCTGGCACGGGCGCGATTACCAAATTTTTGCAAGATTTGATTCCGAATCGAAAATCTTATATTGGCATCGAGATTGAACAAAATTTTGTTGAGCGATTAGAAACCGAACTTCCAAATCTGAACATTATTTGCGGAGATGCTTGTAATGCGACACAAATTATTGCCGAACATCAACTTGGCAAGGTTAGCTGGATTATTTCGGGGCTGCCATTTGTGGTTTTGCCCAAAGAAGTTAGTGATGGAATTTTGACGCAAGTTGATAAATTGATGGAAAACGGATGTCTTTTTCGCACTTTTCAATATGCACACGGTTACAATCTGCCACCTGCCAAAAAGTTTCGCGCAAAATTAAACGAAAAATACGGCGAAGTTAAACGGAGCAACATTATTTTGAAAAATCTTCCGCCTGCCTATACGCTAACTTGGACGACTCTCTAAACTTATTCGAAATTTGAATTTACCCCGAAACTAAAATAAATGCAGCTAACATCAACAATCAGTTTGCTGGTGTAGCCGTTTGCTCCGTAATTTAAGAAATTGTTAGACATACGCGACTCTAGCTTTTTCAGGCATTTCATCCCAAGTTTGTCCTAAAAGAGTCCTGCCTGTTTTATGTTTTCTGACTCCTCCCCATTGTTTGAAGAAAAATGGAACATTTTGTTCAAGGCATTGTTCTTTTATTTCCAAAACCCATTTTTCTTCCATCGGACGTGCTTTTGGTCCCGATTCACCACCGACAATTACCCAATCAATTCCGCTTAAATTGAGTTTTGGCAAACTTCCTAAAAGCGGTTCAATCGAAAGAAATTTAATATGTGCATCGGTTTCGCGTAAATCATCAATTCGATGAATAACCTTTTGATTTTCTACACTGACACCCATCCAAATATGCGGTTGCCAATTTAATTCTTTGCTAAATTCTTTTAGTCTTTCTGAGCGTTTAGTCAAAACTTGAAATTGATGCCAATCCGCTTTTGCCATGACATTGAAAACTTTTTGGATGTAATCAAGCGGGACGTTTTTATGAAATAAATCACTCATCGAATTAACAAAAATTGTTTGCGGTTTTTTCCAACTCAACGGCAATTCAAGCATTCTTGGTTGAATTGTTAATTTGAAGCCATTTTTATAATTGGCCTGTCCCATTGCTTTCAAACGCAAAGCAAGTTTTTCAGCGTAACAGTTTTTGCAACCATCGCTGATTTTTGTGCAACCCGTTACTGGATTCCAAGAAGATGAACTCCATTCAATACTTGTATTATAAGCCATTACAAGATCTCCTTTCGAAAATTGAGTGGATTAAAGCAATTGATTTTATGGCTCAAACTAAAGAAGGTGTGATTAAACAAATAAAGCCAATTACTGTTCCGAATATTAAACGGACTAATAGTTTTCCAAAATATTTTCCGCGCTATAATTTAAGAGCAAATCTTGCCGTTATTAACAACGGCAAGATTTGAAAAAATCTATACAATTATATTTTCAATTCATCAATCGTTTATTCAGTTTAATACTTTACGTGAGCATTTTATCCAACCTTTTCTCTATCTTTTGAGCCAATCAATATTCTGAAAGTCCATAAAATCAAGGAGAATGTTGCGATTAAAATTACTACCCATCTTGCAAAAGACCAAAGGAATATACAGAATGCAATTACTAATGACCATATAATTAAAGATTTAATCAATCCAATTAATCGGTTTTTAAGAGTTGGATAAACGGAACCTACGCAAATCTTATTTGTTTTCTTGCGATAACCCATCAACACTAACATCCATAGCCATTGCGCCTCTCACACGATTACTATCCAAGTATTTCCACTCCCTCTTAATTTCAATAAAACTGTTAGGAAAATAATGTTCAACCATCCGAACAGTAAGGCAACCTAGAGAAACTAGTTGACTCGTTGTAAGCATGGTGGCTAGTGGAGAAATCACAAAGTTGCGTTAAATCACTGAAGAATATCTAAAAATGATTCGTAATTTCTGATATTTCCCTGTAAAAGCCGTAGCGAATCTAAATGTCATAAAGGATGTTTTTTGCTGTTCGATTAGCACAACTGGTCGAACAAATACAAAGCGCGTCTAGCATACCGATTTGAGTAAACGTCCTTTTCAATGCAAAGTGACAATAGGTAATTGCCAGAGTTATTCTAATTCCATTCTATGGGGATTTGCATTCTCTAACAGATTGCAAAGCTTTCCGATCCAGCTCAAGGATGGCATCATTTTCAGGATATGACAGGAGCATCGTTCAAAGCAATCGGTATTCATCGGAAAATCATTAGCCATGAATATCAGGGAACAATAACTTCTGTTTCATATCTTGCTGACCGGCAAAATCCCTTAATTCTAAGATGTCATTTTGTTTATAGTTCCTGAAGCAAATTTTACACTAATTGTTGTTCAATGATATTTTTCCAGAAGCTTTGTGCGTTAGTTGAGACCAAACTTTGTGTAATGCTTTTCCGAAAAATTTGTAGATTTCAATGGGTATTTGTCTAATCAGTAATTTGTTTTCCGCTTAGCGGATCGTTTAGTATAACAAAAAATTTCTTGCGTCATAATCTTTGAAATTGGCTTACTGACATCCAATTCATCTTCGGCTTCAGCATTCCATTTCGTCGTCGTCTTTTTCAATTTCGTCCAAAATTCGATCGTGCTTTTCCCCGTAATATCATTTGCGCCAAAGCGTGATTCGTTCCAACCGCCGAAGGAAAAAGGTTCGCGCGGGACGGGAACGCCGATATTAACTCCAATCATTCCTGCACTTGCGTGTTCCATTACATAACGTGCCATTCCGCCGCATTGTGTGAAAACTGAAGCCGCGTTGCCGTAAGGATTGGCATTTTCGATTTTTAAGGCTTCGTCCAAAGTTTCGGTTCGCATAATTGAAATGACAGGACCGAAAATTTCTTCCGTCGCGACTGACATTTCGGGCGTAACAAAATCAATCACAGTCGGACCGACATAAAATCCGTTTTCTTTGCCTTCCACGACTGCATTTCTGCCGTCAACTAAAATTTTTGCACCGTCTTTTTCTGCTTCGGTAATATAATTTTCGATGCGTTCTTTCGCCGCTTTTGAAATAACCGCGCCAAGATTTTTGCCGACAATAATTTTTCTCGCTTCATCGCAAATCAGACTCAATAATTGGATTTACATCGCCAACAGCTAACATCGCCGAAGCTGCCATACAGCGTTGACCGGCACAACCCGACATCGAAGCCGTAACATTTGTCGCCGTCATTGCCGGATTTGCGTCAGGCAAAACAAACAGATGATTTTTTGCGCCGCCGAGGGCGATGCACCGTTTCAAATTGTGCGTAGATTGCTGATAAACTAGCTTTGCAACTTTCGTTGAGCCAACAAAACTGACCGCTTCAATTCCTTGATGCGCGCAAATTCCTTCCACGATTTCTTTGCCGCCGTGAATGACGTTGAAAACACCACTCGGCAATCCCGCTTCGTGCAAAAGTTCAGCCATTCGCCCAACCGAAAGCGGAACTAATTCCGAAGGCTTCATAATCATCGTGTTTCCCAAAACGAGCGCATTCGGCATCGTCCAATTCGGAACCATGAGCGGAAAATTAAACGGCACAATTGAAGCAACTACGCCGATGGGAAAATGTTCAACTCGGCATTCAACGCCTTTTGAAACTTCTAAAAGTTCGCCCGAAACAAGTTGTGGCATCGAGCAGGCAAACTCGGTAAGTTCAATAGATTTCTCGACCTCTGCCTTTGCCTCATCCCAAGTTTTGCCGTTTTCTTCGGAAACTAAAGAGGTCAATTCATCAAAATTCTTTTCCAAAAGTTGGCGATAACGAAAGAAAACTTGGACGCGTTCCTTTATCGGCATTGCGCTCCACACCGGAAATGCTTTTTTGGCAGATTCAACCGCTTTATTCAAGTCATCAGTAGTTGACATCGGAACTTTTGAAAGCAAATTTCCGTCAATCGGGGAAATTACGTCTAAATTTTCGGAAGTGGCACTTTCGACAAAAGAGCCGTTGTAATAATTTTTAACAATTTCGTATTTCATATTTTTAAAGACAATTTACAGGGATAAAGGTGATGCAAGGGGATGCTTTTTTATCGCTTCCATCCCCTAAATCCCTGTGAGTAATTCTCAAAACAACTTCAAATTCTTGGCTAAAGTATGCTCCAATTTGATTAAAAAATCATCACGCGGGATTTCTTTTGCACCGAGAATTTCAAAATGGGGAGTCATTACTTGAATATCGAGCCACGTTGCCCCACGATTTTTGAGATGCTCGACCAAATGTAGAAACGCCAATTTTGAAGCATCTGTCCGCAAGTGAAACATACTTTCTCCGCAAAAGACTCCGCCTGCGTCAACGCCGTAAAGTCCGCCAACCAAATCGTCTTGCTCCCAAACCTCAACGCTATGAGCAATTCCAAGCCGATGGAGTTCTGCGTAACTATTATAAATATCTTGAGTTATCCAAGTTCCGCGTTGCCCGTTGCGCTTTATTTTGGCGCAAGCATAAACCACCTCAATAAAGGCTTTATCAATTGTAAAAGTAAAATTTGAACGCTTTTGAGTCTTGCTTAAACTCTTTGGAATGTGAAGTTCCGCGAATTCAATAATCGCCCGTTGGGGCGGACAAAACCAAGGGACGAGTTCATAACCATCAATCATCCACGGGAAAATGCCTTGCTGGTAGGCGTGCAACAAATTTGAAGGATTAAGAAAATCCGTCTCGCTGACGCAGACCACGCCATCGGGATTTGGGCAAAATCGAGGATTTGGGAAATCTATCAAAATCATACGGGAACTTTTTCAACTAACAGTTGTCTAAAGAAATAATAAGGCTGATGAGGATAAAATATGAAACGCTTTTTTCAACTTTTCGCAAATCTTTCCCAAGGCTTGGTTGGAAAAATTTTAATAATCGCCAATTTTATTATCTGTTTGGTGATTTTTGATTGGAAAGAGCTTTTTCAATATTTGGAAACTCCGGCGAAGTTGGATTGTCATATCAAGCCTTATAGCAGAGGACTTGATATTTGCACTTCCGGCATGTTTCCTTCTCTTATTGAGCCTATTTTATTTCTTCTCGCTGCACCTTTTCTCATCCTCGTTTATCCCTCTATCGCTATGACTGAAATAGTTTTGGGAGTTTTAAAAGGGATGTTTCCACTCTGGTGCATCGAAACTTTCGACATTTTTTACATCCCTATATTTGCTGTCATTAACACATTTTATTGGTTATTTTTAGGCGATATGATTGAAATGGCTCACTCCGAATATTTACGCCGAAAATCTACAACTAAAAAAATCTTGAGTATATTTCCCGATTCAGAGTAAAAAAAACTCTTGACATCTACGAAAGGCTTCGTATATTATCGTTACCTACGAAGAAGTTCGTAGATTAAATATGACGAAACAACCGACAACATCCGAATTAGAAATTCTTAATGTTCTTTGGGATAAAGAAACTGCGACTGTGCGCGAGGTTTTTGAGATTATCAGCGCGACTAAACCCATCGCTTACACAACTATTCTGAAATTGATGCAAATTATGACAGAAAAGGGGTTAGTTGAACGAGATGAGCAATCGAAAGCGCATCTTTATCGTGCCACAATTCCACAGACCGAAACCCAACAAGGATTGGTCAATGATTTACTTGAAAAAGTTTTTCGCGGCTCGGCAATGCAATTAGTTCAGCATATTTTGGATGCTAAAAAGACTTCGCCCGCCGAAATGAAAGAAATTCGCAAGATGATTACGAAGGCGGAAAAGGAGGCACAGTATGAATAGTTGGATTATCGAAAATCTTGGTTGGACCTTGCTTAATTCGCTGTGGCAAATAGGTTTAACAACACTCATTTTGTTTTCGGCTCTCCGAATTTTGAAAGACTATTCGGCAAACGCACGTTATTTAGCTTCGATTTCAGCATTAATTTTGTCATTAATTTTGCCCGTTGCAACTTTTGTCTATATCTCAAACGATTCACAACCTGCGGTTAAAACGATAAATCAATCGCCAACAATTCAAAAAAATCAGTCGCCGATTCAAATTACAGAGTCCGAAATTATCAAAGAAACCTCACCAACTTCGCCCGTCACTTCAATTGATAAAACAGGTTCCTCCTCATCCTCACTAAATATTCCTTTTCTACCGATTTTGGTAAGTTTTTGGTTGATTGGGGTTTTGCTTTTCTCAATTCGACTGATTGGCGGAGTTTGGACGGTTCATCTGTATAAAACTCGCCAAGTTTCGGCAGTTGAAACTCATTGGCAGGAAAAGTTTGATGAACTGTGCGAGAGTTTGGAGATTCGGCAAAAGGTTAGATTTTTACAATCGAAATTGGTTGAAATCCCCGTCGTGATTGGTTGGCTCAAACCTGTCGTTTTAGTTCCGGCAAGTGCATTTTTGCAAATCTTGCCAAAAGAACTCGAAACGATTTTGATTCACGAATTGACTCATATTAAACGTCACGATTATTTGATTAATTTTGTGCAAAGTTTGGTCGAGATTTTGTTTTTCTATCACCCGTGCGTATGGTGGATTTCGTCTCAAATCCGCACGGAGCGAGAGTTCGCGGTTGACGAATTCGTCTCACAAATGTTTGAAACAGAACGGTTTATTTATGCTGCAGCATTGGCGAATTTGGAAGAATCCCGCACTACTACACCAATTTTAGCAATGGCGGCGGACGGAGGAAATTTAATGAAACGTATCGAAAAAATATTGAATGGAAGTCGGAAAATAAGCTCAAAAAATGTTTCGATTTGGTCGGCAGTTTTTGCGGTAACTTTTGTTTTAGGAATATCTGTAGGAATTTACGGATTAAAAAATACCGAAATAAAGAAAATACCTACTGGACAAAAAGTTGCGGTAATTATTTCTAGTTTTTCAGAGAAAATTGATGAGAAAAAGAGTTTGGAAAAACTGCTTGAGCTACAGAATAAATTTCAAATTCCTGCTACATGGATTTTAGATTCAAAATTAATTGATGCAGTAAAGGAAAATCAAATTCCCTCAGATTTTTTTAGTCAAACAAGAAAAAATAATAGTGATTTTATCCTTGAAGTTCCGAATTTTAGTGCTACGACTTATATAAACGGAGACGATGAATATACGAAGCAATGGATAGAAAGAATCCGGTTTGTTGAAGAAAACTTGGCGAAAACAGATTATAAACTCAAGTATTATTCAATCGGTTATTCAAGCCAAATTCCTCAAGAAATGGAAAACTTTTTAAAAAGCCGCGGATTAAAACTCAAAGGATTTCAAAATGTTGATTCAGGTCTTGAGTTTAATTTCAAATATGAAAATGATTGTGCAAAATCTGAAACGGGATTATTCTCTTGCAAGCCAACCGGTCCCGAAAAACAAAAAGAAATTCGTGAAAAATATCTTCAGTATATGAGTGAACTTATTGACTTGAACTCAAATTATTATCAAACAAAATATGGTAAAGAAATAACTCAAGCTATACGATTGGCAAAGGGTAAATTAACGGATGATACCTCCGACGAACTTTTCCAAATGTTAAAAGATAAGGGTTACGAATTCGTTCCATTTGACGAAGCTGTCGCAGAAGAAATAAGAAACCTCAATAGAAATTCAATGAAAGATAAAGACTTAATATTTGAGAGATTCAGACTTATGAAAAAATATTGGCGTTATGATTTAGTATTTCCGCAAAATAAAGTCCCAATGGACGATAAAAAGATTGAGTTCAAAACAGATGTGTCTGTGAAAAATCTTCAAATCAAAGGAGAATAATTTGCAAAAGCCTGTCTGAAAATCTCAACCAGGCTTTCCCTTTTCCCCTTTCTCTTTTCCCTCAAACCTGTTTTAGCTTCCACTTTCCACGTTTGAAAACAATCGCACTCACAATCGTCAGCATCGAAAAAGCGAGAAAAATTGCCCAGAAAACGCCGTGTGCGCCGAAGCCGAATTTGTAAGCCAACAAATAAGCTAACGGAATTTCAAACAGCCAAAAGACAAAAAAGTTTAAGTAAGTTGGTGTCCAAGTGTCGCCTGCACCGTTAAATGAAGTTTCCAAAACCATCCCGACTCCGTAGAAGAAAAAGCCGTAACTGACGATTCGCAAACAATCAATGGCATAGGGCATAATTTTGGGATCATCCGTGAAAATTCGGACAATCGGTTCGGCAAAAATGACGAACAAAATACCGACTGATGTTTGAACGATTGCGTTGTAAAAAACCGAAGTCCAGACTGCTTTTTCGGCTCGGTCGGGTTTTCCTGCACCAAGGTTTTGCCCAACCAAAGTTGCCGCTGCATTGGCGATTCCAACCGATGGCAAAATCCCGAAAATCACGATGCGAAAACCGATGCTGTAACCCGCTACGGCTTCGCTGCCAAAACCTGCGACCACTGCAACTAATCCAATAAAACTCGCGGATTGGATAGTAAATTGGAGGCTTCCCGGGGCGGCAATTTTGGTAAGTTTCCAAAGCCTGGAGTAATCAATTTTCCAATGTTCGCGGCGAATCTCGAAACGTCTTTTTCCGTAAAATAATGCGTAAGCGGCAAAAATTACACCGACTCCGCGCCCGATAGTTGTCCCAATTGCCGCACCCGTCACGCCCCAACCCAACCCAAAAATAAAGATTGGGCAAAGGATGATGTTGAGCAAATTTGCAATCCACAAAACACGCATCGCAATTGCCGCATCACCTGCACCGCGAAAAATTGCGTTGAGCAAAAAGAGAAAGACGACCACGATATTTCCGCCGAGTAAAATTCGGGTAAAGTTTGAGTCCCCAGCAATTACGGCTTCGTCTGCACCGAGTAACCTGAGAAAGTCCGGCGCAAAAATTGCTCCGATAATTCCCATCATGACAGCCGCAATGAACCCTAAATAAATCGAATGAGTTGCCACTTTTGCCACGCCATCTTCGTCTTTTTCACCGATTCGGCGGGCGACTGAAGCGGTCGCGCCAACACTAATCCCAATCGCTACCGCGTAAATGAGATACATCATTGATTCAGTGATGGCGACTACGGCGACTGCATTTGCGCCTAATTTGGCAACATAGAAAATATCCACGATGGCAAAAAGGCTTTCGGCAAACATTTCGATAATCATCGGGACAGAAAGAATAAAAATTGCTCTACCGACTGAGCCTTCGGTAAAATCACGGTCGGAGCCTCGAAAGGCTTCTTTTAAAACTGACCAAAAAGTATTATCCAACGTCGTTTCAGACGCATTTGTATTGAGTTCAGACATATATTTGTATAAAAATTCGCTATGGCAAAAGGTGAAAGGAAAAGTTCGCCTCACATAGTTGGAGACTTGATGAGCGAACACTAAAGTTGCAGATATTTAGCGGATGCGGACAATTATTTTCATAATGCTTGAAAATATAGCACAAGTTTTTAGCGAATCGCAATTTGTCAGTTTCAATTTCTCGGCTGAATTGGAATTATCTTGCAAATGGTGGTAAGTTTTTTCTCAAACAATTTGCACGCCTAAAAAAATATGAAACGAATTTTATTTGCCTTTTTGCTTTTGACTGTAACAGTCCCTTTTGCTTTCGCACAGACAAAGAAAAACATTTCCGATTTTACCGACAAATTAAAGAAAATCGAAGGCTTCGTTCCGCTTTATCTGAACAATGAAGACGGCAAAATTTATCTTGAAATTTCGCGCTTTAATCAGGAATTTCTGTATCAGGTTTCGCTGCCGACCGGAGTTGGTTCAAATCCGATTGGGCTTGATCGCGGACAGCTTGGTTCAACCAAAGTCGTCTATTTTGAACGGGCGGGAAACAAAATTCTGCTGGTTCAGCCGAATTACGATTTTCGGGCGATGGGCAATAATCAGGCGGAAAAACGTTCGGTAGAAGAATCTTTTGCCAAGTCAGTGATTTGGGGGTTTAAGGTTGAAGCGAGTGAAGGCGATAAGGTTTTAGTTGATGCCACAAGTTTCTTTATTCGGGACGCACACGGCGTAGCAGATGCTCTGGGGCGAGCCGAGCAAGGCGTTTATGCGATGGAAGAGAGCCGAAGCGCATTGTATTTGCCAAACACCAAAGGCTTTCCGAAAAATACCGAAATTGAAGCGACTATTACGCTCACCGCGAGAGGTAGAACCGGGCGTTTAATCGGTGAAACTGCGCCAAGTGCTGAATCTGTCACCGTCCGCGAACGTCATTCTTTGGTTGAATTACCTGATGGAAATTATCGTCCGCGCAAATTTGATCCGCGGGTTGGAATGATTCCGATTAGTTTTTATGATTATGCGACGGACATCAATGAAGACCTCGAAAAGCGTTGGATAATTCGCCATCGTTTGGAGAAAAAAGACCCGAATGCCGCCATCTCCGAAGCGGTTAAACCGATTGTTTATTATGTAGATAACGGTGCGCCGAAAGCGATTCAAGATGCTTTGGTCGAGGGCGCAAGCTGGTGGAATCAAGCATATCAAGCGGCGGGTTTTCGCAATGCTTTTCAAGTCAAAGTTTTGCCTGCCGATGCTGATCCGATGGATATTCGCTACAACGTCATTCATTGGGTTCATCGTTCAACGAGAGGTTGGGCGTATGGCAGTAGCGTCAGCGATCCACGAACGGGAGAAATTATCAAAGGCGTGGTGACACTTGATTCACAACGCGCCCGACAGGATTTTTTGATTGGGACGGGACTCGCTCCGCAATATTCCGCCAATGCTTGCGAATTTGCAATGTTGCCCGATGTGAATTATCTTTTGCAAAATTCAAATGCGGATGCCAATGCGATGTCGCTGGCTCGTATCCGACAGCTTTCCGCACACGAAGTTGGACATACAATTGGGCTAACACATAACTTTGCCGCCAGCACTTACGGACGCGCTTCGGTGATGGATTATCCTGCGCCGCTCATCGAAATCAAAAACGGCAAACTTGATTTTTCCAATGCTTACGCGGTTGGCATCGGCGAATACGATAAATTTGCGATTCGCTACGGCTATTCGCAGTTTTCCGCCAATGAATCGGGCGAACTCGAAAATATTTTGCAAGATGGTGTAGCCAAAGGAATGCTTTTTATTTCCGATGGCGATACCCGTCCGCCGAGTGCCGCCCATCCGCTTTCAAACCTTTGGGATAACGGAAGCGATCCGATTGCGATGCTCAAAACCACGATGCAAATTCGCCGGATCGGATTGCAACAGTTCGGTTTGAGCAATCTGCAAAACGGCAGACCGCTCTCCGAACTTGAACTGAAATTCCTTCCGCTTTATTTGCATCACCGCTATCAATTGACGGCGGCAACCAAATCAATCGGCGGAGTTTATTACACTTATGCGGTTAGAACAAATAATTCGACCAATCCGAAACAGGTTTATGAAATTGTTCCCGCCAATCGTCAACGCGAGGCTTTGCAAACAGTTTTAGAAACTCTCAAGCCCGAAGAATTGGTTATTTCCGATGATATTTTGAAACTCATTCCGCCGCTTGCTTACGGCTATCAATCAGGACGTTCGGAATTTTTTACAAAACGCACCAATCCAATTTTTGATGCGATTGGCGCGGCGGAAATCGCGGCGGATTTAGCCGTTAGCGGGTTGCTTGAGCCAAATCGCGCCGCCCGTCTGATTGATTTTAATGCGCGAAATAAAACTAATCCGCACTTTCGAGAAGTGATTGATGCACTGGTGAAAGCAACTTGGAAGCCTTTGACAACAAATGATGGAAAACTGTTGATCGTCCAACGCGCCGTCCAAAATTTAACCGTTTCGCGTTTGATGGATTTATCGGCAAATTTCAATGCCCAACCACAAGTCCGTGCCGTTGCCACCGAAGCCTTACGCGGTTTGTTGGCAACGCTCAAAAAGACGATTGTAACGGGAGATGCTGTCGCCCATAATCGGGCGATGATTGATGATATTGAAAGATTTTTGACTCGTCCAGATGCTCCGCGCAAACAAACTGCGCCTTTGCCAAATCCTCCGGGCGATCCGATTGGAAATTAAACAAGAAAAAGGCAAGGCTTTACAACCTTGCCCTTCTCCTTTTGATTAGCAAACAAGCTATTCCGCTAAAGAATTACCTTCAGTATCAAGAATTTTGATGGCAAATCCAAGTTCTTTGAGTTTCGGCTCAATTTCCTTTTTGTCGCCGACAATCACAATCGCCATTCTTGATGGATCAAGGTATTTATTCGCCACTCGATTCACATCCGCCACGGTGACAGCATTGATTTTGGCAATGTATTCATTGAAATACGAATCGGGAAGTCCGTAAACAATCAAATTTGAAAGCTGACCGGAGATTTGTCCAACCGTTTCAAAACCACTCGGATAGCGTCGAATAATGGTTTGTTTATTTTCTGATAATTCTTTCTCTGTCACCGGATTTGAACCGCGAATGCCATTGAGTTCTTTCATAAACTCGGCAATCGCTTCTTTGGTGACAGCAGTTTGAACGTCAGCCGAAGCACTAAAAGGTCCTGCCCCGCGTCTGAATGCGAAGCCCGAACCTGCGCCGTAAGTGTAACCCTTATTTTCACGCAAATTTTGATTAAGACGCGAAGTAAATCCACCGCCCAAAATCGTATTCATCAATTGAATTGCGAAATAATCAGGGTTACTTCTTTCTACGCCAACGTGACCAATCGAAACCACCGATTGCGCCGCGCCCGGTTTGTCAACGATGTAAATTCCGGCAGTTTCCATCCCCACCGCATTTGGAACAGCCTGAGTTTTAACTTCGCCCGCTTTCCAATTGGCAAACGCCTTTTCGAGTTTTGAAACTAAAGTTTTGCTGTCAACATCGCCCGTTACGACCAAAACAGCATTATTCGGACGATAGGTTGATTCATAAAATTTCACTAAATCATCGCGTTTCATTGCTTTAACGCTATTTTCATCACCTGAAAGCTGTTTGCCGTAGGGATGGTTTCCGTACAGCAATTTATTGTAAACTACATTTGCAACCAGATTTGGATTGGATTTTCGTTGTAGAAATCCGGCTAAACTGCGCCGACGAAGCGTTTCCATTTCAGTTTCAGCAAACGCCGGATTGACGATCACATCCGAATAAATATCCAAGGCTTGGTTCAGATTTTTAGTCAGCGTTGACATCGAAACGTTGGTAGAATCCCAACTCGAATTAGCAAAAACCGATGCTCCGATTGATTGCAATTGATTAGAAATATCAACGGCAGAACGAGTTTTAGTTCCCGTATTAAGCAGAGAAGAAGTCATTCCTGCTACGCCATTTTTCCCTTCGGGCTCGAAAGTAGCACCAGTTTTGAAAACCATATTCATCGAAACAATCGGCAACTCGGTTTGTTTGACTGTCCAAACTTCCAATCCGTTTGAAAGTTTCATTTTTTCAATCGAAGGAAGTACAAGTTTCGGGTCAGCCCCAGGTTTCGGAAGATTAGAAAAATCTTCCTTACCTTCTTGTTTCTTCTTGCCATCGCCGGAAGTCGGTTGATTTGCTTTGGCATCCATTTTCACCGCGCTCTTACCCGGCAGATAGCTCATCACCAAACGATTTGAGTTTAAATAGGTATTCGCAACCCGCATCACATCAGCCGGAGTAACTTTGTAATAGCGATCTATGTCGGCTTGAAATTGATCAGGTTTTCCGCGAAAAGTTGCATAACTATTGATTTGGTCAGCTTTACCCAAAATAGATTGCATTCCGAAAATGGTTGAAGATTCGATTACATTCAAAGCGCGATTCATTTCTTCAGCCGTTGGCGGCTCTTTTTTGATGCGCTCAATTTCGGCATTGATTTCTTTTTCAATTTCATCCAAAGTCTTTTGTGGACGGGCGGTTGAGGTGATTTGGAAAGTTCCGGCAACTTCGCGTGCGCCGTGTCCTGCCCCCGCATCTTGGGCAATTTGTTTGCCGTAAATCAGATTGCTTTGGAGACGCGAGCCACGTCCCGAAGAAAGCACGAATTGAAGCATATCAAGGGCGGCTTCGTCTGGATGATTTTGCGGAACTGAATGCCAAACCATATAAAGTCTTGGAAGTGGAACGGTATCTTCCACCGAAAGTCGCGTTTCTTTTTCCAATTTTGGCATCGAAGGATTTGGACGATTGATGTCTGTGCCCTTTGCAATTCCGCCAAAATATTTTTCTACCCAAGTTTTAGCTTGTTTAGAATCAAAATCTCCGGCAATCACCAGCGAAGCATTATTCGGCACATAATATTGTCGAAAAAATCCCTTTACATCTTCAATTGAAGCGGCACTCAAATCATCGAGCGAACCGATAGTTGTCCAATTATAAGGATGACCTTTGGGAAACATAATTTCCGTAATTTTTTCAAACGCAGTTCCATATGGCTGATTATCAACCCGTTGACGGCGTTCATTTTTGACCACATCACGTTGATTATCGAGTTTTTCCTGCGAAATTGCATCAAGCAATCCGCCCATCCGGTCAGCTTCCATATAGAGAGCTAATTCCAAAAAGTTTGACGGTAAAACCTCGTAATAATTGGTGCGGTCGGAATTGGTTGAAGCATTATTGATTGCCCCTGTATCGCGGAGAGGACCATCATATCCATTAGGAATATTCTTTGAACCTTCAAACATCAAATGTTCAAAAAGATGGGCAAAGCCCGTTTTCCCAACGGCTTCATTCTTCGATCCAACGTGATACCAAACATTGACGGCAACAATCGGGGTTGATTTATCTTGGTGTAAAACTACGCGAAGACCATTTTTTAATTGATATTCTTCGTGTTTAATAGGTGGCAAATTCGTCTTACTTTGTCCTAAAATTGTCATTGGCAGAAACAAAGCAAACGCTAGGAAAAAAAGTGCAAATTTCCGTAACATCGCAAAACTCCTTTATTTTAAAATAGAATAAGACCACCAATGACGCATTAGTAGTTTTAGGGAATCTTCGTCATTTTGTGGTATTAGTATTTGTTAATTACTAAGACGCAAAAAACAACGACAAGGTTTCATTTAGGTGTTTTATATTACGAAATATTTGGGATGTTTATGTATCTTCGGGGAAAAGACTTTTATCAAAAAGCGAGGCATAAATGAAAAGACAACGCATAATAGTCAACGATCTGATGCAAAAAAACTATCAATACTTTCTGATTGAACCCATCGGCGAAAATTTCAACGTCAATTTTTGCCCTGATCTCACGCCGCCTGAAATGCTCGCACTCGGTGTTTTTGGCGGAAAATATATGACGGATTGTGTCGCAGAATTCCCATCGGACTGGTTCAAAAATGCTAAACTTTGCGCTACTAAACACGACCCAAGTCTAAATTATTTTGGAGTCAATGCCTCTCAGTCATTATCGGTTTGGCGAGAAAAGGGCTGGATTTACCACGAAGATCCGCGAGGCTGGTTTCAGTGGTATTGCAGGTATTATTATGGTCGGAGATGCCCTGATGACGAACGTCAAATCAAACGCTGGGGGGCGATGCGGAGACACATTGCACAGATTAGGGCAAACTGCCGTCCGCGAGACTTAAACTGTCGCCGAAGACAAAGGCAAGCACTATTGCATTGGAGTTATGATGTTCGGACGCTTTGAATGGAAGAGCCAGCACGCTCAATCGCTTTATTTGACAGCACCATTGCAATCAAGCTTACTCAGTTTTCTTCGATCCTGTTTACAAATTTGAATCCAAAAACATTCTTCGTGCGAATCCTTAAATTAAGGAAGTTTTTACCTAAATTCATTATGAGCCGAAAAGAAGAAACTCTCACAAGGGGTTTTGAAAAATGTCGTCAAATAACCAAGAAATACGGGACAAGTTATTATTTTGCCACGCAATTTTTCCCGTCTGAAATCCGTCAAGCCATCTATGCGCTTTACGCTTTTGCACGAATCCCCGATGAATTTGTTGACAATCCTGACGAAAACAGCGAATTGACTGCCAAAGAACGTATCGAAAATTTTCGAGACGATTGGCGAAATGCAATGCGCGACAAAGCCGGCGGAGACGAGATAACTTCTGCAATTGCCAGCACTTTTCGTAAATATCGAATTCCGCAAGAACACGGCGAAGCGTTTTTCCGTTCGATGATTCAAGACACCGAAAAAGCGACTTATCAAAATTATGCCGAGTTGGAAGATTATATGTATGGCTCGGCAGGCGTGATCGGATTGATGATTACTCACGTTGTAGGTTATTCTTCGGATAAGGCTTTCAAACACGCTTTACAACTTGGATACGCATTTCAATTGACAAATTTTCTGCGCGATATTGGCGAGGATTGGGATGAACGAAGACGCGTTTATCTGCCGCAAGACGAACTTGCTCAATTCGGTTTGACGAATTCGGACATTGCAAACTGCTGTCTGGACGAAAGATTCATCGCTTTTATGAAATTCCAAATTAAGCGAAACCGCGAAATTTACCGCGAGGCTTTAAAAGGAATTCCGATGTTAAGCCGACACGGACGTTTGGCGGTTCGCATCGCTTTTGTTTTGTATTCGGCAATTTTGGGAAGAATTGAAGCCAACCATTACAATGTTTATTCCAAACGAGCAAGGACGAATTTTTCGCAAAAACTTAAACTTTCGGCAAAGGCGTTTGTAGGAATCTATGAGTAAAAAAATCGTAGTTATTGGTTCGGGAATCGGCGGATTGGGTGTAGCCGGACTCTTTGCCAAAAAAGGTTATGACGTTACTGTTTTAGAAAAAAACGAAAATTTCGGCGGACGAGCCAACATCTTTAGCGAACAAGGTTTTACATTTGATATGGGACCTTCGTGGTATCTCGCACCCGATTTATTTGAACATTATTTTAATCTGCTCGGCGAAAAAGTCTCGGATCATCTGAATTTAGCCCAACTTAATCCTTCGTATCGAATCTTTTTCAAAGAGCGAAATATGAAGGTTGACATTACGTCAAACCTCGAAAAAGACGCGGAAACTTTCGATAAAATCGAATCGGGTGCGGGCGAACAACTTCGCAAATATCTGGCTCAATCGGAATATCAATACGGAATCGCCACGAAATTTTTTATGTATAAAAATTACGATACGATTTTCGATTTTTTTAATCGCCGCGTGATGACCGAAGGGCAAAAACTCTCTGTCTTTTCCAAAATGCACTCGTTTGTTTCAAAGTTTTTTAAATCCGAAGAACTGCGGCAAATTATGGAATACACGATGGTTTTTCTGGGAACTTCGCCATATGAAGCCCCTGCGCTTTACAATCTGATGAGCCACATGGATTTTAATCAAGGCGTTTTTTATCCGCAGGGTGGATTTTACGAAGTCATCAAAGCCTTGGTCAAAATTGTCGAAAAAAATGGTGCGAAATTGCGAAACAATTCCTCTGTGGCAGAGATTTTGGTCGAATCGGGCAAAGCCGTTGGAGTTAAATTGGAAAACGGTGAAACCATTGAAGCAGATATAGTTATCTCAAATGCCGATATGAATTTCACCGAAACAAAGATGCTTCAGCCGTCTCAACAAACTTATAAAGAGAACTATTGGAAAAAACGAATCCTCGCGCCATCGGCATTTATTTTGTATCTCGGCGTAAAGGAAAAATTGCCGAGTTTGACGCATCACAATCTGCTTTTTTCCAGAGATTGGCGGGAAAATTTTGTTGATATTTACAAACAGCCACAGCTTCCGCGTGACGCTTCGCTTTACGTCTGTGCGCCGAGCATCACCGATCCGAGCGTTGCCCCCGCCGGCAAGGAAAATTTGTTTGTTTTAGTGCCGATAGCTTCGGGTTTGGAGATTGGCAAATCGCAAAAAATAGAATATGCCGATGCAGTTTTGGAAACGATGGAGCGCGAAATGAATTTGCCCGATTTGCGAAAGAAAATCGAGTTTCAACGAATTTACACGGTTGAAAATTTTGCGGCGGATTACAATTCATATCGTGGCTCAGCACTCGGATTGGCTCATACGATTTGGCAAACGGCGATTTTTCGCCCAAATAATTTTTCCAAAAAGGTCAAAGATTTGTATTACGTTGGTGCGGGAACAAATCCGGGCATCGGAACGCAAATTTGTCTAATCAGCGCGGAATTGGTTTATAAAAGAATTCACGGCATCAAAACGCCAGAACCTTTGAGCGAACTTTAATAAAATTTTGAAAGAGCAATATACCAAAAGAGCGCAAAACCAATGATTGTATTGAGCATCGGAAAATAGCGATAGATGGAAAAAACGCGTTCTTTGCTGTATCCGAGAAGCGAAATAATCATCATCGCAGCATACGCGATTGAGGCGAAAATGCTCAACAAACCGAGATATTTGAAAGTTAAAACTCCGCTCAAAACATAGAGAATCAAGCAAAATATGAGCGTGTTTTTTCCGCCTAACCAAGTTGCAATCGTCTTTAACCCAGCGGAAAGGTCGGATTCAATATCGGGAAGGGCGGAATAAGCGTGCATCGCCATCGTCCAAAATGCAGCGGCAAGACAAATTTGCCAAACAAGATTTACGCCGCTGAGTAAAAAATATCCGAAAATAGCGGGGAAAACATAAAGGATATTAAAGGCGGAATCAAGCAAAGGCTTGGTTTTGGCACGAATTGGCGGGGCGGAATAAAAAATCGAAAAGAAAAGAAACGCGAGCATCGCCAGTATCGGCAAAACGCCTTGAAATGCGGTTATGATCAAAAATGGTAAGTTTGTCAAAGCAATCGCCAACCACAATTCACGACGGCGATCAGGGACTACCAAAGTTTCATAATCTTGCTTTTTAGCGTTTAAAACATCGGTTTCGTAATCGAAAATATCATTGATGCCGTAAATTAAAAGATTGGCGGGAAACAGGAAAAATAAAGCAAAGAGCCAAAATTTGAAAGTCAAAAAATCATTTGGATATTCAGCCGCCGCTATGCTTCCGACCAAAAATGGACCGAAAATATAAATCCAAAATCGTGGACGGCTGACTTTCAACAAAAATAAAATTCGGCTCATAAAAAAATAGTAACGAATGATTCAAAAAAACAAAAACTTAGGTCTTGCAATAATTATTTCGACATTCCTTTTTATCGGCGCATTCTTTATGGTCAATGTTCCGCTCTCTGCCGAATATGCCGCAGTTTCTTCGATCAACGTGGTTTTGTTTGCCTTGCCCTCATTTTGGGCTTTGTATCGCTGGCTGGGAAGGCGCGATGCCTTTTTAATCTCTGCAATATTGGGCGTTTATGCGCTGACCATCGAAAGTATCGGATTACTGACGGGATTTCCTTACGGCGAATTTTCATATTCAGAAATTCTCGGATTCAAACTTTTTGGAGTAGTGCCGTGGACGGTTGCATTTGCGTGGACACCTTTGATTTTGGCGGCTATTGCGATTACTCATCGAACGATTAAATCTTTTTCAATGCGAATTATTGCGATTTCGCTTTTCTTGGTATTGATTGATTTAACGCTTGATCCGGGTGCGGTCTATCTCAAATTTTGGAAATATGAAGCGGCGGGCGTTTATTATCAAGTTCCCGTCTCAAATTTTTTTGGCTGGCTTTTTTCGGGTTTAATCGGCGCATTGATAGCCGAATCGCTTTTGCTTAAATTCAAACCGATTCTACCTGCGCCCTCTCAGTTAATAATCGGTTGTTTCTACACTTTGCTTTTTTGGACGGCGATTGCATTTTGGGCAGGTTTGACAATTCCTTTGCTGTTAGGAGTTTTGACGTTAATCGGATTTACCGCTTTTTATTATCGTTTTTATTACGCTTTTGATGAAATGATTGTCGTGGTAGATGATAAAAATAATCCAGTTGAGACTGTTTTAAAACACGAGGTTCACAATGCAGAAACGAAACTTCACCGCGCATTTTCGGTCTTTTTGTTTAATGAAAAGGGTGAATTTCTACTGCAACAGCGTGCGTTTGAGAAAAAAACTTGGGGCGGAGTGTGGTCAAATTCCTGTTGCGGACATCTAATGTTGCATGAATCGGTTGAAAACGCCGCTCGACGCAGAATCGCTTACGAACTTGGAATTCGTAGAGTAAACTTAAAACTAATACTTCCTGATTATCGTTATCGAGCCGAGAAAAACGGGATTGTTGAAAACGAAATTTGTCCGGTCTTGGTTGGAAAAATAGACTCTTCCCCAAACCCAAATCCTAAAGAAGTTGCCGAAATTTGCTGGGTAAAATGGAGTGACTTTTTAGACGAAATTTCAACCGCAGATCACGATTATTCACCGTGGGCAGTGCAAGAAGCAATATTGTTAGACAAAAACGAGGATTTTCGTAATTGGTTAGAATCGGCGAAATTTATGAGACTTTAGCAATCGCTGCAATCTTTTCCCGTTTGGAAACTACGACTCCGCCCGGTTTTTCTACCGTTATGGCAAAGAGTTTCGGCTTGTTCACCTTCAATTTAGCATCAATCGTAATGATTACTTCGCCGTTTTGGGCAATATCAAAAACTCCGCCATCAATCGGAGTCTTTTCGTCTTGGGTTTCATCAAAAATCCAAAGTTGGTAAGTTTCCTTGGCTACATCATTTGTCGCTAAACCTTTGAATTTCATAAATCCTTTTTGCTCTGCATCACTCCAAACGACTTCGCCAAGAGTCTCTTTATCATTCTTCGGATTCGTCCAAGTTGTTTTTTGTAAATCTTTCGCCGAAGCCAGCAAATTATTGTATTGTGCGTTGACGGTTAAAACTTTTGGCGGAACTTCCCGAACAATTTCTTTAGGTTTTTGCAAATTTGCCCAAAGGCTCACGCCAAGAGCAACGCAAGCGAGTCCCGCAAACGCCCAACCTAACCATTGCATAAAAGGGCGTTTCGGCTCAAATTCAAAGGTTTGTTGGATTTCTTCGCCGATAGTTTCAGGTTTTAACTTCGCGCAGTTGTGGTTGAAAACGCAAAACTTTCGCGGATTTTTCTTCAGTTGAGCAAAAAGTTGTTTGCCATCAGCTAAAATTTTTGTTCGCAAATGTTCGGGCAATGGCTCAATTTGCGAGATTGGTCAAACCAATGGCACTTGCGGTTAATTCGAGCGAATTATCATTTCTTAATTCCGGGAAAAGCTTTTCTAATTCCCTTAATTCGGCTGGCTCATTTATCGTTTAATCCAAACAAAACTTCATCGGTCAGGAGGTCGAGCATTCTTTCTTTATTGCTGTCAATCATGCTGAAACCTCCTTTAATCCTAAATTCTCTCTAATCTGTAAAAGCCCGCGTCGGGCGTGAGTTTTGACTGTGCCAACGGGCATTCCGGTCAAACTCGAAATCTCTTGATGCGATAAGCCCTTGATAAATCGAAAGTTGCAAAACTTGGCGTTGTTCAGGGCGAAGTTTGGTTAATTCTTGCGCCGCTTGCTGGGCCTCGACGCCGATTTGCAAATTTTGATGAAAATTTCCGCTTGGTTCAACCAAAATATCGTCTAAAGAATCAGCACTCACTTGGCGTTGAAATTTTCGCACGCGATCAATCAAACGTCTGCGCGCAATCATTGCGACAAAGGTTGTTTCCGAAGCCTGTCGTTCATCAAAACGCTCCGCATTTTTCCAAATATCAATAAAAATTTCTTGTACTGCGTCTTCCGCCTCGTCTGTATTGGGCAACATTCGACGCGCCAAAGACCAGACAAGACCGCCGTATGTATTTAAACAATCTTGCACGGCAGCCTTGTCTCCTTCGGAAATACGTTGAAGAATAGCTTTGGTCAATTTATTTTCTCGTTCTTAAAAAATATCTATATCTCTAAGCTACTTCATTCAAAGAAATTTGCCAAATTTACTTGGGCATTAAAACTGTATCAATAACGTGAATTACGCCATTGCTGGTCATAATATCGGTTTTGACAACATTTGATTTGTTGAGCATTACCTTTCCGCCTTTGGCTTTAATTTTGACATTTTGACCTTGAACGGTTTTAGCTGATTTTAATTTGACAACATCAGCCGCCAAAACTTTTCCTGAAACAACGTGATAGGTCAAAATTTTAACTAAAGTTGCTTTGTTTTCCGGTTTCAAAAGATTTTCAACCGTTCCGGCTGGCAATTTGGCAAATGCTTCATCGGTTGGGGCAAAAACTGTAAAAGGACCATCGCCTTTCAAAGTGTCAACCAATCCGGCGGCTTGCACGGCGGCAACCAAAGTTTTAAAAATTCCAGCTGAAACTGCGGTGTCAACGATGTCCGGCGTTGCATTATGCGAAGCCTTCACATATTTAACTTTCGATGTTGTCTGTCTTTCTTTGCATCACAATCTGCTTTTTGTGCAAAAACTGTCAAAGAACCCAGTGCCAATAAGCACACTAATCCTAAAAATACTTTTTTCATTTTTTAATCTCCCTTTGTTCGTTCTTAAAATTTATACTGCAAACCTTTTTTCAAAGGCTCTGATAGTGAATTCGTTGAGTTGTTGGAATTAGTTTCAAAGGAAAAAGAAAAAGTTATCTTTTCCAGAATTTTGAGATGAGAGCAATGATGAAAAGAGTAAAACAAACTCCAGCCGAGAGCATACAATATTGACAAATAGCTTTGATAACAAAGAGTTGGAGATAGATGAGATAGAGCGGAAGTAACTGCCATCAGCGAAACTTGCACACCGAAAAGCAACCACATTTTGCGATTTCCAAAGGCCGCCAAAATAGCCAAACTAAAGCGATAAAATACGCAATCGCACCAAAAGTGGCGAGAGGAATTCCCGCAATTTCCGCATAACTACTGGTCAAAACGGTTTCGCAACCGCCCGTCACGCTACACGGAACTTTTTCGCCCGTCAGATGATGAATCGTCAAATAAATTGCATCAATCAGCCCACCAATGGCAACCACAGCCGCCAAAAGCGGAAGTTTGGCGACTGCGTTAGGATTAGTTATTTTTTCAACTTCGTTCATTTATTTGTGGCTGTATTTGAATTACTTGAAGTGTTTGAATTGGCAGGTGCAGTTTGCGTTTGTTTTGCCGCTTCAACCTTTTGCAATTCGGCTTCGACCACCGAACGGAGTCCGTCCAAGTCTCTGCCGCCAAGTGGTTTGCCGTTGATATAAAATGAAGGGGTTGATTCTACATTCAAAGCCCGTCCGCGTTGGATGTCGGCATCTACTTTGTTTTTGACCTGCAAACCAATCATATCATCGCTAAATTTTTCTACATTTAAGCCGAGCGTTTTGGCATAATCAGTGAAAAGTCTGCGAGCATCGTTTGAATTTGCCCACGCTTGCTGATTGGTAAAAATTATATTTTGCATTTCCCAGAATTTGCCTTGTAATCCGGCGGCTTCAGCGGCACAAGCGGCATCATAGCCAAACGGGTGGATGGTCAACGGAAACTGTCGGAAAATAATTCTAACGCGATCTCCGAGAGCGGCACGAAGCTCTTTGACTTTTGGGTGCATCTGGGCGCAAGTCGGACATTGAAAATCAGCGAATTCTTCAACCGTGACTAAAGCACTAGGCGAACCTTGAGACCAAGTTGGACTTCCCCCGGGAGGTGCTTTGGCAAAAACTTCCGCCAAATTTTTTTCAGCCACGGGAGTTTTATTTGAGCTAGAAGCAGGTTTGTTTTTTGAAAATAAATAAAACCAACCAAAGTAAACAATTACAAAGAACAAAACAAAAGATAAAACAGAAGCGATAATTGCTAACGGATTATTAAGCCAAAATTCATTTCTTTGTCTTATCTTGTCTCCCATAGTTTTTTGATTATTTGACTTTTTTTGCGTCAAACCAGCCTGCTGAGTTTTCTTATTTTGCACTTTAGTTGGCAAATCATCCAAAACAAGAGTTTTTTCGCTTGAACTGCCACTCGAATCTTCAAGCACAGTTCCATCCGCTAAACAAAACCCCATATTATCTTCAAACTCAGTGTTGCATTTGGGACAAACTTTCATATTTTTTTACTTTAGCTAACTATTTTCAGCCGTTTCTTTCCAATGCGGCTTTCGTCTAAAATTTCAATCGTTTCTCTAACTTTATTATAAATTCCATCAGCATCCAAACCGTATTGGGCTAAAAGCAATTTTGGATCGCCGTGCGTGACGATGCAATCAGGCACACCCATCCGCACCAGTTTCACCGAATCGAGCAATCCGTTTGTTTCCAAACACTCCATTACGGCTGAACCGAATCCGCCTGCCAAATATGCTTCTTCAACCGTTACAATCAGCCGTTTGGTTTGCGCCAATGCCAAAATCAGTTCAGAATCGAGCGGTTTTACCCAACGGGCATTGACGACCGTTGATTCAATCCCGTCTTTGGCTAAATTTTCAGCCGCTTCGAGCGCAGGATAAACCATTGAACCGTAAGCGATAATTGCAATTTCACCGCCATCACGGAGGAGTTCGGCTTTACCGATTTCCATCATTTTGGGGGCTTGCGGAAATGTCAACCCCGATTCCGTTGCCTCGCGGATAACGAATCGCGGCGGGAGCAGGATGTTCGATGGTAGTGAGCATCATATCGCGCATTTCGGCTTCGTCTTTCGGCGCACCCAAAACGATATTTGGATAACCACGCAAATATGCAATATCGAGCAAGCCGTGATGAGTCGGACCATCTGCGCCGACAATTCCGGCTCTGTCCATCGCAAAAGTAACATTCAAATTTTGCAGACAAACATCGTGAATTATTTGGTCAAAACCACGTTGGAGAAAGGTCGAATAAATTGCCGCGACAGGTTTCAAACCTTCGCAAGCCATTCCCGCACAGAAAGTTACGGCGTGCTGTTCGGCAATTCCGACATCAAAAGCGCGTTCGGGAAATTTCTCCAAAATTTTATCCACGCCTGTTCCATCAGGCATTGCAGCGGTTAATGCAACGATGGATTTATCTTTTTCCATCAATTCGCACATCGTCTTGCCGAAAACTGTGGTGTAACTTGGCGGAGCAACTTTGGTTGATTTATATGGCAAACCCGTTTTCGGATCAAAAGGTCCGGTCGCGTGATAGGCGTAATAATTTTTTTCAGGATTCGGAAAACCTTTGCCTTTGGTCGTCAAAGCGTGAACAATAACGGGACCATCATCAATTTTTTTCGCTTCTTCAAGGGCTTTAACGAGCATCGAAACATTATGCCCATCAACGTAGCCGATATATTTGAAACCGAATTCATTGACCAATGCGCCCGGCAAAACTGCCGCCGCGATTGCATCTTTGAACGATTTCGCCATATTCCGCAAACTGTGTCCAACACCCGGCACAGCTTCTAAAGCATCGCCGATTTCTTCTTTTAAATGTTGATAACTTTGAGCTTCTTTAATTCGATTGAAATAACGGGTTAATGCGCCAACTGCCGGAGCGATGGACATTTCGTTATCGTTCAAAAGCACAATCAAACGCGATTTCAAATGTCCGGCTTGATTGATGGCTTCCATCGCCATTCCGCCCGCCAAACTCGAATCGCCAATCAGAGCGCAAACGTGAAAATCTTCCCCTTTTTTGTCTCGGGCAACCGCCATTCCGAGCGCGGCGGAGAGCGAAGTCGAAGCGTGTCCCGCTCCAAAAGTATCGTATTCGGATTCTTCACGTCTCAAAAACCGCGAAAGTCCTTGATATTGTTTGATGGTATGAAGTTCGTCACGTCTGCCGGTCAAAATTTTGTGCGCGTAAGCCTGATGCCCAACGTCCCAAACCAAGTTTGTCGTTTGGCGTGTCAAAAACGTAGTGCATTGCCACGGCGAGTTCAACCGCGCCCAGACTTGCGCCTGTGTGTCCGCCCACCCGCGAGCAAGTGTCAATGATAAATTGCCGCACTTCATTGGCAACTTCTTGTAAATCTTCAACTTTTAATTGTCGTAAATCTGCGGGTGAGTTGATTTCCGATAAAAATCTCATTAAAAAAATCCCTTTGTTCTATTTTTGAAAATCAAACGCTTATCATACCGCTTTCAACTGTTTTCGTAAATCGGACTAAATGATTATTCAGTATTTTGAACGAGTTTTAGCCTCTAAACGTAAAGTTTTGTAAAGGTTTAGACTAATTATGATATTCTTGCGTCTAAAAAGAAAACGCACCAAAACTGCGTCTGAAAAGTTAAAGAAAACAAAATTAAAGGGAGTATGTATGAAAAAATTATTTGGCTTAATGCTTTTATTGGGAATGTTCTTTGGGGTTAATTCTGATTCATTTGCTCAAGACGGACAAAAGCCACCACAAGATGGACAAAGACGTTTTGGTAAGCGTGGCGGACAAGAAGGTCCTGGAGGTCCGGGCGGAATGATGCGCGGCAAACGTGGTGGACGAGGCGAAATGCGTGGCGGTCATCGTGGCGGAATGCGCGGTGGCGGTTTTGGAATCGGTGATGATGAGATTTTCAAACTGAATTTGACCAATGACCAAAAAGTTAAACTCTTTGATTTTCGCAAGAAAATGATGACAGAAAGAGAAGGTATGAAGAAAGACCACAAGCCGGGCGAAGGGATGAAACCCGAAGGAATCAATCCTGAAGAAATGCGTCAATTGATGTCGGCTAAACAACTCGGTACTCTGACCGCCGAACAAAAAGCCAAACTCGATGCCATTGAAGCCAAACGCAAAGAAATGATGGATAAAAGAAAAACCGAGATGGAAGCTATGAAAACCAAAATGGAGCAAACTCATCAGGAATTCTTAAACATTTTTACGCTTGATCAACGCAAACAGCTTGAGCAAATTCGTGCCGAAAAAGCCAAGCAAATGCAGGAAAAGATGAAGCAACGCGGCGGCGGAATGCCGAGAGGTCCAAAACCTGCTATGCCTCCGACAAAGCCGAATAACTAAAATCGGTTTGAGATAATCTCCATAGAAAGTAAAAAGGCGCGATTTGATTGATCGCGTCTTTTTTTATGGGCTGCAAACGTGATGATAAAACTTGAACAAGTGATTTAAAAGTAATGCTTTGTCGGAACGCCACGCTTCTAGCTGGCATTGAGCGCAGGACGCGAACATTTCGAGTTTAATCTGAATTGACCTTTGCTTAAACTCTATTACATCGTTTGCACGATGTCTGCCAGCTAGAAGCGTGGCGTTCCTTTTGCAAAATCATTTTATAGTTTATTTTGTCCAATTACTTATTTGAAATTGTGATAAAATCTGAGCGAAAAGGAGTTTATATGGAAACAGTTTTAACCGATTGACGGCAAAAATTATGTCAATCAGATGAAAGCATTGCTTTGCCGAAAGTTACGGGCGAAATATTGACACGAATTTTAGCCGAAAGCGAAACAATGAAGCGTTCCACGTGGCTCAAAAATGTGCGGAATTGGGCTAATCAAGAATCTTAAAATCTCTGTTCTCCAAATCTAATTTATGTTTCACGAAGGAAAAAACATTGGTAGTTACACACTTATCAACAAACTTGGCAAAGGTGGCTTCGGCGAAGTTTGGTTGGCAGAAAAGCGTTCGCAATTTGTGACGAAAAAAGTTGCTGTCAAACTTCCGCTTGATGAACAGGTTGATTTTAACGCTATCCAACAAGAAGCCGAACTTTGGGAGCAACCAGCGGAAGCAATTCTTGCCGATTATTGATGCCGATTATTGATGGACAAGTAGTGATTGTCAGCGAATATGCGGACGGCGGTTCGTTGCGGATAAACTCAAACGCGAAGGCAAACTTCCCATCAAAACAAGCGGTTGAAATGACTATCGGTATTTTAAATGGTTTGGAATTTCTTCACAACAAACGCATCATTCACCGCGACATCAAACCCGCCAATATTCTTTTGCAAGGAGATAATCCGCGACTTGCAGATTTTGGCATCTCGCGGGCGATGCAAACTTCGTCAATCAGTTCGACCATTATTGGCACGGATTCGTATATGTCGCCCGAATCGTTAAGAGGTTTACGCACCGTGCAAACGGATATTTGGTCGGTTGGCGTAGTTTTATATCAACTTTTGAACGGGCGTTTACCGTTTCCCAAAGAAAATCCTTCGGAAAAAATGTATTCGATTTTGCAAGAAGAATTTATGCCTTTGGCGAATGACATTCCGCAAGACTTACAGCAATCATTGAAAATGCTTTGGCGAAATTGCCTGAAAATCGTTATCCAAGTGCGGGCGAATGGTGAAGTAAAAGAGATTTGAAGCGTTATCTGAAAAGATCGAAGTAAAAATCTACCTTTTCGATGACAAAGAATATGTTGAAACCGAGTAACAAGTGTTGATTTACCAAAAGTTACTGGACGAAAAGTATCTGACAGTTTCAAATGAACTTTTAATTGAATTCCCCACAGCGGAAACTATAATGAAAGTTCTCGTCCTTCTGATTACTTGCGTTTGAAAAACTTGCTGAATTGGGGTCTCGAAGAATTAGAAAATTGCCTCAAATTGAAATAATCAAATACTTTGCCAAATTAGGCTTCAAGGAGCAATTAAATTTTTCATCTTGATTCTCCAAAAAGCCCATATTGTCGCTTAAATACCTTTAATTCTGAACAAATTATAGATAAAGATAAGTTATTAAATATAACGATAATTAAAAAATAGGTGGGTTATAGAGCAATTCGGTTTAAAGCCAAATGAGATGTTTAAATCCAATTTGAATAGAATGCTACAAGAAATCCAATGACAATTTTGCTCAATATATTCAGACATAATAAACCAATGGATAGATTGGATTGAGAGCAAAGATGGCAGAACTCTATTTAATTTTTCAATGTGAAATAAGAGAACTCAATATTGTGAGTCTTGGCGAAGATTCGAATTAACCAGGTGCTAATAGAATTAGTTTTATAGTCAGTAACCAAAGAAGAAATCTAACCAAAAGCGAGACAAAATTTTCCGAATTAAAGAGACTTTTAGCAAAGGAAAATGTAATTACAGATTGGATTGAACTTAATGACGGAAATAATAGAGAAAGAAATCGAATATTTCTTTGAAACACAGAAGACACGATGAAATGGAGTTCACTCAATTTGTTGAACTTTTGGATAAAACAAAAGATTATACAAAACTTGGTAGCGTTCCTTTTGGATGATGGAGTTTCCCAAAAACCTATTATGAAATGTTAGAAGCACTCCGCAAAGTGTCGGAAGAGTAAAAATATGCTGTTAGTCAATGAAGATTCTGAAATGGATTCGAGAGGGTTTCGGGAGGAATGTTTGGCGAGCCTCCAACGACTAACTCAGTTGCAATTCCCGATGAAAATATTCTCATTGCTATCTCTATTAAAGAACCAGAACAATTCAGAGCAATTACCAAAAAGGTAAATTTTTGTGGCAATGCAGTTAAATTAGAATAATGAGCGAAAAACAATTTGAAGGAAAATATGACACAGACAACGCAAGACATTCTTACCTTTTGCCTTACCGCTCATCTTCGATAAAGTTTCGGATAATTGATCGAGCAAGTTGCCAATACCGCTAAAATTAAGAAGAAAAAGGCATTTGAAGGCGTTCGCAGGGGGAAATCAAAGAAACTATGGATGATGATGCCAAAACAACCTGCTAACGCGCCCATTGCCACGCCACGCCGAAATCGGTCGCTACTGTGATTTACAATTCGCAAACCTTGTTTGAAAAGCAAAATGATAAAAGCAATTACACAGGCAAATCCTAAAATCCCCGCGTCTGACAAAATTTGCAGATATTCATTGTGAGATTGTTCGACTCGGATATTGCCATTCCACGAATCGTATTTGGTAAAAGCAACGCCAAAAGAATCCAGCCCGGTGCCGATAATCGGGTGGTCTTTAATATTTTGTAGAGCGGTTTGCCAAAAGTGAAATCTGCCGTTGCTGATTTCCGCTTGTTTGCTCAAACCCGTCCCGCGCATCAACGCGCCTTCTCCGCCAAGAAAGATAACCGAACCGAGTAAAACCAGAATCAAAGTCAAACTTGCTCCGATTAACAAGAATTTACGCGATTTTGCAGCCGGAGGATTTTCATCGGCTTGTTTTGCTTTACCTTTATTACTGAATAAATTAAAGATTGTGACAAACCCGATTACTCCGAGCAAACTCAAAATTCCGCCGCGCGAACTTGTCAAAATCAATCCGCTTCCCATCAAAACAATGGCGATGATTAAAAGGAGACGTTTATCGCGCTTAGTTGATTCGCCGTACAGCAAACTGAGCGTCAAGCCGATAGTCATCTCCATAAAGGCGGCAAAATGATGTTTATTGATAAACGAAGCAAAAGGAAAAGCGTGTTTCACCGGACGCACCCCGTAAATGTAAGGCTCTAGCGAACCAATCTGCGAAAGCCATTGGATAATCCCGAAAAACGCCCAAGCCGCACCAAAAATGATAATCGTATAAATCATCTTTCGCAGACGTTTTTGCGAATTGATACAGACCAAGGCGGCGACCAAGAAAATCAGATAAATGACGAGTTGGATGACGGCTAAACGGGTAATATTCGGGTCAAGCGAAAGCGTATTGGTTGCCGGAATTGAAAGCAAATCGTTTGGAATCTGCAAATCCCGAAGCGGTAAAAGTTGGACTAAACCAATTAAAACCAATCCTAACAGAGGAATTTGGAGCGGATTGGTGCTAATGCGAAACTCTTTTGCGAAAAAAGAATCTGCCAGCCAAAAAACAACCACCAAACACGCGACTATCGAAAGAAATCCTAAAGCCCAAGTCTCGACTGAGCCATAGGCAACGGTTGAGAAAATCAGCATCACGCACAACAACACAAAAACCACGCCGCTCAGACGAGTTGGTTTTTCATTAACCATGGTTGCGTCATACCATTCGGAAGAATTGGTTGTTTCAATTTCGCTATTTTCTTTCATTTATTTCACGCTCAAATCATCAAACCAAACTTTCCCCGCAATCGGGCAAATCCCTTGTTTGCAAGGCACTTTTGCGAGCCGAATGATAACGGCTTGGGTAGCCGAAGAAGTTGTAAATTCAGTCGCCAAAGGAGTCCAATTGGCTGAATTTGCAACGGCTTCGGTGGAAGCTAAAATGGTATCACTATTGGCATCTACGATTTCCCATTTGACGGTTGAAATTGCTTTTAAATCAGTGCGGTAAAATGTTTCAAATTTATAAGTTTTTCCGCCTTCAACCGCCACGGTTTGTTGAACTGTTCGCGTTTCTTGTCCGGTTTGAGAATTAAAAAGAATAATCAGACTCGTTTCGCCACTGTGTTTTTGGCTCGGATCAAGACCTGCCCCATCGCCAATTTTCCAGTCAAAAACATTGGTATTTTTGGCATCTCTTTTTTCAAATCCGCCGTTAAAAATGTTTCCGATGCTGAATTTATCTGCTTCGGGAGGGGCAATTTGATTTTGAATGGTCAGGGCGTGACGATAGCTTTTGGCTTCCAGCAAGACGTTCATAAGGTCTTCGCCATTTTTCTTGTATTCGGTCGTTTTTTCGCTGTCGGGAATCGAATTCCAAAAAGTAAAAGCATCATCAAAACGTTTTTGTTTGGCTAAAAATGGAGCAAGTCCGGCTTTAATCGGAACTGAATCTCCAATCTTTTGAGCGATTTGCGCCGTGTCGCCGTCAAAAATCTGCCAAGCCGTAACGACTGCCGGATTCGCATAATCGGGATTGGTTTCAGCGGCTTTGCGAATTTCCAGAAAGGCTTCGTCCATTTTGCCTTGCCGTAACAGATGATTGCCCAAAACCCAATGAACTTCGGAATAATTTGGTGCGAGGTCGAGAGCCTTTCGGATGGCTTTTTCCGCGCCAACAGCATCCCCGCTTCGCTCCCGCGCCTTGCCCAAAATCAGCCACAAGCGAAAATCATTGGGCGAAAGGCTGACAGCTTTTTCATAACCGGCGATAGCCTTAGTTAAATCATCAGGCAAAAAACTCTTTTCATTCAAAGCGGCTAAAACAAAATGCGCCCGCGGATCATTCGGAGACATTTCGACTGATAATTCGGCAATTTCTTTCGGATTTGCTTCAGGCGGTAGCCCGTCCACTTGTTGAGCCAGCGTGTTTCCAAAAGTCCATTTGACTGCAAAATAGGTAGCCCAAATAAATACTAAACAAATGACAATAATTACGGCTCGCAGGGCAATATTATTAAGTTGGATTGATTTTATTGACATTCTTTTAAATTACGATTTTCAAATGACGAATTAGGAAGAGCGAGGAGCGAAAGGCGAGGAGCGAGAGTCGCGGCAACTTCTCCGTTTCGTCTTTCGTAATTCGTCTTTCAAGAGTCTTTCGCCCTTCGCTCCTCGCCTCTCGCCCTTCTCCTCTCGCCTCACCGCCCGCTTGCTATTCAAAATCAATCGGTTCGATTCTGAGCAAGGCTCTTTTGAGCGAAACATCCGCCTCCAGACAAACTTCACGAATCTCCTTTATTCTTTGGGACGAAATTTTACGACTCGAAATCAAGACTTCCTGAATATCGTTTTTTTCACAAATTTGCAAAAGTGAACCGTTTCCGCCAAAAACGGGAAGTCCGTGAATAACTTTATCTTTTTTCAAAGGATCATCATCTACAAAACCAATTGGATTGTAATTCCATTCGGGATTGTTGTGAAGTTCGCGCAAGACAAGTTCGCCTCCATCGCCCGCGCCGTAGATTAAAACTTTCAGCCCTTCGGTATTCATCGGGGCTGGAAGCATTTGTCGGAAAAGCCGAAAAGCTATTCGACTTCCGGTAAGGGCTAAAAATAGAAGCATCGCATCCAAAATAAACACGGTGCGTGAAAAATGTTGAAAACGATATAAAAGCAAAATTGCCAAAAGGCTCAAAACCGAGCCGAGAATCACGCCTTTTGAAAAAGTAAAGAAATCACGGATGCTGGTATAACGCCAAATTCCCCGATAAACTCCGACTGCCAGAAATGCAAATAGTTTGAAAACAATCAAGATCGGCAAACTCTTGATAAATAAATTCCACGTTTCAGGGTTATTTTCAAACGGACCAAAGAGCAAAATATAAGCGCAATAATATGATAAAACAATCAAAAATGCGTCCAGAAAAATTTCAAAAATCCGCCGTTTGTAAGAAAGATTGAGCAAAAAACCAAATCCGGCTTGATTTTGCAGAGCGAGTTCTTCTTCCTGCTCTTCATAAACTTTTACCTTGGCAAGATAAACCCCGATAATCGTCAAAACCAACGCAAAAACTCCAATTAAAGCAATGCCTTGGGTGATTTCGAGTCCGCGCACTAAAAAAGATAAAAATCCCTGCTAAAATTGCAAATCCATAAAGCATCAAGACCGCCGAGCGTTCTGAAAGACCTAACGCGACCAGACGATGCGAGGTGTGATCGCGTCCGCCCTGCGAAGCCTTTCGTCCCGAAATTTTTCGTAAAATGGTAACAAAAGTTGTGTCAAAAATCGGGACAAAAAGGATTAAAACCGGAACTGCCAAAACCAATAAAATTCCGCGTGAGCGTCCGCCGGTTTCGGTCAGCAAAACCGAACCTGCCAAAAAAAATCCGATAAACATCGAGCCGCAATCCCCCATAAAAATTGAGGCGGGATTGAAATTAAAAACTAAAAAACCAAGCAATGCGCCAACAAAAATTGAGACTAAAATCAATTCGTTGAGGCTGTCCGCCGGTAGCAAATCCAAATCCGCAGAGAAATAGCCGCAATCGCCGAAATACCCGTTGCCAATCCGTCCATATTGTCGAGCAGATTGATGGCGTTGGTAATTCCGACCAGCCAAAAAGCCGTAATGCAAATATTGATAACTTGAGAATTTGTCCAAGGGAGGATTAAAAAATTATTAGTAGATTCAGGATTTATCGAAGCCAAAGCCAAGCCACCGCTCACGATCATCGAAACTCCGATAATTTGCCCAAAGAGTTTTTGATAGGGTTTAACGTGCCAAATATCATCAATCAAACCGACTAAAAATAGCCAACCGGCACTTCCCAAAACTATAAATGATTCAATATCAGGTCGGGTAAAAATTAACGAAACCAGAGTTGTAGTCAGAAAAATAGCGATTCCGCCGAGCATTGCCGTTGGTTTTTTGTGCCAACGGTCTGATTTCGGTTTGGCAACAAAGCCGTAGCGGGACGCGAACTTTCGCACTGCAAGTGTCAAGATGACTGACACCGCGAAGGCAATCAACCCAACGACAAGATAATTTTGAAAAATTTCAGGCATGATTTAAAACAATTTCTGATTTGGGAATTTGATTTATAACACTTAATTGTTTCAAAAACCTTACAGAAATACAATTCCACCTTATTTTACTTGGTTAATTCACCGTATAAACTCTGTAAATTACTAATAAGTGTTTGTTTTGAATAATTGGTTAAAACAAATTCCAGTCCTGATTTGCCAAACCCCTTACGCAATTCTCCATTTTTTGCCAAATAAATCAAGCCGTTGTAAAAACCTTCGACCTCATTTAGTTTGACTCTGATTCCGCGTTCGCAAATCGCAAAGCCACCTTCTTCGCTCTTGACCTCGCCAAGCAAATCCACCACTCCGCCAACCGCCGTTGAAATGCAAGGGCGCGAATTTGCCATCGCTTCAATCAATGAAAGCGGCGTGCCTTCGTTCAAAGAAGTGAGTGCCACAATGTCTAAACCGGCATAAAAAATATCGGCATCATTCCGATTACCAAGAAAGGTGACAACCTCTTTGATTCCAAGATTTTCAGCTTCTTTTTCGAGCAATTCGCGCAAATGACCATCGCCAATTATGACGAAGCGCAGAGCGGGAAAGTTTGAATTTTTGCGCTCTTGATAAATTTTTGCGACTTGTAAAAAAAATGAATGATTTTTAATTTCGGTCAAACGTCCGACTAATCCGACCAAAATTTCGTCAGGTTTGGCGTTAATTTCATCGCGCAAAATGTTTTGCTTTGCTTCATAATCTGCAAAAGCCGAAAGGTCAATTCCAAGTGTAATTACCTTAAATTGTTTTTCTCGTCCGACTCCAAATTGTCGATGAATCTCCTCAAATTGCTGTTGGCTGATAGCAATAATTTTATCTGTCGCTAAAAAAGCTAAAGTCTTTTCGATCAATAAAAAAACTTTGGTTTTTAACTTTCCGTAATAGCTATGAAAAATATGTCCGTGATAAGTATGAACAATTTTTACTTTTCGCCACGACAGCCAGCGATAAAAAAATCCGGCAACTCGTCCGATTGTCCCGGCTTTGGCGGTGTGAGTATGAATAATGTCGGGTTTTTCGCGCCATAATTCTCGAAAGACTTTCCATAGCGAAACGATGTCTTTGGGCGAAAGTTCGCGGCTCATTTCGGGGATAAATTTTGGCTCAACCCCGTGTTGCGCAGCAAAATAGCCCATATCCTCTTCGCCTTCGGGGACAGTTCCGGTCAACAAAACGGATTCAAACTCTTCATTTTGTAAGGCTTGATTGAGCCAAACAACGTGACGCGCCGGTCCGCCAACATTGAGCCGCGCAATGATACGAACTATTTTTGTCTTTTTTTGCTCCAAATTTGAATTATTTTTTTGTCCCAACCGCGCACCAATACGGAACAGTTTCGCTAAAAATAATATTTTCCAGCCCCGCATCTTGCATCATTTTGTTAATTTGAGCTTTGGTAAAACGCTGTTCCAACCGAGTTCCGAAACGGTCGAGCGCATCGGTTCGCATCGTATAAAATTTTTGCCGACGATAGAAAGATAAGGGGAAAGAATCAACCTTAAAGCCTAATTTCTCAAATAATTCTGCCAATTTAGCCAGCGGAAAATAAACAAAAGCGGCAATTAAATCGGTGGTAAATTTTTTCAGTCCAAACGGCATTTGGCAAATTATTTGACGAAAAAAGTCGGAAAATTTCCACAAAACTCGAAACCAAAGACTTCGATTGTCAAAGGCATAATAAAGATAAACTAAAAACGGCGCATTCGGCTTAATCTTTCTAACACAAGACTTTATGCCCGCCGCCGTGTCGGGAATGTGATGCAGAACGCCGAGCGAATAGCCAAAATCCATCGAATCGTCTTCAAACGGCAATTCATCAACGGAAGCCAGCGCAAATTCGACATTTTTACTTTCGCTCAAAGTTCTTTTGGCGGTTTCGAGTGCTTTTTCGCTGGCATCCACGCAAAAAAGTTTTCCAACCCGTTGAGCGGCAAATTTTGCCCAACGTCCACTCCCGCATCCCATATCAAACCCCTGCGGATTTGGCGGCAAACTTTGCCAAGGGAAAATGTCAAAATAATAATCAAACCAACCGCTGAGGATTTCCTCGCTCAGCTCGGTCTGGTCAAAATTTGCCCATTCTTCGCCAAAATCGCTGACGGTTTTTGCGTCTAAGTTGCTCATTTTGTTTTATTTGCGCCGGTCTCGGCAACTAAATTTGAAGCGCGTAGCAGACTGTCAAAAGTTCCGGCATCCGTCCACCAGCCTTCGAGTTCGTTCCAAGTCATCTCTTCACGATTGATGTAATGGTTGTTGACATCCGTAATTTCGAGTTCGCCTCGGTTTGAAGGTTTGAGGGTTTTAATAATGTCAAAAACCGTGTTGTCGTAAAAATAAATGCCAATCACGGCAAAATCAGACTTCGGCTTTTTCGGCTTTTCTTCAATATTTAAAACCTTTTCGCCGTCCAATTCGGGAACGCCGAAACGCTTCGGGTCGTGAACTTTTTTCAAAAAAATCTTCGCCCCTTTGCCCTGTTTTTCGTAATCTTCTTTTGCCTGTTTGATGTTGTTTTCGATGATATTATCTCCCAAAACGACACAGATTGGCTCATCATCGGCAAAATGTTGAACGAGTGAAAGCGCATCGGCAATACCTCCTTCGCCTTCTTGATAAGTATAGTTTAAATGCTTCAAACCAAACTCTTTACCGTTGCCAAGCAATTGCAAAAAATGCCCGGCAAAACTGCCACCGGTGACAATCATAATGTCGTCAATTCCGGCATTGATAAGTGTCTGAATCGGATAATAAATCATCGGCTTATCGTGAACCGGAAGCAAATGTTTATTCGTAATTTTGGTGAGCGGAAAAAGTCTCGAACCTAATCCGCCAGCTAAGACCACACCTTTCATAATTATTTTTCGGCGATTAACAAAATATTTTTGCCAATCGGCATCGGTAAAATCTTTTCAAATTTGCTGATGACGGGAACGGCAATTTTATCGTAAAGTGTTACCGCGCCGCTTTCCAATGAGTCTGATTTCAGCAGTTTATATTTTATCCACCACGGGAAAATTCCGGCAAAATCGAAATATTTTGACTTTAAGATTTTGAAGCCCGCCGACTCGCATTTTTCTTCAATTTCTTTTTTGGCATAACGTCTAAAATGCCCGATTTTACGGTCAAATTCGCCGTAGAGAGATTGCAACGCAGGGACAAAAATAAAGCATTTTCCGCCCGTTTCGAGCGTTTCATAAATCATTTTGAGTTCGCCCGCATCGTCTTCGATATGTTCCAAAACATTGACGTAAATTATCGAATCCGGCTTATTTTTGTCGGCAATTTCGCCACAGACTTCGGCAAAGATTGATTGATGAAGTTTAATGTTTGTCTCGGTTTCAATCTGCGAAACATTTTGCTCCAAATATTCAAACATTTCCGAAGGCTCAATGATGGTCAACTGTTCTGGCTTTTCGGCTAACAGCAATTCGGAAAAAGAACCTGTTCCTGCGCCAACCTCGACCAATTTTTTGCCGAAAAAAGGGCGAAATTCATCCAAAATCCATTTGTGATAATTGACGGCAAAAGACATCGCTTCCAAATCTTTGCCAACATAGACGACTTTTTCACTCATTCGATTCCAATAAAAAACTATTTTTAGGAGCGGAAATTGTGTTTGGAATTGAGCGATAAGATTTTTCCAAACCGACCAACAAATTGTATTTTAAAATATACCAAAACGCCGCCACGCCGTCCTTAAATCCAATTTTTTTGCCTTCTTCGTAAGTTCTGCCGTAATAACTGATTGGGACTTCATAAACCGAGCATTTCAGTTTCGCAACTTTTGCCGTGACCTCGATTTCAAATCCGAACCCGTGCGAAGAAATTATCATCTGGCGAATAATGTCGCCGCGAAAGGCTTTGTAGCAAGTTTCGACATCGCTCATATTCAGATTCGTCACCATATTTGAAAGAAAAGTCAGCCCTTTATTTGCCAAATAATGATAAAAATAAATCACGCGAGCGGTGCGTTTGACCATAAACCGCGAGCCATAAACGACATCGGCGTGTCCATCAATAATCGGTGAAATAACATCGGCAATTTCCGTCGGATCATATTCGAGGTCGGCATCTTGGACTATCACAATTTCACCCGTAGAGAGCGCGAAACCTGTTTTTAAGGCTTCGGTTTTGCCACCGTTTTTTTCCTGTCGCACATATTTTATCCGCGTATCTTGGTCCGCCAGCGTTTGGGCAATCTGTGGAGTTTTGTCTTTTGAACAATCGTCAACAATAATCAACTCCAAAAGATTCGGAATCTGCAAAACTTGCCGGACAATTTTCGATAAAGTTGCTTCTTCATTGTAGGCAGGCATCACCACCGACAAACAATTATTATCGGTCTGGTTTTTGGCAGATGCTTCATTTTTTTTCATAAAAAAGCAGATTCTAATCAATAAACTCTTGAAACCAAAGCTCCAACATCAACAATGTCCAAATTGGAGTGGCAAAATCTTCCTTTTGAGCTGAGTGTTTTTCAATCAATTCGGCAACTTTATTTTGTTGGAAAAAACCACGTTTGGCAAATCGCTCAGAAAGCAAAGTTTCCTTGACATAAGGTTTCAAATCAGTTCGCAACCATTTGCCGATTGGCACGCCGAAACCCATTTTTCGACGATAAATCACTTCTTTCGGGACGAGCTTTGCCGCCACTTTTTTGAGCAAAGATTTTGTTTCCCGTCCGCTGACTTTGAGATTTTGCGGAAGGCTGGCGGCAAATTCGATGACTTTATGGTCAAGCAAAGGCGAACGCGCTTCGAGCGAATTTGCCATCGAAGCAATATCCACCTTGACCAATAAATCATTGGGCAAATACGTCATTTGGTCGGTCAACATCGTGGCATCAACAATTCCCAAATTTACGTTTTTATCAAACCATTTTTGCAAAACATTGATTGGTTGGCTGCCGTTTAATTGCGCCTTAAATTCATTTGAAACCAAACTCTCTTTCAAACTCGACGAAATCGCACTCATCCATCCCAAATATCTTTCCGCATTTGCAAGCGAACCCGATTCGACAAATCGTTTCAAACTTTTGACGCGACTTCTAAATTGTGTCGGATTAGGAATCAAACCGACTCCCGTTTCAATCAAACCTTTTCGCAAGATGGCAGGAATTTTGCGATATTTTTCGGCTAAATTCATCGCCAAATAGCGTTCATAGCCCGCAAAACTCTCGTCTCCGCCATCGCCATTGAGCGCAACCGTCACAAATTTTCGCGTTTCTTTGGCAACATAAAAAGTCGGAATCGCGGACGAATCGGCATAAGGCTCGCCGTAATGTTTAACCAAAGTCGGCAAAACTTCCAAAGCATTTGGGCGAACGATAAATTCGTTGTATTCCGCGCCGATATGTTCGGCAACTCGTTTGGCATATTTTAATTCGCTAAAATCTTCTTCTTCAAACCCGATAGAAAAAGTTTTGACGGGTTGTGAACTTTCCTGCGCCATCAGCGCGACTACTGCCGAAGAATCAACGCCACCGCTCAAAAATGCGCCGAGCGGAACTTCCGAAATCATTCGCAATTTGACTGATTCGCGCAAAATTCGAGTCGTTTCTTCAATCGCTTCTTCCTCAGAAATTTTTATCTTTTTGGAAAAATCAGGTAGCCAATATCTTTGGATTTTTACTTCGCCATTTTTCCATAAAAGCCAATGCGCGGGTTCAAGTTTGCGAATTTGTTTGAAGGCGGTTTTTGGCGCGGGAACGCAGAGATACGATAAATATGAATCAATCGCGGAAAAATCAACCTCGCGGGAAATGTTTGGATGTTGCAAAACGGCTTGAAATTCTGAGCCGAAAATTAAATCTCCATTTGCTTGATGCGAATAAAGAAGCGGTTTTTTCCCTATGCGGTCACGGGCAATGAAAAGTGATTTTTCAACCTCGTCCCAAATCGCAAAGGCAAACATTCCGCGCAAATGTTGAACGCAATCTACGCCGTATTCATCGTAAAGATGGATAACCGTTTCGGTGTCTGAATTGGTATAAAACCGATGTCCGCGAGATCCTAAATTTTTGCGAAGCTCTTGATAATTATAGATTTCGCCGTTGAAAACGATGACTTTAGTTTTATCGTGATTAAAAATCGGTTGTTGTCCGCCGGAAAGGTCAATAATCGAAAGACGGCGCATCGCCAGTCCGATATTTTCTTTGACGTAGAAACCATCTTCATCGGGTCCGCGATGTGTAATCGCCTGATTCATCCTGCTCTAAAATTGAGAGATTGACTGGCGATTTATCAAAATTTACAAATCCTACTATTCCGCACATTTAGGAAAAATTATTGGGCGATTATGAAAAATTTAGCTTTTGCCATCATCATTATCTTCACCGTTATCATCCTTAGAATCATTATGTCTTTGGATTTTTCGCCTTGTTTCTTCTATTCTACTTTTTCTAATTCTCGACTCAATCTTCTCGTTTTCGATTCTTTCTTTACGGAGTTGCCAGCCAACTGCAATAAACATAAAGAGAAAAACCTGAATTTGAGTCCGCATCCGATACGCCGTGCCAACATTGTTTTGCGTAATCGAGTAACCCAAGGTTAGTAAAACAGTAAACAAAACAATTGGAATTGCATTCCTTAAACGGTTTCTTATGGTGTAGATAAACCCTATCACCAGAAGCGGCATTGAAGCCCACCAGAGAAGCGTTTCAGGAACAGCAATCGCTTGCCGCATATTCGTAGCCTGCCATGGAAATGGCGCAAACATCAGATAAGCAAAACCTACCGGCAAAATAGCTGCTGCCCCTTCGGTAGTAGAAACATCCCAATCTTCGCCATAACCCGATTCAGAAACTCCTGCACTCCACTTCCGACCTTTTTGAATAGTTTCAAGATCTCCATATCGCACAAGATTATCGCTTACGCTTCGTGTCGCTCCCAGATAACTCAATGCCACTCCCAATAGAAAACAGGCAACCAATCTTTTAATAATTGTCTGCTGACTTTTACTCGAACCAATCACAAAACTTCCTACGACCGCGACTGCAACTACATAAAAAATATAAAAACGTAGCGAAATAATGCCGAAAAGGGAAAAAATCAATATGGCTAAAGCAAGATAGTCAAACTCTTCCTGTAATCTCAAAACCATCGTCATAGTCAAAATTAAAAGAAAAATAATCAAACCATCTTTTAAAAGTTGTGATGACCAAATCACGCAAGCCGGAAAAATCGCCACGAAGAGAGCCGACATTTTGGCGACCTTTCGATTATTAAAAATTTTCAGGGCACAGCCGTAAAGCATCGGAGCAGATGCCGCGCCGACGACTCCACAAACAAACTGAGCCGCCAGAATATTCGGACCGGTAATTGCATAAATTATTCCAACGAAATAATTCATTCCCCACCCGGGGTTATTCATATTTAAAGCCTGTTGACTCTGAATATCATTGGTAAAAACATCTTCAAACCAAATCTGGTACAGGCGAGTTCCAAATCCGTGATAGGTATTAGCATCACCACCGAAAAATTCGCGCAACTCAAAAATATGAATGACTAAACCGATAGTTATTCTTAGCAAAAGCCCGATGATAAAAACCCTTTGCAGAAATTCATAGTCAACCGTAAATTTTCGGATTAAAACAATCGCCAGAGCCGAAGTAATAGAAAGAGTTAATACGGCAGCAGCCTGTTCGGGATACGTATAGATGGTGACGACTAGGATGACGACAAATAAAAGTCCGGCTAAAATTCTATCCATTTTTCTACCTCAATTACTTCTTAGAAGTTTAACCCAATTTGCTCATTCGTGAAACAATTTTGTGAATCTATCGGAAATTTGTTCCATGGTTAAAAGTTCTAAATCTCCGTTTTTTTGCAAATTTGAAGCGTGCGCTAAAATTTCTTCCAGTCCTTCAAACATTGTTTCCAATTCATCCACCATATTTGTCGGATGAAACCAAAGATGGAAAATACGTTTCTTTTTAACGGCTGATTCCAAACCTTTGATAGCGCGTTTAACCCTAAAACTGATTGGAATATGCCGCCGAAAGCCGTGCATCGGAAAATACATTGCCGAACCAGCGATATTCCATAAGCCTTCTTTGGTCAATTCGGGCAAAACGGTTGGCGGAGTAGCCATTCGCACAACATCAAAAAGACGTAATCCACGCCGAATTCCTTCCGGCACGCTTCGATTCTCATACCAATTTGGCTCAACGCCCCGATAAGAGTCAAAACCAAATTTTTTCAAAATGTCTAAATGCCCGATTTCATTACGCGGAAAAACAAAAGATTTTAGTTTGATGCCTTGTGCTTTGGCAAGTTTAACGCTTTCAGCAATTTCACTGGTCGCAGTTTCACGCGAGCAACCCGCGTCTCCAAAAATAATATGCGAAAATGAATGCGAGCCGATTTCTTGCGGAATAGTGCAATTCCGAATTTTTTCAACTAAACTTTTCCCCAGATGAATTGATTTGTCGTTTTCCTCGCCGCCAGGATCGTGGGCAAACCAATCTTCTTTTGTCCAAGCAAATTTGGGGCGAATAATTTCAGGATGTTTGATGCCGTTTGTAGGGTTGCATTTATCTAAAAAAAGATGTCCGAGAATCGCCCAAGTCGCCGAAAATTGATATTTCTCAAAGAGTTTCAGCAAACGATCAATGACGGTTTGACGCTCAATTTCACAGATTTGTTTGAAGTCTTCGAGACCTAAATCAACTGTTCCCCAAATCAATTCAAAATCGAGACTAAGGGTAAAAACTCCTTTTTCTAAAACTTTTGAATCAATCATTTGGCTACAATTAAAAACATATTCGAGAGGTGTTTCAAAACCGGCGCATCAGCCGTTTTATCGTCAATTTTCTCCCAAGTTTTGAGAACTGTTGGCATTGCCGACGGCAAAATTCGCTCCAGCCAAACCGATGAGCCGCCATAAACGCCGTGAATTTCAACCTCGGTAAAACCTGCCGCCAAACTCTTTTCACGCAGTTCGCCGAAAGAGTGAAAATATTGTTTGAGATTGGTTAGATTCTTTGATTTGAGCATCAGCGCGAGCCGATTGACAATCGGATAAAGATTGGCTTGGAAAACGGGGGCAGCCGTAATCAAAGCCATTCCGTTGGGTTTCAAAACCCTTTTGATTTCCTTCAAACTCGGCAGAATATCGGGCAAATAACGAAAAACTTCGATACACAGGGCAAAATCGTAAGTCGCTGAAGGCAGAGGGATGGTGTCCACATCCGTCTGAATAAATTCAATATTCGGGTTTGCCAGCCGAGCCTGTTTGAGCATTTCTTCCGAGCCGTCAACGCCCGTAATTTCAAAGCCACGTTCCTGATAGCGTTTCAGATGATAGCCCGTTCCGCAACCGACATCCAACATTTTCAAGCCGTTGCCATCGGCAGGAATGTATTTATCCAGCCATTCGTTCAAGCGTTTACGGCTATAAACAAAACTGTCTTGATACGGATTTTGATTGATGACATCGTAGCGGTTGACAAAAAGCTCGGCTTGCTCCGAATGCGTGTCAATTGCTAATTGTTTCTGAACTTCTTCACTCATTTTAACTCTACTCCACAAAAAAAAGCCTTTCTTAGTTTTCTAAAAATACCGAGAAAGTGCAAACTCCGATTATACATTGATTGAGAATGAAATGCTTGTTTAGAGGTTAAATTATTGCGAAAGCGCGGGCGCAGAGCAACCCTTTCCAACTTGCGAATGTCTTTAACTTGTCTTTTCAACCTTAGCTTGAATGAAATTTAAGTTTTATCAATCAACTTAACCCCAATGATAGGTCTGGAAGGGTTGCTCTGCGCTCGATCTTCTTAGCAAATACTTTAGTTATAATATTTTACGCGCTCTTTTTGTTTTTGACCGTAGCCAAAACAACTTTGGCAAACATCTGAGAACATCTTTCCATCGAATATTTTTCGACCACCGTTTGCCTTGATTTTTCGCCCATCTCTTTCCTTAATTTTGCATCATTAACCAATTTTTCAATCGCTCTCAACCAATCTTCATCCGTTTTTGCCAAAAATCCATTCTCACCGTGTTTGATAACTTCGCGGTTCATTCCAATATCGGAGCAGACTGTCGGCACGCCCAGAGACATATAAAGCAAAGCCTTCATCGAACATTTGCCCTGCGACCATTCATCATCCGGCATCGGCATAATTCCGATGTCAAAATTTGAAATCACCTCTACCTCATTTTTCGGCGACCATTTGTGCCAAACTAAAGGAATTTCGGGTAAATCGGGCGAACGGTCAGAATGAACGTGAATTTCAATCGGAAACTTTTCGCTCATCTCTTTTAAAAGCGGCGCAAACATTTCCAGATGAGTTTGCGAAGTAGAACTCCCCGTCCAACCAACTACAACTTTTTTGTGCGACTTTTTCTCTTTCGGCTGATAAATATTGGTGTCCACGCTGGAAGGAATAATCGATCACATTCGGATTATTTTTTCGTGCATAATCGGCTAGCCAAGCATTTCCAACCGTCACGGCATTGCTCAGACGACAAATCGAAGCCGTTTTCCCCGCAAATTTTGCCCAACTGAATAATTTATTGGTGTCGCTGGTATGCGTCGAGGAAAATTGCATCGTCAAAATCATAAATAATCGGACGACCTGAAAGTTTAATCAGTCTTTCCAAAAAACCGGGTCCAACGATTGCCGCCGCCCGATAAATTAAGATTGCATCGTATTTTCTAAGTTGTGTAAGATGCGAAAGGCGACGGAGAAAGGCGTGGGTTAAGCCGACCACTTTAGAAAAAATCTTTCCACTTTGAGGCATTGTTTTAGTTAATTTCTCATCGGCAAACGAATAATAATCAACCTCAATCCCCAATTCTTTCAGATAGGGTTGCCATTGCTCAATCCGAAACCTTTGTCCCGGCACAGAGTTATACGGATAAAGCGTCAGAGCGCAGATTGAAATTTTGCCGTCGGTCATTTTTGGTCGAAATAATTGGGGCTGATAAAATCAAACTTATTTTTGGTCTTTATCTTTTAGGTAATCTCCGCGGGAAAAGTATTTTTCTATCAAACAATAAAGCAAGATAAAGAAATATCGGCTGCCCATTTCTTTAACTTTTAATTTTGACTCGCCTGCTTTTCGATTTTGCCAAGTGTTCGGCACAATTGCGTATGAATAACCTCTGACAATCGCTTTTAAGGGGATTTCCAAAGTTAAATTGAAATGCGGGGAAAGAAAAGGTCTGAGTCCTTCAATCGTTTCTTTCCGATAGAGTTTGAAAGCATTGGTGCAATCGCTGTATTTTAAGCCAAAGGTTGTTTTAACAATAAAATTAGCCAGCCGGTTCATAAACTTTTTACTTTTCGGATAATCAATAACTTTTCCTTCTTTTCCCCAACGATTGCCGAAAACGCAGTCGTAACCCTCCAATAATTTAAAGTAAAACTTAACCAAATCATCCGGCGAATCCGATAAATCTGCCATCATAATCGCTACACAATCTCCCTGAAAACGATTTAATCCGTATCGAACCGCATAGCCGAAACCGTTTGGTCCGTCATTGTTATAATAAATCAGACTCGGATATTGCTCAGACAATTTTTTTAGAATTTCTTCGGTTTTATCGGTTGAATTGTCATTGACGACCACAATTTCGTGGACGATATTTTCTTTATCCAAAACCTCACTCAAGGTCTGTATTGTTTCCACAATACTACCTTCTTCGTTATGAGCCGGAATGACGATGCTTAATTTCATTTTTTACCGATGACCAAAAACTGTTTTCCAAAAAAATTCCAAAAAAACGGCATTTTCAGATACATTTGAACTAAAAATTTGTTGACAGGTAATTTTCCGCGAAACGAAAGTGGTAAAAATTTCGGATAAATTTTGACAATTTCAAAGCCAGCTCCCGCTAAATGTTCGGCAACTCCCAACTCGGTCAAACAAACCGTATGGTCGGCAAAGTCGAAATATTCACCGTAAGCATACTTAAAATTTGGACCCATCACCACAATATAACCGTCTTCTTTGACCGAAACAAACATCTTTTCCAAAAACTCAGCCACTTCATTTTGCGAGTGAAGATGTTCTAAAAAATTTGAGATAAAACCCAATTCAAAATATTTTTCCGGCAAGTCAATGGTTAAAATGTCTCCAATCACTTGCTTAACCGAATCATTTGCATATTTGCCGATAAATTCCTGATTTAAGTCTATCGCCCATTTTTCTTCGGCTTGAAAGTTGTTGATAAACTCGCACATTCCTCCGGCAGGGTCTAAAACAATTTTCGGAGATTTGGTTAATCTGGAAATCAGTTCGCAAATTTCTTTCCAAACCTCATTTTTTTTGTTTAAATCAACCCCTTGAAAGCGATATTCATAAATCCTTTGGTAGTTCATCTGTTTTTCAGTTCGTCAAAAATTTGAGTCAAAGTATCCGGCAAATCGTATTTAAAGCCCCATTCGGGATAATGTTTTTTAAATTTATCAATGTCGCTGATATACCAAATATGGTCACCGCTTCGGTTGGTTTCCGAATAAGAATAATCCATTTTGTTGCCGGTAATTTCTTCACAAATTTTGATGGCTTCTTTCATCGAGCAATTGGCAAATCTGGCACCGCCGGCGTTATAAACTTCGCCTTCACGCGGATTTTGGTAAAAATGCCAGAACATATTTACCAAATCAAAACAATGAATGTTGTCGCGCACTTGTTTCCCTTTGTAGCCGAAAATCGTGTAATGCTGTCCGGTGATGGCGCATTTCATCAGGTAAGAAAGAAAACCGTGCAATTGTGCGCCGGAATGTCTGGGTCCGGTCAAACATCCTCCGCGAAAAGTTCCGGTTTTCATCCCAAAATATCGTCCATATTCCTGCGTCATCACATCGGCAGCAACTTTTGACGCGCCGAAAATTGAATGTTTGGTGTGGTCGAGACTCATCTGCTCATCAATTCCTTTGAAATACGGATGACTTTCATCAATTTCCCAACGGTCTTCCAACTCAATTAACGGCAGAAAATTCGGGTTGTCGCCATAAATTTTGTTGGTTGAGGTAAAAATAAAGACTGCTTCGGGGCAAAATAGACGGGTGTATTCAAGTAAATTCAGCGTTCCGTTGGCATTAACCGTAAAATCCGTAAAAGGCTCTTGCGCCGCCCAATCGTGCGAAGGTTGAGCCGCAGTGTGAACAATCAGAGCAATATCTTTCCCGTATTCTTCAAAGACTTTTTTAAGATTAGCTTGGTCACGAATATCAATATTCAGATGTTTGTAGTTTGAAAATTGTTCGGTTAAACGCCGGACATTCCAATTGGTCGAAGCCTCTGCGCCAAAGAAATATTGGCGCATATCATTGTCTATTCCAACAATTAAATCAAATTTAGCTGCAAAAAAATCTACAGCTTCCGAGCCGATCAATCCGGCTGAACCGGTTATTAAACAAATTTTCATAGTCTTATTTTAAAACGTGTTGTAAAGAGTCTTGGTTATCTTTTATCCAACTGTAAATATCCTCTAAAATTTCGCTTACCCCGATTTCAGGTTTCCAGCCCGTGGTCTTGGGTGATTTTTGCATTATCCGTCAAATAGATTCTAATATCCGCTTGACGATTTTCGGGAACAGAGGTAATCGAAATTTCTCTCCCTGTAATTTTACGACAATGTGCGGTTAATTCACAAAGCGAGGCACTTATTTCAACTCCGCCGCCGACATTAAAAGTTTCTCCGTTCAAACTTTCCAAATGATGAATTTGGTAATCAATCAAACGGAATAAATCGTTGATATGCAAAACATCCCGCACTTGTTTGCCCGTTCCGCCGTAACCAAAATACCCCAAATTTTGTTGCCAAAAATGTCTCGCCACCCATAAAACCACCACGCCTTGGTCAACTTTTCCCATCTGCCACGCGCCGGTCAAAACTCCGCAGCGATTGGTGATTGTCCGAATTCCGTAAAATTTATTGTATTCGGCAATTAAAAGTTCCGAGCAAAGTTTGGTTGCGCCATACAAAGAGCGATACCCGTCAAGCGGAAATTCTTCGCTGATACCTTTTTCGGAAACTCCTCGCAAAGTTTGATTTGCAGAAATATTAAAACGGGTTGGAGTTTCTTCAAAAGCAATTTGCTCAATGTTTTCAATCGGATAAACGCGGCTGGTGGAGAGAAAAATAAAGTCCGAGTTGTTTTTAATCGCAAAGTTCAAACAATTTATCGTGCCGACTAAATTGGTGTTGACGACATAATCGGGTGTTCCGCCGATTCCTGCTAAAACCGAAGGTTCAGCCGAGGCTTCGATGATAACGTCAATTTTTGGCAAAATATCAAAATCTTCGGGATTGCGAATGTCTCCGTGAAAAAATTCAACTCCGGCTTCTTTCAGTCTGAGCAGATTTAATTCCGAACCGCGCCGCTTCAAATTATCCAACCCTAAAACTTGATATTGCGGATAAAATTTCTTTAATTGAATTGCCAAAGACGAACCGACAAATCCAGCTCCGCCCGTGATAAGAATTATTTTAGACATATTTTAAATACGAAAGCGGCTCAAAGCCTCTATTTTATTCATTATAACCGTCATTGGCGACAGAAGTCGGAAGCAAAAAATTAAACTTATTTTTAGTTTTCAGATGCAAATAAGCTCCTTTGGGGTCTTTGACTCTAATTATCTGTTCTTCCTGCGGAGGTAATTTAGCCGGATCTATGAAATAAGGATCATCATATGCAAAATATTCTCGATTTTGTTTGATGGCGTTGTTAAGATTTGCCTCATTTTTATAGTTTCTGACGGAAAATGTCGCCACCATTCGGCGGTCAACCATAAAACAAGTTAGAAAAATAACTAAAATTGCTCCCGCAGAAAAATAATGAAGCCGTTTATTTTCATATATTTTGGCTAAATCGTCTTTAAAAAGTTCGATTAAAAACAAGGAAAAAGGCAAAAAAGAGCCGAATGAATAATAAGGCGGAAAGTCCGTCAGATACAAGGAACTTCGGGCAATCGGGATTAAAGTTGAAACACATCCGAACCAAAACAAAAATAAAATCAGCCGATGACTTCGGATGATTGTTTTGAATTTGATGATCAATAAAAGAACGGGAAATATCAAAAACAAAATCAGGTAGGGATTCAAGAAGTTTAAGTTTTTAATGAAAAAGAATCTAAACAAATTAACCGAATTATAATAGAAAAAGGCTTTGATAGAATCAATCAATACCAGACTATTTTTATCCGCGAAAGATATTTGAATAAAAATAAAGCCTAGTAAAATTAAAGAAAAAACCGCTAAACTCTGTAATCTCAGCTTTTTATCCGAAAGCATCAATGAGCCGATAATCATTGGAATAGGCATCAATAAACCGTTTCCAAAAAGGTAATTTTGGATAATGAGACAGAGGACGGTTAAAAATAAATATTTTTTTTCACCACGCTCAAAAAAATTGATAAAGGCTAAAATTGCTGAAAATTGAAACAATAATTGTAAAAGTTGACTGGATTGAAACGTCCACAGCAACGAATTAAAATTTATCGGATGAACCGTCAAAATAGCGGTTAAAATAATTGCCAAATATTTGTTTATTTGAAGTTTTTCTTTAAGAAAATAGAAAAGAATTGAATAGGTGATAAAATACAGAATTAAGTTAGTGTAAAGGTATAAAATCGAAACAGTGCCGAAAAGATTTACTTCAAGATAATAAAATGCCTTAAAAATTGGGATGATATGACCGCTATGAGAAGCCAAAATATCCAAACTGTCCGTCCTTTATATTTTCAAGAAAACTCCATTCATCGCGCCAAAAAAAGTTATTCGGCGCATTCCAAAAAGCAAAAATTAAGACTAGCAAAAACAAATAAAATTTTGTGTCGTCAAAGGAATTTTTTTTCAGCATAATGGTTGGAAAATCGGAGTTTTTTGCGCTAACCCCTTTTTTTAATTGCCCAAATCTTGATTCCATCCCCAAGTTTCAAAAAACTCAAACCTTGATTAATGGTTGATTTTACCGCCCGCCGCCAAGGACTATTGGTAAAAGCCTCGTTCAAAGCAAATGCCGCTTCGTTGCGATGAATCGGCACACCATTTTCGTTAGACAGTTGAACGATATTTACCAATAATTTCAATCGGATTAAAACCAGTTGTTGTAATCTTTTGTGTCGTGAAATGGTTTCTTTTCAATGCCTCTTTCAAACCCGCTCGGACTCCAAATCGTAATATGTTCGGGCGGACTGATGACGCTCCAATCCGTGCCGAGCCAACGCCGATTGAGGCTGTTATTATTCGGCGTAGTCAAAAAAAGTAATCCGCTTGGACGTAACAATTGAAAGGCTGTTTCCATGAAAAAATCGGGATTCGGAACATGTTCAATCAGTTCTACCATTGTCACCACATCAAACCCGTTTTTCGGAAAATTCGCATCCGAAATCGCATCATTTGAAACCGTCCAACCCTTTTCTGCTCCGTATTTTAAGGCTTGTGGTGAAAGTTCCGTGCCAAAGCATTTCCAATCATTTCTTTCAGCAATTGAAAGCATTCCACCTTCGCCAAAACCAATGTCAACCAAGTTCCCCGTTTGTCGAAAATCTGCAAATGATTCAACTATTTTTTGCAAAGAAATTTCCGCCGCTTTTGGCAATTTGAAATTGGCAACATCGTAATAATGGTCATATAAATCTTGCACTTCATCAGCGGTTTTTGCATTCTCAAAACTTAGATTGGCAAACATTGTTCCGCATTCGGCACATTTTTCCAGCGTGTAGCCGTTTTTCAGACCAATCTGTCGGGATTTTTGATTTTCGCAAGCGGGACAATTCATTGTTTAGACATTTTCTTTCAACCAATTTTTCAGGTCTTTTGCAGTCTGAAAATCAAGCAAATCTTCGCCCAATTTTTCGAGTTTTTCCGATGGCAAAGTTTGAATTTGTTTTTCAGCCAACAAGTCTATTTGATCAAACTTTCGCTTTAACTGACGCAAAACCAAATTACTTTCGCGTTGCAAGCCTTGTTGCAAACCTTTTTCCATTCCTTCTTGAATCCATCTGTCTATAAAAAATACTTCTTGCACATCATTTTTGCTTAATTTCATTAGATTTTTGCCAATTATAAAAATCCTCTATTTTCTCAAAATCAAACATCGCCAAACCTAATTCCTCAAGTTGTTCAATCGAAAGTTTCTCAATTTGCGGTTGAACTGATTTAACGGAATCACCAAATTTTTTAGTTAAAATTTTGAGAGTTATGCTTACAAGACTTTCTTTTTTTCCTTGATTTATCCATTTGTCTATAAAAAATACTTCTTGCATATCATCTCCTCTGGCTTCCTTAAAAGCGTTCAATATTTCTAATTCGCTGGCTTTATCGGCGTATCGCAAATAAAACATCAGCACTTTCAGTCTCTCAAATGCGTGGTCTGATGGCAATAATTTCGCCAACGGTTCAAAACTTTTTGACAACTTGCTCTTTAAATCTTTGCGAAAAATGTATTTCAAAACTCTGACTGCCGAAAGCAGAGTCGGATTTCCCTTCAATTCATCATCACTGAATTTGTTCAAATCGCACAGATGATAATGAAATTCAGGCAAAAATTCGCGCAATTCTTCTAAACCTTTCAAATCAAATAATGCTGAAAACTTTTCTGAAATATTCCAACTCGTTTTGCCGTGATAAAAAACTATTGGCAACACCAGCGGAAGTTTTTTGTTTCCCTCCCGTTGTGATTTTTCAAAGATTCTCACCAAATAGCGTAAAAGTTGAAACGAAACCCATTTATCGGGCGAACTTTTGTGTTCAAGCAAAATGTAAATAAACGCATCTTGTTTGTTTTTGAGTTTGACGCGAAAGAGTAAATCCGACAAATGTTCTTTCAATTCGTTGTCAACAAAAGAATCTTCGATGCGTTCAAGTGTTGGCAAATCAAAGAGTTTCGTCAATCGCTGAGGCACATAATTCTCAATAAAGTCCATAATTGATTCTTGTTGAGAAAAGATTTCCTTGAAAAATTGGTCGTGCGGATTTTGTGCTTTTTCGGTCATCTTCAAATTAAATATAAACAAAGTCAAAAATCAAAGATCAAAAATCAAAGATCAACCACTTAATTTTTAACTAACTGCTGATAAAGTGCAAACTACCTTTCGCAAGCAGTTAGAGTGTCGCATGAATTATTTACGGCTTGCAATTTTATCGGCTTTTTCCACCTTAGCTACTGTCCGGTTCTCGGAGATTATTATCAATCTGCTGATCAATTACGTTGGCTGACTTTTATAATATAAAACTTCAGGGTCAAAATCTGCTTCATTTGCCCAAGCAATGCTGTTAAAACAGACATGAACCGTCTTAAATACTTTTTTATCTTGCAACTGTTTGAAGATACCGATGTGTAAATACGGTTTCATATCAAATTGTCTTTTTTCACCATTCTCAAAAGTCAATAGAAGGAGATAATTGGGTTTTGGCTCAACTTTCTTTACTGAAAAATACATATTTACCTCAATGGTTCAATGGTAAATGGTTTTTCGCCATTTTGGCATAAGTCTCAGTCGGCTAAAAGTTCATCTTGATGAATTTCTATCCAGGCTTGAACTAACCTTGTTTGTTTTCTTGGGATTTCGCCGTGTGTAACCTCTCCGTTTGAAATATTGAAAACCACTTCTTGCCCTTGGTAGATAGCGTGAATATGTGGCGGATTATGCTCTTTCGGGGCGTAATACATCCGAATAACTATCCCGAAAAACATTGATAAAGTTGGCATCTTAATAACTCACCTTACGCAATTTGCATAAATTAAAAGGGCTTTGCCCACTGATGTGCGGAAATGGCTTTGCCTTTCCGTCCAATATTATGACGGGCTAAAATCCTAAATCCGCGTAACATCAAGTTTAATTTTCAACTAACTGCTGATAAAGTGCAAATTGTCTCTCACACGCAGGCGCAAGTGCGTAGTGATTTTCTGCCGATTTTCGACATCTTTCAGCTAAATTATTATCAGGTAAAAGTTCGAGTAATTCGTTAAATGCCTGTAAATATGATTCTTCCGTATGTTCTTTGACAATTACACCAACTTTGTCACGATTGATAATATCATCCGTATCGCTCACATTTGGCGAAGTGATAACGGGCAAACCGACTGCCCAATATTCACCGATTTTGGTGGGCGAGCAACCGTGTTCGCTGATGCCTTGCGTGAGGAAAAATAGTCCGGCTTGATATTCGGTCAAACGCTGTGGCATTTCGGAATATGGAACTGCACCAAGTTTCCACGCTTCACGCCCAAGTCCACCTGCATCAAGCATTTCGGTTATCAAATTTGTATCCGCTTTACTGAAAATTTGTAACGTGACATTGCGCCCCGATTTTCGCGCAGTTGCCACAAATGCGCCGATTTTGTCCAAAATATATCGTCCGCCAACGCTTCCGATATAAACGAGTTTGATTTCATCATCCGAAAAATTCGGACGAGTTTCGGGCAGATGAAAATTTTCCAAATCCACACAACTTGGCACAAAAATAACGGGCTTGTTTGGATAATCTTTTTCTAAAATTGCTTTGGCGCGATGTGAAAGTGAGATGATGCCATCAGCCCGCGAATACATCATATTTTCCAAATATTTAGCAACTTTGTGCGGACGCGAATTTAATGCCCAAATTCCGCCGTCAACTTGTTCATCAGGATAAAAACCTTCGTTGTGATAGACAAATTTTGCGCCGATTAGCGGGGCAAGCGGCAATCCAATCAGTCCGCCAATGTAAGTTCGGGCGTGCAGAATGTCATATTTTTTTCGCAGTCGTTTGAGCAATCCACGCCAAACACCATTGGAAATATCCAAAGGAGTAGTGCGGATTCCTTTGTGATATTTCAGCGGAATCCATTCGATTTTATCTACCTCAAACATTGCTCGCACTCGCGCCATTTCATCTTTTCGTTCTAAATCGTGCGGTTTTTCAAACGTCACAATCGTCATCTCAACACCCATCTGCGCCAATTTCTTGACCGCCGGCACAACCAAAGATTGTCCGAGTTGTTCGAGTGCGCCCCAGTATGAAATGTAAAAAACTCTTGGCATTAGATTTAGCTTGATAAAAGCCGTTTGGCAAACCGAAACGGCATTCCTAACGGACGACTGATATTTTGTGGATAAAGTCGCAACCCTTGCCAGATACAACTGAGACTTTCGCCAAATTTGCGATTGTGTAAAAACTCGCCCGAAACAATCATTAGATTATTGCTAATTGCCTTATTTTTCAGTCGTTTATATTTTTCGGGCAGATTTGGTAAATTAAAAAATTTCTCCAAAACTCCGAGCGCGTCACGTTTGGTAACTTCGGGCTTGGAACTCATACTTCCCTTTACAATGCGATATTTAACTAATTCTTCGTTGATTGGCGCAAATTTAGTTAAAAGGCTTAGTCTGAGCCAAAATTCCCAATCGGCGTAAGTGCTGAATTTGGCATCAAAACCGTCAGTCTGCGAAATAATATCGAGCCGAACCATTGCCGAAGAACACGAACCCGCCACGATGTTCAAATTTAGCAAAAGTGCTTCGCAATAATCTTCGTAACTATTTGCATTGATTGTGCTTAAATAATTTAATTCTTCGTCAACTTTTTGCGTGGCAACATAACACAAACCGATTTCTTCATTTGCTTCGAGTAATTCAACTTGCTTTTCGAGTTTTTCCGGCATCCAAATATCGTCTGCGTCCAGAAATGCAATATATTTTCCGTTAGCATTCTCAATTCCGTAATTTCGCGCTCTCGAAACTCCGCCATTTTCTTTGTAAAGATAGCGGATTTTATCGCTATAATCTTGCAAAACTTCTTTGGTGTTATCGGTTGAACCGTCATCAATTACTAAAATCTCAAAATCTTGAAACGTCTGCGCGAGAACGCTGTCAATCGTTGTTTTAACAAAACGAGTGGCATTGTAAGCATGGAATAATTACTGATACTTTCGGTGTTTTACTCATTTTTATCAAACTTTCATAAACGACTTTTGAGATGATTGTCTGAAACGGAATTTATGAGTCTTGTGTTTCTAAAGACTTTTGGGCGGGTAGGGAATTTCGATTTCGATTTTCAGGCAGTTCATATTCAGTCGAAAATGTCGTCCGATACATTTTTAGCATTTCCTTAATTGTCTTGACAATATTCGGCATTGAAACCGAAGCACCTTTGCCAAATTCGCGCGGAAAGGTCTGAATCCCGACTTCGCCAACGCGATAGCCTCTGAGCATCGTTTTAATCGTTAATTCAGCCCCGATAAATGGGCTAACTGATGTCAGCGGAATTTCGTCAATCAGACTTTTCCGAACTAATCGTAATCCGGTGCTGATGTCGCGGTAATTGGTGCTAAATAATATCCGAAGGCAAAAATTATAAACCCAAGAGACGAAAATGCGAATATTGGAATATAACTTCACATAACGAAAAGTGATGATTAAATCGTAAAATTCTTTGAGTTTATAAAGCTTCTTCAAATCCCGTATTTCGTATTCGTCATCGCCATCTGTCAAACAAATCCATTCATATTTTGCTGCCGCAAAGCCTGAGCGAATTGCACTTCCATAACCAAGATTTTGTTCATGATGAATGACCCGAACACAATCATATTCGAGGGCGAGTTCGTCAGCTATTTCGCCTGCCCGGTCAGGACTGCAATCATCAATGATAATAACTTCATACTCATCAGCAATCTCGCTCAAAACCTCGATGGCTTTTTCCGTCACTTGGCGGACGGTTCTCTCATCATTATAAACCGGAAAGAAAACTGAAATTTGATTTTTTTTACTCATCTTTGATTGTCACAATTGAATTTGAATGAAGCAATTTCCTTTAGACACCCATTTTCTCGGCAATTACCAACATCTGTTTCCCCATCGGTTTTATCGGAGAATTCAAATATAGTTTAGTCAGCCAATATGACTTAGGCAAACGCGACTTTAGGGAAAAAGGAAGAAACCTCTTTTTTTGATGAATAATTTTGAAATTATGCCCTGCCAAAAAGTCCGGCAATGAAATATGTGAAAATGCTTTTTTATGAGTATAATCATCCCAATATTCTCTGTAAGCGTAATAAATATTGGGTTGGATGAGAATTAAGCGTCCTTTGTCTTTCAATTTCGAGCAAACATTATTCATCAATTCGTTAAGCTCATTGTCGTCAAAATGCTCAAATAAATTACTGGCAAAAACAACATCCAAACTTTCATTTGCCACAGGAAATTCGGTTAAAACGGATTGGGCAGTAAAAACAACGGACTTATCGCTAAGATATTCACTCATTGCTTCATTCAAATCAATCGCATATTTTTTGCCCGCCGTTATTCCATTGATAAAATCTCCATATCCGCATCCCACGTCCATCACCGCCGCATTATCCGGCAGAAAATATTGGAGATATTCGTTTATTGCACTCCAAACTTTTGTTCGTCCTTGGTCATAAACCAGACGAGTCTTAAAGTAGTTATCAATTTTTACGGATTGCATAATTTATCAGTTTTTTTTCGCCTTAATGGGGCAAAGGTTTGAACCAAAATGTTTAGCCGATGATTAAATCGAAGTATAGCTTAACGAAAAGTCGTTTGCAATTTTTGGTGGCTAAGTGTATTTTCGTATATTTTGTGGTTTAATTCTTACTTATTTTAGAAGTATGGAGTAACTAAAACTATTGAAAATAAATCATCTTTTAATAGTTTCCACTTAACGAATGAATGTAAAAAAGATTTCATCTAAATTTGGGTTTTCACTTTTTTTAATAGTCTGCGCTGAAGCATTTGTGATCTTGATTTTGTTAAACTACGCCTCATTAGATATTTTTGGCGGGGATGCTTGGTTTTATCATCAAACAGCAAATAGTTTGTTACAAGATGGTTCATTTTCTCTGCTCAATGAAAGTAATGTTCTGGAGCCGACTATGGCAAAACCTCCCGGCTATGCTTTTTTCTTAGCTGTTATCTATTTTCTCACAGGAGATTCTATTATCGCCGTGAGGGTTGTGCAGTTCATCCTATTTTGGTTAATTGGGTTGGGGATTTATCGTTTAGCCAAGCATTTTGTGGATGAAAAGACCTCCAGAATTAGTGCCATTCTCTCCGTTACCTATTTACCACTTGTTTTCTTAACTATTTACCATTTATCAGAGGTATTGGCGACTTTTTTAGTCGTTTGGATAATTTGCAAAGCCGTTGATTGGAAAGAAAGGATAAAAGATTCGATGTTATTTCGACTGCTTCGCTTTTTGGCTTTCTTGCCTTAGTTCGTCCTAATTGGGCGTTGCTTGTTATTCCAATATTTGGAATGATTTATCTCGCCAAAAAGACAAAAGCTGTGCCAAATCTCATCATTTTTACTTTAGTTAGCGCACTTTTTATTTCGCCTTGGCTGATTAGAAATTATTCACTAACCGGACGAGTTCTTTTGAGTTCAGTCGCCAATCAAGTGTTATATCTCTCGTTTCTTCAATACCAAGGGAAAGTAACCTACGCCTTTTCAGTTGAAGAGCATCGCATATTTATTTCTGATTTGAATCAAAGATTTGCTACTGTTACCGAACAAGCAAAATTAACCCCAGCCAATGGAACCCTTATTGATAAAGAGCTTTTATTAGAAGAAAGTTACCAAGTTGATTTGGTAACTGAACGTCAAAGTCTAACTTATAGTCAAATACTGGTTAGTCTGCCGAAAAGACTTGCTTATCTTTGGAGCACGGCTGATTTTGCTCCGGTAGATTTTATAATACTTTCTATCATCGAATCGCGCAGATTCATTTATTATTTATCACAGCCTTAATTTTACTTGGGCTTTACCTAAGAAGAAGTTTTCTCAGAACTGATTGGTTTCTGATTGCTCCGGCAATTTATATTACCGTTATCCACTCTATTTTTCTCCTTGAACCTCGTTATTCAATGCCCGCTCGTCCGTTGCTATTGATTTTTGCCGCAGTCGGAATAGTTCGGATTATCAATAAGTGGGGTGAATCGACTGGGGCAAAATTGGGTAAGTAGCTATAAACACTCAGTAAAGTTTAGAGGGAAACACATTACTCAAGCGGCACAGTTTTTGCTTTTTGCTGAAAAGTCTTTGGTTATTTGACTAATTTTTGCCCACGGAAAACACCAAAAGCACGAAAAAGTTTTGGTGAATAGCTGGGACTTTAGAAAAATATTTTGCCCAATTTTCGTATCATTCGTGTTTTTCGCGGGCAAATATTTCTTGTTTTCCAAGCTACTGCAATTTCTATGCCGCTCAGTAATGAGGAAAAAATTAAAGAAATAAACCGACAATATGCTTTTTAATTCAATAAGCTTTGCAATATTTTTACCAATAGTTTTTATACTTTATTGGTTTGCAACAAAAGGAAATTTAAGGTTGCAAAATATTTTATTACTGGTTTCAAGTTATTTTTTTTATGCTTGTTGGGACTGGAGGTTTATGTTTTTACTTATCTTTTCAACCTTATTAGATTACTTTACCGGTATTAAAATATATGAAGCTACAAACCAAAAAAAGAAATGTTTTGGTTATGGCTTAGTATAGGTATCAACTTAGGTTTTCTTGGAGTTTTTAAATACTACAATTTTTTTGCAGAATCATTTGCCGATGGATTGTCACTTTTAGGATTTAAAGCAAATTTCGGAACTTTACAAGTAATATTACCGGTAGGTATTTCCTTTTATACTTTTCATGGTTTATCTTATGTCATTGATCTTTATAAAAACAGAATAAAACCTGAAAGAAATTTTATTGACTATTCTGTTTTTGTTAGTTTTTTCCCTTTGCTTGTTGCCGGACCAATAGAACGAGCAACGCATCTTTTACCTCAAATTATTAAAAAAAGAGAATTTGATTATTCAAAAGCAGTTGATGGATTGCGGCAAATCTTGTGGGGTTTATTCAAAAAAATGGTCATAGCAGACAACTGTGCTGAATATGCAAATACAATTTTCAATAATTCTGCCGATTATTCAGGAAGTACGCTTGTTTTAGGGGCATTGTTTTTTACTTTCCAAATTTATTGTGACTTTTCAGGATACTCAGATATTGCATTAGGTACAGCCCGGCTTTTTGGAATAGACCTGTTGAGAAACTTTGCTTTTCCATATTTTTCACGGGACATTGCCGAATTTTGGAGACGTTGGCATATTTCGCTATCCTCATGGTTTAGAGACTATCTCTACATTCCATTAGGTGGCAGTAAAGGCGGAATGTGGATGAAGATCAGAAATACCTTTATCATTTTTCTGGTAAGTGGTTTTTGGCACGGTGCAAATTGGACATTTATAGTTTGGGGCTTGCTAAATGCTTTATATATAATGCCTTCAATTATTTTTAATACAAATCAGAAACAATCTTGATATTGTAGCGAAAGGAAAATATCTGCCAACGATAAAAGAATTTTTCGCAATGGGGCTTACTTTTGGTTTAACGGTATTTGCCTGGATTTTCTTTCGGGCAACTAATGTTACACATGCTTTAAGTTATATTGCTGAAATATTTTCCAGTTCATTGTTTACAATTCCATTCATAATTGAAGAAAGCACAGGATTACATATTTTCCCAAAAGTATTAACCGGGCTAATTTTAATCTTTATCCTAATTGAATGGATTGGCAGAGAACAGCAATATGCAATTGCCTATTTAGGAATTAAGTGGAAACGCCGTTAAGATTGGCTATGTATTACGCAATTATCTTTGCATCTTTTGGTTTGGCGGTAAAGAACAACAATTTATCTATTTTCAATTTTAAGTATGAAAAGATTTATTATCACAACATTATGGTTTATAGTGCCGATTATTGCGCTCCATTTGTTCACTTTCATATTCTATAGCCCAACCAAAGGTGATTTGTTAAGGATTGGTTATATCATTGATTTATATCCTAGTTATCGAGATATTTTTAAGGAAGAACTTGAAAGTAAAGTCATATTCTCAAGAATGTCCGACAAAACAGATAAAAGGAAATTCAAAGTTCTAACCATCGGTGATTCATTCTCCGAACAAAATAACTTTGGCTATCAGAATTATTTAGCAAAGAATAATATCGAAACTTTACACATCGAAAGTTTTTTACATAAAAATCAAATTCAAGCATTATACAGTCTCTTAAATGGTGATTTTTTTGATCAGTATAGTGTTGACTTTATTGTGCTTCAATTTGTCGAACGTAATTCTGTCGAGTTGGTTGAAAATATTGATACGGCAAAAGTTATCACTGCTGAAGAATTAGCTAATTTAGCTAATAAACCACGAGTAAAAGAAACTTATAATTTCAAATTTCCATCAGATAGCGTCTTAAAATTCCCATATTATACCTTTCAATACTATAGGAATAATGACTATGTATTTGGAGGCAAGACCTACAAAACTGAAATTAAGCAAGACTTATTTTCAGTAGGAAATAAAGAATTGCTTTTTTATTTTCAAGATATAGTTGCAATAAACAAGAATAGTAATGAAGATAAAGTGAGCAAATTGAACGCCGTCTTAAATGATTTAAATGGTTTGCTAAAGAAAAAAGGAATAAAACTAATTGTTTTGCCGGGTCCTGATAAATACGACATTTACTATGAATTCATTTTGAATAAATCAAAATACCCTAAGCCAATCTTTTTTGAGATTTTCGACAAATTGAATAAAGAATATGCCTATATTGATTCAAAACAGATTCTGACAGAGGCTCTTAAAGTAAAGAAAGATATTTATTTTTATGATGATTCACATTGGTCACCTTGGGGCATCCCAAATTATCGCAGAGGCAATTAGCAAAGAAATAAAACTACACGAAAAATGAAGCGAAGCCGAAAGTCAGAAACACGGCTATAAAAGTCGTCGGTAAAGTGCTATCTGTTTTTCATTAAATTTTCATAAACGGCTTCGTATTTTCGCGTCATATCTTCAAACTCAAATCGCTCAATTACTTTTTGTTGCCCTGTATTTGCCAAAGATTTCAGTTTTTCGGGATGATTGATTAAATCTGCGACAGTTTCGGCAATCGCTTCGCTATCGGCAGGAGGAATCAGAATCCCGTCAACTCCATCGGTGACAATTTCGGGAATTCCGCCGATTTTTGTGGCCACAATCGGCACACCAAGATAAATTGCTTCGGCAAAAACTACGCCAAAGGCTTCGGCAACGCTTGGCAAAACAAAAACATCCGCCGTTGACATCAAATCGGGAATATCCTTGCGAAAACCGATAAATTTTACCACATCATCACAGCCTAAATCCGAAACTTGTTGGCGAAATTCCGCTTCAAATCCACCTTTTCCCGCAATCAGCCAGACAAAAGGTTTATTTGTCAATTTTTTCAACTTGGCAACTGCTTCAAAAAGATATGGATAACCTTTTTCGGGATGAAGCTGTCCGGTGGTTAAAATCAAGAATTTATCTTCTGCGTCAAATTCTTGACGGATTCTTTTCCGAAAATCATCATCCGAAGGTTTCACCCGGTCAAAATCAATTCCGTTATAAATCGTCACGACTTTCTCGCGTGGTGAGCCTTCGATTTCAACAACGTGGTCGCTGGTATGTTCAGAAACTCCAATAATTTTATGCGACAGGCGATTGCACATTTTATCTAGTCGAACGTGCCAATTTTTGTTGATTCGAGTGTGATAATCCGAATAATGTCGCGTCATTACCCGATATTTTGTTCTGGCTTTGACACCTGCCAAAAGTCCGACAATTGACGGATCAAACAGATGAACGTGCAAAATATCAACCTTTTCTTTTTTCAAATAGGCTGAAAGTTTGAAAATTGCCGAAACATAATCTTTGCGCGAATTGGCATCGCAACTGAAACATTCTACGCCTTGCGTCTGCATATATTCGCGCAACCACGGGGCAAATTCGCCGAGCGAGGCAAACAACACCCGATATTTAGTTTTATCGTGCCATTTTGCCAGATTCGGAAAAATTCCGCTGGTGTCGCTGTCTTGGATAAAATGTAAAAGTGTTTTCATCAAATATTAACTTCCACTTTGAACGTGGGCGAATTTTTTCTTGAGTTCGAGAAATCTTTTTTCAAAAAAATGATAGCTACAATAACTCAAAAATAGACTTAAAAAGAAGGTCAAAATCCCTTGTGACAAACTTCTAAGAAATGTGTCGGTCGAAATTTTAAGTAGCCGAGCAACTATATCAATGCCAAGTATGGCTATTGGATGCAATAAATATAAGCTATATGTATATTTGCCGAGGGACGAAATTATTTTGAAATTACTCATCTTAAATAATGATTCTGTTGAATAATTTTGCTCCAAAATAATAAAGGCATAGAAGATTGTCAGAGGAAATCTCGACAACCACGCCGGAAAAATTTGATGCTCAAACCAAAAAGCTAAAATGCCAATAATATAAATAGAAATGATCCAATGCCTTTTAAGATTTGTAAAATAATCTTTGAAATCGTGGAGGTTTATTATCAAATAAGCGCATCCGCCGCCGACTGCCATATCTGAGATAACACTAAAGGTATGAAAATAAAGAACAAACCCATCATCATTATTTAGAATTCTAAACAACATTGATCCCAAAATTACAATCAGAAAAAGATATTTGTAAAATTTAGGTTTTGAAAGATAAAAGAGGATTACCCAACCTAAATAAAACTGTTCTTCAATAGCAACCGACCAAGTTATATTGGTTGACATTGCTCCCATTATTCCGGCGTGATTGAGATTGATAACATCAAAATTACTTAGAAAGAGAAAATAGAGGAATGGGTTTCCGTATTCGACATAGCCTGAGAAATTGAAAAGAATTTTTAATTGCGAGTAAATTACTGTTCCCCAAATAACTACTAGAAAATAAAGGGGAAAGATACGCAAAGCTCTTCTGATATAGAACGAAATGACATCTACTTTTCCATTAAATTTAATCTCAGTAAGAATCAAATAAGTAATCAGGAATCCGCTTAATACAAAAAAGAATGAAACTCCGGCTTCGCCTGCAATAAATGGTCGAAAAAAACAGATTATTAGTGTCTTTCTCAAATCCTAATGTATTTATTGTTTTACCAAATCCGTGTTGAAGAAAAACCAATAGAAAGGCAAAAAACCTTAAACCATCTAAGTTAGGGAAAAAAACTTTTTCTTTTGCCGCCATCAAATTAAACTCCAAATTTTTTCTCTTTCATCGCCGCCCGATAGCCGCGAAAAATATGCGCTCCGAGTAAAAGACGGTAAATTTTATCTAAAATAAAACTTTCGGATTTAGTTTTTTCTAAAAGGCTAGATATTTTGAAAAGAATATTAACCGAAATTTTAGAACTAATCAAAGTCTTTAAAGTTTTGCGAAAACTGACTGCAATCGGCTCTTTGCCCCATTGCGCAAATCCGTTAATCCTTTCACGTTCAATGTTTGGCGGAAAATCGGGATAACGCTCGTAAAATGGAAGCATCAAACGGCTGCCCCATTCGTTGCGTTGGCAATATCCACGAATATCAAGCGCATTGTCTTGATGAATGACACTAGCTTCGGGCAAAAAAACAATTTGTGCCACCTTGAGCGGTATGACGAAGAGCAAAATCTTGATCTTCGGCACTTGATAAGCGTTATATCAAATCCATCGAGTTTCAAAAATAAATCACGTTTCATTGAAGCATTTCCCGCCGCACAAAAGTTTTTTTCGGCAACTAATCCACGCTTTCGCGGGATGCCGTCTTTTTCCAATCTTTGCCGAAAACGTCCAAATGGAGTGTTTTGTGAATCTTCGGGCAACAGAATTTCGCCGATTGCTAAAGATTTTGCAAATTCCTGATGTGCTTGCCAATGATTTTTCAACAAAATCTTCTTTCGTCGCAATATCATCATCAATAAAAATTACTAATTCGCCTTTTGCTTCGCGTGCGCCTGTGTTTCGTGCTACCGAACGCTCTTCGCCTTCCAAACGGACAATGCGAACCGTTGGCGAAACGGTAAAATCTGTTTCAAAAACAACAGGCGGATTCGAGCCGTCATCAACCACAATAATTTCAAAATCTGCTATCGAAAAATATTGCGATCGCAAGTTTTTCAACCGTTTCGCGTAATTTTTCGAGCCGATTATGAGTCGGAATGACGATGCTGACTTTCATTGATAAGCTTATACCTAAAATTTGCCGCGAAATTCGCTGAAGAGCCAAAAGGTTTTTAAACTAATTTTTCGCATTTTCTTTGCGTCGTTTGGCGGTCTCTGCGGTTGATAATCAAAATGTTTATGCTGAAGCGTTTAATCTCGCGGTTGAGTGGTTTTCCTCATACCATTTGAAAGTTTTTTGCAAACCTTCTCGCAGAGATGTTTTGCATTCAAAATCCAGCCATTCGCGCATTCTGGTGACATCAAAACCTTTGAACATTTGTCCATCCGGTTTGGTCGTGTCCCAATTGATTGAACCTGTAAAACCAACGACTTCGGCAACCGTTTCAACTAATTCTTTAATCGTGGTTTCTTTGCCCGAAGAAATATTGATAATTTCCTCGCCGTTATAAATTTCCGCCGCTTTCAGAATCGCCTCGCAAGCGTCTTCGACATAAATAAAATCGCGGGTTGGTTTGCCCGTTCCCCACGCGGTAATTTCGTTCACGCCGTTTTGATTTGCCTCGTAATATTTGCGAATCAGGGCGGGAATAACGTGCGAATTTTCCAAATCAAAATTGTCAAAAGGTCCGTAAAGATTACCCGGTGCGAGAATAATCGAATTAAATCCATATTGTTTTCGATAGGCTTGCGATTGCGACCACGCTCATCGCTTTCGCCAAAGAATACGGCGCACTTTCGGCTTGCGGATAGCCGTTCCACAATTCGGTTTCTTTAATCGGACTCGGAGCATGTGCCGGATAACTGCAACCGCCAATCAGCGAAATATATTTTTCCACTTTGGCTTCGAAGGCTTCGTGCAAAACGATCGTTCCCATCAGCATATTTTGATAATTATAGTCGGCAGGAGATGTTTTGTTTGCCATAATTCCGCCAATCAATCCTGCAAAATGGAAAACAACTTCAGGCTTAGTTTCGGCAAACATTCGGCGCACTTCTGACTGTTCCAGCAAATCGTAATCTTTGCGTCTGACGGCGATTATTTCGCACTCTTTTTGTTCCAGTAACGGCAAAAAATTACTGCCGACAAAGCCACTTGCGCCGGTGACTAAAACTCGTTTATTTTTCAGACTAAAATTTTCTTGATTTGACATAAAACTTTATAAATTTCGATTTCTAAGAATTATTTGACTCAGGTTACACAGTTTTAGATTTTTTAAGTTGATTGATTCATTTATCTATCAATAATTGAATCAATGGATAAATGAGCCAATGAGCTAATGATTCGATCAATGCACTTCTTTCATATATTTAGCGATTAGCTGTTCATTCGCGTTATCGCTTTTTTCCAATGCTTCAATCACGTTTTGAGCATCTTTTCCCGTCTTATTTTGATTGAGTTTTTTCTTTCCTTGCAAGTTGGTGACTTCGATTTCAAAAGCAACCACGCCTTTTGCCATGTTGGTTTTGTATTCATCGGAAATTTTCTGCCAATTTGACTCAAAATATTTACGATCAAAAGCCTCAACTTGTTTTTCCAACAATGCCAGGTTTTCCACCTGTGGAAAAGTTTTGATGCGCCCATAAGCGTGAACGGCAATGTAATTCCAAGTCGGCACATTTTCAATTTTTTCGTAAAGCATTGGCGAAATGTAGGCGTGTGGCTCTTGGAAAATTACGAGAACATATCGATTCTCAAACTGTTTCCAATGCGGATTGGCTTTGGCTAAATGTGCCAGCAAATAAATTTTATCGTCTCGCGTTTCAATAATAAAAGGCAAATGTGTTGCAATAGGTAACTCATTTTCCGCAGTCACGAGGGTGGCAAAACTAAACTCGCGCATAAATGCAATGAGTTTTTCTTCGTCAGTTTCGGCGAAATGTTTTGGAACAAACATAAAATAATGCAAAATTAAAAATGTGAAATATTCGCGTTTTTTCGCGTTCATTCGCGGGCAAACTTTCTTTTATTTCGATGGCATCGGGAAAAATGCACTCGTTCGTTTTTTGTAGTCGGCAAATTCGGGATTATTTTCGTATTTTTTCTCCAACATCGGAATTCCAGAAACATAGAGAATTAAAAATGTAATTGTCAATGGACTGAGAATCGTTAAAAATCCAAAAGGTACCGATAATGCAAAACAAAAAATTCCCCACCACAGCACGACTTCACCGAAATAATTTGGATGGCGCGTGTATTTCCAGAGTCCTGACTGAATAATTTTTCCTTTATTTGCAGGATTTTTGGTAAATTGCAAAAGCTGATAATCACCAACTGCTTCAAAGAAAAATCCGATTAGCCAAATAATTAAGCCTAAAATATCAAATAAGCTAAATTCTGCAATTCGCGTATTTACGAAAATTATCGTCACGCAAATTAGAAAAAGAAACAAGCCTTGCAAAATAAAAACTTGCAGATATGAACGCCAATAAAAACTCTTGCCCCAACTTTTCCTCCACGCTTTGTAACGAAAATCTTCACCTTTTCCGCGATTTCGCCAACCAATATGCAGAGCCAAACGCAACCCCCAAATCGTGACGAGTAAATTTACAATCAGACCGCGTAAATTAAACGAAGAGGCAAAAATAAACAAAGTCCAAGCAACTACGAGAAACCCAAGTCCCCAAAATATATCTGCCACATCGTTTCGTTTTTTGATGAGCGAAACAATAAAACCGACATTTGCGGAGACGAAAATAATAAATATTGCTACGAGAAATTCGTTCATAAAGCAAATTTACTCGAAAGAAAATAGCTGATGGTCGAAACTGAAGCCGACAAAGCCATTCCCCAAATCATATCCACAATTGCCACCGTCAACGGAAAATCTTTGAGCGTGGCTAAATTGGTTAAATCGTAGGTGGCGTAGGTAATTAACCCAAACAAAGCCCCGTAAATCAGAGCGTGTGTCCAAGACGATTTTTCAATCGCAGGTGAAATCACAAAAATTATCATTCCCGCAATAAACATCAGGTAAAAAATGATGGCGGCAGTCCAATTGACGCTTGGGCGCATAAGATGTCCGATTTGGGTTTGATAAAAATTTCGGGCAATCAGTCCCAGCCAAATCATATCAATCGCAAAGAAAACGGGTAGTGTAATCAGATAAATTTTGATAAATTGCATAGACTTTTTTTCAAACAAAAAACATTTTTAACGCAAAATCGCCAAGTCCGCAAAGATGCAAAGAGGGGAAAGTAAAGAGGCAAAAACAATTTAAGTCGTTTGAATTTAACTAAATGAGAAACGCAAACGATAGTGCGCGGACAAATTGCCAAGTCGCTACCGCTCCTTCTGATTGTTTATCACCAAAACACGAAAAGCTATCAAACTCAATGCTGATAGCCAATCTAAAATTGAATGGCGGAGACGACAGGATTCGAACCTGTGGAAGCGTTTAACGGCTTCAACGGTTTAGCAAACCGCCGCTTTCAGCCACTCAGCCACGTCTCCGCGTAGCGTTTTACGCAAAACTTATTCTATCGTTTGAGGCAACTTTGTCAAGTTTCGCGCATCATAATTACCAAACACCGTGTCTTGCGACTTGACACACTTGACGGATAAACAGAAAATATCAATTTGGTGCGAAAAGTCTTTTAAGACTCTGGCTAAGGTTTTAGCACTCCTTAGAGTCTCCCCAAACTTTAATTGGAGGTTGCTTTTTTGACGATGCCATTTACTACTTTCCAAAGAAAAGGGTTCATCAGTTCAGGTTTTGCCTTGCTGATTTCTTTCTTTGTGTCTTTTCCGCTAGCTTCTGAAACCCAAGCCAATATCGTTATTGAGAAACAATCAAACTTCGGGGTGATTAAAGGTGTCGTGCGCGATGAACAGGGCAATCCGATTAAAGATGCTATCGTGGCAGTTTTTCATCTCGGCACTTCAAGAGTTTTAAAACAAGTTCGCTCTGCGACAAACGGTAGGTTTTTAACCAAAATTTTACCCGGCAGATATACGGTTTTAGCGGTCGCGCAAGGGTTTAATGCCGCTACGATTCAAGAAGTCGAAGTAAATCGGGCGACTGAATTAAATTATGGCTTCAAACTTGAGCGAGTCAGGAGGCGGAAATACGCTTCCCGAAAAAAAGGCTGACCGTCACGACCGAAAATGGAATATCCGTTCTGCTTATCTCCGTCGTTCAATTTATCAAAATAAAGAAGGCGAAGTTCCGATTGATGAAAACACATCGGTTGAAAAGCCGAAAGTTGAAGAAACAATAACTGCGGTTGAAGATATTGACAATGAAAATAAACGTCGTGGACAAAGCGTAGTTGAAACTTATTTTGCCAATTCAAACGGCGGAACTTACACCGGCTTTAATTTTGCCACCATCCAACCTTTAGGCGAAAACACCGAAATAATCTTTGCCGGACAGACCGGAACAAATAGTTTTGCTCCACAGAGAATTGAAGCCTCCGTCAAAACCCGTCCAAATCAAAATCATCAAATTCGTCTTTCCACTTCGGTTGCCAAACTTGGCAAAGTTGATGACAAACAACTCGGACAAGTTTCATTTCAGGCTTTGGATGAATGGAATGTCGGCAACGGCGTAATTTTGGTGTTGGGCTTTGACGTTTCGCGTTTTGTCGGGGCGGGAAATGATTTTTCGATTAGTCCGCGTCTCGGCGCGCAATTTGAGATTGATGCCAAAACTCGTCTGAGAACTGCTTACACCACGCAAACCGAAGAGCGAACTTGGTCGCAAGCGATTGAACTTGAAAATAGTCAAGTGCTATTCCGCGAACAATTTACGTCGCAAGCAATAGCGATTCAAGCCGGAAAACCGGTTATGAATAAGAGTCGGCGGCTGGAATTTGGAGTCGAACGCATTTTGGACAACAATTCGAGCCTCGAAGCAACTGCGTTTTTTGATACCGTAACGGGACGCGGAGTCGGTTTAGTAAATCTTCCGTTCAATGGCTTGGACACGGAAACCTTGAGTCCGTTCACAGTTGAACAGCACGGTAAAACGAATGGTGCAAGAGTGGTTTATTCGCGTCGTTTGAATCAAATCTTTAGCGCACAAGCCGGCTACGCTTTTGGAATCGGACAAAAACTTTCAAATGAAGCCCTTTCAAATCCGGCAAATATTTTTGAAAATGGTTTTTTCCAAACCTTTGTTGGTCAGGTAAATACGGATTTGAAAACCGGAACTCGAATTCAAACCATCTTTCGACTTTCACCACAAGCAACCATTTTTGCAATTGATCCGTTTCAAGGCAGATTAGCCATTTATGATCCAAGTTTGAGCGTTTTGATAACCCAATCTTTACCGACTTTAGGACTTCCGATTCGTGCTACGGCAATCCTTGATGCACGAAATTTGCTTGATTTTCAAAACGGCGTGAATGGCGAAGAAGGCAGTTTGCGATTAAGTTCACAACAGCGAATTTTGCGTGGCGGAATTTCGGTCAGATTTTAGAAAATTAGTAGCCCATCCAAACACAGAAGATATACACAGGAAAAGTTTTAGATAAATCTGTGTATGTCTTTTTTTATTTGGCGCAAAGGTTTTCTCCAAATTCTCGGATGAGATGAGGAAAACTGGATGAAAATCCATTGAATTAGACATTTATAGTTTTTGAAATCTTGTATTTACTGGATTATTTCACATTTTGAAAAAAAGAATCCATTGGAACAAGTTTTGCCTCAGAATGATTCGGCGAAGTTTGCTTAATTAAAATGAAAGGTAAAGTGCTAACAATTTGGAGTTTAATTTGGCTTTTGGCAACGGTTTTATTCGTAGTCGGTGGCGCACTCAATCTTTCGCAACGGGCAAACGGAAAGTTTCCTCCGACAGATGGTGTGATTTGGATTCAAAAGTCGGACGGCGTTTATGCGGAAAGGGTTGAGCCGAATTTGTCGGGCGGACGTGCCGGAATTATTGTCGGTGACAAACTCATTGCTATCAGTCTGGATGAAAATAATTTTGATGAAATTGCATCTCCTTCGGATGTGCAGATGTATTTGGAACAAACTGGAATTGACGGGCATTTAACCTATTTTTATCAACGCACCTCTTACAGTTTTAAAGATAATTTTTATTACGCCGATTTACACAAAATTGATAGTTATCCGCGTTGGACGGCTTCAATCGCCTTTCTTTCGATAGTTGGCTTGCTTTGGCTGGCAATCGGAATGTTTGTGCTTTTCAAACAGGGAAGCAATGCGCCCTTTGTTTTGCATTTTGGCATACTTTGTTTGGTGGCATTTGTTTTTCACGTTTACCGACCAATCGGAACGGGCGAAGATTTGGATTTAGCCGTCACAATTATTGACGATTTGGCGTTTATCTTTTTCGCGCCTATCTTTTTGCATTTTTGTTGGCGTTATCCGACCAGAAGCACGGTTTTTGGCGAAAGGCGTTGGAAAACATATCTGCTTTATGCTCCGGCACTTGTTATTTTTGTCGCTACGATTGCCTGTTACATCAGTTTTCGCGCCGAATTTATGATGGACTGGGCGCATCTGATTGATAAATATGACATTCTCGGTAATCTTTATCTCAGCGGTTTAATTCATTTCTTTAGCGGAATCGGAATCGGAGCAGGAGTTTTGGCTTGGCGTTTCTTTACCAATAAACAAACGATTGTTCGACAGAGACTTAAATGGACAGTTTGGGGAACGCTGGTCGCAGTTTTGCCAATTTTTATCTCCCAAATTGCCAAGAGATTTTTTTATTTACCCGAAGATGTTTCTACTACTGCGCTAACTACGCTTCCACTGGCTTTAATTCCATTGAGTTTCGGACATTCGGTCGTGCGTTATCGTTTGATGGACGTGGATGTGATGGTGCGCCGCGTTTTTGTTTATGCGCTGACCACAATTGCCATTTCGATGCTGATTGGCGCAATTGCTCTGAGTTTTGTCTTTTTGATAATCGGGGCGGAATTTACGGCGGCAAATCTGACGCGAGGAATTATTGCGATTGTCGCAATGTCAGCTATCATTTTGCTTTCCGAACCGCTCAAGAATTTTTTGCAAGAACGCGCTGACCGATTTTTCTATGGGGAACGCTACGATATGCGGCACGGTTTGCTTGATTTTGGACGCACGCTTTCGGCTACTACGAGTTTAGAGCCATTGCTTAATTCCCTCGTCAACCGTTTGCAAGAGGTTTTGGCGGTTGAAAAGATCGCGGTTTTCATCGAAGACGAAAAGAAATCCGGCGATTATCGGATTGCAAAATCGGTTGGATTAAATTCGGATTATGAAGTTCCCAGTGATTTTCGCCAGATGATTCGGGAAAAATCTGCTCAAACCGGAATTGTCCGCGCTGATGAACTTGAAATTTCCGAACACGAAACCAGTAATGGAAGTTTTACCCGACAAGAATTGCATTATTATGCTCCCTGTGTCGTGCGTGGAAAAATGGTGGCGGTGATTGGTTTGGGGCGTGGCGTGGACGGCTCACTCTTATCTTCGGAGGATTTGGAAATTTTGCAGACTGTTTCGGGTTATGTCGCGGTGGCAATTGAAAATTCTCTGCTTTATGATGAACAAGCTAAACGCACCGAAGAGCTTGCGCTTTTGAAAGAATTTAACGAATCAATCATCGAATCGGTCAATATCGGATTGCTTGCCGTAGATGGAAACGGACTGGTCACTCGTTGTAACACCACTTTTGAAGAAATGATGGAACTTCCGCGTGACCAAGTGGTCGGCAAACTGGTCGTCAATCTTTTCGATGAAAACTTTTCAGTCAATCTGTTGCAAATTTTGGGTAAATCGCGCTGGCATCTGCAAGAATTGCGCCACGCTTACAAACTTCATACAACCAGTGCCAGCGGCAAAACTTTGATTTTGAATACGGCAGTTGCCCCGCTTCGCACCGTTTCACAAGGTCAAACCGGCGCGATTATCGTGATGGAAAATGTAACTTCACGAGTAAAACTTGAGGAATCGCTCCAACAAAGTGAAAAACTTTCCAGCATTGGTCTGCTGGCAGCAGGAGTCGCGCACGAGGTCAATACACCTTTGACCGGAGTTTCGAGCTATACCCAAATGTTGCTCGGAATGATTCCCGAAACCGATCCGAAACATAAACTTTTGTTGAAAGTGCAGAAACAAACTGAGCGTGCTTCTAACATTGCGGGAAATTTGCTCAATTTTTCCCGCGTTGGTAATACGACTGAGTTTGGCGAATTGGACATCAACAAAACGCTTGACAATACGCTCCAACTGCTTGAGCTTCAGTTGCGAAAATCCAATATCAACATCGTCAAAAATTATTCGGATATTCCGCCTAAGATTTTTGGCAATGGCGGAAAATTACAACAGGTTTTTACCAATTTGATTTTGAATGCCCGCGATGCAATTTTTGATGGCGGAACGATTACTTTGACCACCAAATTTGAAGATGAAGATTCGATAGTGGTTGAAGTAACAGATAATGGAATCGGAATTGAGCCTGAGAATCTGAACAAAATTTATGATCCGTTTTTTACGACTAAAGGCGTGGGAAGCGGAACGGGATTAGGTCTGGCAGTCACATATGGAATCGTGCAAGAACATTCGGGAACTATCGAAACTTTCAGCGAAATCGGTGAAGGCACAACCTTCCGTCTGGAGTTTCCCATCGCTCAAAAACGTCGCAAACGTGCGGTCAGTTAAGGCAAAAATAAAAGGTAAAAGGCAAAATTTAACTTTCTAATGCACGATTTGGTTTCCTTCAACTATCAAATTTCTCGCGCTTCTGAAACAAATCTTTCAGCAATTTCATCAGCTACATTCTACGGCAAAGGCGTTTTTACAACTGTTGCAATTTACAACTGCAAACCTTTTTTGTGGAAAAAACATTGGCGACGGGTTTGCGAAAATACCTCTCGACTCAGAATTGATTTGGCTGAATTTTCAGAAGCAAATGTTCACGATTCTTTATCAAAACTAATTGCGGAAAATAATGTAATCGATGGACGCTCCCGTTTGACCTTTTTTGATGAATCCGCCAAAGGAATTTGGCAAATTGAAAACAATAAAAAAACATCTCTTTTAATTACCACCACAGATTTTCGCCAAGTTGAAAAGCTAAGTTTGACCGTTTCGCCGTATCGGATAAATTCAACTTCCCCGCTCGCAAACATCAAATCCTGCAACTATTTAGAAAATCTTTTAACCCTTGCAGAAGCTAAAAAAAGAGGCTTTGACGAGGCAATTCGTCTCAATGAAAAAGGCGAAATCGCCTCGGCGTGTATGGCAAATATTTTTTGGCTGAAAGACGAAAAAATTTACACGCCTAGTTTGCAAACAGGTTGTTTGGCAGGAACAACACGAGAATTTTTGTTGGAAAATTACGCAGTTTTTGAAGTTGAAGAATCGCCTGAAAAGTTGAAAGAAGCAGAGGGGATTTTTTTGACTTCTGCCGGAATTGGAGTCAGAGAGGTTGAAAACTTTAATTCTAAGACCTTTGTAAATTCCGTAAGATTCACAAAACTGGAAGAGTCTTTCAAAAATCAAGTAAGAAATTATACCGAAATTGAATAAATATCTTGACTTAAACGACTTAGAAACATACACTTTCGTCAAATCAGTAAAACAGTTTAAAGATATTTTGCAAAAGTTGATGTCTGATGTTTTAGAAATAAGACTAGAAAAACGACTCCCGATGCCGACAACACGACAAATTAACAAAAAGGGTTTTGAAGAATTACTTTTTTGGCTCGATGAAAACCGAGAAATCGCGGGTCAGAAGTATGAATCAATCCGTTCTCGGCTGATAAAATTTTTTCAAGGGCGTGGATGTTTTATTGCTGAGGAACTCGCCGATGAGACAATTGACAGAGTAATTCAACAGATAGAAAATCTTACTCAAAAATACCAAGGAGAGCCTGCGCTTTTTTTCTACGGAGTCGGAAAAAATGTTTTCCACGAATTTCTCCGTCGCCCTCAAACAGTAGAATTGTCTCCGTTTTTGACCGAACCCGATGGAAATAGTTCGGAAGAAACTCAAAGGAGTAATTGTTTTTCAAACTGTCTCAAAACTCTGACCGAAGAGCAACAGAAACTTATCGTCAGCTATTATGAAGAAGAAAAAATTGCCAGAATCAATCAACGAAAACAACTTACGAAAGAGCTGAATATTTCCCCTGTCAATCTGAGAATAAGAGTTTTTAAGATCAGAAATAGTTTGAAAAAATGTATAGCAAATTGTGTAAATAAAAAAAAAGAGTAACATTTTGAGCAATTTTGTCATATAGAGATGAGAGGATGTTTTTAAGAGATAAAAATGACTGAAAATTTAGAGAGAAAAATTGAACTTAGAGATTACTTGCTTGGAAGGTTAAAGACCGAGCAAGACCTTACTCCGATTGAAGAAGAATTGATGACCTCAGATGATTATTTTCAAGAATTACTGATTGAAGAAGAAGAATTAGTCCAAGATTACGTTGACGGTCATTTGGATTCGATGGAAAAAGATTGTTTTGAAAAATTCTTTTTAAATTCATCCGAAAGATATGAAAAAGTTAAATTTGCCAAATCTCTGCGGAAATTTATTTCGGAACAAAAAAAGTCCGAAGAGGCAATTAAAGAAACTGTCCCGCAAGAATCAGCACCATTTTGGCAATGGCTTTTTGCCAAACCTGTCTTAGCCGGAATCGGGGGAGTCGCAGTTATTTGTATTTCCTTGTTTGTTTGGAACAGTTATTTTCGCTCATCCGAAAATGCAGAAGTAATCGCCTCATTAAATAAAGCCTATCAAAAAGAACGTCCGTTTGAATCGAGAGTTGCCGGGCTTGACTATGCTCCGACCAATAATTTACGGGGCAATGAAAAAGCAAAAGTTGATACAACCTCGTTTGATTTGGCTAAAAGTCTTGCCTTAAAATCTGTCTCAGACAATCCGACGGCTGAAAATCTGTACGCCTTGGGCAAAGTTTATCTGCTCGAAAGAGAATTGGATAAATCTATTGAGCAATTGGAAAAAGCAAACAAACTAGCTCCTCGAAATGCCAAAATTGCCAGCGATTTAGGGGTTGCTTTATTGGAAAAAAGTAAAACAGTTTTGAAGAATGAAGACGGTAAAAGCATTGAACTTTCAGCCAAGGCTTTGGAAGAATTTGAAAAAGCTCTTCAAATCAAGCCTGATTTAGCTGAGGCAATATTCAATAAAGCCGTTTGCTTACAACAAAATAGTATGACTCGGCAAGCAATCGAAGCGTGGCAGGAATATTTGAAAATTGATTCAACCTCAAAATGGGCAGATGAAGCCAAACGAAATATTGAATTGCTGAATGAATTAAAAAAGTCGCAAAGCAAAACATCCGAAGAAATCTTGCAAGATTTTATGTCGGCTTTTCGGAGTCAGGATGATACCGAGAGTTGGAATATCCTCAGTAGAAATCGAGAGATGATAAGCAGCAAGTTGATTCCACAGCAACTTGCCTTTTTTATTTCTAAAAGCGAAGGAGACGAAAAAAAAGAATATTTATCCGCCTTGAAATATGCGGGCGAATTAGAAAAAAAACATTCGGGCGATGCTTTTTTTGCTGAAGTGGCAAAGTTTTATTCATCAGCCTTAGCAGAAAAATTACAGATTTTGCGAGAAGCCCAAGAATTAGTAAAAAGTGGCTATAAATTTGCCGAAGATAACAAACATCTAGCCTCGGCTGATGAATTTACAAAAGCTAAAAAGAGGTTTGCTGAAGTTGGAGATGTTTGGGAAGAAAAACTCGCAGAATATTGGATAGCTTATAATGAACATCAATTAAAAAACATAAGTGGGAGCGGTGAAAAGCTAAATAATTTAGCTACATTTTGCAAATCAAAGAATTATCATTGGTTATCTTCGCTCGTCTTTTCGCGTTTGAAGTATTAATTCCGGCGTCAGAGGTAGAATTTCGGAATCCATCAAATATAATTATCTGTCGCTTGAATTAGCGAAAAAAAACTCGGATTTATATCAGCAACAGAGAATATATACTCAATTAGCGGGGCGTTACAGGCAGTTACGTCAATATCGTGAATCTCTTACAAATGTCCAAAAATCGTTTGAGTTTTTGAATATTCCTGAAATATCAATTCGCCAAAAATCGCGGACATATGATACTGCGGTTGAGATAGCAATCGAAAAAAAATTTTATACCATGGCGGTCAATTTAATTAAAGAATCTAAGGCTCTGAATGAAACGGAAATCAAAGATCAAACATACGCTCATAGTGTAGAAATTCAATTAGCAGATATTTACAATACTCAAAAGAATTATGAGAAAGCGATTGATTCTATCCAAAAAAGTGTCGCCATTACAGAGCTGATGGTGGACGAAAAACATCGGCTGACTTTTAATGCCATCTCGTTATTGCGTTACGCCGATACTGAAAGATTTAAAGAAAATTGTGAACAAGCTGTAAATTACTACAATCAAAGCATTGAAATTTATCATAAAATTTCTTCACCGGCTCGTTATTATGAGGCAAAGAAGAATCGTTTGTTTTGTTATCTTGGACAAAAAGATGATGAAACCATCGAAAAAGAAATTGCCGATGTCATCAAACTTTTTGAATCAAATCGCACCAAAATTTTAGAAGAACAAAATCGTAACACTTTCGCCGATGATGAGCAAAATATCTATGATTTAGCGGTTGCCTTCAACTTTTCAAAGGGGAATTATGAGAAGGCTTTTAATTATTCGGAGACTTCACGCTCCCGTTCCCTATTAGAACTTCAAGAAAAGGGCGCAAAACTATCTACGGAAAACAATAAAAATCAAATAGTTTTTGATGAGAAGGCTACTTCAAATCCACTTGATTTAGCTACTATCCGCTCTCAAATCTCGCCCCAAGTTCAACTCATTGAATACGCTGTTTTATCAGATAAAGTGGTTATTTGGCTGATCACCAAAGACAAGTTTGAAACTTATTCTTTTGAGATTGCCAGTGATCAGCTTGAAAACAAAGTAGCCGATTTTTTAGACGCAATTAAAAATAAGCAATCTGAAACGCAAGAAAAATTATCACGCGAACTTTATCAGGTTTTGTTTAGTGGGGTTGAAAAAGACCTTGATAAAAACAAAGAGATTTTTGTCATCCCCGATAAAATTTTGTTTCATCTTCCTTTTAATGCACTGATTTCTACAAACACCAATAATTATCTGGCAATTGATTATAAAATTGCACTTTCTCCGAGTGCCAATGTCTTTTTGCATTGCGCCGAAAACGCCAAAAAAAGAAACCTTTCTGAGCCGGAAAAATTATTAAGTATTGGCAATCCTGCTTTTGATCAAAATGAGTTTCCAAATCTTTCACAGTCCTTATCGGCTGAAAAAGAAGCTCGGAAAATTGAAAAACTATATCCAAAACCTACTACTACCTTGATAGGAAAAGACGCAACCAAAGAAGCCTTGAAAACAAATATTTCAGCCGCAACCGTGTTTCATTTTGCCGGACATTATGTAATTAGTGAAGAATCTCCTTTGCTTTCAAGTTTTTTGGTCGCCGGAGAAGGAGAAAATAGCAAACTAACCAATTTTGAACTCTTTGAACAAAGTCTCGAAAAATCTAAATTGATTGTGCTTTCGGCTTGTGAAACCGGAGTCGAAGGTTATTACAAAGGCGAAGGAATGATTGGAGCGGGGCGCACCTTTTTAGCTTCTGGAGTGCCGTTAGTTGTCGCCAGTAGCTGGAAAGTAGATTTTGATGCGACCGGCGAATTGATGTTGAAATTTCATCAATATCGCAAAAATGATGGATTAGATAGCGTTTCAGCTTTGCAAAAAGCACAAATTGAAATGATAAATAACCAAGATAAAGATTTTAGCCAACCGTTTTACTGGGCGGGATTTTCGGTAATCGGTGGCTACGCGGAGTTTTAGTTTTACCAAAATACCAAAAAGGAGAAAATTTATGAAACTCAATCCGAATGCAACTGCAACTATTGTTATTGGAGGACTTGCCCTGTGTCACAGAAACAAAAAAAAGGATATTTGGGAAGTCGTTTTTCTGAGAAATGCCGATAATTTCCATAATCTAAAATTGAAAATTTCAGATCAATCGGAGGTTGCCATCAATAAAGAAGATGAAATTGTCATCAAAGTTTTATCACCGAAATCAAAAACCGATACCCATCACCCTAAACCGAATTTTTCGCGCAAAAAGGTCAACGATGTGATTTCCGATGCACGTTGGATTTTAGATTTTTCAAGTAATGAATTACACAATAGACCGCTGAAAGTGAAGAAGAATCCGGCGGATAATTTTTTGACCATTCCAAATGCTTTGTTCTATTCGTGGAATTTGTCCGGCAGAACTTATTCTATTCAAAAAAAGCAAGGCGGAACTGCCGTTGGCGATCCGGTTGAGTTTGAAGAACTCGGCGAATTTATGGCAGGAGATATTGAATGTCATCCCAAAGGCTCGGTTTCGATTGAAGTTAAATCGAAAAATGGCGATGTTCAAACCTACTCTCTTAAGCGTGGCGACATTGTTTTTTTTGATAATAGATGTCCGTCAGGAACTCCTCAATGTGCGGAGGATTTTCAAAATTATTACGACATCATTGTCTCGAATGGTGAAAAATTTGAACTAACTTCTCTTCCAACGCCAATGAATGAATTACAGGCTCAAGGATTGATGGGGGATGAGAAATCTTGTGAATCAGGACAAATTGGAGATACCGGTGCCCCTGGTGATAGCATTGGTGGCGGTTAAATTTTTTAGTTAGCGACACTCCCACCACAACTAGAACCTGCGCCAGCCGTGCAACCGTAACAATGATTTTCCGTGACGATGGCGCGGCTTTTTAGTTTTTCAAAGTCGAAATTAAAGATTGTATGTTTTGATTTAATCGGCATTTCGAGCATCTGATTGAAATCGCAATCATACAAATTTCCGAGCCAGTCAACACTGATAATATTTCGACACATCAACCCGTCAATGGTTGTCGGATTAAATACTTGGACGAGTTTTTGCATATACGATTCTTCATTTTTTGTGCGCCGTAACCAATCTAAATAACGGGCAATTGGCATATTTGTAATCGTGTATAAATTGATTGAAAACAATATCGTAACGGCTTTTCAGTTCGCGTTTAAAATCGGCTTCAATGGCAGATTGGTCGGGCGGCAAAAATGCTCCAACCGGATTATAAACCAGATTCAATTGCAATTTTTCATCAATTCCATAGCCGACTGCATTTAATCTTTTCAAAGCCTCAACCGATTTATCAAAAACTCCTGTTCCGCGCTGGGCATCAGTTTGCGTGGCGAGAAAATACGGCAAACTCGAAACAACTTCGACCTCATTTTCGGCAAAAAATTCGGGCAAATCGGCTTGATTTTCTTCAAACATCACGGTCAAATTATGTCGGATGATAATCTTTACACCGATTTTTTTGGCTTCGATGACAAAATAACGAAAATCGGGAATGAGTTCGGGCGCACCACCCGTAATATCGAGCGTGGGAATTTTATTTTCGCGCAAAACTATCAAACAGGCTTCAATCGTCTCGCGTTGCATTATTTCGGTGCGACGCGGCGAAGCATCAACGTGACAATGTTTGCAGGCTTGATTGCAAAGTTTGCCAACATTTACCTGAAGCGTATCAATCGTTGCAGAGACAAGATTTAGATTTGACGAACGAAGTTTTTCAGCAAACGAAATGGATGCTTTTGGAAAGGTGCGTGAAATTTGAACAGCGTCTTGCATCTTAATTTGGAATATGAAATCTGGAATTTGGAATCACATCGAAACCTTATCGTGGGCATTATGCGATTGAATTCCGTGAATGAGACTTGCGCCACCACGAATCGCCGAAGCTAAGTGCATTGCCTCAGTCATTTGCTCCATATTTGAACCATTTTCGAGACACGAATTTGTATAAGCATCAATACAATACGGACATTGCACCGTCACCGCGACTGCCAAACCAATCAAGGCTTTTTCGCGTTTCGAGAGTGCGCCATCTTCTTGGCAGGCTTGATACCAAGCCATAAATTTTTCAAATAGTGGTTGGTTATGTTTGGCAATTTCGCCGAAACGGGATAAATCTTCTTCGTTGTAATAGTGCATAAAAATTAACTTTGGAATTTCAATAAAAATTTCTCAATTTGCCGACGATGGCGGAGAATGTGAACGATGGCGTGTTCAAAAAGCTGGTCAATGTTGTAGGTCACGCCCCATCGCGTTTTGAAAAAAATTGTCTCCATTTCTTCGTCGGTTATTTGCCGACCATTTTCAAAAACTTTGGCGGTGTAAGCGAGCATTTTATCAATCTCGCCGCCGATTTCCGTCTGCGGAATTTGTTTGTCTTCGATGGGCAAAGCGCCCATCGAAAGCGCATCGCGGATATATTTTGAATAGCCGTAACCAGCGCGGACAACGTGATTCATAATGATTTGGATTGAACGGCAATGCTCGCTTTCGCCTTCGACAATGCGGGAATAATCGTCTGCGCCGATGTTCTGTAAAACAGATTTTAATTCAAATGCCGCCTTTTCGTATTCATCCATCAACGAACCGACTGCACCTTTACGATAATCTTCTAAATTTTTCTTTAACAACAATTTCCTCCCGGTTCGCAACATTCTGTACCTGATAAATCGGTCAAATTATATTCCAAACCTTTGGTTTCGCGTGGATGGCGTTTGACGGAACGCTTGCAATCAAACGATTTAGCGTCTTCCGCTGAAATTTTTTCAATCGGTTCAACGGCGATAATTTGATTTGCATAAGGCTCTTTTTGATAAATTTCAAACGTCTTTTTACAAACTGCCATTCGTGCGCCACGTTCCAAAACGTGACCGTCATCGTCAATTACCCGCTTCCAAGGTCCTTTATAAATTACGGCTTGATTATGTTCCCAACACGTCCCTTGTTTGCCTTTGTAGGCGACCACCGTAATTGAGCGAAACTCAATCCCTTCCACAATTCGCCACGGCTTTTCATCGCGTTTGACGATTTCCATTCCGTAAAAACCTGCTTTATCAAAGGCTTCGAGGAAAGCATCTTCCCGAAACGCCCCTGAAATACAACCCGACCATAATTCAGGATTTTCTTGCAAATGTTGCGGAACATCCTCATCTGAAACAATGTCCGAAATTGCCACTCGTCCGCCGCGTTTGACGACTCGAAAAATCTCTCGAAAAAGCTGTTCTTTATCTTCGGGTTTAACTAAATTCAGCACACAGTTTGACAGCACAACATCAATCGAGTCGTCTGCAATCAAAGGTTTTTCAACTTTGATTTTGGTGGCAAATGCTTCGTGGTTGGCAAAATCTTGGGCAGTTTTGATAGGATGTTCTTTCAAATATTCGTCAACCAGACTTAAATCTAATTTCAAATCTTGAATCTTGCCGTAACGAAATTCGGTGTTGTGATAACCGATTTTGTCGCCGATTTCTGCGCGATATTTGTTTGCCAAAGCGAGCATTTCTTGGTTGGTGTCAACTCCAATAACCCGTCCTGTTTCCCCGACAATTTGCGAAGCGATGTAGCAAATTTTTCCGCCGCCTGCACCCAAATCCAAAACGGTTTCGCCCTTTCGCACAAATTCCGAAGGATTTCCGCAACCGTAATCACGCTCAATGATTTCAGTAGGCAAAATTTTCAGATATTGCGGATTGTAATTGACGGGGCAACAGAGTTCCATTTCTACCGATTGCGCCGCGTTCCCGTAACGCTCGCGGACAGCCGATTCGACATCAAAAGCCATAAATTTTTACAAAATTCTCCTACTCTTAAATTCCAAAAACTGTTAAATTTACTCCAATGAAACGTGCAATTATCATTATGGCAAAAGTTCCAGAGGCAGGAAAGGTCAAAACCCGTTTGCAACCATTTTTAACGCCCGAACAGTCTGCCGAACTTGCACAATGTTTATTGCAAGACACGATAAACAAAGCAAAAACCTTTAAAAATAAGTTGATAATAGCATATTCGCCACTTGAGCGAAGAGATTATTTTGACAGTTTTCATAACATAAATTTAGTCGCCCAACGTGGAAATGATTTAGGCGAAAGAATGTTTAATGCTTTTAAATTCGCCTTTGAGAATGATTCGGATTCAGTTGTGATGATTGGCACGGATTCGCCCACGTTTCCGCCCGAATTTATCGAAAAAGCGTTTGAGTATTTGGAACAAAACGATGCAGTTTTAGGCGAAACTGAGGATGGCGGATTTTATTTGATTGGGTTGCGGAAATTGGATAAGCGAATATTTGGAAATGTCGAATGGAGTTCTGCAAAGACGTGTTTGCAAACTAAAAATAATATTGAAAAGTGCGAATTTAGTTTAGCCGAATTGCAGATTTGGTATGATGTGGATGAGCTGAAAGATTTAGAGAGATTGCGGGAAGATGAGCTATTGCAAGAGCTTGCGCCGAAAACTTTCGAGTGGTTAAAGAAAAAATGGTCACAAAAAACATAAAATTCAAAGAAAAATCTTTTTTTTGAATTTTATGTTTTTTGTGACTATTAAATTTATTTACTCCAAAAGGCTTTACCGCTCGAAATCTCTTCCAAAGTTTCAGCAATTTCGCGCTCGTCTTCCATTTCTAATGCAATGTCAGCCATTGAAATAATTCCGGCTAATTCGCCCGAATCATCAACGACTGGAATCCGCCGAATTTGTTTATCACCCATTAAGCGAATGGCTTCAAAGACAAAATCATTAGGCGTGACGGAGAAAATTTCGGTCGTCATCACCTCGCCAATTTGTGTGCTAAAATCTTTCCCTTCAGCAGTTGCGCGGATTACGATGTCGCGGTCCGTGACCATTCCAACTAATTTTTTAGCTTCGACAATCGGCAGACTTCCCATATCGCCGTCGCGCATCAGCACTGCAACTTCTTGCAAAGTCATTTCACGCGTGGCGGTTGTCACATTGCTGGTCATAATCTCCCGACAACGTTTGCGGGCGTTGACACTAAACTCTTTTTCACTCATCACAGAGTTATTTTGTTTGACTTTAATCAAGAAAGCAAGCAAAAATTTAATATGTCGAGAGTTTTTGAGAACAAACGAAAACCTGTGCGCGAAGGCAAACTTATCCCTGTCGGAAAGACCGACTCTTTACCCGATGGACGCGGTGCAACTATTCAATTAAAAGACGGCTCGGAATTAGCCATTTTTAAAGTCAACGGCAATTTTTATGCGATTGAGAATTTTTGTCCGCATCGAGGCTCCCCGCTAGCAGATTCAAGAGTTTATGGCGAAACGGTTGAATGCGATTTGCACGGTTGGGAATTTGATTTAAAGACCGGCGAATGTCTGACCGATTCAAATTGTCCGATTGAAACTTATCAAGTGAAAATTGAAGAGGAAGTGATAAAAGTATTGGTTTAACTCCAGTCTTGAATTGAATTGAGATACATTTGCAAAATCTTATGTCCGTCAATCTGGCGGACATTTTTTATTGATACGAATTTCTGCAAAATTCCGCGTTAGAAATTGGAGGCAAACCTGAGTTTGCAAATAATAATGAGGTAAAAAATATGAGTGTAATTATTCGTGAAATTAAAAAAGAAGATACGAAAATCGCAGGAAAATTTATCTTTGAGGCATTCAAAGGAATCGCTGAACAACATAATTTTCCGCTTGATTTTCCGGCGGTTGAAGCAGGACAGGGATTTGCCCAAATGTGGATAAATCATCCCGAAATTTACGGCGTAGCGGCGGAAGAAAACGGGCAATTTGTCGGCTCGAATTTCTTGACCGAGTTTGACCCGATTCGCGGTGTCGGACCAATTACGATAAATCCGAATCTGCAATCACGCGGAACGGGACGCAAATTGATGGAAGCCGTCATTGAACGTGGCAAAGACGCGGCGGGAATCCGTCTTGTCCAAGCTGCTTTCAACACCAAATCAATGTCGCTTTACGCTTTGCTCGGATTTGGTGTCAAAGAGCCTCTTGCCCAGATGGAAGGAAAACCAACAGGCGAAGTTTCAAAAGATGTTACGGTGCGACCGATGACCGCTGAAGATTTGGCGGAATGCGGCGAACTCCACAAACGAGTTCACGGCTTTGCGCGAACGGGTGAATTGAGCCTCGCTCTGCAAGGATTCAAACCTTTCGTTGCGTTACGCGACCGCAAAATTGTCGGCTACGTTTCAACCGTTTCGATGTGGCAATTAAACCACGGTGTAGCGATGACCGAAAGTGATATGAGCGATTTGCTCGTAGGTGCATCCGCTCAACTTGGCGAACCTGTTTCGTTTCTTTTGCCCACTCGTCAAGCAAGTTTTCATCGTTGGGCATTGCAATCAGGTTTGCGAATGACTCAACCACTGTCTTTGATGGCGATGGGTGAATATCACGAGCCAAATGGAACTTGGTTTCCATCAGTTTTATATTAAATTTTCATCCACGAAGTTTCACGAAGACTTCACGAAGATTTTTATGTTTCCCTTCGTGCTTTCTTCGTGTTGCTTCGTGGATAATATATTTTATGAGATTTAAACCTATCGAAAATCCGCCAACTATTTTCTTGAAAATCGCCTATTGGTTCACCAAAAGGCAATACGGCAAAGTGATGTCGCCGCTCAAAGTGATTTACGCCCGCAAGCCCGAACTGCTTTCTTTTGCGATGAAAATTGCTAAGTTTGAGGAAAAACAAAATTCACTTTCGCCCGAATTACGGCTTTTAATCAAAGTCGCTACGGCAACGCAAAACGGCTGCGCTTTTTGTCAAGACATCGCGCTTGCCCACGCTGTCAAGGGCAAAATCGGCAAGGAAAAATTTGTTGATTTGATTGCCAGAGACGAAACGAAAATGTCGGCTTTCAGCGAAAAAGAACACGCCGTTTTGCAAATTTTAGACGAGTACAATCAGCAAAGAAAAGTCTCAGATGAAAGTTTTGCCGAATTACAGAAACACTTTAACGAAACCGAAATTGTTGAAATACTTGCGCTTAACGCTTTTGAACATTTTTATAATGCGATGACGATTCCGCTTGAATTAGAATCGGATGGTTTGCAGAAATTGGCGGAAGTCAAAAAATAAATTGATATATTACTCTTTGCGACTTTGCATCGAAATTGCTTTAATTTCTAAATGGCTGAAATCATTCATCAAACTGATAGATTTCTTGATAAAGGCATTCGGCTTTACGAATTTGGCGATGAGTTTTTGGTGGTTTGCCCGAAATGCAAGGGGATGGGGAAGGTCATTCCCATCTCAACTTCCGAAAAATTAAGTATTCAACTCTTTTCCCCACGCAAATTTATCTGTCTAAACTGTGTTTATCGAGACACTTGGAACGGCAATCAAATCTCAATTGGCGATAATTTCGATTGGTATTTTCGCTTTCCATTGTGGTTACAAATTTCTTGTTGCAATCAAACGCTTTGGGCGTATAATTTCAAACATCTCGAAATTATTGAGCAATATGTTGCCGCCAAATTGCGTGAGCGAACCAAAAAAGGCAGAAATTCGTTTGTTCATAAATTGCCGAATTGGTTAAAATTAGCCAAGAATCGGGATGAGATTTTGAAAGCAATCGGAAAATTGCGAACAAATTTTTCCTAAAATCCGTTTTAATCTGTGATGAAAGTTGAAACTGCTGAAAACATTTCCAACGAAAAATTTGAGCAAATCAAACAAGTTTTGCCAAAGCTGAAAATCTTTTACAGGTGATGAATTGGACAAATTCTCAGCCGAAAAGTGATTTTTTGCCAAACATTGTCGCCGAAGTCGTTGTGCAAGATGAATTTACGCACGATGTCGTCATTCCTTTTCGAGACGTTTTTCTGGTTTTTGATACAACCTGACTTGGCGCAATCACGGCAGTTGCCGTTTGGGAAAAACAGCCGAAGGCGGACGAGATTTTGCAATTTCGCCTGAAAAATGGTTGGAAGCCAACGCCCTCGTCTTTAAAAGATGGAGACAAAGTTTTAGGTCACGCCAGTTGTGTGATAAATTCGTAGAAAAATATGCAAAATATTGAACCAATAGAAATTAAACCAGCGGCGAGCCTTTCGGTTTTATCAAAAAAAGACAGCAAACAACTTGAAATTGAAGAAAGTTTGGACACGCTTTCGCATTATTTGGACGGTCTTTTTCGCATTCCGGGAACGGGTTGGAGATTTGGGCTGGATTCGCTCATCGGCTTAATTCCAAATGTCGGTGATATTTCGACCTCACTGGTTTCATTCTACATTTTGATTGCCGGAGTTCGCTACGGAGTGCCGAAAATTACGCTCGTCCGAATGGCTTTTAATATTGGTTTGGATTATCTGGTTGGCGCAATTCCTTTTATCGGCGATGCCTTTGATTTTTTCTGGAAATCCAACCAGCAAAATATGGATTTGATTCGTGAACGCGGGACGGGACACGGAAAAGGCACGACTAGCGACTGGATTTTTGTGATTGTAATGATTCTGATTTTGCTTGGACTGTTGGTCAGCTCAATTTTTGTTAGTTTGTTTATTTTAGGCTTAATCGGGTATCAAATTGGAAAACTTTTTTCGTGGTAAAAGCGTAATTAACGCATCTGCTCAAGCAGACGCTACTGACAAAATTAGGAGAATAAAATGTTTGGTTTGATGCGTGCAAAAACTTGCGGAATGTCGGCAGACGAAAAACATTTTCGCCGTCTGCATTATTGCGGAACTTGTAAGACTATGGGCAGTCTTTACGGACAAAAATCACGTCTTTTGCTCAATCACGATACTGTTTTTCTGGCGGAACTTTTAACCGATTTGAGTGATGAAAAGGTGCAGGCTTGGCAAAAATCGTATCAATCCTATAACTGTTTGAGTTTGCCCAAAAACGAAATGCCGCTTTCATTGCAATTTGCCGCGACAACAAATGTTATTCTCGCCGAATTCAAAATTGCCGACCATATTTCCGATACTCGCCAAAAGCGTTTTAAACTCGCGCATCGAATCTTTTCCAAAGAATTTCTTGAGGCTGAAAAGCGTTTGAGAGAATGGAATTTTCCGCTTGAAAAAGTTCGCCAACTTTTAAAATCGCAAGAAAAACGTGAGAGTGAAAACTTAAATTTAGACGAACTTGCTTTGCCAACTGCGACTGTTACTGCCACTTTCTTCTCTGAGGGTGTGAAAATAATCGGACGAAGCGAACTTGCAAATCTCGCGCACGAAATCGGTTTCAAGTTTGGCAAATTGATTTATATTTTGGACGCTTACGAAGATTTTGAAAAGGATGCCAAGACAAATCAATTCAATGCTTTGCGCGTTAGTTTTGGCGAAGATAAACAACAAAAAGCGGTTTCAATTTTGCTCGAATTGGAAAGTGAAATAATCTCCAAAATTTACGAATTGCCGATTTCCGAGCCTCGAAAACAAATTTTTGCCTCACGCCTCAGAAACAATTTACAGAAGAAACTCAAGACTAATTTACCCATTTTAGTCTGCCAATCGAAAAAGCATTTAACTTTTACCGAAAGATGTTCGCGTGCCAAAATTCGCGCTCAAGAATTGACCGCAAACCATTCTTGGGCAACTGTTTTGCCGATTTTTGTCTTCATTTTAGCATTTGCCTTTATCTCTCCGATTCACGCCCGCGAAGCCAAATCCGCCCGCGAATGTGCCGAACTCAGTTTTAATTTGATATTTCTTGGCGCAATGGTTGGCACAGTTTTGGCATTTCCGACAAGTTTAATACAAGGTTACACGCCGCCCGATTCTCCACAAGTTGCCGAAGAAGTTGAACAAAAACGTAAAGAAGGTTGGTGCGATTCGTGTGATTGCTGTTGTGATTGTGGTTGCGATAGTTGTGATTGTTGCGATGGATGTTGCTGCGATTGCAGTTGTGATTAAATTTGAATCAAATCGCAGAAAAAATTTAACTGATAGCGCAATAAACTAAAATTTTCTAAAATATAAGAATGTTGCGAATATCAGAAATAAAACTTCCGCTTGATCATCCTGAAACAGCGATTGAATCAGCGATTCTCACAAAACTAAATATTTCCAAAGAAGATTTAATTAGTTTTTCAATTTTCAAACGAAGCTATGATGCTCGTAAAAAAGGGGCGATTTTGCTCGTTTATATTTTGGATGTTGAAACTGTAAACGAAGAAAAATTACTCGAAAAATTTAAGCAAGATTCGCACATAATTGCTACACCTGATTCAACTTACAAACCCGTTGCTACTGCTCCGAAAGATTTAAAAATTCGCCCGATTGTGATTGGAACAGGACCTTGCGGAATGTTTGCGGGATTGTTGCTCGCGCAAATGGGTTTTTGTCCGATAATTTTGGAACGCGGAAAGTCTGTTCGTGAACGCTCGCTCGATACGTTTGGATTTTGGCGCGAAGGCGGTTTGAATACCGAATCAAACGCCCAATTTGGCGAAGGTGGTGCGGGAACTTTTTCCGATGGCAAACTTTACAGCCAAGTCAAAGATTCCAAATATCTTGGGCGCAAAGTCCTCACCGAATTTGTCGCGGCGGGTGCAAATCCCGAAATTCTATTCATCAACAAACCGCACATCGGCACTTATAAACTCATCAAAATTGTCGAAAATATGCGGGCAAATATTGTGGCAATGGGCGGCGAAATTCGTTTTCAGAGCAAGGTTGAAGACATCGAAATTACAGACGGAAAAGTGCGCGGTGTGACCTTGGCAAGTGGTGAATTTATCGAAAGTAGCCACGTTATCCTCGCCGTTGGGCATAGTGCGCGGGATACTTTTGAGATGCTTTTTGCTCGCGGAGTTTATATTGAACCAAAACCTTTTTCAATTGGTTTCCGCATCGAACATCCGCAACGTCTGATTGATGAATGTCGTTTTGGCGCACAAGCTGGACATAAATTGCTCGGTGCAGCTGATTACAAACTCGTCCATCATTGCAAAAATGGACGTTCCGTTTACAGTTTTTGTATGTGTCCGGGCGGAATGGTCGTTGCCGCCGCATCCGAAGCAGGGCGGCTTGTGACCAACGGAATGAGTCAATATTCGCGCAGTGAAAAAAATGCCAACAGCGCGATTGTGGTTGGCATCACGCCCGAAGATTATCCCGAAAATGCGCTCGCTGGAATCGAACTCCAACGCCGTTTGGAAGAAAAAGCGTTTGAACTTGGAGGCAATAATTACAAGGCTCCAATGCAGTTAGTTGGGGATTTTCTGGCGGGTCGCGCTTCAACTGAATTAGGCTTAGTCAAACCATCTTACACGCCCGGAATGAAATTGACCGATTTGAGCGCAAGTTTGCCAAAATATGCCATTGATGCAATCCGCGAAGCAATTCCCGCGTTTGAAAAACAAATCAAAGGCTTTGCGATGCACGACGCAATTCTGACGGGAATTGAAACTCGAACCTCTTCGCCAATCCGCATCAAACGCAAAGAAGACGGGCAGAGTTTGAACATAATCGGACTTTTCCCTGCCGGAGAAGGTGCGGGTTATGCGGGCGGAATTCTTTCGGCGGGAATTGATGGAATTAAAGCGGCGGAATCTGTAGCGTTGGATATTTTGAAATCTAAAAAGTGTAGTGTAATTCCTACAAATGCAATTCTTATTTTGTATTTTGACTTAAAGTTATTGATTGCTAAAGTTTTTTGCGTAAAAATTTGTAGCTACACAAACATTTTGGATCGCTCATTTTAACCTGATATTCTGTGAACAAGCCGCTTTTGAAGGACTGTAACTACTAGCTCTGCCACAGTTGCACCTATTTTAATATCTGTTCTGTTTGAAGAACGTGAAAGTTTATCGGCAACTCGCTCAATATTTGACAACACTATTTGGGTATCTCGTTCTAACGGAATTCGTGGTAAAAGATTTTTGACAAAATATAATTGAAAGATTGGATGGAATCTTAATTTTATTTCATAGTTTATCTCCCTAGTGTCCAGTTATAAGTCGAATAGATTCAACTGTTTAGAGTCAGGCTCTAATAAAACTTTTGAATCCAATTCGCTAAGTAGTTGATTTAATTGACTTTTATCCACCATTGAAACTGAAATTATGGGCAGAATTTCGTTCAAACTTTTCTCTATTTTTAGTTCTTTCTTAATGATTGCCACCAATAAATAATTGCAAATGGCAATCCAAATTTGCGTTTTGAGGGCGTTTTCTGATTCGCCCCAAAATTTTTTGATCTTCAAATGTTGCTTTATCCATTTGAAAATCAATCCAAAATGCCGATTGTTGACAAAATCGCGCTTGACTCAGCCATCGCCCAATTACCGGCAGGTTACAAAAATGTCTTTGTTCTACACGATGTCGAAGGCTACGAACACGAAGAAGTCGCAAGAATTTTGGGTTGCTCGGTCGGCACTTCCAAATCGCAATTGCACAAAGCCCGCTTGAAAATGCGTAAATTGTTGCAAAAGAAAACGAATCCGCGTCTGGTTTGGTAAATTCAAGTTTGTCCCCTAGAATTTTAATGACGGCTTTTCAGAAATGAGAAGCCGTTTTTATTTTGAAAATTTTATTGATTAAACATTGTTTATTACGGTAAGATTAGTTTTGTAATAAATTTAGCGAAAAGGAGAATTTAATGAAAAAAATAAAGATTGAAGAAAGAATAGAAAACGCGGTGCAAGCATTTTTTGATGACGAGAAGTTGAACGAAAATACCGGATTGGAATTTGTCAGTAATGCTTCAATGGTTAGAGTTGAAAAAAATGTAAGTTTTGTGGGGAAAAACAGGACTTTACTGAGTTTTTTGAAACAAGTGTTTTTGTTTTTGCCCGGAACATTTTTTCTTTTTCTGCTTAGTTTTGCTTTAACAACTGTTACAGTTTTTCTTTTTCTGTTTAGTTTTGCATTAACAAATGTTACAGGGTTTAATCCAATTGAGGCTAAATTTCGAGAAGGAAGTCTGCCTATAATAATTATCGTAGTCTGCTTATCATTTGCAATGACTTGGTTTGGATTGGGAAATTTACGAAAGAAAGATGATATTTGTATCCCTGTATCTATTATGGGAACAGGGATCATACTTGGCATAATTAGTGGTCTTCTTGCGGGGGTTTCTTACGAAATAGCTGAACTAATTTTTAGTGATTCCTATCCGTTATATTTTATCCCGCTTGCTTTTATCGCTCCCGTTTTAGTCAAAGGTTGGGTTGATAAAACCAATGAACAAGACTCAATATGAAAAAAACAAAACTCGAAGAAAAATTTGAGCAAAAATTTGACTCATTTTTTGAGGATAATTTTGACCATCAACAAATCTCTATTTTTCAAACGGAATCTGCGCTTGAAAATCCTTCAAATATTCAAACCGAATCATTGCTCGACAATCTTCTTTTAGCCATCAAACTAATTTTTTTGTATGCGCCGGGAGTGATTGCGATTCAATTAGTCGGGCATTATTTAAAATCTTTCATTTTATTCGGTGAAAGAATGCAGATTTCGTGGCTTGCGTTGTCAGAACTTGCAATAATCGGAATATTTTTGACGATGATGGGAATCGGGAAGCTGACTGATTTGAAGTATTTGAAAGTTCCTGCCTACATATTTGCTTTTTCAGCTTTGTTAGTGGTTATTGAGGCTTTTTTTACAACAGGTTCGAAAGTCGAATTACCTGAATTATTTAGAGTTATTTCGCTTTCCTTCCCGATTGCCTTAGGCTACTTTGTGAAAAAAGCATTAGATGAAAAATAAAATTATGGAAAGAGTAAAACTCGAAGAAAAATTTGAGCAAAAAATTGACTCATTTTTTGGTGAAAATGATTTTGCCAATCAGCAAATCTCAGTATTTCAAAATGAATCCGCACTCGAAAATTCTGCAAATTCTCAAGGAGAAGAGTTCCTCGACAAATTTTTATCCGCGATAAAATTATTTTTTTTGTATGCGCCGGGGGCAATGCTGCTTCACATGGTCGGAATGTTTATCAAGGTCTTTATTTTGTATGGAGAAAGTTTCCCAAACCTCTTTCCCGAACTGATTGGGGCAACTTTTATCGGAACATTTTTGACAATGCTGGGAATCGGTAAACTAAGTGATTTGAGATACTTAAAAGTTCCCGCATTGATTCTTGGGGTCTCTTTTTTGCTCTCAACTATTCATACCATTATTACGGTAATCTTTCGCATAGATACCGAAGGCTATTTTTGGTTAATCTCGTTTCCGATGGTAATTATTTGGGGCTATTTGGTCAAAAGGTTTTTGGACAAAGAATAATTTTGGAGTTGACAAGCCTCAAATTGATTTGTTAGCTTAAAAACACAGCTTATCAAAGTTGTAAGATTATAAGATTTGAAAATTTTACAAACGTGGCGATTTAAGGCAACTTGCTCCACGATAAAAACTGCTAAAGGTCGGCGAGAAATCGCTAGCAAAACCGAAAGATTCTATAAAAGTCTTCGTGCAAATCACTTTAGCACGAAGGCTTTTTTCTTTTGTCCAAAAGTTGCCAAATTTTGAAAACAAACGTGGAATTTTGCAAAAGAATTATTTAAAAATTTAATGTCAAACTATTCAATTACAACCGAATTAGTTCACGCGGGCGAGCGCAGAGAACAGCCGATTGGCAAACCTGTTGCCACGCCAATTTATGCTTCGGCGACCTACACCTACGATTCGATGGCGGAAATGGACAAGGTTTTTTCGGGCGAAGGTGGCGATTACGTCTATTCGCGTTACGGAAATCCGACTGTTTCAGCACTAGAAACAGCTGTGCAAACTATTGAAAACGGTAAAGTTGCAGTTGCCTATTCATCTGGAATGGCGGCAATTCACGCGGCACTTGCGGCTTGCGAGATTACCAACGGCTCAATCGTGTTGGCTTCGCAAGATTTATACGGCGCGACATTTGATTTGCTCAATAAAATTTTTGGCGTTTACGGGATAAAGACGAAAACGGCGGACTTTAATAATTTGGACGAATTGGCAAAATTAACTGCCGAATTGAAACCACGAGTTTTGTTAGCCGAAACAATTTCCAATCCGCTGTTGAAAATTTGCGATATTGAAAAAGTTGCCGAAATCGCGCATTTAAATTCGGCTAAATTGATTGTTGACAATACTTTTGCCTCACCGTATTTGTGCCAGCCGTTGACACTTGGCGCAGATTTTTCGGTTCATTCGGCGACCAAATATTTGAGCGGACACGCCGACGCAACGGGCGGAATTGTTATTTCAAACGATGAATTCGACAAACCAAATTTGGACGGAATCAAAAAATTAGTCGGCGGAGTTTTAAGCGTTTGGGAAGCGCATCACATTTTGCGCGGAGTAAAAACTTTGGCTCTGCGGCTCGAAAAACAATGCGCGAATGCACAAATTTTAGCCGAAACTTTGGCGGAAAATCCTGCGATTGAAAAAGTTTATTATCCGAATTTGGACGATAGAGATTTGGCAAATAAAGTGTTACGCAGATAATTTTGGCGGTGCTTTGGTTTCCATCAAATTGAAAAATGATACCCGCGAAGCCGCTTGGAAGTTTATGGATTCATTACAGTTATGCGTCTGCGCTACAAGTCTTGGCGATGTTTATACACTTGTTTCACATTCTGCTTCGAGTTCACATCGGGAACTTTCACCGAAAGAAACGCGCAACTTTGGGAATTGCTGAAAGTTTAGTCAGAATTTCAGTTGGCATTGAAGACGTGAACGATATTATTGCGGATATTGAAAACGCTTTGAAAAGTTAGAGTTACGCCTATTAGGCGTGATTCAGCGTAAGCAGTTGATTCTTTAGTTGAAATTATTCAACGTATTTCACGCCTAAAGGCGTAATCTAACAAAACTATGATTTCAGCTTTAGAAAAACATATTGAAGAAATTAAAGCCCACGGCGAGGCAACTTATCCGTATGAATGTGGCGGAATGCTGATTGGAACTTTGAATGCAGACGGTTCGAAAACTGTTGCACGAAACTTTTCCACTCGAAAATTCCAGCACCGAAGACCAAACAGTTCGTATCCTGATTTCGCCAAAAGATGTTTTACGGGCGGAGCGTTATGCTCGTTCAATCAAATTAGAAGTCATCGGCTATTACCATTCACACCCGGAAGATAAAGCCATCCCGTCGCAATACGATTTAGACCACGCATTGCCCGTTTGGTCTTACATTATCGTCTCGGTGATTACGGGAAAAGCGGAAGAAATTCGCTCTTGGGTGATGGAAAATGACAGGTCGAAATTTAATGAGGAAAGTTTGGATTTAACCACATAGGAACATAAGAAACACATAGCACACAAAGAAAAATTATAAAAATCTATGTGAAACTTATGTGAAATCTATGTTTCTATGCGGTTCAAAATTTGAGAATGTGTTTCAAAAAAAATTAGGAGTAATTTATGTCAGTAACTATTGTAATTCCAACCGCTTTGCGACAATTTGCGGGTGGAGAATCGGAAATCGAAGTTGATTCGGCAACGGTTGGCGAGGCGTTAAATACTTTGACTTCAAACCACGCCGAATTGAAAAAGCATCTTTATAACGATGCGGGACAGTTGCGAAATTTCGTTAATGTTTATGTCGGTGATGAAGATATTCGGGATTTGGAAGGAACGGATACGGCAGTCAAAAATGGTGATGAAATTTTGATTATTCCAGCGATTGCGGGTGGGAGTGCGGCAACTGCAACTGATTCATTGCCAACACTTACCAACGAAGAATATGCCCGATATTCGCGTCATTTGATTTTGCCCGAAGTCGGTTTAGAAGGTCAGCGAAAATTAAAAAATGCGCGGGTTTTGACCATTGGAACGGGCGGATTAGGTTCGCCGTTGGGATTGTATTTAGCGGCGGCAGGAATCGGGACGCTCGGCGTAGTTGATTTTGATGTGGTTGATGAATCCAATCTCCAACGCCAGATAATTCACGGCACAAAAGATGTGGGCGACCGAAAATTGAATCAGCCAAAGACCGTTTGCACGACCTCAATCCAAACGTCAAAGTTGAGGCGTTTGAAACCCGTTTGACCAGCGAAAATGCACTCGAATTATTTAAAGATTTCGATGTAATTGTTGACGGAACAGATAATTTTCAAACTCGATATTTGGTTAATGACGCTTCGGTTTTGACGGGAAAGCCCAATGTTTATGGCTCAATCTTTCGTTTTGAAGGTCAAGCCAGCGTATTTTGGGCAGAAAAAGGTGCTTGCTATCGTTGTTTGTATCCCGAACCGCCACCGCCCGGATTCGTTCCAAGTTGTGCGGAAGGCGGAGTTTTGGGCGTTCTGCCCGGAATTGTCGGCACGATTCAAGCCAACGAAGTTATCAAAGTAATTCTTAGGTGCAGAAGGAATTTTGCTCAATCGTTTACTTTTATTTCGATGCTTGGAAAATGAAATTCCGCGAACTGAAACTCAAGAAAAATCCGAATTGTCCGTTGTGCGGAGACAATCCAACGATTAAAGAACTCATTGACTACGAAGAGTTTTGCGGATTGAAACAGCCAATTATCGAAGAAAAACCGTTGGAAGAAATCACCGCGACAGAATTAAAAAATTTAATTGACACTAATCCAAATTTGCAAATTATTGATGTCCGCGAACCGTTTGAATTTGAAATTGCAAAAATCCCAAACACCAAACTTATTCCATTGGGCGAAGTTGTCAGTCGCGCACACGAAATTGATGCAACCCAAACTGCAATCATCCATTGCAAAGGTGGCGTGCGAAGTGCAAAAGCGATTAAAGCATTACAAGAACAAGGTTTTACTGGACGTTTGATAAATTTGAAAGGCGGAATTGGGGCGTGGTCGGATGAGGTTGATTCGTCTGTTCCAAAGTATTAGGAATTTCTAAAAAGATAAAAATGGCAGTAAAAAGCGGTTTCAGCCAAACTGCAACTGCTTCTGCCACCTGCAACTGATATGTTCGAGATAGATTACAAATTTGATGAACCATTCACGCTAGAAAGCGGTTTTAGTTTAGATTCATTCCAATTAAGATGCACGATTTACGGCAAACTAAATTCCGATAAATCTAATGCTATCTTAGTTTTCCACGCTTTGACGGGCAGTTCCCGCGTTGGCGATTGGTGGAATGGCGTGATGTGTGACGGATGCGCTTTGGACACTTCGGAATATGCTTTTGTTTGCGTCAATTATCTCGGTTCTTGTTACGGTTCAACGAGTGGCAGTTCCTTAAAAAAACTGGGCAAGAGTTACAAAAAAGAATTGCCACTCGTAACCGTGCGAGATATTGTTCGGTCAAATGTGCATTTGATGGAATATCTTGGAATTAAACGGTTTAAAGCCGTAATCGGCGGTTCAGTCGGTGGAATGCTGACGTTGCAATTTGGGGCAGACTTTCCCGAATTAACCGAAAAAGTTGTTTCAATCGCCGCCACCCCTTTATCCGCAATGGGTTTGGCTTTGAATCATTTGCAACGACAAGCGATACATTTGAACGACATTGGACTGGCACGACAAATTGCAATGGTGACTTACAAATCGCCACGCCAATTTGATAATCGTTTCGGACGCAAACCGAATCGCAACGGCGAAAATCCAAAGTCGAAACACGGCAATCGTTTTGACATCGCAGGTTATCTCGATTATCAAGGCGAGAGTTTTAATAAACGATTTGAAGTTGAAAGCTACGAAATTATCACTAAAGCAATGGATTTATTCGACTTAACGGACGAGCAGATTCAGCAAATTTCTGCCAAAGTTTCGTTAGTCGGGATTTCGAGCGATTGGCTTTTCCCTGCCTCAGATGTGAGAAGTTTGGCGAAAAGATTCAAGCGAAATGGTGTTAAAACAGATTATTTTGAAATAGTTTCCGAAGATGGACACGATGCTTTTTTAAGCGATGTTGCGGAAACTTCGAGAGTTTTGAAGGAAATTTTAACCACAGAGACACAGAGAACACAGAGAAGGTAAAAGGATTTTTCGTAATAATTCTTTTGCAACTTCTGATTGCGCCTTTGCTTGAAAAATCTCTGCGCCTTCGCGTCTCTGCGGTGAACAAAAAATTATGAGTGAAAAAGTTGTAGATAAAAAACTACCAAATTATTTATTGAGTGGAAAAACGGCGATTGTGACAGGCGCAAGTCGTGGAATTGGTCGCGCCACAGCCTTACGTTTAGCCGAAGCTGGCGCAAATGTGGTCGTCAATTTTTTGCAAGCCAAAGATGAAGCCGAAAAAGTGGTTGAAGAAGCAAAAGCCCTTGGGGTAGAAGCATTTGCGGTGCAAGCAGATGTCGGAAATCTTACCGATGCCCAGCGTTTGACTAATGCCACAGTCGAAAAATTTGGGCGAATTGATATTCTCGTAGCGAATGCGGGAATCTGGGAAGGTTCGCCGATTAACGAAATGTCGGAAGAAATTTGGGATAAGGTTTTGGACGCAAATTTGAAAGGAACTTGGACGGTTTGCCGAACAGCGACCGAAGTTTTCAAAAAGCAAAATTCGGGGAATATCGTTATCGTTTCTTCGACTGCGGGGCAACGTGGCGAGGCTGGATATTCAAACTATGCCGCATCAAAAGGCGGACAAATTTCGTTCACCAAAGCACTTTCCAACGAACTTGCGCCTACCATTCGCGTGAATTGCGTTGCACCGGGTTGGGTTGATACTGGCTTGAACGATTCAGTTTTTGCGGATGCCACATTTTTTCAAAGAATCGTGGAAGCTGTTCCACTTAAACGAGTTGCAACGGCGGATGATGTTGCGCTTTCGATTATTTTTCTCGCCTCCGATTGGTCGCGTCACATTACGGGCGAGGTTATCAATATCAATGGCGGTGCGGTTTTGTGCGGTTAAAACTGCACTGCTCGTTACTTTTTATCAAAAGACGTTATAATATTTGAATTCAGAAAGTTTCCAAAAAAAACCATGTCAAAATTCAAATATCCTAAATTGTTAATTTCTGTATTGACGTTACTTTTTTCAATGTCGCTGGCTGTTTTACCTGTCAAGGCTCAGAAGAAAAACGCAAATAACAACAAAACATCGAGACCAAACATTATCTATATTTATGCGGATGATTTGGGTTACGGTGAACTCGGCAGCTACGGTCAGCAAAAGATTAAAACGCCGAATCTTGATCGAATGGCAAGACAAGGAGTTCGCTTTACCCAACATTATACAAGCGCGCCGGTTTGCGCGCCTGCACGCGGAATGTTGATGACGGGTAAACACGGCGGACACTCGTATATTCGTGGAAACTATGAACTTGGCGGATTTTCGGACGATCTGGAAGGCGGACAGATGCCTTTGCCCGAAGGGATTTTTACGCTTCCGAAGATGCTGAAAAAGGCGGGTTACACAACCGCGATTTCGGGTAAATGGGGATTGGGAATGCAGGACACAACCGGCAGCCCAAACCTTCAAGGATTTGATTACGCCTATGGTTATTTAGACCAAAAACAAGCTCATAATTTTTACCCAACGCATCTTTGGGAAAACGGTGTGTGGGATAAATTGGATAATCCTATCATCAATGTTCACAAGCGTTTAGACCTCGCAACTGCCACTAATGCGGATTTTGAATATTACAAAGGAAAAGATTATGCACCCGCCAAAATGACGGAAAAAGCGTTGAAATTTATTGATGGGACGAAAGGAAAACCGTTCTTTTTGTATCTGCCCTATACGATTCCGCACGCATCGTTGCAAGCTCCTGATGAATACGTCAAAAAATACATCGGTCAGTTTGACGAAAAGCCATATTACGGACAGCAAGGTTATGCTTCCACTAAATATCCGCTTTCAACCTACGCCGCAATGATTACTTACCTAGACGATCAGGTTGGGTTGATATTGCAGAAAATTAAGGATTTAGGTTTGGACGAAAACACAATTATTATGTTTTCTAGCGACAACGGAACAACTTTCAATGGCGGCACAAACGCTAAATTCTTCAATAGTTTGCGGGAATTTCGCGGAATGAAAATGGATTTATACGAAGGCGGAATTCGAGTGCCGTTTATCGCCCGTTGGAGAGGCACTATAAAACCAAATAGGACGAGTGATTTAGTTTCGGCGCAATACGATTTACTGGCGACACTTGCCGATTTAACTAATCAAACCATTCCTGTCTCAACCGATGGAGTTTCGTTTTTGCCTGAGCTAAAAGGTAGTTTTTATCTTCAGAAAAAACGCGATTTTTTATATTTTGAATATCCTGAAAAAGGCGGACAAGTAGCAATTCGGATGGGCGATTGGAAAGGAGTTCGCATTGATGTCCGCAAAAATCCAAAGGCTCCTTGGCAGATTTTTAACTTAAAAACAGACATTAGCGAAACTACCGATGTTTCCGCTCAACATCCCGAATTGGTCAAACAATTTGATGCAATTCAAAAACGTGAACACCGACACTCGCACGTCAAGGATTGGGAATTTATTGACCCGAAATTTACGGTGGCAACCAACTAAATTGAAATGATTGGTAAAATGAATATCAAATTTTGCAGTATCAGAATCCTCTCGGTTTGGTTTTCCATTTGCGTTTTTCTCTTTTCGTTTTCTGCATGTCAAAATGAACATCAGCATTCGTCGCAGACAGAAAATACAACTACTCAAAATTCTGCAAAAACTGAACTTCCCGTTCCGATAGATTTACCTGAAAAAGAAGGAATGCGTCTGCTTCCGGGGGGTGATTTTTTGATGGGTTCAGATAAAGAAATGCCAAACGAAGCACCTGTTCACAAGGTTAAAATAAAACCATTTTGGATTGATAAAACGGAAGTAACGGTTGCCGATTTTGAGAAATTTGTTAAAGCGACGAATTACAAAACTGAGGCTGAAAAGTTTGGTTGGTCGGGTGTTTTCAAAGTTGAAGAAGCAGTTTGGACAAAAGTTGACGGGGCGAATTGGCAAAATCCTTTTGGGGCTAATAAGAAGCCCTTATCGAATGAACCTGTTTCGCAGGTTTCATGGTCGGATGCGAATGCCTATGCAAAATGGGCGGGTAAGCGTCTGCCGACCGAAGCTGAATGGGAATATGCGGCTCGCGGCGGACTGGTGCAGAAAAGATATGTTTGGGGTGATGAACTGCGTCCAAATGGAAAACCCATTGCTAATTGGTGGCAAGGTGATTTTCCTGAGAAAAATACGGTTGAGGATGGTTTTCTAAAGCTCGCTCCGATTGGAAGTTTTCCGCCAAACGCTTATGGACTTTTTGATATGACAGGCAACGTCTGGGAATGGACGGCAGATTGGTATAAGGAAAATTACTACCAAAACAGCCCAACCGAAAACCCAACAGGTCCGGCAAATGGAAAAGAAAAAGTGATTCGCGGCGGCTCGTGGCTTTGCAGCGAGATTTATTGTTCAAATTATCGAACCTCAGCCCGTTCGCACACTCCGCCTGACTCCGGTTTGAATAATACAGGATTTCGCTGCGTAAAAGATAATTAATCGAAATGTTACACAGGTCACTTAATTGATAAAGAAACGGAACTAGAATGAGTCTTAAATCTCTGAGAGGAAATTATCTAATGACAGGACACGCAACTAAACAAAACATAGAACAAAAATTTCAGAAGGTAGCGAATTTAGTCGGGAATACTCCGATGTATGTCGTCAATTTCAAATATCGCGGCGAGAATCGAACGATTTATGCTAAAGCCGAACATTTGAACTTAACCGGAAGCATCAAAGACCGAATGGCGATGCACATTTTGCGCGATGCCTATCAATCGGGCGCAATCAAAGATGGCGACACGATTGTCGAAGCAACCAGCGGAAACACGGGAATCTCTTTCGCCGCGATTGGGAAGGCATTTGGGCATCCTGTCAAGATTTTTATGCCAGATTGGATGAGTTTTGAGCGAAAAGCGATCATCAAAAGTTTCGGCGCGGAAGAAGTTTTGGTTTCGCACGAGGAAGGCGGATTTTTGGGAAGTATTTCTTTTTGCGAAAAGACTTTTGAGGAAGAAAAGAACATTTTTCTACCACACCAATTTTCAAATGCTTCAAACACCAAGGCTCATTATAAAGGAACAGGGCGCGAAATCTGGCTTCAACTCGAAAAACTAAATCTTGTTCCTGATGCGTTTGTCGCAGGTGTCGGAACGGGTGGAACGGTGATGGGTGTCGGAAATTATTTGCGTGAGAAAAATCCAGACGTGAAAATTCACCCGCTCGAACCAAGCGAAAGTCCAACACTGACAACAGGTCATAAAGTTGGAAAACATCGGATTCAAGGCATTTCCGATGAATTTATTCCCGACATTTGCGAATTGAATAAACTCGATGAAGTTATCGCAGTTTCCGATGGCGATTCGATTTTGATGGCGCAAAAACTCGCTTCTGCGCTAGGTTTGGCAGTCGGAATTTCTTCAGGTGCAAACTTTCTTGGTGCATTGATTGCTCAAAATAAACTTGGTGCAGAATCGGTTGTTGCTACTGTTTTTTGCGATAGCAATAAAAAATATCTTTCGACTGATTTGGTGAAAGCTGAACCGATTAAAGATGGTTATCTTTCGAGTGAGATTGAATTGATTGATTTTGATACAATTAGCCGTTTGTAATCCAAAAATTTATAGCTAAATTCATAAAGGTTTCTCGCTAATTGAGAAACCTTTTTATTTTGAAAAAAAAATTTTCTTTTGTCATTAAAAACTTCTGCTCAAGTGTCTTAGCAATGTAACATTTCTAAAAGTCAAAAACGATGATTCCTAAGAAATTCATTTTCGGTCAAAATTCCGGTGCCTCCGCTGAACTTTGTCTGGATGAATTGTTGAGCGAATCAAACGCGAAGCGAATGACTCTCGAACAAAAAATCGAACAAAGTTTTGAGCAATTGCGAGAGCCGATTTTTCGCTATTTGGTGGTGACTTTTGGAGCGAGTTCAGAAGCCGAAGATATTACGCAAGAATCCTTTATCAAACTTTATCACGAACTAAATCAAGGCAAACAAATTGAGAATCTGAAAGCGTGGCTCTATCGCACCGCGCATAATATGGCGATAAATCAAATCAGACATCAGCAATTTATCAAACCGCTAGGCGAAATGGAATGGTCGGAAATCATTGAATCTATTGCTGATACCGAAGCAAATCCCGAAGAAAAACTTTTGAAACAGGAACGTCGGGCGCGGCTTCACGAAGCGATGAAAATTTTAACAGCGCAAGAGCGTCAATGCTTACATTTGCGGGCGGCGGGTTTTCGTTATCGGGAAATTGCCGAAATTATGAATATTGGCGTGCCAACGGTTGGGGAATATTTGAAGCGAGGCATTAACAAAATTACGAAGTAGCAATGAAAACGAACAATGAAAAAAATTGGACAGCGGCGGATTGGCATCCAAAGGATGAAGATTTATTGATGTCTCTCGATGGTGAACTCGAAGGGAAAGAGGCACAAGCAGTTCGCTCACATCTTGATTGCTGCTGGTCGTGCCGAAGTCGTTCCGAGCGTTTGCAAGGAGGGATTTCTGCGTTTATTGATTATCACGAAGCGGTTTTAACGCCAATGGTTAAAAGTTCGCCGAATAGTTGGACTGATTTCAACAATCGTTTGCAAAAAGCCGTTAGCGAATCGGAAAAAAGTGTTTCGTGGTTTCGTCTCTTGGTCAATCATTTTAATTTATTTTGGCAGAACTTTAACCGAGTTTTGGCTATTCGCACGGCTACCGCCAGTCTTTTAGTGGTCGCAATCTTAGTCGCATTTTTATTCTTTGGTCGGGAGCAAAAGGTTTCCGCCAGCGAACTTTTGGACAAAGCTACTGCTTCGCAAAATGAAAAATTAAATTCAACTGCTCAACCTGTCATTTATCAAAAACTTCGGGTTCGGGCGGAAAATAAACAAACAATGGATTGGGAAGTTTGGAACGATGCCAAAAACGCTCGTTCAAAACAAACAATTAGTGGCGAACAACCGAAAGAAAGTGTTGATATTTTGCAGGAATTGAGCGAAATTTTGCAAAAAAACAAGATGAGTTCGACCAAACCGCTTTCGGCGGAATCTTTCAAATCGTGGCACAGTTCGTTAGCAGAAAAAACGGATGAAATAACTGAAAATGAAGTAGTTACGCTCAAAACAATAAATCGAAATGCGACCTTTGACGGACAAATCAGTGAAGCGATTGTTAAGTTTCGGCAGAACGATTTTCACCCGTTTGAGCAAATTCTAAAAGTTAAAACGGCAAACGGCGAAAAGACCTTTGAGATTGCCGAAGTAAATTTTGAAGTGGTCAGTTTAAAGACCTTGAAGCCGAACTTTTTTGATGAAACTCCAACTTCGACGGAAATTGTCAAAGTTACCAAAACCGAAACTTCTCCAACACCGCAACCGTCTGAAAGTCCGACAGTTTCACCGAGTCCAAGCGTTGAAAGTTCGCCGGAAGTTTTGCCGAAGCCAATCGCTGAAAGTAAAACTCCAAAAGTTGAAAATTCACCCAAAATCACCGCGACGGCAGATTTAGAAGTTGAAGTTTTGCAACTCTTGAACAATGCCAAAGCCGATTTGGGCGAGGAAATTACGGTCAAACGAGAAAACGGAATTTTGTATGTTCGCGGGTTGGTTGAAAATACTGAACGCAAAAATGAGATTCTGACTTCTTTGCAATCCGTCCGGCAAAATCCCGCCGTTCGCATTGAGCTAAACACGGTTGCCGAAGCCGTTGCCAAACAAAAGAATCAACCTACTCGCACGCCAAATAAAATTGAAGATTACAAAACGGAAACTTTAACTACCGCCGCCGAAAATGATTTGGTTGAGCACTTCGGCAACGAAGCGGGAGCCAAGCGTTTTGCTTCAAATACGGTTCGGCGTTCAAGTCAGGCAATCAATTACGTCTATGCGATGCGGCGGCTGTCGCGTCAATTTTCGGCGGCAGAACTGAAAAATCTTTCGCCGGAAGCCAAGTCGAAATGGCTCGGTTTGATTGCCTCATACGCCCGAAATTTCAAAGCCGAAAGCGAAGGTCTTTCGCGGGAATTGGGAAGTGTTTTCAATGCTCCGAAAGTTTCGGGATCGGCAAATGTTGCGGTTAATAGCCTTGATGATTTACCGCGAGCCATTGAAACGCTGGTTACGCTGGCTTCAAGCAATGACCGTATTATTCGTTCCGCTTTGACGATTTCGGCGGGTGATGCACAGTTTTCAGCCTTAAAAGCAACACAGTTTTGGCAATCTCTCAAAAACGCCGAAGCATTGGCAACAAAAATTGCCGCGATGAAATAGAACTTGGAAATCAAAATTAGGAAGGATAAAAAAATGTTTAGAAGGATAATCGGATTATTTTCGTTAATCACTTTGTTTGTTATTGGTATTTCCGCTCAATCTTCAGCAACTTTGAGCGGAACTGTGACGGATGAAAAAGATGCCGTTATTGTCGGGGCAACCGTGACGATTTTCAATACTGATACGGGATTCAAGCGAACGATTGTCACAAACAACGACGGAGGGTTCACGATTCCGTTTCTCCAACCTGCCACCTATCAGGTCACGGTTGAGCAAAACAACTTTGCCCCGTTTGAGATTAAAGAATTGACCTTGAATGTTAATGATGTCCGTTCAATCCGCGTTCAATTAAAAACGGGAAATGTTAAGGAAACTGTCCAAGTGTCAAGCGGAGATTCAATTAACATTTCACCCGCCGTGACCACCGTCGTTGACCGTCAGTTTGTCGAAAATTTACCGCTCAACGGACGCTCGTTTCAGTCGCTGATTGCATTGACACCCGGAGTTGTCCGCACGGGAACTGAAGGTCAATTTAGTGTCAACGGACAACGGGACAATGCCAATTATTTTACGATTGACGGGGTTAGTGCCAATGTCGGAACAAGTCTCGTCAACAACGCCGCGACAGGCGGACTTGGGCAATCAGGTTCGGGACAAACCCCCGGTTTTAATGCGGTTGGCGGGACCAGCGGAATTGTTTCGGTTGATGCGATGCAGGAGTTCAGAATCCAATCTTCAACCTACGCCGCCGAATTCGGGCGGACACCGGGCGGACAAATTCAAATTGTCACACGCTCAGGCGGGAAGGATTTTCACGGCACGGTCTATGATTATTTTAGAAATGATAAATTGGACGCTACCAATTGGTTCGTCAACGCTAACCGATTAGTAAAACCACCTTTGCGACAAAATAACTTTGGCGGCGTGGTCGGCGGACCGCTGGTTTATCCGCATTTCGGCGAAGGTGGACCGGTTTTTGAAAAGGGCAAAACATTTTTCTTTTTCTCATTTGAAGCGTTGCGATTACGGCTGCCCGTGACAATTTCCAACGCCCTTGTTCCTTCATTGACAACGCGAAATACCGCTCCGGCTTCGGTTCGACCGTATTTGAACTCGATGCCTCTGCCAACTGGAGCTGATACGACAAACGGGGCAGCGTTTTTTAGTGCGGCTTTTTCCAATCCATTAACCATCAATGCCACAAGTTTTCGTGTTGACCACAACTTTAATTCAAAGTTCAATCTATTCGGACGTTTCAATATTTCCCCGTCGAAGAATTCAGTTCGCGGCACATCAACTCCGACAACGGTTACAAATTCGGAAAAGAATGTCACGACGCTGACGTTTGGCTCAACCTGGATATTCAGCAGTAATTTGATTAACGAGGTCAGAGGTAATTTTAGTAAAAACGATGGCAAATCAACCTTTACCAATGATAATTTTGGCGGGGCTGTTCCAATTTCAGACGCACTTTTGTTTCCTTCATTCGCAAATCCGGCAACAGATGTGGTTGACGCTCAGGCTGCGTTAAGCGGCTTTGCCTTTACACGCGGAAGCAGCGTTGATAATGTTCAGCGGCAAATTAATTTAGTGGATAATTTTACTTTGATCGCAGGTAATCATCAGCTTAAATTCGGTGCGGATTACCGTTATTTATATCCGACAGGGCAACCTCGAAGCTATGCTTTGGGGCTGAATTTCTTTTCTCTGGCTTCGGTTATGAGTGCTACACCTGATTTGGTTCAAGTAACTCAGAACGATAAGATTGATGTGTCGCTCCATAATTTTTCGCTTTATGGGCAAGACACTTGGCGGGCGAACAATCGCCTCACTTTGGATTTTGGACTTCGTTGGGAATATAATCCGCCACCAACGGGCAGAAATGGAAGCGTTTTATACACGGTTGACCAAGTAACCAATCCGGCAACCTTGCTGATTGCTCCAGCCGGAACACCGCTTTACCGAACCGTCAAAAATAACTTTGCTCCGCGTTTTGGGGCGACTTTCAAATTACGCGATAAGCAAGGTTGGGAAACAGTTTTGCGGGGCGGTTACGGTGTCTTTTTTGATTTGGGCAGCGGAAACGCATTAGCTACGAGTGCAACTTATCCGCATCAACGAGTAAGGTTTAGCGGAACAGGTGCGGGAGGAACGGCAAATCCGCTTCCATTACCCGACTCGGTTTTGGCAGTTCCGCCGCAAGTGACCTTTACGCCGCCATTTACCAACCAAAACCTTTTAGGATTTGCCTCTGACTATACGATGCCGCGAACCTATCAATGGAATCTTGCTATTGAACAGGGCATTGCCAATAATCAAACGATTAGTATTTCGTATATCGGGGCAGCCGGAAGAAAATTACTCAGACAATCCAGAGTGCTGCCTCCCGCCGGAACAGGACGTTTTCTAAATTTATACGTCTCTCGTAATTCGGACACTTCTGACTATAATGCTTTGCAAGCCCAATTTGTCCGCCGTTTCACGAAAGGTTTTCAGGCGTTGGCAAATTATACTTGGGCAAAATCATTTGACACCAGTTCGTCCGATTTGACTCCAAACAACACAATTCAAGTTGCCGGGGCAGACCAGCTTGATATTAATGGCGAACGCGGTTTCTCCAATTTTGATGTGCGTCACAATTTTAATGCGACGGTCAGTTATGAAATTCCCTCGCCGAGCAAGGCAAAAGCAGTCAAGGCTCTTTTGGGAGGATGGTCGCTCGATTCAATCTTTGCCGCCCGTAGCGGACTCCCGATAAATGTCGTTTATACACGCACATTTCCTTTGCCTCTCGGTTCATTTGGTGCCAGACCTGATGTAGTTGCAGGCGTTCCTTTTTGGATAACGGATGCTAACGCTCCCGGCGGACAAATTCTGAACACTGCTGCATTTGCGATTCCGACTACTATTCGGCAGGGAAATTTGCAAAGAAATACGATTCACGGATTTAATTTTTGGCAACTTGATTTTGCTCTTCGTCGCCAAATCAACGTCATCGGCGAAAGTCTCAAAGTGCAATTAAAAGGTGAATTATTTAATGCCTTTAATCATCCAAATTTTACTAATCCGCCTTCATCAATCGGAACGGTAAATGCCGCTGGAGTTTTAACCCGAACTTCAACCTTTGGAAGATCGGCGAGTATGCTGTCAACCGGACTTTCAACCAGCGGATTTAGTTCCTTATATCAACCGGGCGGACCGCGTTCAGTGCAGTTGACGTTGAAGATTATTTTTTAATGCTCTGAGTTCAAACTTCAGTTTGCCAACCACCAGCGAAGCGAAGTGGTTTGTCGTTTTTATGCAAAAGTGTTGAATAAACCCGCTTTGCTTCGCTCGCTAGCCAAAAGCAAACTAAAGTTTGAACTCAAAACGAATGGAGTTTTATAAATGTTTCGTAACCTATTTTATTCAATAATTCTGACAGTTTTCTTTACTGTTTCGCCGTTAATCGGACAATCTTTAGCCAAAAATACCGTTTTGGACGGCGTAGAATCCGAAAGAGATTCGGGCAAAATTTCGGCACGGGATTTGGTGAAAAAATATAAAGATGAAATTGCCAAAACGCCAAATAATCCCGAACTATATGTCAAAGCGGCGGCGGTTTATCCGAGGGTTGAATCGGAAGCACTTTATCAAAAAGCCATTGCCATTGCACCGAATTATCTGCCAGCGTATCTGGGATTAGCCCGTTATTATTCGGACAATAATTTCTTTTCCGAAGCGAGGCTTAAAAAAGCACTCGCGGCATATCAAAAGGCTGTCGCTCTCTCGCCGAAAGATGCCGTCTTGAAAAGCGAAGCCGTTGCTAACGTCAACCGCGTGGCGACTTTGCCCGATTTCCAAAAGATGTTTGGTATTACGATTGCGGCTCGGCTCGCTTACTGTCAGTCACTCATTACCAACCGCAAACTTGAAGAAGCGACTAAAGAAATTGCCGCGATTCCAAAATCACCCGCTAACGAATCCAAGATTTTGTTGCTCAAAGTGCGTTTGGAATGCTCCAAGCAGACCTCGAAAAAGACAGTGCGAAACGGCAAAAGATTTGGGATGAAGCCGTAGAAAAAATGTTCGCCGCGTGGCAAAAGTTTCCCAAAGAACGTGAATTTTATCCTGTTAATTTGCGTGGCAGAAGTTTGCCGGATGTTTTGAGCGGACAAAAACGCTATGCCGAAGCGAGAAAGTTATCGAAAAAGGTTTGACGATTTTCCCAGACGATTTGTATTTGCGTCAGATGTTTTGGAAAAGTCTTTTGAACGAAATTCGTCCGAGCTATGCGGCGGAAAAGAAGCTAATCAGCGAACAGACAGCCGCAATGCTCAAAAAATATCCGCCTTCGCCTCAAGTGCTTGAAACCGCTATCGCAGGCTTCAAAATGGCGGACGATATTCCTACGATGGAAGAAACAAAAAAACAACTTTACGCCGCTTTTCCCTATTCTTACGCAACCCGTTCAATTCGCTTTGGCGAGAAAGCCAAATCAGCCGACCAGAAAGAAAAAGTGCAAAATTGGGCAAGCGTCAACCGCGATTTTCCATCATCTTATCCATTGCAGTTTCAGGAGTATATGACGGAATTCAACAAACTCAAGCCGTCTGATGCCGAAATCCGCCAAGCCGCCGAAAATGCCGTCAACGACATCCGCGAGAGGGGTTATGGCAATATGTTTCTTGCTTTGCGTGATATTGCCGGAATCTTTTTTACGCGGAATATTTACCTCAAAGATTTGCAAAAATGGGTGGAACAGGCACAGCCCAACGCCGCCGAAATTCTGAAACAAGAGGCGATTGCGGGACAAGAAGGGATGATTTTAACCGTTCGGGCGAGGCTTTTGATAGCCGACGGAAAATCCGCCGAAGCCGAACAGATTTTGCGTCGGATGCTGACGGTAAACGGAAAAAAACGTGATGTTTATACTTCCGAATATTCCTATTACCTAGCCGAAATCCTGACTCCGCAGGGCAAAAAAGAGGAGGCGATGGAGCATTACGGACTCGCAGCGGCGAATGGAGGTTATTTACCGCAAGCCGAGGCGAAATTTAAGGTGATTTACAAAGAGTTGAAAGGCAGCGAAGAAGGTGCGGATGAAAAATTGGCAAATTTAAGAGGGATTACGACCATCGCCCGTCAAATAAAAATGAACACTCCGGCTCCCGATTTTGATTTTGTCCAAATCGGCGGCACAAATGTTCGAGTGGCGGATTTACGCGGAAAAGTCGTTATCATTAACTATTGGGCGACTTGGTGCGGTCCGTGTTTGAAAGAAATGCCGTATTTTCAAAAGTTTTACGAGTCCAAAAAGAATGATCCCGGAGTTGCTATTCTGGCAGTTTCGGTTGACGAAGAACGTGCCTCCGTCTGAACCCTTTGCCAAGGCACGGAAATTCAGTTTCCCCGTCTTTTTCGATGACGGCAAACATAAAATTCTCGACATTCCGCCAATCCCGGCAATGCTGATAATTGACCCTTCGGGTAATATTCGGATAAAAAACACAGGCTTCAACGAAGGCGATAATATTGAGGAAAAGCTGAACAAATTAGTAGAAGAATTTCGCGCTCCGAAGCAACCGTAAATTATTGCCCAATCGGCTCTTTGTTCCCTTTAATTGGCTCAAACGGAATAAAATTCATCTCAAACCACGCACTAAAAACCGAGAAAAATTCGCGAAACGCCCAATAATTTTCGGCGAGATAATTGCGTTTATTGGCGACAATTCCGATTGAATCAACCTCCATATTTTGGCAGAGATAAATTGAACGTGGCAGGTGAAATTCCTGGGTGATGATGATGGCTTTTTTTATCTCAAAAATCTCTTTGGCACGGTAACAAGTGTCGTAAGTTCTGCGTCCCGCAAAGTCTAAAATTACGTCATTTTCGGGAACACCTTGTGCGCACGGCTTCGGCTTTCATCGCGGTTGGCTCATCGTATTGTTGATTCGGATTATCGCCCGACATCAGCAGTTTTTTGACCTTTCCCACTTTGTAAAGTTCAACCGCAGTCGTCACACGGTCAAGCAAAGCGTGTGAGAGCGAACCATCATCCCAAACTTTTGCGCCTAACACAATCGCAATTCGATTTTCGGTTGGAACATCATTTGCAGAACGATAAATCTTTTCATTGGAATAGCTTGCAACTCGAAGATTGATGAGATAAACCGCTAAAAGTGCGAAGAGGGCGAGACCTGTGAGCCATAACAAAATTCGTAAAAACTTCTTCATACTTCTTTCAAAAGTTTCAGAGTTACAGAGTTGCAGATAGTTTGTAGAGTAAAAAAAACAAGCTACCAACTTCCTGTAACTTCCCGCAACTATCCGTAACTTTCCGCAACTTTAATGTTTCTTCTTGCCAATTCCGCCACAAATTTATCTGAATCAATCGCGTTTTCTTGCGGAGTTGCGCCACGCATCAGGACATCGCCGCTTGCCATCATTTGGGCGATGATTGAGGCGGGAAAAGCAGTCGTTCGCATCATTGCCGAAACCTGTCTGTTTCGTCTTGTTTGTCAACAATATCAAATCGTAGATTTTGAGTTTCGCCGTCTTTTGTGCCGACAAATTCGAGTCTGACTAACACATAATCAGGTTCATCAGCAGGCAGATATTTGGTCAAAAGATTGGCAAAAACCTTGCGTGGAGAGATTTTAACGTAATCAATCATTATTTCTTCGCTCGAACATAACCCAAGGTCAATCATCGTCTTAAATTTCTCGCAATGTCCGGCGTAACGAATTGTTTTGTAATCTAATTGTTTGATTTTGCCTAAAAAAGTGTCGGGCAAGGTTGAAGTTCCGCCCGAAGTTTGAAAGGCTTCGAGCGGCGGAAAATCCATCAAATTCAAGACTTTCGATTTCGGTCATTGATTCGACTTCGCTGATTTTCCCGTCACGAATGACGCGCGCAACTTCGATATATTCGTTGATCAAACCTTCGACGGAAAAAACGAGTTGATATTGCAAAAGTGTTTTCGGATGTTGGGGCAAACCGCCAACGCGGATGTGAATTTCGTCAATTTCATCAAAGCGTTTTGCGCCGTGCATTGCCAAAACCGAAACCATTCCGGGCGCGAGTCCGCAATCGGGAATGATATTGATTCCGGCATCTTTGGCTTTATCATCCAAAGCTAATTGTTCGTCAACAATGTAATTATTGCCGCCCAAATCGCAAAAATTGGTGTTGGTTTGCGATCGCGGCGCGGGAAAGTTCGACATTATACCAATAATTGACGCACGAAATTGCCGAATCGTGATTTTTCATCAAATTCGACAACATCTGAGTAGTTTGAAACGTCAATATGATGCGCCGTAACTCGCCCCGTTCCAACCGCTTCCGCAACCTCCTCAGCCTTTTTCAAATCAAAATCGGCAACCGTTACGCTTTCCACATCGGGCGAATTATAAATCAAATCATAAACCGCGCCGTGTCCCATTCTGCCTGCTCCAAGCACTAAAATATTCATATCAATAAAAATAAGAGTTGGCAGTTGCAGTAGCACTTGGCAGGAAAATCAAACTGCCTCCGGCTTCTGCCTCCTGCTCCTGAAATTAGTTCCAATCATCATAGCCCTCAGGCTTTTGGGCGGCAATAATGTCGCCGGCATATTGCCAAACTTGTTTTTCCCAATCTTTAGTTGAGCCAACCAATTGAAGTGCCGCTTGTGGATGAGCGGCATTTCGTTCAAGTCGTAAAACTTGCGCGGCAACCGTTATTTGAGTGCTTAAATCCTCAGTCACGGTAATATTTACCTTGCTTCCGACATTGGGCAAAAGTCGTGGCAGATGAATTAACACCCCGTTTGGTCCGATGTTTTCGGTTAAACCTTCTTCGACTATTTCTTCACCTTTTTCGTCCTTCCATTCTACGCGAATAGGGAAGGAAATAGGATGTCGGTCACCGTTTCGGCGTTCTGGCATATTGAATAATTTCTCCGTTTTTTGATGAAATAAGTTGATTGAAATATACGAAATTAGAAAGGCTAAGTCTATCTGAAAGAGCGATTTTAGCAATGTATTTTTAACTTTTCCGCTGGACTTCAACTTTGCCCGAATTTTCCAAGACTAGACACAAAGCGTTAAAAAGTGTTAATCTTGTTGGTGTTCTAATGAACACAACTTTTCGCGGGTATCCGCAAAAAGCCTTCAGCCTATCGCAATAACTGACAATTTTGGCTGATTATGAAACGTGAAAACGCTATGTAATTGGTTGTTGTCTGCGGGTTGAAAAAACAAAAGAAAAGGAGATTTATAATGAAAAATTTAGCTAGAGGAAGCGTAATTCTAAGCATTTTAGCTTTAGTAATCAGTTTGATTTACGTTCAGCAAAATGTGGAAGCCGCTTTCTTCCAAGCGAATAATTCGCAAGAGAATTTAAAGCAAAATAATACTAACAAGATTGAAGAAACAGATATTTCGGTAAATTCCGATGATGATAAATTAGTTAAAAAGACTGCTAGTGTTAAAAAATCAAATGCTCGCTCGTTTAGAGCAACCGCTTATTGCCTAAAAGGCATAACTGCAAGTGGTAGCAGAGTTCGTCGCGGAATTGTTGCGGCGGATCCGAGAGTTATACCACTCGGCACACGCGTCTATTTGAACGCCGGAGCATATAGCGGAACTTATAAAGTTACTGACACAGGTGGTGTGATCAAAGGACGCATTTTAGATATTTGGGTCCCAAGTTGTTCGGAAGCAATGCGTTTCGGACGCAGAAATATTTCAGTTAGTGTTTTAGGTAGATAATTTTAAAAATACAATTTAATATTCAAATAATAAAAAGACCGTCTCGTAAATTGAGGCGGTTTTTATTTTTTGTAAAGTTTCAGATTCTACTCCGCAGTCTTTAATTCAATCGGCGTTTAATCGGTTTCATTGCTACGAATTTGTTTTGCCCAACCAAGTTTTTCAAAAAGGCGAATCGTGATCCAGTTCATATCAAATTCATACCATTTCAAGCCGTGTCGCGCCCGCGAAGGCGATGCGTGATGATTATTGTGCCAACCTTCGCCAAAGGTCAGAAACGCCACAAACCAATTGTTGGTTGAATCGTCCGAAGTTTCAAAACGCCTTTTGCCAAATAGATGCGAGAGCGAATTTACAAACCAAGTCGTGTGCCAACCAAACACAACCCGCACAAAAACTCCCCAAAAGACCATTCCCCAACCGCCGATGGCAAACAAAATTAGTGCCGAAATGATAATCGGAAGATAAAAAAAACGGGCATAAAATCGGATGAAATTTATCTTTCACCAAATCGGGAACGTATTTTTTGCAAAGTCTCGCGGTCGTGGTCTTTGCTGTTCCGTTCACAATCCAGCCGATATGTGCCCACCAAAATCCGGGGCGAGTCGAATGCGGGTCTTGGTCGGTTTCAACAAATTTATGATGAATCCGATGCGTCGCAACCCATTTATGCGCTTCGTCCTGAATCGCCATCGCACCAAAAGTCGTCAGCGTATATTCAAGCCATTTCGGGGCTTTGAAACTCCGATGCGTCAGCAAGCGATGATAACCCAGACCGATACCGAGACTGCCGACAATCCAATTTCCAATCAGCATTGCCAATACGTTTTCCCAGCTAAACATAAACAAAGCCGGAATTGCTAAAAGGTGAAAACTGACGATGATAAACAGATTTTTCCAGTTGATATTTTGGCGTGAAGTCTCCAATTCGATGATATTTTGCATTTAAAGTGATTTTCGGACGGCTAAAATTAGGACTTTATTAGAGTAACAGGTTTGAGGGAAAAGATTCGTAATAGTTATGTAAGAATTCAGGATGAATGAAAAACCAGATTACACAAGTGACACAGAATCAAACTGTAAAATTCGTGTAATCTATCGTAAAAAAGTTAATCCGCAAAAGCAACACTCAATTTTTTCAATGGCATCGAGCCTCGTTTATCCAATTCTTCAACGTTTTCACGATTGACATAGTTATACAAAATATCGCGTTGTTGCGGGATAAAACCTGCTTCCGAGATTTGATAACGCAAATCTTTTTCGTTGGCTTCGTTATTTGCTCCGGCGGCGGAAACTACGTTTTCCTCAATCATAATCGAACCCATATCGTCTGCCCCGAATCGCAAAGCAGATTGCCCAAGCCGAATTCCTTGTGTCAGCCACGAGGCTTGAATATGTTGGATATTGTCAAAGAAAATTCGTGAAACCGACAGCATTTTTAGATAATCAATGCCGGTTGGTTCTTCGGTAATCTTTCTGCCAAGTGCCGTATTTTCGCGTTGAAACGTCCACGGAATAAACGCCGTGAATCCGCCTGTTTCATCTTGGACATCGCGGACTCGTTGCAAATGTTTGACGCGATGCGAAATATTATCGCCGATGCCAAACATCATTGTCGCAGTAGATTTCAAACCAACTTGATGCACAGCACGCATTACATCAAGCCATTCTTGGGTGTTGCATTTGGTCGAAACACGCTTGCGGACATCATCATCCAAAATCTCGCCGCCACCACCCGGCATCGAATTCAATCCCGCATCTTTCAATCGTTGCATAATCGTTACATAGTCTAATTTGCTGATTAAACTGATGTTATGAATTTCCGGCGGTGAAAAACAATGCAGTTGAAATTTTGGATATTTTGCGTGAAGTGTCGAAAGCAAATTTTCATACCATTCGATATTGAAATCTGGATGCAAACCGCCTTGCATCAAAACGCCCGTCCCGCCAAGTTCGATCGTTTCATCAATTCGTGAACAAATTTCTTCGATTGAATGGACGTAAGTTTCGGGTTTTCCGGGGCGACGATAAAAGGCACAGAACGTGCAAACAACATTGCAAACATTGGTATAATTGATGTTACGGTCAATGATATAAGTTACAACGGCTTTCGGATTTTTTCGCATCCGAATCTCATCCGCGACTAATCCAATGCGGACAAAATCGTTTGATTCAAGTAAAATGGTCGCATCTTCGCTGGAAATCCTTTCTCCCGCGAGTGCTTTGTCTAAAATCGGTTGAATATTTTCGTTCATTGCAAATCTTTTCACAAAATACAAATTGTATTAGTTATCAAATCTTTATAAATTATAGTTCATTACCGTTTTTCAATAAAACGGAAAAACTCAATATGAAGGAACGCAAAAAATATGCCGATAAAAATTTTAACTTGGAATATAGACACGCCTCGTAATTCTGAAAAAATTATTGATGTAAAATTACAATACCTTCGCCAAAAGATATTTGAAAATTTGAAATGAAGAGATGAAATGAAACGAGTCTTTTAGTAGATTTATTTTTGACCAAATTAAACACTAAAACCCCCGTTCATTTCAATGGAAATATTAACATTATTGGCGTGCTGTTCACCACTTCTGACCACTACTTGGCTGGGGCAATTATCAATTATTGTTCAGGCTATTTTCTCGATGACCGGGCGAGTCACGATGAAAGGGATTTCCCGTTGGACTGAAGATGGCGGCAGTTATCGCACCGTCCAACGCTTTTTTGCCACCGATTTGCCGTGGCTCAACTTGTTGGTCAAGTTTGTCCAGACTCATTTATTTGAGGCTTCTCACGAATATATTTTGGCGGGAGATGCCACGACAGTTACCAAATCCGGCTCAATGACGCACGGGATTGGGCGTTTCTTTTCCGGTGTTTTAGGTTGTGTGGTCAAGAGTTTGGAGTTTTTTGTTTTTTCTCTGGTGGATGTGACGAAACGCACTGCGTATCCGTTATGTGTCAAGCAAACGGTGCGAAGCAAGGCGGAAAAAGCAACCCAAAAACCGCGCAAAAAGGCGAGAAAAAGTAAACCGAAAGAGCCGTTGAAAAAACTCAAAGGGAGACCCAAAGGAGTCTTGAACAAGAACAAAAATGAGTTGAATCTGTCGGCGGAGTTGTTGAGAATCAACGAGTTACTGTCAAAGTTAGTTCAAGTATTACGAGTCTTTGTGAAAGTCAAATATCTGGCACTAGATGGACATTTTGGACACAATCAAGCCGTTTTGATGGCAAAAGAAAATGAGTTGCATTTGATTAGCAAGTTGCGCCGCGACTCGCCGTTATTTGAAAAATACGAAGGCAAACAAAAGCCCAAAGGACCACCCCGAAAGTATGGCGAGCAACTGAATTACGAAGCAATGCCGATCAAATATTTGAAGAAAACAGAAGTTGAAGGACAAATTATTGTCAATTATTATCAAGGAGTATTCTTGCACAAAAGTTTTGGGATGCCGCTCAAGGTGGTGGTGATAGTCAAAACGGACTTGAAAAAACGGAAAGTGGGATATGTGATGCTGTTCAGCAGCGATGAGGAATTGGAATGGGAAAAGTTGATCGAATATTACTCGTTGAGATTTCAGATTGAATTCAATTTCCGAGACGCGAAACAACACTTTGGGTTAGAAGATTTTATGAACACGACTCAAAGAGGAGTGGAAAATGCGGTCAATTTATCATTTCTGATGGTCAATGTGAGTGCCAAAATGTTAAAAAACAGCGAAGAAAAATTGACCGGAATAAATGATTTGAAAACGCATTATCGAGGAGCAAAATACGCGCGTTGGATAATAAAAAAGGTTCTGAAAAATGCAGAACCAATATTAAATAAAGAGATACTGGCAGAGATTGGCAGACTAGGCAGTATTCATCAGGCTAAATCTGCCGTTTCTTCTGCTTAATTTGGCGAAGGTATTGAAATTAGAGAAAATTATTTAGTAACAAAGGTTTAATAACCTTACCCATTTCTCAAAATTAAATGGTTGGCTCTTGTCCGACACGCTTCAGCTTGTCGCCATCGTTGAATTTAATTCAAGCCGTTCAGCAAACTGAAGATTTGCTGGACTTCTTTCTCAAATTTTAGTGGGTAATGTTATTTACCATCTTTTACTTATGAAATTCTCCAAAAAATAAATCCTGATATTGTAGTTTTGAACATTACTGAGCGGCATAGAAATTGCGATAGCTTGGAAAACAAGAAATATTTGCCCGCGAAAAACACGAATGATACGAAAATTGGGCAAAATATTTTTCAACCCAGCTATTCACCAAAACTTTTTCGTGCTTTTGGTGTTTTCGTGGGCAAAAATTTAGTCAAATAACCAAAGACTTTTCAGCAAGCAAAAACTGTGCCGCTCAGTAATGTCTGAGCTTGTATTTGTTTCAACTTTTTCTCTCCTAAAATCAGAATAAGTTAAAGTTTTACACAATTCGCCTCTTTCTTACATTTTTAATGCGTTTGCCCTACACAACTCCGACGGGACGAGCCACAGTTGAAACTTTGCAACTAAATCGTGAGGGCTGTCTCAATCTGCGCCGTGCATTATTTGCTTTTGGCAAACATCCGCCGAGTGAGGATTAGCTCATAATCAATCTTTTTCTTGACATCAAACGACATAATCAGCAAAATCACTTTGAAATAACAAATTTGAGGTAGTTAAATATGCTTCGTTCTGGCGACCAAATCGGACCTTATACTTTAATCAACAAACTTGGCAAAGGGGCTTTCGGCGTAGTTTGGTTGGCTGAAAGGCGAACACAAATTACCACGACAACCGCCGCTATCAAGATTCCGCTTGACGAAGACATCAGCGATTGAAAGCATTAAAAACGAAGCCGATTTGTGGGTTCGGGCGAGCGGTCATCCGAATGTTTTGCCGATTATCGAAGCGAATATTTATGATGAACAAATTATCATTGCCAGCGAATACGCGCCCGATGGTTCTCTGGAAGCATATTTGAAACAACACGGCAAAGCTCCGACAGTCGAATCAGCGGTTGAAATTGTTTCGGGAATTTTAGCAGGACTCGAACATCTGCATTCACGCAACATCATTCACCGTGACTTGAAACCTGCCAACATTCTCTTTCAGGGAAACACACCGCGCCTTGCGGATTTCGGCATTTCCCGCGTTTTGAAATCAACCAGCCAGAGCAGCAATATTATGGGAACGCCTTCGTATATGTCTCCCGAAGCGTTTGACGGAAAGCGCAATGAGCAGACTGATATTTGGTCAGTCGGCGTGATTTTTTATCAATTGTTGGCGGGACATTTCCATATCAAGAGGAAGATATGACATCGCTGGTCGGCGCGATTCTGATGCGTAATCCCGAACCTTTGCCGCGAGAAGTTCCAAAGCCTCTGCAAAATGTCATTTCCCGCGCACTCGCCAAAGATGCAAACATCCGCTACAAATCAGCGGCTGAAATGCGCACGGATCTACGAAATCCGCAAAACAGTACTGACCCGAATTTTCAGCTCGACAAATCCGTTTACACCGTTCAAATCCGCAAATTATACATTGCCGCTCGCCCGTTTATTCGCCATCTGAAAAGAAAAGCAATACGCCGCATTTTATCTATTCGATTGCGGGATTGTTGCGGTGGTGATAATTGTTGGTGGGTTTGTATGGTTTAATTCAATGTCAACTTCGCAAAATGGGTCTTATACTCACCAACGCATTAGTTTGATGAAAAGGGTAAATTTTGTAGAATGAAGAAATGATAAAGATTGAATTTACAGCCGAGCAAATCAAAGAATTGCATTTTGAAAGATTCAATCACCCGCATCTCGTGAGTGCAGTTGAAAATGGAAGTATTATATCTGAAAAGTCAGAATTTACCACATCCAAACATCAGTCAGTTAGCAGGAGTTTGCGAAACCACCGTCAGAACCTATCTCAAGGAATATCAAGAAGGCGGCATAGAAGCCTTAAAAGTCGTCAAATTTCGGCGACAAGCGAGCGAATTAGCGGTTCATCAAGCAACGATTCGGGAGCATTTTGGGAAACATCCGGTCGCCGGATTAAAACAAGCGAGTGCCGAAATAGAGAGTTTGACAGGCATCAAGCGTTCACCTGAGAGAGTCAGTAAGTATCTCCAACGCGAAGGCTTAAAGCGAATGAAAGTGGGGATGATACCAGCCAAAGCAGATGTCGAGAAGCAAGCCGAGTTCTTGGAAAAAGAACTTACTCCACGACTTGAGGAAGCCAAACAAGGAAAAAGAGAGGTCTTTTTTTAGATGCTTTGCACTTTGTTTTATCAGCCTTTTTGGGATATTTATGGTCATTTACGAGAATTTTCATCAAAGCTCCGAGTGGGCGACAAAGATTTATGCTTCTTGGGGGGCAATCAATGCCATCAGCAAAGAATTGGTGTTAGTGACCAACACCGGTTACATAACTTCGATTCAGATTTGTGAAATGTTGGTCAAAATCGCGGCGAGAAGGAAGCCTGAAGTCCCGATTACGGTAGGGTTGGACAATGCGAGGTATCAAAGATGCAAATTGGTGATGGAAAAAGCAGAGGAATTAGGAATCGAATTATTATTTTTGCCACCCTATTCGCCAAATCTGAATTTGATTGAAAGGTTATGGAAGTTTGTCAAAAAGGAAGTTTTATATTCGATTTATTACGATAATTTGATGAAATTCACCAAAGCCATTATGGAATGTTTGAGTCAAACTGAAACAAAACACAAAAAAGCGTTGGATTCTTTGTTGACTTTGAAGTTTCAAACCTTTTCTCAAACATCACTTTAATGCGTTGGGATAACAAGTGAACAATCGAAGCAAACGCCCACACAAAATACTACAAATTTATCTCTTGAGGCTTGGGATGGTCACGTTTTGGCAACAAATTCTCAAGGAGTGCGAACGGAAACTAATGGACGTAAATTTACCGTTTCTGTTGGCGATACAATTGAGATTCAAGCCACAGGCGTTGTAAAAGTTGGAAGCGATCGCCCAAGCGTTGGACCGGAAGGCGAAACAAGCGGTTATTGGGATTACGGAGTAGATAGTCCATTTCATAAGAATGTCGGAGGTCTTGAGATGTGGATTGGAAATGATAAAAATTCAAATCGTTATCTGGTTGGCTCTCAGCTAAGACAAACGGTTAAAGAATCAGGCGTTATCACATTTCGAGTAATTGATTCATTACGAGGCTACACAGGGGGGATTGGCTCATTTCATGTAACGGTCAGAAAAGTTAAAAATTGATTTGGTAAACAAAAGCGACTAAGTTAATCGTGGCTGGCGAATGTTTGAAGAAAATTTTGAAAATGTTTCCAATAAAAGCTAAAATGAAGAAATTATGACTGTTGTTGTCCAAAATTACATTGAAATTGACGAAAACCGCGTCGCGTGGATTGCCGAAATATCGTAAACCCAATCACTTATCTTTTTCTGCTAAAGGTTTTTCGATGTTAAATTCTTCGCTTTTTTTCAGTTCCAACATTTCGACATCGCGTAAATCTTGCGGTCTTCCAGCGAGTTTTTTGTTAAAAATCAAATCATCGAGCGAGATAAAGTGGATTTCAATTTCGCCGATTCTCGCGGTTGCTTTTCGTTCCCAACAAGTTTCAAAATCTAAATCTTTCAAACCCATCAAAATATCTATGCGTGAAGGTTCGATTCCTATTTGAAAAACAACCGTTGAAATGGTGAAATCCTCAACGGTTATATTATTAAGCGGAGCACCGAATTTTTCTAAAGCCGAATAAACTTTCTCGGCATTTTCCCGATTATTGCTAATCCAAAGATCAATGTCTTTTGTATATCGAGGCTCCGCGTGTTTTGCGACCGCGTAACCGCCAATAACCAAATACTTAACTTTTTTATCGTCTGAATATTTTCAACAAATCTTTGAAGTCCGAGTTCATTCAAGTTTTTTCCTTTCAATTCCCAATCAAAAACGACCAAATCCCAAACGGCTTGCATTCTTTGCTCATCGCTGAGTCTCTGCCAAAATTCGATGTCAAAAGAACGATTTCCTTGTTCTTCGACCGTTGATAACTTGGTCATCACTAACCGATTGTTTTTGTCTGTAAATTTTGATTCTTTGACTGGCATAACTGCATCTATTTTAACACATTTAACTTTCCGCAAAGATAATTTTGTCTTTTACCTTTTTACTTTTTCCTTAACCCAATTCATCCCGATACTGGTTCACAATAGCAATATCTTTATCCACCGTATCGGCTAAAATTGCCACGAGTTCGCCTTTTTTCGCCTTTTTGAAAGCGTGATAAATCGCTTCTTTTGAATCGGTTATGATTTCAATTATTGGATTTTTCTTACTCGACTTAATTCCCTTTTGCAATAATTCTAGAACTTCTTCCTCGGTTTGACCGCGTAGATAATCGCCTCGGCGGATTATGATTTTGTCGAAGGTTTCGCCCGCGAGTTTGCCCATTTCGCAGAGGTCTTCATCGCGTCTGTCGCCGACTCCGCTGAGAATTCCGGTTTTGGATTTGAAGTTTAATTTGTTGATAAATTTCTGCAATCCGGTAAATCCTGCAGGGTTGTGCGCGAAGTCCAACAAAACCGTAAAGTCGTTGATTTCGATAAAGTTAAGTCTGCCCGGAGTTTGCGCCAGTGAAGGCGTAAAGGTCGTCAAACCGACTCGAATATCTTCCAACGAAACGCCGTGAACAAAGCAGGCCAGAGTTGCCGCCAATGACATTTTGAATCATAAATTCGGCGCTGTCCGCCGTAGGTCAGAGGAATGTTAATAGCTTTTTCGATGCGAACTTTCCATTTGCCTTTCAAAATCGTAACGTAGCCGTTTTCATAGACGCACGAAACTCGTGCCGCGTCTGCATTTGGCGTTCGATATTCGGATGATTTTCGTCCATCGAAAAATAAACCAGATGCCCGTCAACGAATTCTTTCATCTGATAAACATTTTCATCTTCGGCATTCAAAACTGCGTAGCCTTTTTTGTTCACGGAACGCGGAACAACCGATTTGACACGCGCTAAATCTTCCAAAGTATTGACATCTTTCAAACCCAAATGATCAGCCGCGACATTCGTCACAACGCCGACGTCGCAATGGTCAAAACCCAATCCGGCGCGGATAATTCCGCCTCGTGCAGTTTCTAAAACCGCAACTTCGACCGTCGGATCATGCAAAACTAATTGCGCAGAAACCGGTCCCGTGTTGTCGCCCGTAACGATTTGTTGATTTTGATATAAGTTCCATCAGTCGTCGTAAATCCAACCGTTTTTCCGCTGTCTTCTCAAAATATGAGCGATCAAGCGAGTGGTCGTAGTTTTGCCGTTTGTTCCTGTAATCGCAAAAATCGGAATTCGTGACGGAGTTCCTGCGGCGGAAAAGCATATCAACGACGTATTCTGCAACATTTCGCCCGATTCCTTCGCTTGGCGCAAGGTGCATTCGGAATCCGGGAGCGGCATTAACTTCAATAATTCCAGCCGCCGCTTTCGTGTAAAGGTTCAGCAACATTCGTGCGCGATAACATCAATCCCTGCAACATCTAAGCCAATTATTCTAGCGATTCGTTCAAACAAAAAGACGTTTTCGGGATGGACTTCATCGGTTCTATCAATCGCCGTTCCGCCGGTCGAAATGTTTGCCGTAGTTTTCAAATACAGAACTTCGCCTTTTGGCAAAACAGTTTCCAAAGTGTAATGTTTCGCAGCAATCAGACGCTCCGTTTGTTGGTCAATCGAGATTTGCGTCAGCACATTTTCGTGTCCATAACCACGGCGCGGGTCTTCGTTTGTTTTGTCAATCAACTGCTGAATCGTGCTTTTTCCATCGCCGACAATATTCGCCGGAACTCTTTCGGCAACCGCAATCAGACGATTATTGACGACCAAAGCGCGAAAATCATTGCCAATAAGTTGTTTTTCGACAATTATCCAGCGCGAATATTCTTTGGCTTTTCCAAACGCGATTTTTGCATCGTCAAGCGTGGTAATTCCAACCGTTGCGCCTTTCCCGTGATTGCCGTCAAGCGGTTTAATAACAACAGGATAGCTAACCCGGTCAATCGTTTTTTCCAAATCTTCTTCATCGCTAATTTCGATAACCTTTCGGCACAGGAACGCCCATATCGCCCAAAAGTTTTTTGGTCGCCGATTTGTCGCCCGCGATGTCCACGGAAATCATATTTGTTTTGGAAGTCGACGGTCGCTTGAATGCGTTTTTGATGAACGCCAAACCCGAGTTGGACAAGCGATTGGTCGTTCAAGCGAATAAACGGAATGTCGCGTGATTCGGCTTCTTCGACAATTGAGCCCGTCGAAGGTCCAAAACGGACATCTTCGCGGATTTCGCGCATTTCCTGAATCCCTTTGTCGAGTATGCTTTGATTTCTTCAATCTTTTTCCCTTCGGCCAAATCAAAAACAAACGCATGGCGGCACGAGCGGCATAGCGTCCAACTGCTTCTTCGTGATAGCCAAAAACAACATTATAAACTCCTTTTTCGAAGTTTCGCGGGTGCGTCCGTAGCCGACATCCATTCCGGCAAGCGTCTGCATTTCGAGCGCAAAATGTTCAATAATATGTCCCGCCCAAGTTCCTTCCTCAACGCGCCTCAGAAATCCGCCTTCTTCGCCATAACTGCAACCGTGCGAATAGAGCGACGGCATTAATTCGTTCATTCGCTTATAGAAACCCTCTAATTTATTGGACGGCTTTTCTTCGTAATCACCAATATCAAGCCGCATAATAATCAGCTTTTTCCAATATCCACTCCAATAATTAGGTCCGCGTAATGTTCTGATTTCTAGGATGTTCATAAATTGTTAGTGGTTAATTGTTAATGGTTAATTGGATTGTTAGCCTAAACGAACAATTTAACAATTAACCATTAACAATTAACAATTTTATTCAATGTCCGGCAATAAAAATTCATCCGGCGGCGGCAACGGTTGACGAGCAAAAAAGTCGTAACTCAACCCATCCTTCAATATGTGAATTTGCACCCCACAAACTGAAAATGGTTCGTGGTCTTTTACTTCCGCAATTTCGTTGTAAGTAATGTTTGAACCGTCAACAATCGTCACCGTGCCTTCGCCAAAAACTTCTAAAAGCCCTTCTTTGTTCAAGATAATAGCAGTATTTTCGTCAATTCCAATTCCCAAATTTTGCGGATTGTAAGAAACTGCGGTGATGAGGCGGCTCAATCGTCCACGTTCCGAAAAATGTTGGTCAATGATGACGTTTTTCAGAAACCCAAGTCCGGGCGAAAGCGTCACAGAATTGCGTTGAGGATGCGAGGTTGATTCGCCGCGAACAATCATCGAAGCCGACATTCCCGCTGCACCCGCACTTGTTCCCGCCAAAACGATACTTTCTTCGCGCACTAATTTGTCAATCTTTTGGGCAATTTTTGTGCCTCCTAAAATTGATGCCAGACGCATTTGATCGCCACCTGAAATAAAAATACCTGTAATATTTTCGAGCAAAGCATCTACATCAGCTTCAACAACTTCTTGGCGCGAAGTTGCCCGCAAAACTCTTGGATTTGCCACGCCCAATTTACGAAAGGCTTGGACATAAACATCCGCCGCAAATTCGGGATAATCCGATGAAACGGGAATAATCAAAATATTAGCTTTGTCATCACCCGCGAGCGATAAAAATTTGCGTAAAATACGGCGTTCATTATATTTATCTTCTGCTCCTCCGATGATAAGCAGATGTCCGCCGATAATTTCGCGGTGAATTCGGTTTGGCATTAAAAATTATTGATTTGGTTGAAATTAAGTTACTTTTCTAAGGTATTGCAAAGTTTGAGTTTGGTCAAGAATTGAGTTTAAAAAGATTTAACTTCGGCGAATTTGAGTAGTTTTGCCTAATTTTGAATCACATCCGCAATCGTTGCCACAATTTGATTTTGTTGAAAACGATTTCACTTTCGCAAACAACATTTTACCTACATAAAGCAGAGCGATAAGAATAATGATTGCAACAATTATTGTTTGAATATCCATATCAACCAAATCCCAGCAATTTTCCGCCTTGATACGTTACAAATGCCGCTAAATACGCTAAACCCGTCATATATCCAACCATAAACAGCGTCCACGCCCACGAATTTGTTTCGCGGCGGACGATTGCCACGGTTGACATACATTGGATTGCGAGGACAAAAAAGACCATCAAAGTTAATGCTGTTAAAGGTGTCCAAATTGGCGTTCCGTCATCATTTTTCGCGTCTCGAATGGCAGTTTTGAGTTTTACAGATTCTTCGGTCGCGTCCTTATCACCGTTGTAAATAATGCCCAAGGTTGAAACTAGAACCTCACGGGCGGCAAAACTTGCAATCAACGCGACCCCGATTTTCCAGTCAAACCCAAGCGGTTTAATAACAGGCTCAATGAGATGCCCGATTTTTCCCGCATAACTATTTTTTAGTTGTTCGCTCTGCTGAAAACTCTGTTGGGCTTCGGGTAAATCTTCGACATTGGGCACAAAAACATAAACACTTGAGACTCTCGGAAAGGTCATTAAAGCCCACAAAATAATAGAGATAGCTAAAATCACCGTCCCTGCCCGTTTCACAAACATCCAAGCCCGCGTGAACATATTGAGCAAAACATTTCTCACATTCGGCAGACGATACGGCGGAAGTTCCATCACAAATGGAGGCGGTGGCGATTTGAGCAAAGTTTTCTTCAAAATCCAAGCCACAATTATCGCTGTCACAATCCCCAAAGCATACATTCCGAGCATCAAAATTGCACCAAGTGAAATGAATCCAAATACTGTTTGACCCGCAAAAAACGTGGCAATCATCAGCGCATAAACGGGCAGACGAGCGGAACAACTCATAAACGGTGCAATCAAAATCGTTGCCAGACGGTCTTTCGGATTTTCAATCGTCCGCGTTGCCATAATTCCCGGAATCGCACAGGCAAAACTCGACATCAGCGGTAAAAATGCTTTGCCGTGCAGCCCAACTTTTGACATTATTCTATCCATCAAAAATGCCGCGCGAGCCATATAACCTGTGTCCTCCAAAATTGAGATAAATAGAAACAGCAAAAGGATTTGCGGCAGAAAAACCAAGACTCCGCCAACTCCAGCAATGATTCCATCCACTACCAAATCGGTCAACAAACCTTCCGGCATTTGCGAACGGGCGAAATCACCGATTGCCCCAAATCCTTTTTCAAGCAAATCCATCGGCAAAGTCGCCCAAGAAAAAATAGTTTGGAAAACAAGGAGCAGAATTGCAACTAAAATGACTAATCCAAAGACTTTATGAGTTAAAATTCCGTCAATTTTTTCCGAAGTTGTTTTCTCTTGAATTGCTTGGTGTTTGACTGATTCTTGAACAATGTCTGATATAAAATTGTAACGCTTGAAAATTTTGCTTCTTTCGGATTCATTTTCTAATGCTTTGAGTTCATCGGGAATTTCTGAAACCGTGTTAATTGAAGCTAAAATCTTTTCCGAAAGTTCTTCTTTCGCCTAATCCACTTGAAGCCGTAACTGCAACAATCGGGACATTTAGCATCCTCGAAAGTTTTTGAATGTCAATTTCAATTCCCAATCCTTCGGTCTTATCAAACATTGTCAGGGCAATAACCAACGGGATTTTATATTCCAAAAGTTGGGTGACAAGATAGAGGTTCCGTTCAAGATTTGTAGCATCAACCACCGCGACAATCACATCGGGCGCAGGCAAATCTTCCACCTTTCCCATCAAAACATCCCGCGCAATTTGTTCATCTAAAGAGGTTGCATCAAGACTGTAAAGACCGGGTAAATCAATTAAACGCACCGTAGTTTGCCCAATATTCCAAATTCCTTCTTTTCGTTCAACCGTCACGCCCGAATAATTCGCAACTTTCTGTCGCAATCCGGTTAAAGCATTGAAAAGCGTGGTTTTACCTGCGTTCGGATTTCCGGCAAGCGCAACGGTGATGGCGGACTGCGGATTTAGGGGAGGAGAATTTTCGATGTTTTGAATGGATTTCACTAAATTAGATTTCTAACTTTTTACTGCAATTGTTTCTGCTTCGCTCCGGCGCAAAGCCAGATGATAGCCACGAACGCGAATTTCCAGAGGGCAACCAAATGGCGCAGTTTTTATTACTCGCACCGAAACTCCCGGCACCACCCCCATTTCCATCAGGCGTTTGCTAATCGGATTATCTCCCTCAACAGCTAATACTTTTGCCTCTTCGCCAATCGGCAAATTTGCCAGAGTATTTGATTTGTTGTTTGAAACGGTTTGCATATTTTCAACCCGAAAACATTCTACACTAATTGAAAATGGTTTTCAATTTCAATATTGACTTATCGTGAATTTGTTAGAAATTTAACTCATGTCAGTAGCGTTTGCGTTAGCAAATGCTTCAAGTTAGTGAACCGATTACGCGTCGGCTCACGCCAACGCTACTGACTTATTTTTCACTTTTTTCCGTTAATTTCACCTTTAATTTCCAATAGTTTTGTTCGTAGGCAAAACTGGTCGGATTAAAATAGTTTGCATTTGTGATTGAACGAGGCAGGTTTTGGACAGGATTTACCTCACATTTTGTTAAATTATTCTTGGCACATTGTTCAAATTGGAGGCTTCTTTGCCACATTTCTTGGTTATATTTTGTGGCTTTTCCGATTACTAAATCCAGTAGAACTTCTCGGCTATTATTGGTTGCAAAGAGAGAAATTATCAGCATCAGAATGCCCAAAACATAAACAAATTTTGGTAATTTAACTTCAATTTTTTGATTATTCGACTTCAAATAAGCTATCCAAATCGCCAAAAGGACAAACCAACCAATCAAAAAGAAAAAACAGGCGACATTGACCGAACGATGTTGTCCGAGCATTCCGGTTGCCCAATATGGCGGAAAAAGTCCGCATAGCATTAAGCCGAAGAATAAAATCGTGGTAACTATCGGATGAATAAAAAAGTGATTTTTTAGCAAATAATTCTTTTCGATAATTTTATCCAAAACCGGAAGGCTCAAAATCGTAGTCAAAATAAATGCCGGATTTGTAACCCAAGTTGCTACAAATCTGACTTCTTGCAGAAGAGCCATTCCGAGCGAATAAAAAAAACGATGTCGATTTTGAAACATTCCGCTCCGTATTTCATTCCCCGGCGAGGCAATCACAATTACCGAACAAAGAATAGTCAGCGACAATAAACCTAACCAAATCCATCGGTTACTGCTTTTCAGCCAAAAATTAGTTGCCGTAATTGCGCCAATAATAAAGAGTAGAAAAAACATCGAAGTCTCGCTCGAACCGACAATAGCGATTATCAAAAAGTAACTTAAAACTATGAATGAGGCTTTCGGACGTTTCGGATTTTCTAAAGCCCTTAGCATCAAAGCGAGCAGAAAAAGCGTCAGAATATTAGCAAATTGATAGGATAAAGAGCCGGGAATCCAATAAATTCCGTCCAGAGTGTCGGGCATCTGGTTAGGAATAAAACTGTGATTAAACTCGCCCCGAAAAGTTTTGCGGGCAAATCCAAACTTTGCCGCAACAACACATCAATAAAACTATAAAGCGAAACAAAAGTTAGCAAAATGATGATGATTGGAATGATTTTGTAAGCGATAAAGTTTCCCCAAATAATCGGGTTGAGGCTCAATAAAATATTGGAAAAATAACGACCTGCCCAAGCGTGGTAAAGATTTATTTGAGAATTTAAAAAACCTGAATTTAGAACGCCATTTGAATAGGAATAATCATCGTAGAGCGGATTGACGAAAGCCGAGATGATGAGAAATGGAATGACCGCCAAGAATAAAACAAAGATTAGTTTTTTCATCGGAAATGATTACAAATAAAGGATTCACTTTGTCTTTCCAACTATCCTTTTTGTTTTGAAAACTCTAAAACTTTTGCTTCGACAGGCTCTTCCGGCGCGTTTTCAATTTCGGCTATTATTTCTTTAACCGTCGAAATCAAATTCTTTGATTTCAAAATCGGACGACCAATTACCAGATAATCCGAACCAGCCTGAATCGCTTCGCCGGGTGTCATTATGCGTTTCTGATCGTCTTCTGAATCGGCTTTTGTATTTCTAAAATTTGCCGGACGAATTCCCGGTGTAACGATTAAAAATCGTTTGTTTTCAATTTCTTGGCGAATCGTTTTGACTTCCTGAGACGAGGCGACTACGCCATCAAGTCCGCATTTTGAAGCGAGATGCGCCAATTTCAAAACTTGGTCGGAAGTTTTAGCCTTGATGCCTATTTCCTGTAAATTCTCGTCATTTGAACTGGTTAAAACCGTTACGCCAATAATTTTAGGCGCAATCAAACGTTCTTTTTCACAAACATCGCGCATTTCGTCAACCGTTCGCAGCATCATTTCGCTACCGCCGATGGTGTGAATATTAAACATCCAAATACCAAGTCGGGCGGCTTCGACAGCGGCTTTAGCGACAGTGTTTGGAATGTCGTGAAATTTCAGGTCAAGGAAAATTTTGACGTGGGCTTTTGCCATTTCACGCGCAAAAGATGCGCTTGCTGCTGTAAAAAGTTGGAGTCCGATTTTGAATCCGCCGACCTCATTGCGAAGTTGGGAAATGATTTCTCTTGCCTGAATCTCTTTAGGAACATCAAGCGCAACGATAATTTTATCTTTGTTCACAATTCTTAATTGTTTAGTATTTTGGATACTTCTTCCCGAAATAGTTTTGAAAATCTAATAGAACTGCCCATTATCAGATTTTTTTTCAAATCTTTCAATCTAAAAAATGGTAATGCTGTTTCAATTTCAATTTCTGCGCCTCGTTTCATAAATTTGAGACATTCTGCACCGGTCTCTTTGGACGACCAAGCCAGTTCAATTGATTGATAAGATTTGGTTTCATCGTCCAATATTTTGTAAATTACCGCCAGCATAAACCAAGCATCTGCAAAATTTGTGTCGGTTTCAACCGCTTTCTGCAAATGCCGCGCCGCCATTTTATATTTCCTCAATTGGAAATAAATACAGCCCATCAAATAATGAGTTTCGGGCGATTCAAAGGCAGTCAAGGTTTCTTTAAAAGCCTCAAACGCGGCTTTCCAATCGTTTTCAAAAACAGCTATCAAACCTAAAACATATTGCACACAAAATTTCATTTGAGAGCGATTTGATAATTTTTTCAAATACTCTTTAGCTCTCTCGGTTTCGGTCGAATTTGCTAGAATTACACCCAACAGAAACAAAACCTTATCGTTTTTAGGTTTCAGCAACAAGGCTTTTTCCAAATTAGATTTGGCTGATTCAAACTTGTCCGACTGAAACTGAATCTCAGCCATAAAAAGCAAAAGCGAAACATTTTCAGGCGAAAGATGCAGGGCGCGTTCAAAGGTGCGGAGAGATTGTTTTTCTTCATTTTGCGTCAAAACTCTCACGCCTTCACTGACCAAATGCTCAAAAAGTTCTCGGTTATCACCTTTATATTTGGTAATGATGGCATTGATAATTCGTTGACTTTGTTCGGCTGAATTTTCCTTCAAATCCTCACTTTTTACTTTTTTCTGCCATTTTTGATTGAGCGTGTCTTTTTCTACCGCTCCGAGCATGTTCAAAGAATCAATCAAAGTTTCCAAGAGCAGATGGTCTGAATGCGTGTTTTTGCTCTGTCGGAGCATCAAATCCAACGCCATCGAAAGACGTTCGGCAACTTGCGAAAGTCTGATTTCGAGTAGCGTCACTCGTTCCAAAAGATGGTCTTCGTAGAATGATGGAACAATCCCTTCATCGTGACGAATCGAGGGTGGAAAGACAACCAGCATCAGCCGAGTGCCGCATTTTCGACAACTCCTCTCTCCCAGTTGATTATTTGCGCCACAATATTGACAGTAATGCGGAATGGTATTCATATTCAATAACTTAGAAGAAAAATTTAACGCAAAGACGCAAAGTTGCAAAGACGCAAAGATTTTTAAATACCAAACAAAAGCGCGTTTCCTAATTTCAAACAGGAAAGCTAAACTTTGCGCCTTTTGCCTCTTTGCGCCTTTGCGTTAAAAAATCTGTTTTCAGTCCAAATCCAAAGGATTCTTATACGGCACATCTTTTTCGCCTTCGGCACGTTTCATGGCTTCCTTAAATTTTTCTTCCAAAAGACGTTCGCGGTCTTTCATGGAAGACATTTCTTGGGCAAAAATATTGTCCCGCGCTTCCTTTTGTTTGGCTAAGTTGCCTTTCAAATCTTCAAATGAACCGAGAACTTTCTTTTTTTCTTCGTGCGCGAGCATTGCTCCCGTTTGAGCATCAATCGTCAAAGTCGCCTCGCAACACGGACAAATTATCGTGAATCTTTCCATAACAAAATTGATTATAACCCAACTTTTGTGGGTTTTTGATTTTTGATTTTTGATTTTTGATTTTTGATGAGTAAATGACGGCATCGCTAACGCGCTGCACGTCAGTTTCGAGGCGGTGGCTTTTACCACCGCCACGACCAAAGGGGAACATTATCCCCTTTGGAAACCCTAAGCAGAGGGGACACCCCTCTGACACCCCATAAGGACGCATTCATCCAACCGCCAAAGGCGGTGGCTTTCTGCGGGGTTAGTAAATACTCCAATAAGCTAAATGTTATCAATCAATTGGACAAATTTCCGACTTTTGCTTTTTGCCTTTTACCTTTTTACTTTTGCCTTAATTTGGCTTCCAAATTCTTCTTCACTTCTTTCCACTCCGAATCAATAAGGCTGAAATAGACCGAATCACGGAGTCGCCCCGATTCGCAAACAATATGTTGGCGAAAAATCCCTTCTTGTTTCGCACCCAGACGCAAAATTGCATTCCTCGACCTTTCGTTTAGAGCATCGGTTTTGAATTCCACGCGATTACATTTCCAAGTTTCAAAAGCGTGAGTGAGCATCAAAAGTTTGGCTTCCGAATTGACAAAAGTTCGCTGCCAATCTTTCGCAATCCACGTCCAACCGATTTCGACTCTTTTATCTTTGACCGCAATATTTCCAAAACGGGTGGAGCCGACTGCTCGGTTAGAAGATTTTTCAATGGTCGCAAATGGTAACGAGACTCCGCGATTTTGTTCATCCAAAGCGGTTTCAATAAAACTTTTCATCTCGTCCGAATTTGTAATTTGGTCTGGACTTACCCGCCAAATGTCTTCATCCAAACCGACTTCGCAAAGTTGAGAAAGGTGCGCCAAACTCAACGGCTCAAGCCGCACAAACTTTCCTTCTAAAATTACCGATTCAACTTTCATAGAACAAATATAGCAAAAAATTGAAACGAGGTTGGAATAAGAATTTTTTGTGGCGGGATTAAAGAAACTGAAAATCAATTGACGGGCGCACCAAAAGGCAAACGTCAAAACATAATTTGAGGATTTTTAGGAGAAAAAAAGAATATGAAAACAATGAAATTATTTTTCGGCTTAATGTTTATCGCCGGTTTATTATTTGGCACAACTGCTGTTTCTTTTGCCAAACCAAAGAAGCAGATGAAATTCAAAGTCCGCATCGAAAACATTTCGAGCGGGGAGCAAACCAATGCCAGCGGAACAAAATATCCGTTTGCGCTTTCACCCGGAATGTATGTGGTCAGCGAAAAAGAAATGCCGCTTTTCAAAATCGGTAAAAAAGCCGGACTCGGTATCGAAATGCAAGCTGAAGATGGTAATCCGATAGGTTTAATTGATGCTTTAAGCGGAAAAGTTGGAAATGCCAGACTTGGGTTTTTCAACAAACCGGTTGGTGCGGAGATGCCTGCCCCGATTCTTCCCGGCGGTGCATTTGAATTTGAAGTTGATGCGGTCGAAGGTCAAAAATTAACTTTGACTACGATGTTTGGACAATCAAACGATCTTTTCTACGCCCCTTCAAAAGCAATTGAATTATTTGAAAAAGGTCAGCCTTTAAGCGGTAACATTACCGATAAACTCCAACTTTGGGATGCCGGAACGGAAGTTAATGAAGAACCGGGAACAGGCGCAAACCAAGCCCCGCGTCAAAAAATGGCAAATACCGGAATGACTGAAAAAGGCGTGGTCAAATTAGTGGTGGATGGCTTTGAATATCCTACTACTAAATCAGTTCTTAAAGTTACGGTTACTCCTGTCAACTAAATTAGCCCTAAAAACAGAAGAAATTTATTGACACAACAACAGAGTGGTATTGGCGAAAGTTTGCCTCAAAACGCCACTCTGTTCTTTTTTTGAAAAGGAAGAATTTATATGAAAAACACATTTAAATATATCGGCTTTATCGGGCTATTAATACTATTTTCAGCAGTTTATATCACAGCCCAAATTACAGAAAAGAAATCTTTGAATCTGGAAGGGGCACGAAAAGTTATCGCCGCCGCCAAAGATTACGCCAAGAAAAATAACGCTCCGGGCGGTGTGATTGCGGTGGTTGATGATGGTGGAAATTTGATTGCACTTGAAAGATTGGACGGAACATTTTCCGCTGGCGCAAACATTTCTATCGGCAAAGCCAAAACTGCCGTCATGTTCAAACGCCCGACCAAATTTTTTGAAGACGTGATTAAAAACGGACGGACGGCGATGGTGGCTCTGCCCGATTTTACGCCTTTGCAAGGCGGTGTTCCGATTATGGTTGATGGTCAGGTAATCGGCGGAGTCGGCGTTTCAGGCGCAATGTCTGCCCAACAAGATGAAGAATTAGCCATCGCGGGTGCAAATTTTTTGAGCAATCAGCAAACTTCGGCAGTTTCATTTTTTGATGCCCAAACCGTCAAAGCCGCTTTTGATAAAGGCGCAGTTCTTCTTGGCAATGACAAAGGCGAGAACTATCAGGTTCATGCCAGCCGCCGCGAAAAAGCGGGAATGAGCGAAGTTCACGAACTTGATACCGACATTATTTATGTTTTGAATGGAACAGCAACTTTCGTCACAGGCGGAAAATCAGTTGACCCGAAAATGACTGCACCAAACGAATTTCGCGGTACGATGATTGACGGCGGCGAAACCCGCAACTTGAAAAAAGGCGATGTCGTCATCGTCCCGAAAGGCACGCCGCATTGGTTTAAACAAGTTGACGGCGCATTTCTTTATTACGTTGTGAAAGTTCGTTAGAAGATTATCCACGAAGAGTCACGAAGGAAACACGAAGAAATACTTTAAAAACTTCGTGAAATCTTCGTGTTACTTGGTGGATAAAAAAGGAGTTAGCTATGAAAATTTTATCAGTAATTTTATTTACGATTCTTTTTTCGCTCGCCGTTTTTGCGGGCGATGTTCCCAATGGCAAATCCGAAGCGAGCATTGATTTAGCCACCATTGACGGCGCGAAAATGGTCAACGGGACTTGGAAATACAGCGATACTCGCATTATCGAAACCGATTTCAAACAGGCAGGCGCAGACAATCAGCCAACGGGAAATCCGGTCAAGACTTACGATTACGCTCCACACGCGGGCGTGGCGGATTTTGACGATTCGGGTTGGGAAATTGTTGCGGCAAACGAACTGAACAAACGACGCGGCAACGGGCGGATTTCGTTTAATTGGTATCGCATCAATATTACGATTCCCGAAAATGTGAACAGCTTTGAGACAAACGGCTCGACAGTTGTTTTCCAAACCGCTTTGGACGATTACGCCGAAATCTGGGTAAATGGCGAAATTTCGCGCTTCTTGGGACAAACTGGCGGCTCGGTTGTTGCCGGTTGGAATGCGCCAAACCGTTTAGTTATCGGGCGAAATGTGAAAGCCGGACAAAAAATCCAGCTCGCCGTTTTCGGCATCAACGGTCCGATTTCAAATCCGCCGACCAACTATATTTGGATTCGTGAAGCAAAACTTGAATTCTACAAAGGCTCGACTGAACCAATAGCGATTACCCCAAGTGAAGTCAACGTCGAAATCGTCAAAAACGATGCCGCAATTGAAAAGATTGTCGGCGCAAACCCAAAGGTTTGGAAACTTGCCGAAGGTTTTAAATTTACCGAGGGTCCGATTTGGACGAATGACGGCTTGCTGTTCAGCGACCCGAATTCAAATGTGATTTACAAATATTCAAAGGATGGGAAATTGTCGGTTTTTCGCACACCGAGCGGTTATTCGGGCGCAGACATCGCCGAATATGGTCAGCCCGGCTCGAACGGTTTAACGCTTGATTTGCAAGGAAATTTGGTTATCAATCAGCACGGAAATCGTCGAATTGTGCGACTCGAAAAAGACGGAAGCGAAACGGTTTTAGCCGAAAAGCACGAAGGCAAACGTCTGAATTCGCCAAACGATTTAGTTTATCGCTCAGACGGAACTTTGTTCTTTACCGACCCGCCGTTTGGCTTGCCGAAATTCTTTGACGACAAACACAAAGAGTTGAATTTTTCAGGCGTTTATTCGATTTACAAAGGCAAGTTGCAGCTTTTGACGAAAGAATTTACAGGTCCGAACGGCATCGCGTTTTCGCCCGACGAAAAATATCTCTACGTCGGAAATTGGGACGAAAAGAAAAAGACGGTTTATCGTTACGAAGTCAATGAAGACGGCACGATTCAGAACGGCAAACTCTTTTTCGATTTCACCAATTTCAAAGGCGAAGACGCGATTGACGGAGTGAAAGTGGACGTTGAAGGCAACGTTTATGTTTCTGCGCCCGGCGGTTTGCAAGTCTTGAATAAAGACGGCAAACATCTCGGCACAATCGTCACGCCACAGCACGTTCACAATATGGCTTGGGGCGATGATGACGGCAAAACGCTGTATCTAACGGCACGAAGCGGTTTGTATCGGATGCGTTTGAATGTAGCAGGGGTTCGTCCAAATCTTAAATGAATAAATTAGTAAATCGAATTCTGGCTAAACAAAATGAAGTGCCGATTGAGCAAAGCCTGCTCGTCGGCATTTCGGGCATTGACTCAAGCGGCAAAGGTTTTATCACGGCAAAGTTAGCGAAAGAACTTACAAAAAAAGGCTTTAGAGTTGCCAACATCAATGTTGACGGTTGGCTCAATCTGCCGCACGTTAGTTTTGATCCCGACACTCCCGCCGAAAACTTTTACGAAAACGCGATTCGGTTTGACGAAATGTTTCAAAAGCTAATTTTGCCGCTAAAAGAAAATCGCTCAATTCATTTAACCGCCGATTTTGTCGAAGAAACTGCCACGGAATTCCAAAAACACGAATATTTTTTCAAAGATGTTGACATCATTTTGCTCGAAGGAATTTTTCTTTTCAAAAATGCTTTGGTTGATTATTTTGATTTGAAAATCTGGATTGAATGTTCGTTTGAAGTCGCCTTACAACGAGCGATTGCGCGTTCACAAGAAAATTTATCGCCCGAAGAAACTATCAAAGCCTACGAAACGATTTACTTTCCGGCGCAGAAAATTCATTTTGCTGAAGATAATCCGCTTGAAAAAGCGCATCTGATATTCTCTAATAATTTTAATCCTTAAATCGTTTTGGATTGATTCCGTATCGTTTAATTTTGTAGTTAATTATTCTCTCAGTTGTGTTTAGCAAATTGGAAGCTTTGGCACAATTGCCTTTGGTCGTCTTGAGCGTGTCTTGAATTAAATCTTTTTCAAACGCCGCAACCGATGATTCCAGCGTAACTTTGGTGACGGTATCGGAGACTTCCGCAGTTTGCAGAGTCGGCGGGAGATGATGACCGTGAATGACGTTTTCATCGCAAGCAACTACGGCACGCTCAATTGCATTTTCGAGTTCGCGGACATTGCCCGGATAGTGATAAGCCGTCAGCATATCAATCGCTGGAGTGGAAATTCGGCGAATCCGTTTGCCGTGTTCAAGTTCAAATTTTTCTACGAAATGTTCTGCCAACATCAAAATATCCGATTTTCGCTCGCGCAAAGGCGGAAGAAAAATCTGGAAAACATTGAGCCGATAAAATAAATCTTCGCGGAATTTGCCCTCAACAATAGCTTCTTCTAGCTTGCTGTTGGTGGCAGTGATTAAACGGACATTGACCTTAATCGTTTCCGTTCCGCCAACTCTTTCAAACTCACGCTCTTGCAAAACACGGAGCAGTTTGATCTGCGTCTGAATCGGTAAATCGCCAATTTCGTCCAAAAAAAGCGTGCCGTCATTGGCAAGTTCAAAACGTCCTTTTTTTCGCTGACTCGCCCCCGTAAAAGAGCCTTTTTCGTGACCGAAAAGTTCGGATTCAATCAAGGTTTCGGGGAGAGCCGCACAATTGACTTTGATGAATGGTTTTTTGGAGCGCAAACTGTTGTAATGAATAGCGTTAGCAATCATTTCCTTGCCCGTCCCGCTTTCTCCGCGAAGCAAAACCGTGGTATTCGTCCGTGCCACTTGCGAAACGTGGTCATAAACCTGCTTCATCCGACTCGAATTTCCGATGATGTGGCTGAAATCGTATTTTTCCTTTAATTCCTGCCGGAGATGTGAATTTTCCTCGACCAATTTTTGACGCTCTTCGACTAAAGATTGTTCGATTTTTAAGGCTTGGGCAATAATTGAGGCAACAACTGCTAAAAAAGCTACAATTTTGTCGTAATCATTTTTTGAAGAAAAAGGAAACTCGACAGTAATTACGCCTAAGCATTGTGTTTTCAATATAATAGGGACGCAAACTAAACTCTCCTCCGCCTCTCTCGAAAGAAAGTCAAACGAAATTTCCGCACTTTTTTGTTGAATAATTATCGGCTTAGAACTTGTAAATACTTGTCGTAAAAGGGTTTTGTCGGCTTTGACATCAAGTCTGCGAAACTCCGTTGCACTTAAACCGCTGGTCGAATAAGGGATAAGTCTGTCTGTTTCAGGTTCATATAAAACGATAAAACAAGAGGTTAAGTGTAGGTTTTTCAATAATATGTCAGTCGCAGACGAAAGATTTGAGCGGAGACTTGAAGAGAGATTCAAGGCGTTGCTCACATCGAGAAGAGTTTCTAATAATCTTGGTTGATTTGAAAATATTTCGTTATTCATTTTTAGATGAAACGGCTGTTTTATAGCCTTTTGCTACAAAATTGTTTGAAGAATTTACTATACAATAAAATGGTTAAACCATCAATTCCTTGTATTTTCATACAAAAATGTAGCGACAGCGATGAACACTTATGTGCCGAAGAAGAAATCAAATTGAATTTTAAGCCGCCAGTTTCCGCCTTTGACGCTTTCTGCAAAGGTAGGCAGACTAGCAGTCTGCGCCCCCAGCATTAGCTACAATTTTGTAAGTAGAGAAAATATTTATTACGAAATTGTATGATTTGCAGAATCTCAATAACCGCTTGTTTTTCGCAACAAAATGACTTTAACCAAAAACTGATCATAAAAGGCTACAATTTTGTAAGATTAGATTGTTTTGCTGTTTTAACAAAAGTCCATCTAAATCACTTATTTACAATAGTTTATACTACTCTCACCTCTTTGGCACGGTCATTGCAAAAGAGTTTGAGTAATTTATTTTGAAAAAAGAATGATTGGCGTTTGGAGTTTTTTGTAGCAATTACAAAGTCTTGAAGGGAGGCGATAAATTCTAAACGTCAATTTTCTTTTTTCTTTTAAATAGACCTTTACCTTGCTTCTCAGTTTCCTACTAAAAAAGCTAAAATCAAATTGATGTTAGAGATTCTGTATTTTGAAGTGGAAGATTCCCGTCACAAATCGCGTTTGGACGATTATTTGTTTAGTCAAATTCCGCATTTGAGCCGGATGTATCTGCGTTATCTGATTGCCGAAGAAAAATGTCAAGTCAACGGAGTTGTGCAAAATACAGGTTATCGGCTCTCAAAAAATGATTTTATCGAAATTGAAGCGAATTTGAGTCCCCAAACCTCTAGCCATCCCGAAAACATTCCGCTTGAAATCATCTTTGAGGATGCGGAAATTATCGTCATCAACAAAGCGGCGGGAATGTTGGCGCATCCGACCAGAGGCGTGCGGGGCGGAACTCTGCTCAATGCGCTCCATTTTTATCTGAATTTTAACGCGGACGGAGCGCGAAAAACCGATAATTTTATCCGCATCGGCTTGGCACATCGCCTTGATAAACAGACTTCGGGGCTGATGGTGATTGGCAAAAACGCCCGCGCTCATCGGATTTTATGCAGTCATTTTCAGCGTAAACTGGTTGAAAAGAAATACTTTGCGGTGGTGGAAGGTGTTGTCGAAAAAGACTTTGGCACGATTTGCGCCCCGATTGCGCGAAATGGCGAAGGACGATTCTGGCACATTTCGGACGAAGGCAGATTTGCCGAAAGTAATTTTTGGGTGATTGAACGAAAATCGGATTTGACCATTTTAGAACTCGAACCCGTAACGGGCAGAACCAATCAATTACGTCTGCATTGCGCTCACCTCGGACATCCGATTATCGGCGACGAAATTTACAAAGGTCGTGAGTTTTCAAGGCTTTGTTTGCACGCTTACAAGTTAGTTTTTTGGCATCCAAACGGGGAAAAAAGAATGGAGTTTGAAACGGAATTACCTGTTGAAATGAAATAATACCGTTTTCTGTTAGAAACTATGCAATAGAAAGTCCGATGAACTTTAGTTTGTCGCACCCGTTGGAATCTCCAACCATTGCAACAAACTGAAGATTTGTTGGACATTTACCAAATAAATCCATTTATCGTAATGCACAGTTTCTAATGGTAAAAGGTATAAGTAGCCAAAGGAACGCCAGCATCTTGATGGCAAACATCGTGAAACGATGTAACTGAGTTTAAGCAAAAGTCACTTCAAATTAAACTCGAAATGTTCGCGCTTTGCGCTCAATGCCAGCAAGATGCGTGGCGTTCCAGCCAGTAAAATCTATTTCGCCACCAACGCTACAATCCGTAGCGGCGCACCGCTTCCGCCTTTAATTTTCATCGGCAAGGCAACAATGTTTGCCCCTTTGACCGGAACTTGTTCAAGATTTGCCACATTTTCAAATGCTGGAATATTCTCGCTCATCAAGACAACGTGTGAATCGAAAGTCTGTGATTGCCCGAAATCAATACTTGCCGTATCAATCCCAACCGCGTTTATTTTACGATTTTGGACGAGCCATTTTGCTGCCTCTGCGCTCAAGCCGGGGAAATGTTTTTGGTCGCCCTCTGCGCCCATATATTTGGCTCTATCGCCCCAAAATTTGCCGTAGCCGGTTTGGAAAAGGACGATATTTCCATCAGGAATTTTGCCGTTTGCAGTTTCCCAAGTTGTTAAATCTTCGACACTTATTAAATAATCACGATTCTGCTCGGCTTTTGCCGAAACATCAATTTTTACGGCAGGAGCAATTAGTTGATTCAAAGGAATCTGATCAATGGTTTTGCGACCTTCGGCAAAATGGATTGGTGAATCGAGGTGAGTTCCTCCGTGTTCGGGTGCGGAAAATTTGTAAGCGGAATAGTAATAACCTTTGTCCGTTTTGCCCTCTGCGACAGTCTCTTTTTTGAATCCATCTTCTGTTGTCCAATAGTTAGTTTTATCGGAAAATTCGTAAGTTAAATCTATCCATTCGCCGGAAGGGAAGCTACTTTGTTTGGCGCAATTGATTGTAAAAAGAGAAATTAACGCAATGAAAAGAAATAGTTTAGCACGCATAGAAAACTCCAAAAAGTTAGTATTGATGAAACACAATAACATAATTTGGAGTCTCGAATTTGAAAAATTTATCGAATTTCAATGGTCAAAGATACTTCCACATCTTTTTCATCCAAATTTTGCAACTGAATAACAAAATCTCCCGATTGTTTCAAAACTGCCGTAAAACTATTTACTTCATCAGTTACATCCGCTTCGCCTGTAAGCAAACTGACCGAAACTTTGTCCGAATTGACCGAAACTTTCAACGTTTGTCCGGCTCTTGCGCCAACTACAAAACGGCTGATTTCAGAGACTTTGACGTTGATGGTCGTGCTTGATGCGCCTTTGGCAAATGAAACTCTCTTTTGTGGATAAAGTTCGCGTCTATCGGGTGTTCCAATTTGGGCAAGATTTTCTCCGTCCCATTTAAGTTTGACTGTTACAGCAAATTCGGGACAGCACGCGCCGCCGAGTTCGCCCACGTCGTTTTGTTCGACCGTCACGATTCCTTCTTCAATTTCAATTTTTCGCAAGCCACCATAAGCTCTATCGCCGCCTTCGATGCGAGTTAAAAGAGATGGTTTTCCGCTTTTGATGGTATAGACAAAGGCTTCGGTAAAGTTACCCGTTCCACCCGTGTTGCAGACCGATGAAATAATCGCATCATCTGTGCCATCAGCATTTACATCGCCATAGACAAAATCATAAACCTTGAAATAGAAACGGTCTATAAAATCATCAACCTTTTTTTCTTCGGAAAATTCGCCGTCTTTGACCGTTACTTTTTGCGTTTCTTCGCCCACACAACTTGGCTCAAAAGTGAAATTATTAAAATCAACTTTACGGATGTCGCTTTGGGCAAAAGCTGACATTGAAATTACAAAAAACGCGATTACTACGGAAAATAATTTATTCATTCTTTTTATTCCTCAACTTTCTTACAAGGCTTTTTGGATGCTGAATCCGCCAATTTTTGTGCCTGTAAATTTTGACTTTTGCTTGGTTTGACAATGTTAGTGACGCAAGCATTCGTTTTAGTCACTTTTGAAACGATTAAATAAGATGTCTGTTTGCCATCATCTCGATCCGAAACATTGAGACGCACAATCAAGGCAATGGGCGTTTTGCCTTTCATTCGCCACTCAGCTTTTTCGCCAAGTTCGGAAAAATTGCCAAAATAGTTCCAAAAATCTAAGCCAATTGCTTTTTTGTTTGGTAAAACAACGCCCAACGAATTTCGCTCATCATCCAAATAAACTTCTAAACTATATCCGCCGACTCCGGCACATTTGCCGACATAATTGCCCGGCATTCCTTGATTAACACTCTCAGTTTTGCATTTATCAGCCGCCAAACTGGTGTAGATGCTTTTGTTTTGGGCAAAAGAAACAGTTGATAAAAGTAACACAAATGAAATAATTAAAAGATTTCTGAACATAAACTTATCCTCCAATAACTAAAACGAGAAATGAATGCGTTGAGGGTCACACAGTAAGCAATATTTTCACCAAGTGCCTACGAATTAAATTTCATTCCGGCAGATTCAAATTTTTCACAATCCAAACTTCGAGTCTTATTTCGTGGTCACTCGTTTAAGGATTGCACCTTCAATATTTATGGAATCAACCTCGCTGGTAATCGGATTCAATTGAAAAACCAATATACTTTCACTCCACCACGATTTACTCCAAACTGCCCGAAACGTATCAAATTGCCAGTGATCCAAGTCAGCACTCAATTCCTTTGTAATTATCAGTCGAAGTTTGCCATTAACCAGTGTCACTTCCATTTCGCCGTAAAAAGGGTCAGCATATTTACCGACAAAAGAGGTTAGCGGAAGACTCGGAACCGTGTCCTTTTTTTGTTTGGCTTTGACTGCATCCACACTTTTTTTGGCTTCCGCTTTAAGCCCGTCATACAGGGTTTTCAGCTCCTTGCTCCAATCGCGGGAATTGTCACCGAATCCGAAAAGATCAAACACCTTATACATCAAGGAGTGCCGCACCTCCGCGTGGTCGAGATTACCAAAGATATAAACGCCTAATTTCTTGTCCGCCATTAATCCGATAATTGCCGTTCGTCCATCAAGGCTTCCCGTATGGAAATTTATCATCTCACCGCGATAATCGTGCTGAAACCAACCGAAACCGTAAGTCGTCCAATGCGGTTTTGTCAGAGCGGTGGTTGGATAAAATTGTGCGGTTGGAACGATTACTTGAGGGCTTAAGATTGCCTTTAATGTTTCGGGTTTCAAAAGTTGCTTGCCATTTACAGGCGTATTCCCCAACATAAAATTGATCCATTTGCCGATGTCGTCGGAGGTTGACCAAACTGCTCCGGCGGGTGCTATGGGGTCAGCGATGTCTTCGGGAATCGGCTGAATTTTGCCTTTAATTTCAAAGTGTGCCGCTGAACGATTTTTGTAATTTCGGGAATAATCATAATTTGGAAACGTGTTTTTCATACCCAACGGCTTAAAAATACGCTCATCTACAAAACGTGACCACGACATTCCGCTTGCCTTTTCGATTACCTGCCCGGCGACCAAATACATAATATTTTGATAAGCGTAGCCGCCTCTGAAAGGATATTCTTGCCTGGCAAACTGCATCCGACGGACAATTTCATCGGACGACAATTCAGGAGTCCACGCCCAAAGGAAATCTGCATTTCCGATTCCGCCATTGTGCGTAAAAAGATCACGAACTCTTAATTCACCGGTGACATAATGATCCGCCACCCGAAAATTTGGCAGATGTTTCGTCACCTTGTCGTTCCACGAAACCTTCCCTTCATCAACGAGCATTCCCAACGCCATCGCCGTCATCGCTTTGGTGGTGGACATCGCACCAAAAAGCGTTTCGGTATCCACCTTAGCATCTTTTCCGAGTTCTCTAATTCCGTAACCCTTTGACAAAACAACTTTTCCGTCTTGAACGACCACAATCGAAAGTCCCGGCACGTTCCATTCCTGTCGTGCCGTTTCGACATATTTGTCAAAAAGTTCAACATTGCTTTGTCCAAAAACTAAGTTGGTAAAAAGCAGGCAGACAATAATAATCCCAATGTTTTTTTTCATATAGTTCCTTATTCGGTATTCCGTGGCTGATATTTGAAATCCTCTGCCTTAGTCGCATAGCGACATATTGACATTAGCCGTGGGTTTCAACTCACGGGCAACGTAGAAATTATTTCCGTTGCGTAGTGACGGCTGAAATCGGGCTAAAGCCCGATTTCGCAAATAATTATTCAATTGTCACTACTGTTTGAAAAACAATAATCTGTCGTGTGATGTCAACGCAAAGAGTTTGACAATGTGCAAACTGCGAATCCTAAAATTAAATAGGCTAAATCGCATCCGACTATTTAAAGTTTTTCAAACACTACGCGACAATGGCTTTTATCTTAACTTTCCGTGGGTTGAAACGCACGGCTAAACTCATTTTATCGCTACGCGATTTTTCTGCACGGGACAAAACGCAATAAGATGTGTTTTATCAGCAGTTTAGTATTTGAAAGACATTTACCGTCGAGTATCGCTTAATTTCAAACAAGACTTCTTTCAGAACATCACATCCCAGCCGAAACCAACTTTGTTGCGGTCTCCCGTTATTTTTTATTTCGATTGGTTTTTCAAGGCTTTCTGCTTCTCCCGTTTTGATTGCCCACGCCACTCCTAACGCTAACATTCCAAATAACTTATCTATTTTACTCGCTTGCGTCAGATGCGTTTCTTCTAGCTCAAATCCGCGTCCTTTCAGGTTTTGAAACAAGGTCTCAATCATCCATCTGCGCTTGTATTCGACCAATATCTGCTCGCTTTTTTCTGACGAAATGACAATTATACTCTCTTTTGAATCGCGTCCCCTTTCGACCTCCACCCAAACCTTCACCCCTCCGTATTTTCGCGCTCCTCGAATCTTTAAACTTTCTCCAATCCTTAATGTTCTCAACATGTTACCGCATTTTATCAACTTTCCTTTCTGGCTTGTAATCCTCACTGACACTTTCACTCGCAACCGAAATGGGACTTTATTTCGACTCAAATATTTGACAAATCCGTATCCATCAAACTCTGGATCGGCACTCAAGTAGGCAATGTTTTTGACTCCAAATAGCTTGGTAAATCTTCCAATTATTGCCTCTTTTTCCTTCAAGACTGAGTTGCCTTTGTCATTCAAGGTCTGCCAAAAAATCGGAATCGCAGTATTTCCATAAACTTTTTGAGAGGGTCAAAATGTTGACCCATATTTTACTATATTTCCACTCGGTTCGGTCTAAGGCTAAAACCCACTTCCCCTCTGGCTTAACTATGGCAATGATTAGCTTTGCAAAAATTGAACAGTCAATCGGAGCATCTTTCAGAAAGCGTTTGAGCCGTTTGTGTTTCGATTCCTTGGTGGCTGAAAGGTCTAAAACAGGTGCCAATTTTGCCAAATTTGAAGTGTTTTGTTGGATAATTGCAATTAATAAAGCCGCTAAGAACTCGACTCGGCGTTTGTCTAATGGTAAATTTGCTCTCAATGCTTGAAAGCATTCGGATGTGTTTTTTTCATATAGTTGAGAGCTATCTTAGCTCTCAACACATCCGCTTTTCCACTTTCAAAGACCTTTTAACATTGTTTTTGTCCCGTGCAGAAATTCAAAGTAGAAGGAACGCCAGCATCTTGCTGGCAATGAGCACAGAGCGCGAAATCAATCGCGGCAATTTTCAATTAACATCCGTAGGGATTACGATTTTGAGCGTCTTGGCAGACGCTATGCCAGCAAGATGCTGACGTTCCAATCGTCCAAAATCTTTATCTTTCAATTTCTTTTTACTTTGACTAAGCCCTATCATAGAATAACTTTTCAATCCAATGCTTGACATTTTTAATATATAACTATATCGTTATATTGTTATTGAGATTCGAGAGGTAAAAAGAATGAGTGAATGTACGATTTTAACTTTGAATGAAAAATTAGGAAACGAAGATTTACACTTGGTTGATGTTCGTGAATATGCCGAATACGCGGGCGGACGAGTGAACGGGGCAAAATTATTGCCACTCGGCGAAATCGAAAAACGTCACACAGAACTCGACCACACAAAACCGATTTATGTAATGTGCAGAACCGGCAGACGTTCCGGCGAGGCGCAAAAGAAATTGAAAGCACTTGGATTTACCAATGTGATTAACGTGACGGGCGGTTTTGAGGCTTGGAAAGCGGAGAATTTATCGTTTGAGCGGGACGAAAAAGCACCTTGGGCATTGGAACGCCAAGTCCGTTTTGTCGCAGGATTATTGGTGTTAATCGGCGTTTTGTTGAGCGTTTTTGTTCATCCATATTTTGTTTTGCTGGCAGGATTTGTCGGCGCGGGGCTGACCTTCGCGGGGGCAACCGATTGGTGCGGAATGGGAATGCTGTTAGCAAAAATGCCTTGGAATCAGCGGCAGTCGGCAGTTGGCGGTGAGCAGTAAGTAAATGTCTTTAGCTTTTTTGACAGGTTTAATTTTGAGTGCGGCGATTGGTTTATCGCTTGGACTCATTGGTGGCGGCGGTTCAATTTTGACAGTGCCAATTTTGGTCTATTTTCTTAGAGTCGAACCGCACGAAGCGGTTGGAATGTCGCTGGCGGTAGTTGGCGCAACCAGTTTTTTCGGCGCATACTTGCATTATCGGCGAGATAACGTAAATTTTTCAAGCGGGTTGCTTTTTGGTATTTCAGGTATTTTCGGAGCATTTTTAGGTTCGCCGCTGACAAAAATGGTTGAGCCAAATGTATTGCTTTTGATATTTGCGGCATTGATGTTTGCGGTCGCAGTTTCGATGCTTTGGCGCAGAAAAAATGCCAATAGCGAAACGATGCATGAAGCAAATCGGACGAAAGCAAGTTTAGCAGGTTTCGGAGTCGGAATTTTGACCGGATTTCTCGGTGTCGGCGGCGGATTTTTGATAGTTCCGGCATTGGTTTTCTTTGGCGGGTTGGCGATGAAAGAAGCCATCGGAACATCTCTTTTAGTAATTGCGATGAACTGTGTTGCAGGCTTAATCGGACACGCCGCGCAGAGTCATTTTGATTGGTCTTTAACCTTTTTAGTAATGATTTTAGCTGTCAGCGGAACGATTCTCGGCACGATTTTGTCGCATCGTTTGGCGGCACATCGTTTGCAAAGAGTCTTTGCAGTGCTGGTTTTGGGTGTTGCATTATTTCTTTTTGCGAAAAATTACACAGTTTTGTTTTAGAATAGAGGAAATATTACACAGAGGTATTAGGTTATGAAATTCAAGCAGTTTTATTTAGGTTGTTTGGCACACGCATCTTATTACATCGGTTCGGAAACTGAGGCGGCAATTATTGATCCGCAACGCGATGTTCAGCAATATTTGGACGAAGCTGAGGCAAACGGGCAAAAAATTAAATACGTTATCGAAACGCATTCGCACGCCGATTTTGTTTCGGGGCATCTGGAGCTTTCGGAAAAAACGGGCGCAGAAATTATCTATGGGCAACGGGCAAATACAGCTTTTCCAACACTTAAAGTCAAAGATGGTCACCTTTTGCACGTTGGCAACATCAGTTTGAAATTTTTTGAAACGCCCGGACACACGCCCGAAGGAATTTGCATTTTAGCTCAACAAATGGGCGAAACCGATAAACTTTTTACCGGCGATACGCTTTTTATCGGTGATGTCGGACGACCTGATTTGATTGGTTCAAAAGGCTTTACGGCTGAACAAATGGCGGGATTTTTATACGATTCTATTAACGACAAAATCTTATCGCTGGACGATGAAACCGAAATCTATCCGGCACACGGCGCAGGGAGTTTGTGCGGAAAATCTTTGTCCAAAGAAACTTGGTCAACGCTTGGAAATCAACTCAAATTTAACTACGCTTTGCAACCAATGAGCAAAGAAGAATTTATCAAAATCGTGGCGGCAGACCAGCCCGAAGTTCCAGCTTATTTCCCAAAAAGCGCGGCGAAAAATTTGGAAGGTTCGCGCAATTTGGCAGATTTACCAAAACCGCAAGCCCTTTCATCCGAACAAATTGCAAACTTTGACGGCGTTGTGATTGATGCTCGCAAAAACTTTGAATACGGCGCATCGCACGTTCCAAATTCAATCAACATCGGACTCGGCGGACAGTTTGCAAGTTGGGCAGGGATAATGATTCCGATTGGCACAAATTTGGCGATTGTGGCGGAAACACAGGAGCAAATTGACGAAGCCTTTATGCGTATGGCGCGAGTTGGGCACGAAACAGTAACGGGGTTTATTTTAATCGGCGATTATATAGGCGAAACTAAAGCGGTTGAACAAGTTCCGGTCGAAGAAGTTTCGGAATTGACCAAAACTGAAAAATATTTGCAGTTTGTGGATGTTCGCCGACCTACTGAACACGCCAACGGTCACGCAGTTCGCACCTTTAATATTCCGCTTGATAAATTAGAGCAAGAATTAGACAAACTCGACCCGAGAACTCCGACTTACGTTATTTGCCAAAGCGGTTATCGTTCGAGTTTGGGGACAGGAATTCTGGAAAACGCAGGTTTTGCAAAGGTTTATAACGTCACGGGCGGAACTCAAGCGTGGAAAGATGCGGGGCTGGAGACGGAAGTTTCGGCAACGGCGTGTGCGAGTTCTAAATAATTTTATCTTTGAAAATGTTTGAAAGGCTTAAGAAAATGAATGATATTTATTGGATAATCGGAATTATTGGATTTTGGCTTTTATTGCAACTCGTGATTTTGCCAAAACTTGGCTTCAACACCTGAATGCGTGGGGCTTGTAACGTCGAGTCTCGGCGTAAAGAAAACAAAATAGAGGTAAAAGAAAATGAAAGCGAATATGGGAACAATTGATAAGGCAATCAGAATTGTATTGGCAATTTTAGTCGGAGTTTTGTATTTTACAGAGCAAATCAGCGGAACTGTCGCCATTGTTTTAGGTGTTTTGGCAGTTATTTTTGTGCTGACAAGCCTGATTAGTTTTTGTCCGCTTTATTTGCCGTTTGGCATTTCGACCAGACCGAAAGGATAAAATATGTTTGACCCCAGCAGCAGAATTCAAGATTATCTAGTTTTTGGCGAATTTGGCGATGTAAATCCTTCGATTACGGATTCGTCAACTTATACTTTTATGTCGCCCGAAAGAATGGAGGAGCTTTTTGAACACGAAATCGAAGGTTGTTTTCTCTATTCGCGGCATTGGAATCCAACCAATAAATATCTGGCAAAAGCCTTGGCACGGATGGAAGACAGCGAATCGGCGCAGGTTTCGGCATCGGGAATGGCGGCGATTAGTTCGAGTCTTTTGCAACTTTGCGAAAGCGGAACGGAAATCATTTCGGCGCATACGATTTACGGTGGAAGCTACGCGCTTTTCAAAAATTTTCTGCTACGTTTGGAAATTAAAGTTCATTTTGTTGACATTCAAAATTTGGACGAAGTTGCCAGCAAAATCAATGATAAAACTCGCGTCATTTATTGCGAATCAATCAGTAATCCGCTGCTTGAAATCGCTGATATTCCACGACTTTCGGCACTTGCCAAAGCCAATAATGTCAAACTCGTGGTTGATAACACATTCAGTCCATTGATTTTATCGCCGATACGTTTGGGGGCAGATGTCGTTGTTCACAGTATGACCAAATTTATCAACGGAACGAGCGATTGCGTGGCGGGCGCAGTTTGCGCGAGCGATGAGTTTATTCACCAATTAACTGACATCAATTCGGGTGCGGCAATGCTTTTAGGTCCGGTTTTGGATAGCACACGAGCCGCAAGTATTTTGAAAAACCTTCATTCCCTCCATTTACGAATGCGTCAGCATAGCGCAAACGCTCAATTTTTAGCTGAAAAATTTACGAAACTCGGACTGAAAGTTTTCTACCCTGGTTTGCCTGAACATCCTCAGTATGAATTGCTAAATTCAATGATGAATCAAGGTTACGGCTACGGTGGAATGTTGGCGTTAGACGTTGGAAATCTGGAACTAGCCAATAAATTGATGACGCGGATGCAACAGGAAAAAGTTGGATATTTGGCGGTCAGTCTCGGCTATTTCAAAACGCTTTTTTCGCCTCCGGGACACAGCACTTCATCAGAAATCCCTAAGGAAGAACGCGACCAAATGGGCTTGAGCGAAGGTCTGATTCGATTTTCGATTGGGTTGGATAACGATATTAATCATACGTTTGAGCGAATCAAGCGATGTTTGCAAGAACTGCTGATTATTTGAACGATTGACAAAATACTATTCAAGTTAAAGCGGAGAATATTCTTCGCTTTTTCTTTTGGTCGCGTTTTTAGTTAGAATAAATTTATGGGAAATAAGTTTAGACGTGTATGTTTGATGGTTTTGGATTCGGCGGGGATTGGCGAAATGCCCGACGCGGCAAATTGGGGCGATGCGGGAAGCGATACGCTCGGACATATTTTAGCTTCAAGAAAAGTAAATCTAACGAATTTGCAAAAACTTGGCTTAGGAAATATCAAACCTTTGCCAGATTTACCTGCCATCGAAAAACCAATCGGTTCTTTTGGCAAATGCACGCTCAAATCAAATGGCAAAGACACAACCACCGGACATTGGGAAATGGCTGGAATTATCTTGAAGAAGGCTTTTCCGACTTTCCCACAGGGTTTTCCACCGCGCATCATCAGCGAATTTGTTGAAAAGGCAAGAGTTCCGGGAGTTTTGGCAAATATCCCTGCCAGCGGGACGGAAATCATCAAACAATTCGGCGAAGAACATATCCGCACGGGTAAACCGATTGTTTATACTTCGGCTGATTCGGTTTTTCAAATTGCCGCCCACGAAGAAATTATCCCGATTGAAAGACTTTACGACATTTGCCACATCGCCCGCGAAATTTTGGATGGTGAAGACAAAGTTGGGCGTGTGATTGCGCGTCCGTTTTTGGGGACAAATGCCAATGATTTCAAACGCACTGAAAACCGCCACGATTACGCCGTTCCGCCACCAACCGATAATCTTTTGCCATTGCTCAAAGATAACGGTTTGGACGTGGTTTGCATCGGCAAAATCGCTTCGATTTATGATTCGATGGGAGTTACCCAAGATTTGACCGCGAAAAATAATGAACAAGTTGTAAATGTGACAATCAATGCGCTTAAAGCCAAAACGAGAGGCTTAATTTTTTCAAATTTGGTTGATTTTGATATGCTCTATGGACACCGCCGCGATGTCGAAGGCTACGCCAAAGCATTGGAAGTTTTTGATGCTCAATTACCAAACATTTTCGAGGCGATGAACGATGACGATTTACTAATCTTAACCGCCGACCACGGCAACGACCCATCAATGCCCGGCTCTGACCACACCCGCGAATATGTGCCTTTGCTCGTCTATGGAAAATCGGGGAAAGGTGGAGTAAATCTTGGGACACGGCAAAGTTTATCGGATATTGGACAGACGATTGCTAAGAATTTTGGGTTGGGACTGAAAGATGGGGTTAGTTTCTTGAATAATGTTAGTAGTATATAATTATTACCATCAAAGAAACGATTTTAACAGATTTAGAACAAGTCAAAGCATTGATGAGCAAAACGGCAACTAAAACAGGGTTGCGGGTGGAAGTCAGAATAAACCGAAAATTCTATCCACTCAAACAACTATCATTAGCTGAAGAGATTGACGAAAAGAGACTTTTAAGGCATCCATCAATGCCGAAATTATCTTATACGATTTTATCTTAATGATTCACTTTATTTCGGACTTGTTATTAGTTTTAAATTGCTAAATCTTTTTGAGGATTTCTTTAACTGATTTCATATCATTATTTTGAATTAAGCCAAAAGAATATAGTCGATATCTTGCCACTTCTTTAGAAAGAAACGTCGAACTTTGCTTTTAAGACAATCAATAGGTCGAACAAGAGTTTCTGATTAACTTGCTGATGGTCTAAATATATAAATCCTTTACGAATATTTTCTTTGACAAAAAATCTCTGAACTTCTCTCAAAAAAGCTATTTTAGGTAACAGCAAAATACTTGCAAATTTATTAGCCTGCATTTCTAAATATTTATTCGTATAACTTGAGAATTTACCGCTCAATGAAAGCATTTCTGCTATATCTATGTTTTCAGTAACATAATTTTTTAATGTATTTTGATGAAGAATTAAATGACCTACTTCGTGAGCTAATGTAAATCTCCACCGATATTTATTAAGCTGTAACTCTTTCGTTATATAAATTTTTAGTGGATCAAAAGTTATTTTGCCAAGAATTTCATCCCTTCCTTGATTTCCTAAAGTTTCATCAAAAATAAATTCAACTTTAAAAGCATTTGATAAATACTCACATAAATTTTCAGAAATCAGTTTATCATTTTGATAAATTGATTCATTTGGTAATTTGTTGATTTCTTCTTCTATTTCTTCAGGAGAAATAAACGGAATTTTTATAATACTTGGCTGGAAAACGTATTTATCAATTATACCTATGCCAATGAGTAAATTTGGCAAAGTGTTAAAACTAAGATTATTTACGAAGGCAAAAAAGTTTTTAAATTCATTATCAGAAGCGTTTACTTGATTATTTATATCGGACTTTCCTGTATTTTTTCGGTGAGCAATCCAATCTATTTCATTTTCAGCAGTTATTATTCCAATTCCTATCCCATTACTCATTGCAAAATTAGAAGCACCTACTTGAAATCCTTTTTTAGTAAGTATTATTCCTTTGGTATTATGTTCACCTATTTGACTCAGCTTTGAGTCAAATTCCTCAACATCATCTACGGGAACTAAATGCTCATAATTTTTGCATTCTATGATTGTTAAAAGCGAGTATTTTTGAGAATTTTTAAGATATGTTTCAATAGATATATCAACAACTATTTCTTTTTTTTTTGCTTGAGAATAATAACCTTTTTTCCAAAAAACTTTGCTTTTCTTACCAGCTACAAAGAACTCCTCCTTTTCAAGCAAAATTTTTATTAATTCATACACTTGTTTTTCAAGTTTATTTCCCTTACTTGTTGTATTGTTTTTACTCATAACACAGATACAGTTTAAAATATTATGAATTCTGTATCCCTTTAGCGTCTGGAATAACCCAATTATTAGCAATCTTTAAGAGATATACAAAAATGGGTTTCAATTTAGACCACCATGATTTAGCTTCTATTTTGTCCGAGTTGCCAAAAGCGCAACTTGAGCAAATTGTGGTCAATCAAGCGGTTCTCATTCAACAACTAAACACCCGTCTTGAACTGCTTGAAAAAGAAATACTTGAACTTCAGCAACGTCCGCCACTTTCAACTGCTCCTTTTCGGCGCAAGCCGGAAGAACTTTCCAAAAACCCGCAAAAACCCGGGCAAAAGAAAGGTCATCCGGGAACTTTTCGCCAACCTCCGCCACCGACTGAAATTATTGATGTTCCGCTTGAATATTGTCCTCATTGTTTTTCTGAAGTTGAACATCTCAAATATCACACCCAAACTATTGAAGAACTCCCCATTATTGAAGTCCAAGTTATTCAAATCAACACCCAAAGCGGTTTCTGTCCCAAGTGTCAAAAAAAAGTTCGTTCTTCGCATCCTTGGCAAATTTCTCAAGCCAAAGGGGCGGCTTCAACTTCGCTCGGTCCGCGAGCCGTAGCACTGGCGATTGAATTAGAAAGCCGTTTTAATCTGACTAAATCAAAGACTTGTGCCATTTTGCAAGAGTTTTTTGGCATCCGTTTAACCCCTGGTGGCTTGGTTGATTTAAGTCATCGAATGGCTTCCAAATTGAGTCCTGAATATCAGCAACTTCTGCACGAAGTTCAACATTCAAGCCACATTCACGCCGACGAGACCGGTTGGTATGTCGGCAAACCCGGCAACCAATTATGTGTTTTTACCAACCAATCCGTCACGCTTTATCACATTGCCAAGACGCGAAATCGGGAAATGGTCAAACGCATTTTGGGTGATTACCAAGGCGTTCTGATCACCGATTGCTTGAGCATTTATGATGAAGTCAATCCGCTCCAACAAAAATGCTATTCGCATCATTTGAAAGCCATCAAGGAAGCTCTTCAAAAAAGTCCAAGCGGATTTTCCCATTATTTGGAAGAACTTAAACTGCTGTTGCAGACCGCGATGACTTTGAAAACGCTGCAAACTCAGATGAAGCCAGCAGATTTCTCTGCCAAGATTCAACACTTGGAACAATGGGCGGCAAACCTGTTAAGTTTGGAAAATCGAACTGCGCCGCTCCAGCCAGAAGAAGAAACGGTGCGCCAACGTCTGTTTAAACAACGAGACCATTTATTTGAGTTTCTCAAACATCAAGAAGTAGAAGCGACTAACAATCAAGCCGAACGCCAACTGCGTCCAGCAGTCATCGCTCGCAAACTCTCGTGTGGCAACCGAACTGATAAAGGGGCGCAGACTTGGGAAGTTTTAGCCAGTTTGGCAGTCACTTCGGCGCAAAAAAACCAATCTTTCAAAGACCTCATTAAAAATGCAGTTTATCGTTCACCCTCTTAAACCCTTCTTAAACGCTAAACGGATACTGAATTCTTTTATAAGTTATGAAAAGAAAATGAAAAACGAAATATTTTTACTCTTTCAAATCCTCTCCCAACGCCTCTCTTTGTTCATCACTCAAATCAGTCTCCACATTCAAAGCTGAATGTTCGCAACCAATCGCAACAGGCGTTTTCCCGCCACAATCAAACTTCAAAAACTGCACTGAACTGATTTTTTCATCTTCGTTCTGGCGTTCATCAACTTGGGCAAAAGCCTTTGAACCATCGGCAAATTTTAGGTAAAGTTTTTCGGGTAGCCCCACCCATTTTGTAAGTTTTTCAGCACGTTCAGTTGCGTCCGCGATTTCGACTAAAAGGGTGCAACCAAGCCCACCATTTTCGCCAATGAGTTCGTTGTAAGTTTTAATTTCGTGCAGAATATCGGCTTCTTTGACCATTTTTTCGGCTCGCACCATTTCGAGAATTTGATAACGCACCGTTTCGGTATTTTCAAACAAAAACGTCAAATTTTCGCCAGCGTGAATCCGCCGCAAATCCTTTGCTCGCATTGCGTTAGCTCTAATTTCCGCACGTTGTTCTTCGTAGGTAATGTAATCTAAAATTTCGCTTCTTTCAACTTTTTTCATTGCTATTTTTGCCGCAGATAAACGCGGATTTCACGGATAAGATTTGATTTTATTTGAAAAAAAATCTGCGTCATCTGCGTTAATCTGCGGTTAATTTTTATTTCTTAAAATCATCGCCGCGATACGCCTTTGCCAAAATTGACATCGGGTGCATTGGTTTGACTCCCGCGTGTTGCTCGAATTGAATCGCCGCCAAGGGACAATCGGTTGCCCAAACTTCCGCCTCTTTTTCCTGTTTCATTCCGTCAAACGCTTTCTTACCAATGCGTTGCGAGGGTTCAAAACCTTCCACAGTCATCGCGTAAGTGCCATCGTGTCCGCAACATTCCATCGTAGTTGCAGGTGTCACACCCAAAATTTTACGGATTAAATCACGTCCTTTGAAACCGACGGCTTGTGCCCGCAGATGACACGGCGCGTGATATGAAATTTTTTCACCAGGCGTTGATTTGATGTCGGTGTTAAATCGCTCTTCGTTACGGATTGACCATAAAAATTCGCTCGGATCCATCGTCGCGGCGGCGAGTTTTTCGGCATTTGCACGGTCAGTTTGTTCGACTAAAGTTGGATATTCGCGCCGAAGCATCATCGCACAAGTCGGATTTATCGCCAAAATTTTTGCCCCTTTTTCGACAAACGGCAAAAGAATTTCGATATTTTTTCGCGCTTGTTTTTGCAGAGATTTGAGGTCGCCGTGTTCCCAAGCGGGCATTCCGCAACAGTTTAAACCTTTTGCACAAGCTACGCTGACCTGATTTTTTTCCAAAACCTCAACCGTATCCTTACCGATTTGCGGTTCGTTATTTTGGACGTAACAGGTTTGAAAGAGAACAACTTCGCCTTCAGATTTTATTTTCCCATTTTTCTCCGCCCATTTTTCAAAAGTTTGCGAGGCAAAATCTGGTAGCAATTTGTCTCGATGCACACCGACAACTTTTTCAAAAAAATATCGGTGAATTTTGTTACGATTCGCCGTGTTTGCCAAAATTACGGGCAAAACTCGCGCCATTTTCCCTGCTTTGTCGGGATCGCCAAGAACTTTATCGCGGAGAGTTGCGCCTTTTTCCTTGTGGCGAATGGCTTTGTAACGATGAACGAGTTTGGGAAAATCGAGTCGGAATTCGTGATTGTCGCGCTCGGTGTATGGACATTGCACCTCGCAAAGTTTGCATTGAAAACATTCGTCCATCACTTTTTCAGTTTCCGTTGCGGTAATCTTGCCAACATTTCCATCGTGATTGTTGTCAATAAACGAAAACAATGACGGAAAACTGTCGCAATATTTGAAACACATTCGGCAACCGTGACAAATCTCGAAAGTCCTTTCAATTTCTTTGTTTAGACCTTCTTTGTTCCAATATTTTTCTTCGGCTGGGTCATAACTCAAACCATCAGTTGGTGCGTAGGAAATGTTTTTGTCCATATAAACTTTAATTGATAATTGAAAATGGATAATTGAAAATGGTCTAAATTATCCACTATCAATTATCCATTGTCAGTTAAATCTAGCTGATTGAATCCAAAAGACTTTGGAAACGTCCGGCGTGTGATTTTTCGGCTTTTGCCAAGGTTTCAAACCAATCTGCGACTTCGTTAAACCCTTCTTCACGGGCGGTTTTCGCCATTCCCGGATACATATCGGTATATTCGTGGGTTTCGCCGTGAACTGCCGATTGCAAATTTAAAACCGAATCGCCAAATGGCATATCAGTTGCCGGATCGCCACAAGATTTCAAATAATCCATATGTCCGTGTGCGTGTCCGGTTTCGCCTTCGGCAGTATCGCGGAAATTTCCTGCAACTTCGGGGTAGCCTTCAATATCCGCCACCTTTGCAAAATACAAATAACGACGATTTGCCTGCGATTCACCCGCAAACGCATCTTTTAAGTTTTGTTGTGTTTTTGAACCTTTAAGTTCAGCCATAATATCCTCCAGATTGATTTAGAATTATTCTAAATCTAAATATATTTGATTTGCATATTTGAAGTCAAGCAGAGTTTTAAGAATTGAGGCGGAAATTATGAGAGGTCAAAACGCCTTATTGATTTTTGCCGAAACTTTTTCAACATTGACCACAAAATCAATATAGCGAGCAGTAGCGAGTTCGCCTAAATCCAGTCAAGCTTGAAAATAACGGTGTTCGCTACCGCTCACTATACTGATTGGCAAGATTTTATTATTTAACAAAACTTATTGTCATCTGCTTAGTTTTCAAAGTTCCCTCAATTTTGAGACCACTCAGTAATAAACCGAAATGTAAGTTTTTGTAAAAATTAAACCCTTTCGACATTCTAGTTTTCATTAAAATCTAAAAAACTGTATAATCTCCCAAAATGCTTTTCAGCTACATTTCTAAATAATTCAGGAGAAAAATATGCTACAACGCAAATTGACAGTTGTCTTTCTGTTATCTGCTCTTTTAATTCCAAGTTTTGCTTTCGGGCAAGCTAAAATCTACACTGCTCCGCCGGAAGTTATCGCAAAAATTAAAGATGAAGGAATGAATCGTTCACAAGTAATGAATCATCTTTCTTATTTAACTGATGTAATCGGCGGACGTTTAACCAATTCGCCTTCGATGAAACGTGCCAATGAATGGACCCGCGACACGATGGCAAAATGGGGAATGCAGAATGCCAAACTCGAAGCCTGGGGACCTTGGGGACGGGGTTGGTCGCTCAAGAGTTTTTCGGCGGAAATTGTTGATCCAAACACAATTCCGGTTATCGCTTATCCAAAAGCGTGGTCAACTTCGACCAAAGGCAAAATAACGGCGGAAGTCGTTTATCTTGACGTAAAAACCGATGCCGATTTTGATAAATACAAAGGACAATTGAAAGGAAAGATTGTGCTGATGTCTGATCCGCGGGAGCTAAAAGCAGATTTCGGCGGAATGGGAGAACGTCACAGTGATGAGGCTTTGGCAAAGATGGCAGCCGCAGAGCCTGTTCCCGCAGGAGGCGCACCGCGTCCGGGTGGTGGACAAGGACAAGGACAAGGACAGCAACCATCGGTCAATGCACGAAAACCGGGATTTCTACTAGATGAAGGAGCCGCAGTTGTGGTTGATAACAGCCGAAATGGGAGCGGCGGAACATTATTCGTCCAAAGCGCAGGGATGGTGCAACCAACTCCCGCCACTCCAGGAACTGCCCTTCGCGTTTATCAAAAAGAAGCTGAAAGCCGAATTTTGCCGCAAATGACGCTTGCAACCGAAGATTATAATCGTCTGGTGCAGAATGATTAAACAAGGCGATGAAGCCGAAAATGGCAGTTGATATAAACGCCCAATATCACGATGAAGATTTGATGGGTTATAACACAACTGCGGAAATCCCAGGCAGTGATCCGAAATTAAAGGATGAAATCGTGATGATTGGCGGTCACCTTGATTCGTGGCATTCAAGCACCGGCGCAACCGATAACGCTGCCGGATGTTCTGTGGCGATGGAAGCCGTCCGCATTTTGATTGCTTCGGGTTTGAAACCACGTCGCACGATTCGAGTTGGACTTTGGAGCGGCGAAGAACAAGGTTTGAACGGTTCGCGTGAATATGTCAAACAACAATTTCGGCGAAATGCAAGGTGGCGGCAATCAATTTGGTCCGCGTGATCCGAATGCGCCACCGCCAACTTTGGTCAAAGGTGCAAACTACGATAAATTGTCTGCTTATTACAATTTGGACAATGGAACTGGCAAAATTCGCGGCGTTTATCTGCAAGGAAATTCGGCGGTTAAACCGATTTTTCGAAACGTGGCTGATGCCTTTTGGAGATTTAGGCGCAAAGACTCTGACCATTCAAAATACAGGCGGAACAGACCATCTTTCGTTTGATAGAATCGGACTGCCGGGTTTTCAATTTATCCAAGATGAAATTGAATACGACACCCGCACCCACCATTCCAACCAAGATAATTACGACCGCATTCAAGCCGATGATATGAAGCAAGCCGCAACAATTATGGCGGCATTCATTTATCAAACCGCGATGATGGATGAAAAAATTCCGCGCAAAGCAATGCCCTAAAATACACCATAATCAAAAAAGAGCGAAGATGTTGAAAATTTTTATCTTCGCTCTTTTTACGAGTAATTTTCGATTTCTTCTTCGATTATAATCCGCGAGAAACTGTGATTTTCAATGACAATTTCGACTGTTTCCGCATCGAAATCGGAGATGAATTCCGAATCGAAAACTTTGACGAACGCAATGGATGCGTCCAAATTCATTGTTTTTCCCTGCTCGTAAAGCGCGGCAAACTTCTTTTCATTGAGTGCAGTGCAGACTTTTTTCAGATAATTGGCGCGGAAAATTTCTTCGGCAGGTTCGATTTGATAGCCGATTGATTCACGCAAATTTTCCGCCGCGCCCGCGAGTTTGGCGGATTGTTCGGCGTTTCCGTTTTTGATGGCAAGCGCGGCAAAACCATCGAGCGCACACGAAATCATCATTTTATTGCCCATTTCTTCCGCAATTCGCAAAGATTTCGCAAAATTAAAAGCCGCCGATTCATACAAATTTCAAAATAATCAATCGTTCCCAAATTGAAATAAGTAACGGTCAAAAGTTGGCTGTTCACCAAGTTTTTTCGAAAGTATAAGAGATTCTTCAAGCAACGGTCGGGCGGCTAAGTAATTTTCGATGCTCATCTCCAAATCGCCGAGCGAACACAAAGAATAAGCGGTCTGCATTTCATCATTCAGCTCGCGGTTGATGACGAGAGCTTCTTCGGTAAATTTTGCGCCGAAACAAAATCTTTTTGCAGAACGGCAATCGCCGCCAAACCGTGATAAGCCTTAATAATTTGCGATAAATCATTTAGCTTTCTGCTTTCCGCCAAGGCTTTCTCGTAAGATTTTCGCGCCGCTTCAAATTCGCCCATATTTTTCAGAAATACACCATTCGACAAAAGTAATTTGAAACGTGCTTCGGAAATATGTGTTTTCAGTAACTTGCAAAGCCGCCTGACTCCAACTCAAACCTTCGCTGAGATGACTGTGATTTAACCAAAAATAGCGTAATGCGGCGGCAATTCGGGCGGCTATTTCGCCATTATTTTTCAAAGACCACGAAAGCGCGGCGCGAAAATTTTCGTGTTCGATTTCCAATTTTTCGAGCCATTCAACCACTTCTTCGCCGTACAAAAACGGTTCGGCTTCTTCCGCTAACGCAAGAAAATACTGCGCGTGAATTCGGCGTCAAATCGATCCATTTCGCCGCTTGTCTGCAAAACATTCAAGAGCAAATTCGCGCACGACTTCCAACATCCGCAAACGAACATTGCCGTCCTTTTGTTCTTTTGAAACGAGCAAATTATTGTCAATTAACGAAGTTAGCAAATCAATTGCAGAACCAGCGATGAATTTTAAATTGCCGTCAACCTCCTTTTCTCCACTTCTCCTTTTCTCATCTTCTTCTAAAAACTCTGCCGCTTCAATAGTAAATCCGCCCGCGAAAACTGCTAAACAACGAAACAATTTTTGCTCATTTTCATCAAGCAAATCATAGCTCCATTCAATTGCGCCGCGCATTGTTCGTTGGCGCGAAGGCAAATCTTTTTGCATTAAATTTTCAATTCCCCGCTCAAATCGCTATACTCAAAAATTGGGGTTTTTTATATGAAAATTGCCGTAGCGATGAGTGGCGGGGTTGATTCATCAGCCGCCGCCGCGATGTTAAAAGAACAAGGACACGAATTAGTTGGTTTCACCATGCAATTGTGGAATCAACGCCGACATATCAACGTGGACGAAAATGGCGATCCCCTGCCAAGCCGTTGTTGCTCGCTGGATGACGTTTATGACGCTCGGCGGGTGGCTGAATCTTTGGGCTTTCCGTTTTATGTGCTGAATCTCGAAAAAGATTTTGAGCGGGATGTGGTTGAACCGTTTGTCCAAAGCTATCTTTCGGGCGAAACGCCGATTCCTTGCGTGGCTTGTAATTCACGTCTCAAATTTGCTTCGCTTGACCGAATGGCGCAATCGCTTGGTTGCGACAAGGTGGCGACCGGACATTACGCACGAGTTGAATATGATGAACAGGCAAATCGTTACCGACTCTTTCGCGGCAAAAATCATTGGAAAGATCAATCATATTTTTTGTGGGAATTGACGCAGGAACAACTTTCACACGCTTATTTTCCGCTTGGCGAAATGTTAAAGAGCGAAGTCCGCGACATTGCCCGCGAAGCCAATCTTTACACGGCAGAAAAGCAAGAATCGCAAGAAATTTGCTTCGTGCCGGATGGCAAATACTCGGAATTTATTGATCGCTATTTAGACCACGAAAATCGTTCGGACGAATTGCCCGAAAAAGGCGAAATCGTCAATGCCAAAGGCAAAGTAATCGGCGAACACACCGGCATTCATCGTTACACTATCGGTCAACGGCGAGGCTTGGGCATCGCGCACGAAAAACCGCTTTATGTTACCCAAATCGAACGCCTCAAAAATCAAATCATCGTCGGCGAAAAAGAAGAACTAGGCTCGCTTGAATTCACGGCAAAAGGTGTCAATTGGGTGGCGTTTGATGAGCCGAGCGAACCTGTTCGAGCAAAAGTAAAAATTCGCTATCGCCACGAACCTGCGTCTGCTACGATTTACGCCTTGCCTGATGCTCACGCACGAATTGTCTTTGACAACGCGCAGGACTCAATCACGCCCGGACAAGCTACGATTTTTTATAATGGCGAAGAAGTTGTCGGTGGCGGGTGGATTGTGAAAAGTAAAGAAAAATGTTAGAAATATGCGTTTCTCTTTACTTTTTAGTTGACAATAGTTTTATTTTTCTTTATAAGAGTAATTGGAAAATTACGTTTAGGAGATGTTAGATGGATTCAAATTGGAGACAATTAAAGATTTAGTAATGCAAGACTTTCCATTAAGTTTTGTTGAAGGCTTAGTCCTAAGAAAAGAGTTTATTTATAATGAAGCAAAAACAAAAGCCAACGATGAAACTGCATGGGATGAGACTGAAGCTCAATATATTGAAGGTCATTTTCGGAGATGCTTATTTGAGAAAGAGTTTCGACAACTTGGCATAAACTATAATGGTGAAGTTAAGGTCGAGGAAAACTCAATTAAAGCCTACAAATATACAACAGTAAGTTTTGGTAGATTTGTTTTAACCCAATCATTTGCAAAAAACGAGAATACTTTTGTTCAAGACGCAATTTTCCGAAAACAACTAGCCGAAGTAAACGCATTGCTTTCAAATCCAAGACTACCTTTCCCTGAATATAAGAAAACTGGAGAAGTTAGTAAAATTTATGCCATCATTCTTCATAGTTTCAACACTAATAAAAAAGGATTTCTTCGATTAGCGATACCATCATCACAAAGCAATAAATATGTAAGTAATCTAAATTTAGTTGAAATATACGAAGAAATGTTGGCAAGTAATTACAATACCTCAAAACAATCAATGGTTGATTTAGCAACACCAACATTAAAGAAAAACGTCAAAAACGAAGGAAAATAAAAAATGCGAGTGGGAACATATGGTTTCGTAGGCGAAAGATTAACAGAAGCAAGAGAAGCTAGAGGTTATACAAATGGACAACTAGAGAATTTTAAGTTAGTCTTCAGTTATCTCTCGTGATGAAAACAATCAAGTAACTCCCAAACCTGAAATAATGAGCGAGATGGCTAATAGATTAGGATTGCCTCAAAAATTTTTTCTTCGACCTATTAATTTGGAGAAAGATACTAATCCTACATATTGGCGGTCAAAAATATCAACGGCTGAATCAAGCCGAAAGAAAGGAGAAAGAAAATTAAACTGGTTTAAAGATATTATTCGATATTTAGAAATATATCTTGATTTTCCAAAAATGAATCTTCCTAGTCTTAATTTACCTGAAAACGTCTTAAATAAGAAACTCCTAAATACAAACATTGCAATCAATGCCGTGAATTTTGGGGATTGGGCGAATCTGCAATTCCAGATTTTATATTATTTTTAGAAAACAATGGCATTTTTGTCTGTCGCTGTAATTTAGAAGCAGAAAAACTTGATGCATTTTCAAAGTTTAGTAATGAAAAGGACAAAGCAGTTGTGTTTTTAACAGCAGATAAAAATAGTTCTGTCCGTTCAAGATTAGATGTTGCACATGAATTGGCACATCTACTTTTACACTCAAAAGTCAGAAAAGACGATTTTTTAGGGAAAAATTATAAGTTGTATGAAGATCAAGCATTTTATTTTGCATCAGCATTTTTACTTCCATCCAATACTTTTGTGAGAGAAATTTGGTCGCCGTCTTTAGATGCTTTTCGCTCACTAAAACAAAGATGGCGTGTTTCAATCGGAGCAATGATAAAAAGAAGTGAAGAACTTGGTCTTTTAAATGAAGAACAGACTAAACGAATGTGGATTAACTACAATCGACGAGGTTGGCGACAAGTTGAACCTTTTGACGATGAAATCCCATTTGAAACATCTCGATTGATTCGTCGAAGTTTTGATTTATTAGTAACCCAAGGGATAAAGACAAAGGAAGAAATATTGTTTAATTTGCCTTATTCTGCGTATGATATTCAACAACTCTCAGGATTACCAGAAAGTTATTTTGATAACGATTTTGGTCAAATTACAGCTTTCCCTAAAATCAAAACAGAATCAAAAACCATCTCAGACCAAAGTGAAAGTGAAGGCAAGGTTCTAAAATTTCCTATATCTGCTAAATTTTAGTGTCAATACTAATTTGAAAAAAACAATTATCTTCGTAACAGCCAACGGCTTTTGGTTTATGCAAAATCTTCCCTAAAACCTAAACTTAGCCATTAATCAGCTTATTTCTACTTTGTCAGATTAAAAACTGCCTTCGCCGCACGATGTCCTTTTGCCGGACTCGGTGTCTTTGATGAATAGTTTCCATCAGTATTTCTGGCTCATCCAATTTGTTTTTGAGGATGTTTCCTAACATCAATTTGACATCTCCACACGACATTAACGGTAAATTCTCGGCGTTTTCAAGTTGCGTTTCCAAGATGAAATGTAACGCCATCATCGTCAATGCGATGTGATGTTGCCACGCTTTCCAGCCGCGCACTTGATATTGATGCAACCCGATTTGCTCTTTAATCTCTTGAAAACCGCGTTCTATCCAATATCTTTGCATCTGTCTAAATAAGGCAGTTTCTACGCTTAGCTCTTTATTTGGCTCGTGACAGAGACTATATTTGACTTCCGTCTGGTCCAACTTTCGACTTATCAATAATTCCGCTTCTTCTATCTCAGCCGTCCCTTTTTTCCAAATCCAGACCTTCATTAAAACTGCTTCTCTCACTAATTTGCCTTTTGTTCCTTCCCGATATTTGATGGTTTTCCATTCGCTCTCTTGGATTTCCTCAACCAGATTTTTCAAACTGATTTTCTTCTCATTGATGACCATTCGACTTCGCCTTCGTCCTCCTCCGCGACTCTCAGGCACCAACGGATGCGGCTTTTCCAAACACACTTGCAACTCTTCTCCAACATCCATCACAGACGCTTTGCCGAATTCCCGCAACGACTTTCGTAACTGTGGCGAATTCCCATACACGCTATCTCCGCCCACCCAATCATATTCGATAACTCCTTCTAATTCTTCAATTATCTCTAATCCTAACTCTGGTTTGGTTCGATATTTCCTCTCTTCTTTGGGAACTCCTGCTTTTTCACATCGCTTCTTGTCTGATGTCCATTCTTTGGGTAAATACAATTTCGCTCCGACCAAACTGATTTTTTCTGCCCGACTCAATCCCGCATAAACTCCTATTTGCGAATTGCAAACTTTCCCCACATTCCCGATATACTGACGGGCGACTCCAACCGATTTCTCGCCTGCTTTCTCATTCCCGCTTTCATCTAAAATCAAACCTTTTTCGCCTTTCAGAGACTCTAAACTTTGATTCGTATTTCGGGCAACATCGCGCATCACAGCTTTCCCGTCCCACTCCGAATGTGAGATAAAATGCTGTAATTGCTGATAGTTACTGTCGGGTATACGCTCTACCATCCGTTCTACATTGCTCTTACATTCGTGAAACAAGCCTTGTAAATACTCTCCCGCGTGAACGGTTCGGTCTTTTCGCCGACAGTAAAAATGCTCTCGATAACTGACCGCATAGCTATTTAGTTTTTTTCACCAACTGGTAATCTCATATCCTTTATTTATCACACTTTTTTGCCTTCTTTGGCAATCTGTTTTAATCTGACAAAGTAGAATTATGCAAGTTGCCGAAATTTTACAATTGAGCGTAGCCAAACGAGTTCAAATTGTTGAAGAAAGTGTCATCCTTTTCATTGCTTTCACCAAAAACGGAGCTAATTGCTTTTTTGAGAAGATTATAGGATTATCGGCAGGTGGATTATAAAAAGATGAAAAATTATGAACTATTCAAGAATAATTGATGACTTAAATTCAGCATCTTTGTTTGATTTATTTCGGTTATCGGTGGCAATTCATCAGCAACTTGATGAACCTCAACGGATTGAGCAAGTTCGGGCAAAACTGCGTCCGGGAATGGAAATTACTTTTTTCGATGGCGAGAGAAATCATCTGGTCAAAGCACGAGTTCTTAAACTAAATCGGACGCGATTGGATATTCACAATCTGCTTGACCATCGAGATTGGAGCATTCGTTACTGCACCGTTAATTTAGATAAGGTTGAAACCGATATAAACCCAAATAAAACCAAAGGAATCAGTCGAACACAATTAAAAATTGGTGATTCGGTCGGCTTTTGTGATAGACAAAATCAAGAAAAATATGGTCGCGTAATTGGGCTTAATCAAAAAACCGCCTCTATTTTGGTCAATGAACGTGACAAATGGCGAGTTGCTTATTCTCTTCTTTTTCCAATCATCGAAGGTAGCGAGATAGAATAAAGGATGAATTTATGAAGAAGATTCAGTTGCAAGTGTTTCGAATGGTGCGTTAACGCGCTTTTCACCAACCTTGAAAGCCTCTGAAGCCGCGCTTGCAAATTTAATTCACGAAGTAGTTACAGAGGATTAAGAAATTTATTGAATTTTATAGTTTTTACCGCCCCAGACCACGATTACCGTTCCGCTGAGAGAATTGCCGATGTTTTGCAAGCCTGAATCAAGTTTTTTGTAGTCATCCGAACCGCGTTTAACGGATTTGGTCGCGCCGCCAGTATAGCTTGAATCTGTCCAAACGCCGTTTGCGTTGCGGAAGGTTTTACCGCCGATGTTGCGAGTCCCGTTGGATGAATCTTTACGATCTTCGTCAGATTTGCCAACTTTTTTAGCTTTAGGAGTCTCATTTTTTTCGCCTTCGCGGGATGCTCCTGAAGCTGAAGGAGCAGGAGAAACCGTTTGCTGACGAGCCACATTTTTGGAATCCGGCGAAATATTCTGTTGATTTTCCGCCCGATTTTGTGAAACTTCGCTTTGCTTATTCATATCCCGACGCTCAACCGTCTCAGCAACTTCATTGGCAGGAGTTGCAACGGGCTTAGCTTCTTCTTTTTTCGCCAAATCGGTCGGTTGCTCCGCAGATTTTGTTGCCACTAGGGAATCATCATTGTCTTTTATTTTATCAGCCAGCGAGTCTTCTTCCGCTGTTTTCAATGTCGAAATATTTGAGTTGCTTGAGCCTGTCGGAGACATCGGCACAGCATCTTTACTTTCAGGAATTGCGGCAGAAGAATTACTTGGAATTGAGGCAGAATTTGCAGTTGTGGATGGAGCATTTGCAGTTGAGTTTGCAGAATAAGACTCATTTAGGGGAGCTTCGCCTTCCGAACTTGCTCCGCCTGTGTTGTAAGGTTTATCAGCAGCCCTTTCTTTTTGCGCCATCATCGGCTCAGAATTTCTTGAACTTTGCAAAACGAGCAAACCAACCATTCCAACTAAAAGCAAAGCCATTGCGCCCGTTGTGTAGGCGAGTTGTGGAAAGGCGAAAAGTTTTTTATACCAAGGAGTTGCAGGAATCGTGGCAACGGTTTTGGCTTCTTCGTGAATAATTTCACTTTGGTCTTCGGAATTAAGTAAAAATGTATTTGCCAGAATTTTTCGACAATTTGAACAATCCGCTAAATGCTCCATCGTCCGCAGACGAGCCTTTTTGGGCAGAGCATTTTCGGCAAACGCGGAAATTTCGTCTGCGTCCAGATGCAAATCAGGCAAAATTTGAGCAAAGGTATCGCCTTTTGCCAAATCCCGCAACATCGCATCTATTTCTTTGTCGAATTCATTTACCATCTTTCAAACTGCATTTTATCAAATGCACAACTAGAACGCTTTACTTAAAAAAATCTTGCATCAACACCGCTAAAGCCATCAATCCGAACATTTTTTCGAGGCTGATGTCGAGCTTTGATGCCGAATCCGCAAGATGACGTTTGACCTCATCTTGCTTCCAGCCGTGTTTATCCGCCAAGGCTTTTTCTACTGATTTTCGCAAATCGGACTGCACTCGCACAAGTTTGCGACTAGCGGTTGCTTCGTGAAAGCCCATCATTTGTCCAATATCTTTCAATTTTAAATCGTCAAAATAATAAAGTTTCAAAATCAGACGGTCTTCAGATTCGAGGTTTTGCATTGCTTCGCGCAAAGCATCTTTGACATCTTTGTTTGTCTCGGTGCGGGTCAAAATTTCTTCGGGACTCTCGCCGTGTGTGACTAATCCCGCGTTTTCATCTTTTTCCGAAGATTCATTCGCCAGATTCTCAAACTCTCTCGTTTCTTCGATTTGCACGAATTTTGACTGCTTGCGAAATTGGTCAACCGCGAGTTGCGAAACGACTGCCCGCAGCCAACCCGCCAAACTTCCGCGTCCCGAATAATACGAAAGTTTGCCCTTTGCCTTACCGTCTTTTTCCTTCAAACCGTAGAGTTCTGCCCAAATCGAACTTGCCAAATCTTCGGCATCTTCGGCGTTGTTAGAAATTTTCCGCGCTGCCGATTTGACCGTCGCATCAAATTTCTTGACCATCTCTTCCCAAGCCGTTTCGTCACCATTTTCGCAAGCTACAATCAAACACAAATCATCGGCATTGAGCGCATCCACAAACTCTTTTATTTCAGGTTTTTTCGGGTTTTGCGTATCTTTGAGGAGATATTTTTCGAGCGATAGCGAAACCCGAGCCTGCAAATCCGACACGCCAAGTCCACGCGAATTCTCAGCCCGCGTGAGCAGACGCGACACCGATTCGTCTAAAATCTCTTTGTGTTTTTCAGCGATGGAAATCACAGTTGGTTCAAATGTTGGAATTTTAACACTACTTTGCATATTTTGGGGAACTAAAACCAACTTTTGTTGTCTAATAAATTGTAGTTGCAGAAAATAAGAGTGGAGTTGCTTACGAGAATGTCGAAAAAGATTATTTGGATGATTATTTGTTTGATTGGATTTTGTGGTTTGGGTTGGGGGCAAGGTGTTGGTAAGAAGATTATTTCACTCGGCGTGGTGAACGATAAAGCAAAAATTTTGCCGATGCCTAAAATGCCTGCTCCAAGACCACATATTGTTGGAAATCTAAATGTTCAAGTAAAAATTGATTTACAGAAAGGCGAAGTCATTGAGGCAACAGCGATTTCGGGGCATCCTTTGACTTGGGTATGGATAGAAATTGCGGCGAGACAAGCAAAATTTGAGCCGATTTTGACTGAGTTTGACACAATTTATGGTTCAGGAATTTTGACTTATAAACTTGAAGATTTTAATGGCAAGACTATTGAAAATAAAAAGCCAAAACCACTTTTGCTAGTAGTTTCGGGCGGAATTGCTAACAAAAAGGCGAAACATCTGCCAAAACCTGTTTTCCCTAAAGGTTGTCGTTGTGAAGGAACTATAAACGTAAAAGTTTTAATTGATATGGACGGAAATGTCATTCGCACTAAAACATCTTCAGGAAATCCTTTGCTTCAGGCTTCAGCGATTCAAGCGGCTCGAAAAGCAAAATTTTCACCGACTTTAATAAATGGACCAAGAATTTTTGTAAAAGCTACACTTGTCTATAAATTTAAGCCAAATGGGAAAGTTGAAATGTAGTTTTGCGCCCTTGCTTACGCGCAGGCTTCTGCCTTTTATCGCAAATGCTTCCGTAAAAAGCTCACGATTTTCCAGCCGTCCAGATAAACCCAAGGCTTTTCGCCCAAAGTATAATGTCCGCAAGGGATTCTCGATTTGTCGTGTTTGATGCCGTGTTCGCGGAGGGAGCGCATCATATCGCGGGAAAGGTCAATCGGAAAAGTCAGGTCATAAAGCGTGTAAATGTAGCGTTGCGGACGATGCGGCAGTTTCGAGAGTTTGTCCATATAAGCCATCGGCGAAATCGGCATCCAATATTCGCGCAGGTCATCAAGTTCGATGTCGTTTTCCAAACCCTGCTTGACGTGATAGGTCGAAAGCCCTTGCCAGACGACATCTGCCACATAGCCCGAAACGTGATTAAAAACCGCCGCATCAATCTGTAAATCGTGGACAAAAGCAAAAAATCCGACACAACTTCCGATGCTCGTGCCAATCACGCCAATTTTTTCATAACCTTGCTCTTTGAGCCAACGAACCGCCGAGCGCGTATCAACCACCGATTGCCGAAGCGATTGCAGAGTTTGCCCGACATTCGGCGCAACCAGATAATCAGCCCGTTCAAGTTCGGGCGGCATCCTTTCTTCGTGATACGGCAGAGTGACGCGCAACGCCGAAACGCCCACCCGATTAAAAACTTTACACAAATCGAAGTAAGTTTTTGCCTTCGCGTTCCAATGCGGAAGGACAACGACCGCTGATTTTTTGTTATCTTTGTGCGGGAAAAATTGAGCATAAACTGTATTATTTTCTTCGGAAAAAGTCTTGATGCCACTCGTCCAAGTCAGTTGATTATTGTGCAAATTATAATCCGAAATTTCGGGCGAGCAGAAAAACTTGTCGCTTTCGGCAATCATTTTTTTAGAATATTCGCGGAAAAATTCGTGCGGGTCTGCGCCGTTGGCATTTTCGCCGACATACTCCATTCCCCAACCAAATTCGCGCACGACACGGTTATCGTTGAGACTAACGAAATAGCGTTCGCGGTTGTGCATATAGCGTTTGAGCATAAACTTTAATCGTAGAGAAAAAGGTTTGAGAGTGCAAATTGGTCTTGTCTCACTTTCAATTTTGTGTTGAAATTTCAAATGTAATGTTTTCTGAGCAAGACGTAAAAAATCCGGTGAAAAGTGAGGCGATTATGCTTTTTAACGAGGCTTACGAAGCGCAAATGGCTGAGGATTATCCGCTTGCCATCAAACTTTACAAAAAATCCATCGAAATTTTCCCGACTGCCGAAGCCTATACTTTTCTTGGTTGGGCGTATAGTTTTCAAGGCGAATACGACCTTGCAATTGCAGAGTGTCTGGCGGCGATTGCGGTTGATTCCACCTTCGGAAATCCCTACAACGACATCGGAAGTTATCTGATTGCCAAAGGGAATTATTACGATTGCGTGCGTTGGTTTAAACTCGCAATGCAAGCCTTTCGTTACGAAGCCCGTGCCTTTCCGCATTTCAACCTCGCCTACGTCTATGAAAAACGAGGCAAACTGCTCGAAGCCGCTAAACATTACGGCTTGGCAATCAAAGAACAACCCAATTATTCAAATGCTTACCGGGCTTTACGGCGTTTGCAGGAAAGATTAAATTAAGAACGCAGAACTTTCTCAATCGCCTCTTTCACGCTTTCTACTTTTATGCTCAAAATACATCGCGGCTCGCCGAATTCCTCGCACACATAACCCGCGCAAGGCTGACAAGCGAATTCTTCAAAGACAATGGAATGCGGAGCGTCCGTCCACGGCGACCAATGAGCGCGATTTGATGAGCCGAAAATGACGACTGATGGAGTTTGAACGGCGGCGGCGATATGCGCGATCCCTGAATCATTTCCGACAAAGATTTTGGCGCGAGAAGCCAAATTTGTAATTTGTGGCAAGGTTAAGTTGTCATAGCATTGAATCGGAACTTGCGAAAATTGGCGCAAATTGTCGAAAGTTTCACGCTCTTTTTTGAGCCCGACCGCCACGATTTGCAAACCTTTTTGCACTAAAAATTCCGCAATTTCGGCAAAGTTTTCGGCTGACCATTGTTTCGTGGCAAAGGCTGCCGTTGGATGAATCAAGGCAAACGGTAGCCTTGAACTGCGAACCGATGATTTCTCAAGAATCGTTAATTTCGACTTTGGTTTATCTTCCACGGGAATTCCAACGCCGCCTAAAAGTGCAAGTTGTTGTTCGGCGGAATGCGTTCTTTCTTGTTGCCAAAAATCTGCTGACGAAGAAACTAAATGATTGTAAAGAAAGGAGTATTGATAATTGGCAAAACCGATTCGATGTTTTGCTCCGCTGGCGCGAACAAAAAATGTCGCAGTTGTTCCGCCGTGAAGGTTGAAGGCAACGTCGTATTTATTTCGGCGAAGTTGCCACGCCGTTTTAAGACGAGATTGGTTCGTTTTTCCAACCGTCAAAACATTATCAATTTCTTCAAAACCTTCCAAAACAGGCGCAACCCAATCTTCCAGCAAAATATCAATCTGAGCATCGGGCAAAAAACGTTGGAGCGCGATGAGCGAAGGCGTTGAGAGAACCGTGTCGCCGATTGAACGCAGGCGAACGACCAAAACTCTTTCTTACATTTTTCCAATCAATTTCTTTATTCAAACTTTTTTTCGTCAGAAAACTCAGCCAAGGTGGTGACAAAAGCGGTGAAATGTTCCCAAGATTTCGGCTCGGCGATACATTGTCGGGATACATATCGCTATTGTCGGAGACATTCAAAATTGCAAGCCCCGAATCAACCAAACCATTTATCAAATTGCTCAAACTGTGGCGATATTCAATCGGATTCGGAATCGGCTGGTGTTGATTTTTGTCATAAACCCAATCTTGGTCGGTGTAAGTAATTTCGTCATTGCTAAAATACGCTTTTTTCAAAACGTAACCTTCACCAGTCCAACTATTTTGCTCCATTCCCATCAAAAAAGGATTCGCGCAGCTAAAACGATAAAATCCGCCTGTTCGTAAAATTCGTGCTACTTGGAGAAAAACTTTGGTCGCATCAGGCACAAAATTTAACGAATAAGCGTGATGAACGATGTCAAAACTCACCGGGGCAAAACAATCAAGATTCCGCATATCACCTTGAAAAATCTTGATTTCCGTTTGGTAATGTTTGGCAACTTCCTTGTCTCTTTCAAGCTGTTCGGCAGAAATGTCAAAGACCGAAACATTTGCGCCCAAGACGGCAAAAGCCGCTGATTGTTGTCCGCCACCGCCCGCCAGACAAAGCACATCTTTTCCAGTCAAATCATCAAATTTGCCATCTGCGTCAACAATTTTTCGAGCGGATTCAGCATCAAGATTTAATTTCGGGCGAGTGAAAAGAGCGTTTGCCTCAGCCAACGCTTTCCATCTTGCTTGATTATATTTGGCTACTTCGTCCATCCGTCTATTTTTCCGCTTTCGCCTCTCCCTCACGACATCACAGGAATATCATCTTTAATCGGATAAACCAAAGCACATTCAGGGTTTGTGCATTTTAATCCTTTGCCATCAGGCTTTAATTCAACCTTTTTTTTGCATTTCGGGCAAACTAAAATTTCGAGTAATTCAGAACTGATTGCCATAAATCTCCTAGAAAAAAATTCTTCGACTTCTAATCATTACTGAGCGGCATAGAAATTGCGGTAGCTTGGAAAACAAGAAATATTTGCCCGCGAAAAACACGAATGATACGAAAATTGGGCAAAATATTTTTCAACCCAGCTATTCACCAAAACTTTTTCGTGCTTTTGGTGTTTTCGTGGGCAAAAATTAGTCAAATAACCAAAGACTTTTCAGCAAGCAAAAACTGTGCCGCTCAGTAATGACTTCTAATCTAAAGTTTTCGGGGCAATCAGTCAATTTTGCACGCCTACTCTGTTTTAGGAGTTTTCAAATAAGCCATCACAAAAAGCACCCCCAAAATAAAATCAATCGTTGCCGCCACGACCATCATCGAAGCCACCCGCCCAAGTGCAAACAAAATAAAGACTGCAATCGAAAAACTGAATTTTTCCAACATTGCCGGAATCATCATCATTCGATACTGAACGGGGTTGCGGGAAATGATTAAAAACGCAACTTGAAAAGCTAATGCCACGCCGATAAATCCATAATAATATTCGGGATGCGTAATTGCAGGCGGATAATCTGCACCGTTCTTTTCTTCCAAAAAATATTGCGGGATAAGGGCAATCAGCCCGAAGATTCCCGCAATTTAAAAGGTGTATTTGGCAAATTTCATAAGATTATCTTAGCGCATCTTTCCAAGTCGCCAAAATTGCTTCAAACTCCTTATCCGAAGTATTTTCGAGCTTCAACTTCCAAGTCGCTTTGACAGTTGGTTTATCAAAAAAAATCGAACGAAACCAGACGTTTGCTTCCCGCGTTTTTGCTAGATTTTTGCCGACTATAACCCCTTTTTCATCAAAAAGCGTGGCGGAAATCTGTGAATCAGCCATAAACGTCAAGCCGAAATTTTGTGCCGTCTTCAATCGGAATCTCAATTTCAAAGGTTTGTTTAGCTGCGAGTTTGACGGATTTAGAAAAATCAACCTTCGGACGTATCATTTTCAGGCAAATTTTCAATCGAATCCATAGTTGAAACATTCGGTCCGCGTGTCGCGTTCAGCGAAAACGCCTCGCCATTTGGTTGATAATTTTGCCCTGTTTTTTTGTCCAGTAAATCGGAAAGATCAGGATTATGATCGCCTTTCGGTCCGATTGCCAGACGCGGTTTGACAAAATCCGAAAAATCGGAATTCCTTCGTTGGACGATCATTTACATAATGTGCAAGACTTTTATGCCCGTCAGTTCCTATGCGTGTAAGGTGTATCTGCCGTGTTTATTATATCCAATGTGCCGATGGAACGAGACAAAACTGTCGTTCGGAGTGATTGATTTACACATAATCGGCAAAGGGTTTCCCGCCGAGAGCCGAAAATTTAACGCCTTTGCGTTGGTATGCACGTTGATTAAATACGGCAACACAATCTTCGCGCAGTTAATGCAAAGCGTTGTAGCCTGTAACGCCAGCCACATCACATCTGCACAAGGGCTGCCTTGTTTGGCGTGCCGAGCATCACCAGATGCGAAACAGGCGGACGCGGATCTTCGAGAGTTCAGCATCAGTTGGTCGATATACCAACGCGAAATCAGTCCGCCGATGAATGGGCGACAATATCAACGTGCCACGCATTGCGGTCTTTTTGGGCATATCCGATATAGGCTTTCAAGTGCGCCGCATTTTCGGTAATCGATTTGCCTGTTCGGGCGACCCGGATTTTGCCCGTATCCATCACGCCATGTTCGGGTTTTTCGCCAACGGGAAACGCTTTCCAATCGTAAGAATGAACGGTGGTAAAAATATTTTGCCAAGTTCAAAAGTCTCCAATCGCCCAAACCCGTGAACCAAAACTACAGGTTTCGGAGCAACTTTCAGATTTTTGGTCATACTCGTCGACCAATTTATTTTCTTTCCAAATCTCGGCTTTGATGCGTTGCGACAAGCCGCGGACGACCATCATCAAACCACGCATAACCGCTTGAATCCCAAACCAATTCAACCGTTTTTTCTTCGCCCGCATCCACACGAAACGGAAATAACGTCGTCTTTCAACGGTGCATCAGGTCTCGCTCCGTCCCATTTGTCGCCTTTGTAGGTTTCTTTAAAACGAACATCGGCATATTTCGTTTCGGGCGAAGTGTTCAAAATTTTGGCTTTGATTTTCACAAAATTGCCGTCAATCGTGCCTTTTTGTTCAGTGATTTCGTGCCAATCGTTCCAATTTGGAAATTTCATATCTTCAAATTTGAGGTCGGAAATTCGTAATTCCCCGCCGCATCTTTGCAGACTCCAAGTGATTGTGTTGGTAATTCCCAAAGCAGTTTCCGACCAACTGCCGGAAAGACGATTCGGATTGTTCGGGTCAACGCGATTCGTTCCATTAGACCTAAACGAAGCACCTTGAACCTTGGCTGGAGTGGTCGGCGACGCAATATTGTAGCCTTCTTTCGTCGTACATTGCCCGCTATAAGTTGCACTTTGCGAACCTGATGTTTTACCCGGAATCTGGGGCAAACCAACACCGACGCAATAAGTTCCATCCGAATTTACACCGATTGAAACATTTGCTTCGCCGCTGCCGCTGCCGATGATTTCGGGTCATGCTCGTAAAATTTCCGGTCATCAGCTTAAAACGTTTTGCCTTTGTCGCACGAATTTTCCTCTTCGGCGAGCGTTTTCTCGGTCATCGTATAATTGCTGTTAATAGAGGCTTTGCCGATGCTCAAACCATTTTTTTCGGGTGATTCGATGACACGCAACCGATGCTTTGTAGTCATATTTCATCTCCATATTTCGTGTGTCTTTGCCGCGTCCCGAAACGCGAGGCGTAACCTTGGTGTCGGTTATCAGATTTGTTCGAGTAAAGGTGATGTTGCCCGTCCACGCACCCGAACAAGTTGGCGCAGGTTTCGTTTGAACAGGTTTCTTTTGTGCAAAAACTATTGAAATTGAAAGACTGAAAATTATGAATAAAGTGATGAATTGTTTGATAAAAATTAAATCCGCGTTGCATCTTGAAAGTGCCTCCAATAGCTAACGCGGATTTTATGGGGAAAAGGTGTCAGTTTTTTTCTCAGAAGCTGTTTAAAAACTAATTTTCCTTGAAGTCCCCAACGGGGACAAATAACATAGCGTAGGGTAAAGCGAATGATACTGAGCGACACCCTACGTTAAATAATCAAGCCGTTTCGACGCTGTAAGTGTCAAACAATCAAGAGCTTATGTTCGTATCCTTCAGAGACGGAAAGATTGTGTAACTAAACGTAGGGATTCTCCCTCGCTATGATGTTAGTCATCCTTGGTGACAAGAAACATCTAAATTAGAGTTTTAAAACAGCTTCTCAGCCTAAAATTTCTTTCATCATTACGGAAAAATCTCGTAAGGCTTGAGAACCGTCACCGCTAAAGGACGACCCGTGCATCACCGCAATCGTCTTTGGATTAAGCGCAACCAACTTTTCAATATTGCCTTCTGTCAGCGTTGTATAAGGCATATAGTTGGCAAACGGACTTGCTTGATAACCGATCAATGTAGCTCGCGCCCGTCCGACGACATCATTTTCGGTTAGCGGTTCGACATTACCAAGTTGGTGAAAAAGATCAGAGCAAAACAAAGTTCCGTTAGTTTCCTCAAAAAGCATTCCCGCTTCCCAACAATGCGGTAAATGGGGCGTTTGCACAAACTTGAATTTGTATTTTCCGGTTGAAAAAGTTTCGCCGTCGTTTAATGCGACAGCCGGACGGATGGCAAAGTCGTTGACGCTGACCATCGCGCCGACAAAACTGCAAACAGCTTGGGCATTCGGCGCAATTTCCAACCATTCATTGAGCGAACCGCATTCGTCCTGCTCAAAATGGCTGAAACTGATATAACGAAGCTCAGACGGATCAATTACTTTGGCGACCGCTTCGCGCACCTGCGGAAAAATTGCCTTCATTCCGGTATGGAAAAGAAGCGGTTCATCATCTCTGACTAAAAATTGATTAAAACCCATATCCAGTTCAGGGACATAAAGCGATAATCTGAAAACATCTGGTGCAATTTCTGAAATATTCATTTTTAAATTTCTCCTTTCCAATTTCTTTAAAATTTATATCAAAAAAGTTGCAAAACTTTAGTCGAAAACATTTTTCGATGGAATGCTCAAGGCTCGTAACACTAACAACCAAGCGGTGATAGCCAAAACCACCCGTCCCCAATTCAATCCAACCCACCAATTTGTTAAACTCTTCACCGTGTCCGGGTTCATCGTCAAAACCTCTTTGCTTTGCAACAAAAGAATATTCGGCACAAACCACGCGAAAGTGAACGCAATTACAAAGAAAGCAAGTCCTGCACCTGCCAATCGCCATTTGCGATGTTCGGGATTCGTCCGCCAACCTGAAAGTAAAGTTCCGAGTGAAAACAATCCGACCAGCGGAGTAGCAAATATCCAAAATCTGTCGCCGGCATTGATTGCTAACTGTGGATTAGTTGCATTATGTTGATAAAAAGCGATTACAGAATCGGGTGCAGAGCCAGCCCACAATGGTGTGATAACGAATGTTTCATATAAACCCGCGCCATTTTCGATTCCGAGTGTAATGACAAAAAGCCATAGCATAATTTGGGCGATTGAAAATTGTCTTGTCATATATTTTCTGCTCTAATTTGATTGATGAACTATCCGATATTGTTCGTAATAACTTTTGTATCCTAACAAACGGGCAGTTGGAGCAAGCAAAAACCGAATTGCTTTTTGCATGAAAATAGGACCTCCATCTGCCAGATAAGCATCCATTTCGTTGCCAAAAACTGATAGCTGCATAATCATCGAAAAAGCACTTGGATTTTCGCCTAAACTGTCCACGAATGGATAGAGTTGCGATAAATGATAGGCAAATTCAACCGGCAGACTTTTTTCATCCTCTGTGCTTTCAACAATTACAGGCGAATCTGTTTCATTAAAAGGTTTGTGCGGCGTTCCGCTTTTTACTGTCACAGTTTCGCCTTTTTGGAGCGTTTTTTTCTCGCCGTTGACCAAAATACTGAGAACGCCTTCTTTGACCGTAAATGTTTCGTCTAAATCGGTGTGAATATGTTCGGGCGGTCCGAAACCTTTTGGCTCAATGATAAGGCTGAGGCGAACCCAACCGTCTCTTTGCCAAAGAATATGTTGATCGAATCCTTCCGCCTTACTGTAAAATTTGTCGCCCGATTGAAAATAATTAGCCAAATCAGGTTTTTGCTCAGGAAAAATGTAGTAATTAAGAATGATTCCGATAGCAAAATATCCAACGATGATAGCTAATTTCCATAAAAAAATGCGTTTAATTGTTTGTTTCATAATATTATCCTTTAACTAAATTTTAAAACAACAGGCAGAAACGCGAGTGTGAACGAGCGTGTCCAACGCCAATCTTGAGTCACGCTCCCTCACGGTCGCGTTTCTGCCTCACTTTTCAATCTATAAAATATCTTTGCCCCATTAAAAAATAAAAACTACTACGGCAATCTCGGCTTCTTCCGTTTCTTTACTCTCTAATTTCAATTTCCAAGTGCCTTTTTGGAACGGTTTGTCCACGCTGATCAGCCGAAATATTTGGTTAGCTTCGGGCGTTCCCGCTAGATTTTTTCCTGCAACTGTGCCGTTTGATTCAAGCAAAGTTGCCGAAACATTCTTTGGAGCAAGGATGTTGATTGCCATTCGTTTGCCGTCCGTTACGGGAATTTCAATTTCCGTGGTTTGATTCGGTTTGAGCTTAACGCCTGTTCCAAAAGTCGGTTCGATGTCCTCATCATCCATTGTCGGAAGATTGTTTTCAAAACTCGCGGGACGAAACATTGCTCCGTAATTTCTTTGTTTGGCGGAAATTTCATCGGATGTTTCATTCATCAAACTTCCCGTAAAATCTTCGGTTTCGGGTTTGTGATTTCCTTTCGGGCTGATGGCGAGCCATTTGTGAATATCCTTCATATTCGGCGATTCGCCGAGCATAAATTCGTGAGTCGAGGGTGCAGTCGTATATTTGAAATTCTTGATCAGCCAGAGTGCCGAACCAGCCGGAACAATTCCGTCTCCGGGCGTGGTCAGTTGGCAGGTTTTGTTGAATCCGTGTCCGACCAAACCGTAAAACTTTGTGCCTTTGCGGGCAGTAATTTTTTTGTTAAATTTCTGCATATTTTTGTAGGTAATTTCCTGAAAAGCCTCGCCGCTGCGGTTGAAAAAGCGGGTAATAATATTGTCCAGTCCTAGCGAACACGGCGTTCCTTTGTTTGGCGTGCCGACCATTACGAAATTCGTGACAGTCGGTTTTCCGTCGGCAAGAGTTCCCATTAAATCGTTGATATAAACTCGCCCCGTTAAGCCGCCTGTCGAATGCCCGACCAAATCAACGTGCCACGCATTCGTTTTTTCTTGCATTTCTTTGATTCTTTTTTCAACTTCGGGAGCATTTTCAGCCGCACTTTTGCTGGTCAAAACTCTCGCATAATCAACCGCCCAATTTGCTGATTTTTGGTTTTCAAAATACTTCATAAATTCTGAAAAAGAATATTTATCAGTCCACAAACCAGGGATAATGATGACGGGTCTCGGACGCACTTCCACATTTTCGGTTTTGGAATCATCGGTAATTTTGACTTCGATTTGCCGATTGATTTCAGGCTGATTCAGTTCGCCGGATTCCTTCCAAGCGTAACCCGAAGTGTCCCACATATAAACGATTTCCCGTTCCCCATTCGCCTCAATTGTAATCGGCATTTTGCCTTCGGGCAGCAGCACATTTTCCTTTAATTCGCGGAATTCGATTGGTGCAGTTTTGCTCTCGCCGGAAAGATTGGCGATTTTGGCGACTATTTTGACGAAATTGCCGTCAATCGTGTAGTTACCTTCGTCAATCTTTGTCCAATCATTGTAGCTGGGGTGAATCGGTTGAAATAGTTCGACTTCGGTAATCATCAGAGGCGAGCCGCAGCGTTGAAGTTTCCAACTAATAGTTTCTTCCATTCCGGCGATTCCTTTCTGCGTGTAGCTTCCCGAAATGCGATTCGGATTTTTTTGATCAAACCGGTGCGAACCGTCCGAAATCAGAGAATTACCGCTGATCGAGGTTTGTTCCGCCGCCATTGTTTCATTGACACCTTTTTTCTCTTTGCATTGTCCGCTGAAACTTGAGGTAAAAGACCCTTCTTTTTCCCCGCGAATCTGCGGCAGAGCAACCGCCACATTATAAGTTCCGTTATCATTCAAACCGATGGTTACACTGGCTTCGGCATTGTCGCTCATCCCGTGAAGTTTGGTGGTAGCCGCAAATTTCCCCGTTTGCGTCTGCCAGGTCTTTCCTCTATCGCAAGAAACTTTTTCTTTGGCGGAAGTTATTTCTTTGGCAGTCATTTTTGAATCAATTACCGCCTTCGCCCGCGTCGAGCCTGCATTTTCCGAGACGATGGCACTTGCTTTATATTCATATTTCATCTCGCTCATTTTCGTGTCCTCGCCCATCTGCGAAACACGCTTCTCGGTTTTACTGTCGGTCATCGTTTGCGTCCGCGTATATTTGACCGTCCCGACCCATGCACCCGAACATTTTTTGGCGATTGGTTTAGCTTGAACAAGTTTCTTTTGTGCAAAAACCGTTGAATTTGAAAGACTAAAAATGATAATTAAAGCGATGACTTGCGTATAAAAATTGAATCCACGTTGCATATTGAAATTGCCTCCAATTGCTAACGCGGATTTTGTGCGGGAAAAGTATCAATAAAAAAAGACTCCTTTTTCAAGCAGCCTCATTCAGTATAAAAATGTAACAAACAATTACGGATTCTCAACTAAAATTTCCACCGCACTCCAATTGCCGGATTTGGGAACTGCTCCTCTTACCTCGGTATTGAAAGGGTTAAAAATCAATGAAGCATTTCCGCTGGCTTGCATCGGTTGGATTCCAAAAACACCGCTCGTCGGATTTGTTTGTCTCAACTTAAATGGCTTGCCGTTTGCTTGGTTGACCGAAAGATCATAGCGTCCGATTGGCAGGTTGCAGATAAAAAACTCTTCGATTGAGCTGTCCGTCACTTTTTTGCGAATCTCAAAAGCACGGGCAAAATTGTTGCCGTCCGAAAGCGTGCCAACGGGCGTGAGCGTAATCACGATTTCCGAACCTCTGACGAGCCACGCGGGAACATCGCTTTGACTCATTCCATCCAATATAATGCTGTATTTGAGCATCAATGTTCCGCCGTAATAGTTGCTCGGATAACGTGGATTTTCGCCGACTTTCGCTGCGTCCGCAATTCCGAAAGGCAACATCACAAAATTCTCGACTCCGCCCGTTGCCGCCGGATAACTTTCGCTCAAATTTCCGTCTGCCGGATGAAGCGAAAGCGGGGCGAGTCCGCGACTATATTGGATAGTAAATCCCGCATAATCAAATCTTGCTCCGCCAGTCGGAATTTTGATTTCGTAATAACCTTTGGCATCGCTTTCAGCAGAATTGGCAAGATATGAATCATACATTCGGGCTGATTTTAAGCCCAATTTTGCTCCGGCAATCGGTTGTCCGAGCGTGTCTTTAATGTAACCGCGAACATAACCCGCTTTTTTTGAAACCGCCGGAAATTGCGGAATCTCAGGCATCAAATCGCCCATGACATTGACATAATCAGTGTTGCCGTCAACGCGAAAAGTTTGTGATTTGATTGGCACATCGCCCGTTTGGGCAAGACATCCTGTAATAAAAGTTGAAAATGCTAGAATAATTGCGAATGAAAATTTGATATTAGACATTTGTTGATGCTCCTAAGTTAGTTGAATTGAACTAGATAAACTTAATCTCAATTACTAACGCGGGGAATAGGAGGGAAGTGTATCACCAAAAAAATCGTTTTATTTAAAAATCTCTTCGACCACCTTGTAACGATAATCAAAAATATATTTCAACTCTCTTTTGACATACCAATGCGCCAAATCGCCGAGCGGTTCAAACGGCAGCCGATAGCGCACAATATCTTTCATCATCGTTTCATTTTCGCCAATTTCTTGAAATGTATGCAAATGAATCCATTGTTTATAAGGACTTTTGAGCGCGGAATCAATAAAGTCAAACGGCGGATTCCATTGCGTAATCTCGGTTTTCCAGAGGATAGAGAAACCGTGCAGTTTGAGTTGGTAATCAATCAATGCACCTTTTTTGATGTCAATCGGTTGTGGCGTAATAATGTGAAAATTTAATTCGGGCGGCGTAATTCGTTCTAAATTAAGCGCATCAGCGAAAAAATCAAAGACTTCTTCGTGTGGTCGTTGGATAATTTGTTCGCGTTCTAAAATATATTCTGCCATTTTCTAAAACAATTGTGGCAAAAACGGCTGACCTTTTAAAGCCTGCACAAAGAGAAAACTAAAAAAGGCGAAATATCCAAGCGCAAAAACAAAAGTCAAAGTGGTCGAAATGCTCAAATTAAATTTGTCCAAAAGATACGCGACAATTGGAATTGTTTGAATCGCATGAAGTCCGAAAAAATGGGCGACTCGCAAATCGCCGCCTTTAGTTGACCAAATAGATTCTCAATAATCGGAACTTGATTGCTTGGCAGGAGTAAAATTGCGGTCTTTCGATTTTGTAAATTCTGCTGATAACGAAGATTTTGTCAGACGTGATGAAAACTTCAAATTCCGCTTCAACCAGTTTCAGTAGTTCGCCATTTTTCACTCCAGCCCAACCCATTTCTTGAACAGTTTTGATTTGGCGATGAGGCAGGCGTTGTTTGACAATGTGTGGAACGCATTCGTCAATGATAATTTTCATGCGGCTTTTTTGATGTCGTCCAAAGTTGACTTGAAGTATTCCAAAATCTGCACCGCTTGTTCGCGTTTGAAGGTGGGAAAATTTTCTAAAAACTCGTCCAACGAAACGCCGACTTCCAAATTATCAAGCAAAGCCTAAACCGGAACTCGCGTCCCCATAAAAACAGGCGTTCCGCTCAAAATTTCTTTATCCACATTTATCGGTAAATCTTTTTCGATAATCATCTTTTCCCTCAACTAAAATAATCTACTGTAAATCTTCGCACGTCTCGAATCATATCTTCAACATCTTTATCTGTAAAACCGCCTAAATTATGCGCGGCTTTGTTTCGCAAATCTGCTAAAGCAGTGATTTTCTTTTGCCAAAGTTTGTTGTAAATTCCTGCTTTGGCAAGTTCGATATTCATTGGTTCAATCGTAGCTTTTGCAGGTAAAGTTATTGAATTTTTATCACAAAGTTTTCGTAAAGCATCTTCTAAAACACATCCTGCAATGACGGCAGAAGCAAGAAAATAACCTTGACTTAGAAGATGTTCAGATTGTTCAAGAAAATCATCAAAAACTTCCGCTTCAATTAAAGTTCGAGTATCAAAAAGATAGCCGTTTTCGTAATCATTTTTTGCGGCTTGAATAATACTTACGGGCTCGCCAAAATAGAAATTTCCACCTTGCACTATTGAAAAATGCCTGTCGAAGTTTTCAGAATATGTATTATTTTCTCCAAATACTCTCTTGAGAAAACTAATACAATTTACCTGCCATTCAAAGGCTAAAGGAGCGTCTTTAAGTTTCCCATTTAAAGGTCTTTCTATTTTATTACCTCGCTCAATTAACTCTTCAAATCTCTTAATAATTTTTTCATCAATCTTCATCTTTAACCTTCACTTACCTTCAAAACTGCCAAAAATGCGTCTTGCGGAATCTCCACTCTTCCAACTTTCTTCATCCGTTTTTTGCCTTCTTTTTGTTTTTCGAGCAGTTTGCGTTTTCTGCTAATATCGCCGCCGTAGCATTTGGCGATGACGTTTTTGCCCATCGCTTTGACAGTTTCGCGGGCGATTACTTTATTGCCGATGGCGGCTTGGATGGGGACTTCAAATAGTTGTCGCGGAATGAGTTCCTTCATTTTGGCGGCAACCGCACGACCCTTTTTGTCGGCGGTGGCGCGGTGCAAAATCAACGAAAGTGCGTCCACCGGCTCACCCGCAACTAAAATGTCGAGTTTCACCAAATCGCTTTCTTGGTAATCCGAAAAATGATAGTCGAGCGAAGCATACCCTTTGGAAACCGATTTTAGACGGTCGTAAAAGTCCAACACAATTTCGTTGAGCGGTAATTCATAAACCAAAATGACACGAGTATCCGTAATATATTCAAACTTTTTCTGAATCCCTCGTTTTTCGTCCAAAAGCGGTAAAATCCCGCCAAGATATGCGTCATTGGTCAAAATTGTCGCGGTAATGAACGGCTCTTCAATTTTCGTTATTCTGCCCGTATCAGGCATTTTTGAAGGTGAATCAACTTCTGTAACTGCTCCATCGGTGGTGGTTACACGATAACGAACGCCCGGCGCGGTGGTAATTAAATCGAGGTCAAATTCGCGTTCGAGTCGCTCTTGGACGATTTCCATATGTAGAAGTCCAAGAAATCCGCAACGAAACCCGAAGCCTAATGCCGTTGAAGATTCAGGCTCGTAAAAGAATGAAGCATCGTTAAGACGAAGTTTGTCCATCGCATCGCGCAATTCTTCGTATTGGGCGTTATCAGTTGGATAAAGTCCGGCAAAAACCATCGGTTTAACTTCTTGAAAACCGGGGAAAGGTGTGTCAACAGGTCTGGTTGAATCGGTAATCGTGTCGCCGATTTGCACGTCTGCCACAGTTTTGATGGAAGCCGTCAAAAATCCAACTTCGCCGACGCTTAATTCGTTAATCGGAGTCGGACGCGGACGATTAACTCCAAGAGTTTCAACCAAATAATCGCGTCCAGTATTAAAAAAGCGAATCTTCATTCCTTTTTTAATCGTGCCTTCAATCACGCGGAAAAGGACGATTACGCCGCGATACGAATCATACCAACTATCGAAAATCAAGGCTTTGAAAGGCGCGTTTGCGTCACCTTTTGGGGCAGGAACTTTGGCGATAATTTGCTCCAAAATATCGTCAATCCCGATGCCCGTTTTGGCTGATGCCAGCACTGCTTCGCTCGTATCCAAGCCGATGATGTTTTCTATTTGCTCTTTGATGCGGTCAGGCTCGGCAGAGGGCAAGTCAATTTTGTTCAGCACAGGAAGCAATTCCAAATCGTTTTCGAGTGCCAGATAAGTATTGGCAAGTGTTTGGGCTTCAACACCTTGCGAGGCATCCACGACCAGTAACGCACCTTCACACGCCGAAAGCGAACGCGAAACTTCATACGAAAAATCAACGTGACCGGGCGTATCAATCAAATTCAAAACGTATTGTTGCCCGTCTTTAGCTGTGTAATCTAAGCGGACGGCGTGAGATTTGATAGTAATCCCGCGTTCACGTTCCAAATCCATATTATCGAGCAGTTGGTCTTCCATATCGCGTTCGGAAACTGCACCTGTCAGTTGCAAAATACGGTCAGCCAAAGTGGATTTGCCGTGGTCAATATGGGCAATAATTGAAAAATTTCGGATGTTATTTGGATTCATAAAACAATCGTCAGTAATCTTGACGCTAAATCAATCTAATAACATACCAAAATGAACGAAAAATAGCACACTAAACCTCAAAAACTTCGAATTATTCTGAGTCTTTATCAAATAAAAACATTTGTTGAATCTGAATTTTTCGTTTAGGCGAACATCTTTCCGCAATCGAATTTTAATCAGATTTAAACGTACCACGTTTGAAATCAGGAGGTCGTAATGAGTGAAAACATCAAAAGAAAATCGTCTTTATTTTTTGTCGAAACTAGAAATTTACAATTTATTTCAGTTGTCTTAGGTTTTATCTTTATTTTTGGCGTAACCGCCATTTTTCCACAAGAATACAGTCAGCCAAATTATTATACTCCTGCTCCGCAAAATCGAAATTATATGGCAAATTCGACTGCTTTTAAGCAAGAGATTGCGCGGATGGAAATAAATGTCGTGCGGGCGGGCAGAGAGCCGATGTCAATTACTCAAGTCCCTCGTTTGCAAAAAGATGATGTGCTAAAAGTTCGGATGTTGGAAGAACCTATCAATGGTGCTAAACCCGATCAGTCTAATTGGGATTGGACATTTTTAGTCGCCTTCATCAATCCGGGGCGCAATAACGATAAAGAAAGTTCGGTGAGCGCAGAGATAAACTTTCGCAAAAGCGGCTGGTATCGAGAGTATTCTTTTACCGTCCCTTACGATTCGCAACCCATTTTTTTCCTCTATCCGAAACCAAAATATCGAGACAAAATCTTAAAACTAATCAGCAAAAAATATGACGAAGTGCGAAAGATTGGAGAAAAAACAATTGATATTGCCGGAGCATACGCGCAAATCGGGATGTTTTTGAATGAACTGCAAGGCGTTTTGAATCAAACAAATTACGGCGGTTATCGAAGCAATATTTACAATAATTACGGCGGCTACGGAACAAATCTTGGCTACAATTACAATCAGTTTGCCGAACAGACCGTCGAGCGTCTGGCAAAGAGTTTTAACATTCAATTGCCGAGTTGCTGGCAAGGTAGCGGTTACGGCAACTACAATACTTATAATAGTTACAGCAATTACGGATACGGCGGAATGAATCAAGATTTAGCGGGCAAAATCCAATGCGTGGCTAAAAACGTCCGTCTGGAAGATTTTGATTTGAGCGTCAGCCGATTGCTCCAACAGGGCGGAATACTGGCAGTTGCCCAACTTCAGCAAAAATATCCGCAAATTTCTCAATGGATTAGCATTGCGGCGGTAGCGGTAGATTTTATCCTCAAGATTACCAAAAAAACTCCATTGAAAATTGTGCCAACCGTTATTTCGTCTTTGGAAAATCAAGGGCAAAATTATGGTTATCAGAATAGTTATGCCGTTTCGTATTCTAATTTTGCGCCGAATACAGCCTCTAATGTTTCTCAGTCGGATTCGGTAAAAATCTCGCTCTATGCCGAAAGTCAGCCAACTAATGGTGAATTTGTGACAGCTTATCCGATTGTTTTGCATAAATGGCAAGCAGACCCAGACCCGGAAATAATCAGTTTGCCTGCGCCAACGCTGATGGAATCGTGTCTGCATTCGGGACAAAATATTTTACGAAATACCGACCTGACGGGCGATTGGATATCTGATCCATACTCCAAAGATTTCAAATTATTGATTAGTTCGTCAAACGGTTTTCGCAAAGAATTTCCTTTGCGAAAAAATCTTGGGATGAGCGGTTGGGACTTAAATCTAACCAAAGAAGACCTCAATTCTTTCCCCAAAATACAAATGACGATGGAATCGGAAATCTTTGGCATACGAGGATTTAACGAGATAAAAAGTCCGAAATTTAATCTGCCGATTCCCGTTGGTGGAAACTGGGAAATCACACCCGAATCACAAAAAGCCTTTGCCGTTGGCGGGCGCAGAGTGATTACTTTGAGAAACGAATTGGGAAATTGTAAATGTTTGCAAACCGTTGTTTATAAGCCTTCGTTTGGCGGACAGTTTGTTTTTGATGCGAACGGCAAAGAAAACAATCTCGAATATTCTGAGGACGGAAAAGAAGTTTCGTTTGAAGTTGATGCCAGCAATTTTCAACCCGGACAGGGACAATTGGAACTCAAACAATCGGGCAACGACACTTCAAATTTGAATATAAATCTGTATCCCGCGCCACCAAATATCACGGCGATAAAAATTTCCAGAGGCGATAAACAGGCGGTAATTTTTGGCGAACGGCTCGAACAACTGAAATTTATCAAAATTAACGGCAAAAGAGCTGTGGTGATGGCTAACGTCATTCAAGCCAATAATTTGACATCGCTGAATGAACGAACCGCAGTTTTTGAAGATCCGAATGCACGTCTTGATTCAAACACGATTACGCTCGAACTCGGACTAGACAATGACCGAATTTATCCAAGTCCCAAAACTTTTCCCGTCTCTCCAGCGCGTCCTTCGATTATCGCCAATGAAGCCAAAGAAGTCGAAGGAATTGCGGTTGATACCAAAGGCGCGAGTCAAATATCGTCTATTTACAACACTTTACCAGTCTTTCCGATTGATACGACCGAGATCAAATTGAACGTCCAAAATACGCTAACCGATTACGATTTCAAGGCGGAAAATATCTCGATTGAAACCCGAATCGAAAACGCGCAAGTCAGCGCAAACGAATTACCGAAAGCTAATTTTGAAGTTTTGGACTGGAAAAATATGAAAATTTCGTTCCTCTTGAATCCCGAACTTCAGAAATATTTAGGCGGAAAACGGTTGCAATTCCGCATTCGTGACAAAGAACGCGGCGATTCGGATTGGTTCACCATTCGCAAAACTTTTATCCGACTTCCGCAAGTCGAATCGGTCAAATGTGCTGGTGGAGAAAACTGCGAATTAAAAGGTGTTGGAATCGAATATATCAAACAAATTTCGACCGACGGAGGCAAGACCTGGTTTCCGCAAGAGCCGGATTCTTTAACCGTGCAACCGACTTCGGATGGCGGAAATGTAGCATTGATTCCGCGCATTTCAAGCAAAAAAACTTTGCAAATCAGATTACGGGATTTTCCTAGCGCGATAGGTTTGATAGTTAATAACTACAACTTTGTCTTGGGAAAAGGAACAAAAAATCCGTAACGACGAATGTAGGCATCGGCGCGCGCGGAGTGAGGTGACGTCTCGCCTCACGACTACATCAGCTAAACTCAAGTAATATGTAGCTTAAATTTTATCCAATGTTTCTGAGTCAGTAAATAACTTTTTGAGTAGCCAAACAAATACCACCGCAGACGGATGGCGCACTTTCAGCGAGAAGTATCCGCACTTCGTTCCACAATTTATGAAAACAGAATTTTATTGGAAATGTATCAACCTGATAATTTTATCACCCAATGCAGACAAAGGCTACGCTAAGTTCTACGAGGAAATTATCCTCACTCGCCCCAGTTAACATAACCCAAGTAGATTTCAAATTCATAGGGAATACTAAAAATCAAATAACTAAGGAGAAATAATGTTTAATAAAAAAATTAGAAAAACGGTGATGGGATTTTTGTCCTTGGCATTAGCCTTCGTCACAATGTTCAATTCGTTACCGGTGAGAGCCGCCGACCACGCCGAATCAACTTCGGTAGCAGGCGATCCGGGCGCAGACATCGCGGATGTTTTTGCGTTTCTTGATCCAAATGACAATTCAAAAGTTGTTTTGGCAATGGATGTCGAAGGTTTTATAGTTCCCTCGGAATTATCAAATCTCAGTTTCTTTGCACCTGATATTTTGTATCGGTTTGAGATTGAAAACACGGGCGACGCGATTCCCGACCAAGCCATTGATGTGACCTTTTCGCCGCAAACTTCGCGTAGTGCGCCACAAACTGCAACTATTCGATTGGCAGGCAAAAAAGGCGGTTCATTTACTGCACCGACTACCGTTCAAACCTTGAATCCAACTCCCAATCCGTTGGTCGTCACGACAGACCCTGCAAGCGGTGCTTCATTTTTCGCAGGTTTAACCGATGATCCGTTTTATTTTGACATCGTTGGATTTAACCGTTTTGTTGGTTCAGTTTTAGGCTGGCAGTCCTGATGTGACACGCCTCAATCGCTCGCGTGATAGCTTTGCCGGATACAATATCCATATGATTGCTATCTCGGTTCCTGCTTCGATGCTGAGAGGTTCAGCCGGAAATATCATTGGTGTTAATGGCGTTACTTTGCGTCAACGCAATTCACACCGACAAAACACAGGCGAAGTTAATTCGGAACGGAAATTATGTCCAGGTTGACCGAATGGCAACCCCAGCCGTCAATACTGCGCTGATTCCTTTTGCCCGCAAAAATGAATACAATGCCGCCACTCCGCAAGATGATGCCAATGGAGTTTTTGCCAACAGCATCGTTGGAACACTGACCGCACTCGGCACAAGCCAAGCAAACATCGGTGTTTTAGCAAATGTTGCCGTTGCCAAAGGCGATTATTTACGTCTCAATTTGGCAACACCAAACACCAGCGTCGGATTTGGTGAAAGAGCCACCACACCAGGTTACACAGGTTTCCCAAATGGTCGTCGACCTGGTGATGATACGGTTGATGTTTTGCTTTATTTCATCAGCAATCAAGGCTTAACCAATGGTGACAACGTGAACAGTAACGACGTGCCGCTTGGCAATACTTTCCCATTTTTTGCGCCGCCCAATCAACCGCTTGAAAATCCATGCGATTGATAATACGCAAATTAGTTAAAGGCTGTCTATAAATAACTGGGGCGCAAACATCTAATTTACGCTCCAGTCTTTTGAGGTTGTTATGAAAAAAATCGGACTTATTCAATTACTTATCTTTATTTTTGCCGCCCTTTTTTTGAACGCTTGCACCAAAAGCCAAGCGAGTTCCGCGCCCGAAATTCAAACGCCGAAACCGCAACCAATCGCGGCAAATGATTCGATTCGTTTTCTCGAAGAACGCATCAAAAACGACCCCGAAGATTTTATCGCACATAACAAACTCGCCTCCGAATATTTGCAAAAAGTGCGCGAAACGGGCGATGTAACTTTCTTAAATTTGGCATCACGCGCCGCCCACGCTTCGCTGGAAATTTTGCCCGCCGAACAAAATAAAGGCGGATTAGTGGCACTCGCGCAAGTTGAATATTCGTCGCACGATTTTGCCGATGCCCGTGACCACGCGCTTCAATTAACCAAATTTGAGCCGAACAAAGGCTATACATTTCAAATACTTGGCGATGCTTTGCTCGAACTTGGGCAATATGCAGAAGCCGAAAACGCTTTTCGTCAGATGGAAAAGCTCGGCGGTATCCAAGATTTGACGCGAATCACGATTGAGCAACGTCTGGCACGTTTGGCAATTTTGCACGGCGACAATGCGGGTGCATCAAAACATTTTGCAACTGCGCTCAAACTTGCTCAAAATTTGCCTACGCCTCCGCGTGAAACTGTCGCGTGGTGTCAATGGCAACTTGGCGAAACCGCTTTTGCGGTTGGCGATTATAAAACTGCCGAACAAAATTACAGAGATGCGCTGAAAACTTTTCCCGATTATTTTCGGGCGGTTGCTTCGCTCGGAAAAGTGCGCGCCGCCAACAATGATTTAACAGGCGCAATCGAACAATACGAAAAAGTCGTCCGCATTTTGCCCGACCCAAATTTTGTTGCCGCCCTTGGCGATTTATACAAACTTGTGGGGCGCGAGGACGATGCCAAAAAACAATATGAATTAGTTGAACAAATTGGACATTTGAGCGAACTAAACGGCACGCTTTACAATCGCCAACTCGCGCTTTTCTACGCTGACCACGATTTAAAACCCGAAGAAGCCTACGCGAATGCGGTCAAAGAATATGAAGTCCGCCGCGACATTTACGGTGCAGATACGGTGGCGTGGACGGCACTCAAAGCAGGCAAATTAAACGAAGCCCAAACTGCCATCAAAGAAGCCTTAAAACTCGGCACAAAAGACGCAAAACTTTTCTATCACGCCGCAATGATTTCCAAAGCTGTCGGCGACAAAAATGCCGCGAATGATTATTTCAAAAAGGTATTTGCCCTTAATCCGCAGTTTGACCCGTTACAAGCTACGATAGCTAAAAAAGCGTTGGCGGGAAATTAAGAAGACAAGATTCACAGGGATTCAGGGGGATAGAAAGGAAAAAATCAGCAATTCTCGGTTTGGAAAAAATAGAACCTTAAAAGGTAAAAATAAACTCCCCTCCTTGCGAAGGAGGGGATGTCCGTAGGACAGGGGTGGTAGATTAGTTTAGGGGTTATGGCTGTTTATCACGGAAAACCACCCCCAGCCCCTCCTTGCCAAGGAGGGGAGCTTTTACTTGATTATCAAATATTCTTTAAACCGAGAATTGCCGGGATAAAATCCAGTCAAAGAACTGAGAAAATATCCTTTTCATCCCCTTTATCCGTGTGAATCTTTCTTTTTCTGCCTGATGTTCGTTTTCCGATTGAATCTAAATTACGCAAATAAACGAAAAATCCTCTGACAATGACTTGAAATAAGTCCAATTAAAGTTTTATGCGTAATAATTCAATCATTTTATTTTTTTTAATACTTTCTATCTTAATCTTATCGTTAATCGGCGGCGCGTGTTCGCCCAAAAATATTGAGCCGAATAAAGTCGAAGCATCAAATAAAAACCTAACCAAAGATTCAACTGATGCAGAAATAAACGAAGTTCTGAAACTAATCGAAAAAACGCCGGATTCGCCAAAAGGCTATGTCCAAGTTGCTTCGATTTACATTAAACGAGCGAGGGAAACAGGCGATTTTAGCATTAATTCAAAAGCCGAAACCGCAGTCGAAAAGGCGTTGCAAATTGCGCCAGACGATGATTCTGCTCGAAAACTAAAAGCGTCTTTGCATCTAACATTTCATCGTTTCGTGGAAGCATTGGAAGCGGGCAAAAAACTGCAAACAGAGTTCCCGAATGATGAATTTGTGTTTGGAATTTTGACTGATGCAAATGTGGAACTCGGCAATTACAAAGAAGCCGTCGAAATGGCGCAAAAGATGGTTGATTTGAAACCCAATATGTCGTCTTACGCACGAGTCGCGCATCTGCGCTCGCTCTACGGCGACCACGACGGCGCGGTTGAGATGTTCAAACTTGCGGCTCGAACCGCTGATCCTGCCGATAAAGAAGCGCAAAGTTGGTGTCTGCTGCAACTTGGCGATGAGCTTTGGAAAAACGGCAAATACGCCGAAGCAGAAAAAGTTTTTGATGAAGCATTACAAAATTTCCCAAATTATTATCTTGCAATCGCCGGAAAAGGTCGCGCTCGTGCGTCTCAAAACGATTTTGAAGGCGCAACTAAATTCTTAACTGATGCAAACAATCGAGTTCCTAATGTCGAAACCGCAATTTTGCTTGGCGATATTTACACTAAACAAGGCAATTTTGATAAAGCCAAACAACAATATGATTTGGTTGAAATCATCGAACAAAAAATCGGTGTCAATAATGACCAAAAGCGTCTCGCTCTCCTTTGGGCTGACCACGATTATAAATTAGACGAAGCACTTGAAATCACCAAACGCGAATCGAACGAGCGAAAAGATATTTTTACAACTGATGCGCTGGCGTGGACGTTGTATAAAAAAGGTCAATTGACGGATGCCAAAGTTGCCGTCTCAAAGGCAATGAATCCGAAATCAAATGATGCGCGAATCCTTTATCACGCAGGGATGATTGAAAAAGATTTGGGCAATGGGAAAGAAGCTAAACGATTATTGGAACAGGCTTTGAAGCTAAATCCAATGTTCGATTTGATTCAATCGGAAAAGGCTCGAAAGGCTTTGTCGGAATTGAAATAGTGTTCAGAGTTACAGCTTCAGCCGTGAAATACGTTGAACAGTTCAATTTTGGTTTTAGTTATTTACGCGAATCAACGCCTGATATAAAAACGTGAAGTTGTTTTAACGCGATAACATTCTTCAACGGCTAAAGGCGTAACTCTAACGAAAAATTTATGAAAACGAAATTATACATTCTTTTAGCAATTTTATTTTTAGCCATTTCAGCCTCAGCGCATCCGTTGGGAAATTTTAGCGTTAATCAATATTCGCGGCTCGAAGTTGAAAAATCTAACATAAAAATTCGCCAAGTTGTTGATATGGCGGAGATTCCAACTTTTCAACTGCAAAGCGAAATTGATACGGACAAAAACGGTCTGATGTCTGAAAGCGAATTAAACGTTTATGCTGAAAAAATCACGCCCAAATTTTTGGCGAATTTAAATCTAGCAGTCAATAATCAACCGCTTGAAATTCGCGCCGAATCGAAAAATATTTCATTGCAAAATGGTGCGGGGAATTTGCCGACTTTGCGAATTGAATGGAATTTAATTGGGAATTTGCAGAATTCTTCGGACACAAATCAAGTAAATTTTGAAAATAAAAATTACGCTGAAAGAATCGGTTGGAATGAAATTGTGGTCAATCGCGCCAATAGCATCAATATTTTCGATTCAACCGCATTTGGAAGTGGTATGACTGATGAATTAAAGGCTTATCCGCCAGAAAATCTGAATGCACCTTTAGCCGAAAGAACTGCACAATTTTCGTTTTCGACCAATTCCCTTCCCGCCAACGCCAGACTTTTGCAAAATCGAGACGGACACCAAACAGTTGCAATTCAAAAAGACAGACTCGCCGAACTTATCGCCGTTCCTGAAATTACACCAACGATTGCTTTGTTTGGATTGTTGTTCGCAATCGGACTTGGCGCAATGCACGCGATGTCGCCCGGACACGGCAAAACGGTGGTTGGCGCATATCTTGTCGGCTCACGCGGAACGCTGAAACACGCGATGTTTTTGGGTGCAACGGTGACGATTACGCACACGCTTGGAGTTTTCGCGCTGGGATTGATTACGCTTTTTGCTTCAAATTATATTTTGCCCGAAAAATTGATTCCGTTTTTAGGTTTTGTGTCGGGTTTGTTGGTGCTTTATATCGGTTTGACGATGTTCAAATCGCGTCTATTTTCGGCAATGGGTTGGGGGGAAATTGGGCATCATCACGGACACGAACATCATTCACACGATGACGATCACGAGCATAATGAACACACGCACACGCACGATGGGCATACGCATTCGCATCTGCCGCCGGAAGAAATTTCGTGGAAAAGTTTGTTAGCGTTGGGAATTTCGGGCGGATTGTTGCCGTGTCCTTCGGCTTTGGTGCTGATGCTTTCGGCAATTTCGTTGGGGCGGGTTGGCTATGGTTTGATTTTGACGACTGGCTTTAGTTTCGGTTTGGCGGCAACTTTAACGGTGGTAGGATTGGTTTTTCTTTATCTCGGAAAACTGTTTGGCGGTTCAAAATTTGGAGAAAGTCGTTTGGTTAAAACTTTGCCCGTGTTTAGTGCGTTTGTGATTGCCTGTTTGGGCGCAATAATTTGCTATAATTCATTAGGATAAAAAAAGATTAGCCACGAACAAACACGAAAGAACACGAAAGTTTTTTTCCTTGGGTTAATTTAAGGAATCATTACTTTTACACTTGTTTTAATAGAAAAATATTGATTTGGCTCATTTTGTGCTTGTTCGTATTTGTTCGTGGCTCAAATAAAAATTATGGAAACATCAACTTTTGCGATTTTAACCCTCGGCTTTTTTCTCGGCTTAAAACACGCGACCGAAGCCGACCATTTAGCCGCCGTGGGAACAATTGTTTCGGAGCGCAAAAGTCTGTGGAGTTCGGCTTTAATTGGCGGAATTTGGGGCTTGGGACATACAATTTCGTTAATTGTAGCGGGATTTTTTGTGCTACTGTTCAACTTTCAAATTAGTGAACAAACCGAAAGAATTTTAGAGTTTGGCGTTGGGATAATGCTTTTGTTTTTGGGTTTGAATGTTTTGCGAAAAATTTCAAACGGTGGAAAAATTCACTTTCACTCGCACGAACACGGCGCACGCGAACATGTCCATCCACATCTGCACGAACTTGATAAAATTGATGCAGATAACACTCATCACGGATTGAAATTCAGCCCACGCGCTTTGTTAATCGGAATGGTTCACGGTTTGGCGGGGAGCGCGGCGTTGATGTTGCTGGTGATTCCAACGATTGAATCACGTCCGCTGGGCTTAATCTACATCATAATTTTCGGCATTGGCTCAATCGGCGGAATGATGTTGATGAGTTTTTTAGTTGGTCTGCCTTTTCATTTAACTGCGTTACGTTTCAATCGTTTCAATAATATTTTGCAAGGTGTCGCAGGTTTAGTCAGTATTGTGGTTGGGCTGATGATTATTTATGAAAAAGGGATTATGGAAGGCTTGTTTGGGTAAAGGTAACGCCATCATCTTGCCGGCATTGAGCGCAAAGGCGCGAATATTTCGAGTTTAATTTTAACTTGAGTTTAGTTTAACTCAGATACACGGTTTTACAACGGTTGCCAGCAAGATGATGGCTTTCCAGATTTAAGACTTGCGAGAATTTTGCAAGTCTTTTTTCTTGCTACTTTGGCAGTTTTGGAATAACTTAAATTGCAAAAGGAATTTACATGTAATGATAAAATTTGATTCACATATTTGCAATAATTTTGAAGCCGCAACTTCGCGTGAATGGCTCGAAACAAACGGCATCGGCGGATTTGCTAACGGGACGATTTCGGGCGCAAACTCGCGGCGTTATCACGGGCTTTTGACTCCTGCCACCCGTCCGCCGCTTGGTAGAATTACGATGCTTTCCAAGTTTGAAGAAACGCTGACGATTGACGGAAAATCTTACGAACTTTCGTCAAATCAATATCCAAAGGCAATCAACCCCGAAGGCTATCAATATATCAAATCATTTGCTTTAGCTCCATTCCCGATTTGGATTTATCAAATTGACGGCATCGAAATCGAAAAGTCTTTATTTATGGTTCACGGACAGAATTCAACGGTCGTTGAATTCAAGGTAAAAGGTAAAAGGCAAAAGGCAAAAATTGGTTTGGAACTGAAACCATTACTATCTTTTGTTGACTATCATTCTTTGCAACACGAAACGGCAAATTTCAATCCTAATTATGAACTTTTTGATAATTTGGTTTATCTCAAACCTTACGCTGAAATTCCTGCGCTTTATTTGACGCATAATGCTCAATCCGTTGAAAACACAGGCTTTTGGTATCGAAATTTTGAGTATGCGATTGAAAAAGAACGCGGGTTTGATTTTAGCGAAGATTTGTTTCAGCCGTTTTCGTTAAAATTTGATTTGGCGGAAGATGCCATCGTTTTAGTTTCTACCGAACCGCAAAAATTTTCGGATGCGTTGAGCTTTCGGATGACCGAAATTGCCCGTCGTGATGCGTTCGTAATGCAAGCGGGGGCGAAGGACGAATTTACCAAACAACTCGTTTTAGCGGCTGACCAATTCATCGTCAAACGTGGCGAAGGGCAAACGGTGATTGCCGGGTATCCTTGGTTTTCCGATTGGGGACGCGATACGATGATTGCGTTAAATGGTTTGACTTTGGCAACGAATCGCGAAGAAATTGCGCGTTCGATTCTGCTCGAATTTTCCAACCATTTTTCGGAAGGAATGTTACCGAATCGATTTCCCGATGCAGACGAAGTTCCTGAATATAATACGGTTGATGCCACGCTCTGGTATTTTGAAGCAATTCGGGCGTATGTTGAAAAAACCAACGATTACGATTTTATCCGCGAATTCTTATACGACAAATTAGCCGAAACAATTGCGTGGCACATGAAAGGAACTCGTTACGGAATTTTTGTGGACGATGATGGTTTGTTACACGCGGGTGAGAAAGGTGTGCAACTGACCTGGATGGATGCCAAAATCGGCGATTGGGTCGTCACGCCGCGCATCGGAAAACCTGTCGAAATTCAAGCCCTGTGGTATAACGCACTTTGCATTATGGCGAAATTTGCTGATAAATTTGGCGATAAAGCCGAAAAAGAACAGTATCAAGCGATGGCGAAAATAGCGAAAAAGAGTTTCAGCGAAAAGTTTTGGAATGAGGCGGAAGGTTGTTTATTTGATGTCATCGAAGGCGAAACAGAAGATTTTTCAGTTCGCCCAAACCAAATTTTTGCCGTCAGTTTGCCAAACACAATGTTGAGCATCGGACAAGCCAAAAAAATTGTGCAAAAGATTGAGGATGAATTACTTACACCCGTTGGACTGCGCTCACTTTCGCCAAAAGACAAAGATTATTGCCCAATTTATATCGGTTCACCGTTGCAACGAGATGGCTCGTATCATCAAGGAACGGTTTGGGGCTGGCTCATCGGCGGATTTATTGACGCATATCGCCGCGTGAATCCGAAAACTAAAAAAACCGAACGCCACGTTTGGGAATTTTTACAAGGTTTTGAAACGCATTTGAACGAAGCCGGACTTGGACAAATTTCGGAAATTTTTGATGCCAATGCGCCACACTTACCTCGCGGATGCTACGCTCAAGCGTGGAGTGTGGCGGAAGTTTTAAGGGTTTTGAAATCCTAAAACCAAAAAGATAGAAAATAAAATCCCGTCAATGCCAGAAGCAAACAGCCCAAAATCATCAGCGGAAAGCCAAGTATAAAAAAGTCTTTGGCTTTTAGTCCGCCTTCGCCGTGAATCATCGCGTTTATCGGTGTGCTAATAATAAAAGGCGTTCCGAGTGAAGCGGCAATTGCGACTAAAATTGCAACCGCCGGATTTGGAATAAAACTCAGCGCAAACGGAACGAGCATGGTAACAGTTGCCGTATTGCTCATCAGTGCGGCAAGCAACGCACTCGCAAAGCAAACGACAAAAATTTGCAACGGAAAAGGCATTCCCGCCCACGAGATTTTGTTTGCCCAAAAATTGATCAAATCAGCCTGTTCCAACAAATTACCGAGACTAATTCCACCTGCAATCAGCGCAATAGTTCCCCAATCAATCGCGTTTAAATCTTCACGAGTCAACAAATTTGAGCCAAACAAAATCGCGGCGGAAATCAATGCGACAACTGCCGATGAAACTCCGTGAAGCGGTTCGGTGAGCCACGCTAAAATTGTCAAAGCAAAAATTACGACAACAAGTTTTCCTTTTGATGAAAGCGTTGGAATTTCGGTTTCTTCAACCTCAAAATTACCTTTCACGCGATAAATAAAAATCACCAAAAGCGTTCCAACTATCAGCAATCCAACAGTTAGCGGAAGCGCAAAACTCATCCATTCGACAAAAGTAATCTGTTTTGTTTTCGACAAAACTGAAATCGCAATGGCATTCGGACCTGTTCCGATTGGGGTCGCAATTCCTCCAAAATTTGCGCCGACCGCAATTGCCAAAAGCAACGCTTTACGAAAATTATTGTTCAGCGAAAGTTTGGCAGTTAGCGGATGAAGTGCGGCAATCATCATCGCGGCGGCGGCGATATTCGACATCCACATTGACATAAAAGCCGTTACGCCAGCCGTCAAAAAAAGCAAACTCAAACTTTTTCCGCCTGAAAATTTAACTGCGAGTTTTGCCATCAAAGCATCAATTCCATAACGGCTTGCCGCCACGCCAAAAGTAAAACCGCCAAAAAATAAAAGCAAAACCGGATTTGCTGACCATTTTAAAACTTCTGTCAAACTAAATTCTTTTGAAATCGACGACAACAAAATAGTTGTCAATATCCATAAAACAAGAGTTGGGACATACGCCGGAACAATCTCTGAAAGCCACAAAATCAGACAAAATCCGGCAATCAACGTGGCACGAGATTGAATCGGATTATCAAAATAGGTCAACGAAAAAACTGAAACAAGGCAGGTTAAAAAAATAACCATCGCTAAAATCGCGGACGAAGTTTTTTTATTGGACGTTTCAGTTTCAAAAGTCATTGCAAACTAAAATAACGCTGTAATTTGCCGAAAGCAACCCGATATTTTTGAAAAATTTATTTCGCCATTTGACAATTTAGTTTCTAAATTCGCTAATCTTTAAGTAGATGAAAATTCTGATGGTCAAACTCAGCAGTATTGGCGACATTATCCATACCCTTCCCGTCCTTTCTGCGATTCGCAACGCCTTGCCAAATGCAGAAATTACTTGGGTAGTCGAAAAAAAATCAGCCGAGATTTTGCGAAATAATCCTTTGATGAAATTGATTGAAATTGACACAAAATCTTTGCGAAAAACAGACTCATTTGGCAAAAACTTTTCTCTGGCAACTCAACAATTGCGCGAATTGCGCTTCAGTAAAATTTGATGTTGCGCTTGATTTTCAAGGACTTTTGAAATCTGCCACGATCGCCAAACTTGCTAAAGCAAAACGCCGGTTTGGTTTTGCCAAAAAGTCTTTGCGCGAGCCTGCCAGCCGTTTTTTATTGACCGAAACTTTTGAAATTCCGCCCGAAATTCACATCATCCGTAAAAATTTGACGCTGGCTGAGAAGGCTTTGAAAATTTCAGTTCCCGATAAAAGACTTTGAATTTCCTATCTTTACAGACGAAAATCATCGGCAAGAAGCTGAAGAAATTATTGCTCAAACAGGCGAAAACTTTGCAATTTTGAATCCGGCGGGCGGTTGGGTAACAAAACTTTGGCACGCCGAAAAATTTGGCAAATTGGCTGACAGACTTTGGGAAGAAAACGGTTTGACCTCGGTGATTGCCACCGCGCCGAGCGAAAAAAGTCTCGCCTCCAAAGTGCTGAAATCAAGCAAATCGGGTAAGATTATTTTAGCCACCCCGTCATTGAAAGGTTTTTACGAATTAGCTAAACGCACCAAAATTTATATCGGTGGCGATACAGGTCCGACACATTTGGCAGTTGCGGCAAACGCGCCGATTGTCGGGATTTTTGGTCCGACGGAATGGTGGCGCAATGGCAGTCCAAATCCATTGGATATTTGCGTAGAAAGAAACGACATCGGTTGTCGAATCAATTGTCATCGGCGGACTTGTTCAAATTGGATTTGTATGGATATTGAGGTCGAAACGGTTTTACAAGCGGTGCAAAGGCGGTTGGAGTCTGGAGTCTTAAGTCATAAGTCTTGAGTAAGAACAAACAGCTTAAGGAAAAAATGAAGTTTAACTAATTTTGGAGTTTATGAATGAAAAAGCTAACCCATTTTCTAAATTGGCTGGAAAATAAATACTTTCCGACTCAAGACTAAGACTTCAGACTCAAAATGTATTTTATGGCAAAACACGGCACATTGTTTCAGCGTTTTCGCGTCCCGCTTGGATTTATTTTCGCGGCGGTCTTTTTGATTTTTGCCGCTCCTACGCCTCTAACTCTATTGATTGGTGCAATTATTTCAGTTTTAGGGCTTTTCATTCGGGCGTGGGCTTCGGGACATATTCGCAAAAACAGACTTTGGCAATTTCAGGACCTTACGCCTATACGCGCAATCCGCTCTATGTCGGAAGTTTTATTATGGGCTTGGGTTTTACGATTGCTTCGGGAGTTTGGTGGCTGGCAATCCTTTTCGCTATTTTATTTTTAGGCATCTATTTGCCGGTGATGCGAGTCGAAGAAAAAGAATTGATTGCTATTTTCGGTGAAACTTTTGAAAATTATGCTAAAAAAGTCCCGCTGTTTATTCCGCGTCTGACGGCTTAGAAAGACGAAAATTCTTCGTCCAATAAATTTGAACTGGAATTATACTTAAAATATCGTGAGTATCAGGCGGCATTAGGAGTTGGATTTGCATTGTTAATTTTGGCGGTCAAAGCGTATTTTTTTAGATAAAATTATGAAAAAGAAGTTTTCTATTTTAGCGTTGTTGTTGTTCATTTTTGGCGTTTCCTTTGCCAATTCGCAGACTACAAACCAATCCATATCTTGACGGCGAAGTTTTGAGTTATGAAGGAAAATTGAGCAAACTGCTTCTGCGTGGAATCAGCGTGGCAGATTTGACTTTTACAGTCTCGAAAGCAGATAACAACAAAGATTATTTGGTCAAAGCCGATGCTCAATCAAAAGGAACTTTGCTCAAGCTTTTCCGCTTTAAATTTTTCCAACACTATGAATCTACAATTGATAGCGAAAAATTTACGATTCTGAAAACAATCAAACACGATGAACAAGGCGACCGGGTGCGCGATAGCGAAGCAAATTTTGATTACTCTCAGAAAAAAGTAACTTACGTTGAAACCGATCCAAAAGATGCTGCACGTCCGCCACGCCGAATTGCTTCTGCCATCGTGGACGAAACTTACGATATAATTTCGGGGGTTTATATTTTGCGAAGTTTGCCGTTAGCGGTTAATAAAAATTTCAATTTAACGGTGAGCGATTCAGGGTTTGGTTTATGAAATTCCGGTGCGAATTACTAAACGCGAGATGCAAAAAACAATTCTTGGCAAAGTAATGTGTTTTCGGGTTGAGCCGCAAGTTTTTGGCACTGGGCGAATGATTGAAAGCAAAGGAAGTATGATTATTTGGATTACCGACGACAATCGCCGGATTCCGGTGCGCTCGGTTCTCAACACAAATTTAGGTAAAATTGATGTCAAACTTCGCAAGGTCGAAGTTAAAAAATAGTTAAATCTTCTTGTGAAACTTGTCACATTCAATAATTTCAGGCATAATTATTTTGCATTTAATGTAGATTTATTATTAAAATTATGAATGACAGCGATAAAAAAACTTCAAAAGTAAAAGAGACGAAGGTAGCCAAAACTACTAAGGCAAAAGCGAAAGTTATTGATGAGACTAAAGTTGAAGCGAAAACAAAAGTAGCAACTACGAAAGAAACTACGGCAAAAATCGAAGCCGCAGTTGCGCCAAAAGTTAAAAAAGCAACGGCAAAAACAGAGGCAGTTGCAGAAGCAGTTGCAGTCGAAACTACACCGAAAGCTAAAAAAGCAACCGCTAAAACTGAAAAAGTAATTGAAGCAAAAGCCGAAACTATTGTCGCGCCGAAAGCCAAAAAAGCCACGGCTAAAACTAAAGTAGCAGTCGAAGCAATCGCCGAAACGAAGGCGAAAAAGCCGAGAGCGAAAAAAGTTGTTGCCGAAGTTCTGCCGAAAGAAGCCGAAATTGAAATAGTTTCGCTTCCGCTTGCCGCCAAGATTCAAACGCAAGAAAATTTCGATTTAACGGAAACTGAGCTTGATGCAAAATTGCTTTCGCCTGTTTTCAAAGAACTCGCCGAACCGAAATTACCTGCATTGCGCGAAGAAAATCGAGCCTTTTTGCAGATTCAATCGCCAACCCGCGTTTTCTTTTATTGGTCGCTCAAACAAGATTCCTACAATACTTTGCGCCGTGCGTTGGGCAATCGCGCCAATGATTATTTTTTGGCAATCAGATTAACTAATTTGACTACCAAGCAAGAAGAAATTCACGAAGTTGGAAACAAAGGTTCGTGGTGGTTTAACAACATCGAAGCCGATTCAAAATATCGCGCCGAAGTTGGATTTTATGCCCAAAGTCGCCCGTTTGTCCGCATTGTTTTCTCAAATGAATTGGAAACTCCGCGCCAAAAACCATCGGAAAATGTTGCGTATCAACCATATTTTGCAGTAACTGCGAATCAATTTGCCGAAGTTTTGGATTTAGCCGGATATTCGCAAGATGCGTTTGAGGTTTATTTGGCGGGCGATGAGCCGCAATTTGCCGATGACGCAACCCAAAAAGCCTTTGCTCAATTGGTCGGAACAGGACAAATTGATTTTTCAAATATCAACGTCAACGAACTGCGTTATGTTTTATTTGCGTTAGCTTCGGGCGTTTCGCTCTTTGCTCTGCACGAAAATGTTTCAGGAAATCTGTTTGAATTTTTGGCGACATTAATTGACGAAAACCCAAATGCGCTGACCGAAGAAAAAGTAATTTTGGCGTTAGAAGAATTTTTCGGATTCTCGCCGTTTGAAGAAGAATTTGAAGAGGAATTCGGCGCACCGACAGTTTTCGGCGCAAGTTTGATTAACTTTCCAAAACAATTACGAAAGAAAAAATCGGGTTTTACACCAAACAAACTTTCTCCGTTGAGTTCATTTTCGTTGAAATAGGTTTACGAACGACAAGAAGCAATTGCCCGCGAATGAACGCGAAAAAACGCGAATAAGACAATTTTTAGTTTAACTCTAAAAATATTCGTGCCGATTCGTGTGATTCACGGGCAAAACTTTTTGTGATATTTCTAACATTTTAGTTTAGAATGAAGTTGTTAGAAATAAAAAAATCCAAAATCAGAAATCAGAAATCCAAAATCAAACTATGCCCATTGGTTATTTCAGCCTAATTTTACACGCACATTTGCCATTTGTGCGTCATCCCGAATACCCTGAATTTTTGGAAGAAGATTGGCTTTACGAAGCCATTACTGAGGTTTATTTGCCTCTGATTGTCAGTTTTCAAAATCATCAACGAGAAGGAATTAAGTCGCGTCTGGCGATGAATGTTTCGCCGCCGCTGTGTGAAATGTTGGCTGATCCGCTCCTTCAAACCGCTACACGCATCATTTGGAAAATCTGATTGCTTTGGCTGAAAAAGAAGTCGTCCGCACTAAAAAAGAAGACCCGAATTTTTACGCTGTGGCGAAAATGTATGCGGAAAAGCTAACGCGCTTCGCTTGATTTGTGGAACAATAATTATAAACGAAATTTAATCAATGCTTTCCGCGAACTCCAGGACGAAGGCGTTTTGGAAATCATCACTTGTTGCGCGACTCACGGATTTTTGCCGCTGATTTCGACACACGAATCCCGCCGCGCTCAGATTGAAATTGCCGTTAAAAATTACAAAAAACATTTCGGGCGCAATCCGCGCGGAATTTGGCTTGCCGAATGTGCCTACGAACCGGGCATTGAAGATCTTGTTGAAAGATGCCGGAATTGAATATTTTATTGGCGATTCGCACGCGATTTTATATGGCGATCCGCGCCCGAAATACGGCGTTCACGCGCCGGTTAAATGTGCAAATGGTGTGGCGGTTTTTGCCCGTGATGTCGAAACTTCGCAACAGGTTTGGAGCGCGGAAGTCGGTTATCCGGGCAATCCGTATTATCGCGAATTTTACCGCGATGTCGGTTGGGATTTGCCGTTTGAATATCTTAAAACCGCATCTGCACAAAGACGGAGCGCGGCGACATTTCGGTTTAAAATATTATCGAATCACGGGCAAAACCGACCAAAAAACAGGCTTACGTTCCCGCGTGGGCGCAAGAAACGGCCGCGCGGGATGCGACGCGATTTTATTGACAAACGCATCAAACAAGCCTATCAACTGCGCGACACTTTCGGCGAACATCCGCCGCTCGTCATTTCGCCCTACGATGCCGAACTTTACGGGCATTGGTGGTATGAAGGTCCGCAATTTATTGATTATTTGTTCCGCAAATTCCACTACGACCAATCGGAAATCAAAGCCGTCACGCCAGGCGATTTTTTGGATTCAGGAATTCCGATTCAAGTCCAGCAGCCTTCTGCATCTTCTTGGGGAGAAAGGGGTTATTACAAAGTTTGGCTCAATGAAGATACTGGTTGGATGTATCCTTACGCTCACGATGCCGAAACGAAAATGACCGAATTGGCAAACAACTTTCAAAATCCAACCGCAACCGAATGGCGGATTTTGAACCAAATGGCACGCGAACTTTTATTGGCACAATCCAGCGACTGGGCGTTTCAAATCTATCAAGGAACAACCGTCCAATATGCGACCAAACGCTTTCAATCGCACATCCATCGTTTCAATTTGCTTTACGAAGCCGTTACGACAGGCGAGGTTAATTTTGAACTTTTAGCCGAAATCGAATCGCGCGATACGATTTTCCAAGAGATTGATTACCGGATTTATCGGAGTTGATACAAGCAGAGCCGAAGAGTGAGATACTAATTCTACTTTGTCAGATTAAAAACTGCCCTCGCCACACGATGTCCTTTTGCCGGACTCGGTGTCTTTGATGAATAGTTTCCATCAGTATTTCTGGCTCATCCAATTTGTTTTTGAGGATGTTTCCTAACATCAATTTGACATCTCCACACGACATTAACGGTAAATTCTCGGCGTTTTCAAGTTGCGTTTCCAAGATGAAATGTAACGCCATCATCGTCAATGCGATATGATGTTGCCACGCTTTCCATCCTCGCACTTGATATTGATGTAACCCGATTTGCTCTTTGATTTCTTGAAAAGCGCGTTCTATCCAATATCTTTGCATCTGTCTAAATAAGGCAGTTTCTACACTTAGCTCTCCGCTTGGCTCATTGCACAAACTATATTTGACCTCTGTTTTGTCTAATTTCCGACTTATCAATAACTTCGTTTCTTCGATTTCCGCGGTTCCCTTTTTCCAAATCCAGACCTTGATTAAAACTGCTTCTCTGACCAATTTACCTTTCGTTCCTTCCCGATATTTGATGGTTTTCCATTCACTCTCTTCGATTCGCTCATTCAGATTTTTCAAACTAATCTTCTCTTCTCTAATCACCATTCGACTTCTGGTTCTGCCTCCTCCGCTATTTTTCGGCAGATACGGTTTCGGCTTTTCCAGACACACTTGCAACTCCTCTCCGACATCCATCACATACGCTTTCCCTAATTCTCGCAACGACTTTCGTAACTGTGGCGAATTCCCGTAAACACTATCTCCGCCGACCCAATCGTATTCTATAACTCCTTCTAACTCTTGAATTATCTCCAATCCTAACTCCGGCTTCGTCCGGTATTTCTGCTCTTCTTTGGGAATCCCCGCCTTTCGGCATCGCTTCTTATCTTGTCTCCATTCCTTTGGTAAATATAACTTCGCTCCGACTAAACTGATTTTATTTCCACGACTCAATCCCGCATATACCCCATTTTGTGAATTGCACACTTTCCCCACATTTCCGATATATTGACGAGCCACTCCAACCGATTTTCACCCGCTTTCTCGTTTCCGCTTTCGTCTAAAATTAACCCTTTTTCACCTTTCAGAGACTCTAAACTGCGATTCGTCTTTCGTGCAACTTCCTTCATAACAGCTTTCCCATCCCACTCCGATTCCGAGATAAAATGCTGTAATTGCTGATACTTACTGTCTGGAATCCGCTCCGTCATTCTTTCTATATTGCTCTTACATTCGTGGAATAAGCCTTGTAAATACTCACAAGCGTGAATGGTTCGGTCTTTCCTCCGACACCAAAAATGCTCTCGATAACGGACTCCATAGTCATTAAGTTTTTTTCATCAACCGGTAATCTCATATCCTTTATTTATCACACTTTTTTGCTCTTTTTGGCAATCTGTTTTAATCTGACAAAGTAGAATTAACGAATGTCAATTACAAAAACCGACAGTTGAGTATTCTAAACAGTTGAATCTATTAGATTTATAATCGGACACTAATGACAATATACCAAAGATTGCGTCAATGATGGCAAAGACCAGCATTAGACTTGGAACACGTTCTCCAAAAAACAAAATCAAGATAACGGTTGAATAGACAAATTTGCCCAAAGCCGCCGGAAGCATCAAGGGGCGATAGCGCAAAGGATCGCTTCCGATTAGAAAAAATCCAATGTGCCACGTCAGCATTGCGCCGATAAATCCATAAAAATATTCGGGATGTGTAATTGCGGGCGGATAGTCCAGACTGATTTGTTTTTCAAAGAAATACATCGGAGTAAGCAACAAAAAGCCGTAAATTCCGATTAACCAAAAAGTGTATTTTGCAAATTTCATAATCTCAGTAGATCCAAATTTTAGGAGACGAGACAGAATCAGTATAGTGAGCGGTAGCGAACCTCTTTGATTTTGTTCAACTTGAACTTTCGCCAACCTGCTCGCTACCGCTCGCTATACTGATTTTTGTCCAAAATTTGGATCTACTGAATCTTGATAAAAATAAACGCCACCGGGTTGATAGCGTTTATTTTCCCCCTTGTTCGTTTATTTGGCAACCGCGTCCAGAATGGCTTGGGCGGCTTGTTCGATGATGGGCGAGATTATGTCTTCGCCGTTTGATTTTGCTTTAGCTTTGTATTGTTTGGTTAAAGCTACTGCGTTTCCGTTTTGCAGTTTGAGATCGAGCGTAATTTCGTCTTTAGCTTTGACATTTCCCGACAAAGTTGCGGCGACAATTGCTTGAGTAGCGATTTGTCCGGCAACGTTTCCGACTGCGCTTCCCGTGTGACCGATTCCGGTTTGAGAGACAACCGTTCCCAAAGTTTTGCTAAACATTCCGCCGAATCCGCCGCCACCTTTTTTGTGCGAGACATTGGCGTAAAGGACATAATCGCATTGTTTTTGGCTGGCTTCGTCAGCAATTGCCGATGGTAATTTGGCTTCGAGTTGGACGAGTTCAACCTTCGTTCCTTTCAAATATTCGGACAAAGTGTTTTGAATTGCGGTGGCTAATTCGTTGGCATTCAAACCTTCGCCAACCGAGCCTACTTTAACGTTTGCCAAGCCTACACGGACAGTCCCTTCTTTTTTCGCGCCAACTTCGGTTGAAGGGGCTGAATTCCCTTTCGACAAATTTTGCACGTTTTGGCTCAAACCTGAATCAGCCGGAGTATTGTAACCGTTTGAATTTGTGGAATTTGACGAACTATTTGAATTGCTTGAATAACTCGCAGTTTGATACATTTCCGCCGCATTTTTAACCTCTCGATAACTCGCTGGAACATCAAACAGAGAATCTTCAAGCGTAGCTTTCGAGAATTCCAGAACTTCGTTGACTGTCGAAAATGATTCTTTACCGTTTTCGTCAAACATCGTCATTTTTTCATAAACCGCAAACCCACGTTTGCCGGTGCCGACCTGTTTCATTTGATAACGGTCTTGGCAACCTCCGGTCGGCTTTTGATTGGTGGCATAGCCGGTGTAGCGTTCGTTTTCGCAATCAAGCGCGAAAGTGGCATCAATATACCAGCCATCGGTTTCGATTTTGCTCTTGTTTTTTTGACAAGCCTCCGGCGATGATTCGGTGTCCATCGTGATTATCAAATGACGCGCCGTATAGCCAAACATCTGTTTGCGTTCGCCTGTATCTTTAATCATAACAGTATTTGTAACTACTCCGCCTTTAACAGTTGGCTGAGAAGCGGTGACGGTTTTAGCGGTCGTAGTTGGTGTCACGCTTTCGGCAGATTCCCACGAATTGACCATAAAGGTTTCCGAAACCGGCATTATTTGCAGACTGCGTTTGAGGTCACATTGGGTAATCGTAACCATTTGTGTCGCGCCCATATTTTGTTCGGCACGTTGGCGTTTTCCTTTGATATAGGTCGTATTTTCAAAGGTTTGTCCGCTCATCGTTTGGCGGATTTTGACCTTTGTGTCAGCGAAAACATTGATTGAAAGAATTAAACCTGATAATAAAATTGCGAATTGAAATAAGTTTTTCATTTTGACTCTCCTTGTCTGATTTCTAAGGGCTTAAATTTAGCCTTCAAAATCTAACGCGTAGAGTTTTGGCAAAACGTATCAAGTTTTTCAAATTTTTTCATCAAAAAAAAGAAGTCAAACTAAATTTAGCTGACTTCTTTTTAATTATTTTAGTAACAATTCAATTTTAGTCCTTAATTGACAGCATTTGAAACAATGTGGTTTTCGTCTAATTCAATAACTTCCGTTAATTCAAGCGGCGTTGGTTTAAATTCTTCTAATTCTGAATCCAAGGTAAGTTCGGGAATCTGTTGGGCAGTCAGTTTTTCTCTGTGCGTGGCTTTCACCGAATACATCATTTGGTCTGCCGCGATTACGATTTGATCAAGGGTTTCGCCATTTTTCGGGTAACAAGCCGCGCCGATACTTGCTCCAACCCGCGCAAATCGTCCATCCTCTATCGGCAACTGGAATCCGAGAATGGCTTTTTCTATTCGCTGACAAAGCTCTTGGATTCCCTCATTTGAGGTGTCAGGGATAATCGCTACAAATTCGTCCCCTGCATATCTGGCAAGAAAATCATATTCACGCAATTGCCCCCGCATTACTTTAGCCACTTCTCGCAAAAGCATATCGCCTACTTTATGTCCGAAAGTGTCGTTGACCGCTTTAAAACCATCCAGGTCAAGCATAATCAATTGAAACTCGCTTCCGGTTCGTTTAGCTCGCGCCGTTTCATTTTCAAAATGAATTTGCAAACTGCGGGCATTTGGTAAATTGGTCATCTGATCGGTGAGGGCGTGAGTTTCCGTTTCTGCGTGATAGAGCGATTTGGAAATTGCATCAGAAGCAATCCGCGAAATGGTTTCCAGCAACCGCATATGTTCATCCTGATAGCTTTCCAATTCGCAAGAGTAGAGCGAAATTGCTCCGATGAGCCGTTCATTGGCAATCAAGGGCAACGATGCCATAGCGGTATAATTTTGAATCTCATCGAGTTGGCAAAAAGAAAAATCAAGAGCCGGATTGATGTTATAAACTGCTTGACGTTTTTGCAAAACATAGCCGGTAGCACCCTCGCCGGGTTTGATTATTCTTCCTTTTAAAGATTCGGCATTAAGTCCTACCGCATAATGTATCATGGCAAATTCTTGAGCCTTATCCAGCAAATAAACGGCGCAAGTTTCAAACGGCATCAATTCGCCTACTTTTTTGACAAACAAAGAAATAGTATCTTGCAAATTGAGCGAAGAACTAAAAACTCTGGCTAATTCGTAAAGCGCAAAAACTTCTCGATTGGCGCGCTTTATTTGCTCAACGTATCCTTGATTGGCATCATTTGCGCCTTCTTCGCCCATAAATAAATCTGACGATTGACCATCAAATTCATATCCCAAACCTGCCGCATTAACTTCTATTTCAAACTGCTTCAGGTTTCGTAGAAAAATATCCACCAGTTTCGGGTCAAACTGAGTCCCCGAACCATTTAAGATAAAACGGCGGGCTTCATCGCGTGAAACTGCCGCCCGATATGGACGCGCACCACGCAAAGTATCGTAGGCATCTGCTACCGACAGAATTCTTGCGGTCAGCGGAATTTCTTCTTTTTTCAAGCCTTCGGGATAGCCCGTTCCATCCCACATTTCGTGATGATATTTAACCGTTGAAACTACCGGATACGGAAATTTTACTTTTTCAAGGATTGACGCGCCAACCGTGGAGTGAATCTTCATTTTTTCCATTTCAGCGGAGGTCAATCTGCCGGGTTTGTTTAAAATATGGTCAGGAACTCCGAGTTTTCCAATGTCGTGAAGTAATGAGCCGGTGCGTAAAGCCTGTATTTCATCCGAATTTAAACCTAATAATTCACCTATTCCAACCGCGTAAATCTGAGTTCGGCGAACGTGACCAATACCAACTTGGTCACGAGCATCAATGGCAGTTGCCAAAGCATCTACGGTTGCCAAATGAATTCGGCTTGATTCGGAGATTTCTTTAGTTTTTACGGCTAAACTTTGAAAATGAATACGATAAGATAAATTTGCCACAATCACCGTTGGTAAAACCACTAAGCCAATTGCTACGCCAAAGTTTAAGAAGGCAAAATAAACTGCAAAAACACCGATTAAACCCAATAAATAACTAGCTGAAAGTAGAACAACATTGTCTTTAATCGCCGCGATAAAAGGATATTCACCCTCTAAAGTAAGAAAAACCGAGCAGAGCAATAAATGAACCGCATAATGAACGATTATCATTATTGCTATTCCTGCCACCAACCACTGAATCCCTATTTCATTATTGGCAACTACATTTCCCGCCAACCCGCCAACATTATTCAAAAAAAGATAAAAGACCTGTCCGGCAATAAAGGTCGCAATAATGCCTGAGAAAACAGAAACTGCCCAGCGTTTTTTATCCTTTGAGGCGATTCGATAACCGGCAATTTCGCTCGCCACGCTCAAAAGGATGCCACCAGTTACTCCAAGCCACATAACTCCTGCAAAAACAATCAGTTCTTTTGCCGAAAAATATGTTTTAAATTTTGGTATTTTGAGTTGATGTTGATTACTAATCGAAGAAATTAAGATTGCTCCTGCCAAAGTAAGAATTTGGGGCAAGGAAAAAGAAAAACTTCCGAATATTCCAAAGCCAAAAACAGCGACACTAACCAGCAATAATATGCTCCAGTAGATTTTGGTTGGCAAATTATAATCTGAGAGGTCAAATTGATTCACTTTCATTTTCTCCATTATCAAAAGTTGATTTTTTTAGAGTGCGTTTGCGGGGCTAAAATCGGAAAAGAGTATTTTATCAAAAGCGACTCAAAGACAAACCTTGAGCCATAAAAACATAGTCAATTTTCGTGCCAAACCTAGATTTCAAAAAAGCCGTATAATCATTGGACGAAAACGAGGATTGAAAAGAATTGACTGAAATTCATTCAAATTGAACTGTCAAAATGAACAAATTCGGTCAGATTGAAATTTGAGGGATTAGGGCTTCGACTGGAACGCCGTCCATCTTGGCGGCAGTTCACGCAGAGCGCGAACATTTTAAGTGTAATTTGAAGTGAGTTTTGCTTAAACTCAGTACATCGTTTCACGATGTTTGCCAGCAAGATGCTGGCGTTCCTGTGGTTGAAAATTTAATTGACTTAAACAATTACCAATTTTTACAATTGTTGAGGTTGATCAGATTACTTTGTCTTACCCTCAAAGTAATACTAATTGTTAATTTTAAACCAGATAGCTTAAAAAAAGCAATAACTTTATTTTCACTGTTTGGAAAAAATATTGGCAATTTAGAGGAATAATTCGTTATTATTCAAATTATGAGTGGAAAGTTAAAAAAGAAATATCGGACGTTTTTAGTTTCTTGGATGATTATTTGGCTATTTTGCTCAATCTCCAATCTTCAAGCGCAAGACGACCCGATTAAAGTTGAAACAGATTTGATTGCTTTTGAAGTGACTGTCACCGATAAAAATGGACTTCCTGTGCGCGGTCTGTTGGAAAAAGATTTTAAGATTTTTGAGGATGGGATAGAGCGCAAATTAGATTTTTTCGAGCCGCTCAAAAAAACCGTCGAGAGTCGTCCGTTATCCATTGTTTTCGCCTTAGATATTTCGGGAAGTGTGACTAATGAAGAATTGCTCAAACTCCGCACCGCGATGCAAAATTTTCTCAATCGTCTGGCTGATTATAATTCCTACTTTGCAATTATGTCTTTTGGGATGGAAGTCAAGACATTGCAAGGATTTACCAATAAACGCGAGAAACTTGAAAAGACTTTTTCCCGCCTTCTAAAAGACCAAGAAGGACTTTCCACACACGCCTACGATGCCACCGATGATGCCATTCGCCTGTTACGAAAAAAAGCTCCAAACACCAGCAAAAATAAATTGATGAAACGGGCTGTCGTCTTGATTACAGACGGTTTTCCGGTAGGCGACACGGTTTCGCCCAAAACAGTCATTGAGCGTGCAAATGAAGCGGAAACAAGCGTTTATACGGTCATTTTGCCGTCCTATTCGCGTCTGCAAGGCAACCAAAAACCGCTCCCGACTCCTTTGGAAGTAAGCGGTTTAGCGGAAAAAACCGGCGGACGTTCGCTCTATGCCAACGAAAAGGATTTTGAACCGCTCTTTAAATCTTTGGCGGAAGAACTCACGGCTTCTTACGCTTTGGCTTTTTACCCAAGCGAGGAAGCCCGCCAAAACGGAAAGTTTTATGAAGTCAAGATTGAAGTTTCAAAAGAATTAAAGGTGAAGCAAAATCGAAACGGCTACCAATTGAAAATCAATAAGCAGTAGCAGTCAGCAGATACAACTTGAAGTGCAAACTGCGACTGCCTACTTTCTAATAACGACTATCTTCGTAATCATACACATCATAATCATCACGAATATCATCGTAACCGCCTTTTTCGCGGGAAACATCGAGTTCAAACGGGTCGAGTCCAACCACTTCCAAGTCAACTCCACATTCATCGCACGAAACGACATCGCCTTGTTCCGATTCGGCATCAACATAAACGTCCTCGCTACATTCAGGACAAGCTACTGTTGGCACTTTTTTCTACCTCCAAAAAAAATTTATGATTTTTAATTGCGTCTTTCGCCAAATGAGTAGCGAAAAAATTACTATGAATAAAAATCTAACCTTTCTAAATATCTTTTGGCAAGAATTTTCTGCCAAATTCTGAAAAAAAATATTTCGATGGAGCAATTTGTCTAAATTTAGTAACTTGTGGTTTGATTTTAAATATGCAATTTCCTTTCAAAGTTTCAGAAAACAAAGAATTTGATACGATTGGGTTTGGCACAAACGCGGTTGACTTTTTAATTGTCGTGCCGGAGTATCCGAATTTCAATTCAAAAATCGAACTGACCAATTATCAACAGCTCGCGGGCGGCGAGATTGCTTCCACCATGGCAGGGCTTCGGCGTTTGGGAATGAAAACAGCATATATCGGACGTTTTGGCAAAGATTCTGCCGGAGATTTTGGTCTGCAAACTTTGCGGGATGACGGCGTAAATGTTGAATTTGCCGAACAAATCGAAGGCGCAACTACGCAAATTGCCTTTATCGTAATTGATGAGCGCAACGGCGAGCGCACCGTCATTTGGAAGCGAGACGAAAAACTCGGCTACACGCCCGAAGAAGTTCCCCTTGATTTGGTAGCGAAAACCAAAGTTTTTCACGCGACTCCGCACGATGCGCTGGCGTGTGCACGACTTGCCCGCGAAGCTAAAAAATACGGCGCGATTATTTCGATTGATATTGACAATATTTTCGATGGCATTTTGGAAATGATTCCGCTGGTTGACGTTTTTATCTCTTCGCGCGAATTCCCCGAAAAATTACTCGGAATTACAAATGAACGCGAGGCTTTGCGGGAAATAAAATTACGTTTCGGTTGTCCAATTGTGGGAATGACTTTGGGCGAAACAGGCTCATTGATTCTGTGCGAAGATAAGTTTATCGAAACCAAAGGTTATGCCGTGCCAAACGGTTGCAAAGATACAACTGGCGCGGGTGATGCGTTTCGGGTTGGGCTGATTTATGGTTTGCTAAAAGGCGAAAGCGTGGAAACCACCCTCGAAATGGCAAACGCCGTGGCTGCCCTCAAATGCCGCGAAATCGGGGCGCGAACTGCCTTGCCGAATGAGTTGGAATTGCAAACTTTATTGAGAAAAGCTAATTCTTTAAATTTCAGTTTTACCGAATCTGAATCGGAAACGGCACAAAACACAAAATAAAAATCAGCAAAGTCAGAAAAGCAACCACTTTTCGTTTAAAATCAAGCGGAGAGTTGTCAATCGGTTCGGGGTGACGAATCCGCATCATAATTCCCAAAATAACGGTAAAAAGTAATGCGCCCGGGCTACTGTAGAAATACCAACCAATAGCAGATAACATTACCATCAGCCCAAAAGCAATCCGCCCCGTCCAATAATGAATCTTCTCGCCAAAGACCGCATATATCGCGTGTCCGCCATCCAATTGTCCCGATGGAATCAAGTTTAACGCAGTTATTAAAAGTCCGAGCCAAGTTGCGGCGTAGAATGGGTTTGGTGAAATCGGCAGGCTTAAATTTATATCAAAAAACAGTCCAAAAATCTTTATTAGTAAAGGATCAGCGAATATTATTTCTCCTGCAATGATTTCCTGTCCGGCTTGGATCGGCACTTGTTTCAAGGTGAAAAACATCAAAAAAGCAATCGGAATCAGCGCAATAAATCCCGCTATCGGACCTGCCACTCCAATATCAAAAGTCGCTTTTCTGGAAGGCAATGGCGAAAGAATTTTGATAAATGCCCCAAGTGTTCCGGCAGGACCAATCAATGGCGGAGTCGGGATAAAATACGGCAAAGTTGCATCAACTCTATAAATTCGACAAGCAATATAATGTCCGGCTTCGTGGCAAGTTAAGATAAAAAGAAGCGAAAGCGAAAATTTCAAGCCGTAAGTCAAAATTTCTGCGTTGGTAAATAATAGCTGAATTGTTTCTAAAATCAGTTGAACATAGCGAAACGGGAGCGAAAGGATAAACTGAAAAACTTCGCCGGATGTCTGTAAATCAACCTCTGGAAAAATTCGGACTGGTCCAAATGGCTCAAGCACTCCGGCTACTGTTGCCGTAAAAAGAGTTATGAGTAGCAGTAGAATGTGTTTAGCCCAAGTTCGCACAGTTGGACGCATAGCTCGTCGAAGCGAGGAAATCTGTAAAATTTGAATCAGACATTAAACTACAATTGACGAGCGTAAATGAAATGAGCCGAAAGTTAAGGAGAAAAACTCACGGCTCATCATTTAAGTTAAGTTGTTATTTTTTCACGGCTTTAGCCTGTAAATCTTTGCCGGGTTTGAAACGAATCGTTTTGCCTGATGGAATTGGAACTTCTTTGCCCGTGCGCGGATTACGTCCGATTCCACGCTTGCGAGCTTTGACAACGAAGACCCCAAAACCACGAAGTTCGATTCTTTTACCTTTTGCCAGAGCGTCTTTCATAGCGTTAAAAAGGGCATCAACTACTTGTTCAGCCTTTTGTTTCGGCACGCCAGTTTTTTCTGCTACGCGGTTCACGATGTCAAGTTTTATCATATTTTTGTCCTTATTCTAAAAAAAAATTGGGAAAATCAGTTTGTAGCTTTCAAATGATAATAAAAAAGAGAACTCGTATCTGTCAAGGTTTTTTTTACAAATTAAGTCGGTTAAACTCAATAAATTGAGTAGTTTGCCGATATAAAAAGGCGTAACCTAATATAAAACAAGGCTTTATGCGATTTTATCGTGAAACGTAAAAAAATGTTGCAAAGTTTCTTGAGGGGTCTCAAAATGCGGAAAGTGTCCAATTTCAACAAGTTCGATGATGTCCGTGTGCGGCAAAACCTCTCGAAAGCGCTTGACCAGATGCGCCCCCGAAACCGGATCCGCCAAACCGTTGATAAATCGCAAAGGAACTCGTGTGCGCTCCAACGCGCCAACCCATCTTTCCCGATATTTTGCCCTTTCAGTCATATAACGAATCAATTTGTGAGCAATTTTTTTGCCATTGTTATAACGAAAAAGCGTGACGAAATCGTTTAATTCGGCTTCGCTCGGCTGAGTATTTTTGCCAAAAATAGAAGCCAGACTTTGCTTAAACTGCGAATCCGTAATCAATTTACCAAACAAAAAACCAATCGGACTGATAAGAATTTTCTGCGCCAGAATTGGACGATGAGTTTCGGGAAAAAGCGCACCATTGAGCAAACAAATACTTTCAATTGTGAAATTTAAACGATTTCTCTTCGGCTCGCGCCAGCAATTCTTGCGTAATCGTATTGCCGTAATCGTGGGCGAGAATATGAACTTTTTTAACGTTTAAATGTTCAAGTAAGGCTTGCAAAATATCCACTTGTTGAAAAGTGGTGTAATCAAAATCAGGCGGTTTAGCAGAAAAACCGTAGCCAATCATATCAAAAGCTCAAGACGCTGAATCGTTTGGTCAATTCGTCCCAAATTTTATGATAATCGAAGGAAGAAGTCGGAAAACCGTGCAAGACAAAGGAAAATTTCATCGGATTGTTTGCTCAAACGATAAAAAATTTTATGGCTTTCAAAGTCGAAATAGTTTCCGGCTTGTTGCCAAATTTCAAGATTCATAGTTTTATTTTGACGAATGTAAATGATAAAATCCATTGCAATTTAACAAATTAAGCGAGGTTTGAACGAAAGATGCTAAAAGACGGGCGCGAAAGCGCAAATATTGAAGATAGACGGGGGATGTCAGGTGGGAGAATTGCTCTCGGTGGCGGTTGTTTGACGATAATTGCGGCTTTAATTATCGGTCTGATGGGAGGGAATTGGAGAAGCTATCTCCAACAATCACAACAAGATTCAGTTCAAGTTGATCAATCTCAACCAATTCAAACCAATCCGCAGGAAGAAGCGCAAAGAAAATTTACTTCGCAAGTATTAGCCACGACCGAAGACGCTTGGCGCGAAACTTTCCGCCGAAGCGGGGTGCGGTATCAAGAACCAAAAATGGTTCTTTATCGCGGACAAACACCGACTGCTTGCGGAACGGGCAGTGCCGCCGCCGGACCTTTTTATTGCCCGGGCGACCAAAAACTCTATCTCAGATTTTGCTTTTTTTGATGAATTGAAAAGTGAATTTAAAGCCCCCGGCGACTTTGCCCAAGCCTACGTCATCGCGCACGAGATTGGGCATCACGTCCAGAATCTTTTGGGAACAATGGAAAAAGTTCAATCTTTACAACAACGGGTTGGCGAATCTCAATCAAATCAACTTTCGGTTCGTCTCGAATTACAAGCCGATTGTTACGCCGGAGTTTGGGCAAATTATGTGCAAAAACAAGGCAAACTTGAAGCAGGCGATGCCGAAGAAGCAATTCGTGCGGCTCAAGCTGTCGGCGATGATATGATTCAAAGTCGAACACAAGGCTATGTTGTCCGTGATTCCTTCACGCACGGCTCGGCAAAGGAGCGGATGACGTGGTTTGCCAATGGTTTCAAGACCGGTGATGCGCGACAATGTAATACTTTTGGGCGATAAATTTAATTGTAGATTAATTTGACCTCTTTCATCATTAAATTCTGCGATTATAAATGAGAACATATTTTATGCGTAAATTTATCTTTTTATTGATTTTGTTATTTCCAACTCTGATATTCGGACAATCTTTTACCGGAAATTATCATGCACGTTTTATTTCGTTAGATAAAAATGTCAGTCCGCTGGCAGAGTTTGAGGTTCAGTCAAATGGAACAGTGATCGGGAAAATCATTTTCAACCAATCAACTACGAATATTCGAGGCAGCGTAGATTCTCTCGGCAATCTCGAAGCAACAAGCAATGAAAGTCCGAATACCTATACTTTGAAAGCGAACTTAAATCAGATTGGGAAAATTACTTTATCTAGCCGCGAGCAAGTAAATACAGGCGACACAAGGAGTTTTTCTCAATCATATATGCAGGGAAATCTTAACCGAATTGATAAGAGTGCCGCACAAAGTGCTTCGATTCAAAGTGATAAAAGCGAATTGGTGATTGAACAGCCGAATCCATTGTTTGAAAAGGAATTCTCCACCGAATCAATCAAAGTTATCGTTGAAAAAAATGATTTATTTCAGATTTATCATTTGCAAATGATGGGCGGTGCCGAAAATACCGAACGCGGCTTTTATTTTTCGATTGCCCGTCCGCGTGATTCTGCCCAAAAGATTTGGAAAATTGATAATATTCGTAATCTCAATTATGTCGAAAAGACAGAAAATTTTACGAAAATTCACAGATTTCGCATAAACTATGAAATGTGGCTGAAAAACAAAGATATTGCTTCGGGAGAAATCGAACTCGTATCGGAAAACAGTCGCCAAATGGTTTTTAGAATTATAAATCTCAAAATTAAAAATGAAGCAAATGATGACATTGTAACTATCAATGGTCTGGTTTATGCTGAGATTTCAAAATAGTTAATTTGTTTTTGACCTCTTTTAACGCAAAATTCTGCGATTATAAATGAGGTCACTTTTTTATGCGAAAAATTATTTTTCTACTAATCTTATTATTCCCGACATTTGCTTTCGGGCAAAATTACACAGGAAATTATCGTGCTGTTTTCTTCAATTTGTTTTCAGAACCAAAAACAATCATTGCCGAATTTGAAGTCAAATTGGATAATTCTATCATTGCCAAAGTGAAAGTCGGTGATGAAGTAAAACCCTTAAATGGCAAAGTTGATAAAAAGGGAAAGTTTGAAGCCGTCAGTCAAAAGGAAGGAAATACAACTTATAAACTGAAAGGAAAGTTTGATAAAAACAACAAAATTTCGTTTATCCAACGAGTTCAAGTTGGTTCGGGGTTGAACAAAAGCGTTTCGGAAAGCGGTTTTGAAGGGACCTTTTCAAAAGTCGAAAAGCCCGTCGAACAGGTTGAGCCACTAAAAACCAACCCGCCCGTTGAATTAGTTGATAACGGCAAAAGTTGGCTCAAAATTCAACCTGCAAATCCAATGTTTGGCAATGAATGGAAGGATTTTTCCGCGAAAATTATCGCTATGAACAATGGAAATGCACCTTCGTATAAGATTCAAATAAACTCAGATTCGGTTGCGGGACAACAAACTTTGACGCTTCTTTTTCCGACTTTTGGCAATAATAAAGTGTGGAAAGCCGAACATTTCGATATGCTTACCTATCTTGAAAAGGACAAAAAGACTTTTGCCAGAAATTCATTTTTATTAACAGCGGATATTTACAAGGAAAATCCGGCGGAATTCCTAAATACAAGAATTGAAATCGTTAAGGAAACTGAAACGCAAATCGTTTTTAAGTTGGCAAATTTCAAGATAAAACGAGTCGCAAAAGACGATTTTGTCGAGCTAAACGGTTTTATTTATGCGGACAAATAGGAATAGAAAAATGAATAAATTACTCATTCTAGCGGTTTTATTGATTCCGTCATTCGTGTTCGGGCAAATAAATGACGGATTTTATCGTGCGGACTTTACCCAAAATGGTGAGGTATTCAGAACCGAAGCTGATTTTGAAATCAAAGGCGAAATTCTTGTCGGAAGGCTCAAAATCGGCGATCAAATACAGAAGATTCGCGGAAAAATTGACAACCAAAATTTGTCAGCGGCAACGGAGCGGGAAAATGGAACTACTTATCAGATATTCTTGAATTTAAACAAATCCGAAGTTAAAGCGGAACTTTGGAAAAAAACCGAGCAATATACTGCAAACGGACGGGAAGTTTCGCAAACGATGACGAATGGAAATTTGCGAAAAATTGATCCTCCGGTTGGCTTCGTGAGCGAAATTCCTGACATTTCCCAAACTGACTATTGAATATCCTAAACAAATTTTTCCCAAAGAATTTGTGGGAATAACAAATGTAATTGTCAGAAAAGAAGGCGACATCAATTATTTACGAGGTTGAAGTATCTGCACTGTTATGCAAATTGGGACAAGCGGATTTTGAAATTTGTCGTCAAGCAGTCTGTCGAAACAGGGCAAAAAGTTTGGTTGGCGAGCGGAAATTGACAAACTTGATTATGCTGAAAAAATTGCGATGACTCAGGATGCTTTTGTAACCGATAAAACGTACTATAATAAAAGATGGATTCTGCAATCGAAATTAGAATCTTGGAAGAAAGTGATGATGCTGTTGATTTTCAAGTTGACGAATCTGTTGGTTAAAAACTCGCTCAATAATGAAATTGCCAACATCAATGGGATTATTCGGGCAGTTAAATCAAAATCGAAATAAAATGTGGGCGGAATTTTAACCGCCCCTTTTTTTTAAGTGCAAACGCAAACCCAAACGACTTCCGGCGGACAGGTTGGACACCAAAACGAAGCTGAACTTGGTGCGACCAAACAGTTTTGGCACAAAGAATCCAAAGTAAAACAAAAAGGTTCGCATTCTTGAATGGTTGGGAACGGACAATTTCCGACAACAGTTCCGCCGGGTGAACCTGTGTTATTCGGAGGCAGACAAGTTCCGGTTGAAGCGGCTTGGATTGCCTTCGGAGCAACGATTGTCGTAATCAACGGCAGAGCCAGCAAGGTTCCCAATCCAATCTTTTTAATCGCGTTGCGTCTCGAATATTCGGCTGTTTCTTCTCGCCAAAATTCGTTGTCCGATAACAAATTTTCGTTTGCTAATTGTCCCAGTGCGAGTCTCACAAATCCAGAGCTGGCGTTGTGTTTCGTCTTTTTGCTTACCGCCAATGAAATCTGTGTAACATCTTTATTCCCATCACATTCCAGCCAAATCATGGCAGCTACTTCGTTTAAGCAAAAGGCTTTGTTGTTATTTAAATCATAAATAAGAATTTCAGCTTTTGATTGCTGGACCACCAAATCATTTTGGCGGCTTTTAGGTAAAATCGTAGTCATCAATATTTTCTCTCCCTTTAGAAATAAATTTCTATAATTACTCGCAGGGATTGAAAAAAAAATGGGTCAAATTTTAGTTCAAAAGTTTTTATAATTTAGCTTTTCTTTTTTGACTTTTTAACTACTTTCTTTTTCGGAGCAATTTTTTGCGGCGGCAAAAGCGTAATTGATTCAATTATCTTTTTAATTGACGCTTCAACATCGTCAACATTTACCGATGCGGGAAAAGTCGTTCCAACTGACAAAACAATATTACCTATCAAAACGGTTTGGAAAAATGCTCGTTTCGGAACGCCTTCAACGCTGTAACCGTAATAAACAGTTGGAATTGTCCGATTAGGTAAAATCCTGTCCATCAAACTATAAACCGTCACGAGCGTAAAACTATCCGAAATTAAATTCAATTTTACATTCCATTTTTTTTCACGAGTCGCAATATGCCACGCCCGATGAGCCTTGAGAATTTCGTCTGTTTCGGAAAGCTTCTTTTTCCCAAGAAATAGAGAAGTTTTGATGAATTCGATTTCAACTGCATTTGAATCGGTTTCAATCGAGAGATTTTGCGGGTTATTTTCACTGCCCGTCGGATTTTTTCCTTCGACAAGTAGCGAAAATGCTTGCGGCTGATTCCGATAAAAAATCGCCATTCCTTTTTCGGTTTTGATCGCCCAATAATCAGCGTTCGGATCGTTTTGGGCGAATGTTTCAAACGATAAAATCGTCAAGATTGAAAATAGCGTAATTGTTAAAAAGAGTTGTTTCATATTATTTACAAGGTTTCGCCACCGTTCCGCCTAGTTCGATAACTTTTTTCTCATCGGCTTGGGCTAATGCCTTTTTTCCTTGTTCGCAGTAAACGGTTGCTCGTCCTAAGTAGGCTGATTTGTAACTCGGATCAAATTCTATCGACTTGGAATAGTCGGCAATTGCTTCGTTAAATTTCTTCAAATTGTAGAAAACATTACCGCGACCTGTGTAGGAATAGGGATCTTTGCTAAAGTTAATTGCGATGGTAAAATCCTTGAGTGCTTCGTCGAATCTACCTAGATTGGTCAGAGCCTTTCCGCGACTGAAATATAAATCCACGTCAGGTGCTGTCAGAATGTCGATCGCATTGGTGTAATCGGCAACGGCTTCGGCGTTTTTCCCGAGCATGCGATAGGCTTCACCACGACCGCTGTAAGCCTCAAAATCTTCATCGTCAATCTCAATCGCTTTGGTGTAATCTTTAATCGCTTCGGGTAATTTGTCGGAATAAAAATAAGCCTCGGCTCGCATAAAATAAACTTCTTCTAACTCAGGATTAAGTTCGAGAGCTTTATTAAAATCGGCAATCGCTTCGTTATTTTTATCAACTAAAAGGTAGCTTTTTCCGCGATTAAAATAAGCATCTGCATATTTGGAATCAAATTCAATTGACTTGGTAAAATCCGCGATTGCCTCGGGGTGCTTTTTGAGTTTTTGATTGGCAACACCGCGACCGTTGTAGCAATCGTTATGTTTTGAATCAACGCGGAGGCATTCGGTAAATGTATTGATTGCTTCATTAAACTGTTTCTTGTCAACTTGCTCAACGCCCAAATCGTTTAATTGGTCGGCAGTTTTTCCCGAAGGCGAATTTGCTTTTTCCATGTTTGTTTTCGTGTAAGAAACACACAAATCCGCCAGTGCCGTTGCTAATGAATCATTATTTAAATCTATCGCCTTTGAACATTCGGAGATGGCTTCGGGATATTTTTTTAGACTACTATAAGCACCTCCGCGACCCGCGTAGGCAAGGGCAAAATTCGGGTCAAGTTCAATTGCTTTGGAATAATACGGAATCGCCTTTTCATAGTCCTTCAATGTGCGGTGAACGCTTCCGAGCTTCTCGTAGGCTTTTGCATTTTTGGGATCAAGTTCGATGACTTTGGCGTAAAAGGGAATGGCTTTTGCAGACTCACTCGTATCTGTGAATACATTGCCCAGATTAAAATAAGCAACCGCATTTTTGGGATCAAGTTCGATGCTTTTATTCAAATCGGCTTTTGCCTCGTCAAACCTTTTTAATCTGGCGTAACTATTTCCCCGATTACGATAAACTATCGCCATATCAGGCTTGAGTTGAATAACTTTAGTGTAATCAGCCACGGCGTTATCATCTTTTTTCAACGCAGCATACGCGACTCCCCGATTTAAGTAGCATTCAAATTGTTCGGGACTGAGCCGGACACATTCGCTATACGACTTTACAGCTTCTTCGTGTTTGTTTTCTTTACGTTGGGCGTTTCCTAAGTTATACCATTCAGCAACGGTCTTTGGTTGTTGGGCAGTAGCATCAATGAAAACGTGATCCTTATAAGTGCCTTCGCGGGTGATATTGGTGGCTTTATTGTAATCTTTTCCGTAACCGTTCAACTTATCATTTTTCCATTCGCCGCTGGAATAACTGCCGTCTTTCGCGGTATAAGTTCCTTGTCCTTCTCTATTGCCATTAACCCAATTTCCGTCGAAAAAGTCGCCATTAGCAAATGTCATTTTGCCTTTGCCGTTGATTAAATCGTTGGAAAATTGTCCCGTGTAAATTCGACCGTCATTTAACTTGAAAACCCCTTGCCCATTGGCTTTGCCATTAACCCAATCGCCTTCGTAAATATCGCCGTTAGAATTGACAAGTTTCCCTTTTCCCTGGGCATTGCCATTGACGTAATCGCCTTCGTAAGTAGTGCCGTTAGAATTGACATATTTGCCTCGTCCTTCGACCTTGCCATTGACCCAATTCCCATCGTAAATGTCGCCATTAGGATAGATGTATTTGCCTTTGCCGTGAAATAAGTCTTTAGAATACTGTCCGGTATAAATTGCACGGTCGGTGAAATTAGAAGTTCCTTGTCCGTCGGCTTTGCCACTGACGAAATCGCCTTCGTAAATATTGCCGCTGGCATAAACCATTTTGCCTCTGCCATTGACGCAATCTCCCGAAACGCATTTATTCGCGGTTGTTTGGGCAAAAATTGAGAAGGGCAAAATCGCCAAGATTGAAAATAATGTAATTGTTAAAAAGATTTGTTTCATAATTTTGTTTCTGTCCATAAATAATTTGAAACTTGCTTAATTGCTATAAATCAGCAGAGTCTTTGTTTCAGGGGTAAATCTTATCCGCGTTATTTTGTTAATTTCAAGGTCGTAAGCGGGTTTGTTATCAATGGTTTTCTTAATTACTTTTGAATCGCTGCCATTCTTTTTATATTTTTCGCCAATTCTGTTAATGCTTTTCAAAATTGCGTTTTCGTCAAAACTCGAAGAAAACTGAATCTTAATTATTTTTTTTGTCCCCGGTTTATATCCGTAGAATAAGGTAATAGTCTCCGTTGATGGAACGATTAATGTCTCGAAACTCAAGTCGTATGTTTTGATTCCGTCCTTGTCTGATTCGGAATCTCCTTCCGTAAATGAATTAAAGCTCAAAGCGGCTGGTTTGATTGCATCTTCCAAAAATCTAGTTGCTAATGTTTCAAAATCTAAATCCCCATATTCCGATGATTGAGTTGTTTTTGTCTTTTCTTCTAAATAGGCTTTGAGAGCTTCAGTGCTACGCTCTTCATTGTTTTCTTTTTCGATTTCTTTCGCAATTTCACCGTTTATATCGCCTAATTTCTTTTCCAAAGCCGTTATTTCATTGACTTTGTTTGGTTTGTTTTGGAATTGATAAATTTTCTTGACATTATCCAACGCGTTAAACATTGCCGCCAGTTCAGGGAAAACGCTAATTGCTTTGCTTAAATCAGCTTCGGCTTTATCGGCTTGGGCTTTTGCCTCACCCTCTTGCATCATCAAGAGCATCGCCCGAATTGAAAGGGCACCGACATCGTTTTTGTTTAAGTCAACCATAGCATTTGAGGTTTGCCATACAGATTCATAATCTTTTTTTCCCATCAAACATTGGATAGCGAATCGGGCAGCCGTCGTATTCTCCGAAATGCCCATAGATTTTTCAAAAAGCGGAAGTGCTTTGTCGCATTGCTGAGTTATGGCAAGCAACGCTCCTTTTCGATTCAATTCCATCACGGTCATTGGGTTAGCAAATCCTATCGACGCTTTTTGTGCATCTTCTCTTCTGGCTTTGACAGCTCGCATTAGAGTCAATGATTTATTGGCAACTTTGCGGATTCCGGCTTGCTCCAAAAGGAAAGCATCAGCGAATTGATATTCACCCATCGAATCAAAAGCCTCAATGATAAATGAAAGCGTTACGATATAATCTTTTTCGGTTTCAGCTGCTAAAACACGTTTCGCCAAATCGCGGGCTTCGTAAAATTTATATTGACCCGCCAGACATAGAACCAGCTTCATATTTAACCATTGCTGCTTTTTACTTTTTGGCAAAGCCAATTTGTATAGCTCTTCAGCCTTGGCGAAATCAGCCGGATTATGCGAACTATATTGCCCTAAACTCAAATAAAGCAACGCAGAATCTGCATGTTTTCCGCTGAGTTCATCTTCATCGTTGGCGGTTTTAGACGTTTTCTTTCGGTAATAATTGATAACTTCGCCAGTATCCGAAATCGCTAATCTGAGCATTTCAACCGTTTTTGGCGAATATCTGAAAGTGTAATCATAGTCAATCGGTTTGCTATTGTCATAATAGACAGATCCAATTGAACTTGCTCTGACATTAAAAGCAATTACCCGGTCTATTTGTTCTTTTACGGGCAAACTCAGAAATTTTGTTGCCGTTTCGATTACTTCGGGAAATTTCTGAGCGTCAAATTCTGCGTTCATCTGCTTGTAAAGTGATTCAGAAACGCCATTGGATTGTGAGGCTGATGCGGTGTTCGGTCCCAAATCAGTTGACCGGCTTGTTAAAGTAACGCTTACGAGCTTTCCGGACTTAAATTCCAAGACTATATTTTCTCCATAATAGAAGTCAGTTACAGAATTGTCGCCAGTTTTCCACGTTTTCTGCGAAGTGGGTTGGCGAAATTTGCCAATAACGGAATCGGCAGAATCGCCCCAGTTGAAGTTTTTACTAGGTTTTCCATCAAACGATCTGCGATATTCGCTGTGCGGCTTCGTTCCGTAAAACGTAACTGATTTTAGGGTGGAACTGTAAAAGACGTGAATGCCGTAATTGTGATACTGCCCGGTATAATCCGCAGCCTTTACAACAGACTCTGCTTTTGCTTCTGAAAGTTCCAAAAAACTGCGGCACGCCGAATCTTCCAATACAAAATTACATCCCGGAAATAGGTTCTGTTGGGCAAAAATTGTGACAGGCAAAATCGCCAAAATTGAAAATAATGTAATTGTTAATAAAGATTTGTTTCATAATTTTTCTCCAAAGACGTTAAACGCTCATATCAATACTCGCAAGAATTAGCGGAAAATTGGGTCAGAAATTAAACTCGCAGTTTGCTGATTTTTCTTTTGAGGACTTCCAACAAATCTTTTTGCACGATTCCGCCGATATTTTGGATTTCGGTTGTTTGCCAAATTTCGACAGCTTTTTGATATTCAATCAATGCTCTTTCGTTTGAATTCTCGCAATTCCCAAGTTTAACGAAATACAATGCTTGCAACGATTTAGCGTAAGTTATATCCTTTTTGTTGGCGATTGCGAACATTTCGTCAAACGCTTTGTGGAAAACTTGTCGGGCTTTTTCGGTTTCGCCGCGTCGCAACAATTCATCGCCGTAATTAAATTTCGCTTCACCACGAACTTTTACAAAATCGAAATTTTCTGCATCTTTTTCGACCAAATAATCAAGATATTTGAACGAACTTTCAAATAGGGAATCGGCTTGTTTGGCTTTGCCGGTGCGTGAATAAATCGCTCCGAGTCGTTGTTCAACCGTCGAAACTTCTAATTTTTGCCCGACGCTGATGTTGTCAAATTCCAGACTTTTGCGGTAAATTTTTTCCGATGATTGCAATATTTCCAACGCTTTTCCATATTCTTCGGTTTCAGTTAAAACCGTTGCATAATTTAGTTCCGCAGCCGCCAACATTGCAGGCGGAAGCACTTGATTCGGATAAAGTTTGATCAGTTTTTTGTCTATTTCAATACTTCGCTCCAAAAGCGTTTTGGCTTCCGAGAGATATTTCTTTTCCAGCTCAAAATTTTCGTCAATTCGTGCAGATTTCGCTAAAGTCAACAGAGTCATTGCGTTACTTGCTGATGCACCAACCAAATAGTTGTTAATCCGCAAATCATCTGGGTTCTTCTCCAAAAGTTTCTCGCAAATTGAAATAACTTTTTTGTATGCCCAAATATTTTCGTTTTCGTTGAAACCAACCGGCAGAGAATTTCCCCAAAAAATGTAGGTAATCGCCAAACGCGAGGCAATCATCTCGTTTTCGGGATTCTGTCGCCGAAATTCTTCGCCAATCGCAATCGCTTTTTGAAAAAATTTATCTGATTCGTCCTTACGTCCATTCTGTCGCAAAACTACTGCATAATCAGCATTTGCAGCCACAAATTCGGCTTGCAAATTGGTATCGGACGATTTCAAAATAATCGGTTCGAGGATTTCAATTCCTTTGCGGTAATTTTCAATCGCGGCAGCAGTTTGTCCCAAATTTGGCGAAGACGGACGACCTTGCACCTTGGCGATTCGTAAAAATGCTTTGCCGAGTTCGCTTTTGAGGGCATCATCAGCGTTTGCGTCTTGCGAAAGACTGTCAAAAAAGGCAAGTGAATCTTTGACAAACATTTCCCGAATCGGAGTCGAATTCGGAAGTTTTTCGGCTTCATCGTAGTATTTAAAAACGATATTATTTGCCAATTCGCGGACTTGATTAAAGCGTTCTTCGGCTAATTTTCGTTGTTTTTCCGCCCGATACGCTTGCCAACTCGTCGCGGCAATTCCGCCGATAAGTGTTACAAATAAAAGTGTTCCGGTCATCACATAACCTCGATTTCGCTTAACAAATTTTTCTAACCGATACGAAAAAGTATCAGGGCGAGCGATAACCGGCAAACCTTCCAAATGCCGCTGAATATCATTTGCAAATTGTTCGACCGAAGCGTAACGGCGAGCGGGAAGTTTTTGCAAAGACTTTATAATTATTGTGTCAATATCACCGCGAATAAGTTTAGAGTTCTGAGTTTTGAGTTTTGAGTTCGTCGGATTTGCTACATTTGCGTCGGTTTTGCTGACCACTGACCACTCGCCACTGACAACAGATGAAGGACGAATTGGCTCACTTTCACAAATAATTTTAGCAATTTCATCAGGACGATTATTCGGAAAATCGTAAGCAGAAACGCCGGTTAATAATTCGTAAAGAATCAATCCGAGCGAATAAATATCGGACGAAGTTGAAACAATTTGTCCGCTGATTTGTTCGGGCGAAGCATATTTCGGAGTCATCATTCCAAGTTGGGTAACGGTTTGAGTTTGCAAATTTTCATCGTCCGAAATAATTTTTGCAATCCCAAAATCGAGCAATTTTACCGTTCCATCTGCCGTGACTAAAATATTTGACGGCTTCAAATCTCGATGCACGACTAGCCGCGAATGTGCAAATGAAACGGCGTTGCAAACTTGCAGAAAGAGCCGTAAACGTTGGCTAATACTTAAGTTTTGTTCGTTGCAGAAATCGTCAATCGAAAGACCTTTGACGAATTCCATTGCAAAAAATGGCGTGCCTTCCGCGCTTCGCCCACCGTCAAGCAGTCGGGCAATATTCGGATGTTCTAAGGATGCCAGAATCTGCCTTTCGTGCGAAAATCGGCGCAACATTGCATCCGAATCCATCCCGCGTTTGAGTAATTTCAACGCGACTGTTTGCGAAAAATCGTCTTTTTGCCGCACGGCTTCAAAGACAATTCCCATCCCGCCGTAACCAATTTCGTTGAGAATTTTGTAACCGCCAACTTCTTTGCCGATGTAATTTTCGCCAGATTCTTCTTGCCAAATTTGTGAAAGATTAGCGACAGGTTGCGCGAAATTATTTTGCTTTTCGGCTTCGAGCAGTTCGCGGACTTCGGCAATAATTTCTGCATCAGTTTGATTTTTGAGAAACGTTTCGCATTCAGCCGAATCAAGTTCGATTGCTTCGTTGAAAATCGCTTTAATTTGTTGCCATTTTTCAGAATTCATTAGAATTTTTAAGAAGTTGCCCGCGAAAGGGCGCGAAACAGCGCGAAAAAAAGAAATAATGGCGACTTGTGCTTTATTTTTAGCGTCATTTCGCGTTTTTTCGCGGCAAAATTTCTTCCAGTTATACTCGCAGAAACTATCAGAAAACTAGGTCAATTTTGTTGTCAGCCACGCCCGCGCCATTCGCCATTCGCGTTTGATGGTGGAATCGGAAACGCCTAAAACTTCGGCAACTTCCTCATTGGTGAGTCCGCCAAAAAATTTCATTTCCACGATTTTTGCTTGTGTTTCGTCAAATTCGGCGAGTTCATTTAACGCATTATCGAGGAAAATTAAATCAACTTCGCTCTCAGCAATCGCCAAATTTTCCGCATCATCTAGCGAAATCATCGTTTGTCCATCGCCACGTTTTTTGGCGTTGTGGCTTTCGGCATAATTGACCAAAATCCGTCGCATCATTTCCGATGCAATCGCAAAAAAATGCGAGCGATTTTTCCAGTCAACCGAATGCTGATCAATCAATCGCAGATAAGCCTCGTGGACGAGCGCAGTTGCTTGTAAAGTGTGATTTTTGCGTTCAAGAGAAAGTTTATAAGCCGCAATTTTTTTTAATTCGTCATAAACCAACGGCAGAAAATCGTCCAGACTGTTTCGGTCTCCAGCCTGTGCGGATTTTAGAAGTTGGGTAATATTTTCTTGCGACATTTTAGGGGGGAATTAGCCTTTAATCTTTATAACTTCCGTCAATTCTATCTAATTTTCTGAGCAGCGCAGGAAAGACAAGTTCTGCGCCTAATCCTTTCGTTACAATTGCCACTTGTGCCGTAATTCCTTGCAAAATCGCCGGATGAATCGAAATCAATTCTTTTCCGCCCGATTGCCCCAAAATCTGAATCCGACACGCACTTTCCAAAACATACATATACAAAAAAGCTTCCGCCATCGTTTTGCCGCAGGTCAAAAGCCCGTGATTTCGCAAAATCATAAAACTTTTTTCGCCTAAATCTGCAACCAGACGCGGCTTTTCTTCCTCGTTGAGCGCAACGCCTTCGTAGTTGTGATAGGCAAGCCCTGAAAGCGGAAAAAGCGATTGTTGCGAAAGCGGAAAAGTCCTTCTTTTTGCGTGGAAACTGCCACGCCATAGAGCGAATGAATGTGCAAAACGCATCCGACATCGTGACGCACCTCGTGAACCGCGCTGTGAATGGTAAATCCGGCGGGATTGATAAAATTCGAAGTTTCCGAAACAATTTCGCCTTGCAAATTTACTTTGACAAGACTTGAAGCCGTAATTTCTTCAAACAAAAAACCATACGGATTGATGAGAAAATTGCCTTCTTCATTGGGAACTCGCGCCGAAATATGCGTAAAAATTAAATCGTCCCAACCGTAAAGCGCGACCAGACGATAAACTGCCGCGAGTTCGGTCCGGGCTTGCCATTCTTCTGCTGATACTTTTTCACGAATTGATAGAGTTGCCTGTGACATAAAATTTTTCTCCTAAATTGCAATCGGCTCAAACGGAACGCCGTAAAGTTCCTGATAAACCCAACCTAAAAATCTAACTTCGGCCATGCAAAGCGATTCAATCCATGCACTGGTTAAAAATATTCGTTGTTCGATTCGCGAAGGAAGTTTTTGGGCTTCCATGACAAAAGATGCGCCTTGATTGGTTTCGAGGTTATATTGTCCGACAAAATCTTCACGGGTTTGTTTTGATTCGCCAAGTGCTTGTAAAATATCGGTCATCCACGATTGCAGTTGCTCTTGCGAATTATTTTCGGCAATTGCTTGAAAAACTCCGATTGCAAAACGTGCTTCGGCATTTTCAAACGGATAAACCGAAACGCCATTCGCGGCATCATCCGCTTGTTTCCATTCAAAAAGTTCTTGGACGTGCGGATTCCGCATAATCGCAACTTTTTGATCGTAATTCAAAAACCACTCCAAAAGATCAGCCAACGAATTGACATTGATGTCGCCGGTCTGGATTTTTGACCAATGCGGGCGGACGAATTTCTTGTTCTTTTGCCATAAAACTAAATTACTTCACATGGTCGGCATTTGCCAAACGCGCCGTCCATCGAAACCAAAATATGAATGTAATTTCCCAGCAACCCGTCTTCGTGTATCCATTCAAAAAACCAAACGGGCTGTTTTTTCTCTTTTTCTCCGCCGTATTGAATCATCCGAGCCGATGAAAACCAATATTTTAAGTGTAATTTTATTCTTTTCGATGAATTTTTCCATTATTTTCAACGCCGTCTTGGAGCGTCAATTTAGGCTTAAATTTTGGACGAACAAGCGGAAGTTCGACAACTGTTTTTATCAGTATTTTCAGCCGTTTTTTCTGTCCGAAAATAATTGATGAACAGAAACAGGATAATCAAAAGACAGTAAATTTTTTTCATAAATACCTCACAAATTTAGACTTGCCTCGACCCGTCCAACCAAATCTCCACGCCGATTTATAATCGGCAACGGCGAAAACTGTTAAATCGTTTCGGCTTCAAAAATTCCTAATCGGCGCAAAAGTTCGACCGCCACGGCGGGCGCGCTCGATAATCGTCGCCATCTTCGATTTTGAAGGCAATTCCCAAACCTCGTTTCCAATCTGGACTTGGCAAAACGCCGCCAAACCAAACGCCTTCCGCACCGATTTTAGAAATGATTTTGCCGCTGCGCTGCTTGCATTATCAAAGTGTCGAGCCTTTCTGTTCCGCCAATCAATTCGGGATAGGAAATCATTGCCGAAACAATCCGCTGACAGGCTTCGCGCAGTTCGTCATCAAAATCGCATGGCGGAAAAACCAATTTCAAAACACCTGTCGCCATCGCGCCGACAGGCAACAGCAAAATTGGCGGCGGCGCAACCATCAACTGCCAATTTTTATTTCGTCTTTTGGAATTTCGGTAAAATGTGAAACACATTTCTAAAATTCGTTGTTGAATCGGATTTTCGAGATGGTCATAAGTTTTCAAATCTGCGCCGATATGTTTGGCAAAAGCGAGCATTGCCGCGTGTTTGCCCGAACAATTATTATGAAGTTGCGTCGGTTTTTCGCCGCTCGAATCATATCTTCGGCGCGTTTTTCGTCAAACGGAAGATGCGCTCCGCAACGCAAATCTGCTTCGCTCAAACCAATTTTTTCAACATTTTAGCCGCAATTTCAGTATGAGAATTTTCGCCCGAATGCGAAGCGCAAGCCAGCGCAATTTCGTTTTCCAGAAATCCGAAACTTCTCCGCCGCGCCGCTCAAAAAAAACGGAATTGCCTGAAAAGGTTTGGCCGCCGAACGCAAAAAAGTCACGTTTCGGGATTGCCGAGCGAGCAATTGTCTTTGCCGTCGCCATCAATCACAATAAAATGTCCGCGATGAATTGATTCAACCGTTTCGCCGCGAATAACTTTGGCTAAAATTTCTGATTTCATAAAAATTTGCAAAAGATAAGGAGAAAAGGAGACGCAGAAAAAGGGAGATAATTAATTTTCACTTTTACGTTCCGTCGCCGCGTCCCCGGGTCCCGTCTTGTCAGCATGTTATCATCTCGCGGGCGTGTTGTCGTGCCGTTTCGGTAATTTTTTCACCCGCCAGCATCCGCGCGATTTCTTCAATTTGTTCGGTTTCGCCTAATTCTCTGACCTGAATCTGCGTCCGATTTTTGACCGTTTCTTTTTCCACCGAATAATGATGATCGGCAAGTGACGCGACTTGCGGTTGATGCGTAACGCACAAAACCTGATTGTGTGCGCGACAATTCTTTGAGTTTCAGTCCGACGGCTTCCGCCACGCGCCCGCCGATGCCCGCATCAATTTCGTCAAAAACCATCGTTTTGGCAGATTCGGAAAGTTTGGCAACCGTGTTCAAAATGAACATCAACCGCGACAGTTCGCCGCCCGAAGCGACTTTTGCAATCGGTTTGACAGATTCGCCCAAATTTGCCGAAAAGTAAAACTCGATCTTGTCAAAACCTTTTGCGTTAAATGATTTATCGTTCGTTTCATCTGCTTCGATTCGCACTTCAAAACGTGCTTTTTCGAGCGAAACGGCTTTCAAATTTTCCTCAACGCTTTTCTCAAATTTCTTCGCGGCTTTGTTCACGTTTTTCGTGAAGCTGACGGGCCACATTGAGATATTCTTCACGCAATTTTGCCGATTCTTGGTTTAATTCGGCTTCGCGCAATTCGGCGGTTTGAATGTTGCTCAGACGCTCTTCAGATTCCGCAAAATGTGCCAAAACACTTTCAATTGTCGCCGCCATATTTGCGTTTGAGACGCGAAATTTCCGCTAGACGATTTTCGATTTCCGCCAGATCTTTCGGGCGAAAATTCGAGCCGATTGCGAAAATCTCGCAGAGAAATTGCCAAATCTTCCAAAACGGCTTGAGCATTTTGCAAACTTTCGCCGTAGTCTCGAAAACTCGATTCGTAATCGGCTAAATCATTGATTCGGCGGACGATTCGCTCCAAAGTCGTGAGAGTCGGCTTCTTCGTTTTCGTAAAGCAAAGCGATAAGATTCATCGCTCAAAGTCGAGAGTTTTTCGACATTATTCAGTCGTCGTTTTTCTTCTTCCAAAGCCTCGTCTTCGCCCGTGTTGTAGATTCGCTTTGCCGATTTCGTCCACCTGAAACTGCAAAATGTCCAAAAGCTGTAATTTTTGCGCTTCGTCTTCGCGCAAAAGTTCGATTTCGCTTAAAATTGCCGACCATTCCCGATATTTTTCCGCCACCTTTTGTCGCAAATTTCGGCTTCGGCGTATTCGTCCAAAATTTCGAGATGGGTTAAAGAATTAAAAAGCGTCGCCTGTTCGCCCTGTCCGTGAATGTCAACCAAAAACGTCCCGATTTTTCGCAAAAAAGATTGCGTAACCGATTGATTATTAACAAAGATACGGTTTTTGCCCGACAACGAGAGTTCACGCCGGACAATCAAATCAGCCTCGTTTGCATCGTCCAATTCGATTCCGCTTTCGTAAAAAATCTCGTGCAAATCGGCAGTCGGTTTGATGGAAAAAAGTCCTTCAATCTGGGCATTGGTCGCCCCGGTCTTTAATTAAATCCGATGACACCCGCTCACCCGTCAACGCCGAAAGGCTGTCCACAATAATTGATTTTCCCGAACCCGTTTCGCCCGTCAACAGGTTCAAACCTTTCGAGAATTCGAGTTCGATTTCTTCGATTAAGGCGATATTTTTGATTTTGAGAAGACTTAGCATAAACGAACTTTGATTTTCGGATTTAACGGTTTAATTGTAAAGTGTGCAGACGGAAAGATTCAAAGTTTCAAATAAAGCGAATTTGTAGATAAAAATAAGTTTAATTTTATTCAACAACCCAAGCACCGTCTGGCATAACATCATTCAAAACTGAAACAATCCTTGCTTGCAAAGAAAGTTCGGCTGATTTTGCGTCAATGGTATAGTTCTCTTCTCTAAGTTCTTGAGCAAATGAGGAATTAACCGTTTCATCCTTAAAATATCCGACTTCAACTTTTTCAACTAAATCATTTGCGTATGACAATTCTTTGGTGGAAAGTTTCGCATTGTAAAATTGTATTGATTGACAAAGGAATTGATAAAGAATGAATATTCTTGTGCGTTCCTGATAGTTGTTTACTGACGAATTAAAACCCAATTCAGCATATAAGCCTTCGGATTTTTTTTCTAAATAACTCGCAATTTCGTGGAACGCATCTGCTAGATTTATGTCAGAATCAAGTTTTTCCAAAGCCATTTTTTGTAAAAGTTTTATTTCTTCTTGATTTTTCATTTTATAAATTCCTCTACTTTTTAAAAACTTTTTCATAGTGATATTCCAAAAACTCTTTTTTAGGCATAAATTTCTCTGGCAAACTAATTGGAAAGCCTTCATATTTCAGAAAGAAATCGGCAATATTTGTTTGTTGCTGAAAGTTGTCTAACTGATGTGAAATCTTTACTTTGTAATCGGTTGTAACGGTGATAAAACCTTTATCGAAAGCCTTGTCGTGAAGTGCATTAAGACATAATCCATTTTGCGGATTCGTGCGGTTTTCTGAGTCAACTTTCCAAGGTTTGATATGGCTTGCAATCAAAAGTTCAGGAATATTTAAACCTGTAATGCAACATTTTGAAGCGTAAGAAGTTAAAATTGCACTTCGGAAAAAACTTTGATTGACACGAACTTTGACAAGTCTTTGTCGTTCTTCTCCAGACGGCAAATTTGTTAAATCAATTTCAGCAGTTTCTTCGATTGGTTTATTTTCAAGTTGAGCAATCAATAATTCACTTTGAAATGTAAGTTCTTCCCAATCCTTATTAAATTCGTCCCAAATTTCTTTATCTAATCGGCTCGTATTTGGCAATCCGCTAATTCCACGTTTTTTCAGTTCTTCGTCAAAACTTCCAAAATTACCAAGTTTGAACGCAACCGCAGACGGTGTTCTGTCAATCAATTTAGCAATTTTGATAACTTCGGAATTAGTTTTAACTGTTTTGGCAAAAGGAATTTTGCAGTAAAGGTTAAACGTGATAATTAGTTGTTCTCGTGTCCAATTATTTGCCATAGTGAAATATTTGTAACACAGTTTTTTTTAGTTGTCCGGTCTGGAATCACCTTTTACTTTTAACGGCTTGCATATTCTTTCGCCGTTGTTCTTTGGTCAGTTTATCCATTCAAAACTAAATCAGAAAAGGCTCGGCATCAAAAGCCTCGTTTATTGTACATTCAATTTCTTCGATGAGAAAATCATCTTTTTGGCGGTCTTGGATGGTTGAAATATCCTCAATATCGCCCGTATAGAATTCGGCTAAATGTCTTGCATCTTGTTCATTTTTGGCATTTATCGTCACCAAGTAAGATTTAGTTAGAACCACTTTAAATTTTTTCATAGCTATTTACTGCACCAAAATGGTTGACCATTTCCCGTTCACAAAAGTTTTATCCGGCTCAATCAGATTTTCCCGATTAAACGGGCGTGATTTTTTGAAAAACTTAAATTGGGCGGGCGAACCGCTTCGCAATTTATCGGCGGGGACGAGGTAATAATCTTTCATATCAAACTCTTCCAAACCTTTGAAAATCCCCAAATCGCCAACTTCGCGGACAATCATTTGCGGGTTTTCACCGGCGCGGCGGCGTTCGGTCATGACGGCGACATCGGCAATATACGGCTCACCGCTTTCGGGAACAATGGTTGCCCCGCGAAAGATATAATTGTAGAGTCCGCCATCGTTGTTAAAAGGCAAAGATTCGTAGATTTTGGCGTCCGCTTTTTTTTCGCTGCCGTCCACAAGTGATTGCAGAGCAGTCAGATAGGCAATAAAATTGAGTTTGATTAAAAACATCTCGTCTTTGCCGTGAAGCGCGCCTGTTTCAATCAAAATAACGGGCGTTCCCCATTCGGAAATTCTGTCGCCGAAAGCACGCGGATTATATTCATCGTCATAACGTCCGATGTTGCCTTTGATAAATTGGTTCAAGGCGTTAATCATCATCGTGCAAAGCCGTTTGTTGCGCTCGTGTCCGTCGTAAGTTTTGCCTTCGAGATTGCCCGAAACTGCCAAAAGCGAAATCGTAGCTTGTTTCTTTGTGTTTCCAACCGTGGTTAATGGACCTTGATTGTGTAAGTTAAAACCAATGTCAGGTTGCCATTCGTCCCGCAGTTTTTTCAAAAGATTCCCTTCGGGCGTGGAAAGAGCTTGAGCATCACGATTGATGTCAATGAATTGGGCATTGCGGCGTTGGAAAACTTCTGCACCATCGGGGTTAAGCATCGGAACGACTCGGAGCGTGATTGATTCGGAAAGTTTTTTGACCCAACCGAGTTTTGAAGTCTGCAAAAAGGCAAGCATATCCATCAACGCCGAAGTCGCCGTCGGCTCATCGCCGTGCATCTGCGACCACATAAAAACTTTTAGTTTGCCTTTGCCCCATTCGACTTGGTAAATTTCGCGATTTTGATAACTGCGCCCAACTTCCGAAACGGGTAAGCCTAGCTTTTTCAAGGCTTCAAGATACTTTTGTAAATCCTGATGACGGACTTGTGAAGCTGGCATTTTGGAAAGATGTCCTTTTTCCCAAACCTGTGCAAACTCTTTGGGCGATTGCGCCGAAATAATTGTGTTCATTAGAAATAAGATTGTAATCGAAATAACGAGAACAGATTTCATAGCAATAAAATAACGCTTTTTGAGGAAAAATAAAAGGCTGGAATAAATTGATAATGGATAATTGATAATTGATAATTAAAGGCAGATTTTTTTATGTGTAAACAAAAAAGGCAAGAGTAAAAAACGACATTTTTGTTTAGCGAGCCTTATTATTTTATTTGTGTTATGAAACCTTTTTATGTTACGCTAAATATATGCCAATAAAAGACAAAGAGAAACGTCGTGAGTATCAAAGGGAATATATGCGTAAGTGGTATGAAGAAAATAAAGCCAAGCATATATCGTATGTTAGAAGCCAGAGAGAAAAAAGTTTTAATTTGGTTGAAAGAATATAAAAAATCTCTGGGATGTAAAAAGTGTGGCGAAAATCATCCTGCCTGTTTGGAATTTCATCACATCAATCCGAAAGAAAAAAAATTTTCACTTGGGAGAGCCAAATCGCATTTAACAATCAAAGCTCTGAAAGCAGAAATAGTAAAATGCAAACTTTTATGTGCAAATTGTCACCGAAAAGAACATTGGGAAGAAAAAGAAAAGGAGCAAAATGCTCCTCAAAAAGTATCTAAAATATAATGGCGGGGGGGGGGATCGAACCCCCGACCTTAGGGTTATGAATCCTACGCTCTAACCATCTGAGCTACCCAGCCGAAACGAATTTTAAATTATAAACAATAGCCAGCCAAAATGCAAAAATGGTAAAATCACAAAATGACGATTTTGCTGGCATCGGTGGGGAATATTCCCGAAATTCTGCTCAGTCTTTTGCTGATGCTCGTCTTTGCCAAGATTTTAGCAGAGATTTTTGAGCGTTTGCGCCAGCCTGCCGTGATTGGCGAAATCTTAGCCGGAATTTTGATTGGACCGAGCGTTTTGGGATTGGTCAAACCGTCTGAAATGATTTCAACCTTTGCTGAAATTGGTGTTATTTTTCTACTTTTTACCGTTGGACTGGAAACCAAACCACAAGCAATTTTGCGGGTTGGCGGACGGGCTTTTGTAGTTGCCACTTTAGGCGTAATTGTTCCTTTTATCGCGGGTTATTGGATTGCATATTTATTGGGACGGCTCAAAGGTTGAAGCAATGTTTGTCGGGGCGGCGTTGGTGGCAACTTCGGTTGGAATTACGGCGCGGGTATTAGGAAATTTGGGGCTTTTGGATGCGCCAACGGCTCGCATAATTCTCGGCGCGGCGGTCATTGACGACATTCTCGGACTGTTGATTTTGTCAGTTGTTTCGAGCCTTACCAAAGGAAGCGTTGATTATTTTGAACTGATTAAAACTGCCGGATTATCTACTTTTTTCGTAATTTTAGTGGCTACGGTTGGCGCAAAATTTATCACTCGGATTGCTCCAAAAATTGAAAAATTACGCATTGGCGATTCGTTTTATATTTTAGGGTTGGTGCTGTGTTTGGGGCTTTCCTATTTGGCAACTTTTATCGGTGTAGCGGCAATTATCGGCGCATTTTTGGCAGGGATGGCATTGGCAGAAGCCTCCGAATCGAACCGCTCAATGCACAAACAAACTCGCGGAGTGATGGAATTTCTCGTCCCATTTTTCCTCGTCAATATCGGAATGTCTTTAGATTTATCAGTTTTCAAAGACGTTTCAACCATCTGGCTGGCGGTGATTGTGACAATTTTAGCCATCGTGACAAAATTTATCGGGTGCGGACTTGGCGCGTATGGAATCGGTTGGCGCAGGTCAACTCAGATCGGTGTCGGAATGGTGCCACGCGGCGAAGTTGGAATCGTGGTCGCGCAAATCGGACTCAGTTTGGGCGTTATCAGTCCGCCATTTTTTGCCGCCGTTTTGTTTATGGCAATTGCGACAACTTTAATCGCTCCACCATTTATTAAGTGGGCTTTTGCCGATGAAGACGCAGCAGACGGCAATGTTGACGATGACGATGCAGGCGGAATTTTACCAAAAGAAGAACTTTCGCCACTTGGATAATTTGAAACAACAGGTGATGAGTTTTGCTCATCAAAAGCGAGGTGAATTATGAAGAAATTATTGATTATTTCAGTTTTAGTTGTAAGTTTTACAGTCACAATTTTTGCTCAAAAGGCGCGGACTGTAACTGTCACCACTCAAGCAAACGCAATCGTTTGGATTGATGATGTCAAACGCGGAACGACTGATGAAGGCGGTAAATTGACCATTAAATTTGTCGCCACCGGAACGCGAAAACTTCGGGTGCGGGCGATGGGTTTTAAGGAAGTTACACAAAGTCTGCTTCCAACGCAAAGTGCGGTAAAAATCAATCTAGTTAAAACCACGGACGAAGCCGAATTGACGTTTCAAGAGGCTGAAAAGCAGTTGACGATTGACCGCGCAAAAGCCATTCAGCTTTATCAAAAAGCCGTCTCAATTCGTCCAAAATATGCTGAAGCATACGTTGCGATGGCGCGGGCAATGTCCGATGCAAATGACAATGAAGGTGCGCTTAAAGCAATTGCAAACGCTCGAAAAGCGCGTCCGATTTACCCCGAAGCCTCTGCCGTAGAAGGCAGAATTTACAAAAACGATGGCGAGGAAACTAAAGCTATTGCCTCTTTCAAACGTGCTATCAAAGAAGGTGCCGGATTTCAACCCGAAGCGCACACCGGACTTGGTTTGCTTTACAAGGAAAAAGGCGAAAGTTTTGCCAGCGAAGGCGATTTTGATAATGAAACGGCAAATTATTTGCTTGCCACCAATGAACTAAAAATTGCGCTTGCTCAACTCGCTGGAGCCGAACCTGTTTTGTATGAATTGCTCGGCGTAACTTATGAAAAGATGAAGAAATTCAAAGAAGCTATCGCCGTTTATGAAGAATTTATTCGAATGTTTCCCGATAGCAATGAAGTCGTAACTTACCGTTCATATATTGTGCAAGCTAAGAAGCAAATGGAAGATCAGTAGAAATTCAATTACGAAAGACGAATTACGAAAGACGATTTTCATCGTAATTTAACGTCAGTTCGAGATAAGAATTAGACCAAAACCAAGTCTTGTCTCAAGTTTAAGTTTGGTTTGAGGGGTTGAAAAGTATAAGCTATCAATCCCGCTACCAAATTCCCATAAAAATTCCAAACTGAGCGATGCCGTGTGTGTTCAACTTGCGAAATATTCTTCAGTTGGTCTATCACACTTTCAATAATTGCTCTTTTTCTCAATAATAATCGGTCAAAAAAGGGCATCAGTTTATTCTTCATATTCTTTCTCACCTTGGTTACTAACTGTAAGTTGTGTTCTCCCAACACTTTGCTTAAAGTTTGAGAAATATAGCCTTTATCTCCGAACAATTTTCCCCATAATTGTTTCGCCATTTTCGGCATCGGAACTCGATCATCAACATTTCCAGCCGTCACTTGCCACGCTAAAATTTCGCCACAATCATTGATTATTAAATGTATTTTGAAGCCATAAAAGAAGCCTGTTGAAGTGTGTCCGGGTTGCCCTACTTTTTTGAAAACCTTGTTCTGTTTAATCCGTAAGTTATGACAAACCTTAATCTTAGTCCCATCTACAAAAGAAATCCCCGAACATTTTCCCATTTTTATTTGCAAAAAAGCAGCTAAGAAAAGCGTGGCTTTGCCTTGCAATTCAACAAATCTGTTGTAACTCAACAAGTGGGGAAAATCCCGCCGATGATAACTACAAATCCTCTCATTATAAAAGGCTTTCAAATTCCGAAAGTTTGATTGATGAAACAAAACCAAAATTGTCATCACCTCACTCATCGCCATCTTTGAAGGTTTATTTCGTTTTTTTTGACCTTCAGTTAGTTGAAATTGATTATATTTAGGTTCAAAAGAAAGGCAAAAATCGTCAATTTGACAAAAAACTGTTAAAATATCCATTGAAAAAACTCCTAAAAGCTAGATTTTTTGTTGCTAAACTTAATTATATGAAGCCTGTGCATAATTCATAATTTAATCCTCAATCGAGCATTTTCGATGTGTTCTTTAACCTCCGCCGGATTCTTCTGGGCTTTGAAATTATTGAGCCAACAGATTTGATAAGTCCAAATGCTTGCCAAAATAAATGCTCCATTTTTACCTTTCCCTTTGACTTGACATTTTTTCAAATCAAAGGCTTGGATAATTCTTTGAAAGAGCAATTCGATGGTTTCTTTGCGATAGTCATACAAGTCATTTTTCCACGACCGATTCTTTTCGGGAAGTTGATTTGGAGTCAAGACGAAACCACCTGCTTTTTCGTATTCAGGAACAAAATCTTCTTTGCCGAAAGTTGTATCACCAAGCATCACATCAGTTACTTGAAGTCGTCCTTTTCCCAGTTCTTCCAAAGCGATTTTAGCTTCGTTGTGGGAGTTCTCACGCCAGACCGCAAAAAGTGGAACAGGCACCGGAAAGACCAATGTTTGCAAGAGGATTCGATAGCCTTGGACCCATCCACGATAGTTTGATTTTGACCAACTTGATTCAACATCGACATTTCTCAACCCCGTTGGAATGAGACCTGCTTGGCGATGTTTTTTGTGCCACAGGGGACCGAGTGCTTGATACATTCGACCATCAGTAGCACTCACTTCAGAGTTGGCTTCCGAGATTGGAACTTCTCGTAAAATCTGTTTCCCAAACCACGAAACTTGTTCTTCGGCAGTTGGCACCAGAGATTTCAAACGACGCATAATCTGAGTCCGATGTGGGGTTCGAGAAAAACCCAAACGGGCGCGAAGTTCTCTGTCTTTTTCAAGAAAACGGCGCAATTCAGAGTCGGAAAAAGTCTTGGTCACCACCGCGACAACTGCCAAAAGCAGAAAAGAGAGGGGAGAAAAATCAGGTTTTCTCCCCCGCCTGAGAACTTCTTCGGGTGGTTGATAGCCAAGTTTAATTTCTTCAATTAAACTGAACAAAGCATCAGAAGAATCGGAACTATTTTCAAAATTCATCAATCCGATTTTAATCATTTTCGCAATGATTAGCTTCTGAATTATATCTTTCTTTTAGAGTTTTTTTCTTATCTCGAACTCACGTTAATTTATCTTTCGTAACTCGTAATTTTCCCAATCTCCTCAACCGTTTTCGGATTTTCCAACGCCGACAAATCGCCTGCATCTTCGCCCAAATAGGCAGAGCGAATGACGCGGCGCATAACTTTGGCATTGCGAGTTTTTGGCAAAGCAGAAACAAAATGAATGCGATTTGGTTGCAGAGGTTTGCCCATTTCTTTGGCGATAAGTTGTTTTAATTCGGCTTCGATATTTTCTTTTTCTTCTCGAAGAACACAAAAGGCAATCATTGCAGTTCCTTTAATTTCATCGGGAACGCCAATCACAGCGGCTTCGGCTACGTTGGAATGTCCAACCAAAATACTTTCCACTTCAGCAGGTCCGACTCGTTTTCCGGCAACTTTCAAAGTATCGTCTGAGCGTCCCAAAATAAACCAATGTCCGTCTTCGTCTTTCAAGGCAAAATCGCCGTGAACCCAAATGTTTTCAAAGCGATTCCAATAAGTTTCCAAATATCTTTCAGGTTCTTTCCAAAAGCCTTGAGCCATTCCGAGCCACGTTTTTTTGATTGCCAATTCGCCAACTTTTCCGTTTGCAACCGATTCGCCGTTTTCGCCCAGCACATCAGCATCAATTCCCAAACACGGCGCAGAAAATCCGCAAGGTTTGATGGGAACAAGCGGATTATTCATCAGAATTCCGCCCGAAATTTCGGTTCCGCCCGAATAATTGATGATGGGAAGTTTGGAATTGCCAACAACTTCAAACAGCCAACGCCACGGTTCGGGATTCCAAGGTTCGCCCGTCGAAGCAAATGCCCGCAACGAACTCAAATCGTGTTTTTTCGGTAAATCATCGCCTTTGGTTGCGAGTCCACGCACGAGAGTCGGCGAAATTCCCAAAATCTCGACCTTGTGTTTGGCTACAAATTCCCACATTCTATCGGCGTTTGGATAATCGGGCGAGCCGTCATACAAAACCATCGTTGCACCATTTATCAACGCTCCGTAAATCAACCACGGTCCCATCATCCAACCGAGGTCTGTGACCCAAGAAATGCGTGTGCCTTTGCCAACATCCGTGCCGAAAGCCATATCTTGCGCCGCTTTGATTGGGAATCCGCAATGAACGTGGGCAATTCCTTTCGGTTTGCCGGTGGTGCCGGAGGTGTAGAGAATGATCAACGGATCATTGGCGAAAGTTTTTTTAGGTTGCGTCGCGGTTATTTTTTTCTGACCGAGTTCAATGAGTTTTTGAAAAGAACCCCATTTATTGCGACTTACGACAAACTTTTTCTTGATGGTTGGACAATTCTCCCACGCCTCTTTGGCGATTTCATAAGCGTTAAACGATTTTCCGCGTCTTGGGAATTCGTCGCAGGTGATAATTGCTTTTGCCCTTACCGCATTAAAGCGGCTAGAAATTGCCTCGACACCATAACCGCTAAAAACAGGAACTGCAATCGCCCCAATTCTCGCAATCGCCAAAAGTGCAACGACTGTTTCAATCATCATCGGCAAATGAATCCCAATCGCATCGCCTTTGTTTAATCCATTGGCACGCAAACCCGCCGCACAATATTTAACTTGTTCAAGTAATTCTTTATATGAAATTTCTTTAACTTCGCCTTCTTCACCTTCCCAAATTATCGCAGGTTGATTCTCAATCTCCGTCCCAATCCAACGGTCAAGGCACATTTCCGAGATATTCAAACCACCGCCCACGCACCATTTTGACCATTCGATTCCTTCGGAAGTATCAAGCAATTTTTCGTAAGGCGGATTAAATTTAATGTCGAGAAATTTCAAGACTTCTTCGGTATATTTTTCCACGTCATTTATCGAAAATTGATAAAGTTCGTCCCAAGTTTTTACGCCGACTTGGTGCATAAATTTGGTTAATTGGGCGCGTTCAATAACTTCGGGCGTTGGTTGCCAAGCGATTGGTTGATGTTCGAGATTGTCGTTCATAATTTTGCAATTTGGTAAAATTAAGTCATATTTTATTACGAATGATGAGCGATGAAAAAGGCGAAAGATAAATTATATGGATTTCCAAATTAGAAAAACCGAAATAACAGACATTCCACACATTTTAGCGATGATTCGGGAATTTGCCGAGTTTGAAAAACTTTCTGAATATTGCGAGGTGACTCAAGAAAATTTGCAAGAAGTTTTGTTTGGCGAAAAGGCGTTTGTCGAAAGCCTGATTGCTTTGGCGGATGAAACGCCGATTGGTTATGCGATTTTTTTTCCGTATTTTGCTTCATTTCGCGGTCAACGCGGGTTTTATCTCGAAGATATTTACCTCAAACCTGATTTTCGCAGGTTTGGATTAGGCAAAAAAATATTGCGAGAAATTGCGAAGATTGGAAAAGAAAAAGGTTTTGTAAGAATTGATTTTCAGGTTTTAAAACACAACCAAAATGCTATTCATTTCTATAAAAAACTTGGCGCGATTGAGGATGAAAGCGAAACTCATTTTAAATTTACCGATCAAGCCTTTCAAAATTTAGCCAAATAAAAAAGCAAAAAGCCCAACTGTAAAAGTCAGGCTTTTTTAGCTTAAAACTCCGCAGGTAAGACTCGAACTTACAACCCTTCGGTTACACTTTCTCCCAAACTTTCGTTTGAGTGTGGACTATCTCATCAACTTTCTTTTCAAAAAGTTGTCGGGCGCACAAGGAAGTTTTATTGGTTTGGTTTCCTCAACTTCTAAGTCTCTGCACGTTCCTGCTTACTCTTAAACCATTCAGCAGGCTTCGCTCAGGATTGTCATACTAACAGTTTGTTAGGTTAGAGTCTTCTGAATTCACCCGATTTTTCAATCACAGTCACCTGTGAAAGCTGCAACTATTTACAGCCGAATGCTCTGCCATTGAGCTACTGCGGAATAACGTCTTTAGAAAAAGACGAATCTAAAGATTAAGAATTTCTCTTTATCTTGTCAAGCAGACTTGCCAATTTGCTTAATAAAATTTAGATTCTATCTTTTACCAAATGCAACATGAACTTATTTTAAGCCTTGATTTTGGCTTATGAGAAAATCAGTTATAAAATAACAAAATGGCAATTTTTTCTCGCAGAACACTTCAAAGGCTTATTAATGAAAACTCTTATTTTTTGACCAAGAAACAAGCAAAAAACCATATTGACAAACTTAATAATGGTGATTTGGGCGTAGAGTGGGAAGTTGTATTGCTTAATGTTTTTAGCAAATTAGGTAAAGTTGAACATGAAAAATCTTTTAATAATAAGAAACCCGATATTTATTTTATCTCAAAAGAAAATGCTGAACACGAATTTTTGGCTGATATTGCTACAGTTTCAGACGAAGGAATTGAAACGCAAAATCCTGTAAATGAATTTAAAGAAAGATTAACAAAAGCAATTTCAGAAAATCAGGTTGAAGGTGAATGGCGTTATGAAATTGGCGGCAATAATGAGGAAGTATTTTGGAAAGGTAAAAAGCCTTTACTAAAACTTCCCGCTTTATCAAGATTTGACAAGGAGATTTTTAATGAAAAATTTGATAGTTTTATTCAAGACATAAAAACAAATCCTTCTCAAAAGAGAAGTTATAGTATTCAGAGTGAAACAATTAGTTTGTCTGTTTCTTATTTTCCAAATAAACAATGGAAAATGATGGGACATTTTTCAGGTTATAAAGAGCTAAATTACGAGAATGGCTTAATAAGAACTTCCATTTTTAACAGCCTTGAAAGAAAACATAAACAACTCACAAACACAGATTACGAAGGCAATATTGGAATTATAGTCTGCGATGGCGGTTCGGATTATTTTGTAGATAAAGCAGATTTATATAGCAAAAATGCTGATGATATTATTCGTAATTTTCTTAACTGTCATCCAGATATTTCATTTGTGCTTAGTTTTTATGTAAAGCAAAACTTCGGTTATGAATCTTCAACTAGAGATATTGTTTGTTCATTTTATAAGGGACTTAACTTTCAAGATTCAGATGAATGGATTCATAAAATAACTGAAAGTAGCGGTGGTTTTTTCCCAGAAGCGGAGAGAAGTGCAACTAACGCATCCCATCTCGTAAAATGGATGGCGGAGAATCGTCCTAATGAAGGTAGTTCATTTCGAGGTGGTCACACACATTCATACAACCCAATTCAAATAAAGATTTCAGCGAGAATTATTCTTGAACTTCTTTCAGGAAAAATTACGCAAGAAGAATTTTGTCATGATTTTGTATTATCTGATGAAAAACGAACTCCTTCAAACCCATTCAAACATATTATGTCTCAAGGCAGATTGATTACTAATATTTCTTTAGAAAAAGGTGAAAACGAAATGGATGATGATTGGCTGACTATAACATTTGGTAAATCAGACCCAGCGATTTCACTTTTTAAAGTTCCAGATATATACAAATAATTCAAAAAATAATAGATGCAACACGAACTTATACTAATCCTTGATTTTGGCTCGCAATACACCCAACTCATCGCCCGTCGCGTGCGTGAACAAGGCGTTTATTGCGAAATTGTCCCTTTTCACTATTCAATTGAAAAAATTATCGAACGCAATCCGAAAGGCGTGATTCTATCGGGTGGACCTTCGAGTGTCTATGATGAAGACGCTCCGCGAGTTTCCGCCGATTTCTACGATAAAATTGATGCACCGATTTTAGGGATTTGCTACGGAATGCAATTGATGGCGGTTGATTTAGGCGGAAGCAGCGAACCTGCCGCGAGGCGCGAATACGGACACGCCCAACTCAAGCGTCTGAGCGGAAAAACTGCGCTTTTTACCGATTTGCCCGAAAAACTCGACGTTTGGATGAGCCACGGCGATCACGTTACGGCATTGCCAGTTGGGTTTAACACGACTGCGACCACTAGCGATGTGATAACCGCGATTGAAAACCCTGAAAGACAAATTTTTGCCGTTCAATTTCATCCCGAAGTTACCCACACTCCGAAAGGCAAAGAGGTGCTTAAAAACTTTATTTTCAACATTTGCGGTTGTTCTTCGGATTGGTCAGCCAAAAGTTTTATTGCCGATGAAGTTGAAAAAATCCGAAACATTGTCGGCGAAACAGGTAACGTCATTTGCGGACTTTCGGGCGGAGTTGATTCGACCGTAGCGGCAGTTTTAGTCCACGAAGCTATCGGAAATCGTCAGACCTGTGTTTTTGTCAATAATGGTTTGCTTCGCGCCAATGAATTTGAAAGCACGCTCAAGATGTATCAGGATAATTTGCATTTAAACGTCATCGGCGTGGATGCTTCAAAGACTTTTTATAAAGAACTCAAAGATGTCACCGAGCCTGAAAAGAAACGCAAAATCATCGGCGGACTTTTTATTGATGTCTTTGAGCGTGAAGCGAAAAAGGTTGGCAAAGCAAAATTTCTGGTGCAAGGGACGCTTTACCCCGATGTGATTGAATCCGTTTCACTTCGAGGCGCGAGCGTGACAATAAAATCGCATCACAACGTTGGCGGCTTACCCGAAAAAATGAACTTGAAACTGATTGAGCCGTTGCGGGAATTGTTCAAAGACGAAGTTCGTGTTTTTGGTAGAGAACTGAAAATTCCCGAAGATATTTTGATGCGACATCCTTTTCCCGGTCCCGGTCTGGCAGTCAGAATCTTGGGCGACATCACTCCCGAAAAGGTCGAATTACTGCAAAAGTGCGACAAAATTTTCATCGAAGAATTACACAATTTCAAACTCTATAATGAAGTCTGGCAAGCCTTTGCCGTTTTGCTTCCGATTCAGTCTGTCGGTGTGATGGGCGATTTCCGCACTTACGAAAAAACGGTTGCGCTTCGAGCCGTCACTTCAACCGATGGAATGACAGCGGATTGGGCGAGATTACCGCACGATTTTCTGCAAAAAGCATCTTCGCGGATAACTTCCGAAGTGCGTGGCGTAAATCGGGTGGTTTATGATATTTCTTCAAAGCCACCGTCAACGATTGAATGGGAATGAGACGATTTTGGATTTGTGATTTTGGATTTTGGATTTATAATTTTGTTATGGGAACATTTTCAATCAAGTGTAAAATTGAAAACATCGCTAGGCGGGAAAAGTCGGAAATTATCCCCAAAATGTTGGTTTATACAGGAAGCGAATATACTTGGGTTTCGGCGAAAACGCTCGAAAATCTCGGCGTTGACCGTGAAAAAAAAGACGTAACTTTTATGATGGCAAATGGTCAAATTATTACCCGAAGTGTTGGCTTTGCAATTATTCGCTACGATAAATACTTTACGGTTGACGAAGTTGTCTTTGGCGAAAAAGGCGATTTGCTTTTGCTTGGAGCCAGGACTTTGGAAGGTTTGAGTTTGATGGTTGATTCAAGACGGAAAAAACTTGTGGCATCGGGTCCGATTCCGGCGGCGTAAATTGAAAAGGGTTTGACAATTAATTCGCCAAATAATTTTTCGCCACCTCGCTAAAATTCTTCACTTGCTCCGTTTGCCACGCTTTATTTTTGCCCAGTTCCTGTTTCATAATTTCGGCAACTTTCGGTGCGATTTCAATTGCGGCTTTAGCGTTCAAAAATAGAATCCGAGTCCGACGCGCCAGCACATCTTCCACCATTTCAGCCATTTCTTCCCGCACCGCACAAACGACATCTTCAACCGTGTAAGCAAAATCGGGATGAAGTTTTTTACCTTCATTTTTCGGCGTTTGATAGATTTTCAAATCTTTGGTGACGCAATCTTTTTCGGGCAATCCGGCGAGATTGGCGGTTTGATTAACACAATCTTCCGCCATTCGCCGATAAGTCGTCCATTTTCCGCCCGTAATCGTTACCAGTCCCGATTTATCAATCTCAATCGTATGGTCACGCGAAAGGCTGGCGGTGCTTTTGGCATCGCCAGCCTTGACCAACGGGCGGACACCCGCAAAAACGCTCAAAATATCGTCTCGCGTGGGCGGTTTGTGTAGATATTCGGCGGCAGTTGTCAAAATAAATTCAATTTCTTCGTCCAACGCTTTCGGCTCAAGTTCGGCTTTTTCAATCGGCGTATCAGTCGTCCCGACAATTGTGTGATTGTGCCAAGGGATGGCAAAAAGGACTCGACCATCGGAGGTATGCGGAATCATAATCGCGGTATCAGTTGGCAAAAATGAACGGTCAAACGTCAAATGAATTCCCTGACTCGGCGAAATAATCGGCTTGGAATCGTTATCGGAAAATTGGCGAATCGAATCACAAAATGCGCCCGTCGCATTTATGACCGCTTTGGCTTTGACCTGATGAAGTTGCCCCGTTTCTTCGTCCACAAAATTCACGCCGTTAATCAATCCGTCCGCGTCTTTGGTCAATTGAAAAACTCTGGCGTAATTCAAAAGCGTTGCGCCTTGGCTGTGAGCCGTTTGCGCCAAATTTATCAGCAGACGAGTATCGTCAAATTGTCCGTCAAAATAAATCACACCGCCACGCAAACCTTCTTTTTTGATAGTTGGAAGACGTTTCAGCGTTTTAGCTTTTGATAAAATTTGAGATTTCCCGAATCCGTATTTGCCCGAAAGGAGATTGTAAATTTTCAACCCAACCCCGTAGAAAGGCATCTCCCACCATTCGTAATTAGGGACAATAAACGCTAGCTCTTCAACCAGATGCGGTGCATTATTTCTCAAAATCCCGCGTTCTTTCAAGGCTTCCATAACCAAGGAAATATTGCCTTGTTCGAGATAGCGGACTCCGCCGTGAACGAGTTTGGTTGAGCGTGAAGAAGTTCCTTTGCCAAAATCGCCCTGCTCCAAAAGCAAAACGTCATACCCGCGTGAAGCCGCGTCCAACGCGCACCCAACCCCCGTTGCTCCGCCTCCGATGATAACGATGTCCCATTCGGTTTGGTGTTCGGCAATTTGAGCCAACATTTCGGCACGCTTCATTTTTTCTTTTGAAAATAAGTGCGGTCAGCGGTCATCCAACTGTTTGGGTCAAAGAGTTTCGGGTCAAGCGCAACATTGACCTGAATGTCGCTGTATTCTTCCAACACGGTTTGTTTGCCGTCCACCATAAAAACTACTTCGGGTGAAACCCAACCACCGCCTTTAACCTTTAGATATTTATTGAACTGAGTCTCTTGAACAATATTTTTATCCTTTCCGCCCAATTGAATTAAACGGACAAAATAGAGATTTTTTTTGTCAATCCAGAATTGAGGCGAACGCAAATCACCTTGTTTTGCTCCGATGACATAGACCGGTTTTCCTTGCCATTTTTCCTCGTGCAAAACGGACAAATCAATCCCGAGCCCTTTAAGTTGGCTGACGGTTTTTTCGACTGGTTGTCCATAAACATCAAAACCGAGGACTAAAAGCGAATGAACCAGCGGTCGGCTTCCCATTAATTTGGTATCACGAAAAGAATGCATCGTGCCGTCAACAAACAAAATTCCATCGCCTTTTGCGAGCGGATCAAAATCAATTCGTAATTTGCCGGGAATGCTCATTGCCTCATACCAAGTTTGGACTTCAGTTGTTCCATCAGGTTTAAAGGTTATGGTTTTTTGCACAAAAGTCAGCGTTTGATACCATTTTTTCGCATACTTTTTCTGCATTTGGGCAATCAATTCTTCGCCGTTTTTAATCTTGGCGGCATAAATCGGAATTGATAATAAAAGCAATAAAAACAATACTTTGAAGTTTCTCATAGTTTTTTACAATTTCTTTAGACGCAAAAATTTTGGGCTCACAGTTCACGACTTAAAACCAAGGCTTTCTGCCGTTAACATAAAGTTGGACAAATTCTTCATCCGATTTGGTCAAATAAATAATTCCTTCGACAATGCCGATAATGGCAATAACTAAAGATGGAATTCCGCATAAAAACATTCCGCCCAAATAGATGACCAACATAATGATACCTTCATTGGAATAGCCCAAAATGAATTTATGAATGCCAAGTCCGCCCAGTAGAATTCCGCAAATTCCAGCCGCAATTTTTTTATCTGCGCCGGGAGGTTTTGCCGTTTGCAGACCGCCGTAGTTTGGAATCGGATTCGGATTTTGCATCAAAGTCGAACCGCAATTGCGACAATTATTATCAAAATTAGAATTCTGATAAGCACATTTTGGACAAGTAGCCGTTTGGGTTGCCATATTTTATTATTCCTCGTTAAACTTTCTCAATCTTAGATAATTTTCTCACATTAATCGAAATCTTTTCACCACTTTCTACTTCGTTATAGATATTAGCAAATTTATAGCCCTCTTTTATCTCGTGCGGCTTGTATGAGGTTCGTGTGTGAACAATTTGGGCGTAGGTCTCATCCATCCCCGAAAGCAAAATCGCAAATTCTGCATCAGAATTAAGCAAATCTTCATCGGTTAAGCCAAACATCGGACTTTTTTCATCAATCGGATGCACAATCGTCCACGCCAGCGGGAGAAAACTAACCCGCTCACGTTCAAGTTCAAGCATCTCAAAACGGCGATTTTTCTTTCCGTTTTCATCTATCAACCGTGAGAACATTATTTTGGCTTCAACCTCGATAAGTTGATTATTTCGTGAATTTACGAGGCGCAACATAAAAGCAGTTTTATCCTGAAAAGGTGCGATGACCGCCATTTCGCTAAACAAAATTTTAGCAGTTGGACGAGCAAAGCGGGCAAAAACGATGCCTGTCAACAATGCCGTCAAAATCATCGAGTAATAAGATTCGATTGCCACGAGTATATTTGCAAAAAAACCAACCGGATGAATCGTGCCATAACCGATAGTGGCAAAGGTTTGCACACTAAAGAAAAAACCGCGTATAAAAAGACTTTCGGTTGGAGTCGAAGAAGTATCAATTAATGCTTCTGCGCCAAGGATTCCATAAAAAAATCCAAAAAACACATTGCTCAAAAAATAAACCAAAAGCGTCAAGCCGATAAACGTCCGCCACGAAATTGTTAGCAAAAAGTGATAAGGATTAAGCCAAGATGTGAGTTTAAGTCCTGTCCGCTCCACATTAAACGAACCGTCACGATTCAGAAGACGCTCTCGACTCTCACGCGAAACCTTTTCGCCAAAGCCTAAATCTTTGTCTTGCTCTTTTTCAAAAGTGCGAAAGGGAATTTTAAATTTAGACTCATTTTGCATTGGTTTCTTGTTCTTTATTTTTTAGAGAAAGTTCGTGCTGAATCCTCATTTTTCTTTGTAATTTTTCGAGTCTTTCCGTTGGAGTTAGTTTTAAATTCTCAATTAAAGCCTCTAAATTAACTCCAAATTCTTTCGCCGCCGCCACTTTGCTTCCGGGCGGAGGATTGAGCAACCATTCTTCAACTTTTGGATTTAACTTTTCCATCTGACGTTTATTTTACCAAACTTTAGGCATTTTCATTCGACAATTTATCCAAAAAAATTTAAAGATTTTTTGCCTTTACACTGTTCGTTCAAATCAGACATAGCATTTAAGCCAAAATTTATTGAGGTTCAAATCGTATTTGTTAATCAGTCAGCAGTTTCATTCGCTTTTCCAAAAATAAAAGTGACTGATTGAAATAGATTCCCAATCAGTCACTGAACTCAATTTTCGACCCCTAATAAAAGGGATTACAGTTCGGGCTGTTTCAAAATATCCGCTAAACCTCGCAGTCTCGCTGCATCGTCGGCTTTCTTGGTCAGCTTTGCATTCTTTTCCAACGAGGACGCAAAACCTTTAAGTTTCCCGACTTCCTTTGAAGTTTCAGCGTTCTGAATCGCCTTTCGCATCGCTGTAATTCTTGCGACAGGCAAACCTTTTGAACGCTCCAATTGGTCAAGATACGCTTTAGCAATAATTAACTGTCGTTTCCACACAAGTTTTTCTTGACTTTGGACATTTAATTGAGCCACTTGAACAGTTTTTGCCGCATCAATTTCGTTTTGCGTCAGATATTTCGTCGGAGATAGTTCAAAAATATCTAATCCACGGGCGATTTCTGATGAATAGATGCTTCCGTTATACCAATAAGCAGACCACGAACCGGCGAGAATAAGCATTTTTGGATCTAATCGCTCCACGGTCAAAATAGGCAATTTCCATACGGATTTGCGGCATCGGTAAAATCCATCAATCGAAATTCCGCCTTGATACCACGCTTGAATTTTGAGGTCGCGTCCGGGAACAGGAACGAGCGAACCGTTATGTGCCACGCAATTTTCGCTGTCGCCTTGAGCCGCAGGTAATTTGTAGTAGTTTCCAAATTTCAGTTTGTTATTATTCAAAGCAAAAATCGCATTTGCTCCCCAGACATTCGGATCATTTTCCCGACAGCGTGCTCCCATTCCGCCGCCCCATTCATCGGTAAAGACGACTTTTTTTCCGTCATTCGAAAACGAAGCCGAATGCCAATAGGCGTAATTTTTATCATTGACGGCATCAATCCGCTTCGGATTTGCCGGATCTTTGATGTCCAGCAAAATTCCGTTCCCTGAACACGCTCCGGCGGCGAGCCCAAGTTCTGGATAAACGGTAATATCGTGGCATTGATCGGTATCTTCAACTTGTCTCACGCCATTCAAAACTTCGTTTTGATGCGAACCGCCATCGTTCAAAGCGTTGATTTTTTTGTCATCACTAAAAATTCGCGGACTTCCGATGATTTTCGCATCTTGCGGTGAGTCTAAAGGAACTTTTATAACATCAATCCGAAAACGTGCTGTCTCAGGATTTTTGTCGGGCGTGCCATCCGAACATCCCGCTAATTCTTCGCTCTGACGAACGAAAGAAGTTCCCGAAATATAAATGTAAACGTTATTCGGATCCTTCGGATCGGTTACCAATGTATGCGTGTGTGAACCTCGGCAAGTTTGCACCGCTCCGACCTGTTTCGGACTGTTAATGTCGGAAATATCGAAAATTCTCACGCCACGAAAACGGTCTTTGTTCGCTACGGGCAGTTGATTCGGTTGTCCTGCAGGAAAACCATCGGGACTGCAATCAAGCCTACCGTTTGGCATTTCAACCGACATAAAAAGCAGATTTTTGTGAACGGACAAATCGCCTTGCCCGCCTGGACAAACGACTGATGTTAGCAATTTTGCAGCAGTAGGATTGGAAACATCGTAGATATTGAAACCGTAGAAATTTCCCATAAAAAGTTTATTGCCTTGAAATGCAATGTCTGAATTTGCAAAAGCCAGCGGGGCAAACGACATTTTGACTGCCGGTGGAATTGGAGCGTCAGGTGGAACACCCAATGCCTTTAAGGCTTTTTCAACCATCGGGCTATTTGGATCTGTCCCAATGTCAAAGGCGTCAGGCTTTTTGAGCAAGGCGATATGCTTGATGCCAACCGCCGCTTCGCCCGCATCATAAACTCCTGATTTGAGTTTGGTTCGCGGATCATTTGGGTTTGATCCCTTCATTCCGGCGGGTAATTTTGGAGCAGGTTCAAGACCTTGTGCCTGTGTTCCAACCACAAAACATCCAAACATAACAAACAAAATTGCTATAAAATTAAAAGTCGTTTTTACTCGATTCATCGTTTCTCCTTTTTCTTGTCCAACATTTCTTGCATAATCTTGATTTCACCGCGCTGACCTGTATCAATGTCCGAAGTGAAATTAAAAATTTCGGCATCTTGTCCGGCACCAGCCGTATCGAAAAGGTCTTTGACCATTATCAATGCCCCTTCGTGATGCTGAATCATTCCTTTCAAAAATAATTTGTCGAATTCTGCTCCCTTGGCATTTTTCAATTTTTCCATCTGCTTGGGAGTCAGCATTCCGGGCATTAAATGACCGCTGTTTGAATGATTCATACCATTCATACCCGACATTTCTTTCATCTCCATTTCGGTCTTTTCGCCCCGCAATCTCAGCCAACGCCTCATAAAATTGATTTCGTCTGTTTGCGATTGACTGATTTTTGCTCCTATTTTCCGCACATCTTTGTTCTCTGTCCGTTCTTCAACCATCGCCGTCATTTCGACCGCCTGTGCGTGGTGCATAATCATACCTTGCATAAACTCCACATCTTTGGCTGAACGCGGTGGCAACTTTCCTTTTGTTGACGAAGGTAGTATTCGAGTCGGCTGTCCCGGCGCGCCTGGCTGCACAACTACGGGATTAGAATCGGACTGTGCGAATAAAGGTAAGACTGAGAAACAAACAAGATAGGCGATGATTATTGAAATCGTCTTAAAATTCATACTGCAAGCAATCAATTTCATATTCGTTAATTAGTTAGGCTTAGATTCAAGTAGTATTGAAGAAAAATCTACCACAATTATGGTCACTGCGCTACCCATAAGAGCAACATCTAGCCTGATTATAATCCCTCTACTATGAGCAAAAAAGGATAGCTAATTCGTTTTAAGAATTAGGGGAATCCATTCAAATCGTATATGGCATTTAAACCAATTGTAATCGAACTTTCAATTAAAGCCTCATAATCAACTGTTGCATCACTGCTTTTCGGATTGCTAATAATCGGACAAATCGTTCCCGTCTGATAGCCCATCTAACCGCATGGGTGAAAAAGTAGGCTCGATATTTGGCTGCCGAGTATTTTCGACTATCACAATTTCAGATTTTTTCGTTTCCATGTGCAATGCAATTTCCCTTGATTAGGGGTTTATCCATTCTCTTTCAACAATTTATCCAACATCAAATTCGACACTTTCTCCTGCACACTATTCATTCTCAATCTATCATTCAAATTCTTAAAGTCAACAAAATCAAGATTTTGGTCTTGGTTAAAGCACGAGAAAATAAAGACTTCTTCGCCTGTGTGCGGGTTGACGTGGCGTTGCAGACATTGGGCGCAGACTTCCTTCATCATACATTGCATTGGGCTGTTGATTGAGCCGATGGCAATGTGATTTTCCTTCAAATACGGCTTCAAAGTGGTGTGGCGCGATTCTTTGACACCGTTCATCATTCGGTCTGAACCGATGGCGATAATGCGGTCAACATCGGAAAGTTTGACGGATTGTTCGCCGAGTTTTCCTTCGGCGTAAGCAATCATCGCTTGGACGATATTTCCTCTGAAAATGAGCATCTTGCGGACGTTTGCGGGACAATTTCGACACCATAATCAGTTGCCCAAATTACTTGGTCGGTGGCGTTTTCGATTTCTTCGCGTTTGTATAAATCTGCGCCGTCTTTGTAGCCGGCAAAATAAATTACCTTGTTATTTTTCTCGCGCATTGCTCGCGCAATCGAAAACAGAACTGCGTTTCCGAGTCCGCCGCCAGCCAGCAAAACGGTTTCGTTTTCGGGAATTTCGGTTGGCGTTCCGGTTGGTCCCATGACCAAAACTTCTTCGCCTTCTTTCAACAAATCCGCACAGACGCGAAGACGTTCCCATCTCCAAAACAATCATCGAAAGCAAGCCTTTTTCCTTGTCAGTCCACGCGCCTGTCAGCGCGATACCTTCCATCATCAATTTTTTACCGCCGACAATGGGCGCAGTCGTTTCAAAGTTTTGCAAACGATAAAATTGTCCCGGTTCAAATTTTCGCGCTTGCAGCGGAGCTTTGACGATAACATCAATAATGGTCGGAGTTAAGCGGTCAATTTTGACGACAGTTGCGCGTAAATTGTTCGGTCAAAGTTGCTTCAAGTTTGTCATAAATCGCATCTTTTTCCGCTTGCGAAAGCAAACCTTTTTCGGCAATTTCTCCGGCAAAAAGCTCGACCACTTTTGGATAACCGTTTTTGGCGGAAGCCATTGCTTTGACCACATTTCCCGCATATTTCGGGTGATTGTCGCCGTAATACGAGATGAATTTTCCTTCGTGTTCGTAAGACGTGAAAAATCCTGTTTCCCCCGCTTCGATGGCAGAAATATGGAGTTTTCCATCACCATTTTTGGCAACTTTGTGCGGTTCAAAAAATTGATTCCATTTGTCTAATTTGAATGTTCCGGGTTTTTCCTTTTCGTAAATGACGTTTGGCGCAGTTCCCGCCGCGACACAAACGGTTTTTGCGCCCAAGCGGCACAAATTCGCCTGAATTTGAGAATTTTCCGGTTTCGCCATCGTAGTTTTGACTTTCAAAAATCAATTCTTTGACCGCGCCAAATTCATCGGGAACGGCTTCGGTTGGGTTCATCAATTCGATAAAATTGATTCCTTCTTCAAGAGCTTTTTCGACTTCTTCGTGATTCAAACGATACGCCGGAGAATCTTGCAAACGTTTGCGGTAACATAAACTTACGCCGCCCCAACATCGCACAAGTGGCACAAAATTCGGTTCTTCGCCAGCGGCTTCTGCTCGCTCACGTTCGGCGCGAATCAGCCTTTCCGTGTGCTAAAAATTCTTTGAAAACTTCGCTTTTCTTCGTCATCAAACCGATTCATCACTGCATCTTCGCCAAATTCCGCTACTAAAGTTTCGTAATTTTGCAAATTTTTTCGACTTGAACCGGATAATACGCAAAAATTTCGGTAGCCGTATCAACTCCGGTCAAACCTCCGCCGATGACAATGGCTGGCAATCGAACTTGCAAATTTGAAAGCGTATCTTTTTTGAATGCGCCGGTTAAGTTGTAGAGCCATCAAAAAATCGGATGCTTTGCGAATGCCGCGAATGAGGTTGTTTTTCATCTTCACAACCGTTGGACGACCTGCGCCTGTCGCAATCGCAATATGGTCAAAACCAAAATCCCAAGCGTCTTCAATTGTCAAAGTTCCGCCAAAACGAATCCCGCCAAACGCCCGAAAACGCTTGCGCCGGGTCAACATCAATTTGCAACATCGTCAAGATAATTTTTATCCCAACGAACCGTAATTCCGTATTCAGAAACGCCGCCGAAACCCGACAAAATTCGTTTGGTCTAATTCAGTTTTGATGTCGTTAATATCTTTGATCGGGCGCGGTGTAATTTTGCCATTTTTGCCCGTCACTTCAGCCGAAAGTGATTCGATTTTCAAGCCGTCAATCCCGACCACGCCAAAACCTTCGTTCAAAAGATATTGCGAAAGCGTGTAGCCCGCCGGACCTAATCCGACCACCAAAACATTTTTGCCGTTGTAACGGTAAAGCGATAGGGGCGTTTAGCGTTAATCGGATTCCAGCGAGTCAGGAGCGTATAAATCTCAAAACCGTATGGCATTGCCAAAACATCTTTCAGCGCGGAAGTTTCGGCTTGTGGAATGTTGACTGGCTCTTGTTTTTGGAAAATACACGCCTTCATACAATCGTTGCAAATTCGATGTCCCGTTCCCGCGCACATCGGGTTATCAATCGTGACGAGTGCCAATGCGACCAATCGAATCGCCTTGTTTTTTGAGCAAGTGCATTTCGGAAATTTTTTCATCCAGCGGACAGCCTTCGAGTTTGATTCCAAGCGGATTTCGTTTCACCGAACCATCTTTTTCGTGCATTCCGGTTGAGCAACTGATCTTTTGAACGCTCGTGGCAAATCATACAATAATCAATTTCCGCCAACGCTTCGCGCTGAGTTCGCGCCCTCATCGGTTAATTTGAAACCATCGCGCCGGCGCAGATGATTTTCGGTAAAATTCATCGCTTCGGTCAACTTGTCGAGTGGGCGTGTGATGTGGACGAGATGTTGATAATCCAAAGTTCGCGGCGTGTGAAAACTAATCCAATCTTTCGTCTTTTTGAAAAACGAAACGGCTGACCACGCTTCGATAAGTTTAAGTGTTGCTTGAGTTTGCAAGAGTTCTCCAGTCGCATTGATTTCCATTGCGTAGTTGGAAAAAAGTTTGCCAAAGGTTGAATCTTTGAGTTTATCGTAAGCCTTTTGAATTGCTTTCAACGTAACTTTTGCCGAATCAGTCAACGGTTGTTCTTTGGTTAAAAGTTCTTCCAATTCAACCAAACTTGCAGTAATCGTGGCAATTCCCAATTCATCATCAAAGCGCAAAGTGTCGTCAAAACTTGTATTTCGCAGTTCCTTCAACGCCCAATCCAATTCGTTGTAATTTAAATCATTAACAGCTTCGGCATTAAATTTTTTGATGGCTCGCCGTTGGACAAAAAATTTATATTTCCAAATCGGGTCGTCTTGTTTGATTTCTTTAACTAATTCATTGCGTTCGCGTTCAATATGAAAAAGTTTGGCAACAAAGTTCGACAAATACGGTGCGGAATCCGTCAAAATTTTGGATGAAACTTTTTGTTCATAATTTTCGCCACGCAAATTGATATATTGCATCAAAGCATCGTGCAATTCAGCGTTTTGGGTTTTAACTTCATTGTAAAAGGTGTCAGCTAAATCTTTTAATTTGGCGGGATTATACAGGTCGGAATAATTAAATCCTACTACACCGAGTTTGAAATCGTAATTGGAATCGTTGTTTTCTACTGGAAAAGTCTTAGTCATAATGGCTTAGTCAATAATTTTAATAAAAGTGTAAAAGAAAAATATAACATTTCGATTTGCATAGAAACAAAGGCAAAAACTTTATAAAAGTTTGATTTTCTACTACAATATGACGGAAAGTTAATGTTTTTAATGTTTTGAAACGAGCAATTGTGTTATAAAAAAGGTTTGTTTCTAATATTATTTCCATCAAGGATGAACTGAATTTAAAGAGGTTTTTTTTTATGAGCAGTATTGAAAAAGATGAACGACTGACCCCTTTCCCAAACACCCAAAATTTACAAGTTGCGACTCCGCAAGATGTTCCCGCCAATTACGCCCCGATGTATGACGATGACATTTTTCACGAAGGTCGTTCGCTTCGGGATTATTTTTTAGTGGTTTACAAACGCTTGCCGATTATTTTGGCGATGACGATTTTGATTACTTCGGTGGTGGCTTTTTATATGTATCGTCTGCCTGCGATGTATGAATCACAAACCACAATGGTTATCGAAGTGCCAAAACCAAAAGCCGGATCCAAAGGGTGAAGTTTATATCAATTTCGGTTATGATGGAAACTATGTCAATACCCAATTAAGACTGCTCAAAACCCCCGAACTGATGCGCGAAGTTGTTTTGCAATTGGGGCTTTACAAAGACCCGAATCTTTTTGGTAAACCCAACAAAGGCGTTATTGAGTCGCTAAAATCAATTTTCAGCAAAGAAAAGCCCTCTGAAAATAGCGGATTCTTCATTACCTGTTTTAACCGAAAACACCAATAGTTCAAACGTTGCTGGATATTTCCACTCTCACGCCCGAAGAGAAAGCCCGTGTTGGAAATGTATACAGGCAGTTACTTGGCACTTTGAATATTGAGCAAGATTCAAAATACCGATTTGGTAAATGTCAAAATGCAAAGTCAAAATCCAGACCTGATTCCGCAGAGTAACGGATAAACTCGCCGAAGTTCACATTGAAATGGATCCAGAACGCGCTACCAAAGGAGCAGGAAAAACTTATCAAGGATTTGAACAAATCAATCGAAGACCTCAAAATCCAGGTATTAACCAAAAAGAAGCTGAACTGATGACCAAATGCGAAATGCCAATTTCCGTTGACCGGAGAGAAGGAGCGGATTTTAATGCTCTCAGATTAAACACTTTAAGTTCGCAATATTTAGATGCGATGAACACCCGGCGGAAACTGCAGGCCAAATTTGAAGCTGCCTCATGCGGCCATAAATCAAGGAAAACAATATAAGTCCAGCGAGAAGGTAATGATTATTATCGATAAAGAGCGTGAAAACATCCTCAAAATGAGAGTGATTTGGATAGTCGTCTTGATGGAATTGACAAACAAATTCTTGATGCTGAATCAAAATTAGTCAATTGCTGGTTAAATACACAGAAGAGCATCGGGATGTAGTTGCGCTAAGACATTAATTGAAAAACTGAATAAAGATCGAAAAAAAGCGGAAACAGATGGCGAGACGAAAATCAAAACTGCTGAATACGAAACAAAAACAACCGCCAGCAGTGAAACATTGACTAATTTTCAATCAGACCTTAACGCTGCTATTCGGAGCGAAAATGACCTCAACGTGCTATTATGAGGCAAGCACGCTAGTCTCAAATCAGGCCGGAACGGCTCCACCAAACTCATCACCTTAAACAGCGAAATTGATACTGAACGAAGTTTGCTGAATAGTATGTCCAAACGCAAAAGACAATGGAACTGACCATCAGCGGCGACCGACCGGAAAATATTGTGGTTTCCAGCAGAGCGATGAAGCCCGAATCACCGATCGGCCCGCAACGTAATCGTAACATTTTTGTGGCTTTTTTCCTTACCTTTGGGATTGGAATTGGCTTGGCTTTTCTGCTTGATTATTTGGATGACTCGATCAAAACTTCTGATGACATCGGCAGAAATCTCGGCTTGCCGACACTCGCCCTGATTCCGCACGAAAGTATTTTGGGTAAGAAAAAACGTAAAGGTCTTGGCAGGTGAGCAACGGAGTAGAATCTCCGTCTTCGACGGCATTGATCACTCTCGAAGACAGTCGCTCGGCGATGGCAGAGGCCTATCGGCATTTGCGGACATCTTTGCTCTTTTCGTCGGCCGGAAAACCGCCGCAGATCGTTCTGGTCACATCTTCGCAACCATCCGAAGGCAAAACGACGACTGCCATCAATACTGCTATTACTCTGGCTCAATCCGGAGCAGATGTCGTCATAATTGATTGCGACTTTGCGCCGTCCGCGTCTCCATCAGCATTTTGCGATGGATAACAATTCCGGTTTGACCAATTATCTTTCGGGTGATAAAAACACCACAAGTTTTATCAAACCTTATCCGGCTTTTCCAAAATTAAACGTCATTACGAGCGGTCCGATTCCGCCGAATCCGGCTGAACTTTTGAGTTCGGCTGAGATGAAAGAACTGCTTACGTAATTTGCGGGGCAAATATAATCATATCGTGATTGACTCACCACCCGCCATTTCGTTTGCGGATGCGGCGATTCTTTCAACCATCGTTGACGGTGTAATTTTAGTGGCGATGTCCGGCAAGAGTTCGATTCAACTCATCAAACGCTTCAAACAACGGCTCAATACCATCGGCACGAGGATTTACGGCGTGGTGCTGAATGGCATCAAACCCGATTCGTTTGAATACGGCTATTACGGCTATGGCTACGACTATGGCTACGAAGATAATGACGATGAATCAACGCCAAGAATGGATGATGATTATGACACCATAATCAGAAAATAATTTGGAGGTCTTTGGTTAATGCAGAAAGCTACATTTGGTTGTGGCTTTCTGCATTTTTATTGTAACGCCAGCGTCCTCGCTGGCTGTCGTGAGGTGCGTCCCGCCCTCACTTTCGTTGGCAAACTTGAAGCTCAAGGATGATTTAAACGTGAAATGTAAGTCTGATTTGTTTTTTTAGATTTGAGTAATCAAAGTCAAGCCGCCGAGACGCTGGCGTTACGACTTTGCAAGAGCCGTAACAAATTGTCTTACTCTTTCAACAAAAGTTCCCCGCAATCTATTTCAATGTTATTATTTCCCTAACGCAAAGCATTAGCACCAATTTCAAATAGAACCAATGGAGAAAAAAGTTTGTCCAATTTAACTAAACCTGCAATTTTAGGCGGAGATAAAGCAGTCACGATTGACGAAACGGAGGCGAATCGGTATCCGATTTTTACAGCGGAAGATGAAACTGCGGTTTTGGAAGTTTTGCGCTCAGGCAATCTTTCTTTGCATCCCGTGACCCGCGAGCTTGAAAATGATTATCGGGAACGGTTTGGAGTGCGTCACGCTTTGGCGCATTGCAACGGAACGGCGGCTTTGATGGCGGCGTTTTTTGCGCTCAATCTGCAACCTGGTGATGAGGTAATTGTGCCAACTGCGACTTTTTGGGCATCCGTCACGCCAATGTTGTGGCTCGGTGCAATTCCGGTCTTTGCCGAAAGTGAGCAGGAGCAGTTGGGGCTTGACCCGCAGGATGTTGAGAGCAAAATTACCCCGCGCACACGGGCGATTGTGGTCGTTCATTTATTTGGGATGCCGTCGAAAATGACCGAACTTTATGATATTGCCCAACGACATAATTTGAAAATTATCGAAGACGCTTCGCACGCACACGGAGCGGTTTGGCGTGGTCGTCAATGTGGAACTTTGGGCGATGTTGGTATTTTTAGTCTGCAAACTGACAAGCTCGCGCCCGCCGGTGAAGGCGGAATGTTGCTGACGAATGACGATGCGATTTTTGAACGTGCTGTTTGTTTGGGCGATATGATGCGGATGATGGAACTCCCCACCGACACCCGATATTTGGCGGCAACGACATTTGGAATGAAAACGCGAATGGCTTCACTTTCAGCGGCGGTTGGGCAAGTTCAATTAAAAAATTTGGACGAAAATAACAAACGGCGCAACAATAATCTAATTTATTTGTCGCAACATCTCGAAAAACTTGGACTGCACACATTTTTACCGCCCGAACATATTTCCAGAGTCTATTTTGAGTTTATGATTCGCTACGATGCCGAAAAAGGCGGGATGCCGTTGCCATTATTGATTGAATCTCTCACCGCCGAAGGTTGCACTGTGGCAACTCCGCGCTATCCGCTACTGCATCAACAACCGTTTTTTACCCATGGAATTTGGGCAAGTGTGGCGCGATTGACTGAAACTGATTTGCCAATTTACAAAGCCGATGCCTTGCCGCGAACCGAAGCGGCAAACCAAGAACTCATCAAATTACCAAACTTTCCAAAGGCGAATCAAGATTTGCTCGATCAATATGTTTCGGCGTTTGAAAAAGTTTTGAGTCACGCGGAAGAAATTACAGCGCAAGCGAAATAAGAAGTTTGCCCGCGAATAAACGCGAATAAAAACTGTAAATTTGGCTTCAAAACATTCGTGCAGATTCGCGCAATTCGCGGGCAAATCGTTTTCCTAACTTTTTACTTTTTACTTTTACCTTTTTACTTTTTCAATGTTCCTTTTTGCCTAATTTTCTCGTTTTAGTTTATAGAACCTGTTTGCAATTAAACCCATAATCGTTTTTACTTTGATAATGGCATATACAACAGATTTAACATTAGCACAATTTGAGGTTTTAGCAGAATTGTTACCCCAGAGTAAAACGAAAAAAGGCTTTATTACCAAGCATTTGATGGTCAATGCTATTCTTTACCAACTGAAAAACGGTTGTCAATGGCGTGATTTACCAGACAGCTTTCCAAACTGGCAAACGGTCTATTCACAATTTCGGCGATGGCGACTTGATGGAACTTGGGAAGAAGTTTTGACAAATTTAGCGAAAATAGAGCGCAAAAAGCAAAAAAAAGCGAGTATCCAAGTTTATTCTTAGGAGATTCGATGTGTGCGAAAAACACGGATACGGCAAACATTGAAACTAAAGGATATTGTCACTACAAAAGCACGAATGGAATCAAAAGACACTTGTTGGTAGATGTGTTGGGGAATCCGTATTTTGTTAAATGCACAGCGGCAAATATAAGTGATGATGATGGTTTACTGGAAATAATCAGAGATCACAAAGAGTATTTTCTTGACTTGCCCGAAGGACACATTATCACGATTTTGTTGGATAATGGTTATCATAAAGAGTTCTTGGAAAACGAGATAGAGAAAATAGAAAAGCGATTAAGAGATAAAATAAGGATTGAAATATCAGCCAAAATCACGCCGGAGCAAAAGGCAACATCAAAACAAGAAAATCCGGCAAAACAAGGATTTGTGGTGATATTCAAGCGGTGGATAGTGGAACGAACAAATGCGTGGGTCAATCAATGTCGAGTGCTGTGGAAGAATTGTGAAGGTCTGTTAGTAACGAGCGAAACCAAGATTAGAATTTGTGCAATCCGCTTGATATTACGGAGAATTGCTTAATGAAGAAATTGCAAACAGGTTCTATATGAGGTTTGCATACCGAAAACAACAATTAGACTCGATAAAACAAACCAATTTCGATGTTGTGATTATCGGTGGCGGGATTAGTGGTGCGGCTATTTTTCATCATCTTGCGCTCAAAGGCTATCGGATTCTATTAGTTGATAAAGGAGATTTTGCGGGTGGGACGAGTCAATCTTCGGCGATGATGGCTTGGGCAAATCTGCACGATTTACGCAAATTGAGTTTTATCAAAATCGCCCGACTTTGCGCCTCGCGTGACCGTTTGATTCGTGACCGCGCCGATTGGGTTGTGCCGCGAACTTTTCGATATTTGCCGACTTCTGCCGTTGGGCGAAAACCTTTTATTTCCTATCTTGGACTTTATACTTATTGGTTATTGGGCGCGGGACGGCGTTCGATTCCGCATTATCAAAAAGATTTTAGCGAATTGGCTTTTTTGGAGCGCGAAAATTTCCCCTATTCGTTTGATTACGAAGAAGCCGCGCTTGAGCCGTCAGACGCGAGATTTGTGCTGGGTTGGATTTTAGAACAGCAAAATTGTTCGGAACAAATCGCGCTCAATTATTGCCAATTGCAAGGCGGACGTTACGATTCTGCCGATAAACATTGGCATTTAGAGATTTTTGATGAAATCGGTGAAACGGAAACAATCGTCAAAACCAAATGCGTAGTCAATGCGGCGGGAGTTTGGACGGACAGATTAAATCAGCAATTCGGCATACTCTCGCCCTACAAACACGCATTCGGCAAAGGCGTTTTTATTGGCATAAATCGCCCTGCCAGTCATAATTCTACTTTGATGGTTGAAACGGTTGAATACGAAGGCAATTTGGGGCTGATTCCGTGGGGACCGGTTTCGCTGTGGGGAACAACCGAAACTCGCGTCACCAATCCAGAAGACGGATTTTCGATTGATCCCTCCGATGTTCGCTTTCTTATCAAAGAACTCAATCGCCATTTATCCGCCCCGATTTCAGCCCAAGATATTGTTTCACTCCGTTGCGGCGTGCGCCCGTTGCCCGTCAAAACTTCTGCTACCGAAACGGGCGAAACAATCGGTATCCCCCGTGAATACAGAGTTTACGCTGATAAAGAAACTCCTTGGATTAGCATTTACGGCGGAAAAATAACGAGTTGTGTTTCGGCGGCTGAATCGGTTGATGGTTTATTGCAACAATTTCGCTTGAAGCCAAGTTCTACTCCGCCAACTGCTCCAATTTTTGATGTTTCATCTCCCGAATTAGAAAACTTTCCGAATCTGACTGAAAAAGTTTTGTCTGCAAGCTATTGCGCGGAAAAAGAAATGTGTTGGACGTTAGACGATTATCTGCGGCGGCGCACCAATATTTCTCAATGGATTGCTCGTGGTGGATTAGGTGTTAAAGATGAGAATTTGCAATATTTAACAGATTTAGCGCGAATATTTTGCGAAAATGATGAAGGCAAAATTACAGCAACAATCAATAATTATCAACAAAAAATCGAACGTGAATTTGACGAAATTCTGGCAAAAGCTAATTAAACAAAATTCCTTATTTAATTGGCTCAAATTATGCTATAAATACAAAGTCTTGTAAGTTTTATTAGGAAAAGGATTTAACAATGAAAAGAAAAATATTTACAACTTTTTTAATTTTTGCAATTACAATCACGTCTTTAACTTTTTTCACCCCGCGACAATTTGCTAAAGAAAATAACGATGTCGCAAGTCTGGCGTTGATGCTGCCTGAATCCGATATAATTGTGGCGATTGATATGGATAAAACCTTGAATGTGGTGGGTCCGAGTTTGTTAAATCAAGACAGTAAGAAGATTGAAAATTTGAAAAAGCTGATGAAATCGCTGGAAAATGTAGTTGGGATAAATCCTTACGAAGTCAATCAAATTGTTGCCGGAATTAAACTTCCTGCGCCGGAAGAGAAAGACCTTTTAGGCAATATAGATTTTACGATTATCTTTCGCACCGCGCATTCAAACAATGCTTTGCTCGAAGATTGGAGCAAAAAGATTGATGCTATCGAAGCCTTTAACGAAGAAAAAGAACCGACCGAACAATATATGGATGCGTTTAAATCATTCAGGCGTTACAAACTTACCAAAGAAGAAACTGAAAAAATCACTAAATCCAACAAAGAATTTGAGGAGATTCTGAAAAAGCTGAATGCCATAAATATTTTATTGAGTGGAATGCCTAACTCTGCCAGAATCAGTAAGTTATACAAAGATTCAGTCAAAAAAAACAAAGTAATTGTTGAGTCAATTAGCCGTTATCAAACTTTGTTAAAGATTGATACGACGTTAAAACCTTGCGCGAGGCTGCGATAAAACTGCAAAATCGTTGGTATGAAATCAGTCTTGAAGACCCGAAAAGAGCCGATAAATTGGCGGAAATTCTCAAGGAAGCAAAAGTAATTTATCCAAACTACAAAACCAAGTCTGAAAATTTAGCCAAGATTGACGCGCTCATAAATCTTTCAAATTATGAGTTTTATGATAAATTGGCTAAACGGAGTTTTGGATTGCCAAATGACATTGATTTTACGCAATCTCCAAACGAAATGATGAAAGAAAAGTTGGATGAAATAATCAAAACTTTAACCAATTCGTCAAAACCAGCGAGCCAATTAAAATCAATCTCAATAAATCTGCAAAAACTCGAAGAAGCGATGAACATTCGTCTCAAAGCCTCAGAAGAAGTAGAAAGATTTGATGAAATTATTGAGGAAGCAACGCCAAGCACAACGACACCTAAAAGTTTAACCAAATCCATCAAAGACAATGCCAAAGTTTCCGAGGTCAACGGAAAACGATTGATTACGATTGACCTTGAGAAGATAAATTTTTTGGATCCTTCTTTTGGAGTTGATGAAGAAAATAAAGAAGTTAAGGATAAAGAAACGACAAAGGATGCAAAAGTCGGAACTTCTCTACCAAAAATTGTCGCCGCTAAACCCGAAAACTCTGCCAAAGATGAGCATTCAAAAGATAAAAAAGAAGAGAAAAAGAAAGAACTTTTCGCCATCGGCTATTTGGATGAGACAACGATGGTGCTTGGATTTGAGTCAGGGATTCGCTCCATCTTAAACCGAAAGGGTGACTATAAAAATCCAAAGGCGGCGGAAATGCTCAACTCTTTCAAAAATCCATTGGTTTCATTTGCGACAAATTCCAAAATCTTCCAAAATTTTCTAAAAGGATATACCGCTTCAACAGAGAAAACAGAAGAGAAAAAAGTTACCTTAACCGACAAGTTTTTCAACGACTTAAATGTTTTCGGTTCAATTGAATACGATGGCGACAGCGCGGCGACTAACGATTTAATAATGTCGCTCGGCTTTACTAAAAATAAGGTTGAGGAAGTATTTAAAGTTGAAGATGACGAAGAAGAAAGTTCGGTTTTCGAACTTGGCGATTACCAAATCAGCAAGGCGATTTTTTACGATTTGTTGAATACGCTCAAAGCCTTTAAAGGCTCAATCAGCTTTAAATTTGAGAAGAAGAAACTGGCGGCTTTAATTGAATCATCTCCGCAAATTATTGAAGATATTAGGTTTCAACCAAATCATCGCAAAGAAAAAACTGTCAAAACAAAGGTTCAAAATATTCAAAACATCGAAGACCTTTTAACCTCGCCAAAATTCTATACGGATTTAGTTGGGATGTTTGCGAAAGCAGGAAAAAAACAATGAACGGACGCGAACGAAAAAATATCAAAGCAGGTTTGCGGGTGGCGATTGTCTTGAAAGAAGACCAGCGCACGGGCAAACGCACCAATGGCATCGTCAAAGATTTATTGACCAATTCGTCAAATCATCCACACGGCATCAAAGTCCGTCTGACTGATGGCAAAGTCGGGCGGGTGCAAGAGATTTTAGCAGAAACCGATTAGAAAAATTGCCCGCGAACCTAACCCAATAAACGCGAATAAAGATTCTCAAAATATTCGTGGAAATTCGCGTAATTCGCGGGCTGAATCTTTTCCCAAACTCACTCAAACCTAAACTGCATTGTCCGAAAATCCAACGTCATTTTTTCAAATTGTTTGATTAAATCCTGCCCAAGATTGCCGTAATAAAAGCGGCTGTTTTCGTTGATTGTTCGCTCAAAACTCTGGCATTGATAAGTTTTGCAGTTTTTCCGCCAATTTTTAGTTCAACTTCAGGCAAACGATACGCCGTCACTTCTCTGAAACCGCCTGCGCCACCGAGTTTAACCTTTTGTGGAGTTTGATTTTTG
>CAVZXI010000011.1:0-42565 GCA_963779235.1 Pyrinomonadaceae bacterium
CCTTGCTGAGCTCTTCCATGAAGCGGCTTTGGTCCGCGAGCAATTTTGCGGCAAATGCGTAGGACGCCTCGGCGACTTCGCTTTGCTTGGGCCTAGCGCTGCGCCCGGTGGCTGCGGCCAAGGTGCGGGCATGTCTTTGGTGAGGTTCTCGCGCCAACTCTTCACTGCCGCGAGATAGGCTTGCTGTTGCGCTCGCAGGGCTTCCTGCGCTTGGCGCTGGAACTGCGCGACCGCGTCGTTCTCTGAACTCTGCTTGCTTGGCATCGCCGGATCCCCAGCCACGGGAGCCAAGCTGGCCGCGTGAAGCGGTCTCGACGCCCGCTCCAAGGCATTCGTTTCGATTATGCCCCGGTGCCTAGAAGCGTCAAGCGGCGATTACGCCGCGACTGATTTGCGGCTCGCGTCGCTAACTTTCGCCGATGAGGGAGCGGTAAATCTTGACAGCGCGTCTTTCTGTCCGGCGTCGAGACGTGAGTCGAGCTGGATCGCCTGTTCGACGCTTGGCGTGCTCGCGCTTTCGTCCTCGTCCATGAAGCCGAGCATCGTGTAGAGCTGTTTCGGCTCCAGGCCGAACGCGGCCGCCAGCGCTTTGAGCACTTGAGGAGACGGCCGGTAGTGGCCGCGCTCGAGTTGGCTCAAGTAGGAGTCCGAGACACCCGACATCCGCGCGAGGTTTCTTTGCGATACCTGCGCCAATTGCCGTTGGGCGCGTACGAACTCGCCGAAGGCTCTGAGCTGCTCGTCATCGTCCGCCATGGTGGTTTTGTCCCGAAAAAGGCCGCCCGCGTGAACGCGGGCGGCCTGAGGCTAGTCGACAGGGATAGGGCTTCGTGGCCGTATCCCAATGCTCGACGATCTTGCCGTTGGCGACGCGGAACATGTCGAACCACGTCGTCGTGTAGGCCTTGCCGTCCTTGTCCTTGCCCTCACGTACCAAAGCGAGTGTCACGAGATCGCGCTCGGCCGTGATCGAGACGAGCCGCTCGATGTAGTCCTTCGGCGCCTGGGCCGGGCGGCCCTGCGCACGGAAGTACGCCTTCACGCCTTCGAGGCCGGTCTCGGCGTTCGGGTTGTGCTGGTGGTACTCGGGGGCGAGATACGTGTCGGCCGCGTCGACGTTGTTGGCCTGGAGGAAGTTACGCCACATGTCCCAGACGAGCTTCTTGTTCGCGGCGAGCTGCGGGTCGCTGCTCGCGAGCATGGCCTTCTGGGCTTCCGGCGAGGCCGCGACGACGGGTTCTGCGGCGTTGACCGCGGTGGAAACGGCGAGAATGGCGAGTGCGCTGGCGAGTAATCGCATGACGGTTTCTCCTGAATCTTTAGTTCGTGTTGTATGTGTCCGGCAAGGCCGGAGCCAGCCGACTATACCAGGGAGCGCGCGCCGCTCGCGTCCGGAGGCTGTCTGAGGCGCGCGGCGGCGCGTACAATCTCGGTAGCGAAATCGCGCCGGGTCCTAAGCGCGCGGTTTGACATCGAGCGCATATCTATAGAGGGCAGCATGGCGAAGAAGCAGGTCAAGGCGAAGGCGAAGGTGAAGGCGGTTACGGCGAAGGCGAAGAAGGCGACGCCGATCAGAAAGGGCGGCAAGTCGGCGTTGATCGAGCCGAAGATCATCCGGGGGCGACATCGACCGAATCACCAGTGGCACCAATAAACATCGAGGTTACACGCCCGACGATGTGATTTATTTTTTCATGCCCGACCGTTTTGCCGACGGCGACACTTCGAACAACGACCCGGAAAAATCGAAAGGACTTTTTGACCGTTCAAAACCGGCGTCATTATCACGGCGGCGATTTGCAGGGCGTAATCAACAAATTGCCATATCTCAAAAGTTTAGGCGTGACGGCGATTTGGACAACGCCGGTTTACGACAACAACGACAAACTCGACACAAAAGAAGTTTATGACGGGAGCCGACGACCGGCTATCACGGTTACGGCGCGATCGATATGTAGCGGTGTGAAGAACATTTGGGCGATATGGCAAAGTTAAAGGAATTTGTCGACAAACTGCTCAGCGATGGGAATGAAGGTGATCCAGGATCAGGTCGCCAATCACACGGGACCCTATCACGTTTGGGCAGACGACCCGCCGACGCCGACATGGTGGAACGGTACGGCTGACAATCATCCGAATCAAACAACTGGCAAAAATGGACGACGATGAATCCGCGTGCGACTTATCAAACACAACCGCGCAACATCGAAGGCTGGTTCATCGACATTCTGCCCGATTTCAATCAGGACGATCCCGAGGTCGAAAAATATCTGATTCAAAACAGCATATGGTGGCTCGATATCGGCGGATTTGACGCGATTCGGATGGACACGCTGCCGCACGTTCCCCGCACGTTTTGGGCGAAAATGGGGAACGCGATCAAACGAGAATATCCGAAAGTAAATATTCTGGGCGAACTTTTTGACGGAGATCCGGCGTTGATTTCATATTTTCAAACGGGGCGCGAGGCATCGATGGGATTGATACAAAGATCGATACGCTTTACGATTTCGCGCTTTTTTATCCGATCCGCAATGCGTTTGCCAAAGGCGAATCGATTCGCGGAAGTCTCGCAGATGTTCGCACACGATAGGCTTTATCCGAATCCGAATGTGCTGACGACATTTATCGGCGTTCACGATATGGCACGATTTATGAGCGAAAAAGGGGCGACGATCGACGGCTTAAAATTGGCGCAGACGTTGATCATGACCACCCGCGGCACACCGTTCCTTTATTACGGCGACGAGATCGCGATGCCCGGCGGCGGCGATCCGGACAACCGGCGTGATTTTCCGGGCGGATTTCCGGGCGATGGAATTAATAAATTTGCGCCATCGGCCGCACAAAAGAGCAAAATGAAGTTTGGGATCATCTGGCAAAACTTGGCGAATTACGACAAGAAGATGGAACCTTTGCGACGCGGTAAAACCTGGATCTATTCGAAGAAGAACAGCAGATGGCTTATGCACGAGTTTACAGAGATCAAGCCGTTGTTCGTCATTATCAATAACGACAACAAAGCCTGTCGAAGTGTAGATTTGACTTTTCGATGATAAAGCAATTCCGACAAATTCGTATGTTGACAGACGAACTCGGCAAAATTGCGGACATGAAAATCGAAAACGGCAAGGTAAAATTTACAATTCCCGCACGAACGGCAGCAATTTTTACCGTAAAATAAGGAAGATTTATCGCACGAAGAAAACACGATAGGAAAATTGTTTTAAAAATCTTCGTGAAAACTTCGTGAATCTACGTGGATAAAAGAGATAAATTATGGAAAACAAACCGAATTTAAGATTTTGGCAGATCTGGAACATGAGTTTCGGCTTTATGGGCATCCAATCGGCTTTGGCTTGCAGCAGGCGAATATGTCGCCGATTTACAAATATCTCGGTGCCGAAGAAAGCCTTGCCGTATCTGTGGCTCGCCGGGCCGGTCACGGGTTTGTTGATCCAGCCGATAATCGGTGCGATGTCGGACCGAACTTGGAACAAACTCGGGCGACGCGGCCGTTTTTTCTGGTCGGCGCGATCTTTTCGAGCATCTGTTTGCTGCTGATGCCGTTTTCGTCGGCGGTTTGGATGGCGGCGGGATTTTGTGGATGCTCGATTTCAGATCAACACGAGCATGGAGCCTTTTCGCGCTTTTGTCGGCGATAAATTGCCCGAGGAACAGCGCACGACAGGTTTCGTGATGCAGTCGTTTTTTATCGGCGTCGGTCAGACGTTAGCCAACGCGGCGCCGTTCATCCTCGCGGCGATCGGCGTCACGGGCGTGATGGCAAGCGGAATTCCGAACGCGACCTTTGGGCATTTATAATCGGTGCGTTCTGTTTTCTGAGTGCGGTGCTGTGGACGGTACTCACGGCAGACGAATATCCGCCCGCAGATATGGACGAATTTCGCCGTAAACAGGCGGAGAGGGAATGTTGTCACCACAATCGTCAAAGAGATCGTCGAGTGCTCTCAAAGATATGCCGACGACGATGAAACAGCTCGCGGTCGTGCAGTTTTTTACGTGGTTTGCGTCTGCCGTGCATGTGGCAATTTTACGGCTCTCGCGGTTGCGAAACACGTCTTTCTTGCACCGGACGAAAAGTCACCGACTGTTTGCCGCCGGAACCGAATGGGGCGGGCTTTCCTTTGCGGTATATAACGTCGCTTGTTTTCTCGTCGCGTTCCTCATTGCCGAAGATCGCCAAATGCTACGAGCCGCAAGATGACGCATTTTATCTGCTTGACGCTCGGCGGAATCGGACTTGATTTCAACTTATTTTGCACACGACCAAATATTTCCTCTGGGCGGGAATGGTCGGCGTTGGTTTTGCCTGGGCTTCGATCCTCTCGATGCCGTATGTGATACTTGCCGGTGCGATCAAACCGCGAGCGAATGGGCGTTTATATGGGCGTTTTCAACCTGTTTATCGTTATTCCGCAGATCGTGCAAGCCTTAACGTTTGGACCGATTATTCGAGGTTTATTTGGCGCAGATAATCCAAATAGCCCGATGTATGTGGTCTTAATTGGAGCTGGTTTTATGTTTGTGGCATCTATCTTGACTTTGATTTTGGTGAAGGACGAAAGCGAAATACGGACGCAAAATTAAATTTTATGAAACGCACAATTTTAATTTTTTTGACAACCATTTTGTTGGCAAATTTTACATTTGCTCAACCGGCAAAAGATTTCTCGAAAGAATCCGCCCGCAGTTCGCAAGAATGGGTAAAAGATGCGGTGATTTACGAGATTTTTCCGCGTCAATACTCACAGAAAGGCGATTTTAATTCGATTACCAAAGACCTTGACCGGGTTCGAGATTTGGGCGTCACGGTTTTGTGGTTGATGCCGATTCATCCGATTGGTCAGGAGAAGAAGAAAGGAACAATCGGCTCGCCGTATGCCGTCCGCGATTTTTATGCCATCAATCCTGATTACGGCACAAGTGATGATTTGAAACGACTTATCTGCAGAATCTCACAAACGCGGGATGAAAGTCATTATTGATATTGTGGCAAATCATACGGGTTGGGACAGCGTAATGATGAAAACCAAAGGCTTTCATACGACCAACGAAAAGGGCGAAATGATTCCGCCGATTCCCGATTGGGCAGACGTTGCCGATTTGAATTACGACAACGCGGAACTCCGCAAATATATGCTCGAAATGCTGAAATTGTGGATTCGTGATTATGATTTGGACGGTTTTCGTTGCGATGTCGCCGGATTTATCCCGACAGATTTTTGGGAGAAGGCACGAGAAGAAGTTGATAAAATTAAGCCAAATACGATTTGGTTAGCCGAATGGGAATCGCCCGATTTGCTCGTCAAAGCGTTTGATTTGGATTATTCGTGGAATATGCACTCGGCACTTTACAGCGTTTTGCAAGGTCGGGATTCTGCCACCAAAATCCGACAAACTTGGGAAGCCGACAAAGCCAAAATGCCGAAAAACTCAATCAGAATGCGGTTTTCCGACAATCACGATGAAAAACGTGCGATTGCGCGATTTGGCGAAAAAGGCGCGTTGGCAGGGCAAGCACTCGCGTTCACGCTCGATGGCGTTCCGATGTTTTACAACGGAATGGAAGCAGGCGACACGACCGAATCCGGCTATCCCGCCTTGTTTGAAAAGTTGCCGATTTTTTGGGATAACGCCGTCCGCCGTCCAGAGTTTCCCAAGTTTTACAAATCAATGATTGAACTACGGAAAAACTCAATCGCTTTAAGACGCGGCGATTTAACTTGGCTCAGAAATTCAGACGAAAATCGTGTCGTGACTTTCACCCGCAAAAGCTCTGCGGAAGAAGTTTTGGTTGCAATCAATATGACGAGTTCGCCATTTTTCGGTTCGGTTGAAGCTGGCGGAAATTTTGAAGAAATTACTCCAAATGTTGAAAATAAACAGGTTGGCTTGCCGACAATATCTCTTGAAGGCTTTGGGTTCAGAATGTTTAGAAGGAAATAGATTTATGTCATTCGTCATTCGTTATTCGTCATTTGTGATTTTAACTCTGTGTCTCTGCGTCTCTGTGGTGAATTTTTCCTACGCGCAGACACTTGCACCAAACGCCCCCGGCAAAGACGCGCAATGGGCAACCGCCGGAAAACAAGGCGTTGGAACATCGGCGAGTTTGAATTCAAAAGTTTGGTTCACGCTTGCCCAAGGCGTGATGACGGAAGTTTATTATCCTGATGTCACGGTGGCAAATGTTCATCTTTTGCAGTTTGTGGTGGTTAATCCGAAGACGAAAAAAGTTGAAACCGAACGGGATGATGCAATCCATCAAATTAAAGTTTTGCGCCCTGATTCATTGAGTTTTCAGCAAATCAATACTGCAAAATCGGGCGTGTGGAAAATTACGAAAACTTACACGACTGATATTGAACGCGATTCCGTTTTGATTGATGTTCAATTTGAAACGAAGAACAAAAACCTCAATCTTTACGTTTATTATGATCCTTCGCTTGGCAATTCGGGGATGGGCGACAAGGCTTATTCTCCGCTTTTGCAACTGAAAGGCAATTACGAATATGAAAAAGGCATAATTACGAAAGACGGGATAAAGTCCGTTAAAAAAACAGGTTCAGCGACCGTCAGCAGCGGAATGGGTTCGGAAGAAGACGATAAATATGCTTCGGCTCTTTTTGTCACGAGCGACATTGAAGAATATAACAACGGTTATTTGGGCGTAAATGACGGAATGGAGCAGTTGCGAAAATTCGGCAAAATCAAAGAAACTTACGCCCAAGCGACCAAAGGAAATGTCGCCCAAATGGCTCGGATTATGAAGCCGAAACGATTTACCGCGATTTTGAGTTTTTCCGATGATATTTTGAAAGCGTCCGTCAATGTCGCCAAATCGCTCGAAAAAGGTTTTGCCAAAATGTCAAGCCGAATACGAAAAAGGATGGTCTGATTACGTCAAAACTCTGCGAAAGGTTGAGCCGAAATATCAGGCCCAATTTAATATGGCGGCGATGATTTTGAAGGCGCACGAGGACAAGACGAATCGCGGGGCGAATATCGCCAGCTTAACTGTTCCGTGGGGCGGCGGCGATAACGCCAACGAAAATAATGTCGGCGGTTATCATCTGGTTTGGTCGCGTGATTTGTATCAGGTGGCAACGGCTTTTATGGCTCTCGGCGATAAAGCGGCGGCAAATCGGGCGTTGGATTTTCTCTTCAAAGTTCAGCAAAAAGAGGACGGAAGTTTTCCGCAAAATTCTTGGCTGGACGGCAAACCTTTTTGGAATTCGCTGCAATTGGATGAAGTTGCGTTTCCGCTTAATTTTGGCTCATCGAACTTGGCAGAAACGACAAGGAGACTTACGAAAATCACATCAAAAAAGCGGCTGATTTTATCGTCAAAAACGGTCCGATAACGCCGCAGGAGCGTTGGGAAGAAGAAGCAGGTTATTCGCCTTCGACGATCGCTGCGGAAATTGCCGGATTAGTTTGCGCGGCGGAAATTGCGCAAGAAAAATGGCGACACGGAATCGGCAAATCGTTGGCTCGAAAACTGCGGACGAATGGCAGCGAAACATTGAAAAATGGACGGTGACGAGGAACGGCAAATATGGCGACGGCAATTATTATTTGCGAATTACCCAAAACGGCAAACCCGAACGCGGGCGAAAAAATTGAACTCGGCAACGGCGCGGGATTTTTTGACGAACGCGAAATCGTTGACGCAGGATTTCTGGAACTTCGTGCGTCTCGGCATCAAATCGCCCGATGATCCGCTCATCGCAAAATCGTTGAAAGTCATTGACCAGGTTATCAGCGTCAAAACGCCAAACGGCGACGGTTTTTATCGTTACAATCACGATGGTTACGGCGAAATGGACGATGGACGGCGTTGGAATTGGGACGGGAAATATACGGGCAAAGGCAGACTTTGGGCATTATTAAGCGGTGAGACGAGGGCAATTTGAGATTGCGGAATGCGGAATGCGGAATGCGGAGAAGTCAGTAGCGTCGGCGTTAGCCGATGCGTGTCCGAGATCAAAGCAAAAAGCCGATTGGATGCAATGCTCGCCTTTGCCAACGATGGCTTGATGATTCCCGAACAAATTTGGGATAAATCCGAAACGCCTGAAAATATTGACAAACAATTTATCCCCGAACTCAAATTCGGCGAAGGCACAGGCTCGGCAACTCCGCTGGCTTGGTCAATGGCGCAGTTTATTCGATTGGCGGTTAATTTAAAAGAAGGTCGTAATTTGGATACGCCGAAGGTTGTTTATGATCGGTATGTTTTGGGGAAGAAAGAAGAATTAGCAACCTCAATAAGCGGTCCGAAATCCTGCGTTTTCAAATCTGCCGCTATTCAACAACAAAGACAAACTGCTTCTCCTAACACCAAACAACCCTGTAACTGATAAAACAACGGCAACATTCTCTTATTTAGGAGAAGGGAAAATTGTCGAAATTGTTGGAGATTTTACGGGTTGGCAATCAAAGGATTTGAAATTTGCAAATGGTAAAATTTCGTTACCTTTTGCCTCGACCGCACGAGTCGAATACAAACTCATCGTTGACAGAAAATGGATAACCGATCCGTTGAATCCAAAAAAGGTTGATAACGGCGTGGGAGGTGAAAATTCGTTTTTCACGATGCCCGATTACAAGCCTACGACTTGGGATAAAGAAATAAAAGGCTTTGAGCCGAGTCTCGAAACGATTGAAATTGACTCTAAAGTTTTCAAGGAAAAAAGAAAAGTTCAAGTTTTCGCAATCACTTTGAGTGCAACTGAACCTAATCCTCAACCCGTTTTGTATATTCAAGACGGTAGCGATTACATTAAACGTGCGAAGATATTGGAGATATTTCAAAACCTTTTGATAGCAAAAAAAATAAAGCCTTTCATCATGGTTTTTATTGATTATAAAGACCGGATGAAAGAATATTGGGCAAACGATGATTACGCCAAATTTCTCGCCGAAGAAGTCGTGCCGATGATTGACAGCAAATACAATAGCATCAAATCTCGTGACGGACGGGCGGTAATGGGAGCGAGTTTGGGTGGAATTACGGCGGTTAATGTTGGTTTAAAATATCCGCAAGTTTTTTCTCGAATCGGGGGACAAAGTTCTTCGTTTTGGATTGATAACGAAAGAGTTGTAAAAGATTTAGAGAAACTGGACGGCAGAACAAAATTCACCTTTTATTTTGATGATGGAACGCTCGAAGGGGTTGAAGATTCGCGGAAAGCAGTCAAAATTTTACAGGCAAAGAATTTTGACGTAACTTACATCGAAAGCGAAGCAGGGCATAATTGGACAGCTTGGCGCGATAGATTGGCGGATGCTTTTATTGCGATTTGGCGTTGAAACTACTTGCCAACTAATTGCTTAAACAATAGAATCTAATCAACTTCAATTAAGGAAAAATTCTAAGAAAATTATGAAACAAACGATTAAATTAACTGCAATTTCGGTCACTATTTTGTTAGCTCTGGTAGCAGTTTGGGCAAATAAAATGCCAATCACTACCAGAATTGAAACACCTGAAACAAATCCGCCTGTCGAATCGGCAAACTCGCTTTACATCAGTAATTGCGCTCGCTGTCACGGAGCGGACGGCAAGGGTAACACCAAACTTGGGCAAGAATATGAAGTGCCTGATTTAACCATCACGGCGCGGCGAATGAGTTTGACGCGAGTAAAAAATGTTATTTCTAATGGCGATGGCGATATGCCGAGCTTTAAGAAAAAACTCAAAGCCTCGCAGATTGCCTCGATAGCAAGTTATGTTCGTAAATTGCGATGAGGAAAGTTGAAAAACTAAATCTAAACCGAAAATTGAGAGCCTTTTTAAGTTGCTCTCTTTTTCTTATTTTCTTTGCTTTCAATGCCTTTGCCGAATGGCGGACAGTTGGCGAAATTAGTCAAATTGTTGAACAAAAAGCCAATTACGTTATTTTACAAACTTCAAGCGGAGCAAAACTTCGAGTTGAATTTTTTGACATAAATACGATTCGGATTCGACTTGCGCCAAACGGCGAGTTTGAAACTTTGCCACAATACGCGATTGATTCTTCAAACGAGCGGCATACTCCAATCGTCAAATTTACGCCGCGACAAGAAAAAGTTCACGTCAAACGCGGGAATTTATTGGTTTGGCGACTCGATAAAGTTTTAGATTTAACCAATTCGTTTGGCGTGAAAGTAACAATTGATTTCAAACCGCTTCGCCTCACAATTTTTGACGAAACGGGTGAGAAAGTTTTAGCCAGCGAATCGCTGATGTTTGAAGACCGGACGAGCGAGGTCAAAGCCATCAATTCACGCCGAAGTCTTTCCGAAACTTACTACGGTTTTGGCGAAAAAGCCTTGCCATTTTCCCGTGATGGACAAACCATAACTAATTGGAATACAGACGCTTACCGATACACTTCGGGGACTGATCCGCTCTATCAAGCCATCCCTTTTTTTATCGCACTCGACCAAGGAAAATCTTACGGTCTGTTTTTCAACAATTCGTTTCGCACGACCTTTGATATGGGCAAAACTTCGCCCGAAAAGTTTAGCTTTGCTTCACAGGGCGGCGAACTCGATTATTTCTTTTTCACCGGCGGAAAAGCGCGCGCACCGAAACAAGTTTTAGCCGATTACGCCAATTTGACAGGCAAAATGCCGTTGCCGCCAATTTGGGCTTTGGGCAATCAGCAATCACGTTTTTCGTATTTCCCCGAAGCTCGCGTTCGGGAAATTGCCAACGAGTTTCGCGCCCGTAAAATCCCCGCCGATGCGATTTACATTGACATTGATTATATGGATGGCTTTCGGATTTTTACTTGGGACAAAGAAAAATTTCCCGATCCGAAAAAGTTGAATGAAGACCTTGCCAAGATTGGTTTTAAGACGATTTTGATTCTCAATCCGGCGGTCAAGGTGGACGAAAACTTTGAAATTTACAAGGAAGCCAAACGGCAAGATTTTTTTGTCAAAAATGCTGACGGGACAGAGTTTAACGGCGCAGTTTGGGCAGGTAAATCGGCATTTTTAGACTTTGCAAATCCGAAAGTGCGCGATTGGTTTGGCACGCTTTATCGCAAAAATTTGGACGAAGGCGTTTCGGGGTTTTGGAACGATATGAACGAGCCTTCCAACTTTCCCGATTGGCAATTGCAAGAGCCGATTGGCGCAAATCATTCGCATAAAACTTTGCCTTTGGACGCAAAACATACAGTTGAAAAAGGCATCGTGCGCGGAACGGATATGAGCAAAGTTTATGTCCAAAAATCTACGGGCAAAATTTATAATCCGCTGAGTTTTAAGGAAACAACCGTCAATCACGCCCGTTTTCACAATCTTTACGGAATGCAGATGGCTCGTGCGACCTTTGAAGGATTAAGCAAACTTGAGCCGAATAAACGTCCGTTTGTCTTGAGTCGGGCAGGTTTTTCTGGCGTTCAGCGTTACGCGGCAGTTTGGACGGGCGATAACACTGCGACTTGGGAACATCTCCGCCTTTCGTTGCCAATGCTTTTGAATATGAGCGTTTCGGGGATTCCATTTGTTGGGGCGGATGTTGGTGGATATTCGGATAATCCTTCGCCCGAACTCTTTGCCCGCTGGATGCAAGCGGCGGCACTTTTACCGCTTTTTCGTCCACACGCAGAAAAAGGAACGATTGACAAAGAGCCTTGGAAATTCGGGGCGGAAGTTGAGAAAATCAGTCGCCAGGCGGTTGAACTTCGGTATCAGTTTTTGCCATATCTTTACACGCTTTTTCACGAACACGAGCGGACCGGGCAGCCTGTTTTGCGCCCCGTTTGGTTGGAATATTCCAAAGATTTCCGCACTTATTTGATTGACGATGAGTATTTGGTTGGGCGAGATTTGCTGGTCGCACCGATTGTGAAAGAAGGGCAAACCAAACGAAATGTTTATTTTCCAATTGGCGATGATTGGCGCGATTGGTGGACGGGAAACATTTACAAAGGCGGAACTTCGGCAGAAATTGATGCACCTCTTAATAAACTTCCTTTGTTTGCACGAGTCGGCTCAATTATTCCGACTCAGCCCGTTGTTCAACACACGGGCGAAATGCCGAATGTGCCAATTACGCTGAATGTTATCACGGGCATCGCGGCTGAAAAGACTGAAACTTCAAAACTTTGGCAAGACGCTGGCGATGGTTACGGCTATAAATTAAATGATTGGCGCGAAATTCGTGTCGAACATAAACGAGGTTTATTGCGTCTCAACCGTTTTGGAGATTTCCAAGGTCAACAAATTCGTTATATCGAGGCATTAGGCGTGGCAAAACGCCCATCTGAAATGCGAATTGATGGTAAAATTGTAGAAAATATTGAGGTTGATGCGACCAAACAACGTCTGAAGATTGAGATTGGTGATGAAGCGAAAGAAATTTCGCTGAAACCATAGATATGGACGAAAAACTTAAACTTGCTGCATTTGTCACCATTTTCTTTATCGCCATATTTTCGACTGATTTTTTAGATAAATCTTTGAAATCATTGATAGCTGAAAATGAATGGTGGAATCTAGTTGTATCAATTCCACTTTTGATAGTTACGATTGGAATGGGTTTTCTAACTCTTCGTATCAAATCTCTAATTAAATTTGCCTTTTTCGGAGCGATTTGCCTATTCATTTTTATAGCGACGCAAATTTATTTTATCCCTGATGAGAATAAAATGGAATGGGATATTTTGAAGCAAAGTTGGGTTGAGGTTGGAGTATATTTCGGCGTATTGTTTTCCTCAGTGTTTTTGGTAACGCTTATTTTTCTTAGCGTTGGCAGAGTTTTTAAATATATTTACGATTTATTTTTTGTTGCTTCTAAATCGGAAGTTGCAGAATAATAATTTGTTTATTTTAAGGAATAAATGTTAAAAAAAATCATAATTTTAATTGCAATAATTTTAATTGCAAGTATTTCATTTGCTCTAGGGCAAGGTGGCGTTTCTACGGGCGAAGCCAAGACTTACACTTCCAAACGGACAACGGGAATCGTGGATGCAAAAGCTCCGAAGGTTTTTGAAAATGTCACTTCGCTGACTGCGTTGAGGGATTTCAAATGTATTTCAGGCACTCCGCAGAAAGAATATATTGTCGAAACAACTGCTTGCGTAGTGGCAGTTTTAGATTTTGACAACGATGGCAAGCCCGATATTTTTATGCTCAATGGCTCGACAATCAATGCCCAAAAGGGCAATGAACCCGTTGCCAAATCAGCACTTTATCGCAATCTCGGCAATTGGAAATTTGAAGATGTGACGGAAAAAGCCGGATTAGCCAATGAACGCTGGGGAATGGGCGTGGCAGTCGGCGATTACGATAATGATGGTTTTGCTGATTTATTTGTCGGAAACTACGGCGTTTCAAGGCTTTATCACAACAACGGCGATGGGACATTTTCGGATGTGGCAGAAAAACTTGGGGTAGCGATTACAGGCTGGCATACGGGCGCGACCTTTGGCGATTATGATAAGGACGGGCGGCTCGACCTTTTTGTTCCCGCCTATCTCGAATTTGATTTGACTCAACTCCCGCCGAGTCCGATGGACGTGGACAAAGGGACATCAAGCGGACGAAATTTTTGTCAGTTTCGCGGACAGCCCGTGATGTGCGGACCGCGTGGTTTGAAAGGCGGAAAAGATCGGCTCTTTCATCAAAAAGAAGATGGAACTTTTGAAGAAGTCGGTGATAAAGTCGGCGTGACCGATGAATCAAAATATTACGGATTTTCCTCAGTTTTTGTTGACGTAGATGATGATAAAGACTTGGATTTATTGGTCGTTAATGATTCCACGCCGAAGCAACTTTACCTTAACAAAGGCGATGGAACTTTTGAAGAAGTCGGCTATCCTTCTGGCATCGCGCTCAATGAAAATGGGCGTGAACAAGCTGGAATGGGCTTGGGAGTTGGCGATTACGACAATGATGGAAAAGTAGATTTTCACATCACTAATTTCTCTGATGATTCAAATACGCTTTATCGAAATGACGGCGATTCAAATTTTACCGACATTACTTTTCAAGCCGGTTTGGGCGAGCCGACCATTCCATTTTTAGGCTGGGGAACGAGCTTTATTGATTTTGATAACGATGGTTGGAAGGATGTTTTAGTCGTCAATGGTCACGTTTATCCAGCGGTTGATAATTTTCAATGGGGGACGAGTTTTGCCCAACAAGTTTTGCTTTTCAAAAACGGGCAGACGAAAGCCAATGGACAAAACCGATTTGAGCGGGTTGCCGCCGCCCCAAATAGCGGATTAGCCGAATCCGTAGTCGGACGAGGTTTGGCAATCAGCGATTTTGACGGCGATGGAAAACTCGATTTTATTGTCAACGCGATGGATTCGAGTCCGATGCTTTTGAAAAATGTGAGCAGTTCAACCGCTCATTGGCTTTCGCTCAAACTGATTGGCGATACGGCGCAGAAAACTCCGAAAGATGCGATTGGTTCGTGGGTTTTTGTGACGACAGGCAGTTTGCGTCAACGATTTGATGTGATTAGCGGCGCGAGTTACGCTTCCCAAAATGATCAAACTATTCATATCGGATTAGGCACGGCAACCAAAATTGACAAGCTCGAAATCGTTTGGGCAAATGGACAAACTGAGGTAGTGCCGATTGATAAAATTGACACGCATTTGATTGTCAAACAAGGGGCTGGGATACAAAAGTAGTTTTATTTGAGATCGAAATATTTCCAATTTAATTCTGCCTAAGCCCAAAGAAAATCATTGACCAATGAAATTATTTGGCTTAGACTAGCCGCATCTTTAAGAAGATTATTTACATAGACGAGAGGTAGAATATGCGTTTAAATCCAATGTATAAGTTTTTCATCAGCATCATTTATTTGGCTTTAATGAGTTTAGTTTCATTGGCTCAAACAAATACAATCCAAAGCAAACCAATTTCTTTTAAGGATTCAAATATTTTAGACCTAAAAATAAAGTTTCCTGATATTGAAGGGTGGGATAAAAGTGAAATTACCAAATATCCGATTCCCGAGCTTGGTTACAGTATAAATTATGAATCGGAAGAAGGCGGTAGAGTCACCGTTTATATTTACAATGGCGGAAAGAAAAATATTCCGGGTAACATCAATGACAAAATTTTGAAAGGCGAAATTGATAAAGCTAAAGGCGAAATTATTCAAGTCGGGAAAATGGGAGCTTATCAAAACGTCAAAGAAATAAAGAATGATGAACAGGTTTTAGGCGGGGAAGAAGGCAAAGTCAAAGCACTCCATTCGTTGTTTAGTTTTTCAGCCAGAGGACAACAATTGACCTCAGAAATTTTTCTTTTCGGTTATCAAAATCACTTTATAAAACTCAGAGCGACCCGCCCCTTTGAGAAAGAAGACGTTAAAAATCAAGCTATGATTGATTTGCTTTCGGCTATTGATAAACTCTTTTCAAATGACGAAACTTTAGTGTTTGATATGAAATAATAGCTTAACTCAGAGCAAGTCTGGAGTTGGAGTTTTAAAATAAAAAGTCTTGAGAGGAAATTTAAGGTAAAAGAAAGGCGAGTGAAAACTCGCCTTTTTTACTTTTTACGAACGGTTTTGAGCATAATAAACCTCTTCGTAAGGTTGCAAAACCACCCAACCTTGTCCTTGAAAAGCGAGTTGGAAAGATTCCCCGCTTCCACGTCCGAAAAATGTTTTGAGCGAAATATCGGTTTTGATGGTTGGCTGTAAATTACCTGACCATGCCACCGTTGCATTCGGGTCGGTATAAACCGGATTTTCAGGTGTCACGACCAATGTAATCGGATCAAAATGAGTCGTGATGGCGACTGCACCCGTTCCACCGAGTTGCATATTGAACAAACCGCCTGCCGCCATTCCCGCCACCCGGCGCATCAATTTAATATCCCATTGAATCGTATCTTGAAAAGCTAAAATGTTGTTGCCATTGACGTAGAACATGTCGTTTTGCAGAGCAAGAATGCGAACTTTCTTTCCGCTTTCAGCAAAATAGACGCGTCCTTGTCCTTCGGCTTTCATCATTGGAGTTGATTCACCGGAAACAGCCTTTTTGAGAAATTTACCGATTCCACCTGCTAAAACGCCTTCGCGTTCAAATTTGACATTGCCAACATAACCAATCATCGAACCGAGTTTTGCCCAAACTCTTCCATTGAGATTGACTTCCAAAAGATACGGATTTTCGAGTTCAAAAGGCTCGCGCAAATCATCGCGTTGGGCGGTTTCCTGTAAAAAACTGTTGATTGAATATTTGCTCATAATTTTTCTCCTTGATAATTTTCAAACTTCAAAACTGGCTAGCGAGAAAATTTTCAGCCGCGAATTAACACCAATTGACACGAATTTCCTTTCAAACAAAGAACTTTTGCTTTATCAAAAAATTAAAATAATTTCGTGAAGATTCGCGCCAATTCGTGGCTAAATCTTTTTACCCAACCAATTTTAGATTCCAAAACTTAAGATACCGCATTCGCCAGAATATTCAAAAGTTCCGCCTCTTCATCCGCAAAAACGGTGCGCAAATCAAGCAAAACTTTGTCTTCCAAAATTCGCGTGATGACAGGCGGATTGGATAAACGCAAGGTTTGTTCAAGTCGGCTGACGGAAATTTTTTCGTGTTTCAACGCTAAAAGTGTGGTCACAGGTTGAACGGTTGGGGCAGAGCCTCCGCCGACCACCGAATTTCCTTCCGTTACTTCAAATCGCAAATCTCTCTTTTCGCCAAGTTTTTCGCGTAATTTTTGGGCAAAATTCCAAGTTCGCTGTTTGATTTCGGCATTTTTCATTGAAAGCATTTTCAGGACCGGGATTTCTTCCATCACTGTTTCGCGCCGAAAGGCTTCGAGCGTGGCTTCCAGAGCCGCGTAAATCAATTTATCCACCCGCAAGGCACGATACAAAGGGTGTCGGCGCAAAGTCTCAATCACATCCCGCCGTCCGACAATTAAGCCCGATTGAACACCGCCCAAAAGTTTGTCACCGCTGAAAGTTATGACATCCGCACCCGCTACGATTGATTGTGAAATAATCGGCTCATCGCTCAACCCGTATTCGCTCAGATCAATCATCGCCCCCGAACCCGCATCTTCGTAAAGCAAAATATTATTTCGATGGGCGACCTCGGCGAGTTCGGCAACCGTCGGCGTAGCCGTAAATCCAATTATTCGATAATTTGAAGGATGAACTCTGAGAATCAGCCGAGTTCTTTCGGTAATCGCTCTTTCGTAATCGGAAGCCCGTGTTCGATTGGTCGTCCCAACCTCAACCAAATCCGCACCTGATTGAATCATCACATCCGGAACACGAAAATCTCCACCGATTTCCACCATCTCACCCCGCGAAATAATTCCTTCGCCGCCGCTTGCCAAAACCGTCAAAACCAAAACGCAAGCCGCCGCGCAATTATTGACGATTAAAGCAGATTCTGCGCCAGTTAATTCTGCCAAAAGATGTTCGGCTCGTGCGCCACGCTTGCCCCGTTTGCCCGTTTCGATGCTGTATTCGAGCGCACAATATCGCGTTGCTTGCTCAAAAACTGCTTTTCGTGCGGCTTCCGAAAGTGGCGCACGTCCTAAATTTGTGTGAATGATCACGCCAGTCGCATTGATAACCCGTTGCAGACTCGTATTTTGTTCACTGCGCCAGATTTTGGCGAGACGTTTTTCGGCTTCGGTCAACAAATCTTCGCGCGAATAATCGGGCGTTTTATCGTTTGCAATTTTTTCCTGAATCTCTTGGCGCAAAGAATCCGTCACGGCTCGCGCCAAAATAGTCAAATGTTTCGCACCTGTTTCGGTGACAAGTTTTTGCGCGGTTTCTGTCTGCAATAGGGAATTGACGGATGGCAAAAGTCGTAAAATTTCGGTGTGATTGGTAGTTTCTTGATTGTTCATTAGTTTGTTATAAATGATAGTAAGATAACAGGTTATATTGTTCTAAAGATGAAATTAAATAAAATCTTGCATTCATAAATAAATTTGGTAATATAGAAAATGGAAGGGGCAACGTAATGTTGCCCGTTGGGAGTTTGTCAACAACATAATTTCTTACGTTTTTTGACATTCTCAAGTTTGGATAGGCGTTGGGTGATGCTTTCGATTTCAGCACTCAACGCTTTCTCTTTTTGCTGTTGTTTGTAGGCTCGATATAAGCCGTAAAACATCAAAAAGAACTTGAGAACCTCCAATAATAAACTTACGTCTATCATTGTTTTGTCCTCCATTTTCAAAGATTGCCAGTTCAAAACCAACTGACAGTTTCCATTATCCACAATTACAACTGATTATTAAATTTAAAAAAACGCGAAAACAAGGAATTATTTCAGTTTTAGAAATGTCTTTTTAATAAGGGAACATTTTCTCCAAAGGATAAATGCTATGGCTCTTTATAACGATTTTCAGAAAAATGACGTGAAACGCGAAAAATCACTTGAACTTGATAAAATTCTGGTGCGGCTCGAAGAAGACATTCGCAAACTCAAAGTGGATTTTGGAATTTATTTTAACGGCGGCACAAAACGCGCCCCGCACGAAGCACGCGGACGAATAGAAGCTACGATTAAAAGACTGGCTGATGACAGAAACTTAAATTATGCTCAACGCTACCAATTCAATTCTGTGGTCGCAGGATTCAACTCACACCGCGAACTCTGGCGCAGAATGTTGAAGAAAAAAGGCGAAGAATTGATTAGTTAGAATTTATTTCCAATTTCAAATTCCTTGGTTTAATTGCAGGTAGAAGGTGATTTCTTCTTGACCTTCCATCTTGGTTTAACTCATACTCTCTCACAAACTATTTTCTTTCCCCGAACTACAAATTCAAACCAAAGGAAACTTATGAAAACCAATCATTTTTTAGATAACCGAGCTTTATCCAAATTCGGAGCAGCACTTTTACTTCTCACCGCTTTATTTCTTCAACCAATCGCTGTTGGCAGTCAAACAATGTCAATTGAAGAATACGATCCGAAATCAACTTTGGTTGTCCCCGTCACAATCATCAAAAAAGCCAAATATCCGTTTATTGATGTGCATAATCATCAACCTTTGAACCCGAAACCCGAAGCCCTTGCCAAAATGGTTGCCGAGATGGATGCCCTGAATATGGCAACCATGGTTAATCTCAGCGGGCGGAACGGAGATGCTTTGGCGGAAGGTGTAAAAAATACGAAGGGAAAATACCCGTCTCGTTTTATCGTTTTTGCCAACCTTGATTTCAAAGATATTGACGAACCCGGTTATGGCGAAAGAGCCGCTAAACAATTGGAACAAGATGTCAAAAACGGCGCACAGGGTTTGAAATTTTTCAAAAATTGGGGCTTGACTGTGACCGATAAAAACGGCAAACGAATCCCGACTGATGATGCCCGGCTTGATCCTGTTTTCAAAAAATGCGCCGAACTCGGCATCCCCGTTTTAATCCATACGGGCGAACCTCAGGCATTTTTTGACCTGCAAGACCGTTTTAACGAGCGTTGGCTCGAACTCAAACAATTTCCTGACCGTGCACGTCCCGCCGACAAATATCCTTCGTGGGAAACGGTGGTGGGCGAACAGCATAATCTTTTTGCCAAACATCCCAAAACGATTTTTATCGCCGCGCATTTCGGATGGCTGGGCGGTGATTTAGCCAGACTTGGAAAATTATTGGATAGATTACCCAATGTTTATCCAGAAGTTGCCGCTATTGTTGCCGAACTCGGACGACAACCAAAATTTGCACGGGAATGGTTTATCAAATATCAAGACCGCGTGTTGTTTGGCAAAGACACCTACGCACCCGAAGAGTATTACACCTATTTCCGAATTTTTGAGAGTTCGGACGAATATTTTGACTACTTCCGCAAACGCCACGCTTTTTGGAAAATGTATGGTTTGAATTTGCCTGACCAAGTTCTCAAAAAACTTTATTACAAAAATGCTTTGAAAATTATTCCGGGGATTGATAAAAAGATGTTCCCAAAGTAAAAGCGGATGAAAGAGAGGGCAAACTTTTGAGATGGGTAGGAGAGATTAAATTATGTGAATCAAAGGAATGGGAAACCTCTGATTCACATAATTTTTAAAGTCAATTTCAGACTCTGATTACATTTTCGGCTTGTGGTCCTTTTGGTCCATTCGTCACTTCAAATTCGACATCTTGCCCTTGCAATAGCGTTTTATAGCCATCGCCTTGAATTGCGCTGTAATGCACGAAAATATCCTGTTCGCCGGGTTGTTCGATAAATCCGTAACCCTTGGCGTTGTTAAACCATTTGACCTTACCGATTAATTTTTGACATTTTTTTTGTAATTCCTCCTACAAACTTCAGTGAATTTCAGTTAAACGCTTAAAAGAGAAAGCATTTAAGTTAAAAATTTTGAGCAGATATTTCCGAATAGAAAAACTGACCAAAAAACAAAAATCCACGCCGAATGAAAGTCATAAATTGACTTCATCTGGCGCAGACTCGATAGAAATGTAGTAAAACTCATTTCCAAACAAGTTGAAAATCTTAAACTTCAAGATTTTCGGGATTTTCATGTGTTTGTTTTTGTATAGAACGAGGCGAAAATTTAGCCGAAAACATGTGTTCTGTCAAGACCTATTTGTAAGTTTTTGTAAATTTGTCTAAACATAGACAAAATTGATATAAATCGGTGAAATTGACATATTATTGCTTTGTCGATGATGATTAAAGCAGAACTATACTCGAGTAAAATTATGGCAGACAGACGAATACGGAAAAAATCCGCTACTTTCCTACAACAAATATCTAAAGGTTGAACAAATTACTGACTTGCAAGAAACATTGTCTGAGCCGACAAGCCACGATGAATTGCTTTTTATTGTCATTCATCAGACTTACGAACTTTGGTTCAAGCAAATTTTGCACGAAATTGATGCGACTATCGGCTGGTTCGAACAAAGGACGAATTTTTCGGGCAAATCATTCTTTGCGAACGTAATTTTGGCGATTGAAAAAATTTTAGTCCGACAAATTCACATTCTCGAATCAATGGCGCCAATAGGTTTTCTCGAATTCCGCGAAAAATTAAATCCGGCGAGCGGTTTTCAATCAATGCAATTCCGCGAAATCGAATTTGTTTCCGGCGCAAAAGACAAAAGATTTTGAAGTTTTTTCGAATTTGACGAATTTGCTCATCAGACGATTGCAAGAAAGATTTGATGCGCCGAGTTTGGCGGATGCTTTTTGGAAATTATTGGAAAGAAAGATTTTGACGTTTCAACGGAAGAGAACGAGTCGAACGCAATCGTCGAAATTTTGACGCATCCCGAAAAATATCGCCGAACTTTATCATAATGCAGGATTTGCTCATCGAACACGATGAAAATATCGCGTTTGTGGCGTTATCATCACGTTTTGATGGTCGAAAGAATGCTCGGAATGAAACGCGGAACAGGCGGTTCGGAAGGAGTCGGCTATCTGAGAACAACTTTGTCGAAAAAATTCTTTCCCGAAATTTCGGAAGCGCGAACGCATTTGACCGTTGATGAGGAGGTGAAAAAAATACGCTAAAATGTTTGCTCTAAAGGCTTTTAATAAACCGAGAAACTCTTGCTCATCCTTTACCTTCGCTAACCCTATGGATTCTCAACGATTTCAATATAATCCTTCGTCACAATCGCCTCTTGAGCCACGCCAAACAATTCAAGCAATTCGCCTAATAGTTGCGCTTTATTATCAGCATCTTTTCTGCTCCAAGTGCGGCTTTTAATCTCCAAAAAATGTCCCAAGGGAGGAGTCGTAACGTTGTCGAGATTCAAATAAAACTCGGTTTCCTTATATTTTATCCGCCAGCGGAGACGCTCTTTTTCGATTGGAACTTCGGCTTTCGGAGTAAAATATTCCCGATAAAATCGTAATGAATTTGTCGCCGGAGCTAGGAAACGACTGCGTGAGAGCAATCTTTCATCACCTAGTTTGCTTTGTTTATGTCCAATCAGAGTCAATCGTGCGCGGGATTTGGTTGGAATATTTTATTGCTCTCAAGGTAATCATCTTCGCGGTAACGCAAAATTCCTTGAGTTTCGTCCTCAAAAAAGAAATAGGCATCGTGTTGGCGATAATGCCTTTCGTAAAGAATATCAATGTCGTTTTCCATCAAAGCATCAATAATTGATTTTGATTCGGCAATCTTGGCTTTGATTTGAACCTCGAATGATTCTTCTTCGGACGAACCGCCGAGAGCAATTAGTTTTGATAAAACGGATTCCTCACGCTCAATCAAAAACTCGTCAATTTTCTTGGCAACTTCTCTCGCTTCAACAATTAACACATCTTCTTTGACAGTCAGCAGTTGTCGGTCACGCATCAACCATTTGCCGTTGACCATCACATCGGAAACATCGGTAGATTTTGCGGCATAGACAATTTGCGAGTAAATATTCTCGGATGAACGGCGGAAAGATGGCGAATTATGAATCGGATTTAAGTTGACCAAAATCATATCAGCCCGATGATTTGGCGTGATTGAGCCGGTTATGTCACCGAGATGCAGTGCCTGTGCGCCAAGTCTGGTTGCCATCAACAAAGCCTGTGACGCGGGAAGCGAAGTCGGATCGTTATTGACTGCCTTTGCAATCAACGCGGCAATGCGGACTTCTTCAAACATATCCAAATCGTTATTTGAAGCCGCGCCGTCCGTGCCGATTCCGACATTTACGCCCGTTTCCAACATTTTGACGACAGGCGCAAAACCCGATGCCAGTTTGAGATTTGACGAAGGATTATGCGAAACTCCCGCCCCCGCGTGTTGCAGAGTGCGGATTTCGCCCATATCCAGATGAACGCAATGCGCCGCGATAACTTTTGCCTCCAACAATCCGTGTTTTCGGACATACGGAATGACCGGCACACCATTTTCATTACGGCTCATTTCAACTTCAAACGAAGTTTCCGCCAAATGAATATGCAACGGAACATCAAATTCTTTGGCTAATTCAGCCGTTTCGCGCAAAATTTCGGGCGTGGTCGTATAAGGCGCGTGCGGTGCAATCGCGGGAACAATCAGCGGATGCCCTTTCCATTTGATGATAAATTCGCGGGCTTGCTCCATCGCGTCTTCATACGAACTAGAATCGGGCGTTGGGAATTTGAGAATGGATTCACCACAAACGGCTCTTAACCCAACATCGGCAGTAGCTTGAGCGACAGCATCTTCAAAAAAATACATATCGTTGAAGGTCGTGACACCGCTCCGAATCAGTTCCGCACAACCAATCAATGTTCCCAACCGCACAAATTCAGGCGTGACAAATTGGCGTTCAACCGGAAACATATAGCCTTGCAACCACACATCAAGCCGCAAATCATCCGCAATCCCCCGCAAAAGCGTCATCGGAATATGCGTGTGAGCGTTAATCAATCCCGGCATCAAAACTTTCCCTTGGCAGTCAATCGTCTCTTTTGCCGAAAATGAGTTTTCGATGTCGTCCGCGAATCCCACCGCCACGATGCTATCTCCGTTCACGGCAACTGCTCCGCGCTCGTATTGATTCATCGCTTCGTCCATCGTTAGGACTAAAGCGTTGGTAAAAATTGTGTCTATTGATTGCATAGATTTTCCTCTGAATAAATAATAGACGATTCTATCAAATTGAGTAATTTAGGGATGATATTTTTTAAACCAAACAATAAAGGCAGAAACCCGCACGTTAGTAAGGGTGTCTCAAGATTAGCGATTTTCGGACTGATTGCTTGGCAAAAGATGAATTCACAATCTGTTTTCCCAAATCCCAAACTCTATAATTTGCTGAATGTTTTTTATTTTTTTTATCCCTATTTTTAGATTATAATAATGGCTTAGATATGAGCAAAACAATAATTATTTTTGGCAAGATTATTAGCATTTTAGTTTTTGTTTTTAGTTGCTTTTGGTTTTACAACAATCGTGACTGGGAACCATTTATTGCAATTTTAACATCTCTTGGCATTTTGATTGGTTTGTTTGTTGTTGAGAATAGAACTTCACAAAACAAACCTACTTCGCAAAATCAAAAATCAGGTGATAATTCTACAAACTATCAAGCTGGTGGTGATATTACAATTAACACAAATAAAGAATGATTAACGACAAAACTCAAAAACAAGAAAGCGGAGATAATTCTACAAACTATCAAGCCACCAATATAAATCAATACGGTATTTCTTATCGAGATGCCAAAGAAATTGCGATTGATGTTTTCAAAGCTAATTTTCTAACTTTGAAAGATGAAGCAAGGCAAATTGCTGAGGAACGTGCCGAATTTATCACAAATAGTGTTTTAGAGAAGTTACAAGAATCAAACCCGCAATTATTAGAATCGTTTAAAGAACCTAGTCTGCAATCCGCTTTATATTCAGCTCAAAAAGGTTATGTAATATCCGGCGAACAAGAAGTTGGAAAACTATTGGTTGATATTCTTGTTGACAGAGCGAACCAGCAAGAAAGAAATTTAAGACAAATTGTTCTCGATGAGAGTCTTGAGGTTGCTCCCAAATTAACGATAAATCAACTTGATTCATTAACTCTAATTTTCACTCTAAAATACACAATGAATTTTACTATTGTTGATTTAGAATCTTTTAAGAATTATTTGGAAAAATACATACAACCATTTACTCAAGGTTTAACTAAGGAACTGTCCTGTTATCAACACTTAGAGTATTGTAATTGTAGCTCAATTTCACTCGCTTCTGCTGGTGCTTTAGAAAGTTTCCTTCACAAATATAGAGGGCTATTTTGTAAGGGATTAACCAATGAAGAACTTGAAAATAGTCATGGGGACTTATCAAAGTTTGGGAATATGCTTATTCCAAGTCTGCACGATAAAAATAAATTACAGGTCAGAGCTATGGATGAAAAAGTTATTGAAAAAGAAGCAAAAAAACAAGGGATTTCGGATGAAAACATTAGCCACTTAAAACAGGTTTTCCAAAACTCTTTTATGTCACACGAAGAGGTTTCATCATATATCAAGGCTCAAGGAGAGTTTATGGAAAAACTTTTTGATTATTGGGATAATTCAGAAATGAAAAGTATGACACTAACAAGTGTTGGAATTGCCTTAGCTCAAGCGAACTTTAAAAGGAAAACTGGTTTATCTTACGATTTGTCAATTTGGATAAAATAAAAACTTTTTCAACACTAACAACAAACCGAAGTTGAGAGATTGCAGGCGTTTCACACACTTGCTAACGCGCGTGTTTCCGCCATTTTCGCAAAACTTGAATTCTTTTCATTGAAATCTTTGCATTTGTAAATTGGTTTACTAAAGATTTACTAAAAATTGATTAGTGTTAAAATAAATTTGAGGTAAAGATATGGAACTTACAATTACAGTTTCAGAAAAAACAGAAAAAATCATTCGGGAAAAAGCTGAGAAAAATGGCAAAGGCGTTTCTGATTTTGCGGGAGATTTGCTGGAAGAAAAAGTAAAGGAAGAGTTTCCTGAAATTATTGCGGATGAATCGGTGAAAAATAATAAACCGCATCCTTTGTTGAAGTTTGCCGGAATGTTTTCGAGTGGAAAAACAGACACATCAGAACGAATGCACGAATTACTCTACGAAGAAGATTTCGATCCGGCGGAGGGATTTAGCATCAAATGAAACCTTGTTTAATGGATTCAGGCTTTCTTTACGCATTAATTGATGAATCAGATAGGCATAGCAAAGCCTGTAAAAACGCATTAGAAACTATTTACGAAGAAGTGATTTTTCCTGTTCCGGCAGTTACCGAAACTGCTTATTTCATTTCTAAAAATCTTAGCCCACTAGCATTGGCAACTTTCTTGGATGATTTACCCGAAATGAATCTAATTCTTGAAACGCCAACCGGCGAAGATTACCTCCGCTCCGCTGAAATTATCCGCAAATACAACGATGCCAATATTGATTTTGTTGATGCCTGTATCGTTGCCATCGCCGAAAGATTGAACATCACCAAAATTCTCACGATTGACCGCCGACATTTTGGGATTTTTAAGCCAAAACATTGTGAAGCCTTTGAAATCTTTCCATAAAACTTTTGCAGAATTTTGCTAATTCAATAAATGTTTAAACGTCTCCCCCATCTGTTATTCCTTAATCTTTCGGCGGATGCCAACCTGCCGAAACCCAATATTTGCGGATTTTGATAAATCTGTCTCGGTTCAAATTCAAAGCTAAGATTGTTGCCCTGCCGGTGGGAGTTTTACCGAAAATTTTGGTGGCGTTTTTATTCCACTTAAAATGTTCATTCCAATCTTGTTTGCGTGGGTTAAAAAGTGGAACTGTGTTGTTCGTTTCAAAATCTAAAGCCTTTGTTTTGTTATATTTGGCGTTATTACAAGTTGAACAAATCAACCATAAATTTTCTTCGGAATTTTTTCCGCCCAAGGCAAGCGGATAAATATGGTCAATTTCCAAAATATCCCAAACGTATTCTTGTTGGCAGAGACAATAGCCACAACGATTCTTGGCAATTAGACGAATTTTGGCTTTTATTTTTTCTGAGATTTTCGGTCTGAGCATTATTTGAGAGGTTTGATTAAACCGCGTTTGACGGCAATTTGTAAGGCTTCGGCTTTTTTCAGATTGTTTAATTCGCAAACTTCAACCATCAAATCAAGTTCGGCTTGTTCATCACTTATTCAAACCGATTTCACGATTTTTGAATAAAAGTTCGGAAAGTCTTTCTTGCTTTTCGGGCGATATTTTTGTTTTAGTTAAAGCTAAAATCTCAGCATCAGAGAACTTTTCCAAATCAACTTCGTTTGAACTTTTTTCAATCCAACTGACTAAAACATCTTCAATTTTTTGCTTACTGCGATTTGCCGCCGCTTTTGCGTAAAGCCACGCATTTTCAGGAATTGTTAAGGTTACTTCTTGATTCATAACACAAGCATTTTAACATAGTTCAACCTTAATTCAATAATTTTCAAATTGCAGACTTTAAAATCTTTCCATAAAACTTTCGCAAACTTTCTCACATCAAAGCACGTTTTAAGTAGCGGATTTGGTAAGATGTTGAAAGTGAAAGATATGAATGAGAATGAAGCGGGTTTGGTTTTGGTCAAGGGTGAGCCGATTATTGAGCCAGAGAAAAATATTTTGGTATTGCCCAAAACGAGTAAACCTCTGACGAATGAAGAATTTATTGCCGAAGAAAAACTTCTTTTGGCAAGCGAGACGGCAATTGAGAAAAATTATGAAGGTTGGCGCGGATATTGGCGGCTTTTTCAGGTTTCAAAAGTTATCGGAATGCTCGCGCTTTATCTTTATCTCGACCAACACGAACTGCATCTCGCACAGCAAATGAAACAAGCCGAAGCTCGTCTGGAAACTGCGCGGCGTTTGACTTGGCTGGCAGTTTTCGGCGAAAAATTTCATAAAGTCAATCTTTGGTTTTTTCATCAATTTTTGCTTCTACTGCGTTGGTGGTTTGTCGGAACGAAGACAAATAAAGAAGTTACACAGGAAAAACAAGCCGTTTGGCTCAAAGAAAATCTTAATCAAATTTAGGTCCGACGTTTATCAAAATCGGACAATCTTTGGGAACTCGCGCCGACCTTTTGCCGCTCTCATTTGTCAAAGCCTTGGGCGAATTGCAAGATTCCGTTCCGCCTTTTCCCAATGCCATTGCGTTTGCCCGAATCGAAAAAGAACTCGGGCAGAAAAATCAACGAAGTTTATGCCGAATTTGAACTTGAACCGATTGCGGCGGCTTCGCTTGGACAGGTTTATCGCGCCAAACTCCATACGGGCGAAGAAGTTGCGGTCAAAGTTCAGCGTCCGAATCTGGAAGCAACCATCAAAGGCGACATCGAATTTGTTGCAAAAAATCGTCAAATTTGCCGAACGATTTCCGCAACTGAACGAAAATGCGGATTGGGCGGGAATGCTTCGGGAATTTGACGTAACTGTCCACGAAGAAATGGATTATGCGGCGGAAGGTAAAAACGCCGAACGATTTGCGCGAAAGTTTCAAAGATTGGGCAAATATTCACGTCCCGAAAATTTATTGGTCGGCGACGAGCCAAAAAGTTTTGACGATGGAATTTATTCACGGCGACAAAGTGACTGATTTGGAAGAACTCAATGCCCGCGAAATTTCGCCCGAAAAGGTCAATCGTCTGCTCATAAAAACCTATCTCAAACAACTTCTTGAAGACGGATTTTTCCACGCCGATCCGCATCCGGGCAATCTTTTGGTGATGCCGGACGGACGACTTGCTTTTTTCGATTTCGGAATGGTCGGCAGAATCACGCCAAAATTGCAAGCGAAAATGATTGACGCATTTTTCCACGTCGTCGCCAAAGACCCCGCCGGAATCGCTCAAGATTTGATTGATTTGGACTTTTTGAAACCCGGTGCGGAGGAATCGAAAATTAAAGAGGTCGTGATCAAAATGTTCGCATTTGCATCTCGATTTGAAACTGAAAGACGTTAAATTTAAAGAACTTACCTACGATTTAGCGGACGTGATGTATGATTATCCGTTTCGTCTGCCGTCAAATTTTACCTACATTATGCGGGCTTTGATGACACTCGAAGGCATCGGAATTATCACCGACCCCGAATTCAATTTCTTTGAAACTGCCAAACCTTTCGCCAAAGAATTTATGCTCCGACGCGAAGGAAAAGATTTGCGTAAAATGTTGGTAGATAAACTACTTGGACGCGATACCGAAGGCGGCAAACTCGATTTGGACAGAACTTGGAAACTGGCGAAAATGGCTTTTAAAACGGTTTTCAATACGGGGAAATAAGTTTATAATCAGCAAAGGAAAACTTATGCAAACAATTACGGTTGAAGAAATTGATAGCAAATTGCAAACACTTTCAGAAGATAAACTAACAGCGGTTTATCATTTTGTTTCATATTTGGCTGACAGCGATTTTGAGATGTCGGATATTTCGGCAAAAGAATTGATTTTTGCCTCCGAAAATTTGATTGCGAAAGATTGGAACACGCCGGAGGAAGATAAAGCATGGGCAGATTTATAAAAGGTGATGTCGTTGTTGTTCCGTTTCCGTTTTCTGACTTGACTGATACTAAAAAACGCCCCGCTTTAGTGGTTGCCGAACTTCTAGGTGATGACATTGTTGTTTGTTTGATTACGAGTCAAAATGCCAAAGATAGTTATGCAATTTCCTTATCAAATTCTGATTTTGCCAGCGGAAATCTAAAACAAAACAGCATCATTCGTCCGAATAGAGTTTTTACTGCCGATTCAAGTATTGTTCTTTACCGTGTCGGAACTTTGGAAAAAAAGAAAATAGATGAAGTAACTGAGAAAATTATTGATATTTTTTCCTAGTAAAACTCGATTTAGACCGAACTTGGAAACTAGCGAAGATGGCTTTTAAGACAGTTTTCAATATGGGGAAATAAATAATTTGTGATGACGGGTAAAATTTCGTTTATTGAAAATGAATTTCCGATTGCTGAATTGGATAGTGGAATTTGGGAAAAAGCCGCCGAAATTTCCATTGAAAAATATTGGTCAGGCAAAATTGCGCCTCTGGGACGGCATTTCAAAACCCGTCTTTTATGGTCAAACACCGCGCTCTATGTCCGCTTTGAAGCCAATCAAACAGAGCCTTTAATCATTTCCGACACGCCAAATTTATCAAGTAAAACTCACGGACTTTGGGACAGAGACGTTTGCGAAATTTTCCTCGCGCCGAATCCGAAAGAGTTTCGCAAGTATTTTGAGTTTGAAGTTGCGCCAACGGGCGAATGGATTGATTTGGCAGTTCACCAATTGCCGGATCAGCGCAAAACTGATTTTGAATATCTTTCGGGAATACAAACTGTGGCAAAGATTGAAAAAGATAAAGTTTGGATGGCGATAAAGATTGACTGGAAAGCCTTTGGCAAAACTCCAAAAGTGGGCGAAACCTGGAAAGGAAATATTTTTCGTTGTGTGGGAGCGGGCGAAGCTCGCGGATATTTGGCGTGGCAACCAACCAAAGCTCCAACGCCGAATTTTCACCTTCCCGAAAAATTTGACGAGTTTGAATTTACCAAGTAAAAGAATCGAATTGATTTGTCTTGCCAATAATACAGGCGAAAGTTGTTATCGGCGTAAAGAAAAATAATTTAGCTCGAAAATCTCCGCCAAGACAAGTCTCAACGACTTGTCTTTTTCTTTTTAGATTTTGGCACTTGCATCAATTTTCATACTCCCTCATCGAGCCAAAGAAATTAACAAACAACCCAACAAAAGAATTCCGATGCCGATTTTTTTTGGAAACGACAATTCTTCTTGTAAAAATCGCCAGCCTAAAAATGCTCCAAAGGCGATGCTCAATTGTCGCAAAGCAATGACATAACTGGTTTTGCCCGTCTGCAATGAATACAGCACCAGCAGATAGGTAAAAGTGTTAAAAAATCCGACTTGAATTATCGAAAATTTATGGTTCGTCCACTCATTTTTAATATTTTCGGACGGATATTTAACCGAAATAAAAACTGCGTAAGTAATTCCGACAATTACCGTATAAGCGTAGAAATAGACGAATGGCGGCAGAAAACTAATCGAATGTTTATCCCAAAGCGTATAACCAGCCGTTGTCAGAGCCGCCAAAAGTGCCAACATCGTTGCCGAACTTTTGAATTTAGTGAAAACAAAAGCAATTTCCTTCAAGCTAAATGCAGGTAATTGGACGGCAAACAATCCGACAAATATCAACAAAATGGCGATAATCCCAACTAAATCAACCTTTTCCGCGATCAAGAAAAACGCCAAAACTGGTAGAAACAACAACGCTCCCGCCCGTGAAATCGGATAGACTAACGAAAGGTCGCCACGTTTGTAAGCCTGACCTAAAAACAGATAATTCAGCACCACCAACAAAGCCCCGATTACATAAAATAGCCAATAATTGAGGATAGCGATTTCGTCTTTTGCCACAAAATAAATAAACGGAATGATGAAAAGCACAATTTCGGCAATTTTGCTTAATCCGATAAAAGCTTGAGTTCCGCCTGATTTTTTGAGGATAAAATTCCAATAGGCGTGAGTAAAAGCTGAAACGAGAACGAGAATGTAGGCAAAAAATTCCATTTAATTTTGATTGCATTCAGGACAATTCGATTCGGCAATCGGATAACCACAAATTTGACAGATTGTCCATTTTTCAATTTGGTTCGGGCGAAGTGCGTAAATTTCGAGCAATTGAATTTTGACGGAGCGCACAATTTCTACGCATTCATCAGCACTTAATCTTTCATTTTTCCCTGCCCAAACAAATCGCTCGGAAAAATCGGGAAACTTTGGAGATTCTCCCCATTTTAAGTCAGGATTTAGCGTGTTGGGATTTCTGCCCAAAAGATGCAGATGAACTTTGCGAAAATCTTTGGCAGTTTTAACTGCGCCTGTTGGATTTGATTCAATATTTAACGCCCAATTTCCGGCTTCCCAATAGTTGAGGCAACCGTTTTCAAGTTGCGGTAAAACGTCAAGCATCGCTTTTCCCGTTGCCGCCACTAAAAAAGACCAATTCGTTAATTCAAAAGGAGTTAATTCGCTTCGTTCCCAAACTTCGCGCAACGGATTAACGACCAAATTTCCTCCATCTTGGCGGCTAATCAGCACCAAATCTCGATTTGGAAGGATGATTTCTCCGCCCACACATTTAAAGAGTTCTAAAGACATATTTAATTTGTTTTAGTCTGAAAATAAAGCAAAATAATACCCAAAAATCTCGAAAAAATCTTTAAACGCAACTCAAATTTTTATCAATTTTACAACCTACAAATATTTGCGCTGCTTTAAGGTTTGAGTTTGTTGCAGTTTTCCCTTCGGTCTTTGATAATTTCCGAAATGTTAATAGTTTGTTATTATCATCTTTGAAAATGAAAACGCAAAAACTCGCCGCCATTGACATCGGTTCAAATTCTATCAAACTTGCAATTATCGAAGCCGCCGCTAGCGATTCTTTCACCGTTATTTTGCAAGAGCGCGAACGCGTTCGGCTTGGCGAAACGCTCAAAACCCGTTTTATTTCCGCCGAAGCGATTCAAAAAAGTGCTGATGCAATTGCCAAATTTCGTTCGATTGCCGAAAGCCGCAGCGTCAATAAAATTCTGACTGTCGCTACCGCCTCCGTGCGTGAGGCACAGAATTCAAACGAATTTGTTCACGAAGTTGAGGCAAAAACAGGTGTTCGGGTTGACGTTTTATCGTCCATCGAAGAAGCCAGATTGATTGGAATCGCGGCGGTGCAAAATGCCGGACAACAAAAAGGCTCGCTTTTGAATATTGACATCGGCGGTGGTTCAACCGAATTGAGTTTGATGACGGATGGCTTGCCCGAAGAATTATTTTCGATGAAGCTCGGCGCAGTTTCGCTGACCGAAAGATTTTTATTTAGCAATCCGCCGAAAGATAAAGAACTCAAGGCTTTGCAAACTGAAATCACGCTTGCCTTAGAGCGTCCGACCCGCGAACTAAAAGGTAAAAAATGGCAGATTTCGACCGGAACTTCCGGCACGATTTTGAATCTCGCTTCGCTTTTAAATTTTCAGACTGCCCAAACGATTGATAAAACCGCCGCGCTTCAATTCAAACGTCTGGTCGGATTAAATCAAATGTTGGCAAAATTGGAACTTGAACAACGCGGAAAACTGCCTGATATTTCCCCCCAACGAGCGGAAGTCATCGTGGCTGGCGGACAAATTCTGGAAGGCGTGATGCGAGCCTTAAAAATCCAAACTCTCCAACCTTGCAATTTTGCTCTGCGCGAAGGCGTGATTATTGACTATTTGCGCGAAATCGAAGCCGAGAGTTTGCCGCCGATGCCGGATGTCGAAGATTCAAATTTGCGCGGCGTTTTTGCGATCGGCAGACGCTACGGCTACGAGGAAAATCACGCTTTGCAGGTGGCAAATTTAGCCGAAAAAATCTTTGACTGGTTGGCATTGGCTTATAAACTCGAACGTCATCAGCGGACGTTGCTTTCCGCCGCCGCTTTGCTCCACGATATTGGCTTTCACATCGCGCACGAATCGCATCACAAACATTCTTTTTATCTCATCAAGAATTCGGAAATTACAGGTTTTAGTGAAACTGAAAAACAAATAATTTCCAATGTTGCCCGCTATCATCGAGGCAATCTGCCGCGAGATAAACACGCAGATTTTATGAGTTTGAGCGAAACTGACCGTGCTTTGGTCTGGAAACTTGGCGCGATTCTACGACTTGCCGATGCACTTGATCGCAGTTATGAAAGCCGGGTTAAAGACTTGCGGTTTAGTGGTAGAGGACGCGATTTGACGATTGAAATTGTTAGTGAGAAAGACACCACCCGCGAACGTCAAGCCGTTGAAATGAAAAAAGATATGTTTGAGCAATCATACAATTGCAATTTGAAAATAATCTAATTATTTCTCACTCTCCAACATCTTTTTACACTCTGCCAATTCAGCTTTTTGCGCCTCATTCAGTTCGGGATAATGCAATTTCATCGCTTCCAATTGCTGACAAATAATTTCCGAAACGGCGACTCGGGTGAACCATTTATTGTCCGCCGGAATGACATACCACGGCGATTTTTCGGTCGAAGTGGCTTCCATTGCTTCTTGATAAACTTTTTGATAATCGTCCCAAAGGGCGCGTTCTTTTAAATCGGCGGCGGAAAATTTCCAGTTCTTTTCGGGTAGTTCGATGCGTTCCGAGAAAACGTTTTTTCTGCTCATCTTTGGAGACATTGAGGAAAATTTTAAGGACGTGAATTCCGTTGCGCGTCAGGTATTTTTCAAAGTTACGAATATCTTCAAAACGCTTTTCCCAAACCTTTTTGTCAGATTTGGTTTTGGTCGGAAGCGGTTGATTTTGCAAGAAGTTAGGATGCACACGGACGACTAAAACTTCTTCGTAATAGGAACGATTAAAAATTCCGAGCCGACCGCGTTCGGGCAGTGATTTTGACGCGCGCCATAGAAAATCGTGGTCCAATTCTTCGGGCGAAGGGGCTTTGAAAGAAAAAACCTGACAACCTTGCGGATTCAATCCGGTCATAACGTGCTTAATCAATCCATCTTTGCCTGCCGCGTCTAATGCCTGAATGATTATCAACAAAGCGTGATGATTTTGGGCATACAGCACATCTTGGAGTTTTGCCAGTCGCTCAATATTTTTCTCCAAATCTGCGACAGCTTCCTCTTTAGTTTTATATTTTCCCGTAGCATCGGTTTTATGCTTTTTGAGATTTAATGTTTTACCTTCGGTTACGCGAAATTCTTTGTATTGCATAGTTTTATATCCTCTCTAATTTACAAAACTCTCAAACCCTGCTTAATTCTACAAAATATTTGAATTCTTTGATCTGTTTTTTTGATAATCGTGTTCTAGAATTCACGATTTGTCGTGCTATTCTTTAGGGCTTAGATGTCTCAAATTTGAATGAAGTCTGCCCCAATTGTAAAGCCTTCAGCCTAGCCAATGGTAAGAAAATCAAGAAAAAGTGAACAATCCCGCCTTATTTGCGTTTGAATTCAAGATTACTGTCATTTTAAGAAAGTTTTTTGTCCATTTCTATTAGACTGTTTTAAATGTGAAACTTTTTTGAGAAATTTTCCGCGTTAGAGATTGAGTAAGGAGCTATTTTATGAAAAATTATGCAATAAAAATTCTATTTTTGACGTTCGTTTTGGTGCAAGCGACAGTTTTTGCTCAAGAAAATGAACTGGAAAATTTGTTTAGAAATTTTCAGCATTTCGATTTACGCGATGCTTTGGCGAAACGTCAAAATGATGATTCGCCCGAAATTTTATTTTATCGTGGCGCAATCGCCAATCGTTTTAACGAACCCGCAAAGTCCGTCAAACTTTTACAGAAATATATCAAAAAAGCGGATAAAAATACACCACATTTGGCAGATGCTTACGAAATTTTAGCGGATAATTACACCAAAGAATTTGAATACGGCAAAGCCGCTGATGCTTATAAATTTTTGCTCGACAATTTTCGCGGGAAACTTGATGCACAAAGAATCAAAGGCTATGAAAATGTTTTTGGTCTGTGGAATGCTTTGCGCCAAACTGCCCCGCAAACCATTGATTTTAATGGTGATTCAAATATCCAAGGGACACGAGATGTTGCCAAATTGCTCAATATTTCAGTTGAAATTGGCGCGGTGAAGCAGGACTTTGTTTTTGACACAGGCGCAGGTCTTTCAACCATAACCGTTTCAACCGCAAACAAACTTGGCTTAAAAATTATCGAAGCGGATGTTTCGGTCGGCTCGGCAACCGATATAAACGTCAAATCAAAACTCGCGGTTGCTCCCCTCATGAAAATCGGTAACGCCACAATTCGCAACACAGTTTTTCTAGTTCTCGAAGACAAAGCCTTGAGTTTTCCGCAGGCGAATTATCAAATTCACGGCATCATCGGTTTCCCCGTCATTAAATCGCTCGGCAAGATTTCGATTGCCAAAAATAATCAGGTTTCAATCTTTGCCAAATCAGCCAAAATCAAGGCTGAACCGAATATGTCTTTGCAAGGTTTAGTGCCGATTATAGCGGGGTTTCATCAAAATAAACGTCTGATTTTCGCTTTTGACACCGGCGCAGTTTCAACTGATTTGTATCCACTATTTTTCAAAGCCAATGAAGCGGAAATCACCAAAAATCAAACTCCACAAAAGGTTAAACTCGGTGGCGCAGGCGGTTTCAGAGAAGTGACGGCGTATCGTTTGCCTGAAGTTGAACTAAAAATTGGCGGAAAAACTGCAAAACTTATAAATGCCAGAGTTTTGAGCGAACAATCCAACGAAAACAGCCGCTTTTATTACGGCAATCTTGGGCAGGATTTAATCAAACAATTTGAAAAAATGACGTTGGATTTTCGGACAATGCAGATTAGGTTTGAGTGAGTTTGGGAAAAGATTCAGCCCGCGAATTACGCGAATTTCCACGAATATTTTGAGAATCTTTATTCGCGTTTATTGGGTTAGGTTCGCGGGCAATTTTTCTAATCGGTTTCTGCTAAAATCTCTTGCACCCGCCCGACTTTGCCATCAGTCAGACGGACTTTGATGCCGTGTGGATGATTTGACGAATTGGTCAATAAATCTTTGACGATGCCATTGGTGCGTTTGCCCGTGCGCTGGTCTTCTTTCAAGACAATCGCCACCCGCAAACCTGCTTTGATATTTTTTCGTTCGCGTCCGTTCATTGTTTTTTTCCTGCTTTCGCAAACATCCCAACTAAATCCGTATAGAATTTTGGCGAGGTTAAAAGGTCTTCGATGTTTTGAATATTTTGAACCTTTGTTTTGACAGTTTTTTCTTTGCGATGATTTGGTTGAAACCTAATATCTTCAATAATTTGCGGAGATGATTCAATTAAAGCCGCCAGTTTCTTCTTCTCAAATTTAAAGCTGATTGAGCCTTTAAAGGCTTTGAGCGTATTCAACAAATCGTAAAAAATCGCCTTGCTGATTTGGTAATCGCCAAGTTCGAAAACCGAACTTTCTTCTTCGTCATCTTCAACTTTAAATACTTCCTCAACCTTATTTTTAGTAAAGCCGAGCGACATTATTAAATCGTTAGTCGCCGCGCTGTCGCCATCGTATTCAATTGAACCGAAAACATTTAAGTCGTTGAAAAACTTGTCGGTTAAGGTAACTTTTTTCTCTTCTGTTTTCTCTGTTGAAGCGGTATATCCTTTTAGAAAATTTTGGAAGATTTTGGAATTTGTCGCAAATGAAACCAATGGATTTTTGAAAGAGTTGAGCATTTCCGCCGCCTTTGGATTTTTATAGTCACCCTTTCGGTTTAAGATGGAGCGAATCCCTGACTCAAATCCAAGCACCATCGTTGTCTCATCCAAATAGCCGATGGCGAAAAGTTCTTTCTTTTTCTCTTCTTTTTTATCTTTTGAATGCTCATCTTTGGCAGAGTTTTCGGGTTTAGCGGCGACAATTTTTGGTAGAGAAGTTCCGACTTTTGCATCCTTTGTCGTTTCTTTATCCTTAACTTCTTTATTTTCTTCATCAACTCCAAAAGAAGGATCCAAAAAATTTATCTTCTCAAGGTCAATCGTAATCAATCGTTTTCCGTTGACCTCGGAAACTTTGGCATTGTCTTTGATGGATTTGGTTAAACTTTTAGGTGTCGTTGTGCTTGGCGTTGCTTCCTCAATAATTTCATCAAATCTTTCTACTTCTTCTGAGGCTTTGAGACGAATGTTCATCGCTTCTTCGAGTTTTTGCAGATTTATTGAGATTGATTTTAATTGGCTGGTCTGGTTTAGCACGAATTGGTTAAAGTTTTGATTATTTCATCCAACTTTTCTTTCATCATCTCGTTTGGAGATTTGCGTAAAATCAATGTCATTTGGCAATCCAAAACTTCGTTTAGCCAATTTATCGTAAAATTCATAATTTGAAAGATTTATCAGAGCGTCAATCTTGGCTAAATTTTCGGCTTTCGCTTTGTAATTTGGATAAATTGCCTTTGATTCCTTGAGAATTTCCGCCAATTGATCGGTTCTTTTCGGATCTTCGAGACTGATTTCATACCAACGATTTTGCAGTTTTATCGCCGTCTCGCGTAGTGTTTTAACGTCCGCATCTTGCTTTAACAAAGTTTGATAACGGCTAATTGATTCAACAATTACTTTATTTTTTTTGACCGCATCTTTGTATAATTTATTGATTTTGGCAGAGTTAGGCATCACGCCTAATAAAATATTTACTGCATTCAGTTTTTTCAGAATCTCCTCAAATTCTTTGTTGGATTTAGTGATTTTTTCGGTTTCTTCTTTGCTGAGTTTATAACGCTTGAATGACTTAAACGTATCCATATATTTTTCGGTCGGTTCTTTTTCTTCGTTAAAAGCTTCGATGGCATCAATCTTTTTGCTCCAATCTTCGAGCAGAGCATTGTTTGAATGCGCGGTGCGAAAAATAACCGTAAAATCTATATTGCCCAAAAGGTCTTTCTCATCCGGCGCGGGAAGTTTAATTCCTGCAACAATTTGATTGATTTCATAAGGATTTATCCCAATTACATTTTCCAGCGATTTCATCAGATGTTTTCAAATTATCAATCTTCTTACTGTCTTGATTTAACAAACTCGGACCCACCACATTCAAAGTTTTATCCATATCAATTGCCACAATTATGTCGGATTCAGGCAACATCAAAGCCAGATTTGCGACATCATTATTTTCTTTGGCAAATTGTCGCGGAGTAAAAAAGTTTAAGATGTGATTGAAAGTTGTGGATATTAAAAAAGTTGTAGAATATTTTTCTTTTCATTGTTAAATCCTTTTCTTAATAAAACTTACAAGACTTTGTATTTATAACACAATTTGAGGCAATTAAATAAGGAATTTTGTTCAATTGGATTTTGCCAGAATTTCGTCAAATTCACGTTTAATTTTTTGTTGATAAGCATTGATTGTTGCTGTAATTTTGCCTTCATCATTTTCGCAGAAAATTCGCGCTAAATCGGTTAAATGTTGCAAATTCTCATTTTTAACGCCCAATCCACCGCGAGCAATCCATTGCGAAATATTGGTTCGCCGCCGAAGATAATCGTCCAAAGTCCAACACATTTCTTTTTCCGCGCAATAGTTTGCAGACAAAACTTTTTCGGTTAGATTCGGAAAATTTTCTAATTCGGGAGATGAAACATCAAAAATTCGGAGCAGTTGGCGGAGTTCCACTTGGCTTCAAGCGAAATTGTTGCAAAAATCCATCAACCGATTCAGCCGCCGAAACACAACTGGTTATTTTGCCGCCGTAAATGCTAATCCAAGGGGTTTGTTTATCGGCGTAAATCTCTGTATTCACGCGGAATACCGATTGTTTCGCCCGTTTCGGCAGCAGAAGTTTTGACGGGCAAGGTCGCACACCGCATCTGAGCGAAACGATGTCTTTGGTCGAAATTGGTGTGGATAAATGGCGATTGAGTTCTTTGATAAGAAAGCGAACATCGGAGGGATCAATCGAAAATCCGTCTTCTGGATTGGTGACGCGAGTTTCGGTTGTTCCCCACAGCGAAACCGGTCCCCACGGAATCAGCCCCAAATTGCCTTCGTATTCAACCGTTTCAACCATCAAAGTAGAATTATGACTGGCAGGGCGATTTATGCCAATAAAAACGCCTTTGCCGAATGCGTGTTTGTAGGGCGAGAGTATGCCGAATTGCTGATTTAATCTGTCCGTCCAAACTCCCGCCGCATTGACTACGCATTTGGTTTTGACGATTGTTTCCGTTTCACCGATTTCATCAAAAATCTCTAAATGCCAATGTTTATCGGCAGAATCGTAACGTCCGCCTTGCAATTGGCAATAATTGAGCGCGATTTGTTCCGAACAATTTTGCTGTTCTAAAATCCAACCCAGCACAAATCTCGCGTCTGACGGCTCAAGCGCGGCTTCTTCGTAATCAAACGAATAGGGGAAATTTTCGCGCTCCAAAAAAGCCAATTCGCTAAAATCTTTTTGATAATGCGGAATCGAACGCCGTCCCGCGCCCAATAACCAATAAGTATAAAGTCCAAGATAGGAAATAAAAGGTTTTCGCCCAACGGCAGAAGTCGGCAAATATCGAAAAGTTCGCGGCACAACCCAATCGGCGCGGTCACGAATCAAACGGTCACGCGAGGCGCAAAGTCGGGCGATTTTGATAAAACTCAATTTGCGTAAATCGTGCAGATTTGCCCAAGCCATCATCGCCGAAGATTGACTCGTCCCACCCGCAAAATCTCCTTTATCAACTAATAGAATCCGATAGCCTTTGAGCGCAAGATGATGAAAAATAGCCGCACCACTAATCCCGCCACCGATAATCACAACATCGAAATTGGTTTGTTTTATCGAGTCTAATTGTTGTTTTCGGTATGCAAACCTCATATAAACTAAAACGAGAAAATTAGGCAAAAAGGAACATTGAAAAAGTAAAAAGGTAAAAGTAAAAAGTAAAAAGTTAGGAAAACGATTTGCCCGCGAATTGCGCGAATCTGCACGAATGTTTTGAAGCCAAATTTACAGTTTTTATTCGCGTTTATTCGCGGGCAAACTTCTTATTTCGCTTGCGCTGTAATTTCTTCCGCGTGACTCAAAACTTTTTCAAACGCCGAAACATATTGATCGAGCAAATCTTGATTCGCCTTTGGAAAGTTTGGTAATTTGATGAGTTCTTGGTTTGCCGCTTCGGTTCGCGGCAAGGCATCGGCTTTGTAAATTGGCAAATCAGTTTCAGTCAATCGCGCCACACTTGCCCAAATTCCATGGGTAAAAAACGGTTGTTGATGCAGTAGCGGATAGCGCGGAGTTGCCACAGTGCAACCTTCGGCGGTGAGAGATTCAATCAATAATGGCAACGGCATCCCGCCTTTTTCGGCATCGTAGCGAATCATAAACTCAAAATAGACTCTGGAAATATGTTCGGGCGGTAAAAATGTGTGCAGTCCGAGTTTTTCGAGATGTTCCGACAAATAAATTAGATTATTGTTGCGCCGTTTGTTATTTTCGTCCAAATTTTTTAATTGAACTTGCCCAACCGCCGCTGAAAGTGAAGCCATTCGCGTTTTCATTCCAAATGTCGTTGCCGCCAAATATCGGGTGTCGGTGGGGAGTTCCATCATCCGCATCATATCGCCCAAACAAACAGCACGTTCAAAAATCGCATCGTCATTCGTCAGCAACATTCCGCCTTCACCGGCGGGCGCGAGCTTGTCAGTTTGCAGACTAAAAATACCAACATCGCCCAAAGTTCCACATTGACGACCACGCCAAACCGCTCCGTGTGCGTGCGAAGCGTCTTCGATAATTTTCAAATTATGTCGTTGGGCAATATCATAAAGTTCGGTCATTTTCGACGGCATCCCAAACAAATGAACGACCACAATCGCCCGTGTTCGCGGGGTAATTTTGCTCTCAACATCCTGCGGGTCAAGCCCCAACCGCTCCTGCTCACTTTCGGCAAAGACCGGAATTGCACCGAGCCACAACATTGGCGTGACGGATGCCCAAAAAGTCGCAGTCGGCACAATAACCTCATCACCAGGTTGCAGATTGAGCGCAAAAAACGCCGCCATCAAAGCCGCCGTTCCGTTGCAATGCGCCAAAGCGTGACGCACTCCAAACCGTTCCCGATAATCATTTTCAAGCTCGCGGGTCACGGGATGCAAAGAAAGATTGCCTGAGCGCAAAACTTCCAAAACCGCAGTTTCATCTTCCGCTGTAAAAATCGGATACCGATTCGCCTCCGTTTCGTCAATCGTGACTGCTTTATCTCCGCCTAAAATTGCAGGTTTAGTTAAATTGGACAAACTTTTTTCTCCATTGGTTCTATTTGAAATTGGTGCTAATGCTTTGCGTGAAGGACATCATAACATAGAAATAGATTGCGGGGAACTTTTGTTGAAAAAGTAAGACAATTTGTTACGGCTCTTGCAAAGTCGTAACGCCAGCGTCTCGGCGGCTTGACTTTGATTACTCAAATCTAAAAAAACAAATCAGACTTACATTTCACGTTTAAATCATCCTTGAGCTTCAAGTTTGCCAACGAAAGTGAGGGCGGGACGCACCTCACGACAGCCAGCGAGGACGCTGGCGTTACAATAAAAATGCAGAAAGCCACAACCAAATGTAGCTTTCTGCATTAACCAAAGACCTCCAAATTATTTTCTGATTATGGTGTCATAATCATCATCCATTCTTGGCGTTGATTCATCGTCATTATCTTCGTAGCCATAGTCGTAGCCATAGCCGTAATAGCCGTATTCAAACGAATCGGGTTTGATGCCATTCAGCACCACGCCGTAAATCCTCGTGCCAATGGTATTGAGACGTTGTTTGAAGCGTTGATGAGTTGCATTGAACTCTTGCCGGACATAGCCACTAAAATTACACCGTCAACCACGGTTGAAAGAATGGCGGCATCCGCAAACGAAATGGCGGGCGGTGAATCTATCACGATATGATTAAACTTGCCTTTTAAATCACGAAGGAGTTCTTTCATTTCAGCCGAACTCAAAAGTTCTGCCGGATTTGGCGGAATCGGACCGCTCGTAATCACCTTTAATTTTGGAAACGCCGGATAAGGTGTGATTAAACCTTGAGCATTTTTATCGCCCGAAAGATAATTGGTCAAACCGGTATTGTTGTCCATCGCAAAATGTTGATGCAGACGCGGACGGCGCAAATCGCAATCAATGATCACTACATCTGCTCCGGCTTGAGCCAAAGTGATAGAAGTATTGATGGCGGTAGTCGTTTTACCTTCTGATGGTTGCGAAGATGTCACCAGAACGATTTGCGGCGGTTTTCCGGCTGACGAAAAGAGCAAAGATGTCCGCAAGTGCCGATAAGCCTCTGCCATCGCCGAACGATTGTCTTCGAGCGCAATCAATGCCGTTGAAGAAGGGGATTTTACTCCGTTGTCGCTTGCCAAAGATTTACGCTTTTTCTTACCCAAAATGCTTTCGTGCGGAATCAGGGCGAGTGTCGGCAAGCCGAGATATTTGCCGATGTCATCAGATGTTTTGATTGAATCATCTAAATAATCAAGCAGAAAAGCTAACCCAATCCCAATCCCTAAGGAAAGGAAAAAAGCCACAAAAATATTACGATTGCGTTGCGG
>CAVZXI010000012.1:0-114935 GCA_963779235.1 Pyrinomonadaceae bacterium
TAAACTTTAATAACAAATTAGTGAGGAAAAAACAATGACAATCGAAGAAATTATAGATCAATACGAACAGGCATTAAACGCATCTTCAACGGAAGATGTAATGAAACTTTACGGCGAAAATCCGGTGTTTATGCCGCAAAATTCGCCCGCTCTGGAAGGTCGTGAAGCGGTTGGAAAAGGCTACGATTACGTTTTCGGCAACATCCGTTTGAGAGTGAAATTTGCCTTGCACGAAGTCGAGGAATTCGGCGATTTGGCTTACGTCCGCACGACTTCGGCAGGTCAAACCACGATTCTGGCAAATGGTTCAAAAGTAAAGGAAGCAAACAACGAACTGTTTATTTTCCGAAAGGAAAACGGCAATTGGAAAATTCATCGCTACCTATTTGCGACGAGTAATCCGCCAACTGCGTAGCATATATTTCACGGCGGCGAGATTTATCCCAGCAATTTGCTCGAAGTGCGAAAGTGCATCATTGCAATTGTCAGAATGACGATTGCGGAAAAAATATGAATTGCCGTCTGCTTTAGCTGACGGATTGAAAAGGTCAAGAACAAGGCGTTTGCCGAATAAACAAAGAATAAATCAAATTCCGAATAGCATCAGACAAAAGCAAAAGGCAAGATTGATAATTTATTTGATTTTGGCTAAAGCCTGTGATTATTGCAATTACAGTTCCGTCTGTCTTATGCAGACGGCAATTCATAGAGATTTATCACGGAAAGTAAGAAAGTTTAGCCCCTAAGATTCTTCTGTTGTGATATTTCTATTTCATCTTGATAACCACTTTTCCTTTTGCCCGACCTGATTCGACATAAGCCATTGCTTCGTTCGTTTGTTCAAACGGGAATACTTTATCAATAACGGGCTTGATAATTCCTGCTTCAATCAGCGATGTAATTTCGCTTAACTGGCTGCCTTCTGCACGCATAAATAGGAATGAATAGCTCAGATTCAACTGCTTTGCTTTACGCCTGATACTAAAACTCAACAAACGCATTGCTATTTTCAGAAACCAAGACAAACCTGCTTCGTTTGCAAATTCGACATCCGGCGGACCGGAAATTGAAATTACTTTTCCATTTGGTTTTAAGATTTTCAACGATTTTTCAAGCGTTTTCGGGTCTTGGCTGTTCAAGACCAAATCATAATCTTTCAATATCGTTTCAAAATCTTCAGTTTTATAGTCAATAATTAAATCAGCACCGAGACTTTTTACTAAATCTTTATTTGCCGAACTCGTTGTGGTTGCGACAAAAGCTCCCAAATGTTTGGCTAACTGAATGGCAATCGTCCCAACGCCGCCCGAACCTGCTTGAATAAAAACTTTTTGCCCTTTTTTCAGTTTCGCTTTTTCAATCAATGCTTGCCAAGCCGTTAAGCTAACCAATGGAATGGAAGCGGCTTCTTCCATCGAAATATTCTTTGGTTTCAAAGCCAAATCGTTTTCATTGACGGCAATAAATTCAGCAAAAGTGCCTTTACAACTAGCAAATACCTCGTCGCCGATTTTGAATTTGCTAACTTTCTTGCCTACGTTTGTTACAATGCCTGCCAAATCATGCCCTAAAACAAAAGGCGGCTTGAATGGAAATATCATTTTGAATTCGCCATTTCTAATTTTGGCATCTATCTGATTGACACTCGCAGAATGAATTTCCACCAAAACTTCGTTGTCGTTTATAGTTGGTTTTTCTACTTCTGATAAATGGAATTGTTCGTTTTTGCCGTAGCGTTTTAATAAGTATGCTTTCATTATTTAATTTGTTTGCCCTCTTTTACAAAGGTGATTGTTTCTAAAATTTCATAAGCATCAACTGCTGAACAGTAGGTAGCAATTCTATCAGAAAGTTTTTTAACTTCTTCGCTTTTAAAGAATTGCTCCATTGCGGTTTTATCTGTAAATCCTAATATCAATGAAGCCTGAAACTGCACCTCTTTCGCATTATCGTGTAATACATTAGGTGTGTTCCATTGTGATTCCTTCCAAGGATTGTATGCCTTGCTTCTTAATTCTTTCAATACTCCGGTATTGGCGAGCGAAGGGGCAAGTTCGTCATTGATAAAATGTTTGAAATCATCTTCTTTAACTCCCTCCTTTATCCGAAAGAAAACCATACTTCTCGCTTCTATTTTTGCATTTGGTTCAGCTACCTCATACCATCGTGAATTTTTTGGAAAAGCTGCATAAAGTATGGTGCGTTTAAACAAATTCACTTCATCTGCCGAAGCCAATTTATTTTGTTTTCTGCCTCTTAAAAGAGAAAGGTAACCTTTTAAAGTAACATCTGCCACACCATCAATTTTTCGGTCAGTAGGAATTATTGTTTCTACACCATTGATTGGCTGCCAAAGTCCTGTGTTGTTTTCTGCAAAATGTATTTGGCGATATTCCCAAAGCCCTTTGTTTGCAGAAATTATTTTTGAATGGGGTCCTTTCCATCGGTTCATTCCTTCTTGTCGTGGCTTGTCCGTTCGCATCCATAATAAAATGGAAGACGATAAATGTTTTGCTGATTTAATATTTGTAGCGACAGTTTTAGCTTTCATATCGATATTTTTGACCAAAGGCATTTATACCAGTAGCCAGATTTAATAAAAGTATTATGATCAATACTTCGGACAGAATTAAGAGAAGATAGTGGCGTAATTTCTTAGTTCTGTCAGAGTTTCTTTGTATTTTATCAAACTCTGCTCCAAACCTAACTTGGAAATAAATAAATTGAGCAGCTGTTCATTGAAATATTGCTGTTTGATTGATTTCATCGAAAACGGTTTTTTGGCTTCTCCTTGTTTCTCGGCTTGAAGCGTCATTCCTCTGGCTAAATTGACACTCGTCAGTGCTGTGTTCCAATGAAATTCAAGTGCTTGATTATCTCTGGCTTGGCAATCATTCAAGCCACCTGATTGTTTGGCATCCCGAATCAGAAATTCAATCGTGAACCGACTTCGATACAACCAAAAGATTTCTTCGGCTTCCATTTCCAAATCGGTGGAAAACAAATTGACCGTTTTTTTCTCATATTTGACCACCACTAATTTGATTTTTCTTTTCAAACTGACTGACCAGACTACTTTCGAGTAAAGTTTGACTTCTTTGTTTTCAATCTTGACTTTCGTTTCGGCAAACTTGGTTAAATCAAGAAAATCAACTTTCCCGTCATATTTCCGATGCCGTCCACGCGGTTTTTGCTCGCCTTCATACAAATATTGAAGATTGGCATCTGAACGTAAGCGGGAAATCACCGTAAATCCTTGTCCAACCATTCGGCGGACAAACTTTTCTTTGGCATAATAACCGTCAAAGAGCCCGATTCGAGTGTGTTGCTGAATTTGCGAAGCTACTTTTTCGACCTGCCCGGCATAAAAATCAATCCGTGTTTTTCGCTCAGAATCTGCGGCTTGATTTGATAAATTCGGCTCAGTTTGGTCAACCGTCAAAGCAAATGAAGCCTGATTTTTGCCGCAGACCAAAGAAATTATCGAGGCTTCCAAGCCTTTTTCCGCCCGCGAAGCGCAACCGTTCCAGAATTTATCCAAGCCGAAAGTTTGTTTCCCGCTTTTGCGAATAAAACTGGCATCCATCGCAAAAGCCATAATTTGACAATCTGCTTGAGCGATGATTTCTTGGTTCAGTCCAACAAAATCAAGCTCTTTTTGAAACTGTCGGCGAAAGGTGCGTTCATTCAAGTTGGAATTTCTCGCCAAAGCCGAAAAGTTAATTCTCGACGGACAAATGAAAATAGTTTGAAAAAGAACTTCTAAAAACTTGAACTGTGGCTTGTTAATATTTTTCAAGCCTTCTAAAATTTGATTGATGAACAAAGCAGAAACCTCCGTTAGCTGAATTTTTTGCAAAATTAACTAAACTTGTTTCTGCTTTGTTTGTCAAAAAACTGTCCGAAGTATTGATGATTATTTTTTTCATTTTGAATGTATTTTTTGAATTGTTTAAAATTAAGATGCAAAAAGAGTTAAGGCTCTCTTCACAAAATCATCGTGATGCTGAAATATGGCTCCATGTGCCGCATTTTCATAAATATGCAACTGAGCATTCGGCAATCTTTTTGCCAAATCATACGAGTTTGGCGTAGGAACCATTCGGTCGTTATCGCCATTTATAACCAAAACAGGAAGCGTAAATTTAGATAAATCGGCAGGTTGTTCATATCCCCAAATTTTTATGGCATTTAACTGAGCTTTTAATGTTTTTAGTTTCGCAGGAATATCACGATTTTCGGTTCGTTCTGTTAAGCGTTTTAAAAATTCGCGTGCGGCAATTTTTCCACTTTTTGAGGAATTAAAAAACAAGAAAAATTTAGGGTCAACAAAATTTAAATATCCTTTAAAAATATCCCAATACGTTAAGCCCACCACATCGCTAATTCCTGCCCCTCCTCTTGGACCTGTTCCTGCCAGAATAATTTTACGAACAAGATTAGGGGCTATTTCCATTACTTCTTGGGCAATAAAACCACCCATAGAAAACGCCATAATATCTACTTTTTCGTAGCCCAACGCTTTTATGAAAGCAAGGCTGTCTTTTGCCATTTCTTGTATTGACGTTGCATTGTCGCCGGATGTGCCGCCTACACCACGATAATCGAAAGAAATAATTTCGTGTTGTGTTGCCATACTATCCATAATTCTTGGGTCGCAGTTATCCAGATTTGCGGTCAAGTGATTGAAATAAATAATTGGAATGTCTTTTTTTTCACCCAATTTTCGATAGGCGAATTTTATACCGTTTGAAGCGGTAATAAATTGCGTAGGAACGGTTGCGTATTTGAAGTTTTGTGTTGTCATTTTATAAATTCTTTAGAAAAACATTAATATATTGGGTTGCTAATTCGGGATACTGGAATTGCGGAGCGTGATCGGAATCAGGCAAAACAATAATTTGCGTGGTTGGGGATTTTCTAATTAACGGATACCAATTTTCTAAAGCAAAAGAAATATCGTGGTCGCCCGAAATAACCAAAACAGGTGTTTTTAGGGTTGAATATGCACCACGGAAATTTTCTTTATCGGCAATCAAATTACCTTGTGCGGCGAAATATCTTTGAAAAATCGCTTGAGTAGCCGGAACTTTAGAAATATCCAATCGCTTACTAATCCGTTCAAAAGAGGCTTTTCCAGCGGCTCGGCTTTTTTCCGAACTTGGTTCAAAGAAAGTGGTTAGAGCTTCTTCAAAAGTGTATGTTGGCTTCAAAGCAATAGCCAAGAATGCAGGTTGAAGCGGTGTTTCACTTTTCCCGGGAGGATTACTTCCTATTACTACAGTTTTTAATACTCTTGTCGGATGCAAAAAGGTTACATACTGAGCAACCAAACCTCCATACGACCAACCCATTACATTGAACTTATCTATTTTCAGATAATCTGCCAATTTAGCTGTTTCGGCAGCAACTTCTTTCAAATCTAAAGGTAAATTTCCTTCTGAATAACCGATACCTGAATAGTCAAAAATAATTACGGTATTTTTTTCTGCTAATAAATCCAAGAAAAGCGGATCCCAAGTATCTAAAGTTCCTCGAAACCGATTTGCGATGAACATCGGCGTTCCTTTCCCAAATTTTCGATAGGCAATTTTGTGATTGTCCACCAACGCAAATTGTGTTTTGGCAGTTAAAGCATATTCTTTAATTTTGTTTTTTTGCGAATAAGAATTGCTACTGAAAACGAGCGTTGCCACAAATGCCAGTAGCAACATAACTCCAAAAGCCGCAACTGATTTCTTCTTCTCTATCAATCCTGTATTTGAATTTTCATTTATTAATTTCATTTTTCCCTTTATTTTCTCCTACTTTTATCTTACAATTTGTTTCACTTGCAAATTGCAAGTATTAAGGTAGCACGTCCACTTGCATAATGCAAGTGCTTTTTAAATAAAATTATGGCTGTAACAAAAAAGAGGTCGGATTGTCCAATTAGTTGCTCATTAGATATGTGGGGCGACAAATGGTCGTTGTTAATAATCAGAGACTTGATGTTTGAAAACAAATGCACTTACGGAGATTTTCTAAAGTCGCCCGAAGGAATAGCCACGAATATTTTGGCTTCAAGACTCCAGAGCCTCGAAGAAAACGGAATTATTGAAAAATCAGACCATCCTGACAGTAAAGCAAAAATCTTGTATAGATTGACAAAAAAAGGGATTGATTTATTGCCAATTTTCGTCGAAATTCACTTATGGGCTGAAAAATATTTCAGCATTCCAGACGAAATTAAGGCGGTCATAAAAAAAGCAAAAAAAGATAAAGATTTGTATATCAAATCCATAAAAAAAGAATTACTGAAAATGGCTTGACAAAAACCGACGGAATGGCGGAAAGGGCTGCGGAGTTTAAGGCGACCGGAAGCGAGATTTATCACGACAATATTCCGAATGGGGCGAACGAGAAGAATTGAAATTGGAAGCCCATCTATTCCTTTTTGTCTTTTAACTGATATTCGTTGGCAAAAGAGATACGTGTCGCGTCCGATGGGTGAGAGCTGCGAAAAAGCATAAAGAAGAGGCTCGGATCCGGCACTCGGAGTTTTGATTTGGCAGTCCAACTTGAAACCATTTCCGCGAGTACCTCGTTTTCGTGTGTGAGTTCCAAACCATAGCGGTCAGCCTCAAATTCAACGTGCTGTCTAAACATATTTATCGGCGGCAAAGCGATTAAAAACATAATATTCAAAATTAGAATCATTAAGGGTAAAGCAGCCGCTTGACCAATGGAAGTGAACCCTAGTTGGTTAGAAAATCTTTGAATTATCGCGCCGCAAATACGATCCAAGAGCCAAAAGCCAAACAACAAAATAAATGTAAAAACAAACCAACCGAGAAGGTTATCATCCTTGACGAAGTGCTTTGATTCATGGGCAAAGGTTTGAATTGTCCAACTCTCGGGATAATTTTCAAGCAGTCCTTCGTTTAGTAATATTAAACGCGTTGGTCCAAGACCGGAAACGTGTGCTATTTCACATTTATCAAACGGCTCACAGTTTTCTAAAACGATTGAATCTCGCGGGATGCCGATTTGTTCGGCAAGCGCGGATATTTTGACTTCTAAAGGAGACTGTCCAAGTGGTTTGTGGCTTGTAGTAAAAGGCTCGCAAACCAAAAAGACAAGAAAAAGAAGCGAAAAAACACCGGTTGCCCAAAGCCACCATTTCCGGGAACTCTTGTTTATCAGCCAATAGACAAGTAGAGCCGCCAAAATTGAGAAAATAATCAGCGGCAGCGATTCCAGAAACTGACTAAAAATCCATTGCAGGATGGGTAAGCTAGGATTGTTTTCCAGTTGGTTTCGTGTGGTGGTGCGAATTCGCTCTAAAGGTAATTGAATGAGCCAATTAAGAGTGAGGAAAATCGTCGCAAATATAACAAAAGTCAGATATTTACCATACTTAAGAATTTTAGTTGAAATCCGTGTTCCCAATCCTAAAATCAAGAATACTATCGGTAGCAATAATGTTAGGATTTGGTTAATTCCCCAGACGATATTACTGATGTTATGATAGTCAACCGCTTGTTCCGTCGGCGTAGGAATTGCAACCGGATTAGATAATGCTGATAAAACTAAAAGATGGATAAAAATTCCAATAATTATTATTCGCGGTCGAAAAAGGGCTGATTTAACAACTGATATTGATTCAAAAAGTTTCATAGAATTACCTGTCAAACTTTATATTTCGTTTGGTAGGTATTCTATTCCCCAAATTTACGGGGCAAAGTGTTTATTTGCGAGATTGCTTGAAAATTCTGCATTTTCGATTAAACTTGACCTGTTCGCGGTTCCGCGTTCCTAATCCATTTAAGATGACGGCGGTTCAGGGGATTCGGTATGATTGGGTAAGGTTTTTTATGGTGCTTCGGAATCGCGGAAAGATGGGCAAGCGGCGGGTTTTTAAAGGCAAAAGGTAAAAGGTAAAAGGCAAAAGAATTTGTTGCACCGCTGACGAAATTTTATCAGGCAACATATGTCATGGTGCGAAAGCCCCCCTAAAAGTCATATTAATTTAGAAACAATCAGAGGTTGGTTTATTTTGTGAAACTCTTCTTTTAGTTTATTATCTGAAACGGAGAAATATATGGCACAACACAATCTTTTAGATACTGATACAGTTGCTTTAAATGACATTTTTACAAATGGCAAACGCTATCAAGTGCCTATTTATCAAAGGGATTATTCGTGGAAAGAGGAACAATGGGATGATTTATGGATGATATTTTAGCAATCAGAAATAAAAAAAATCGTGTTCATTACATGGGGGCAATAGTTCTTCAGGATCTCAATGATAAACAATACTCGATAATCGACGGTCAGCAACGAATCGCAACTCTAAGTATTATTGCTCTTGCAGTGATTAAAAGGATTCAGGATTTGATAGATTCGGGTATTGAGGTTGAGGAAAATGAAGAACGTAAAGAAACTGTATATGGAGCAGTTCATCGGCTCGAAAGAGGGTGTCTCATTACGATATTCCAATAAATTAAGATGAATGAAAATAATGACTCGTTTTATCGGAGTTATTTGGTTCAGTTGCGTGAACCAATAAATCTACACAGATTGCCTTCCTCAAACAAATTATTGAAAAAGGCTTTTGAGTTTTTTTATAAAAAAATACAGAAACTTTCGGCGATAACCCGAAAGGTGAGGATTTAGCAGATTTTCTTGAAAATCAACTCGCCGAGAAACTGCTTTTTATTCAAATTGTAGTTCAAAATGATCTTGATGCTTACACGGTTTTTGAAACTCTTAATGCTCGCGGAATTGAGCTGAGTATTTCAGATTTATTGAAAAATTATCTCCTTTCGTTAACCTCTGAAAGCGATGAGGATAAACATCAAGCGAAAGAACAGTGGAATAGAATTATTCAAATTACCGATTTGGATAAATTTCCGACTTTTCTCAGGTATTTTTGGCACTCCAGATATGAAACGATTCGTAAAGAACTACTATTTAAAGCCCTTAAGAAAATCGGTAACAACTAAAGAAAAAACTTTTGCTTACTGGATGACCTGGAAAAATATGCTGCGGTTTATTCAGCTTTAAAAACCCCAAATGATGAGTTGTGGCAAGGAAATAAAGAAATTAGAAAGCGAATTAATGAATTAAAAGTTTTTGGAGTTACTCAACCATATCCCTTACTTTTGGAAGCCTTTTTCAAACTGCCAGTTTCTCAATTTGAAGATGTTTTGAGATTTTGTTCGGTAATTGCTTTTCGTTATAACGTAATAGGTAACAGAGACCCAAAAAGACAGGAAATGGTATTTCATTCCGCTTCAAAAAAACTTTTTACTGAGGCTATTAGCAATAGTTCCCAGATAGCGCAGGAACTAAGAGATATTTACATTCCCGATGAAAGATTTGAGAATATTTTTCAACGAAACAAGTAAACACCAAAAGCAAAAAGAAATTAGCCCGTTATATTTTTATTCGATTAGAGAATCAACTTACGCCAAAACAATCCTGAAAGAAATTTTGAAGATGACTCGGCAACGATTGAACATATCTTACCCGAAAATCCTTCAATTGAGTGGGAAACCTTCTTTTCGTCGGAAGAACAGGAAAACTATATTTACAGGCTTGGAAATTTGACGATACTTGAGTCATCTAAAAATAATGATTGCGGAACAAAATTATTTGAAGAAAAAAAAGAGATTTACCACCAAAGTCAATATCAGGTTACAAATCAGATAAATTACCCCGAATGGACGGCAATCCAAGTTAGGTCAAGACAAGAAAGTTTAGCTAAAATTGCGAAGACTGTTTGGAAAATTACTCAACTTTCAAAGTCGTAAAATTTGTTAGGACAAAACACCATCTTTATTTTCACCGAAAAACATCCGCAAATTAAGGAGTGGCGGTGTTGTTTATTCGTGAGATTGCTTGATAATTCTGCTTTTTCGGCTAAACTTGACCTGTTCGTGCTTAATTCTATCAAAACAACAGTTTTTCCAAACATTATGAAAAAAATCTTTGCTTTCCTACTTCTTTTAACCACTTTAGTTTTCGCGTCTTTCGCCCAAACCGACGAATTCGATGTCATCATCAAAAAGGGCACAATTTACGACGGCAGTGGCAAACCCGCTTTCAAGGCTGATGTCGGAATCAAAGGCGATAAAGTCATCGCCATTGGAAATTTGAGCAAAGCAAAAGCCAAGCAAACTATTGATGCCAAAGGATTAGCAGTCGCACCGGGTTTTATCAATATGCTTTCGTGGTCGGTGGAATCAATGATTGCAGACCCGCGTTCGATGGGGGAACTCAAACAAGGCGTGACCACGCAAATCTTTGGCGAAGGCGAATCAATGGGACCGCTGAACGAGCGAATGAAAAAGCAGGCGACTGATTTTCAGAGCGATTTCAAATACAAAATCGAATGGACATTTTTGAGCGAATACCTCCAATTCCTCGAAAAACGCGGCGTTTCGCAAAATGTGGCTTCGTTTATCGGCGCGACTACGATTCGTCAATACGTTATTGGCGAAGAAGACAAACAGCCCACGCCCGAACAACTTGAACAGATGCGCGAACTCGTCCGCAAAGAGATGGAAGCAGGTGCGTTGGGAATCGGTTCGTCTTTGATTTATGCTCCCGCCTTCTATGCCAAAACCGAAGAATTGATTGAAATGTGCAAGGTTGCCGCGAAATATAAAGGCAAATACATTTCGCATATCAGGAGCGAGGGCAACCAGTTTGTCGAAGCCGTCGAAGAACTCCTCCGCATTTCCCGTGAGGCAAAAATACCCGCCGAAATCTATCACCTCAAAGCCGCCGGACAAAATAATTGGGCGAAGATGGACAAGGTTTTGGCAATGGTCGAAGCCGCACGAAAAAAAGGAATGAAAATTACCGCTGATATGTATACTTATCCGGCTGGTGCGACGGGATTGGACGCTTCGATTCCGCCTTGGGCTTTGAGCGGCGGCTACGAAGAACTTTTCAAACGTCTGCAAAACCCCGAAACGCGAAAGAAAATTTTGGACGAAATGCGAACACCGTCGGACAAATGGGAGAATCTCCGACTCGCTGCCGGTTCGCCCGATAGCGTTTTGTTTTCGGGTTTCCGAAACGATAAACTAAAACCTTTAATTGGAAAAACTTTGGCAGAAGTTTCCAAAATGCGCGGAACTGATCCCGAAAACACGATTCTGGATTTGATGTTTGAGGACAAATCCCGCGTGGACACGATTTATTTTTTAATGGACGAAAATAATATCAAAAAACAAATCAAATATCCGTGGGTTTCGTTCGGTTCGGATGCGGCTTCGCAAGCACCCGAAGGCTTATTTTTAAAATCCAATCCGCATCCACGCTCTTACGGAAATTTTGCCCGCCTGTTGGGAAAATATGTTAGGGAAGAAAAGGTTATTTCCTTGCCCGCAGCGATTCGACGATTAACGAGTTTGCCCGCTACCAATCTTGAATTAGACCGTCGCGGCTGGTTGAAAAAAGGTTATTTCGCGGATGTAGTTATCTTTGACCCAAAGACGATTGCCGATAAAGCGACCTTTGAAAAACCGCATCAATATTCAATTGGCGTAAATCACGTTTTCGTCAATGGCGTGCAGGTTTTGAAAAACGGCGAACACACAGGCTCATTTTCAGGACGGGCATTGTGGGGGGCGGGGAAGGTAAAAGGCAAAAATTAGGAAACTTTATTTTTTACTTTCAATCTCCCAAATTTCGTTAATAAACTTCGCAAATGTTGCACCGTTTTTTCGTGCGAAATTCCGTTAGTGGTCAGAATTCCGTTGTAATTCTGCACATCAGAAACCGTATAATCAATCTGTTCCCCAAACAAATCGGTCAAATTTCCGCCCGCCTCTTTGATAATAATTTCGGGCGCGGCTGAATCCCAAAATTTGGTGCGGGGCGAAAGATGAATGTAAATATCGGCAGTTTGTCGGGCGAGAAGCGCAATTTTTAACCCGACTGAGCCGTGTGGAAATTCATCTTTGAAACCAAAATATTCGACCAATTGTCCCATTCTCGAACTCCGGTGTGAACGGCTGACGGCGAGAGTCATTTCGCTAAAATCAGTCTTTTGCGAAACGTGCATTTTGATTGGCTCGCCCTGTTTTTCAATCATAAACGCACCATTGTCTTTGACTGCAAAATACAAAAGGTCTTTGGTCGGTTGAAAAACTACGCCGAGAATAATTTCGCCATTTTCCATCAAGCCGATTTGGACGGCAAAATCACCTGCTTTTTCGACAAAGCCTTGTGTCCCATCAATCGGGTCAATCATCCAAACTCTTTGTTTAGTTAATCTTGCGTCAATTGCGTCGTGTTCTTCTTCGGACAATATTCCGTCAGTTGGAAAGGCTTCACTCAATCCCTCAACAATGATTTTGCTGGCTAGCTTATCGGCAATTGTGACTGGCTCGGTGCAGTTATCTTTGGTGGTTTTTTGTTCGACTTCAAAGGCAGTTTGGTAAATTTCTAAAATCGCAACACCTGCTTTTCGTGCCAAGGCGATGGCAGTTTCAAGTTCTTTATTCATTTCAATAAATTTACCACAAAGTGAATAAACCCGCAGGGTTCGCGGGAAAAAGCGAGATATTCTTTAAGGATTATTATGACCTGACCGCTTATCTTTATTATGAACCGTTTGGCGATAAATGAACAAAAACTCTAACGAAAACGTCTAAAATAAAAAAGGAAGGAATTAAAATGTTTAGAGTTTTATTTTGCGCGGTATTTCTTTTTATCAATTTAAGTTCTGTCGCGGGACAGCAAACAAATTTGACTGCCGAAGAGCGTCTCGAAGGTTTTCTCAAGGCAATGGGCGGACTCTGAGGCTTGGGCATCGGTGAAAGGTGTGCGGGTAACGGCGATTCATCATACTTCTACCGTCAGACTTCCTTTCAAAAATATGATTTGGAACGATTTTGAAACGCCTCGTCATCGAATCGAAGCCACAAATAGCGAAATAAATCGCACTACGGTTTGGCAAAAATCAGGCAGTAGTTGGATAAAAAGAGACAGCGAAAAAGTGCGCTCCTTGATCAATGAGGAAGAAACAAACGAGTCACGCTGGTGGGAAAGCAACCCGTATCGGACGATTCAGCGTTTGGCGGCGCGAGACGGAGAACTTTCGGTCAAACTAATCGAGCCTGACCGTCTGGCAGTTTTTCGCTCTGATGGAATTCGGCTTTGTTGGTTTCGGCTCAATCAACTGAATGAACCGATTGCCTTTGCGACTTGGGACGCAGAAGACGGAACGATTTTTGGTCCGTTGACAGAAGCAAATTTCGGTGTGCGGCATCCGAGATGGTTAGCCCGTCCTGATGGTAAATGGCGGGTGGAATTGGTTGAATTCGTCTTTTTCAAAGAAAAAATGAAGGTTGAAACTGCTCAACCTAAATCGTAAATATGTTTCAAAATGCAAATGAAAAAATTATCAATAATCACTTTCTTTTTTTTAATATTTAGTCTTCAAATCAATGCGAGTGAAGTGCAAGTTACAAATGCGGTTTTTCAAGACAAAAATTTCGGCAAAAATGATGCGACTATCACCGCAACTGTAACCATCAGTTGGAAAAACGCCTGGCGGAATAAAAAGAATTATGATGCGGTTTGGCTTTTCTTTAAGCTCAAAAAAGAAAACGAAACTCGCTCACAACGGCACGGAGTTTTGAAAAAAGGCAGTTTTCGACTCGTTCACAATTATTTCAATAATGCGGTTAATCCTTTCTTTTGGATTCCCGAAGATGGAATCGGAATAATGATTTTTCCCGACAAAGAATATCGCGGCGATGTCAGTTGGCGGATTCAGATTGAATTGGATGTGCCGAAGATTCAAAATTTATCAAAAGACGGATTAACTTACACTTACGCCCACGCGGTTGAGATGGTTTTTATTCCGCCAGGTGCGTTTTATCTGGGCGACCCTGATTCCAAAGACACCGCTGCTTTTTATGAATTTGGGACAAACAATCATTTTCGGGTAACGAGCGAAAATGCAATTCAAATCGGCGCACAAAACGGAAATCTTTTTTATGATAACCAAAATCAGCCCGATTACAAAGGCGATGCCAAAGGCGTAATCCCCCAAGAGTTTCCCAAAGGTTTCGAGGCTTTTTATCTAATGAAATATGAACTCTCGCAAGGACTTTACACCGATTTTCTCAACTCAATTTCGGCATATTGGACAACCAACCGCGCCAATTTCGGCGGGAAATTTTATACCAAACAACGCGGTTCGATTTATCTCGAAGACAGCGTTTATAAAACAAATTCCAGAAATCGTCCCGCGAGTTTTTTGTCATTTGAAGATTCAACCGCTTGGACAGATTGGGCTGGGCTTCGTCCGATAACCGAACTCGAATTTGAAAAGGCTGCTCGTGGAACAAATAAACCTGTTGCCAAAGATTTTCCGTGGGGAACAAATTCAAACGCCAAATTGAGTCGCTATTTTAATGAAAACGGCGACTTGGTTTGGCAATCTCCATTGGATGAAAAAGATTTGAATGATGCGAATTTGGAACTTTTCGGGGCTTCATTTTATTGGGTAATGGATTTGAATAAAGGACTTTGGGAACGTTGCATCACGGTTGGAAATGAACGGGGACGACAATTTAAAGGCTCGCCCGGCGATGGAGTTTTGCGTGATGGATATTTTGGCGTGGCAAATAACGAAGATTGGGCAAACGGCGTTGACGGCAAAGGCGGAATCGGCTATCGTGGCGGCGGATTCTACAACAGCGGAATGGTCGGCTCGCCAATTGGCACGGTTGGGGAAAGAGATTTCGGCTCGTGGGGCGATGGTCCGCGAGACATTGCTTACGGTTTTCGGGCGGCAAGGAGCGCAAAGTAAAATATGAAATTTATTGCGATTTTAATGATCTTGGTAATGAATTACGGCAACTTTTCCCAAAGCAAAACGCCTCAACTTTTTGCCGAAGGAATAATTTCAGAACAAGGGAACGATGAGCTTTTTATCACTTTCACGCCTGATATGAAAACGCTCTTTTTTACCAAACGAATGCCGGGCGGAGTTTTTACAATTCATTTTTCCGAAAAGAAAAACGACACTTGGACGACTCCGCAAGTTGCCTCGTTTTCGGGCAAATTCAAAGACCAAGCCCCTTTCATTTCGCCCGATGGAAAGAAACTTTTCTATTATTCAAATCGTCCGTTGCAAGGCGATAAACCTAAAGAAGACAACGATATTTGGATGGTCAGAAAAACTAAAAACGGCTGGAGTGAGCCTGAAAATCTCGGTGCGCCCGTCAATTCAAATCTCAACGAAGCGCATCCGTCAGTTGATTCCAAAGGCAATTTATACTTTTGGATTTTAGAAGAAAATGCGGGCGGTTTCGGACATTCCGATATTTGGGTTTCAAAGTTCGTCAACGGCAAATATCAAAAGCCTGAAAATGTCGGAGACGTAATCAATTCAGAGTATTACGAATCAAGCGCATACATTTCGCCCAATGGAAAGTTTATGATTTTTTGTCGTGATGACGTGCCGGGCGATTTGGGCAAAGCCGACATTTACATCAGCTATTTTCGCCAAAATCAATGGACAAAACCTCAGCATCTTGGCGCAGGAGTAAATTCTTTTGCGTTTGATTTTGCTTCACTGATTTCGCCTGACAAAAAATACTTTTTCTTTAGCAGTAATCGAACTGAAAAAGTAGGCGAAACAGGACGACAAAATATTTATTTTATTAAAATTAAAGATTTAGGGTTGAAACTTAAATGATGCGAAAAAGTCTTTTTTTAATTGCGCTATTAATCTTTTGCACCAATGTTTTCGGGCAAAATTATGAGCAAATCATCGCCCAAAATCGTGAAAAATTGCGCCAAGTTTTAACCCAAAATTCAACTCTGGGCGCAAGTATCGCAGTCATTAAAAACGGCAAACCAGTTTGGACAGAAGGATTTGGTTTGGCAAATATTGAGACGAATTCACCCGCCACCCATGAGACAAAATTCGGCATCGGGAGCATTAGCAAATCTTTGACGATGGTTTTGGCGTTGCGCCTTGCAGAAGAAGGTTTGCTTGATTTGGACGCGCCGATTGAAAAATATTTGCCCGATTTTCCGCACAAAAATCAAGGTGTGACGATTCGTCTAATTGGTTCACATCTAAGCGGTTACGCTGATGATTTTGACAACGATAACTTCTACAACACCAAGCGTTACGAAACGACTGAACAAATTTTGCGAGAATTTTATAAAGAAAAACTTGCCGCCAAACCGCGTGAAAAATCAATTTACGGCACAACGACGTTTACGCTGATTGCGGGCGTGATTGAAAAAGTTACCAAACGCGATTTTACCACCGCGATGAATGATTTTGTCTTGAAACCTCTGCAACTAAAAAACATTTTGCCCAACGACAAACGCCAAATTATTCAAAATCGAACTGCTTTTTACATCAAAGACGACAATGGCAAAACGGTCAATGGCGAATTTGTTGACCCAAGTTTCAAACTTGCGGGCGCGGGATTTTTAGCAACTGCCGAAGACCTTGCAAAATTTGGCGCAACTTTGATTGATGCAGGTTTTTTGAAACAAAAATCTTTGGACCAATTGTTCCAACTTGGCGAAACTTCAGCAGGCGAAAAAACTCCATTTGCGCTTGGCTTTCGCGTAGTCAAAACTTCTGACGGCAAAGAAATCATTCATCAACCCGGCGGCGGTGTCGGGATTTCATCGGTTTTGTTTATTGACCGCGAAAACAAAATTTCGATGGTAATTTTGACGAATCAAACAGGTGCGCCAATTGGTAATTTGAATTTTCTGCGGAGCATTTCTGATTCATTTGCAAATTAAAAATATGTTGAGAAATTGTTTGATTTTACTAGCGTTTTTGACGGTTTCTGCTTTCGGACAAACTCCGCCCTGCGAAAATCCCGAATCAAAATCATTTGATTGGCAAATCGGCGTGTGGCAAAGCGAAGACGGCAAGCAAACGCACGAAATTAAGAAATTAATTGAAGGTTGCATCATTCAGGAAACTTGGAAAACCGAAGGCAAAGAAACGGCAGTTGCGCTGAAATCTTTTGATGATGGGCGACACAACAAAACGGGCGACAAAAAATGGTTTTATTCGTGGGCGGCGAAAGGTTTTCATCAACTTTGGGAAGGTCGCAAAGAGGACGGCGGGTGGCGATTTTACCGAAATTGGGTTTTTAATGGCGAAGCAGTTTTATCACGTACCTTTTGGACGCAGATTTCCGGCGACAAACTCCAAAGAATCGTCGAACAATCCCGCGATGAAGGCAAAACTTGGAAACCTTGGGTGCGAGATGTTTTTATCCGCAAAACTTCGCCGACACTTTCCGTCCGCAACGCTCACGCTCTCGTTTATGCTGAAAATCTGAACAAAACAATCCTCTTTGGTGGCGCAGACAGCGAAAAAGTTTTGAACGACACTTGGGAATTTGACGGAGCAAAATGGTCTTTAATCGCAACCAATTCGCCTCCCCCACGCACTTTTGCCTCGATGACTTACGATGCTGTTCGCAAAAAAATCCTGCTTTTTGGCGGAAATCGCGTTCTTTTTGGGAAAGACGACAACGATTACGAATTTTTCAATGACTTTTGGGAATTTGACGGAAAAGTTTGGACAAAAATTGATGTCCCTACTCCTGACGGTAGGGCAGAGGCTTCGTTTGTCTTTGACCGGCAACGTCAGAAAGCCGTTTTGTTTGGCGGATACCTCATCGAAAATGGGACAATGAAACCTCTGTCCGACACTTGGGAATGGGACGGGAAAGCGTGGAAAAAGATGGCGGAAGGCGTTCCGACTGCCCGAAGCGGCGCGGCAATCGCCTTCGATGAAAAACGCAAAAAAGTTGTTCTTTTCGGTGGCGGAATTAAAAGCGGCGGCGCAAACGAAACTTGGGAATGGGACGGCAAAGCGTGGAGCGAAATCAAATCTGCCAAGACCGAACCTCATTACAATTCGACCATGGTTTGTGATGAATCCGCCAAAAAATCGTCCGTTTCGGCGGTTGGGACGGTAATCAAAGGGTTAGTGAAACTTGGGAATTTGACACTAAAACTTGGACAAAACTGAATATCGAAAGCCCCGAAGCGAGAAATCACGCCGTAATAGTTTATGACATAAAACGAAAGAAAATCGTCCTTTTCGGCGGACACAACGGCGATTTTGTTTTTGGCGATACTTGGGAATTTGACGGGGCAAAATGGCAAAAAGTAATTTCGACTGAACCGCAAAAAAGGGTTGAAAATGGACATTAGCGAATAATCTTGTCATAAAAATTGGATTAGCGGTGTTTTCAATATGAAGGCAAACCATCCAAAATGGTTCGGAAAATATGAACTTAACCAGAAATTTTGTGCTGATTGTCTGCATTTTTCTTTTGTCTGTGGGGTTAATCTTTGGACAACAAATCGAAAGAAAGGTTAGCGGTAAAACTTTAATTTCCAATCAACTTCCCCAAATCAAAGTAAAACTCAAGGGAAATTTTAAGTTTGTCGGCAAGTTTGATTTTACTATTCGAGATGTTGCCAAAGGCGAAAGATTTGTATTTGTTGAGGCTCGAAAAAACAAAATTCGCCGAATTTTTATCGCGCAGTTTGAAGCGATTTTACCTGAAAGCGATGAACTCTATCGTTACAACTTTGATAATGCCCAAAAGTTCGGGATTCATAAATTTCGACAAAATACCTTTGCTTACAGCAGTCTTGAGGCTGAGAAAGAAAACCCAAAAGGTGAAGCCACACTGACTGCAAAGTTTTTGAAAGACAAGGGTTATCTGCTTGAAGATGAATTGATGATGTCGCGTTTTGTAACCGTTCCCGATTTAGAAAAAAAGCACGAATTGATTTTGTTTTATCTCGAAAATGTCAGCCAAACCAAACACAAATTGTCAGAATTTTATCAAGGCGATGACGAAACGGAAATCTGGAAACAAATTTCAGGCGAATTGACAAAACGCTCGCTCAAAGCGTTTAGAATAGAGTAAAATAAAAAGAAACTATGAAAACTTTTAGCGTAATTTTAGTCATCGGATTACTTTTCTTTTCCGCCCAAGCGCAAAATAAACTTTCCAACAAAGACATTGAAGCCATCAAACAGATCGAAAAAAACTTTGAATCGGCGTGGCTCAAAAATGATGAAAAAGGTGTGTTGGCTCTGTTTTGGGACGACGCAATTCTTTACCCAAACGGCAACACCATCAAAGGAATCGAAGCCATTAAAAAGTTTTGGTTTTCGCCTTCGGATTCGGTTCACACCCTCAGCAAATACGAAATAAAACTCGAAGACATCTACGGCGAGAAAAACTTAGCCTATTCAATCGGTGTTCACGATATTGCTTGGACAGCCACGACCAAAGGGCAAAATGATGTCAGAAAATTTGTGGCAACTCGTTATTTTGTGGCAATTTATGTCAAACGCAATAACCAATGGAAGATTTACAAACGCCATTGGAGCGGAAAATTACAAGAGGTTAAATGATTGCAGCGATTGAGCCAGTCGCTTGTGCGTAAGCTATAGTTTGATGAAAGAGGGGACGTTTCCCCAAAGCAAAGAATCCCTTCGAGATTTTATCATCAGAATGATAAAAACCGGCAAACTCTCGGAAACGCTTGACGATAATTTCTACAAAAGTTAATTGGCACTCCGAATTTCTTCAAATTGGCACTTCTAATTAGTTCCAATTCAAGCTATTCTCACCAAATGGAAAAACTAATTTTTGCAATATTTTTGTGTTTGGTCGTTTCCGCGACTATTGTTGCTCAAAATCAACCACAGCCTTGTTCGGAGGAGCAAGCTAAACAGTTTGATTTTTGGGTTGGAACTTGGGATTTAGAATGGACTGATGCCAAAGGAGTTAAGCAAACGGGCACCAATGTCATCAATAAAATCTTAGGCGGTTGTGTAATTGAAGAAAATTTCAACGGTGGCGGCTCGCCCGAATATCTGGGCAAAAGTCATTCGCTTTTTGATGCAAAATCGAGGATGTGGAAACAGACTTGGGTTGATAGCGGTGGCGATTATTTAGATTTTGTTGGCGAATTCAAAGACGGAAAAATGATGCTCTGGCGCGAATTCACCGGCAAAGAGGGTAAAAAAGTAAAACAACGGATGATTTTTTCAAATATTCAAACGGATAAACTTGAATGGAATTGGGAGAGTTCGTCGGATGACGGAAAGACTTGGAAAACGAATTGGAAGATTCTCTACAAACGGCGAAAGTAATGCAATTTCTCAGATTTTGAACAATATATTGGATTTAATTTGAGCGATTGTTCGTTTGAATTAAATCCAACATTTTTTTGTCACAAAAGCCATTTCTATAGTGTTTCTTTGATGTAAGTTAATTTCAAATCAAATCAGTTTAGGAGAGAATTGTGCAAAATTTCAAAATGGTTTTATTAAGTTTTAGTCTTTTTGTTTTATCTGTTTCCGCCCAAAATCCGCCTGCTGAACAAATAATCAATCGCTACATTGAATCTTTGGGCGGCAAAAGTGCGATAGAAAAAGTTACTTCGCGGAATTCAAAAGGAACTGTGACCGACAGACGCGGTATCAAATCGGCGGTGGAGCAACATTCAAAAATACCCGAACTTGGTCTTTTGGCAGTAAATCCGAATTCACCAACCGAATTTAAGCAATGGTTTGACGGCACCAAAGGTTTCATGGCTGATTCGCAAAACAGGAGTCCGCGAATTTTCAGGCGCATTACTAACGCATTGGCGCAGAAACAATAATTTGCATTTGCCCATCAAACTAAACGAATTTTTTACCAAAATCGAATTTAAGGAAAAAGCAAAGCAAAACGGGCGCGATTTGAATTGTCTAACAATGACTCCTCCTGTTCCGAGCGAGGAAACTTGGTGTTTTGACGATAAAACAGGACTGCTCTTGACCCGCAGTTTTACGGCTAATAACAACAAACTCGAATTTTCTTACGAAGATTATCGAGAAATTAACGGCGTAAAATTTCCGTTTGTGATGGAAAGCTACAGAGCATAAATGGAACACAAACAACCGAATGGCAGGAAATCAAGTTAAATGTCTCGATTGATGATGCAAAATTCGGAATTACATCCGCCAAAATTGAAACTCAAACTGCGATAAAGCCCGATAATACCAAACTTTACGATGTCAAACTCGAAGAAGTAACCACGCCTAGTGGTCAAAAATACACCACCGAAAAAGGTTTTCTGAGAGTTTCCGAAAATCGCACTAAACAAATCAGCAACACCATTGAACTTGCCGTTTTGCGAATCAAAAGTAAAGCGACAAATTCGGCTACACCTCTGATTTATTTGTCCGGCGGACCGGGACAATCGGGTTTAGCAGAAGCACGTTTTCCTTTTATGATTCAGCTTTTCGAGCAAATTTTGCAAACCCGTGATGTTGTTCTTTTTGATCAGCGCGGAGTCGGACAATCAAAGCCGCGAGTTGTTTGGGCATCGCCTGAATCTCTACCGCTTGACGCTTTTGAATTAGAAGAAAAAGCCGTTAATTTTATCCGCTCGCAACACGAAAAAGCGGTTGCTTCATTCAAAGAACGTGGGATTGATTTGACGGGCTACAACACCAATGAAAATTCAGACGACATCAACGATTTGCGGCAAGCGATTGGCGCAAAGAAAGTTAATTTGCTTGGGTTTAGCTATCTGCATGTATTTCTTGGTTTAGCGACCATTCGCCGACATTCCAAACATCTTGAATCGGTTGTTTTGCTCGGAACGGAGGGCTTAAATCATACTTACAAACTGCCTTCCGTTTATAACGACCAAATGAAAAAACTTTCTGATTTAGCCGCCCAAGATGAAAATGTCAAGGAAAAAGTTCCCGATTTGGCGGCTTTACTCAAACGGGTTTTGGCAAAGCTCGAAAAAGAACCAGTCACGATTTTCCGTGTTAGACCGCCGAAAAAATCAGCCAGTTGACATCAAAATCGGCAAATATGGATTGCAACTTTTAATCCGTTTTGATGTCGGCGACAGCAATGATTTTGTTGATTTTCCACGTTGGTTTTCCACGATGGACAAGGGAGATTATTCGATTCTGAAAAACTATGCTGAAAGGCGTTACAATCAACTTGGGCAAGGCGTTTCGGGAATGTCGTTGATGATGGATTTATTTTCAGGCGCAACCAAAAAAAGATTGGAGCAGATTCAAAAAGAGTCAAAAGATTCAATTTTGGGCAACGCCGTCAATATGATGGATTTAAACATTGCCGACATTTGGGGAAAACCTGATTTGGGCGATAGTTTCCGCGCTCGCTTGAAAACGAAAACGCGAACCCTTTTCGTCAGCGGAACGCTCGACAGCAACACTCCGACCGAGCAAACTGAAGAAATTCGCCAAGATTTTTCTTACAGCAGTCATCTGATTTTGCAATATGGCGGACACGAAGATTCGTTGCCAAATGAGCAAGTGCAAAAGGCGATTGTTGAATTCTTGAATGGCAAAGAAATTGGCAATCAGACGATAAATCAACCAAAACCAAAGTTTAAGCCAATTCCATAATTTCAATCGAGTAAAGTCTGACAAAAGACTGCCGGAGTGATGCCAAGATGGAGTTTGAAGATTCGTGTAATACGACCGGGTTATAGTGATTTTTAATTGATTCGCTTCTCTTTTTTAAAAATAATTAGCTCTCTCAATTTATGCAAAATGGCTCTTTTAGGAGGGCTATTTTTTTGTATTCTAAAACTCTAGTATGATAAGCAGTTTGAAGGATACTCGCTTCCTTTGGGAAACATTCCTTAAAACCTGAGATGGGAGATTTTACAAAAAATGAACAAAGAAGAATTTGCAAAGACAGAGCGCAACCAAGTCCGCCGCATTGCAAAACGCGGAAAATATGACAAAGAAACCATTTATCCAATTTTAGACGAAGGCTTTTTGTGTCACGTTTCATTTTGCATAAATGAACAACCTTTTATTATTCCAACCCTTTTTGCACGGGTTGAAGATGCAATTTATATCCACGGTTCGCACATTAGCCGGATGCTCAAAACTTTGGCAGAAGGCGTGCCTATTTGTCTCAGCGTAACTTTGGTGGATGGCTTGGTTTTGGCACGTTCGGCATTTCATCATTCGATGAATTATCGCTCGACAGTTATCTTTGGAACAGGGAAATTGGTTACAGATGAAGCGGAAAAACTACTTGCCTTGAAAGCAATTTCCGACCATCTTTTACCCGAAAGGTGGGAAGATTGTCGTCAGCCGAATGCGAAAGAATTGAATGTGACTTCGGTCATCAAAATCGAAATCGAAGAGGCTTCGGCAAAGATTCGCGAAGGGATGCCGGTTGATGACAAAGAAGATTACGATTTGCCAATTTGGGCGGGGGTTTTGCCGATAACTCAAACTTTTGGCGCACCTGTGTCGGACGGAAAATTGTCAAAAAATATCGAAACTCCTGATTACTTGGATTACTTGCCAAAATTGATAAAAAATTGAGAAATTTGAATCCAAACTTAAAGATTTTTTCCATCTCAAAATCATAAAATTAAATCATTTCGGGGAAAATATGACGAGAGTTTTTGAGAACTTGAAGAATCGGTCAGATATTATTTTAATTATCTTTCTCCAACTTCGGCAGAAATGGTTTTGCATTGGGAAAAGATGAAGGTGGCGGCAAAGATTGAGCCGATGAAAAATTGATTTGAAATAGCTGGAATATGAATAAAAACATAAAAGCGTTCATTTTCTTAGGCTTGGTTGGTTGGCTATTGTTTTTGCCGACTAAAACCCTAGCGCAATCAGATTCAATTCCTGCCAATGTCCGGCAACAAATGACTCTGTTTTTAAAGGCTTTGAATAGCGGTCAGACTGCCGAACTTGAAAAATTTATTCGTGGCAGTCATCACCCGAAAGTTTTGGAACAAGTGCCGATGGATTCGATGTTGGCTCGTTGGTTGACGGTTCATCAACAGACGGGAGCCGTTGAAGCGCGGATTTTCAAAAGCCTGTTCGCCAACAACTGCCATCGTTTGGACACGCGGAAAGGTGACAAAAGTTTGGGTTGGCTTTCAGTTTTTTTTCGGCAAAGATGCCCCGCATTACATTTCGGCAATCGCCAGAGACAGCGGACCGATGCCGCCTGTTGAAGAACAACTTGCCCCTGCCAAAACGCCGCGTGAACTCGCTTCGAGAATGAATCAATATCTCGATGAAATCGCCAAAACACCTTATTTTTCGGGTTCGGTGATGATTGCTTATCGTGGAAAAATCATTCTCAATCGCAATCTTGGCAAAGCAAACACGGCGCAAAATATTCCGAATCAGAGTAAGACAATTTACAACATTGCTTCCATCAGCAAAATGTTTGTTGGCGTGGCGATTGCTCAATTGTCGAAAAAGGGTTGCTGAATTACCAGGAGAAATTGAGCAAATTTATTCCTGAATATCCCAAAAACGTTGCCGATCAAGTAACGATTCATCATCTTTTGACGCACACTTCCGGCATCGAACTGGATGAAATCCGCGAATTCAACGAAAAAACGGCAAAGGCAATCAGCATTAAAGATTTAATTGATGCACAGATTGAATTTTTGCCGAAAATGGAAGGTTTTCAGAATTTCAAACCTCTCGAAAAATACAATTACAGCAATGAAGGCTATGCGCTTTTGGCGCGAATTGTCGAGGTTGTGAGCCAGAAAAATTACTTCGATTATTTGCAGGAAAATATTTTCAAACCCACCAAAATGCGGAATACTTTTGCCGTTTATCAAGGCGAAAATCTCGCCGCAAAATTTGGCCATCGGCTACACGAATCAAAATCCAACAATGGCGTGAGTATTCTCGGCGCGCCCCGCGAAGTGAGTTTTTTCAAAGAAAAGACTCGAAAACCTCCAGGCGGGATTGATTCAACTACCTCAGATTTATTACGTTTCAACAACGCAATTTTTCAAGCAAAATTGGTCAAAAAAGAAAGCGTAAGTCTTTTAACCAATCACATATCCAAGTCGGCGAAGGAAGTTTTTACGGTTACGGTTTGATGATTGAAGAAACGATTGCGGGAAAACGCTTCGGTCACGGCGGCGCAAATATGGGATTTAGCAGTCGTTTGGATTATTATCCTGATTCAGATTACACGGTTATGGTTCTCTGCAATCAAGACCGTGTGGCTAACTCAACCCCAGTCCTGAGTTGAGAAGTCATTTGATTGCTTAATTTATAAATTTGATTGGCAAATTTACTGGTTTTTCAACCTATTTCAGCCGGATTTTGAGCCAAAAATGGCTTGGCAAAAAATCATTTTTAGCAAACACGGCTAAATCATTTTGCTAAACTACTGAAAAAAGACTACTTGTCAACTCAGGATCAGGTTAACTCAATGGCAGAATTGCTAGCAGAATTGTTGAGGAAAAAGGAATAGTTGAAAAAAAAAAATAAATCAAGAGAATATCTCAAGAAACTTTATGAAAAAACTACTAATGAAATCCATGATAATCATCACCGTTTTGTCAGTTTTATTTATCCTATTTTTGGCGGTTCTCTTTCGTCCGGTTTACGTTCCCTTTTCGGATGAGGATTTGAAAAACTTTACTGTTCCAATTGAAAAGCGAACCGATAGGATTTTTATTTGAAAGTTTTTCAGAAGAAAAATGGACAATGGCATCAATGCAAAAATTGGGTTTCAAGGGCTTTTTCTTTTAGTCAATTTTGCGACTCAGACTGGTGCTTAGGAAAAGGTTTTGAGAAATAAAATTGTTGAAGAAAATATGAAGGTTGTAATTGTTGGAGCAGAAGGTTTAGTCGGCGGAGAGTTTGCTCGGCAACTCTCTGCTGAACATCAAGTTTTGCCCCTTTCACACCGCGACCTTGATATTACTGATGCTGATGCGATTTCAAAAATAATCTTCGTTGAGCGTCCTTCGTTGATTATTAACTGTGCGGTGCTTGGTGTAGATGCCTGTGAGATTGATTCATCGTTAGCGTGGTCAGTAAATGTTGTTGGGGCAGAAAATTTGGCTAAATCAGCCGCCGATATTGACGCGGAATTTTTGCAACTCAGCACCAACTATGTGTTTGATGGAAACGTGGCAAACGATTATTTTTACACAATGAAAGATATGCCTAATCCAATCAATGTTTATGGGAACACCAAACTTGCGGGCGAACTTGCAGTCAAGGCTGTCTCCAAAAAATGTTACATCGTCCGCACTTCTTGGGTTTTCGGCAAGGGAAAGGAGAATTTTTTTAGTTCAGTCCATCGTTCTTTAACTGAGGGGAAAAAGATTCGGGCAATTACAGATGTTTGGGCAAGCGCAACGTATGTTAGCGATTTGGTATCACGGGTGATTGAAATTATATCTTACCGACAATATTCGACTTATCACATTGTGAACAGCGGTCTTTGCACATATTACGGATTTGCAATAGAGACGGCGTATATCCTGGGATTATCGGATTCAAACATTAGACAGTTAATTGAGCCTGTCAAACTATCCGACCTCCAACTGAACGCTAAACGTCCGCAGAATACGCCAATGCGTTGTTTGGCTTCTGAAAAGATTGGACTTGCCCCATTGCGTGATTGGCGCGAAGACTTGGAGGAATATATTCAGGATGTGGAGCATCATTCTCCGTAATTGACCGCATAGCAAACACGATGGCGGATTTGGTGACGGAATTATTGGGAAAAAAGATATAAATGGGAGGTTCAACAAATTATTTTATGCGGGAACAAGAGATTATCGCCAATGCCTATTGTTTTTTCAAAGTTGATTTTGAGTCAGAGCCCTCAATGAGTTTAAGAAGCGGGGCGGCGATTGACGATTATCAATTACCCGTTCCTTTTGATGCTGAGATTGACCAGCCGACTGATGATTATATTGAGGCAAACGCTTATTTTGCTCTGCCTCATTTAGATACGGCTTCTTGGAAACATTATCTGCCGCGCTTAATTGAATATGTTTTAGACAATCAAGATCATTTGACCACAATGGTTCCCGAAGGGCTTTTGTGGTCACTTCGTCCGCCTGACCGCGAACCGCCAAGACTTGAATCTTTGACAAAAGAACAAAAAGAAGTAATCACTAATTTTCTTTCCTTTTTGGCGTTTGAAAAGAATTCAAGTTTAGAGTCACTAGCCTGCCAAGTTCTTGAGGAATATTGGATTGAAGACTCTATTTATGGTTTGAAGACTTCTAAAAGGTGAATTGATGTAAAGTGGACATATTTTGCCTCGTTAGGAATTGGTTCACGGCTCAAAGACTTGGATTTTCCATGGGATACTTTGGACGCTCTTTCATATCTTTTGGGCAGCAGATTTGATACGCATTTTGCCAGGAGCTTTGGCAATTTCGTTTGCGGTGCAAAGTCGAAAAAATACTTGGATTGGAATAATTGCACACTCAATTTTGAATGGACTTGGATTTGTGGCAGTTCTAAGTGGAGTTTTAGGAGGTTAAGGAAAATAAATGAAAATTGTCGAAATAAAAAATATGAAAAAATTACTGATATTGCTACTTTTAATTTCGTTTGCCTATCAAATTTTTCCACAGAAAAAAGAAGATGGTTCAAATGTAAAGGTAGATAAAAAATACAAAAAATCGGTTGAACAAGGGCGTAAATTGGTTGCCGAATTGATGACCAAAGAAACTATTCCCGGTTTTTCAATCGCTGTGATGAAAGACGGGAAACTCCTTTGGTCGGAAGGTTTTGGCTTTGCCGATTTGGAAACTCGGCTGCCTGTTTCGCCTAAAACCCGTTTTCGTATTGGGAGCGTTTCTAAACTTTTGACCGCCACTGCTGTTGCCAAACTTTATGAACAAGGTTTGCTCGATTTGGATGCGCCGATTCAAAAATATCTGCCGAATTTCCCCAAAAAAGAATTTGAAATCACCTCGCGCCAACTCGTCGAACATCTCGCCGGAATTCGTCACTACAAACGGGACGAATTTATCAATCGCCAACGCTACGAAACTGTTTCCGAAAGTCTGAAAATTTTTCAAGACGATGCGCTTCTCCATCAACCCGAAACAAAATATCTTTATTCTTCTCGCGGTTATGTGCTTCTGAGCGCAGTCATCGAAGGCGCGGCAAAACAAGATTTCTTGAGTTTTATGCAAGAAAAAGTTTTCACCCCTTTGAAAATGCCAAATACTTTTCCCGATGACAATAAAAAATTAGTCGAAAACCGCACTCGTTTTTACGCCAAAACTTCCGATAACAAATGGAATAACGAGACTTTCACCGACAACAGCGACCGTTGGGCGGCGGGCGGATTCGTTTCAACGGCGGAAGATTTAGCGATCTTTGGCTCTGAAAGTTTGAAAGACGGATTTCTGAAAGCCGAAACTAGTGCCTTAATCTTCACCTCGCAAAAGACAAAAGACGGAAAAGAAACAGGTGTTGGATTCGCCTGGAGAATCGGCAAGGACAGCAAAGGGCGGACTATCTATCATCACGGCGGCGAATCAGTTGGTGGACGGGCTTTTTTGATTGTTTATCCTGAATCGAAAATTGTGATTGCGATGATGTGCAACTTAACTTTTGCTCGATTTGCCGAAGCAGATGCAGAGAAAATTAGTGAATTATTCTATAACTAAGCGATAAGGAGATAAGATGGAATTTGAAAACACAAAAATCAAAGAACATTGGGAAGAATGGATGTTTGAATATATCAACGGAGCTTTTTACATTTTTCCGACCGATGATGTAATCCACCCGATTGATAAGTTGCGGCAAAGATTTGATAAAAAATCCGCCGATATTTGTCAGGCACATATCAGTTTGAGCGAGCCATTGACTAAACCATTGACCGAAGAATTATTGACTGAAATAAGCAAAACAGTTGAAAAATTTGTCCCTTTTGAAATAACATACGGACCGCTCAAAACTTTTCCGCCACATCCAGGTGTTTGTTATGATGTTTTCCCAAAAGATATTTTCTTCGCACTTCGCAAAGCCCTTCATAATTGTTCTGTTTTTGAAGACAGTAATTTTGGCAGAGTAGAAATAGCACCCCATATCACAATTGCTGAGTTTGATTTGACTTGGGACGAAAGCGAAGAAATGCGGAAAAAATTAGACGGAAATGTTCCTGTTGGAAAATTCAAATGTGAGGCGATTGAATATTCAGTTCCAAATGACGATTTTTATTTTGAAAGACGATTCAAAATTCCATTAGGGAAAACAGGTAGGAGAAAAGATGAAAAATTATTCCATTTTTAGAAACTTTTGGTTATTTTTGTTGCTGTTGTCTTGTTTTTCAATTTCATTTGCTCAAGAAAACAAAACTACAGTGAAATTTGCTTCAGGCAAAACTTCTTTGCGGATTCCTTTTAACAACGATTTGGGTTTAGTTTATGTCAAACTCAGTATTAACGGCTCAAAACCGCTGTTGTTTAATCTTGACACGGGATTTGATGTCAGTTTGATTGATGTCGCACTTGCCAAAAAATTAAAACTCAAACTTGAAAACGTCAAAACTGTTCCTGCGCCAGGCGGTTCAATTGAGATGGGAAATATTCCGAGTGCCCAAGTAAATTTCGGCAAATTATCTGTCAAAGGACAACCTTTGCAAACCGCACCGTTGGCATCGCTGGCAAAATTTGTTGGACACGATTTTGATGGAATTTTAGGACACGATTTTATCAATCTTTTTGCCATTGAGATAGATTATCAAAATAATGTTCTGATTTTTCATCAACCTAAATCATTTGAATACAAAGGAAAAGGTGAATCAGTTCCTGTCAATATTATCAACGGCGAGCCTTTCTTGAACACAAATATTTTAGAAGATGGTCGCGCTCCAATTCCCGCCAAACTCAAGATTGATACGGGAGGAATCAGCGGAATCGGGTTTAACAAAAACTTTATCGAAGCCAATAAATTACCCAGTTCTAACCAAAAAGTTTTAGATATTCCTGGGCTTGCGGTTGGTGGCGATACAAAAAATATTGTTTTCAAAGTCAAAGGCTTTCAAATTGGCAGTTATACGATGAATAATCTGTTTGTTGGCGCAACGATTGATTCCGCAGGATTTGAAAACCGAAACGATGCTGGAACTTTCGGCGGTGAAATTTTGAATCATTTCAACATAATTTTGGACTACACACGTCAACGGATTATGTTTGAACCAAATTCGAGTTTTTCTGAGCCGTTTGTTTTTGACTGCGCTGGACTATTTTTTACGGCTGAAGGGCAAAATTACAAAACCATCAAAATTTACAGTGTTTTGCCTGATTCTCCCGCCAGCGAAGCAGGATTAAAAATTGGAGATGTAATTTTATCAGTCAATAATCTTTCTTCTAATCAATTGAGTTTAGATAAGTTATGGCAAATGATGCGGGCGAAAGTAGGAACAGTTTATCAATTGAAGATTAAACGAGGGACAAAAATAATTTCAACTAAACTGAAATTACATTCTTTAATCTAAAACACGGAAAATTTATCGAATTATGCGATTAAATCTGTCAGATGTTGCAAATAATCCCAGACTATTAACTCTTGAAATGGTCTTGCCTAGTGGAGAGCAGGCGATTTTTCGTCCCTTGGAGGCTCATAATGTCGAAATTCTTGCCAGAGTTCTTGAAAACCTATCTTCTAAGACACGCGAGAATTTTTCATTAGCTGGATATGATCTGGATACTGCAAAGGAGTTTTGTGAGGCTATAAATCGTTATGACAAATTGCGTTTTATTATCACTGATCCCAACTTGAAACAGATAATAGCTCTTTTGGGATTTAGTTTTGATTGCCCGCCGAATGATTACGAGAGATTTCTAAATTATGGTGTTGAGTTGGGTTCGTTTATTGATTGTCGAATGTCTCCCTGCATAGCAGATGATTATCAAAATCTTAGGATTGGGTCGGCAATTTTCCCTTTTCTCTTAAATGTTGGTCGGCAATTTGGCTATAAAAGAATGATTCTATGGGGAGGAGTGCTTTCAACTAACAAAAAAGCAATTCATTTTTATAAAAAGTGTGGATTTAGGAAACTGGGAACATTCAAAAACAGTGGGGGAAAGGAATCAATTGACATGATTGTTGATTTATAGAATAAAAATCGTAATGGCAATGCTCTGTAGTCTGACGTTTGCCAGATTTGCCGAAGCAGATGCAGAAAAGATTAGTCAGTTGTTTATGGACTAAATATGAGAGTTGCAGCAATTTATGACCTTCACGGAAATCTTCCGGCACTTGAGGCGGTGCTTGCGGATATTCGCAAAGCCTACCAAAAGTTAATGCTGGAAGTATTGAAACCCAAAATGTAACTGACTTGTTTTTACTAGGAGATTTAATATGAGAAAGACTTTTTTATTGATTGCGGTTCTTTTCGTTTTTTGCTTTTCCCTAAAAGATATTTTGGCGCAGAAAAAAGTTGATTTGGAAAAAGAAAAAGCTGAGTTGTTAAAAATGCACCAAATTTCCAGAAAGGCTCATTTTGAAACAAATGCTGAAATGCTTTTGCAAGACCAAGGCAAAGACTTTATCTCGGTCAGCGACGGGAAAATCAAAAAACCGAAACTGGAAGAAAGCAAGACTTTTTTCAAAGCCTATTTCAAAGACGTGAAATATTTCGCGTGGGACAATCTTGAACCGCCGATTATCCAAGTTTCAAAGGATGCCACGATGGCTTGGGTTATCGTGCGCGTAAAAGTCCATCGAATTCAGAAACAACCGACAGGCGCAGACCGTGAGATTTCGTTTATTTACGCAGGCATTGAAACCTACGAAAAACAAAAGGGAAAATGGGTGAAAACAGCAAATGTTTCCACTTTTGAGTAAATTTATTAATGGAGAAAGGATATGAAAAAGGCAATATTATTGATTGTAATTTTATTAACAACTTCAATCGATCTTTTTTCACAAAGTTTGTCGTTAGAAAATGTAAAAACGCCGTATTCGGTTGGTTTTAAAACGCTTCTATTGTCAGACGGTTCAAGACAATTCAAGTTCAAAAATCAAACCCAAGCAGTCAATCGTCCAATTCGGGTTTTTGTTTGGTATCCAACCGTAAAGTCAAAAAGTGCAAAGCTTATCAATTTTGCAGATTACGTTTACACGAGCAGTCTGACGAAGGAAGCAAACCAATTAACGCCCGCCGAAAAAGCCGAATTGCAACAAAAACTTGTCACAACGCTTGAATTTTTTGAGGTAACGGCGGAACAAGTTGCGAATCTAATGAAAGCTCAAACTAAATTTATAGCTAGTGCGCCTGAGAAAAAAGGCAAATTTCCTTTGCTTGTTTTTGGCAATCTCGATGATGGTTTCCATTATGCGATGATGGCAGAGTTTTTGGCTTCAAGTGGCTACATCGTTGTTAGCCTTCCTTCACTTGGTGCAAACGAGGGTGAGCGTTGCGGATACGATCTAAATTGTCTCAAACTCCAGCAAAATGATATGGAATTTGCGATTGAAAAAATGCACTTATTTCAAAATGCCGATACTTCAAAAATCGGATTAATTGCATGGAGTTTTAGCGGTTTAGCGACTGCACATTTGCAGATGAAAAACCCAGTTATCAAAGCGGTTGTTAGTCTTGATGCCGCTACAGGTTATCAATATGGGAAGGAAATTCTCGACCAATCGAAAGAACTCGAAATGAGTAAAACAAACACTCCTTTTCTACATTTTTACGGTCTGGGCGGCGAATCGCGCGTGGCGAGAAATTTTGAGTTTTTTAATGCGTATCAATCAAAAAATAAACGCCTCGTCACTTTCAAAAATCTGAAACATTCAGATTTTATCTCGCTTTATGGAAACGGCGTGAGAGTGGCGAAAAATGATAAGAACGAATCCGCACTTTCTGAAATTAGACAAGTAAATTTGATAACTTTAGAGTTTCTCAATGCGTATTTGAAAAATAATCGAAAATCGCTGAATAATTTTAATGAATTGCTGAAAAAATTATGAATATCCCGATTGAATTTTTGCTGATTACAAGTAGCGTTCGATTGCTTATCGGGCAATAACATTTCCTTCCTGGAATACGGACCAGATGGTAGCTTTTAAGATTGTCGGAATCGAAAATGACGGAAGTTTGATTATTCTCTGGAGAGTTTTGGCAGAAGAATTCAGCCCTTCAATGGTCGGGCGGGACTAGCACTACAAGAGCAAAAAGTTGAAAGTGCTTTTTTAAAAAAAACTTATAATCTGCCAAAACTCATTTACAACTCATCTCTTTTCCATTGTTTGTTTGCAAAATAAGTAATAAAAAAAGAGCAGAGGTTTAGTAATTATGAATTATTTAGTTTTATTTTTATTACAAATTACGTTGTGGGGAAGTCTGATTTTCCCGTCTTTTTTACCCGTTAATTTTTCCAATGAATTAACCGAAATTGAAAAGCAAACTGCTTCAAATGTGACCACGCAAACTATTCGCCGAATCACCGCAGATTTAACCGGTAAAAAGATGGAAGGTCGCGGAACAGGACAAGTTGGAGCAGACCGGGCGGCTGATTATTTAGCCAAAGAATTCGCCAAACTTGGCTTAAAACCTTTAGGCGATGCAAGTTCTTATCAGCAAAAAATTAAATTTAAGGTCGAGAATGTTTTTCCATCATCCTTTCTCAAAATTGGTGAGGAAAAATTTGCTTACCGAAGTGATTTTTTAGTTGTTCCGCCGCTTCCGATTGTTTCAAAAGAGACTTCTGCTGAAATGATTTTTGTTAAATACGGAGTAGTTTCCGATGCACTCAAACGCAACGATTTAGAAGGTTTAGAGTTGAAAGGGAAGATTGCGGTTGTCTTGGTTGGAACGCCAAGCGGAGTTGATTCCACACTTTGGGCAACTGTCTCTAATCCGCAAACCGTCCACTCCAGACTTCGTGAAAAAGGTGTTGCCGGGATTATTCGGATTGCTCCAAATAATGGCGCAGGCGCATTTAGTCAAGGTCAGATTTATCAAACCCGTCGGCGTGTCAGATTAGCTGATAATTCTTCTCCAACGGCGGTAAATTCGCCAACTATTGTGATTAATCAATCAGTTGCCGCCAAAATATTTGCTCAGGCAAAAGCAGATTTTCAAACAGTCAAAAGCAAACTCGAAAAAGGCGAAGATGTTTCGGTGAATTTTGTAAACAAGGCAACAATTTCATTACAAGTGGAAGGCGGAGAGAGTTTGAGTAGCAATGTTATTGGCTATATCGAAGGCTCTGACGCAAAACTTAAAGAACAAGCCGTGGTTTTTACCGCGCATTACGATGCGTATGGAATTGAGCCTGACGGGACAATTTACCCGGGGGCGGCAGACAATGCGCTTGGAGTCGGAAAACTTGTGGCGATTGCAGAAGCGGTTTCAAAGATGAAGACCAAACCGCGTCGTTCGATGATTTTTATTGCTTTAACAGGCGAAGAATATGGCTTACTCGGAGCGGAATATTGGTTGCAGAATCCGACATGGAAGCTGGAAAATGTTGCCGCCAATATCAATTACGATGGGATTGGCACGGACGTTTGGGGAATGGTCAAACGGGTGACGGATTACGGTTTTACGCATTCGGATTTAAGCGAGGTTATCAAAGATGTGACGGCTTCGTATAAGGTGGAGGTTGTCCCCGATTTGAGTCCCGAACAAGGGATTTTTTATCGCTCGGATCATTACGCTTTTTTCAAAAAAGGCATTCCCGCTCTTTATTTAATTGGTTTGCCCGAAGGCGACCGCGAGGCTTTCGGCAGAAGGGCGCAGTCATTTTTTATCAACGATTACCATTTCCCGAGCGATATAATTCAGCCTGATTGGAACTGGGAAGGGGCAAAAAGATTAACTGAAATCGGATTAGTTTCAGGGCTTAGAATAGCCAATCAAAACGAAATGCCGAAGATGAAGGAAACTTCTCCATTTAATATTTCAAGAGGAAAATAAGTGATGAGGCGTATAGTTTTTAGCTTTTTGACTTGTCTAATTTTTCTAAGTTATCCGATTGAATTTTTTGAAGAAGTAAGAATATGTCTAAAAAAGTTGTAGCAATTTATGACCTTCACGGAAATCTTCCGGCACTTGAGGCGGTGCTGAAAGATATTCGTTTGGCAAAGGTAGATATGCTCGTAGTCGGGGGCGATATTGTGCCGGGTCCGATGCCGCGCGAGATACTTGAATGTTTGTTGAATCTTGATATTCCAACCAAATTTATCCAAGGCAACGGCGAAATTGACGCGCTTTCGGTGATGTCAGGAAAATGTAATGACCGAGTTCCCGAAGCATACCGAGATATTGTGATTTGGTCGGCAAATCAAATTTCAAACTACAAGTCTGTTTTGGAAAAGTTGGGCAAAAACATTTTCCATTGAGATTGACGAAATAGGCAAAGTTCTTTTTTGCCACGCTACTCCGCGAGACGATAACGAAATTTTTACCAGTCTGACATCAGTAGAACGCCTGTTACCGATATTTGAAGGGCTTGAGGCGGATGTCGTTGTTTGTGGTCATACGCACATCCAGTTTGACCGAATGATTGGCAAGGTTCGGGTAGTCAATGCCGGAAGTTTAGGGATGCCGTTTGGGAAAACTGGTGCCGATTGGCTGTTACTTGGCACGGAAATTGAGCTTCGTCATACGGATTACAATCTGGAGGAAGCAGTTAAACGAATTCTAAAAACTAATTATCCGCAAGCACAGAATTTTGCGGAACAAAGTTTGTTAAATCCTCCTTCGGAGCAGATTATTTTAGAAGCGTTTTCAAAGGCTAAATTGTTGGGAGAATAAATGATTGAACACATTATAACAATATTCCTACCGCTAATCATCATTGCTCCATTTGCAATATTCGCCCTGCAAATCCAAAGGGTTCGCAAAGGAATACAAAAATGGCTTAAAGCAACCTTGTTGTTTGCGGCTTTTTCAATCCTTCCGGTTTTGATTTACGCGCTATTGATTGTGGGATTTATTGCAGTCGAAGAGCTTACGAAATTCTCAATTGTGACTGAAGGAATTGCGCGGTCATTTATTTTCATTGTCGTGTTAGGTTTGGGCGAGGTCATTTTGCTTTTTTTAGTATTTTCAATAGCTGCATTTTTTATGCGGAGCAAAGATGTTTAATTATGTGGTGAAAATTATGAATATCAAGCTCCTTCTATTAATCTTTTTTTGTTTTCAAATCGTTCTTTTGGGACAAACCTTATCTGTCAATCCAGCCGATTCATTGGTGGACGAAACGCTTTCAATTCGTGTTTCCTCGCTCAAACCAAATCAACCTGTCATTATTCGCGTTTCCGCTCAAGACGCAAACGGCAAACTTTGGCAATCTTTCGCGGGATTTTATGCCGATAGAAGCGGAACAATTGATTTATCGAAACACGCTCCAACTAACGGAACTTATTCGGGCGTAAATGCGATGGGACTAATTCAATCAATGAATGTGGCGGGAGCAGATTACAACCGCGCAAGGTTTGCAACGAAACGAGTTGAACCGATTTTGTTTAAGTTTAGTCTGGAAATAGACGGCAAAGTTATTGAGTCAATTGAAATAAAGCGCAGTTTTTTGAAATCGAATGTAAAAATGTCTGATGTTCGTGAAGACGGTCTAGTCGGAACATTATTTGCGCCTGCTGACAAAAAGAATTTACCTGCCGTGATAGTTTTAGGCGGTTCGGAAGGCGGGGTGAGTTCGGAAGATGTAGCGGCAATGTTGGCAAATCACGGCTACGTGGCGTTGGCACTTGCCTATTTCGGGGCGGAAGGTTTGCCTCCATCTTTGGAAGAAATTCCGCTGGAATATTTTAAGAAAGCAATTGATTTTTTGCAGCAAAAAGATTTTGTGAGAAAAGTCGGCGTGGCGATTTTGGGGACTTCAAAAGGCGCAGAAGCCGCTTTATTGGTCGCTTCAAAATACAAAGAAGTGCAAGCAGTTGTGGCTTATGCGCCGAGTTCGGTGGCGTGGTCGTGCATCTGCAACGCCCGTGAAAAATCTTCGTGGTCTTTTGCAGGAAAACCCGTTCCGGCAATTCAGTTTGCAAATAGTCCAACTTATCTTCCGCCCCAAGGCTTTCCGATTAGCCCAAAGGAAAATTATCAATATCGTCTGGACAAAGCAACAAATGTAAATGAAGCAACGATTCAGGTTGAACGCATCAATGGCGCAATTCTACTGATTTCCGGCGAAGATGACCAACTCTGGATGTCAACCGCTTTCGGCGAAATGATTATGAAACGATTGAAAAAGTTCAAACATCGTTTTTCTAGTCAACATCTCATTTACAAATCCGCCGGACATCTGATTGGCAAAGCCTTTTTGCCGTCAGGCTCGACTTTGATTGGCAATGGACGTTTGCAAACGGGCGGAACATTGGAAGGAAATGCAGCAGCGCAAGAAGATTCTTGGGCAAAGGTTTTGAAATTTTTGCAGGTTAATTTTCAAAAATAAAACAAATATTTGGAGGTAATTATGAAAATTAGAAATTTTTACTATTTGAGTTTAGTTATTATATTGTCAGCTTTTGTTATTTCGGCAAAGTCAGCCAAAAGCGATTCTTCAATAACTGAAGTCCCAAGGGGTTCAACCGTTACAATTGACGGAAAAATGAATGAGGATGAATGGAAAGATGCCTTGACTCAGGATTTGAAAAATGGCGGCAGCATCAAACTCAACCACGATGGCGAGTTTTTGCAAATCGGATTAAACGGCGGCAAATCAGGACTTTCGCACGTCTATCTGACTGATGGGAAAGATGTTTTTGTGCTTCACGCCTCTGCCGCATTAGGGATGGCGGTTTATCGGAAAGAAGGCGAAATGTGGCAACCGATTCAAAAATTTAAGTGGGAATTGCGCGACCAAACTGCTAACAGCGAAGCAAGTTCGGCTTATCTTAAAACCAACGGTTGGTTGGCAAGTGTGACTGCAACATCTTCAAACGAAAGAGAATACAGAGTTTCGATGAAATTCAAAGACGGCGATAATTTTCGATTAGTGGCGGTTTATGTTGGAAATCCGACCTCTCCGCAATTCTTTCCAAACACGATTGCGGATGACACCCTCAAACCTCAATTGTTATTTGGAAGCGAGCCAGCCAATTTGAATTTCAAATTTGAGCAATGGGCAACGCTGAAATTGAAGGATTCCAAAAATTAAGAGGAATGTTGTATGAAAAGTTTAATCAAATTGTCAGTAATTATTTGCACTATTTTGTCGTTTTCGATAATAGCATTTTCCCAACCGCAACGCAGTCCGCTTAACACGCCAGCCGTCTATAAAATTGACGGGATGGATAACATCAAAGCCAAACGCGAAGCCTACAAAACCGTTGAAGGCGAACAACTTAACTTTGATTTGTATCAGCCGATGGATTTGAAACCGAAAGAAAAACGAGGCGTGGTTGTCTTTGCAAATTGGAAACGCAAAGGGATGACCGAATGGATGATTTATCAATCGTGGGGCAGGCTTGTGGCGGCTTCGGGGCTGAATGCGGTAATTTATCAAAGTGCCGTCAAACCTGATGAAGATTTGAACGATGTCGTTGATTATCTGCGAAAAAATGCTGAAAAATTGCAGATTGATGAAAATCGAATCGGGATTTTTACGATGTCGGGAAACACGGTTGCCGCTTTGCCTTATATGACGGACGCAACCCGAACTTATATTCGGTGCGGCGTGATTTATTACGGAATGGTTTCCGCCGTCCAAAACCCGATTCCTCCGATTGCCCGCAAAGATTTGCCGTTAATGATTGTGCGGGCTGGGCTTGAGCAATCGGCGGAACTAAACAAACGGCTGGATGATTACGTCAAATTATTGATTGAACAAAATGCACCCCTGACATTTATCAATTATGTGGAAGGACATCATTCATTTGATATGGTGGATGACACGGAAAGGTCGCGGGAAATTATTAAGGAAACTTTAGATTTTTTGGTGAAACATTTGAAAACAATAGAGTAAAACAAATTGTCACAAAACCATTTCCAGCGGTGTTTATTCGGTAAAGAGTCGAAAAATCAGGAGTTTGTATGAAGAAAAAAATCATTTTAGCAGTCATTATTTTTACCACATATTCTTCCGTTTTTTCTCAAACTGAACAAGTTGATAAATTGTTTGAACCTTGGAATAAACCTAATTCGGCTGGTGTTGCGGTTAGCATTGTCAAAGATGGAAAAGCGGTTTATCAAAAAGGTTTCGGCGTGGCAGTGTTGGAAAATAATGTTCCGATTACGCCAAAAACTATCTTTCAATCTGCCTCAGTTTCAAAACAATTTACTGCTTTTGCAATTTTGCTTTTAGCCAATCAAAGCAAACTCAAACTTGAAGATGATATTCGCAAATATCTACCCGAAGTCCCTGATTTTGGAAAAACTATTACGATTCGTCATCTGTTCAATCACACCAGCGGATTGCGCGATCAAGCGGAATTAGCCGTAGTTGCCGGAGTTCGGTTGGATGATGTTTTGACTCAAGGACAGGTTTTGAAAATCGTCAAACGGCAAAAAGAACTCAACTTCAATCCCGGCGAAGAAATGAATTATTGCAACACGGGCTACACGCTTTTAGCAGAGATTGTGGCGAAAGTTTCGGGCAAATCCTTACGTCAATTTACCGAAGAAAACATTTTCAAACCCTTGGAGATGAACAACTCACATTTTCACGATGATTATGTGATAGTCGTGCCAAACCGAGCCTCTTCATATTTCCAAATTGGCGCAGATAGATTTATTTATTTGTCATCAAACAACTCTCATGTGGGCGCAACCAATTTAATGACAACCGCTGAAGATTTCGCCAAATGGTTAAATAATTTTGAAATCGGCAAAGTTGGCGGGAAAGCGTTGATTGCACAAATGCAAGAAACAGGTTATCTCAACAATGGAAATAAAACCGATTACGGAGCAGGTTTAGAACTTGAAAATTACAGAGGCTCAAAAACGATCTCTCACGGTGGCGGCGATGCCGGATTTCGCAGTTTTATGATTTATTTTCCCAACCAGAGATTCGGAGTAGCAATTTTGAGCAATCTAGGCAATTTCATCGGACGAAATATTGCCAAGAAAATTGCCGATATTTATCTGGAAAAAGAGTTAAACCCATTGCCAACTGAAAATAGTCAACCGCAAAGTGAGGCAAATAATTCAGTTCCTTACAAAATTGATGCCGAAAAGCTCAATGAATATGTAGGAAATTATTACAGCGAAGAACTCGATACAACTTACAAAATTGTAGTTAAAGAAGGCGATCTAGTTGCTCAACATTTCAGAAATGATGATGTTTCATTAAACCCTGTATCGGCTGATAAATTTACTGCTGAAGTGTGGTGGTTTAAGGCTGTTTCATTTGTCAGAGACGATAAAGGAAAAATCAATGGTTTCAGACTTTCGACATTTCGCGGCGTTAGAAACTTAAAGTTTATCAAATGGTGAAATTAGCCGTGAGGGATCAGATGTTGGGAAAAGCGATTCAATGATTAAGACAACTTAAAAGAATTGGAACAAAATGTTTGCGAGAAAACGCAAGAGTTGTTAAATCCGGTAAAAAATAAATTTATGAAAATAATGAATTGGTTGGGTAGTCTTATTTTTCTTGGTTTTTTCGCCATTTTAGCTTCTGGACAAAACATTGAAATTGAAAAAAGACTGGATGCCTTTGCACAAAAAATTCAGTCTGATTTACAACTAAACACGGGTTTTTCAGTTGGCGTGGTAAAAGATGGCGAACTCATTTTGCAAAAACAATACGGCTTTTTGAATGTCGAAAAGAAAACTCCGCTTGAAGCCGATACGCCTTTTTATATTGCTTCGACAACTAAATCTTTTGTCGGTTTGTTGGCGGTGATTTTGGCGGAAAAAGGCTTTTTCAAACTTGATGCGCCGATTTCCAAATATCTGCCGGAATTGGTTTTTGCAGATAAAAAGCTGCAAGCCGATAAAATCACGATTCGGGATTTGCTCAATCACGTTCATGGCATTTCCAACGAAATTGTCACTTTCAATACGGCTTATGCGGGTTTGAACATTTCTGACAAAAACCTTCTGGAAGATTTTCAAAAAGAATCCTCATTTACCAACAACAATTTCGGTTATTCAAATGTTGGCTACATTTTGACGGGGCTGATTATCAAAAAAATGACGGGTAAAAGTTGGCAGGAGAACTTGAAAAAATATGTTTTGAAGCCTGCCGATTTGAATGCGACAAGTCCGTATGTTTCGGATTTTCCTAAAAATAAACTTCCTTTCGCCCATTATTCATTTCGCCGTGAAAATGGTTTTGCTCAAGAGCCTTTTATCAAAATTGACCAAACAATGCACGCGGCGGGCGGAATGTTAAGCACTGTTTCAGACGCGGCAAAATGGATAATTCTCCATCTCAACCAAGGCAAATACAAAGGCGTGCAAGTTTTTCCAAACAAATATTTTGCCGAAACTTTGAAACCTAAAGCCGATTTGAAAACCACGTTTTTTAACTACGAGCGAAGCCAATACGGACTCGGTTGGTATCACGCTAAACTCAATAAATACTCAATGATTCACAGTTTTGGCAGTTTTCTCGGCGCAAGGTCACATATCTCGTTTTTGCCCGAACAAAATCTCGGCGTTTGTGTATTTATCAATGAAAGCGGACGCGGAATTTTCGTTACAGATTTAATTGCTAACTACATTTATGGACTTCTTTTAAATGACGAAAACGTGATTTCCGCAACCGAAAATGAGTTAGCCAAACAAACAAAAACTTTTCAGGAAGCAATCGCCAAGAAGCCGCCCGAACTGTCAATTGTTGAAATTTCTGCGAATGAACTGAAGAAGTTTGCGGGAATTTATTCGCATCAGGCACTCGGAAAATTAATGGTCAAAATTCTGAACGGGAAAATCTTTATCGAATTAGGCAATATTTCTGAATTTACGGTGGACTTTAATTTCGATGAAAAGGACATCACAAAATCTTCGATAAATGTTGTGATTAAAACCAAAAGCATTGACACAGGCATCAACGCCCGCGATGAGCATTTGCGAACCGCCGATTTCTTTGAAGTTGAAAAGTTTCCCGACATCACTTTCAAAAGCAAGCAAGTTATCAAAAAAGGTAAAAAGTTGACTTTGGTTGGCGATTTTACGATGCACGGGGTAACGAAGGAAATTAGTTTTCCGTTTGAAATTGTTGGAAAAAGCGTTGATACCAAAGAGCAAACAGTCGTTTATGGTTTTTCGGCAAAAACAGTAATCAATCGGCGTGATTTTGGCGTGAATTATCAACATCAGACCGTGCCGAATTTTATCGGTGACAATATTGAGGTTGACCTGAGTTTGCTGACCAGAGCAAATAAACTTTAGGATTTCAAGGCTTTTTTGAGTCGTTCTTTAGCGTCTGCGCTGAGCGAAACGTGAAGTTTTTCCGCTTCGATTTGTTCTTCTTGGACCTGAAAAACTTCGTGCATAAAATTTAAGTTTGTCACATAACTGGTGCAGGCATTACAAGTTAAAAGGTGAAATCGAATGCGAAATCTTTCTAACAAAGTAAGTTTGCGGTCGAGAGCATACGAATATAGAGGCGCAACATTTTTGCACTGTTCGGCTTTGTTGGCTACCCATTTTTTGATTTTTAACTTCAAACTATTTGCCATCAATGTTGCACCTTCTTGAACCAATTGTTATCAATACAACGGCGCAAATGTAATCTCGCACGGTGCATCATTACCCAAAAATTATTCGGAGAAATATGTAGAAAATCACAAATTTCGTTGCTATTGTAACCGTCCATCTCACGCAAAGTGAAGCAGTTAGCCACTCTGCCGGGCAATTCGCTGAGGCAATGCGTTAAAATACCACGGAATTCGGCGTGTTCCAAAACTTGTTCGGGATTTTCTTGCCAAATAGTCGGTTTTGATTCCGCCGTCCAATGTCCACTTCCTGCGCCTTCGGTTTGAAATAAATAATCATAGCTGGACATATCGCCTTCTTCTTCGGTTAATTCGACTTCACGACTGCTTTTGCGAAAATGGTCAATAATTTTATGTTTCAAAATTCCGCAGAGCCAAGTGCGTTCCGAAGATTTTTCGGCAAAAGAATTTCGCGCTTGCATTGCGGCGAGCAGTGTATCTTGAACTAAATCTTCCGCTAAAAACTCATCCCTCACCCGCGAGAGCGCAAAGGCAAAAAGGTAATCGCCGTGTGCGTCAACCCAGACGGTTGCGTCAAAAGTTGTTTGATTTTCAGCGGTTTGCAGTTGCATCATTTATTTTTCACGAATCATTTTGCTAATTTTATCACGCAGAGAGTCGGGGGCTTTTTCTGCGTTGACGGCTTTTTGTAAAAGAGATTTTAAATATTTATCTTCCTTTGTTTCAAACTTTTTGTGATTGCCGTTGCCATTTCCGTTGGTCATTTTGTTTCCGCCTTTTTCTGACTCATTTACCATAATCATTATCTCTATTACATTTGCCAAAAAAATTATTCCAAGTTTTTCAAAAATATTTATCCCAAAATATATCAATATTATTTAGCCATACCCGATTCGATACCCAATTATACCCAATTCAACAATAAGTTTTTAAGAATTTTTCTCACACCATCGCCAATAATTATCGACACTTTGGCGAAATTTACAATTTTCTTTAACTTTTTTTGAAAAAAATCTGTAAGGATTTAGATTTTCACACGACAAATGGGTGTAAGCGGTTGAAACCAACGCAATTTATTAAGGAGTTAGACAAAATGAATACAAATACTACCCCAGAGAATTTTGAAGCCGAAGCTATGAAACATATTGACGATTTATTTAGAACCGCCAAAAGGTTGACGATGAACGCGGTTGATGCTGAGGATTTAGTCCAAGAAACCTTTATGCAAGCGTGGAAATCGTTTGACCATTACGAACTTGGGACAAACTGCCGCGCATGGCTTTATAAAATTTTATTCAATAAATTTGACCACCAACGTCGCAAAAAATATACGCAATCCAAATATTTTCAAGAGGCTGACGATTTAGTTTTCCTTTCGGCGAAATATTCCGCGCCGATTCCTGAAAATTTGACTGATTCCCAAGTAATTTCGGCTCTCGATAAATTGCCCGAACATTATCGAAGCGTAGTTTTATTGGCAGATGTTCACGAATTTGATTACAAAGAAGTGGCGGAAGTTTTAGAAATTCCCATCGGAACGGTGATGTCGCGTTTGAGTCGGGCGAGAACTCAATTAAAGAAAACTCTGGCAGACGTGGCAAAAGAATATGGAATCAGTTCGGCAAAATTAGCAGCATAGGAAGAAAGTAAAAAGGCAAAAATTAAGAGGATGTTTAAATAACATTACGAATGCGAATCAAGAGTCGAAATAGTTAAAAGACAAGAATCTTTTGCTTGATTGAAAATCTAAACAAATCGCGCACGAGTTACGCTTTTAAGCGTGAAATAGCCCAACAACTTTCAGCCTTCGCTGTCACTAAACCGCTAAATGACAACAGTTGTTGAAGAATTTAATGTCAAATCGCGCCTCAAGGACGCAACTCATACACGATTTTTCAACTCTTGAATCGCATTACGAATTCTTTTTATGAAAGTTAGAGCATTAGGATTTTGAGCAAGCCCTAACGCGCTTTTTTATTTCACCAAAGAATCAAGCAATGTGCCGACTTTTTGATGCAAATCGGGACTCGCTCCATAATAAACGGCGGCGGTTTTTCCGTCTTTATCGAACACGAACATTCGCGGCACGCTTCCCATTGAACCGAATGGAAAGACTAGATTTTCAGTTCCCATCACCACGTTGTAAGGCAAATTATATTGTTGGACGAGTTTTTTAACTTCGGGTTCTTCGGATTCAACCGCCATTCCGATCACCGTCACTTTATCGCCATATTTGCGCTCAACCTCGCCCAACCAACTCAAAGTTGAACGACACGGCGCGCACCACGTCGCCCAAAATTCGACCACTACGATTTGCCCTTTTAATTTGTCGGTTTCCAATAAATTTCCGTCCAAATCTTTCAAACTCAGAGTTGGAATTTGTTCAATATCGGTGGCATCTTTGCTGTTGCTCTTTTCTTTGACCAAAATCTCGCGTTTTCCACCCAAAATCAAATCAACCATTCGGGTTAAATCGGTCTTGAATTTTTCGTGATTTATGGTGTTTTTCCAAGGCGTATATTTGCCCGTTGCCCCATACCAACCAAAATCAATCGGCTTGGCAACCATCACATCATCAACAAACACAACAGGATAGCGGGTAATTCCAAATTTTTCTGCCAACTGCGATTCGCCCCAATTTTCGCTGACAAATTTAACTTTGCCTTGATATTTTTCGACTACATCTTTAATCAGCAAACTTGCCGGATCGGAAAGACTTCAAGTGTATGGATAGCGGACGAGCGTGATGGTCACATCTTTTGGCGCAGAATTTTTGGCTTTAGCCACCTTTTTTTGCGCCATTCCATTACTCAACGAAAAACAAATAATTGCAAAAAATAGAAATAATTTTAGCTTCACTTTTTACCTCGCGTAAAATACTTAAAATATTCGGGCATCACTTTTCTGACAATTGCGGCAACTCTTTTCAAATCATCTGCGGCAGGTTTATCGCTTGATTCTAAATAACTTTGCGCCGTTTCCAAATAATATTGACCAAGACTATGATCAATTTTTGATGATTTTTCCAACTGGTTTTTGATGGTTTGAATTTCTGCAAGAAGTTTGGGTAAATCGCCTGCGAGAATCGGTTCGGAAACGATAAATTCAAGATAAAACACCGCGGTCAGATATTTATAAACTGCTCCCGCGTAACGGCTTTCACGATTAAGTTCACCCGCATTTTTAAGCAATGAATTGACAATATTAAACCGCGCTTGTTGAGGATTCACGCCTTCTGCATTGGTTTCGGTTTGGCGATAGATTAGCAGAGTTCTTTTTTCTAAAAGACTGATTTCAGTTGCCAACGGGCGCAATGGCAAAGGAGTTTTCGCATTTGGTAAATTCAGCTTTTGAGTGGATAAAAGGAACTTGACGCTTGCCAAGGACAAGCCAAAATACGGCAAACCTTCCGCCGGATTTTGTTGAACTCCAAAAAGATAACCCGATTTGTAGTAAGTGCGAATTTGTGACCAAAAAGATTCGGCAAAAGCCTGCAAAACAAGCGGTTTTTTCTTTAAATTGGTCGCATCAATCTGTGTTTCTTTTTCGTTTAGCTCAACTCCAACTCGTTTCCATTCAGCTTCAAACGCCTCTTTTCCACTTTTTTCGATTGATGCGGTGGAAACTAAATATTCGCCCATAAAAGTTTCCAACCAAGTGTTTTGAAGTTGCGAAAGACTAAACCAAGGGCGGTTTTTGTTGAGATTCGATTTGATTTTGGTTAATTCTTCGGAACGCGATTTGGCAGTATCTTTGGGAAAATTTGGCGCAGAAATTTTATCTTCGCAGACCTTTATCAAATCAGTCAGTTGTAATTCGGAAGTTTGCGCTTTCCCAACGACAACCAAGCAAATCAGTGCAAGCAAACATATTTTGAAATGCAGAAACGTGCGAAATTTCATAATTGAAAATGGATTGAAACTAAGTCGAAATTATAAACAAATCCAATATTTTGTCGAGACTTTTGGGGCAAAACGACATTATTCAGGGATAAATGAATGAAACGCGGAACATTGTGGATTAAATACTGAAAATGGAATGCTTTGGAGTTGTTTAGAGTTTCAGAAGAGAATTCACAGGGATTAAGGGGATGGATAGGGATAATTGGGAATTAATCTGTTAAAAAAACATCTTAATTCTACTTTGTAAGAATAAGTCAAATACTGTCAAAGATTAAGATAAAATTTGAATCTGACAACTTAGAATTAAACAGGTAAAGTTTATGGAGAAAAAGGCATAACTTTACCTGAGTTTTAAGTTTAATGTCAGAAGTATTACGGTCGAATAAGGCAAAGAAAAAATAGTTTAATCAAAAGCAACAACTCAAATATGAGGTAAAATTATTGCTCCGTTTTCTTCACTTCAGCCGTAGTTTCAGTTTTATTGAGGAATGGCAAAACCAAAGCCTTGTAACTTTCAGCGAGTTCGATATAGGCATCCTTCCGAAGTTCTGAAAAATACTTTTTACGTTCTTCGGGGATTTTTTCCATCGTAATCGTTTTGCGGACTATATCTTCATCAAAGAATGATTCGCTACTGGCTTCTTCGTGTTCATCTACACGGATGATTTCAATTCCTTCGACAATTTCAATCGGATCAGTCACGCCACCCGTCTTGGTGGCTTTAATCGGCGGACCGAGTTTTTCGTTTAATTCGGCAACGTTGATTTTACCAGAGACCTTTCCTTTGGTCGTTTTGACATCGGGACGGTCTGAATTTTCAAGCGCGATTTTTTCAAAACTCTCACCTTTGCGAAGTTGAGCGACCAGTTGTTTAGCTTTTTCACGAACAGCATTTTCATCGCGTCCGGCAAAACCTAAAAAGATTTCAGAGATGGAAACGGTTTCGGGCTTGGTAAATTTAGCTTTGTTTTTTTCCCAATAGGCGCGAAGTTGGGTTGGAGTCCAACCCCAATAAATCTTCTGGTCAACCTCGCGTTGCAAAACCTCATCTCGGGTAATTTGTTTGCGCCACATTTCCCGAATCTCTTCGGGATTGGCATTTGCTTTTCGCATTTCTGTATAAAGTGCTTCGAGGGTTTTTATATTATTTTCCTTCATCATTTGCAGAAAACGCTGATTTATTTGGGCTTCTACCGAGCTTTCTACGCCGAGTTCTTTTCCTTTTTGCATTAAAAGCTCTTCATTGATGAGATTGGCGATTAGTTCGCCTTTTTTGCTTTCGATTTCGGTTTTGGCGGCTTCGGGCGTTTTGCCTTGTTGCACCATCGATTCGATAAACTCTTTCATTTCACGATTGATCCGCGAAAGAGTCAGCACGCCGTCATTGACTTGGGCGACCACTTCGTCTATCACCACCGGTTCATTTTCTTGTGCAAATGTAGAAAATGTAGAAAAAATTAAAACAGCAATTACAAAAATTGCGGAGCGGATTTGTTTCACTTGATTAACTCCTTTGGGGTTTTGACCATTATTCATTCTGAAAATCTTAATCTTCCGAACGGGGTTTATGCAACTTTGGATGCGACAAACTGCGGTTAAGTTTCATTTAAGTTAAAAAAAAGTTGGAAAATCAAGGGCTTTTCCAGTTTTTTATAAATAGTGTCTGTTTTTCTCACTCAACCCGAAATAAAATGAATAAGAAATGTCCCAACTGCAATTTAATCAATTTTTTAGAAGCCGAACAGTGTCGGCGTTGCGAATTTATGCTTGAAAATCTCGGCGAGTCACAAATTACAGTAGAAAACAAAAAGTCAAGCGTTTTGCCAAAAATTTTATGGCGGGCGGCGGTTTGTCTGTCGGTGGTCGTGGTTTGCATTTTTGCTTTTTATTTTTCGCTGATTTTTAGCTCTGCTTCCCTCCAAACGAGCCAAAAACAAACGGTTTGGGATGCAATTAACCTCCTTGAAAATAAGGGTTTTAGTAGCGAAACGTTTTTCCTCAATTATCTCGCCGCGTACCGAAGCAATGACCATTGGCTCAATGCTTCGGTAGAAAAAGAAAATGCCTACGCTGCGACAAATTTTCCCTTTGAAATTATGACGCTCTATCCTGATTTTTTTGAAAAAACTACGGATGATTTGGAACGCGCCGCCATTCTTCTGCACGAAGCCAAACATTTGCAAGGCGCAGACGAAAAAGAGGCGTACGAATTTGTCTGGCGCAATCGAAAAAAACTCGGTTGGACAAAAGAGAACTATGGCAATTCAAAAATTTGGCAAGCCGTCAAAAAACAAACTAAAGAATATTCCCCCAATCTGTTTATCTGCAAAGACGGAGAGTTAGGCGATTGCACGGATTTTTAAAGGCGAACACTCAAACTTTATATTACAAAAAATTATTTGTTGTTATCTCCGGTTGGAACTACTTGAACGGTGGCATCTTTGACCTCGCGCAAAAATCGGTTGATGACCGAGCCTTTCCAAAATAATTCCCAACGGGTGCGGGCGGATTGTCCGAAAATAACGTGAGTAATTGCATTTTCTTTGGCAAATTTGATGAGTTCATCAGCGACATTTTTGCCTTTTAAACAAACAATTTTTACTCCAAGTTCTTTCGCAAAACGAATATTTTCATCTAAGACAATTTTGGTTTCAGGCTTGATTTTTTCGGGCGATTCATCCGGCAATTCAACATAGACGGCATACCAATCATTCGCTAATCTTCCGGCAATTCTTGCGCCAAAACGTAAAAGTTTTTTCGCGCTTCCGCGCGAAGCTAGACAAACCATTACCTTTTCAGGTAAAAAGGCTTGTTCAAGACCTTGCAGTTCACGATAATCTTTGTCTTGAATCGCTTGCACGTCCGCAACCTCGCGCAAGGCAAGTTCGCGCAGAGCCGATAAATTGCTCTTGCGAAAGAAATTATTGAGCGATTGTTCGATTTTTGCCGAATCGTAGATTTTGCCTTGTTTCAAACGAGTGCGGAGCGTATCAACCGAAACATCAACATTTATCACTTCATCAGCGCGGTGAAAAAATGAATCGGGAACGGTTTCATGAACTTTAATTCCGATAGTGCGGGTGATGATGTCGTTGAGCGATTCGAGATGTTGGATATTGCAAGCCGTCACGACATTTATATTATTTTCGAGCAGTTCCAAAACATCCTCGTAACGCTTATGATTTTTTGAACCTTCGATGTTGGTATGTGCAAGTTCATCAACCAGAACAACTTGCGGACGGCGTTTGATGATTGCTTCCAAATCCATTTCTTCCAAAATCACACCGCGATATTTAATTTTCTTTTTCGGAATTATTTCCAAATTGCCAATCATCTTTTCGGTTTCAGCTCGCCCGTGAGTTTCAACCGCGCCGACGACAATATCCAGTCCTTGTTTTTGATGAGTGTGAGCATCTTCGAGCATCTGATAAGTTTTCCCAACTCCTGCGGATGCGCCAATATAAACCCGCAATTTGGCTCGCTCATCCTCTTTAATCATTGCCAAAAGCCTTTCGGGAGAACACTTTGCGTTTTCGGGACGATTTGGAATATCGGTTGTATGAGTATCTATGAACATAGTCTTAGATTGGAACGCCAGCATCTTGCTGGCAAACATCGTGCAACGATGTAGCAGTGTTTAAGTCAAAGTCAACTTCCAATTAAACTTGAAATTATTCGCGCCGTGCGCTCAATGCCAGCTAGAAGCGTGGCGTTCCATTTGTAGTTTTATCCAACTCCAAATTTAACAATAAAACATTGATACGCGGTTCGCCAAAAAATCCAACCTCTCGCCCTTCAATAAACCTTTCAGTTAATTTTCGCAATTCTGTTTCGCTCAAATTTCTTTCTTTGGCAACTCTTGAAATTTGGAACTCCAACGAAGCCAACGAAATATGCGGGTCAAGCCCAGAACCGGAAGTTGTCAATAAATCAATCGGGATTGGCTGGTTTGGATTCTCAACTTGAATTTTTTCTGCGTCAGCCGCAATTCTATCAATCAATTTTTTATTCGTTGGACCTAAATTTGAACCGCTCGAAGCCGAAGCATCATAACCATTTCCCGCCGCGCTCGGACGCGAATGAAAATAACCTGTGCCTGAAAATTGTTGTCCAATCAATTTTGAACCAACAACCTCGCCTTTGTCATTTTTAATCAACGAACCATTAGCATTTTCGGGAAAAAAAACTTGCGCCAAACCCGTCACAGACAACGGATAAATCACTCCAAAAAGAACGGTTGAAACAATAAACATTAAAACTGCTGAAACTAAATTTTTCATACGAATAATCCAAAATCCAAAATCGTTATGCTAAACCTAAAAATGTAATAATCACATCAATAATTTTGATGCCGATAAATGGCACGATTAAACCGCCTAAACCATAAATTAACAAATTTCTTTGCAACAACGCCGAAGCCGCCATCGGAACATATTTGACACCGCGTAAAGCTAATGGAATCAATAAAATAATAATTAGCGCATTAAATATTACAGCAGATAAAATTGCTGATTCGGGTGATTTTAAGCCCATAATATTGAGCGATTGCAGTTCGGGAAATGTTAGCAAAAACATTGCCGGAATAATCGCAAAATATTTGGCGACATCGTTGGCGATTGAAAATGTTGTCAACGCGCCACGAGTCATCAAAAGTTGTTTGCCGATTTCGACAATCTCAATTAGCTTTGTCGGATTTGAATCTAAATCAACCATATTTCCGGCTTCTTTGGCGGCTTGCGTTCCCGTGTTCATCGCTACGCCGACATCCGCTTGGGCTAGTGCAGGTGCATCATTTGTCCCATCGCCCGTCATTGCGACAAGTTTTCCTTGGGCTTGCTCACTTTTGATGAACTTCATTTTTTCTTCGGGCGTGGCTTCAGCCAAAAAGTCGTCAACTCCCGCTTCTTTGGCGATTGAAGCTGCAGTTAGCGGATTATCGCCCGTAATCATCACAGTTTTGATGCCCATTGCGCGAAGTTGGTCAAAACGCTCTTTCATTCCCGTTTTGACGACATCTTTCAGATAAATTACGCCGAGCGGTTTTTGATTATTTGCCACAACGAGCGGAGTTCCGCCTTGTTTCGCAATTTTTTCAACAATTTCGCGCAGTTCTTTTGGCGATTGCGAACCATTATTTGCCACATATTTTTCAATCGCATCAACCGCCCCTTTGCGGATTTGCGTGCCGTTAAAATTTACACCCGATATTCGAGTTTGGGCGGTGAATGGAATAAATTCGGGGTCTTTCAAAGTAGGTTCGCCAAAGCCAAATTTTTGATTTGCCAAAACTACGATTGAGCGACCTTCGGGTGTTTCATCCGATAAAGATGAAAGTTGAGCGGCTTCGGCAAGTTGTTTTTCTGCCACATTTGGAAGCGGAAAAAATTCCGCCGCCTGCCGATTTCCATATGTAATTGTTCCCGTTTTATCAAGCAAAAGTGTGTTGACATCGCCCGCCGCTTCGACTGCGCGACCAGACATAGCCAATACATTATGCTGAACAAGGCGATCCATTCCGGCGATTCCGATAGCCGAAAGCAGTCCGCCAATCGTGGTCGGAATTAAGCAAACCAACAGCGAAACAAGCACGAAAATCGTCTGTTTAGCATTGGAATAAATTGCAAACGGTTGCAATGTAACTACTGCTAACAAAAATATTATCGTCAATCCTGCTAATAAAATATTGAGCGCAATTTCATTCGGAGTCTTTTTGCGTTCCGCGCCTTCGACTAACGAAATCATTTTGTCTAAAAAAGTTTCGCCAGCGTTTGCGGTAATCCGAATTTTGATTTGGTCGGATAAAACACGAGTTCCGCCCGTCACGGCTGAACGGTCGCCGCCAGATTCACGAATGACGGGAGCGGATTCCCCCGTGATCGCCGATTCGTCAACCGAGGCGACACCTTCGATAATTTCACCATCGCCCGGAATAAATTCGCCCGCTGAAACGAGGACAATATCGCCTTTTTTAAGTTCAGCCGCCGCGACAGATTTTATTTCACCACTTGCGGTCACGAAATTTGCGGTTGTTTCCGTCTTAGCTTTTCGCAAAGTGTCGGCTTGCGCTTTGCCACGACCTTCCGCCATTGCTTCGGCAAAATTAGCAAATAAAACGGTGAACCAGAGCCATAATGTAATTTGCAATTCAAACAAAAAATTGTGATTTGCCGACATTCCTAAAAGTCCGCGAATCATCTGAATTGTCACCAAAACCGCCCCGATTTCTACTACCAGCATCACGGGATTTTTCGCCATTTTGCGCGGATTCAGTTTTGTAAATGCGTCAATTAAAGCCTGTTTGACGATTTGTATATCCCAAATTGATTTTGTATTAGTCATTTTTTTATTTACCACAGAGCGCACAGAGAACACAGAGATTTATAATAATTTTCTCTGTGAACTCTGTGTTCTCTGTGGTTAAAAAGTTTTCCCGTTGACCATCTGAAAGTGTTCAACGATTCCGCCCAAACTCAGGACAGGGAAAAAGGTTAATGCTCCAACGATTAGAATTACGCCGATTAAAAGCACGGTAAAAAGTAGCGAATCAACGGGAAAAGTTCCGGCTGTAACAGGCGATTTTTTCTTTCTCGCCAAGTTTCCCGCGATTGCTAAAACGGGGATAATCATAAAAAATCTGCCGAACATCATCGCCAAACCAAGCATCGAGTTATACCACAGCGTATTCGCATTTAAGCCCGCAAAAGCTGAACCGTTGTTGCCTGTTGCCGAAGTAAAAGCATATAAAATTTCACTTAACCCGTGCGCTCCCGGATTGTTGAGCGAAGTCAGTCCGACATCGGGCATCAAGACCGAAATCGCCGTCAAACTTAAAATTATCAATGGAAAAATCAGCGCATACAACATCGCTATTTGAACATCGTAAGCCTCAATTTTTTTGCCAAGATATTCGGGCGTTCTGCCAACCATCAATCCAGCGATAAAAACCGTCAGAATCACGAAAATCAAAACGCCATACATTCCCGCACCAACTCCGCCGAAAATTACTTCGCCAAGTAGGATGTTGACCAGCGGGACAAGTCCGCCAATCGGGGTAAACGAATCGTGCATTGAATTGACCGCGCCACAACTTGCGGCAGTCGTGACAGTTGCAAATAAAGCCGAATTAGCCACGCCAAAACGAACTTCTTTGCCTTCCATATTGCCCAAAGATTGACTTACATTTGTTGGAAATAATGGATTTCCGTTTGATTCGGCAGTTGCCAAAATTACCGTTCCAACCATCAACAACGCCATCATTGCTGTCCAAACTGCCCAACCGTGACCTTGATTTTTGACCATTCGCCCCAGCGTATAGGTCAGCCCCGATGGAATCAGCAGAATCAGAAGCATTTGGATAAAATTGGAAAATGGAGTTGGATTTTCAAACGGATGCGCCGAATTTGCGTTAAAAAATCCGCCGCCGTTTGTGCCAAGCATTTTGATTGCCAATTGCGAAGCTACCGGACCTTGCGCGATAGTTTGCGTTTCAACTTGTTCAGTTTTGCCGTCTTTTTCAATGGTTTGTTTTTCGACTAATTGTGCCGTGTCGTAAGGTTTGAAATTTTGCACTACACCTTGCGAAACAAAAAACAGGGCAAAAATCAGCGAAAAGGGAAGCAAAACATAAAGTCCGCCACGCACCAAATCAACCCAGAAATTGCCAAGATTTTCAGTTTCTTGACGAGCAATTCCGCGAATAAAAACTACGGCAATCGCCAATCCAACCGCTGCCGAAACAAAGTTTTGGGTAGTTAGTCCGATCATCTGCGTCAAATAACTCATCGTTGTTTCGCCACCGTAAGATTGCCAATTTGTGTTTGTGACAAACGAAACAGCCGTATTAAACGAAAGATGTTCGGACGGCGCGGAAAAGTCTTGCGGATTAAGTCCGAAAGAACTCTGCAAACGCTGAATCGCATAAAGTCCAAGCGAAGAAACCAACGAAAATAACAACATTGCCACGCCATATTCGCGCCAATTCAGTTCTTTTTCGGCAGTTACGCCCGTTAATTTGTAAATAAGTTTTTCAATCGGCGACAAGATAAAAGCTAAAAATGTCTTTTCGCCCGTGAAAACTTTGGTTAAATAAATCCCGACAGGTTTGGTTAAAAGAGCCAAAACTGCAAGGAAAAGTAAAATTTGCAACCAACTGTTGATAGTCATTTTCGTTAAAATTTTTCGGGTTTGAGCATCGCGTAAGTCAAATAAATGAACAGTCCAACGACGCAAATCAAAGCCAATATTGTTTCAAAATCCATATTAAATATTTTGTGATTGATTCATTTGTTCATTGAATCATTGAAATACAAAAACAATGAATAAATGAATCAATGGTTAAATGAACCAATTATTAACTTTTCAACTTTTCGCAAAAGCCCAAATAGCCGATTGCCAAAAGGAAAAAGATGATGATTACGCTGATAAAAATTAAATCCAACATAGTTTTTTGGTGCTGAGTGGTGAGTGCTGAGTGGTGAGTTAAAGAGAAAAAACTAATCACTCACCACTCACCGCTCACCACTAATCAAAAGGTGTAACCGAATTCAAACAAAAAATAATGATTTCCCTGCTTTGCGTTAGCATTACCGATTGAATAACTCCAATAAGTGATTAGCTTTGGAGTCGGTTTATAAATTATGCCGGGGGTAAAATAACCGCTGGCGTGTTTGCCCGTAATCCAATCCGCCGCCAAAGTAACTTTTGAATTTATTGTTTGTTCAAAGCCAAATTGTCCGCCTGATCGCACAGCATTTGGCGCAAAAACATTTTTGCTGGCGACATAACCGCCCGCCGTTAAACGGGTTTTGTTAATCGTCTTGCTAGTTGCCAAATAGCTGTAACTGCCGATGTTATAAGCTCTATTCCGCACAGGAATAAAAACATTTGTGCCTCCGATAAAAGCCAAATCTTTCTTCTCATTTTCGTAAAACTTCCATTTCACAGTTGGCACGAGCGTTGTCGAATCTGCACCCGGCTGAACATTTCCAACCACATTCAGACCAACTTCCACACCGTTTCCAACCCCGACAACGACACGCGGAACGAATGACGAAAACTTGTTTAAAGCCGGTTGCTGATTGGTTTTAAAAGCGACATCAAGTTCTACATAAACTTGTTTTTTATCTAAAACATCCGTTGTCGGAACATTAAAAATTGTTTGCTGGGCAAAAATTTGTAATTGCAAGCCAAACAAGCAAAATATAATAGCGAGTAATTTATTATTCATTTCGATTATTTCTAGTATTTTTTTTGACGAGTTCGTCAATTTTGTCGAGGCAATACGCGCCAAAAAAGAGCAGCGGAAACGACGAATAAAATAAAACATTGGTTACGGTTTGTAACGAAATATGAACAGCATCCTGCCTGAACAGCCACATTATCAGCGTCAAAATAAAGCCGATTAAAATGGCAAACATTCCGCCAAGCAACCCCAAAGCCGCCCCGACATTCCACCACGACCAACTTTTTTGAAAAGCGTCTTCGTCAATATGTTCGATTTGTAATAAGTTTTCGCTCGTCATCTCCTTACCTCGAAAATTAAGGTTAAACGACAAAGCGTAAGGATGGAGTAAAGGGTTTATAAAAAGTTTATAAAGATTTATTTTAGTGGTGAATGGTGAGTGATGAGTGGTGAGTGATGAGTGGTGAGTTTGAAGGAAAACAAATCTTGCGCTCCGGCACATCAATCGGAGCAAATATTGAGGAAGGCGGACACGCGCAATCGAAGATAGATTTTATTCATAAACTTTCAATCGCCCAAAAAGAATCCGCCGAAACAAACTACTGGATAAGATTATTGCGAGACAGCAATTTTTTAACTACAAACCAAGCCGAATCAGTTTTAGCCGACTGCGAAGAAATCCAAAAAATGCTCACATCATCAATAAAAACCGCCAAAGAAAGTTTGCCCAAATAGGGGGAAAAACTAACTAATCATCGCTCATCATTCACCACTATCAAACCGATAACCAACCCACGGAACAGTTAAAATATATTTCGGTTTGTCCGGCTGAGGCTCGATTTTTTTGCGTAATTGTCCGATAAAAACGCGCAAATATTCAGGTGATTCGGTAAAATTTCCGCCCCAAATGGCTCCTAATAATTTTTGATGAGTGATAACTTTTCCGGCATTTTGGAAAAGATAGAGTAGTAAATCAAACTCTTTCGGCGTTAAATGAATTTCTTTTCCCGACACTAAAATTTTGTGCGCTGAAAGGTCAAATTCAAAATCTCCGTGAACTAAACTTGTAGAAGTTTTTTCAACAATTTGCGAAATTCGGCGGATCATTGCTCTAACCCTTGCGAGAAGTTCATCCATTCCAAAAGGCTTCGTGATGTAATCATCCGCACCCGCATCCAACGCTGTAACTTTAGTCTTTTCCTCACCTTTGACGGATAAAACAATTATCGGAACGGCAGAAATTTGACGGATTTTCCGACACAATTCGATACCGTCCATTTCGGGCATTGAGAGGTCGGTGATGAGCAAATCCGGAGCAAATTCGTGAAAAAGTTCGAGCGCAGTTTCGCCATCGTTAGCAATCCGAACCTCGTAACGATGCGCCATCAAACTCCGCCGCAACACCCGCGTAATCTGCGGTTCATCGTCAACTAATAATATTTTCATTTTTAGTGGTGAGTGGTGAGTGGTGAGTGATTAGTGTTGAAAACTCATCACTAATCACTCACCACTCACCACTAATCTTTGATTGGAATCTGAAAAACAATCCGCGTCGTAAAATGACTGCGCCCGTCTTCAATCCAAATTTTCCCATCTTGCGATTCGATAATACCGCGTGCAATTGCCAAACCTAAACCCAACCCGCTGGCTGTCGTATGGATTTCTTTTTTATCAGCTTGGTAAAATTTATTAAAAACCAATTCGCGGACATCTTCGGCAACGCCTTTCCCTTGATCCTGCACAGCAATTTCAATTATTGCAGTATTTACCAAAAACGCTGTGACTAAAATCTCTGAATTCTTTGGTGAATATTTGGCTGCGTTATCTAATAGCGTATAAACGACTTCGGCAATTGAACTTGCATCAACAAAAATATTCGGCAAATGTGGTTCAATCATCGTTTTGACTTCGTGCGAGGCAAGTAAATTTGTGGCTCGTTCCATTGCATTGCTGATAATTTCTTCGACATTGCTCGAACTTTTTCGCACATTTAGCCCCCCCGCTTCGATTTTTGCCAAACCAACCATTGACTCGATAAAACTATTCAAGCGGTCAGTTTCTTCATTGATAATTTCTAAAAATTCTTGCTTGCCTTCGTTATCAAGATTGAGATTTTCGGTGTTGCTTAAAAGTGTTGTAACTGATGCTTTAATTGAGGTTAGCGGAGTTCGTAAATCGTGAGTGACGGCATCAAGCAGGGCAGATTTTAGTTTTTCGCTTTGTTTAATTGCTTCGGCTTGACTCTCTTTTTCAAAAGCAGTTTGCAATTTAGCATACAGACTTTCAATCTCTTTTTGCTTTGATTCGGCTTCTTTTGCTCGTCGTCTTGCGTATGAGGAAAGTTGCCCCGCCATCAACGCCGTTGCCAAAAACGCAAAAAGCGCAATCCAGTTTTGCGAATCGTCAACCGTAAAAGTATAAAGTGGTTCTAAAAAGAAAAAGTTGAAACATAAAACGCCTAAAAACGAAGCCAGTAACGCAGGACGACTGCCGAAAACCGTAGCTACAAACAGCACGACCAATAAAAGCGTAAGCGCAATGGTTGTCGAGTTTATATGAGCCTGAAACGGCGTGAGAATCGCCGTCGCCAAAATAATTCCGCCAACCCCGACCCGATAACCGATTGATTTGTTTTGATAAAATCTAGCCAGATTCATTGCCATTTTCAGAAAATCATAGCAGATATTGAAGGAAGAGTTTAGTAAATTGGCAAAATTCTAATCAAATAAAAGTTTGACAAATCCGCGAATTGAAAGTGAGTAAGGTTCATCCCAAACCAAATTTGATTGTTGAAATCTTCGGTTTTCAAGCGCGATTCTACGCTGTTGGTCAACTAATTCGCGTTTTTGCTCCAGTAATTGAAGTTTTTCTTTCTGTCGGGCGTGGTCGAGTCCGCCTTTACGAATAAATTCGATGATTTTTGGCAATTCTTCCGCGTCAAACCAAATCCCGTGTTGTTTGCAAATATCTATAATTACGCCAGAGGAACGGGCAAAATTACTGCGATTCATCAATTGTTTACAATCGGGACAAGGGACATAATTGATGGCAATTGTTTGTTGCGAAGAAGTTTTATTGCCGATAAAACCCAAAACATTTGCCTGACTTTCTTTCTCGGCACAGATGTTTTCAAAGGTTTCTGCATCGCTCCAAAATCCACCGCATTTTTGGCATTCAAGCAAGGCTATATCTTGTATTTGCAATAAATTAAGTTTGATTTTACAACGCGGGCAATCGCCAGATTTTTCTTTTGCAACTGCTTCGACCTGAACTGTTTTCTCTCCGCAATGCGAGCAATGTTGGCTTCCGATAAACATCAAACCGTAGCAGACAGAACACGCGACTGTTTTCAAACGTGAGCTACAAAAATCGCAACGGGTTGAATCGCTCAACGCTCCTGCGCCACAATTTGGACAATTTAAGGCTTCAATTTTCATAAATTCGGCAATACCGCCACTTCTATTTTACGAAAATTGAGAGCAAAGTTTCAAAACATTTTTTTATGACAAAATCATTACCAAGTTTTTCGGGTGTTTCTGCCGAAAATCTATCCGCATCGCCCTAAACAACGTGGATGAGAGTTCGGAGTTCGGAGTTCGGTTTGTAGTTTTTCGTTATAAAGTCTCTGTGCTAAATCAGTTATCGTCATTTTTAGAAAAATTATACGCCAATAAAAAGAATCCCGAAACCATAAAAACGAAGCGAATCAGATTGAACAAAAGGGACAGATTTTCGGGCGCAGTATAAACCAAAGCCCCGACGGGCAGTTGAACAAACCACAGACTATATTTCAAAAGTTTTTCGGTAAACGTCCGACTTGGAAGCAAAAAGGCGAGCAAAAACAGGCTCAAGTAACTCACACAAAATTTAATCATCGAAAAAAGCATCTGCATTGCAATTTCGGATTGTTCAATCGGCAAATTATGCGTGGCATTGCGAAGCATCGTCAAAATATGAAGGTCTTCGTGAAAATCAAGAAATCCGCAAATCAGCATTGCACCTAAAGCCACATCGGCAACGGCGTTCGTTACACGGTCATTTGTTTTCAAATATTGCGTCAGAAAAACAAAAAGCGTGGTAAAAACGCAGATGAACACAATATCAATCGTGAACGTCAGCCGCAGAGCATTTTCGCCCACAATCAAGCCTTTGGTGTAGCTTTCAACAGTTTGTGTAACTTCAAATTGTTCTTGCGAAACTCCTGTCAAGATGCCGATGATGAAAAATGTTAGAACGCAGAGTCCTGCGATGAAAGCCAGACGGCTGATGATTGTTGATGTATTCATTTTTTTCAAAATAATTCCTCCAAAGCCTGTTCAACCGTTTTCACCCCAACGACACGAGTTCCTAAAAGTTTTTCCAATCCTGTCCTATTCGTCATCGGAACAATAAGTTTTTTGAATCCAAGCGTTTGAGCCTCACGCGCACGGGCTTGGGCTTGCAGGACTCCGCGAACTTCGCCGGTTAAGCCGACTTCGCCGAAAACCGCCACGTCTGGGGGAATCGGAATGTTGCGAAAACTCGAAGCGATTGCCACAATCACGCCCAAATCCGCCGCTGGTTCGTCAATCTCCAGACCGCCCGCTACATTGACAAAAACGTCGTCATTTCCCAGATTGAAACCGACTCTTTTTTCCAAAACTGCGATCAAAAGCGAGAGGCGATTGTAGTCAAAACCTTGCGCCATTCGGCGGGCGTTGCCAAATTTGGTGGTGGAAACCAAGCCTTGAATTTCGACCAACATCGGACGCGTTCCTTCCATCGCAACTGTGACAACTGAACCACTTGCGCCTTCAGGACGTTCTTGCAAAAAGACTTCGGAAGGATTCGTGACGGGCTTCAAACCTTCATTGGTCATCTCAAAAATGCCGATTTCGTTTGCTGCCCCAAAACGATTTTTAGTTGCCCGAATGATGCGATGATTGTGATGTCGGTCGCCTTCAAAATAAAGCACCGTATCAACAATATGCTCCAACGCTTTGGGTCCCGCAATCGAACCTTCTTTGGTAACGTGACCGATGAGAAAAACGGGTGTTGCCGATGATTTTGCAAAAATCATAAATTGCGCCGCTACCTCGCGGACTTGCGAAACGCTTCCAGCAGCAGATTCGATTTTTTCGCTGAAAACCGTTTGAATCGAATCAACAATGACAATATCAGGCTTCATTTTTTCAGTTTCAGCCAAAATATTTTCGAGATTTGTTTCCGGCAGCAAATAAAGATTTTCTGCATCAATTCCAAAGCGTTCGCCACGCATTTTAATTTGCTTTTCGGATTCTTCGCCCGACACATACAAAACTTTGAAACCCTCTAAATTCAAACGATTAGCCACGTCTAAATACTAAAGTCGATTTTCCAATTCCCGGACTTCCGCCAATTAAAACCAGTGAACCCGGCACAATTCCGCCGCCTAGAACACGGTCAAATTCATCAATTCCCGAACTTGTCCGAACAGATTCTTGTGATTCGATCTCGTTAAATTTAATAGGTTTAACTTCACGAAAAAATGCCGATGTGGGTGAATTGATGCCCTTAGCTTGCGGAGTTGGGCGAAATTTTTCCTCGACAAACGAACTATATTCGCCACAATCGGCGCATCTGCCCGGCCATTTTCGCTCTTGTCGTCCGCAATTTTGGCAGACGTAAATTGTTGCAGGTGTTTTTGCCATTTCAGTAATCCAAGTGAGATGATTGTAACTATCAAAGTTTAAAAGTAAAAGTTAGCAAATAAACATTTTTCACTTTTCATTTTTCACTTTTCACTTAAAAATATGCCAGCACCTAGTATTCACGGATTTGCCGAAAAAGTTGCGCTCATTATCAACGGTTCAGACGGCGTTGGGCGGGCGATTGCGCTTCAATTAGCTTTGCAAGGTTGTTTTGTAATTTGTTCATATCAAAAGGCTTCTGAGGAAAATAAATCAGCTTTGAACGAACTGCAATCACTTGGAACATTAGCGAGTTCGTTTGAATTTACAGATGCAAAAACTTTAATTAACGAGGTTGATAATTTATTTGGTCGGCTCGATTTATTAGTAATTTGTGTGAAATCTGATGACGATTCGACATTTCAAATTGAAACGATAACCCGTGAAAGTTTGCGTGTGATGGAATTTCGCCCGAAAGGTTTGATTGCCAATGTAATTTCCGAAAATCAAACTGTCCATTTTGTCGAAGATTTACCCAAACATTTCCGTCAAAATTGTGTGGTAACTAAACCAAAGAAAGAGGTTATCGAACACGAACTTTTTGTCACAAACAATAATGACGATATTGCACGAGTCGTTTTATTTTTTCTATCAAACGAATCGAAGGCTTTGAATCGGCAAGTTTTGTATGCGGATTAACGAATTTTTTAGATTCGTGATAAAATTTTTTTGGAATGAAACTTGACACGCTCATAATTAGAATTGGCTTTATATTATTGCTCGGCTTGATGGGATATTTGCTCAATCCATTATTGGATTCCGAGCATTTAAACGATGCCACCGGACAATTTAGACGAACTATGTCCACCGTGTTGGGGATTTTGGTCGGTATTATTATTGTTGGTTTTGAAATGCGTGTTCGTCAGGCAACCCTCAAAACTCTCATCGGCGCGGCAATCGGTTCGATTTTGGGAATTGTCGGAGCATATTTAATCGGAATGCTGATTAGTTCGCAGGAAACGAAAGCCGTTCCTGCCGAGATGAAGACATTTTTAACCGTGGCATTGGTCTTTTTTATGGGCTATATCGGTCTGATGGTTGGCGCGGCAAAAGGCGATTTTATTGATCTTGCCTCGCTGGGCGGAATTTTGAGCGACAAAAATCAGAAGCGTGATTACAAGATTCTCGATACTTCAGTAATTATTGATGGACGCATTGCGGATGTGGCAGAAACCGGTTTTTTGGGCGGAACTTTGGTCATTCCGCAATTTGTTTTGCGCGAATTGCAACAGGTTGCCGATTCACCTGATTCTTCCAAACGCCAACGCGGACGACGCGGACTCGATATGCTCCAACGCCTTCGCAACAATTCAAATCTGGATATTCAAATTGTCGAAACTGATTTTCCAGCCGTCAAAGAAGTAGATTTGAAACTCATCGAACTTGGCAAAACACTCGAAGCTGTTATCGTCACGAATGATTTTAATCTTAATAAAGTTTCCCAACTTCGAGGCGTAAATGTTTTAAATATCAACGAATTAGCCAATGCGCTCAAACCTGTCGTGTTACCCGGTGAGGCGATGAGCGTCTTCATTTTGAAAGAAGGAAAGGAATACAATCAAGGCGTGGCATATTTGGATGACGGAACGATGGTAGTAGTAGATAATGCCCGCAAACTGATCGGTAAAAATGCCCAAGTTGCCGTCACCAGCGTTTTGCAGACAACAGCCGGAAAGATGATTTTTGGTCGGCTGTGGGAAGATGCCAACGGGGAAACGAGCGATCCGAATATGAGCATTCACGATTCGCGCATTCCGGGCTACAAACGCGCCACCAGAGATTTACGCAACGTCAGTTTTGCTCCAAATTCGGAAGATTAGGTGATTTCATATTTCAGATTTCAAATTCCAAATTGATGGTGGAATCTGGAATCTGAAATATGAAATCTGAAATATGAACACAGCCATTATTGTCGCTGCCGGAAGTGGCTCAAGATTCGGTAGCCAAACGCCCAAACAATTTCTCGAAATTCTCGGCAAACCTTTGATTGTCCACACTTTGGAACGCTTTCAGGCGTGTCAAGAAATTATCCAAATCATTCTCGTTCTACCTTCGGAGCAAACTTCAAATTTTTTAAAGATCATCGGAAAATATCAAATCAGCAAATTATCGAAAGTTGTTGCAGGTGGCAAAACTCGCGCCGAATCGGTTCAAAAAGGCTTGAAAGCAGTTCGCCCGACTAATGCTGAAATTATTGCCGTTCACGATGGCGCACGTCCGCTCGTCACGCCCGAAGAAATTTCGGCTTGCGTTTTGAAGGCAAAAGAAACAGGTTCAGCTATTTTGGTTGCGCCTGTGACAGATACGATTAAAGAAGTTTCAGATGGCAAAATTACGCAAACCATTGACCGCACAAAACTTCGTTGCGCACTCACGCCGCAATGTTTTCGGTATGAAATTTTAAAACGTGCTTTTGAACACGCAGATTTGGGTGAATCGGTGACTGACGAAAGTTTCTTGGTGGAAAAATTGGGCGTTAAAGTTTCAATCGTCGAGGGAAGCGCAAGAAATGTTAAAGTTACAACCAAAGAGGATTTTATTTTAGCTGAAAAACTTTTGAAGGAAACTAATGTTTAGAATCGGGTTTGGAAATGATATTCACAGGCTTGTGGCAGGCAAGCCTTTAATTTTGGGTGGAGTTACGATTCCATCGGAAAAAGGTGCGGAAGGACATTCCGATGCCGATGCTTTGCTTCACGCTGTAACTGATGCGATTCTCGGCGCATTGGCTCTGGGTGACATCGGCTCGCATTTTTCCGATAAAGATGAAAGATGGAAAGATGCAAATAGTTTGATTTTTCTAGCTGAAGCAGTTGGAATGATGAAGGAAAACGGCTTTGAAGTGGTTAATCTTGATTCGACCATCAGTCTGGAAAAACCAAAACTTCGCCCATTTATTCAAGCGATGCGCGAGAATTTGTCACGAAGTTTGGAAATAGAAATAAATTGTGTTTCGGTCAAAGCCAAGACCGGAGAAAAAATTGACGCAATAGGAGAAAATCGCGCCATCAAAGCCGAAGTCGTAATTCTACTTCAAAAGAAATGATTTTTAGTAAGCCCCTTGGGGGATCATTGCCCCGTGTTCTTTGGCGATTCTCAAAACTTCCCACCAAGTCCGATTTATTTCATTGGTGTAATGAGAACTCATCCGAAGTGTAGTCTCATCATCCGAAAAATCATCTTCGAGAGTGTTGAGCAAATCAGCCTGTTTGCGCCAAGCGTTCATATGATTTTGCCAAGCAGTTTGAAAATTTGCAGGTAAATCTTCGTAGCTCAAATTTTCCGAAGCACCCACATAATTTTCCGTTCTCACGGCAAGACTGATTTGACGAGAAATATAATCCCTTCTGGTAAAACCATTGTTTATATCTTGTTCGAGAAGTTGAGTGATTCTTTGAGCAGTTGGAGTTCTGCAACCGCGATTTACGATGACCTTACGCGTTTGACTAACAGTTGGTGGTCGGAGTAATGCGACCAAAAAAGCTGAAAAAGCAAAGGCAACGACGAAAGTGACTAAAGCTGTAATGTGTCTCGTTTTCATACCAGAAATATTATGACTTAATCTGAAAAAAAAATAAATGTTTTTTTGAGGATTTTAGAAATTTATTTATTTTTCTCAATCAGAGTTCCGAATTCACCAAGTTCGATACCATAATCTTGAGCCACCGATTTGAGCTTTTGATCAAATAATATACGTTCTTCAATCTTTTCTTTAGAACCCTCCTCAGCTTTAATCACACCATCATCATAAATCATCCGACAAAGTTTAACTTCACTCCAATTTCTTTTTTCCCATGCCTGCCGGAAATCCTCAGGCAAATCGGATGTGTCTAGTGTTAATTTTGCTTCATTCCATTCCTTAAGTAATTCCTTTCTTTCAGACTGTTTAGATACTATTGATTTTTCAAACCATTCAGATTCGAGCTTTTTTTCTTTAAGCAAAAAATTGTAGACTTTCACTGTAGATTGTAAATCTTTTTTATTTTTGAAAAACTGAGCGATTGAAATATTACTCGCCGAGGTTACTAATACTAACGCAAACGTAAAAGTAGCTACAAAAGTTGCAAACTTTAACTTAGTTTTCATAAGTCTCCATATTATTTGTTAATGACCAACAATGTTAAACTAGCATAAAATAAACCAAGCGTCAATGTTTTTATATTTATGCGTCAATTACAAAAATTGATATTTGTTAGAATATCTTATAAACTTTTCCATCAAATTAGCGTAGAATCTTTGGCAAGGCAAAATGAATGAATAAGTGTCAAAATTGCGGACAAATGACTAACTCGCCAATGTCACATTAGGAAATTGGCGTAACTTCCTTTTTATCCTACTTATATGAGAGAAAGGATAGTATGTCAAACAAAAATCATCGTTTTTCAGCGACCCAGCTAACTGGGGTTTGCCGCCGGTTGCTTTAGACACTTTGGAGGAGAGTCTGCGGGCTTTGCATGAGCGTTATGCTCATTTTTATCGGAGCCAAACACGCGATTCCAGTCCTTGCGGGTTTCGTTATGTGGTGGCTCTGTTGCGTTTGGAAGAGGAGCGCAACTTTACCGCGATAGACCGTTTAGTGGAGAAGGATGGGCAACAAATGCAACACTTTATGAGCAATTCGCCGTGGTCGGCGCGGGAAATATTAGGACAAGTGCGAAGCGAAGTGGGACAACGTCCGGAGTTTGGAGAAGGTGGCTGGTTGCTCTTGGACGAGAGTTGTGATGAGAAGTCCTCAGACTGCACAATCGGAGCCGGGCGACAATATAACGGACGTTTGGGGAAGGTCGAGATGAGTCAAACGGGAGTCTTTTTGGCGTTTAGCACGGGGCGGGAATGGCTCTGGGTGGATGGCGAATTGTTTTTGCCGGAAGCGTGGTTCGAGGAATCGAGAAAAGACTTGCGAGAGCGATTGGGTCTGCCGGGAGAGCGGGTTTTTGCGACCAAAATAGAGTTGGGAGCGCAGATGGTGGAGCGGGTGGTGAGCGAAAGGAAGCTCAAAATCAAAGGGGTGGCGTGCGACACATTGTATGGACGGAGCGTCTGGTTGCGGCGCAAATGGGCGCAGTCAGGATTAATATATTTGGCGGAAGTGCCAATAGATACAAAGATTTACCTAACCAAACCAGAGGTCGCTTGGAAAGGATGGAAGAAGCCAAAACAGGTAATTAGTGGGGCGTTGGGTGTGGAGGTGCGCTCAATAGGAAACGAGGTTTTGGGTGACTGGGAGCGAATTCGGGTGCGAGCGACCGAGCGCGGATACTTGGAAGATGAGTTTCGAGCAGTGCGGGTCTGGACGGTCGGAGGAGAGGAGTCTGAGGGACAAGCGGAATGGCTGATTGGACGAGCGAGAGGAAAGCGGGCGAGTCAGTTATGCCTTGAGCAAGGCAGCCCCGGAAAGTAGTCTGGCGGAGTTAGCGGGGATGAAATGTGAGCGACATTTCATTGAAAGCAGCAACCAGGAAGCGAAAAGCGAATTAGGGTGGGATGAGTTGCGGGCGCAGAAATATACAGCGTGGGAACATCATCTGGGATTGGTCATCTTGGCGCAATGGTATATCGTGGAGACGAGGTTGGAGTGGGCGCGAAAGTATCCAATAAATGAAGAGTTAAGCAAAGAATTGGGTGTCACACGAGAGGAGTTTCCCCGCTTAAGTGTAAGAAATGTGAGGGAGTTATTGAGAGCGACACTGCCGTTGCCGGAAGTGACCAGAGAAAGGTCACGGGAGTTGGTCTCGAAACACCTCCTGAACCGAGTGCGAGTGAGGCGAAGTCTGCTCAAGAAAAAGGGTTATCTGGAAACACCTCTGTAAATCTAATGTGACATTGGCGAGGTATTTACACTCAGACATCACAGGTTTGATAATCAAGGCTTACTACAATGTTTATAACACTTTAGGATATGGATTCTTGGAAAAAGTTTATGAAAACTCAATGATGATTGAACTCAAAAAACAGGGCTTAAAATGTGAATCTCAAAAACAAATTGATGTTTTTTACGATGGACAAAATGTTGGAACTTATTTTGCTGATATTATTGTTAATGATGTCGTAATTATCGAACTAAAAGCAGTTGAAACAACTATCAAAATGCACGAAACCCAACTTGTCAATTACCTTCGGGCAACTGAGATTGAGGTTGGATTATTGTTGAATTTTGGTAAAGAACCGCAACATAAAAAAAGAGTTTTGACCAATGATTATAAGAAGGGATAGGACGCTGATTATTAAGATTTTTAGGATTTTGTAAGATAAATCAAAAAGGTTTTTCTCAAAATTCTCCTAACTAATCCTAATAATCCTACAAAATCAGTGTCTAATTAAAACCATGGAAAATGAAGAAGATAAAGTTTTGACCGAAGATGAACAGTTTGAAAAAGACAAAAAAGATGGATTTTATCACCCTGACCTGCTTCCCGAAAGCCAAGTAGAATCTAATCGTAAAAGCGGTCTGGCGTATGGCGCAGTCGTCACTTTGGTTGGTGCGATTTTAGTATTTTTGGTGATTGGTTGGGCATTGGATAAGTATTTTCAAACTGCGCCGATTTTATTAGTTGTCGGCATTATTTTCGGGACAATCATCGGGTTTTATCAATTTATCCGTATTTCCAAAGAAATTGATTGAGTTTTGCGCTCGTGAAACTTTGCACTTGCTCCGCAAACCTTGTAGAATATTTGTTTCGCAATGAGCGAGGAAACCAAACCTTTTGTAGAAGTAACATCTTCGGTTGAAAAGAGACTTTGGCGATTGATTTTCGTCAGCTTGGCGGTTGAGATTGTCCTGAGCTTGATTTTAGCCGATTGGCAATTTACGGCAGGCGTGATAATCGGCGGAAGTTTGGCAATTCTAAATTTTCGTTTGTTACAAAATTCGGTGCGCGGATTTTTTCAAACGCAACTTAATTCATTTGCCATCAAGTTTTTCTTGCGTTACATCGCTATCGGGTTGGTTGTCTTGATATTTTATTTTCTGAAAACCGTTTCAATTATTGGAATACTTTTAGGAATTTCGAGCTTTGTCATCGCGTTGATGATGGAAGCGATGATTCAGTTCTACTTCGTAATTATCAAACACGAGGAAATTTAAGATGCTATTATTTGCAGAAGGCGGACATCATTCGCCGTTAATTGTTGAATTTATAAATCATTATTTGGGTGAGCCTGTTCATAAATTTCAGGTAGAAAATACCAAACCAATTTGGGATAAATTTTTTGGCTATTTCGGTTCAAATGCTGAAACGGTTTTTGGCGAATACCGTGTTGATAACGCGATTCCATGGTACACGGTGATGTTTTTCATCGCTTGTCTTTTGACAATGGCATTGATTTGGATTTTCAAAGGCAGACTTTCCGAAGATGATCCAACCCCCGGTCAATTAACCCTCGAAGCCGGGTTTTTAACGCTCAAAGAAATGATTGAAAGCGTGGTCGGACCGCACGGAATGAAATATTTTCCGGTAGTGGCAACCTTTGCAGTTTTGATTTTGGTTTCAAATCTGATGGGGTTTTTCCCGATTTTTATGTCGCCAACGGCTTCGACCAGCGTTACTTTTGCACTCGGCATCTCTTCGTTTATTTACTACAACTTCGTTGGAATCAGGGAAAACGGCATCATTTCGCATCTCGGACATCTGGCAGGACCGGTTTGGTGGTTGGCGTGGTTTATCTTTCCACTCGAATTGATTTCAAACTTTATTCGTCCGCTTTCGCTGAGTATTCGTCTATTCGGTAATATTTTTGCGGATGAAAAAGTGGCGGAAACGGTGGCAGGGCTTGGACAAAATTTCGGGATTCCCGAACCCGGCACACAACTTTTGGTCCCGATTATCTTGATGCCTTTGGGATTATTGGTTTGTTTGGTGCAAACCTTTGTATTTACTTTGCTTTCAATGATTTATCTCGGCGAAGTTTCACATGGTGATCACGGTCACGATGAAGAACACGCCCACGGGGAAGTCGCGGAAGCACACGCTTAGAGATTTTTGATTTGCGATTTTCGATTGTAAATCAGATAAATTGCAGATAGTTTTTTTGAGAATATTCTAAACCCAACGTCAGGAGTTTTGCGTCCCCAGATAGCAAACACATACCGAAGTAGGTTGCATTTATAAAACTCAAAAAGTCTTCTGCGCTAATTAAAAATAGGAGACAAAATAATGTTGAAAAAAATTGTAATTTTTACGCTAACTCTTTTAGTTTTAGCAGTTCCTACCTTTGCAGCGGAAGCTGCCGGAGATGGTAGAGCACTTGGAATTGGTTTATCGGTGCTTGGATTTGGTTTAGCTGCAGGTTTAGCCGGAATCGGACAAGGGTTGGTCGGTGCGCGGGCGGCTGAAGGTGCGGCGCGTAATCCGGGAGCTTCCGGTAAAATTCAAACCCTGATGATTCTCGGTTTGGCGTTTATCGAATCGCTCGTAATTTTTGCTTTGGTTATTTTCTTTACCAAAGGTTTATAATTTTTGCGAGGAAAAACAAATTTACGGATGAGGGTTTCGGCTCTCGTCCCTTTTTTATTTGATGTTGTTACCAAATTTCAACGAACATGGTTTTCTTCCCGAAGGCGTTTGGAATTGTGAGATTGAGGAATTTATCTCTCGTTTTGCAGTTTTTCAGCGAACAGACTGCCGTTTGCAATTATGCTCAAAATTAGAAGAATTTTTAGCAGACGTTTCAAAAATCAAATTCATCAAAGAAATCATTATTGACGGAAGTTATGTGACTGAGAAAGATGAACCAAATGATATTGATATTATTTTGATTTTGGACAAGGAATTTGAAAAAGTTGAAACTCCTTTTTGGATTGTCAATTTATTGGACTCAAGTCTATTGAGAAAAAAATATCAATTTGATGTCAAAGTCGTAGTTTTTGAAAGTAATATGCACCTTGAATATCTTGATTTTTTCCAAAATGTAAGGCAATCTAATTTGAAGAAAGGTATTGTGAGGTTGATTCGATGATTACAACTGAAACGGGTTACAATCAAAGTTTAGAGTGGCTCGAAAGATTTGAAAAAGTATTGATAGATGAGAAGAAAAAATATCTTCCAGATAATCCCCAAATGTATAAAATCGTTTCAAGCGGAACGATTTCTCAAATTAAAGAATTGAAAGACGAACTTGCTGAATACGAACAGAAATTTCTGCGAAAAGCTAGTTAGCGACAACCGTTTGCAAGATTTGTGAATCAAACTGTTCTTAAAAAGTGAAGGTAAAAAGCGATGACTGACCAATTTATCGGAAAAGTTTTAGCCGAAAAATATCAAATAGATTCCCTGATTAGCGAGGGAAATCTCGGCAATTTTTATCACGGCACACATCTTTTGATGGAAAAACCTGTTGCCGTCAAGATTCTTCCAACCGCGTTGGCGGTGGATGAAACCGTCGTCAAAAGTTTTTCCAACGAGGCGCGAACCATCTCGCGCATTTCGCATCCGAACATTTTGAGTGTCACCGATTACGGTTCGGATAAAGATGGAACAGTATTTATCGTCTATGAAGATGCAAGCGGAGAAACTTTGAAAGAACGACTCAAACGAGTTGGCAAATTTTCGCTCGGACGCGCAAATCGGATCGTCAAAGAAATTGCCTCCGCGCTTTCAATCGCTGAGGCTAACGGGATTGTTCACCAAAATCTATCGAGCGAAAATGTTTTGCTGAATCACGAAGCGGTGAAAGTCTTGAATTTCGGGACTAGCACTTTTGACATCAATGATTTGGATTATCCGATTGAAAAAATTCAGTATCTTGCGCCTGAACAATGCACTTTGTTAGGTAAAATTGACAATCGCACGGACGTTTATGCTTTGGGCGTGATTCTGTTTGAAATGTTGGCGGGTGAAGTGCCTTTTACCGCCAATAATGGCACGGATTTGCTGCTCAAACAGACGCAAGAAACATCGCCGCCGATTTCAGCCTTTCGACCGGATTTGCCAAATGAAGTTGACGATATTTTGCTGACTGCGCTCGCCAAAAATCCGAGTGTCCGCTATCAATCGGCGACCGAATTGGCTGACGCGCTTAATCAAGTTGCGCTTTTGCATCCTGAAGCAGACGAGGAGGAAACAGTAGTTGGCGGAGTAAATATCCCTGCAAAAACAGTTGTCGCGCCTGAACCAACTCAAAATAATATTTGGAAAACTGCTTTTATCGTCCTCGCCGGAATTTCTTTGCTGGGCGCGGCATTTATCTATTTTACTTCGGGCAAACAGACCAATCCAACCACCACTTTGCAGACCGATGCTAACGGAATGCCGGTGCAACCCGTCAATCCTGCTTCCGGCTCAACCGAGCAAGGTTTAGCCAATATGGATTCTTTTAACCCAAATTATTACAGCAATTCAAATTCAGTGATGACCGATGGCGGAATTTCAAATCCATATTGGGAAAACGGACAAAGACCGCCGGGAATGCCTGCCACGAGCGGAGTTGGTGATCCTTTTCCGGTGACACAAGTTGCTCCACCGGGGAATACCGTCTATGTCGGTCCTGATGGCAGTATTTTTATGCCCAATGAATCGGGAAATTATGTAAAGATGGTGCCGGTTAATTCAAATACTTCTTCAAATGTAAATACTCAGCCAAATGTGAAAAAGAATTCAAATAGCAATGTTAGCACGCAAACTCCGCTTGGCAATACAACGGTGAAACCAACTCCGCCGCCAACAAATACAGCAACTCCGGCAGAGGTTAAGCCGACCCCTGCGCCAACGGTCAAACCCAAAGCCACGCCGAAACCTAAAACTGAGGCAACTCCGCCCTCCACGACCGAAAAACGTCCACCGAGCGGAAAAGAACAGGATACAAATTGAGTTTGGATGGCGGATTAGGTTTATAAGGATAGGTTTTGTGGCAGTGATTGTGGAAATTATTCATTGTTTAAATCTTCTTTTTCTAACTTAAATTCTTCTAAAAGCGCGAAGAAAAGGTCAAAGGCTTTTTCTTCGTCACCGTTGCACTTATTCAGAAAATGTTTTGCATAACTATAAATACCGTGGGAAAACCAACTTCTTTCAATACCTACATATTTATCAAACTCCCATAACAAATTATTAGTTTGTTCAAATTCAGATTCCAGTTTAAATATTGCTGTTAGATAACCATAAATGAAAGTGCAAAGCAAAGTAATCGACTTTTGGGGCATTAAGTAGGAATTCGGCATGTAACGAAACAATCTGAGATAATGAAATAAATCCTTAGCTTCATTGAGTTCTTGTCTTGAAAATGCCACATTAGAAATAAAATTGATTAACTTTACTTTGTCTTTCTTTACCTTTTTCACTTTCAATTCCACTACAAACATCAACTGCAAAAGGTTCAATCCCGATAATAGCTTTACAAGCATTGTCTTGTGAAAGTCCACCCGCCAGATACATTTGCGGAAAAATCTCTTGCACTTTTTTGGCAATTTCCCAATCAAATGTCTCGCCTGTTCCACCGTGTTCCTTTGGGTTATACGCATCGAGCAAAATCGCATCAACCTCATATTTTAGAACATCTTCAGGTTTAAATTCGGGCGAAACTCGGAAAGCCTTGATAATTTCCAAACCTGTTTTAGCCTTTAATTCTTTAGCAAATTCGGACGTTTCTTCGCCGTGAAGTTGGAGTGCGTTGAGTTTAGCAGTTTCGGCAATTTCGGCAAATATGTCTCTAAACTTTCATTGACGAAAACTCCGACTTTCAAAACATCTTTTGGCAATTGTTCGATAATTTCTCGCGCTTTTTCGGGCAAAATGTAGCGCGGACTTTTCTCGTAAAAGTTAAAGCCAAGTGCCTCTGCGCCGAATTTTACCGAAAGCAGAGCGTCTTCAAGATTCGTAATGCCACAAATTTTAACCTTCGTCATTTCGTCATTTTTTAAGTCAAAAAAATTGCTAACCAAAGGAACGCCAGCATCTTGCTGGCATACGTCGCGGGAGCGGCGTAGCTGAGTTTATCAAAAGTTAAGCTGAAATAAACTTGAAATAGTTCGCGCCTTGTGCTCAATGCCGTCAAGATGACGGCGTTCCCAATTTCTTTTCAAATTTTGCAATAAAAGCATAACGGCGTGCAATCGAAGTGACGGTTAATGTTCCCAAACCTTGCTTTTCCAACGATTCAAGATGCGGCATCAGGTCGCCCCAAAACTGAACGTGAAACTGTTTGAGCCAGCCTTTGAGCAATTTTTGAAACAAGCGCGGCAAATCTTTTTGATCGTAGAAATCCACGATATAAAAACTCCCGCCCGGCTTTAAATTGTTCAAAGCATTGGCGATAGACTCTTTCCAAGGTGGAATCATCGAAATCGAATAGCTGAAATAAATTGCGTCAAAAGGCGTGTCTGAATTGAAAGTTTTTTGAGCGGTAAAATCATCCGCAAGCGCGACTTTTAGCTCGACATTTTTGAGCAAATTGGCATCAACTTTTTTCTGAGATTCTTCAATCATCACACTCGAAGCATCAAGTCCGAAAAAGTTTGAATTGGGAAATTTCTTTGCTAAAATTGCGAGATTACGCCCCGTTCCGCAACCAACTTCAAGCACGTTTTCGCCCGCTTGCACGTCCATCTGCGCGATGAGTTTGTCGCGCCCCAAGAGATAATATTTGCGGGTTAAATCGTAGAAATATCGCTGATGGCGATACATCCGATTCATACTTTCAAATGCGTCTGTCATAGATTCCAGATTCCAGATTCCAGAGTTCAGATTCCAGAAACAATTTGGAATTTGAAATATGGAATTTGAAATTATTTCAAAATATAGAGATGAAAACCACCATAAATTGAGGCGCGGTCTTGTTTGAAAAGTTCCGGCGACCAGTCTTTTTCGTAGTGAAACTTCTCCAATAATTCTTTTGGTAACGCATTTTCGAGCGGAGAATCTGCGCCTGCCGTGCGGAAAATAATCCGCGAATTCTGTTCGCCGCGCTCGGCAATGGTTGACCATAAATCGTCTAAAATCGGCGGAGTCATCCAGTCTTGTGCGTCTAGGAAAACGAAACGATTAAATGTTCCGACGGGTTGATTTTTAATTTCGTCCGTCACCGAACCGATTTTCGCGCTCACTCGCGAGACATTTTTTTTCAATTCGGCAAAGTTTTCCTCTTTCAAATATTCGGGAATGGCTTGGCGATTTTCGGTGTCATATTTTCGCGCAAAAGCCTGCCACGCGAAATAATTTTCCTGAATCGGATAATCAACCGCGAGACGTTTGGCGCGTTCCCGATAAATATCAATTACGCTTCCGCCTTCGCTCAAATCCTTTTTGAGTTCCTCGTATTGTTGTGGCGGAATGCCCAAACCAAACATCGTAATTGGCAATTTTCCAACCGTTTTGATAAAAAAACTATCGAAAAATGGATTGATGTATTTGTCGTAAAGTTCGGCTTGTTCGGCGGGCGTTTTTGCATCTAAAACTTTGGCGGGTTGGCAACCGATCAATTTGGCAAAACGATGGAAAAAGCGGAGAAAATAACCGTTCCGAGAATTCTCATAAAGTCCGCCTTTGCTAAAGATATTGATTTTTTTATCCCAAAATGTGCGAGTTGCCTCGTCCAGATTCGGGGCGATAAATTTTCGATAATTTTCAACATTTTTCGGATGTTTTCCGTAGCCGAAGAAGTTGAAAAAATCTTCGTAATTTGGTAGAAATTCAAGCGCGGTAAGTTTCAAACGGAGCAAAAAAATGTGATGACGATTAAGGTCAATCGCTGTTACATTTTCGGGTTTTTCTACCAAATAATTGAGTGCATTGCAGCCGCCCGACGAGATGGTAATAATTCGGCTTTCTGCGTCTAATTTTAAGGCTTGCAGGTCAACTCGCGGGTCTTCCCAAATCTGATTATAGACAAAAGCATCAAACCAAACGGCAAACATCTTTTGCAAAATACCTTGTTTGGTCGTGGTCGTTTCGTGTTGGACTGCGCTTTTGAGCGTTGCTTCATTGGAACTCATAAATTTACTATTGACTCAAACTTTGCGCCCTTGCTCACGCGCAGGCTTCTGCCAATTATTCATTGACCATCACTTCTACCGGATCAATACCCGAAGCCTTCCACGCGGGATAGAGTGCGCCGACCAGACTTCCGCCGATAGCGATTGCCACCGCTGTCAGAATCCAGTTTAAGCTGAATTCAAACTGGAGTTCGTAAATCCTTTGAATGGCAAAAGAAGCAACGATTGAAACTGAAAAACCAAGCACAATCCCCAGCACACCGATTAAAAAAGCCTCGCTTTCGATTACTGTCACGATAAAAGATTTTGATGCGCCGAGCGATTTCAAAATCCCGATTTCTTTGCGTCTTTCGGTGATGGTGGTATACATCGAAAGCAAAACAAAAATCGTGCTGACAAATGCGCCAAGTCCGACTAAAACCCGCAAAAATAAATTCAAGGCAGGAACTCTCTCTTGGGCATCAATGATTAAATCACGCGTCAGATTGATTTTGTTACCCGGCAAAACTTCGTTGATTCGATTGGCGACTACTTCCGGGTCTGCGCCGTCTTTCAGTTTAACCAAAATATAAGTGCATTTATTTTGAACTTGAAGCGCGTCTTGCATTGCAGCGAGCGACATTTTTATCCTCGAACCCGAAGGCGGCGAGAAAACGCCCGTCACTTTATATTTTTTGCCGCCGAAAAGTTCGATTGAATCACCTAAATTTAGTTTGTCATCACGGAATTGGCGTTCGTCCACAATTACTTCATCAACGGCTTCCGCTGGGCGACCTGACACCAATTGCATTTCGTTCATAGTGGCAAAAGGTATCCAATCAACTCCATCGAGTTGGAGAATACCGAAACGTCCTTTTGAGGTTTGCGTAATGTAACGAATCACCGGGATAGTTGATTGAACGCCTTCGATTTCGAGCAGTTTTTCGGCGTATTTGGTGGAAACATTGGCGTTTGAACTGGTCATTTCCATCGCTCCCGGTCGGGTGAAAACGATTTCCGCTTTCCAATTATTAGCGCGTTTTGCCATATCATTGGTCATTCCTCGTGCCAATCCGGTAAAAAGCACGACTAAAACTACGCCCAATGCTACGCCGATAATGCTAATCAAGGTGCGAAAAGGTCGAGTTCGTAAATTTGCTAAAACTAATTCGAGCATAAAATAATTTCAGATTCCAGATTCCAGATTCCAAATTCTAAGTTTCCCATTCTATCGTAATTCTCAGACATTCGGAAATTGACAAAAAAAAGACGCGATATTTCTACCGCGTCAAAAGGTCAGACAGATTGTTGAATTAGTTTAGAAAACTAATCTTCCACCGATGATAATCCGGCGGTTTCCGCCATTGGTTGCCCATTGGTTCAGGAAAGCTGCTCCGGCACTACGTCGTCCTTCGGGAACACCGAAATTACGATGGTTGATGGCGTTAAACATATCAACTCTAATCTGGAATCGCACTCTTTCTGTAATTTGAGTGTTTTTGATAATTCCAAAATCAAAACTTTCAATGTCGTCTGCCCGCAAAATATTACGTCCGGCGTTACCGACTCTTTGGGCAGCGGTTACTGCACTAAACAAATTTGCACCGCCAGCTTGAATGATTTCAAGAATTGACATACTTGAAAGGTCTAAAGTGGTGTTTAAGTTGGCACGAATTGCATTTCCGACCAAGCCGTCAATTCCGCTCAAAGCACCCGCCGGATCAGAACCATTCAGTACTGTGAACGGCGCACCGCTTTGAAGCGTAAAGAAGGAATTAACTTGCCATCCGCCCAACACTTTTCCGACAAATCCTTGTTGATTCGAATAAAACGGAAGCTGATAAACAAAGTTTCCGGTCAAACGATGCGGACGGTCAAAAGTTGATCTGGCGCGGTCAGCACCAATATTGAACGAATCTTGTGCAACCGCAACTTCTGCTCCCGATGGATTGAAAATTTCCGATGCCGTATCAATAAATGAACTCCAAGTATAGTGAACCCCTGCGCTAAACCCTTTGCTCAAGCGTTTTTCAAAACTTGTTTGCATTGAATGATAAATCGAATTCGCGGCATTAGCCCGAAGCCGAATAACACCGGCAGTTGAATCAACTCTGCAAGAATCAGTCGCAACAGTTACAAAAGATACGCAACTAGCCGTAGTCACATTTGCTCTGCGTGGATTACCGTCAAGTGTTTGGAAGAGAGCTGTTCCTCTGGTTCCAATATAGCTGATTTTGAAAACAGAATCTTTGGTCAATTCGCGTTGGACTTCAAACGAATATTGATCTGAAGCAGGAGCGCGGAAATCATTGGCAACCACGGTTCGAGTTAAACGATTCGGATTTGCCAGACTCGGCACAAAATTTTGGATAGCCGCAAACGCTCCGGCTGCTGCTACGTTTCCGGCATTAACAAAGGGGAAAGAGCTAAACACATTCAAATTGATATTGATGAAACTAGCATCATATGAACGGGTATAACCGCCTCGCAATACCAATTTATCCCCGCCCGTGATGAAACCTAAAATTCCTTTGCCATCGGTTCGCGGATTCCAGTTAAATCCGATGCGAGGCATAATGTTGTTGTTATCCTCTTTTGGTCGGGGCGTAAAAGCACTATTTCCATTGTTTGGCAAAACCCGTTTTTCGAGGTCAAACAAATATTGGAATGAATTTCCCGGACGTTCATACCGCGCTCCGAAGGTTAAACGTAAAGCTTGGAGATATTTTCCATTCATCTTGGGCGAAGAAATAAATCTCGTTCCATTTATAGAAACCAAGAATGTCACCGCCCGGGATTGGACGATTAACGGTAGCCGCTAAACTGGCATTGTCATCAACATATTCTTGCAGAGTCGAATATGCCAGGCGACCTCGAACCGTCGGAAAGAAGAAACTCTTAACTTCCATTTTTCGCCAATCAACTCCAAATTTCAGACTATGGTTTCCGGTTGAATAGGAAAGACTGTCTGTAATTTGATAAGTATTATTGATGCGAAATTGCGGTAAATTAACCGCTAAACCAATCGCCGTGCGGTTATTTGCCGCGTTAAATCCGGTCATTCCCAATTGCGAAATTTCAATTGAGGGAATTGATTCCGAAGACGGGTCTGAAGCATTGGTGTTTGAATCATAACGACTGTAAGCCAATCGCACTTCATTTGTCATTTTAGAATTCAAAATGCTGTTCAGCACAATGGTTGAAGCACTCGTTCCTAAAAGATTAGCGGTGGTCAAACCCGCCGGTGTGACTTGTCCCGTTCCGGCAGTAATTGCACTATCCCAACGATAACGACCATAGATAAAGTGTTTGCTGTTTATTTTGTGGTCAACTCTAACCGAACCTTGATCGTCATTAAAAGTAAAAGCCGATGAGCCGGTTAAATTGCCAAGCGGAACTCTGTAAGTTGTTCCGGCAACAGTAAAATCGGCAAAAGAACCATTCGCGGCTCCCGGCTGAACAAATTTCAAAAGTGCCTGAATTTGCGGACGATTTCCGACCACTGTTTGCAAGATTTGTCGTCCTGCCTCAGTTGGCGCACCATTCATAGTAAAACCTGAGCCTAAAGCCCGATCTGTCCAGCGTTGATAATCAAAGAAGAAAAAGGTTCTATCTTTTCCGTTTCTAAAATACGGAGTGCCTTCGCCAAACCAAGGAAGATGCAAAGGTCCGCCAACGGTAAATCCAAATTGATTTTCGAGCCGAAAAGGCGCAAGTTTTTTAGCCGGATCGGTCGCATTTGGATTACAGTTGCCTGCTGCTTTGTCCTGATTGCTACACGAATTCAGTTTCTTATTGTTGTGAAACCAAAAGACTGAACCGTGAAAATCATTAGTTCCCGATTTACCGACAAAATTTACTACCGAACTTGAGTTGCGTCCGTTTTCAGCCAAAAATTGATTGGTTACGATACGAACCTCTTGAATTGCATCAGGATTATTCAATGCAATTTGTCCGCCTGCCACGCTTGGGTCATTGATGTCTTGTCCGTCAAGCATAAAATTGTTTGAGCGAAGACGACCACCATTAGCAGAAAAACTGATACCATTTGCAAATCCGGTTTGTCCGCTTCCGAGTTGGCTCACGCCGGGAACTGAAAGCAAAACACTCATCACGTTGCGGTTGGTTGAAATCGGTAATTCGGACAATCGTTTTTCGTCAAATCGAGTGCTAACCTCTGCGGTGGTAGTATTTAACACCGAGGCATTTTCAGTCACGGTAACTACTTCTTGAACATTACCTGCTTTCAAGGTTGCCTCGATCACCGCGTCTTGATTAACGACCAGTGTAATACCCGTTTGGACATATTTGGAAAAGTTTGCGGCTTCGATTGCTACCTGATATGCCCCAACAGGTAAATTAACGAAGCGAAAACGACCTTCGCCGTCGGTTTGGGCAGTGCGCGAAAAACCGGTATCAACATTGCGAACCGTGACGGTTGCATTTGGCACAACAGCTTGTTTTTCGTCCGATACCACCCCAGAGATTGATGCGGTGCTAGATTGAGCAAGGATTAAACTCACGCTACTCAAAATCACAGCAATTAGCATTAAAAATTGAAACTTCTTCATAGAAAATCTCCTTTAAAAAAAATTAGTTTGAAAACGGCGAAAGCAAAAATTGGGATAAATTCCAAATTATGATACTGCAAAAAGTGTGCCTATACCTTAAAACTCATTGAAAGATTGGGTTTTCAATAAGTTAGCAAAAATGATGGAGTGGTGGTAATGTAGATTAGATTCAAAAAGATGAACATTATTCCAAATTTTTGATGATTTCTTTACTAAAATCAAAATTGGTTTTATCCGTGTAGGCAAATAATTCTTTTCGATTTGAAAAGTCTTGATACATTTTATCGTAAGTTTCAAATAGACTATCGGTTGATTGTTGGCGGGTATTGGCTTTGGCGGTTTCAAATGCAGAGGCAAGTTTTTGTCTTCGTAGTTCAGGATTTTCGATGATTTCAAGAATAGCATTGGCAAAGTTTTCTCCGGTTGGCTCGACTAGCCAAGCATTTTCTTGAGTTGCATATGACAAGATTCCGCCCGAATTCGGGGCAACCACGGGAACGCCCGAAGCCATCGCTTCGAGTGGTCCGATGCCGAATGGTTCACGCGGATTCGGATGGACGAAAACATCCGCATTGGCGTAATAGCTTGCCAGAGTTTCTTTGTCGAGATGTCCGAGCAGCACTATTTTATTAGGGAAAAGTTTGTCGGTTTCAGCTTTTAACCAATCCGCTTTGGGACCTGCGCCAGCCACCAAAAGCCGAAAATCCCGCGTTTCGGCTTTCGATAAAACCTTCATCAAATCAGTCAAAAGTTCGATATTTTTTTCAGGTGAAATGCGTCCGGCATAGAGCAAAACGATAGAATCCGCTGGAATATTGGCGCGTTCCCGCATCTCGCGTTTGACCTCATCGGACTTTCGGGCAATGGCAAAATATTCAAAATCAAGTCCGCAGGGGCAAACGAAAACTCTCTCTTTTTCGGGGATTTTGGAGGCGCGGAAATATCTCCAAATTTTATTGAAAAAACGATGATTGCGTCTGGCTTCGATAGCTTCGTCAAATTCTTGGGCGGTGTAATGCGAATTAGCCAGATAAAAATCGAAAATTGCCAAATTAAAAAGTCCCATGACGCTTCGCGCTAGCCATTTTCCGAGTTTTCCCTTGGTCATAAAAGAGGCGATATTATCGTCCATTCTTTCACACGATAAAAGGACGAGCATCGGTCTGCCGAGTTTTTTAAAATTTCCGGTGCGAATCATTGAAGCCAATAAATTTAGTGTGTATTTATCGCAAACTTCAATCATATCAGGCTCTTCGGCTAACAAAATTTTGCGGACAGCAGTGTCGTGAAAAAGATATTGCCAAGGCATTATGAGCCGATAGCGTTTATCAAAAAGTGGAGATTTGATGGCGGGAACATAATAGATTTTGGCAAACTCGTTGACTTGTTCGACTTCTTCGGTTTCGCCCGGCACGATTAGTGTTACAAAACGCTGATGTCGTTCAGCAGCAGCAAGCAAATCATTGTAGCTAGTGCTAATTCCGCCCGAATTTTTGTGATAATAATTGGTAATGTGAACGGATTTTATTGCCACGATGATTATTGGGGAATTGAATCATTGAATCATTGAATCATTGAATCATTGGCTTAATGATTGAAAAATAAAACTCAATAGATCCAAATTTGGTAAAAAGACAACAAAAAACAATCAGTCAATGAACCAATGATTCAATGAGCAAATGAATCAATCAATTAAGACTCTTCAACCGTTTCAGGACTTTTTGAAAGATTTATCACTTCAGTCTTTTTTTTGGTCTTTCGCCACAGCCAAATAAATGGATAGCAAATAAATTCAACCACGATTGCCGGAAATTGTTTAAGGTCTTTCCATAAAGATTGTTGATTTTCGTCTTTGACCAAGAGTGTTCCGCGTCGCATCGCAAAAAGGTTGAAAATCATCGAAATGATCGAAACTCCGATTGAAACGATGATGGCACTACCTTTGCTCTGATCGCCATTGATGGTGTGAAGGGTAAATTCGATAGTATGGGCAATCCCCGGAATCAAAACCATCACGCAAATTGTAGCGAGCCACAAAGGAGTTGCGCGATGAAAGGCTTGCACCAGCGAACCAAATGCGCCCGAAACAATCACGCGGAAAACAAATTCTACCGACATTGCACCGAGTGCCGCCCGCCAACCGTGTTTGATATGCGTCACCAAATAAATTGAGCCGCGCATCAATCCGCTAAACAAAGCCGCTTTCCAGTTCCAACGCAACACCAGCATTTCTACCGGATGCGAAAAAATATAACGAAATACTTCGCCAACCGTAGTCGGGAACGATTTATCTTTTATTTCAGAATTATCCATTTACTTTATTTGTCCGCGTTCTCTGGCAATTTCGAGGGTTTTTCGATAGGCATCATAAACCCCGTCAAAAACCGTATCCCAAGAATTAGCAACTACAAAATCCCGGGCAGCAAGTTTCATTTTCGCTAAAGTTTCGGGATTGTCCATCAATTCAACCGAATATTTGACATAATCTTCAAAGTTTTCCGCCACAAAACCCGATTCGCCTTCTTTAATAATAAATTTTGGTCCGCCGAGATTTGAGACAATTGCCGGAACGCCCGAACAATTTGCTTCCTGAGCCACATTTCCGAAAGCATCGGTTTCCGAAGGAAAAACAAAAATATCCATATTGGCGTAGGCTTCGGCGAGTTGTTCGCCGGAAATAAAGCCGGTAAATTCAGCCGTTTTCATCGTTTTTTGTAAATATTCGCGCTCATCGCCTTCGCCTACAATCAAAAACTTGAAATTCGTTTTGCCCATCTCGAGCAGACGTTTTTCTAAATCTACCAATAGACGCACATTTTTTTCTGCTCTTAATCTGCCGACAAAACCGAGCCGAATAATGCCGTCATCAACTGTTCTTTTAGCGGGCGAAAATAATTCGGAGTCCACCCCGCGTCCCATCAAAAAAGACGCTCTGCCCGAACCTTTGCCGAGTGCTTCGACCAACTCCAAATTTGGCGCAAGCACCACTTTCGGCATTTTGTAATAAAGAATCGAACCCGCATAAATTTGCTTTTCAGCAAATCCTGACAGAGCCTTGTTCCAACTTTTGGGCAAAAATCGAAACACTTTATCCAACCGACGCGAAGCAAATTCGTGCAAATTTGTGTGCCACGAACCGAGCAAAGGAATTTGGCGTTTATAGGCTAAAATTGCGGCATTGATGCTGACATCGTTGACTCCGGTGATATGCAGCAAATCGGGTTTGAATTCGTCCAACGCTTGACCCACCCGTTTTATATGCCGGGCAAAGAACGGATCATATTTCAAAGCCTCGTCTATCGGAATCGAAAGCGGTGCGCGTTTGAGAGCTAAATTGGTGACGCTTCCGTCAACAAAAGTCTCGTTTTTTTGATCGGCATAGACACACAAAAAAGGGTAGCCGCGTTTTTGGGCAAACCCTGTTAATCTCTTGCACGTCATTGCCGCCCCATTTACTTCCAAATACGAATCTGGAAAAAAGGCAACTCTCGGAATTTTTTCAGTCATCAATTATCAGCTATCAATTTTTCATTTTCAGTTAGAACCGGCTGACTTTCTGTGGTCATTATTCTGCTACTAACTGATTTTGGCACTACGTCTTCACGTTTCATTAGGATTCGATAAATAGGACGGAGTTTTGGATTGCCCATAAATCCCATCGTTTTAATTGCCCAACGAAGCCAAACCGGACCACCTTTTTTCCAGCCATAAGCCGAAAGCGGACGCAAGCCTTTGCCATCTCCATCGAAGAAAATTCGGTCAAACCATCTTTGTCGCTCAGGCGGAAAATGTTCGTAATTCTTTAAAATTTCAGAAAAAGATTGAAGCTGACGCGAATGAAGCGGGGCGGAATATTCGGGCATCAAAACAACTTCGGTGCGTTTATCGTTTCGCACTTCGTCCACGAATTCGGCAAACGTCTGAGCGTTGGTTAAATTGATGACGGTGTTTGGTTTGCAACCGTGTCGGTCGCCACCCGAACAAAGTGGCATATTTAATGATTCAGCCAATTCGATAGTCGCTTTATTTTCCGACCAGGTGCGAAAACCATTGATTTCAAGGGCGTGAATCCATTTTCCGTGTTCTTTGAGAAAATGATCAAGCAGAATTTCGTGACGTTCTTTGCCGACCATTTCAATATCCCACAGCGGATGATTGAAAATGACCAAAACTTCGGGCATTTCATTGAGCATCGCAAAAAGTTCATGCAAACGATCATTGGTGGGCTTTTCTTCGCTGAAAGTATAGTCAAGCAGTTCTTTGGAAATATCTAAAGCCCTATCTTTTGGAAGATTATGCACACCAAGATGGAAAAAACCATATTCAAAAGGAACTGTCCATTCGAGCGAAATCGGAGCAACCTCATTCGGCGTATGTTCGCAAATTCGCAAATTAGCTTCGATATTGTCGTGGTCGCTGATAGAAACCATTGAATTTAAGCCAAGATTTTGAATTTGTTCGGTTTCAATCGAATAAACGTCTTTTTCTGACATCGGGGGCGACCAATAAGCAGTATCAAAATTGATACTTCTGCCTTCGCGTTCTAAATAGTTGTCGCGCTCTCTCCGCCAAAAATAATTGATAATCGGGAGTTTGTCGGCGTAATACGGGATAAAATCCAGCATTTCTTTGGAAAATTGCGTATGGCAATGCAGAGAAACGCCGGTTTTGACCTCTTTACTCAGGTCTTTTTCCGTTTCTAAAATATGTAGGCGCGTGTTTTGTAACTTCATTTTCTACTCCGCAAATATTTAAAGCTATCAAATTAGATGCCTGATGTAAATTCGTCAGATGGTTGATTTTTTAAGGAGAGCCAAGTTATTTGCGAGTTTATCACATAAAATCCAAAAAATGAATCCAAAACGACTTGCGAAACGTATCAAAAACCGAGTAGAGTTTGACAATATTGAGCCATTGAATCATTGCGCGAAGCATTCCATTGTAAGATTGAAAGAGCGAGTCAATGAATCAATGAACCAATGAACAAATGAATCAATGAATCTGGAAAGTCTTATCGGGCAGACGCTCGACAGTAAATATTTAATCGAAAAAGAACTTGGGCGCGGCGGAATGGGCGCGGTCTTTCTCGCCACGCATATCGGCACCGAACGTCCGGTTGCGCTAAAAGTAATCGTTCCCCAATTTATGGAACGGGCGGAGTTTGTCGAAAGATTCAGACGCGAGGCTCGTGCGGCGGGCAGATTGCGTCATCCAAACGTGGTTGATGTCACCGATTTCGGTTTTGCTGATACGATTCAAGGGCGGGTGGCATACCTCGTGATGGAATATCTCGATGGCTGCACACTCGGTGAAATTCTCGAAGAAGAAAAACAATTGCCTCTCGGTTGGACGCTCGATATTTTGGAACAGGTTTGCTCGGCGGTTCACGAAGCGCACGAGCAGGGAATTATTCACCGCGATTTAAAGCCCGATAATATTTGGCTTGAACCGAATCAGCGCGGCGGTTACACGGTTAAAGTTTTGGATTTCGGCATTGCCAAACTCGAAGAACCGATGGGCGAAGAGAATGGAACGCCTCTGCTTAATCCTACAACTACTGCGCCGACTCAAGCCTTTCAACAGGGCGAAACTTTGGCTGACCAAACCAATCCCAACACGCTCATCGAAAATCGTGGCGGAACGCTGATTGGCGAAGCGGGAACGCTGATTCAAACCGCTGACGCTGAAAAAGGGACAGCAATTTTGCCCGCCGCCGCAATTTCATCCGAAGACAGAACGGCAATTTTTCCCAAAAAAGGAACGCAACTGATTGAAAAAGAAGATGGGACGCGATTGATTTCAACCGCCGACAATACCGATAAATCTTTGGCAAATCCTGCAACTGCTGAATTAACCAGAGTTGGCGCAGTTTTGGGGACTCCGCTTTATATGTCGCCCGAACAATGTCGCGGTGAAAAACTCTCAGCCCGCTCGGATATTTACAGTCTGGCGGTAATTGCCTATCAAATGCTTTCGGGCAAAACGCCTTTTATGGGTGATTTTACCGAAGTGATGGATTCTCACAAAGAAAATGCCCCGCCACCGCTTGAGGCAAAGAAGATTCCGCGCAAGGTGAAGAAAGTTTTATTTTCAGCCTTGGCAAAAGAAACCGAAAGTCGTCCGCAAACGGCGGAAGCCTTTGCCAGCGAATTGCGTTCGCATTCCGAAGGAATTGGAGCATTATTCAGAAACGCTGTTTCCATTTACGGCGAACATCTGCCTAAATTTTTACTGCTCTCTTTAATTTTGGCAATCCCTTTTTTTGTCACCAATTTCGTTAAAGTTTTGTTTGATTTACTGCTTGTTACAGAGGTTTTAGAAGAAAGCATCGGTTTGACGATTATCAGAGTTGTTCTGTTTTTTGCAGATTTCTTTGTCAAAATGTTTTATTCGACTTTATTGGTTGGTGCAACTACTTGGATTGTGGCGCAAATTTTGTCGGTTCCGCTTCGTCCGCTAAAGCTGAATTCTGCCTTTAGCGAATTGAAAAAAAAGTGGAAACCGCTTTTAAAAACTGTGACGATTTCTACTTTGATAGCTTTATTCGGATTCGCCCTTTGTTTTTTCCCGGGCATTTTTCTTTCGGCTAGATATATGTTGATTGCGCCTTCGATAATGATGGAAGGTTTAAGCGGGAGACCGGCTTTTCGGCGTTCAGTTGAACTGGTTAATCGTTCTTTTTTGACCGTTCTAGGCACATCACTTATCGTTTATTTGATTCCAACTATTTTAGCAATTGTAATAAGTTTTGCAATTCAAGGAACTATCAAAGGGTTTACAAACCAACTCGCTGGGGGCGTAAAAGCTGAGCAAAATAAAGATAAAGATGAAAATGTAAATATCTCAATCGGACCTCGCGGAGTTAAAGTTGACGGCGGCGAAGAGTCGGAGGAAGATAAAGAAAAAAGGAAAAGAATGATGAAAAGAGTCGGGATCGGGACCGGCATTTTTGAAATTATCTGGATGCCGATAATTTTTGTTATTTCATCTTTTACGTCTATAATCACAGCGTTGCTTTATTTCAAAACTCGACAAGCTGGTGGCGAATCAATGCAAGATTTATTGGCAAAGTTTGAAGATGCCGAACATCCGCAAAGTAAATGGCAACATCGAATCCGTGAACGTTTGCAACAATCGGGGAGAATCAGCACAGAAAAAAGATGAGAAGATTCCAGATTCCAAATTTCAGATTCCAAATTATCGTTTGCCTGTCAGTTGTGGTTTGCCTTTCGCTAACGGTTTTTTCGCAGAATTTTCAGCGCGATTTCAAACTAAAAACGGGCGGTTTGGTTGAAATAACCAATCTTTACGGGCGCGTCAGAATCGAAGCCAAAGCCGAACTTGAGGATAAAGTTTTGCTCCAGGTTCAAGGCAAATTGTTGAACGAAAAAGATTTTCAAATAAATGCTTCGGAAGGAAAGATTAAAATCGCCGTCAAACCAAATAGCGAAAGGATGCGGGCGGATTTAATTCTTACCGTTCCTGAGCGAATTCGGGTAAAAATTGAAACTGAAGAAGGCGAAGTAGCGATTGATGGAAATGTGGCAACTGCCGAAATTTTGACCGATACGGGAACGATTTCGACCAATATTCCGCTGGAAAATTTGAGATATGAATTTTGGTGGACTCAATCTCGTCCGCGTTATTTGAGCGATGTCGAAATCGAAAAAGTTAAGGAAAGAATCGGCGGTAGATTTTCGATCATCGGGAAATATTTCGATGCAGAGGTGATGGAACAGAAGCGCGAAACCTTTGCGAAAGCCAACGAAGAAAATGCTAAAAATCCAGATGCCAAAATCGAATCTCCAAAATCAACCGACATCGCTTTGAATTTCAAAACCGCTCGCGGCATCATTTTGCTCAATGTCAGTCCTTCCGAAGTTTCCTCAGATTTGCGCGAACGTCCGCTGACCGAAGCGGCTAAATCCATCATCCGAAGCGGTGATTCAATGTTGATGGAAGCGATTCGCCGCGCCAGTCCGAAATATTTTGGCGATTATTTGAAAACTCTGCCGCCGCGCCGAAGTTCGCCAACTTTGAATGACAAACCGAGAGCCGAATATAACGGAACTTCCAAAGTAAAACAGGTTGTAGCGCGAGTAGTTGACGTAAATAATCGGGCGGTTGCCGGACTCGAAAAGAAAGATTTTGTCGTTACTGAATATGGCAAAGAACGTGAGATTTTATCGGTTAAGCCGGTTACTGCGCCGTTTAATCTGGTCTTGCTTTTGGACGTTTCGGGAAGCATCGAAAATTACGTCAATTTTATTCGCAAAGCCGCTCGCAATTTTCTCGGCACAATGAGTCCGCAGGATAAAATTGCTATCGTAATTTTTAATGAAGACGTTAAACAAATTGCGACCTTTACCACAGATCGAGGCAAACTTTCCGAATCGCTCGACACTTTTGACGCAGGTGGTGGAACGGGTTATTACGATGCGATTGCATTTTCATTGGTTGATACTTTGAAACCGTTCAAAGGCGAACGAACCGCGATTGTCATACTTTCGGATGGTGATGATAATCGTTCATTTTTGCCGTTTGATTCGTTGCTTGGTTCGATTCAGGAAAGCGGTGCGTTAATTTATCCGCTCTATGTTCCATCGGCGTTGGTCGCGGCTTCGGCAACTCGAAGTCAACAGAGTTGGCTGATCCGCTGCGGACTCGTTATATGGGTTTGACCTCCAAAGCAGAGGGCGAAGGCGCGAGATTGGCGGAGGTTTCGGGCGGAGTTTATTACCCGATTCGCCGATTGGACGATTTGCAAAAGGCTTACGAGGACATCGTAGTTCAACTCCGCACGGCTTACACTGTCACTTTTCGTTCGGATAGTGCGGAAACTGGCGATACGGCTTCGCCTCGTCTCAGAATTAAGGTAAATAGTGCCGGAACTTTCGTCAATCTCGGCGCGGTCAAGGAAGTTTCGGCGACTGAAGTTAGCAATTTTAAAGAGGACAATGGCAGAAACCCGCACGTTAGTAAGGGTGATAATTCCGTTACATTTTCGCCTATCAAATTTACCCTTCAACAGCCCGACGAAATTACGGGCGAAGTCGGCGAAATAAAATATAAACCGTTGCTGACCAATACTTTGCGAAAAATTCCAATTGAAACTTTTGATGTCAATAAATCTCCACCTGCGTTTATGTTTGGCGACCTTGCCGTCAGCCGTTGGGTATCGCCCAAACGCACCCGCTCCTACCCTTACGAACGCATTTACAACACCCTAAAAAATCCCAAAAGAGCCACAATTATTCCAATCATCAAAGACGAAGGCAAAGACGGCGAACGCGACTTTTTGCAGTTTGACACATTTTCGCTCTTGAATCTGTTGGACGTTTATTTGATTTTGGGTTATTACGTTGATGCTACGCGAGATTCATCCAGCGAATTAACAAATCAGCAGTTTGATAACGCATTTATCTCAAACAAATTAAACGAATTACAACAATTCAAAGGCACGGCAACCGAATGGAATTTGAAAGAATTGCAGGGGATTTCAAACATCGCCGAAAAAGCCAAAATAGCCTACGCCGAAATTGCCAAGCGAACCAATGTCACGCTCCACGATGACAAAGGAATTGATAATTTTGTTACCCGAATCAGCAAAAGTTTAGACGAATTCCGCACCCTATCACGCCAAAAATCGCAACAAGCTCAAGGACGCGAATTTGTCACAACTCAACCCAAAGAAGCATTGTCGAGCGACACCAAAGCCCGCGTCACAATCCGAGACAAAGACGGCGGATTATATTATTTTACTTGCGACGAAACCATTTTGACAGACAAAACTCTAACGCTCATGGAAGCCAAACACACCATCCGCGCCAAGATGCCATCTGCGTCCGACATCAAAGACGGTTTGGTCAAAATGATGCTTTACACGAGCCTCAAAAACGTCAAAGTAGGTAATGAAAATGTCGCGTTAAAGGTTGCAATTCGTTTAACTTCGGATAAATTGGAAGGCTCAATTTCGTCAAACGCGGATGATAAAAATGTAGATGAATTTTTGCAGAAAAATACGTTTTCCAAAAATCAAACAGGCTTCGTTAAAAAACTTTTTCAAGAGGCGCGGACGAATAATTTTGAGATAATATTGGAGTATGGAGAAACAGAAGCAAGTCAAAAGTAAAAAGGTAAAAGGTAAAAAGGTTATGAAAGAATTAACTCTACTTTGGGTTTTGATTTTTACATTTCAACTCTTTGCACAAAATAATAATGTTGCTTTGAAGTTTGATGAATTCAGCTATTTGCAAAATCAATACGGAACTTATTATTCTTCACCAAAAATTAGCGATTATGACCGCACAATCCGGTTTGCCCAAGAAGTTACGAAACATAAAGATTCAAATGCCTACGTCATTTTTTACAATCAACGAAAGGGAAAATATCCTTTGGATAAAGCAACAACCGAAAGTCAGGAAGTTGTTAGGTTTTTGACGAATAAACCAAAATATACTGATTACCGTCCAAATCCTAAATATCCAATTTCACCTGAAAGAGTAATTGTAATTGACGGTGGTTATCGGGAAGAGGCAACGCTTGAGTTTTGGATTGTTCCGCAAAATGCTGAACCGCCAAAGCCGACTCCGACATTCAGTTTGTCGGAAATAGCTGTTTGCCCCGAAATAAATGTTGCGGGAGATGGTTTTAGAAAAGACCGTAATCAGCCTTTAAAATTTTCAGTTGCAATCAAAGATGAAGAGCCTAATTCTAAACTGAGTTTGGAATGGAGTGTTTCGGTAGGAAAAATCATCAAAGGGCAAAATACAAATCAGATAGAAGTTGATTTAAGTGAAACAAACGATAAATTCATTTCTGCATCTGTTCAAGTCAAAGGCTTACATCCCGAATGTGAAAATCATGATTTTGCTTCTACACGAGTAGATTCTTATCCTTATAAGATTGATGAGTTTAGTCACATTTTATATTCGGAGTTGTCAGCTAGATTTGATGGTTTTATGTTTTATCTAATTGATGAGCCGAATTCGACAGGCTATATGATTATTTATGGAAGCCGTGATGGAAATAAAAAAGACGTAGCAAGAATGGTTAAAATGACTAACCAAATAATGGTTTTTAGACGTTATGATTCAAGTAGAGTGATAATTGTTGATGGAGGTTATCGGGAAGAAATGATGATTGAATTTTATGTGGTCCCCGCAGGAGTTGAACCACCAAAACCAACGCCAACTTTAGATAGTAGTTTTGTTGTTCCGCCTAAAAAGATTGTGAAAAAACGCAAAAGAGTTTCAAAATGAAAACATCGCTTTTAGATTCACTTTTCGACGAAGAAGAACGCCGTCCAATGACAATTTCGGAGTTAAACGAACAGGTCAAAAAAGCATTGGAGCGCAGTTTTTCATCCGTTTGGCTCGAAGGTGAGATTACCAATTTTATGGCGGCAAATTCGGGGCATTGGTATTTCACTTTGCACGATGGTTTTTCGCAATTAAAGGCAGCTTGTTATATTCGCAATAATTTACGGATTCGTTTTAAGCCTTTTGATGGGTTACAAGTTCGGGTGCGTGGCAAACTTTCGGTCTATGAACCCAAGGGCGAATATCAGATTTTGGTCGAATCGCTCGAACCTGTCGGCGAAGGCGCGTTGAAGGTTGCCTTTGAGCAAATCAAGGCAAAACTTGCCAAAGAAGGTTTGTTTGATGAGGAATTAAAACGCCGTTTGCCGTATTTTCCAAAACGAGTTGGCGTGATTACATCGCCAAATGGCGCGGCTTTTCACGATATTTTGAATGTCCTTTCGCGTCGGACAAAAACTGTTCATATTACCTTGATTCCAACCCGCGTCCAAGGCGAAACGGCGGGCGAAGAAATCGAAAAAGCCATCAAATTTGCTAATAAATTTAATGAAACTTCAGATGAGAAGATTGATGTTTTAATCGTTGGACGCGGTGGTGGTTCGAGCGAAGATTTGTGGGCGTTTAATGAAGAGCGAGTTGCCCGCGCGATTCGTAATTCCAAAATCCCCATCATTTCCGCCGTTGGTCACGAGATTGATTTTACGATTGCTGATTTTGTCGCCGATGTTCGCGCCGCCACTCCATCCGCTGCTGCCGAAATTGTTGCCGAAAATGAGGAAAATATCGAGGCGTTTATCTATCAACGCACCCAAGACCTTTTCCAACTCGTCAACTACAAAATTTTGCAATCGCGTAATTCGTTGCAGGAACTAGCCTTTGCTTCGGTTTTTCACGAATTTCCAAACAAGATTAAAGATTGGCGGTATGAAGTTGAAGATTTTAATGACCGGATGGAAACGACTTTTTCAGAAAAATTACGACGAAGCGAAAAGCATCTGGAAACATTGAAAAATCGTCTTTCGCCAATCAAATTAGCGGCTAAAGTTTCGGAAAATCAGACCCGTTTAGCTTTACTCAAACAGCGTCAAACTTCTGCAATCAAAGATGTTATTGACTTCAAAGACGAAAAGATAAAAATAAGGATGGCTTCGCTGGATGCGCTTTCGCCATTGTCTGTTTTGAAACGTGGCTATTCGATTACTCAAAATGAAGAAGGCAAAATTTTACACGATGTTTCAGATGTAAAAGCGGATGAAAACGTGCAAATTCGGCTCGCTAATGGCAAACTAAAAGCTAGGATTTTGGAGAAAGAAGAATTCACAGGGATTTAGGGGATTGAGAGGGATATTTCAAAACTTTTGTCTTGTTTTATCCCTGCCCATCCCCTTTATCCCTGTGAAATAAAGTTTTAATGTCAAAATTTGTTGTAGATTTAGGCGAACAAAAAGGCGAAACTCAGCCAAAAGCGGAAGTTTTGCCATCAAATGATTCTGCGCCAACGAAAAAGCGTGGCGGTTGTTTGAAAATTTTGGGCATTTTAGGGATTTTGACATTTGTTCTTTTACTTATTGGTGCGATTGGCAGTTATTTTTATTGGCAGAGCGTCAAAAAAACTCCTCAATATTCGTTAGCGTTATTGGTTGATGCCGCGCGCAAAGATGATAAGGAACAGGTCGCGCAAATTATTGATACCGAGAAAGTTGTCAATAGTTTTATTCCGCAGATTACGGAAAAAGCAGTCGAACTTTACGGACGAAATTTGCCTGCGCCAATCATTGCCAAAGTCGCCCAAGTCGCTGTCCCGCTGATGCCAGCGATTAAAGAAAAAGCCAAAGAAGAATTGCCAAATCTGATTCGTGAAAAGACCGAAAAATTTGATAAAGTGCCGTATTGGGCGATTGCTTTGTTTGCCGAAAGAGCGTTGGAGATAAAAATTGATGGAGATACCGCCACTATAAAAAGCAAAATTCCCGAAAAACCTCTCGAATTAACGATGAAACGTGAAGGGAATTTGTGGAAAGTGGTGGCGATAAAGGACGAGAAATTGGCTCAGCGAATTGCCGAAAAGATTGGTCAACAACTGATTGCTCTGGCAAGCAAAGGAAATCTTGAAAATGCCGGAAAACAACTTGGTCTTGAAAAATTAGGAGATGTGTTGAAAAATCTAAACGATATTTTTAAGTAGGAGACCTAAAAGATTTTTTCACCACAGAGGCACGGAGACACAGAGTTTATGGACAGTTTGATTGTTTTCAAGACATCTTAGAATGAATTAGATTAGATATGCAAAATTCAAAATTTGTATGCTTCAAGCCTATTTGATTCTCTCGGTGTCTCTGTGGTAAATCTTTTGTGAATAAATGAAATGACTACCAAAAATAAAACATTTGAAACCTCTTTGATGGAACTGGAAAAGATTGTTCGTGAACTTGAACAAGGCGATTTATCTCTGGAAGATAGTCTTAAACTTTTTGAAGACGGCGTAAAACTTTCGCGTGAATGTCAGGAAAGACTCAATCAAGCCGAACGCCGGATCGAAATTTTGCTCAAAGATTCTGATGGAAATCCGGCTTTGCAAGCGATTCAACCCGAAGATTTGCGCGAAGAGCGACAGCCGAAAATCAAGAAACGCATTACCTTTGAAGGTGACGAAGACGAATCTCCGTTTTAATTTGCCACGCTATTTCTGTGCTTTTTGAGATTTTTTCTCAATATCTTTGACGATTCTGATAACGTGATTACGAGCCAGCAGCGGAATTCGTTCATCGTTGCTTAACTCTTTCAAAAAGGGGAGCATTTGCGGAGGATCGGAAATTTCATCACGTTTGAGCAAAGAATCAAGTCGGTCAACTAAACTTGGGGCTTCCAAAGGTTGATTTTCACGCGCTACTGAAATATCAAAATACCAGACAAATTGCTCGCCGATTTTGCGATATTCGTCCGTTAAGGCTTTAGCGTCTTTATTTTCCGTCCAATTATATTTGGCGATGCGTTCCTTGCTATTTTTTCGCAGGGTAACGGTGTGATTGCCGAGATGTCCATAATCTCTAGTTGGCGATTGATAATTTTCGGTAGAATCTAGGAAATTGAGCGTTTGAAGGATAGTTTTTAGTTTTTCAAGCGTGACGTTTGAAAGTTGGAGCGGATCTGTAAGCGGTTCGCCAAAGTCTTTCTTTTCAAAAGTTATCGTGCCTTTCCCGTTTTCATCGTGTTCGATAATAATGTGGCTGACTACAAAATTCGGCTGAGAAAATTCATAAACGTAAGGGTAAATTATTTTTTCAGGTTTGGCGGTTGTCGCATTTCTATCAGCTTGATTTTTCTTTTTCGGTTCAGTTTGCGGAACAGTTGTTTGATCTTCGGGACGCTCATTTTTCTTTGGTGGAATTGGGGTCTTAACGTCTATAATCGGCTCAGTCGAAACAGGTTTAGCGGCAACCGGAGTCGTAGTTTTTTTAACCGGTTTCTTGGTCGTTTTTTTCTTTGTCTGAGCCAAAACCGAAACTGATAAAATCAATATTAAACCTACAAAAATAAATGTTTTTTTCATAAAAATTAACGCATTTGCAACTCGTTCAAATGTTGTCGAAACGCTTTCAAAGCAAAAGTTTGCCCTTTTTCTTGGCTCAATTTCAAAAATTCCGTTAATTTTTCCGCCGAAAGCAAAGGCAATGCAACGCTATGGGAGATTTGATGATACTTTTCGCCTTTGAGTTTGTTAAAGACAACTTTTTTGCCGTCATAAATCCAAACTTCGGGAACTTTTAAGGCTGAATAAATTGGGAATTTGTCGAGTGAATCCGTGGACACATCAACTTCAACCGCCACGTCTGGTGCTGGATACTCTTTTGATTTGAATTTTTTACCAATAACTTTTTCCGCATTTTGAACGTAATAACATTCATCTGGCTCGACCCCTTTTCCCAAAAGCTCACGCCGAAAAGTTGTCGAACGCGCACCAACAAGTTCAATATCAAACCTATCACAATAGGCGCGAACAAAATCGTGAAAAGAAAAGCCAAAGCATTCGTGTTCTAGTGTTGGTGGCATAATTTCTAATTTCCCCTCGTTATAGGCTAACCGCCAGCCCGCTTTTTCCTCAAAATCTTCTAAAAACATTTCGTATTCTTTCCACGAAACATCGTTCAGCAAAATTCGTCTGCCATTTTCGTTAGTTAGAAAATTAATCGCGGTGAATTTATCTAAAACAAAATTTTCTGAAACAGTTGCGCTCATTTTTATTACCTCAAAATCATTTTAACACTATTCAAATCTAACCGAAACTACTTTTGAAACTCCAGCCTCTTCCATCGTCACGCCATACAATGCTTTGGCGGATTCCATTGTTCGTTTGTTGTGTGTAATTACGATAAACTGAGTTTTTTCAGACATTTGCGCGATTTTGTCAACAAATCGTCCAACGTTGGCATCGTCCAGCGGAGCGTCAACTTCGTCCAACAAACAAAACGGCGACGGACGATATTGGAAAATTGCCATCACCAGCGCGATTGCCGTCATCGCTTTTTCGCCACCCGATAAAAGTAGGATATTTTGCAGACGTTTGCCGGGCGGTTGAGCGATAATTTCGATGCCTGATTCTAAAATATCATCAGCTTCTAGCAAGACCATTTCGCCTTTGCCACCGCCAAAAAGCTCGAGGAAAAACTCTTTGAAATAGCCGTTGACGGCAGCAAAAGCCTCTCGAAAACGCTCGCGGGAACGCTGTTTGATTTCGCGCAACGCTTCTTCGGCAGAACTGATGCTGTCAATAATGTCTTGCCGTTGCGAGGTCAAAAATAATAATCGTTCTTCCGTTTCGCTCAATTCTTCGAGCGCGAGCATATTGACCGCGCCGAATCCTTCAAGTTTTTGCCGTAAATCTGCAACCGTTTGATGCGAAGTATCTAAATCAAAATATTCGGCAAATTCAACAGATTCAACCATTTCCACTAACGAATGATTTAATTCTTGTTGGCAATTTTCGTTCAAATTTTGCAATCGCGTAATTGATTCAGCTTTTTTAATTTCGATTGTTGCCCGCGAGTTTCGCGCTTCGGCAGATTTTTGATTGAGCATTGCTAAGTCTTCGGACATTGCATCAGCTTTTTCGCGCTCATTTTTGAGTTTTGTGACGGCTTCGCTAAGTTCGTTTTGTTCTGCATTTTGCTCAGTTGCAGAACTTTCAATATTTTGTGTAATTTCAGCAATAGAAGCATTTAACGCCGACAAGGTGTTTTCAATTTCAACTGTTTCCAAAGATTGACGCGAAAGGCGCGATTCGATTTCCGACTGTTCCGATTCAACCCGACGAAGTGAAGTTTGCGCGGAACGGCGACGCTCGGCAGCGACTCCCGCCAAAGTCCTCTTTTCGTTCAAATCGGCGTTTTCCGTTTCTACTGTGTTTCGCGCAACCCCAATCTTTTCAGATATTTCCGCTAAACTTTCAGAGGCAGATTTTCGCGCCAATTCAGCCTTGCTGGCATTTGATTTCGCGTCAGATTGCTTTGAAACTATCTCAGAAAGTTCGCGCTCAATTTGTTTCGTTTCCTCTGCCACAACTTTTTTATGCCGTTCAGCACGGTCAATTTCTTGATTCAATGATTTAGCTTGAATTTCTTGTGAAAGCAATTCGCGTTCGGCTCTGGTGATAACTGTTTGCAATTCAGTTAGTTGTGAATCTTTGACGGAAAGTTTTTCGCGCAACTTGGCAATTTCTTTTTCGGCTTTTTCAACTTCCTTAGCAAATTTTTCGCTATTAGTTTGAAGTTCGCGCAATTCGCGTTTGAAACCCAAAAGCGATGAATTTTTCTCGTTCTGATTCGCCTTTCCGCTGACAAAAAGTTTGCCCTTGAAAACTAAATCACCCTCAGTTGTGACAAACGACTCAACTTTTGCATCATCAACACTATCAACAACTTGCGCCGACATCTCACGCGGAAAAACTTCGTGCAAAAGATTTAATAATTCGTCAGACACGCCAAGATAATTTGCAACTTTGAACTTTGAGCTTTGAACTTTGAACTTTGAACTCTGAACCAAAATCGAGATTCGCCCAACATTATTTTCGCTCACATATTTGGCAAGTTTTCGCGCCTCGGCTTCGGTTTCAACCAAAATCGTTTGCAAATATGCTCCGAAAAGATTTTCGACCGCTTTTTCGGCGGATTGTTCGACTGTAAATTTGTCTGCCAAAGTTCCCAAAAGTTTAACGCCAATCTTGCTCTGTTCGGCAAAGATTTTTTGGACATTTGGTGCATAAACGGCGCGTTTTTCGTCCAGTTCGCGCAAGGTTTCGAGTCGGTGGCGGGTGCGAGAAAATTCTTCACGGATTTTGCTCAAAGCCTTCTCATCCAACTGCAAATTTTGTTTAATTTCGCTGTTCGATTCTTGCAACTCGCGCCGTTCAGTCTGTAATTTTGTAACTTTTACTTGAATTTGAGTGATAGATTTTGCTAAAGATTCACTTTGCGTCAAATGTTCGGCGTGTGATTCTTCGGCGCGTTCACCTTCGCGTTTTAATCCTTCTAATCTTTCGTGCAGTCTTTCCGAAGAATTTTCAAGTTGACGCTCGATTTCGGCAAAACGCTCAACGGCGGCGGTGTGCGTCAAAAGTTCGCTGCGGTATTTTTCAATTTCTGTCTCAATCTCTCTCAATTCATTGAGTTTAGCTTGATAATTCTTTTCCGCTTCACGCAAAATTGATTCTTCTTTTTCGGCTTCGGTGCGCTGAATTTTTTCCTCTTTTTGTAATCTTTCCGCTTCCGCTTTTATCAATTGCAAACGCTGTTCGAGTGATTCAATTTCGCCTTTTAAGATTAACGAACGATTTTGTAAACTGGTCAATTGTTCCTGTTTATAAACGAGTTCGCGCGAATTTCGGTCACGTTGGAGGGCATTTTCGGCGTGTTGCGAGCGCAACTCCGATAAAGTTTCTTCGGCTTCGCGTGCTTCGTGCGTGGCTTCGCGGAAGGCTTCGTCTTTGGTCGCAACTTCGGAAAAAAGTTTGCGTTCCAGCGTGACGGCTTCTTCGAGTTTATCTTCTAATTCATTGACTAATTCGGTTAAAAAACTTCCTTCCGCGGCAAAAACTTGGCGTAATAATTCCCGCAACTCATCGCGCAAAACTTTGTAACGGCGAGTTTTAGAGGCTTGACGGCGTAAGGAATTGGCTTGTTTATCAATTTCTTCAACAATATCAGAAATTCGCCGTAAATTTGTTTTGGCGGATTCCAGACGGGCTTCGGCGGCTCGTTGGCGGGTGCGAAATTTGGAGATTCCGGCGGCTTCTTCGATTAAACTGCGACGGTCACTTGGCTTTGCCGAAAGAATTTGCCCGATGCGTCCTTGTTCAATGATGGCGTAATGTGCGCCCGAAAGTCCCGTTCCGGCAAATAAATCTTGAATATCGCGCAGACGGCAAGTTCTGCCATTGAGCAAATATTCGCTTTCGCCCGACAGATAAAGTCGGCGTGTTACCGAAACCGATTCGCCCGGTGCAAAGTCTAACGCGACCCGACTTCTGCGCCAATGACGCTTGGTTTTGATTTTGGCAAGTGCGGTTGCCGTTCCACCTGAATTTTCCGAATGTTCGGGAACAATTTCGGCTTCTGTTTCCTTTGGTTCGATAAGTGAAACTTCAAACTCTTCAGAGCTAACCGCGTGTTCATCAATATCGCCTAAAGCCTCGTCAATATCGCCAAGTTCGTCTTCGTAAAAAGGCGATTCGTCACGCACCAGATGCAAGACAACTTCCGCCATTCCGCTGGGCTTGCGCTTGCTGGTGCCTTGAAAAACTACATCTTTCATCTCCGCACCACGCAAGGCTTTTGCTCGTTGCTCGCCTAAAACCCAAGCGATGGATTCGGAAACATTTGATTTGCCACAACCATTTGGACCGACCACAGCCGTAATTCCATCACCCGTAAATACTACTTCGGTGTAATCGGCGAATGACTTAAAACCCGTAATTTCGAGACGTTGAAGTTTGAACATTAAATATAGCGTTTATCCTTGAACAATAGCACTATATTTTGTAGTAAAGGCGGATTCAAATCAAGTCATCATCGAAGGTATTCGCTGAAAGACTCTTGCTTAAATTGGGGAATTGATTAAATTCTCGATACATCCTACAAATAAGTAAATTTCTTTAACTTGATGCCCCGTTTTTCATCATTTTCTTTTTTCGATAAACGACATAATCAAAACCGCTACTGGCATCTTCACCTACTGCAAAGCGAACAACCGAAAGACTTTGCTTGGTTTTCCCGAAATTCTTTTCAATGGATTTATCCTGTGCGTAATTTGAACTCGACAGTAGCGCAAACAAAACCAATGTCATCAATAAATTTTTCATAATTTTTTCAACTTTTTCTTTAATTGACGAGTTTTGATTGTGAATTTCGCCGTTAGAAAGTGAAAAAGCCGTCCAAATTTTGAACGGCTTCTCGGTATATCTGTTTAAATTGACCTGTGCTTATTTTTCAAAGCCGAACAAGTCTTCAAATCTCTTGGAGACTTGCTGCTAGGTCGCAGTTACCTCGCTGTAATCTTTAATCATATATTTTTGGACCACCTCCTTTTCAGTTAAGCAGATGATAACCGACAATTTTGAGCGCGTCAATACTTTTTTTTCAAAATTTCGTCTCTAACACTTTCTGAGCTTTTTCCACAACCTCTTTGCGTTCAACTTCATATTCGGGGTTTGTTTTCATCTTAAAAAGGGAATCAAGTTGTTTCTTCGCTTCAGTAGGTTTTTGAACCGCTAAATATGCTTCCGCCAAGTGCAAATAAATATAGGAATTTTCTTTTTCGTATTCCAACGCTTTTTCCAAATATTCGACCGCTTTTTCAGGTTTTCCGCCGGTCAAACGAGTTGCAAGTTCGAGTTGAGCGAGGGCATCATAAGCACTCGCGCCTTGAAAATTCGGCTGAATTCCGATGACTTTGTTCATCAATTCGCGGATTTCGCCCGTAGATTTTAGACCGACTGTAATCGGGCTTCGACGTGCCTGTTCGCCCAAATTTGCACCTGCCCAAAAATAGCCATCGGGTTTATTCGGCTCAATCCGAGAGGCAATCAGCCCGGCGGTATAACCATCTTTCAGAACTTTATCAGCTTCTTTTTCATCGGTTAATTGTTTGGACAGAAAGTAGTTATATTTGGCAAACTTTGCTTCGATTTCAAATTCCCGCTTTTCGGAATTTCTGGCACGAGCAATTGTGTTGACAGCTTCGCGGAGTTTTGCCGTGTCAGTTCGCTGTAAAAAAAGAGCGTCTGCTTGTTTGACTAATTCAGCCGTTGGAACGGTTTCTTTCGGTTTTGTTTCGCTTTCCGCTTCGGTATGAGAAGCGCAAGAAACGAGGAGCAAAGAAAATGCAAAAAGTAATAAAATGCGTAGTTTAAACATACTGAAAAAAGTAATCAATTTGAAGAAATATTCCGCAAATTGTCGAAATGATTGAAAACTGTTATATTTTGTTGCTTGCGATAATTTACTTCAATTTAAGATTTCAAACAATGAAAGAAAAACAAATTGCGGCAGCTTTTTACGATTTAGAAGGAACATTGGTCAGCACAAATCTGGTACATACGCTCGGATTCTATGCTCAAAGGCAAGGCGGAATCCTCCCAACCATCAAAAAAAGTGTCTTGACCTTGGCAAAATTACCCTTTTTTGCCGCCACCGATATTTACAGCCGGAATGTTTTCAACGAAGTATTTTTCCAAAGCTACAAAGGCGAATCTCACGACCGTTTGCGTTTTTTTGCCGATGAATTATTTGAAAAAACACTCAAACCTGCAATTTATGAAGGCACTTTTGACTTAATCCGGCAGTCTAAGAAAAACGGACATCGCCAAGTTGTTTTGACCGGCGCGTTGGATTTTTCAGTCGAAAAACTATTGGATTATTTGGGAATTGATGATTATGTCGCCAATCGTTTAGAGTTCGTCAACGGTTACGCAACCGGACGTGTCCTTCCGCCCGTGATGGCTTCGGCAACCAAAGCTGCTTGGATACGAGAATACGCCGAGAAACACAACATATCCCTTTCAGATTCTTACGCTTACACCGACAGCATTTCAGATTTACCGATGCTCTCAATCGTTGGACACCCTGCCGCCATCAACCCCGATTTCCGCCTGAAACAAGTCGCTCTTCAACATAACTGGGCGATTCTCCAAATGAAGTAAAAGTTTTATCCACGAAGTCACACAAAGTTGGCACGAAGTAAAAAATATCATTTGATGTTTTTGATTTCCTTCGTGTTTTCTTCGTGAACTCCGTGGATAGTAATTTCTGCGAATCGCTATTCATTTGCCATTTTCGTCAGAAAGGTTTAACTTGTTAAGTTAGGCTAAATTGTGTAAGTAAGTAAGCACTTACTTACTATAAATATTCAATATAAATATGGCACTACAACTTAGACGCAAAACACACGAATCGGTCGTGTATATTGACAAAGACTCGGCACCGCGGATTATGCCGTTTGGCGAGGATTTTATTTTGGAAGACATTCCGATCGGCACGCGGGTAATTTATCCGAATCCGCCGATTCAGGGTTTGCCCAATCGAGAAGCCGCGATTCGTTATGCGATAAATCATCCGCTTGACGCGAAACCGCTTTACGCACAACTCGAACCGGGAATGAAAATCACGATTGCGATGGACGATATTTCGTTGCCGTTGCCGCCGATGGCTACGCCCGATTTGCGTCAGACGATGCTCGAAGTCGTGCTTGATTTGTGCTACGCAAACGGCGTTGACGACATTCATCTGATTATCGCCAATTCCCTGCATCGCAAAATGACGGAGTGGGAAATGAAGCGAATGGTCGGCTCAAAAATCCACAATGCTTTTTATCCCGAACGCTATTACAATCACGATGCCGAAGACGACGATAATCTCGTAACTCTTGGATACACAAGACATAACGAGCCTTTGCGAATCAATCGCCGTGCCGCTGAATCGGACATTTTGATTTATTTGAACATCAATCTCGTGCCGATGGACGGCGGACATAAATCGGTCGCGGTCGGGCTTTGCGACTACGAAAGTTTGCGGGCTCATCACGAACCGCAGACGATTCGTGATTCGCATTCGTATATGGATCCGCCGGCATCGGAATTGAATCATAAGGTTGTTCGACTCGGAAAATTGGTTGACGAACATTGCAACGTCTTTCATATCGAAACGGCGTTGAATAACAAAATGTTCAGCGACGGCTACGATATTTTGACCCAAAACGAAGACGAATTTACGTTTGCGGACCGAATGAAATGGGAAGCAATGCGGCGGACTTTTTCAAAAATGCCGCGTGGCGCGAGACGAAAAATGCTCCACGCAATTCCGGCGCAATACGAAATGATTGCCTGTTTTGCGGGCGAAACGGAACTTGTTCACGATAAAATTCTCGAAAAAAATTATCAGCAATACGAAATTCCCGTCAAAGGTCAGTGCGATATTTTGATTACGGGCATTCCCGATATTTCGCCGTATAACGTCTATTCCACGCTAAATCCTTTGCTCGTGCAAGTTATGGCGATGGGCTATCACTTTAATATGTATCGCAACAAACCGCTTTTGCGAAAAGGCGGCGTGATGATTCTTACGCATCCGTGTTTCGACGAATTCGACCATAATTTTCATCCGAGCTACATCGAATTTTTCCATCGTTTATTGCCCGAATCACGCGACGCTTTTTATCTCCGCGAAAAATACGAACGCGAATTCGCGTCAAATCCAAGCTATGTCGAAATGTATCGCCGAGGCAACGCCTACCACGGAGCACATCCATTTTTTATGTGGTATTGGGGCGAAAACGGTCGTCAACATTGCGGAAAAGTAATCGCCGCCGGTGCAGAAAACGCCCACGTCCCCGAAATGTTAGGTTGGGAACGAGCCGATAATTTAACCGAAGCGATTGCGATGGCGAGAAGTTTTATGGGCAGAAACGCCGAAATTACGATGCTTCATCAGCCTGTGATTGGGTTGTGTAGTGTGACGGATTAAGAAGTTTCAGCCACGAAATTACACGAATAAGAAAAGATATGACGGAATTGCAATTAGGAAAATATGAGTTTTATCCGAATGAAGAATATGATGATGACAAAGAAAAATTGCTTCGTGAAATGTTTCCGTTTGGTGAAGATGAAACTGCCGAAGGACACGAACAACGTAAAATTGAGGATAAATTTATCGACGCAGCGAGAAAATATTTAGCCGAAAAAGAAGAAAAGAGGAAGAAACGTAAATTATCGAAAAAAAGTCATCGAAGATGACGATTATATTTTTAGCCCACAATGAAATTGTGGGTCAGATGATAACAAATCATTGAAGTTATCGAAGATAACGACATAACGAATCTTGATATTTTATGCCGTCGTTTTCAACGACTTGAACAAATTCTGTAATTAATACCCACAATTATCATTGTGGGCTACAAATATACCGCCGTTTTCAACGGCTAAACTAAAACTATGTCGCACACATATACAAATTTATTGACGCATTTTGTTTTTCGGACAAAAGATTCGATGAATTTGATTACAAATGAGATCAAGCCCGAACTTTATGCGTATATGGGCGGTTTGACAAAAGAATTGAAAGGTAAACCATTGGCGATAAACGGAATGCTCGACCACGTTCACTTGCTCGTTTCTTTACCGCCAACCGTTTCTGCGTCGGATGCGATGCAATTTATCAAGGCAAATTCGTCAAAATGGGTAAGCGAAAAATTTGGAAACCCGTTTGGATGGCAAATCGGATACGGAGCGTTTAGCGTCAGCCGTTCAAATGTTGATGCGGTTGTGAAATATATCCAGAATCAAGAAGAACATCATCAGAAATATGATTTTAAAGAAGAGTTTTTGAAGTTGTTAAGAAGTCACGAAGTTGATTTTGACGAAAAATATTTGTGGAAATAAAAAAGCAAATTTCCGCATAAAGTTGTCGAAGACAACGCCATATTTGTAGCCCATAGTGAGTATCCGTTTAGCGTTTAAGAAGGGTTTAAGAGGGTGAACGATAAACTGCATTTTTAATGAGGTCTTTGAAAGATTGGTTTTTTTGCGCCGAAGTGACTGCCAAACTGGCTAAAACTTCCCAAGTCTGCGCCCCTTTATCAGTTCGGTTGCCACACGAGAGTTTGCGAGCGATGACTGCTGGACGCAGTTGGCGTTCGGCTTGATTGTTAGTCGCTTCTACTTCTTGATGTTTGAGAAACTCAAATAAATGGTCTCGTTGTTTAAACAGACGTTGGCGCACCGTTTCTTCTTCTGGCTGGAGCGGCGCAGTTCGATTTTCCAAACTTAACAGGTTTGCCGCCCATTGTTCCAAGTGTTGAATCTTGGCAGAGAAATCTGCTGGCTTCATCTGAGTTTGCAGCGTTTTCAAAGTCATCGCGGTCTGCAACAGCAGTTTAAGTTCTTCCAAATAATGGGAAAATCCGCTTGGACTTTTTTGAAGAGCTTCCTTGATGGCTTTCAAATGATGCGAATAGCATTTTTGTTGGAGCGGATTGACTTCATCATAAATGCTCAAGCAATCGGTGATCAGAACGCCTTGGTAATCACCCAAAATGCGTTTGACCATTTCCCGATTTCGCGTCTTGGCAATGTGATAAAGCGTGACGGATTGGTTGGTAAAAACACATAATTGGTTGCCGGGTTTGCCGACATACCAACCGGTCTCGTCGGCGTGAATGTGGCTTGAATGTTGAACTTCGTGCAGAAGTTGCTGATATTCAGGACTCAATTTGGAAGCCATTCGATGACTTAAATCAACCAAGCCACCAAGGGTTAAACGGATGCCAAAAAACTCTTGCAAAATGGCACAAGTCTTTGATTTAGTCAGATTAAAACGGCTTTCTAATTCAATCGCCAGTGCTACGGCTCGCGGACCGAGCGAAGTTGAAGCCGCCCCTTTGGCTTGAGAAATTTGCCAAGGATGCGAAGAACGAACTTTTTTTTGACACTTGGGACAGAAACCGCTTTGGGTGTTGATTTGAATAACTTGGACTTCAATAATGGGGAGTTCTTCAATAGTTTGGGTGTGATATTTGAGATGTTCAACTTCAGAAAAACAATGAGGACAATATTCAAGCGGAACATCAATAATTTCAGTCGGTGGCGGAGGTTGGCGAAAAGTTCCCGGATGACCTTTCTTTTGCCCGGGTTTTTGCGGGTTTTTGGAAAGTTCTTCCGGCTTGCGCCGAAAAGGAGCAGTTGAAAGTGGCGGACGTTGCTGAAGTTCAAGTATTTCTTTTTCAAGCAGTTCAAGACGGGTGTTTAGTTGTTGAATGAGAACCGCTTGATTGACCACAATTTGCTCAAGTTGCGCTTTTGGCAACTCGGACAAAATAGAAGCTAAATCATGGTGGTCTAAATTGAAACCCATTTTTGTATATCTCTTAAAGATTGCTAATAATTGGGTTATTCCAGACGCTAAAGGGATACCATAGTGAAACTATGGGTAATCAAAATCAAGGCAATCAAGCCGTTGAAAACGGCGACATAAAATTGCAACGTGAATTTATGCCGTTATCTTCGATAACTAAAACGCCATCGCATTCGTTCCCACAATTAGCATTGTGGGCTACAAATATTTCGCCGTTTTCAACGGCTCTGCTTAAAAATAATGTTGACCAGTAGATCAAACCTTGAATTTTATAGCGAATGATAGAAATCGAACTAACAGACCCAAAGAAATCCATTTGCGATTGTTGTGGTAAAGAGACAACAAGACTCCTAAGGTTTGTGAATAAAGATGATGAAGCCTTCTCCATATATTATGCGGCGTTTTCGGACGGTCATATAGAAAACGGAGTAATTGGTGTTGTGAGTCTCGGCGATTTTCACGAAGAAATTGTGCCGGCGAGCAGAGTTGCTTTTGGCTTTTCTATAATCCAAGGCGAAAGCGAGTATTTGGTATCAATCACAGATGCGAACGAATCTCCGTGGAATAATGTAAAAGTTATTGGAAGAAAATTGACCAGAGAAGAGGCATTAAGCCACGAATGGATTGAGGACGTTTTTCATATTACCGACCAAATGGTTGTTGACGATCCCGAAATTAAATCATTTTTTGCGGACGAAACGATCCATTAAATTTTAAGATAATGAAATTATCACCAACAGAAATTTTTAATAACAAGAAGATATTTTTTATCGGCGGCACGGGGTTTGTGGGCAAGGTTACGCTTTCGATGTTGTTGCACAATTTTCCGAATGTCGGCAAGGTTTACGCGACTGTGCGGGCGAGGGATAAAAATGAATCGCTCAACCGTTTTTGGAATAGCGTTGTAACTTCGCCGACTTTTGATCCGTTGCGTGAGAAATACGGCGACAAATTTGAGGAATTTATTCGCGAAAAACTCGTGCCTGTCAATGGCGATGTTTCGAGCGAATTTCTTGGAATGGACGAAGCGGAAGCCCGCGAAATTATGTCCGATTGCGATGTGATTATCAATTCGGCGGGAAATGTGACGTTTAATCCGCCGCTTGGAATCGGCTTTGCGGACAAATGTTGTCGGCACGAATAATGTTTTGAATCTCGCGCGGCTGATGAAACGCCCGACTTTGGTTCACGTTTCAACTTGTTTTGTGGCGGGAAAACGGAGCGGTTCGATTTGGGAAAATGAGCCTGTGGTTGGCTATTTCCCTAAAAAAGAAGAACTTATCGGCACGACTTTTGATGTTGAACGCGAGATTGCCGATTGTGCGAGATTGTCGGAACAAGCCCGACAAGAAGCCGAAGATGCGACGCAAGCGGCGAAATTCCGCGAACTCGCCCGAAAAAGATTTATCGAAGAAGGACGCGATCCCGATGATGAATCGGAGATAAAATCGGCGATGTTCCGCGAGCGAAAAATGTGGATTCGGGAACGCACGACCGAACTCGGAAATGCCCGTGCCGATTATTGGGGTTGGACGAATATCTACACTTATTCCAAGAGTTTAGCCGAACAAATCGTTGCCAAACAGGACGATATTGTGAAGATTTTAGTGCGTCCGTCAATCGTCGAATCTTCGCGTAAATTATCCGTTCCCCGGTTGGAACGAAGGCTTTACGACGACTGCTCCGCTCATCCTGATTGCTTTGCGTGGTCAGCCTGTTATTCCCGTCAATGAAAAGCTCGTTTTGGACATAATTCCGGTTGATATGGTCGCGGGTGCGATGCTCGGTGCGGCGATGAATGCGTTGATTGACGATAAACCGCCGCTCGTTTTTCAAGCCTGTTCGGGCGATGTAAATCCGAATGATATGAAGCGGATTGTCGGGCTGGTCGGATTGTATAAACGTCAACATTTCAAGGAAAAAGAGACGGGCAATAAACTCGTCAATCGTATTTCGGGAATGATTGAAACTACGACCGTCGACGCAGAAAATCGTATGAAACTTTTTCTGCTCCGATGCTCAATAATTTGGCGAAAAAAGCGACGGGTTGGCTCGATAAAGCGACTCCGCGTTGGGGCGGCGGACGCATCGGCGATATTGTCAGCGATGTCAAAAAATCGGTCGCGAATTTTGAACGAACAACCGAAGAAACGAAGCACGCTTTTGAGATGTTCAAGCCGTTTATGGTTGACAACGAATATCATTATCGAGCCGATAATACAAGGGCTTTGATGAATTTGGTCAAGTCTTCGGAGAAGCATCTTTTGCCGTGGTCGCCCGAAAAATTGGACTGGTATGATTATTGGTTAAACGTCCATTTTCCGGGAATGCGAAAGTGGGTTTTGCCGACTTTGGAAGAGGAATTGGACAACGTAATCGAAAAGCGTGTCCACACTTACAAAGACCTCGTTGATATGTTTGAAACTGCGGTCAAACGCTTCCCGACCCGCGTTTCGATGCGGATTGAACGCTACGGCAAAAAGGAGCAATACACCTACGAAGACGCGAAAGAATTGGCGTATCGCGTAAGTGGATTTTTGGTGGAAAAAGGCATCGAACCGCATCAAAAAGTCATCCTTTTTTCCAACAATATGCCCGAATGGGGCTTGTCGTATTTCGGAATTTTGAAAGCGGGTGCAACCGTAATTCCGATTGATCCGAGTTCAAATGCCGAAGATGTCGCGAAATTTGCCGAAGCCGGCGAAGCGTCTGCAATTCTAATTTCGCCAAGACTTTATGACGAAAATCCAAAATTAAAAGAACTGACAAATGTTCCGATTTACGTTTTCGACGAAGTTTTCGAGATGCCGAGCGAGATTGAAGAAGCCAAACGATTAGCAAAATTACCTGCAAAAATTTCGTCAAATACGATTGCAAGTTTAATTTTTACGAGCGGCACGACGGGAACGCCGAAAGCCGTGATGTTGTCGCACAAAAATTTCGTCAATATGGTTTCGATGCTCTCAAGCGTTTTGGAAATGAGCATTTCGGACGGCGTTTTGTCGGTGCTTCCGTTGCATCATACGTTTGAATTTTCGGCGGGTTTTTTAACGCCGTTCACCAACGGAACGCAAATTACTTATTTGGACGAATTGAATGGTGATGAACTTGCTAAAGCGTTGGAAAATGGACTTGGTTACGGGAATGGTCGGCGTGCCTGCTTTGTGGGAAATGTTGCATCGCCGCATCAAAACAGGTTTCCGCGATAAAGGCGATTGGTTTGCAGATTTGGCTGATAACATCATTGATTTCAACAGTTGGCTTCGTGACCATACGCCGTTTAATCTCGGTCCGATTGTCTTTTTCCCGATTCACGAAAAATTTGGCGGACGAATGCGTTATCTGATTTCGGGCGGTTCGGCGTTGTCTGAACGAGTGCAAAAAGATTTGCACGGATTAGGTTTTACGATTCTCGAAGGCTACGGTTTGACCGAATCTTCGCCGGTTTTAACGTTTACACGTCCCGCAAAATAAACTGAATAAAGGCTCTGTCGGCAAAAATCTGCCCGGTGTTGAAGTCAAAATTGAAGACGCGGACGAAAACGGAGTCGGCGAAATTCTGGCTCGCGGACAAAACGTGATGGTCGGATATTTCAACAACGAAGAAGCGACGAAATCAGTTTTGCACGACCGTTGGTTGCGGACAGGCGACCTTGGGAAAATTGACGATGACGGAAATCTAACGATTGTCGGACGCTCGAAAGATATCATTATTGACAGCAACGGCAAAAATATTTATCCCGATGAAGTCGAAGAACTTTACGGTAAATCTAAATTTATCAAAGAGTTAAGTGTTGTCGGTTTATTGGACGAAAACGGCGGCGAGAAAATCGCGTGTTTAGTTGTCGCCGATTACGAATTCGATATTACGATTGCCGCGAGCCGAAGTTAATCGCAAAATCGAAGACACATTTCCGCGAAGTTTCGCAGAGTTTGCCGTTTTTCAAACGAATCAAAGTTTTGCATTTAACGCCGTTTGAATTGCCGCGAACTGCCACGCGAAAAGTCAAACGCCGCGAAGTTATCGAAGAATTACAGCGTTTGGAAGCGAAAACGAAAGGCGAAAATAAGTTTCAATCGGATAAAAAAGCCGATGGAAATGTGGCGTGGCTTTGCGATATTGTCGCCACAGTTGCCAATCGTCCACGTTCGGAAGTTTCGAGTAGATTCAAGGTTTAGCGATTTTGGTTTTGACAGTTTGATGTATGTCGAATTCGCTTCGGCAATTGAAGATGCGGGCGGAAAATTGCTCTCGCCCGATACTTTGAACGAAGTCCAAGATATGCGTGAACTGCTCGCGGTGGTTGAACGAGTGGACAAATCGAAACGCATCGAAGCACCTGAAATTGAATCGAAAAGCAATGTTGCAGATGAAATTTATGTTCCCGGAATTCTTAAACGAATCGGCAATGTCGCGATAGATTTGGTTGGCGAAGCTCTTTATAATCAAGTTCTTAAAGACGACCATCGAAGGTCAGGGAAATGTTCCGCCGCACACCAATTTCATCGTTGCCCCGAATCACGAATCGCATCTTGATACAGGACTTGTGAGAAAGGCTTTGGGCAAAGATGTCGCCGAAAGAACGGTCGCAGTCGCGGCCGCAGATTATTGGTTTGATACGAAATATAAACGGGCTTATATGGAAAATTTCACCAATCTCGTCCCGATTGACCGTAGCGGAAATCTGCGTCAATCGCTCCGATTCGTCCGCGAATATCTCGATGGCGGTTACAACGCCCTGATTTTCCCCGAAGGCACACGAAGCAACAACGGGCGAAATTACTGAATTCAAACCTGTTATCGGTTATCTCGCCTTAACTTGCAAAATCGGAATTTTGCCAATTTACGTCCACGGCACTTATGAAGCCTTCCCGAAAGGAATGACGATTCCCGCCAAAGACAGTTTCGGTGCAGAAATCGGTGCAAAAGTCGGACGCTATTTGGAATATGACGAACTTGTTAAAATGACTGACGGCATTTCCAAAAATGAAGCATATCGTTTAATCGCCGCCCGAGTTCAACACGAAGTTGAAAATATGCGGGACGGGAAATCTGAGAAATTTGATGTCGCAGGGATGCGTAAAAAATGGAAGGCTGAGAGGCGGAAAACGAGGAAGCAGGAAGTTGTGATTGATGAGTAGTTTGAAAAAATATTAACTAATGAGGGTCTGCGGAAAGCAAATAGTCTTAGATAAATCCGCTTGAGGAAGTAATAATGACTGAAAAAGAATGGATTCAAATTGGTATTGCACTTATAGCTGGTGGGGCTATGGGAGCTATCCTTAAAGCGGTTTTCAATGTTTATCAGAAAAGAATTCAGCCTGTTGGATACAGAATTCAATTTACTAAAATATTTCGAGAAACAATAGGAATTTCTTCATTAAAAGCAGAGTTGAAAATGACTGATGGCTTAGAAACACGTCATTTTCAAAATTTATTCGTAGCAGAGATAATCTTAAGAAACAAAGGAAATACACATATTGACGAATTCAATTTTGGTATTACTTTAGGTGAAGGAGATGTTGCTATTTATACGCAATCTGAGAATCAAGATAGACACCATACTCTTACTCAAGTTTCTCAAGTTGCCTTAGGTTCAACTGCAAAGGAAATTGATTTCGTATGTAAACCATTCAATAGGAAGGACACTTATTCATTTAAAGTTTTTATATCCATTCCATCTAACGAGAAGGAGCCAAAAGATATTTTGTTAAGTAGCTCATATCCTGTAAAGTTTGTTGATTTGGATACTTACGAGAATTTTGCTATTTCGATTATTAACACCCTTGCCCGAGGACAGATAGGCATAAATGTCATAGAAAAAAAGAGAATTAAATCAGATTGACTACTTTTTCGTTGATAATAAATGCACATTTAACTATAAGTTAACAAAATTTAACTATGCCGATTGCCATTGCACGAACCATTAGCGAATCAATCATAAATTGCGAATTGACGCATTTGGAACAATAGATCCAAATGCTTTGATGAATTATTTTATGTTAGAATCAATAATTATGAACTACAAAGATTACATTACAATCAACCCGAATAAACGGAGCGGAAAGCCGTGTATTCGAAATTTGCGAATGACCGTCACTGATGTTTTGGAATATTTAGCAAGCGGAATGTCAGAAGATGAAATTTTGGATAATTTTCCCGATTTAACTCGTGAGGATATTCGGGCGTGTTTGGCTTTTGCGGCTGATCGCGAAAGAAGTTTGGCAACTGTCGCAAGTTATGAAATTGCTGTTTGACCAAAACCTGTCTTGGCGTTTGTCACGGAATCTTGGCGATATTTTCCCTGAAAGTATTCATGTCCGCGAAATCAGTTTCGCTGAGGCAGAAGACAAAGAAATTTGGGATTATGCAAGGATCAATGATTTTGTAATCGTCTCAAAAGATACTGATTTTCAGCAAAGAAGTCTGCTTTTCGGGCATCCGCCGAAAGTAGTATGGCTGAGGGTTGGGAATTGTGATGTAGAAACGATCGAATCACTTTTGCGAAAACACTCAATTTCAATTCATACCTTTGCTTTGGATGAAAATAATTCAATGTTAATTCTTCCATAAACGCAAACAAACTTTTGAAACTATTTCCCAAATAGTTTTCGTAATAATAAAAAACAAAAAATCCGTTACCAAACGAACATTAAAGTTTGTTACTAAATTTAATATGAAAATCAAAAATATTGTTATTATCGCTTTATGTCTATTACTTTCAATAGTTTCCGTTTTTGCTCAAAAGGCTGCACCTAAAACTTCGTTCAAAGTTGATTATGAAAAATTCATTTGCCGAATGGTTTGCAGGTAATTTTTCACATTGATCGATCTGATCCGGTCGTTGCGGTTAATTTGACGGCGCACGTTGGTTCTGCGCGTGAAAAAGCCGGACGGACAGGGTTTGCACATTTTTCGAGCATCTATTATTTTTGGAATCGGAAAATTTGGGCAAAGGCGGACTCGATAAAATGTCTTCCAAAATCGGCGGTTCGGGCGCGAATGGTTCGACTTCGCGTGATCGCACGAATTATCTGCAAACTGTTCCGAAAGACGCCTTGAGAAAATGATTTGGGCGGAAGCTGACAAACTCGGCTGGTTTATCAATACCGTTACCGATCCGGTTTTGGCGAAGGAAAAACAGGTTGTAAAAAATGAAAAACGGCAAGGCGTGGACAATCAGCCTTACGGTCACACCTCATATGTGATTGATAAAGCTCTTTATCCGGCTGATCATCCGTATAATTGGCAGGTTATCGGTTCGCTCGAAGATCTGCAAAATGCGACGCTTGCCGATGTGAAAGAATTTTTCCGCCGTTGGTATGTGCCGAATAATGTAACTCTGATTGTTGCGGGCGATTTTGACACGGTTCAGGCGAAAAAATGGGTTGAAAAATATTTCAGCGAAATCAAACGCGGTGAAGATAGTCAAGCCGATCGAAAAACGTGCCGGAGTGGTCAAAGGAAACGGTCAAATTTTATCACGAAGATAATTTTGCGCGCTTCCACGAATTAACAATGGCATTGGCGTTACGGTTGAACAATTTCATCCGGATTCTATACGCGCTCGAATGTTTTGCTCGATATCTGACACAAGGCAAAAAAGCTCCTTTTTATCAGGTTTTAGTTGAAGATAAAAAACTGACTTCGAATGTTTCTGTCAAATGACGACTCGGAAGTTGCCGGACAATTCGGTTCAAGTTCGTGCATTTCCCGATAAAGATTTGGACGAAGTTGCAAAAGGAATCAACGAAGCCTTTGCCAAATTTGAAAAAGAACGGCATTTCCGAAAAAGATTTAAACCGCATCAAAGCCGGACAGGAAACTCAATTTTACAATTCGATTTCGAGCGTTTTGGGCAAAGGCGCACAGCTTGCTCAATACAATTATTTGACGGAAATGATCCGGGTTTTGTTGAAAAAGACATCAAAAATATTCTTGCCGTAACTCCTGCTGACGTGATGCGCGTTTATGAAAAATATATCAAAGGCAAAAATTTCGTAGCGACGAGTTTTGTCCCGAAAGGCAAGGTAAATCTTGCGCTTTGAAGAGTTCGAAAAAAGCGGAAGTTGTCGAAGAAAAAATCGTTCAAGGCGCGGAACATGAAGTTGACCCGAATATAAATGCGAAATACGAAAAAACTCCTTCGACTTTTGACCGCAGCAAAGAACCGCCTTACGGGACGCTCCGAGAGTGAAAGTTCCGGCGTTTGGGAAAGAAAACTTGCGAATGGAATGCGCGTTTATGGGATTGAAAATACAGAAGTTCCGCTTGGTAAATTTTGAAATCGTGATTGATGGCGGATTGCTTTTGGACGATATCAACAAAGTTGGTGTTGCAAATATGATGGCGCGAATGATGACGCAAGGAACGGCGCGAAAAACTCCGCAGGAACTCGAAGAAGCGATTCAGCAACTTGGCGCGTCGATCAATGTTGTTGCGGGAACAGAAGATATTCGGATTAGCGTCAATACGTTGGCAAGAAATTATCAGCAGACGTTGGCTTTGGTTGAAGAAATTTTGCTCGAACCGCGTTGGGATGCAAAAGAATTTGATTTGGTCAAGCAAAGCATTATCAGCCAAATACGGCAGCAGGAAGCCAACCCAAACGCGATCGCAAATAACAATTACAACCTTTTGATTTACGGCAAAGACAATATTCGTTCACGCAATATTTTGGGAACGGCTGATTCAGTTAATGCGATTTCGATGGACGATTTGAAGGCTTTTTACGCAAAAAATCTTTCGCCTTCCGTTGCACGAATGCACGTTGTCGGCGCTTTGAAAAAAGCGTAGATTATCAGATCTCTAAGCAGAATCAATAAAAAATGGAAGGCGAAAAAGGTTGAAATTCCGGTTTATCAAACGCCGACTGCGCCCGCGAAATCCCAAGTTTATTTTTATGATGTTCCGGACGCGAAACAATCCTTATTACGTTTCGGTTATCCGGCTTTAGCGGCGACTGATGCCGATTTTTACCCGGCTGTCGTGATGAATTACATTTTGGGCGGCGGCGGTTTTGCTTCGCAATTAACGCAGGAATTGCGCGAAAGCAAAGGTTACACTTACGGCATAAATTCTCAGTTTTCGGGAACAATGTTGCCCGGCGCGTTCACGATTGGGAGTGGTGTTCGCTCAAATGTAACGCTCGAATCGGCGCAATTGATCAAAGAAATTCTGCAAAATTACGGCAAAAATTTTTCGGCAAATGATTTGGAAACGACAAAAAGTTTTCTGATAAAAAGCAACGCCCGCGCCTTTGAAACGTCTTTTGCAAAACTCGGTTTGCTCGAAAACATCAGCAAATACGGCTTCAAATACGGCTATGTCAAAGACCGCGAAGAAATCGTCAAAGCGATGACCGTTAAACAAATCAAAAATCTTTCGGCAAAATATTTAACGCGACCGAATGATTTGGCTCGTTGTCGGCGATGCAAAAACACAACTTCCGCGTTTGAAAGAACTCGGATTCGGCGAACCGATTTTGTTAAATAAATAGAATATTAC
>CAVZXI010000013.1:0-258529 GCA_963779235.1 Pyrinomonadaceae bacterium
GAGTTAGCGGTTATGATGCTGTTTTGAAAAGTAAAGATAAATCCTTTGGCGAAGATGCCATCAAATATTGCCAAAAGACCTTACAACTGCTTGAAGCCGGTAATCTTCCATCTTCATTTGCGCCATTCACTAATAAAGAGGAGGCAATTGCGTGGATGTATTATGTGGTTGGATATTTTTCGGCTGAAAAAGATATGAAAGAAGCCGCGATCAATTTTTACAAATCAACCCTTTACGAATCTTCGCTCAAGAAAACCTCGCAACCATATATTGCCATTGCTTATCATTACGAAAACACTTACGAAAAATCATCGGGAGATTTAAAAGCCAAAGTAACCGCTAAAACTATTTCTGATGCTGATTTCAAAACTGAAACCGATAAAATCAATGCCATCCTTGACCAAATGATTGATGCCTACGCTCGTGCTTTCAAGTTGGGCGAGGTGGAAAATCATCCAGCCAAAGATGAATGGAAAAAGCGGCTCACCCAAATTTATTTATTCCGCAAAAAACCGGAAGCTGGACTGGAGGCATTTATCACCTACATAGTTTCAACGCCTTTGAAAGACCCTAGCGGATTTTAAAAATCGTCCATAATTTTTGACTTTAAGCCTAAGAGCGGTTATTTTTCACTCTTAGGCTTTTGTTTTTCAAATCACACTTCGCAAATTGTAGATGACACCAACTAAACAGGTCGTAGCTGAAAAGTTTTCCTTTGTTTCCAGTTTGCCGGATGACATTTGGCATCAGCAAACAGGCAACAAGGCGTATCAATGGGCTTATTTTGACGCTTTAAGCGATGACGGACGCGATGCTTTGATTATCACTTTCTACGATAATTTTGTCTTTTCGCCTCGCTATAATTCGTCTAAAAATCAAAAAAAAGTTCCGGCGGTAGCTTTTTGTTATTATCGAAATGGAAAACCAATCTATCGAACCCTCAATGAATTTTGCGAGACTGATTTTGTCTCCGCCCAACCGCGCCTTTTGGAAAAATTGGCGAAAACCTTTTCAAATTTGAATCTGCGCCTTACGGAAAAGGCTATATGGTTGAAATAAATGCTCAACTTTCATCGAATAAAAAACTCGAAGTCCGACTGGAATGGCTTTTGATTGAAAGCGATTTTCAGCCGAATGAAGTTTTAAACGAAGGTGATTTTCATCATTGGAATTTGGTCGCGCCGCGAGCAGATGTGACCGGACATATCAAAGTTTTGGACAAAAAAGGGAAATCAAAAGACACAATTCATTTTCGCGGAACGGGCTATCATGATCAACATTTTGATAACCGATGTTTATTGCAAACGATTGAAAATTATCAATGGGGACGCGCCCATTTTGCCGATGCCACAGCGATTTTTTGTGGTTATCAGGAAATTGGAAAGGCAGAAGCTGTTTCAAAACTTTATGTGGTGCGGAATGGTGAATTAGGTCAGCGAGATGCTCAACTTGAAGCCCAAAACTTTTCTCGAAATCTTTACAGAATAAAATATCCAAGCCGTCTGTGTTTTGTTTCCGAAGACAATCTGCGATTAAGGGTCAAACAAACCGAAATAATTGATTCAAGTCTGTATAATTTACGTTTTTTGAGCGAGATGACGCTCACTTTGCGCGATGGAAAACCTCGTAAAACTATCGGAATTACTGAACATCTCGCGCCTAAAGCCCTGAAATATCGCTGGCTCGATTGGCTGATTGATTGGCGAATCAGGCAAGCTAGGTAAAGAAAAGTGGCAGAAGCAGAAGCAGTATCGGTGGCAGTAGCTAATCAAAAAGCATAGTTAAATGTTATCAAATCAATATTGAGACAAACACAAAACTGCTTACTGCCACTGCCACTGCCACTGCGTCTATTTTTATCCCTTTAATTTAACCGCCGTTCCATACGCTAAAACCTCAGTCGAGCCTTGGGAAAATTCGGTCGAATCGAAACGCATTCCGATAATTGCATCCGCTCCGATTTCGTGTGCGTGAGCAATCATTCGATTGGTCGCTTCTTTTCGTGCTTCTTCGCAGACGTACGTCCATTCCTCAATGTTTCCGCCCATAATGGATTTCAAACCGCCCACAATTCCACGTCCGATGCCGGTAGCGCGCACCACAATTCCTCGCACTACGCCCAAATATTGAACGATTTCTTGTCCTGTAATTTCATTTCCGGTTGTTACGATCACTTAATTTCCTCCCGATTTTGCTGAATTAAATGAGAAAAGTCGCTCATTTAGTTTCAGTCTCTAAATTCTAAAAGTATATGGAGAAAAAGGCTACCAACTCGAGATAGAAATAGTTGAAAATAGGGCAAACGCATTAAAATTTTCCATAAATATCGCGTAGCGGTTATTTGAGTTTAGGAAGGTTGTAATTTATTGCACGGAACGCAATAATGAAAGAAACTTGTCGCGTCAGCGACAATTGTAAAAATCTGTGCAGTCCTTGAAAGAACTGCCTAAATTCAGTAAGTCGCTCTGCGACAAAGAGTGAATCAAAAAATAATAAGCAAATGACAATAAGTTTTATTAGATAATAAAATGTTGCCAATCAGTATAGCGAATGGTAGCGAACACCGTTATTTTCAAGTTTGACTGGGTTTAGACAGACTCGCTACCACTCCGTTATACTAATTTTGTTGTCAATTTTTGCTTACCCACTTAAATTTTTCCAATCAGTTTCTTCAATTCCTTCGCAAACTTTTCCAGTCTGAAATTTTGCGGGTCATCGTGCGCGTCTTTGATTCCGGCATCCATTGCCGAATGATAGGCGGGAATCAGCCAAGTTCCACGGCGAACGCTGGCACAAAGATAAAGCAACGCCAACCGTTTATATTGGGCATCGGTAAAACCCATTTTGGGCGCAATTAAATCGTTGTTGGGATTAGGATTAGATTTATCCCGTCGGCGGGGTTGAATCAATTCGATATGAATTTGCAAACCCTTTCCATCTGTTTTCAGAAATTCGCGGGCAAATTTTGTTCCCCATCCCTTTCGCGCAGATTCGGCAAAAGGGGTGGTCGTAATTGAATCGCCAAGCCGATTGACGAAAATATGCGCGACCGGATTTTTAAGCCAAATTTCGAGATTGTTGCCTTTGTAACTCGCTTCGTTTATATCAGCAGGGAACTCGTCTGCATCTTTCAAATAAGGCGATGAGGTATCGTGAATGAGAAAATAGAGGGCTTGAATTTCTTCCCCCGTTGGCAATTTGGCTTTGGAAAGCGACTCATCCAAATTTCCGCCAAGTTTATCTTCGGCAATTTGTTGTTTTTCCAAATATTTACGCAAATTTTCTGATTTGACTTTGACCGTTTCTCCGATGAGGTTTTCAAGAGGTTTCGGTAATTTTTTCAATTCTTCGCCTAAAACTCCGCCAATTTTGTTTGGACGCAACAAACAACGCGCTTGCTCAATCGGCTTGCCGGCAAACTGTAACGTCTTTTCATCAAATTGACACGGTTTATTTTGGGCTTGCACTGGATAAATTAACCACATAGAAACATAGAGACATAGAAGGGTAAAAAACAGGTTTCGGAAAAATTGGTTCATAAATAAATCTATGTGTTCTATGTTTCGCGGAGCGGATGGTTCAAATCGTCTTGGTAACTTTCGATAATGAACGCGGTGCATCCGCATCAATTCCTTTGGCTTTGGCAAGCAGAGCAGCAAAAAGTTGTGCCGGAACAATGAACGGAATAGGTGACAGGAATTCGTCTAAATCCTTTGGCATCATCAGATGTCGTGAACTAATCGCCGCAATTTCATCGTCATTGGTGATTGAAAAACTATCGGCGTGAAGTTCTTGCAGACGTTTTAAAAGGTCAAGGCTTCCTTGTTTGGTGACACCTTTTGGCGCAAACATTATCACCGGAAATCTACGTTCGACAATTGCCAGCGGACCGTGAAAGAAATCGGCAGACGAAAATCTTTCCGCCACTACATAACAAGTTTCCATCAATTTTAAGGCTAATTCGTAGGAGTTTCCGTAGTTCATCCCACGTCCGACCACGACACAATTTTCCATAAAAACATATCGCTCGACCAGTTCTTGCACCATCGTCCGCAACTGCAAAACTTGTGCGACAAAATGTGGAATCTTTTCAAAATCAATTTTTGTTTCGGTAAAAGCATTCGCTAAATGATAGAAATGAAGCATTTGTCCGGTGTAAGTTTTGGTGGCGGCAACTGATTTTTCGCGTCCGGCGTGAATCAAAAGCGTTTCATCCGCGATTTTTGCCATCGAAGATTCAGCTTCGTTGGTGATTCCAATCGTAAAAGCACCTGATTCTTTCGCCCGTTCTAAAACTTGGTTGATGTCAGTCCCTTCACCGCTTTGAGAAACTCCAACCACCAGCGCACGTTTTAGATTTAACTTGCCCTTGTAAAGCGTATAAACCGATGGCGCGGAAAGGCTGACAGGAATTCCGCAGGTTATTTCGAGTAAATATCTGCCAAATTGACAGGCATTATCCGAACTCCCGCGAGCCACTAAAACAATTAAATCAATGTCTTTTGAAGACAAAAACTTTCGTAATTTGCCGACCTTTTCCCGCTCGGCATTGATGGTTCGCTCCAAAACAACGGGCTGTTCGGTAATTTCTTGAATCATTAAAGACATAAATTTTTCTATTAGAAAAGGTGAAAACAATTTGAATTTGTTATTGTAATCAGTCCCTCAAATTTTTACAAATTGGCTAAGAATTACGATGGATTGATAGTGTCTTCGAATTCTTCGGGCGGTATGAATTCGTCCAAAACCCCGTTTATCGCGCCGCCAATCAGAATCACTAAAGCCGTTAGATATAACCAAAACATCAAAATAATAACCGTTCCGAGCGAACCGTAGATTTTGGAATAATTATCGAAAAAGGATAAATATAGCCGAAAAATACCTGACAGCAAAAGCCATAAAACGATGGCAATAAATGTCCCCGAAGTCCACCAATGCCAACGAAACTTCGGGTGATTCGGGCAAAGATTGTAAATTATGGCAAAGGTTAAAAGTAGAACAATAAAAATAATGGTTAATCTCAGAAGATTGAAAAAGATTGGCGAAGTATCCGATAAACCTTGTGTTTGTAGCAAATACTCAAGCGTGTGAGTGCCATAAAAAATCAAAGTTAAAGCTACCGCAAACAAAATGCCAATCACCAAAGTCAAAAATAGCGAAAGCAATTTGGTATTCCACCACCAACGATTTTCTCGATAACCATAGACGTGATTAAGCGCGATTCTGAGGCTGTCAAAACCTTGCGAAGCTGACCAAATTGCAATTAAAAGTCCAATCGTGATTTTCCCGCCCGAACTATTGTCAGCAACCTCGATGATGGTGCTTTCGACCAAAGTCGAGGCAGATAAAGGCATTATTTGCCTCAAATATTTAAAGAGTTCGATTCGTAAATCATCAGTCGAACCAACTACCAGCCCGAAAATACTGATCAAAAAGAGTAAAAGCGGAAAAATTGCAAACGAAAAATAAAATGCGACCTGTGCCGCACGGCTGAAAATATCATCGTGAAAAGCCTTTTGATAAAGCCTGACCGTAAATTTTATCGGTTTATATTTTAGGAAAAAGTGCCAGTCAATATTCATCTTTCAGCTTTCATTCTGCCATAAACCAGACGAACAGAAAAATTTTATTTGATTATGATTCAAATCATTTTTTCAAGATGAGAAGATATTTATCTTCAAACTATGGATTTATTGTTAAAAAATATCAAATTGCTTGAAAAGTTTGAACTTAATTCGAGTATTACCGGCGACAAACCTTTTGAAATCAGCGAAATCTTCAATGGAGAAAGGCGAAGATTATTTGAAATCAAGTTGATAAATGGCGAGGTTTTGAAAAAACATCAAGCCAAAGAACCGATTACAATCTTTTGTTTGGCTGGAAATGGCGTATTCAAAGCAGGCGAAAATTTGGAGGAAGAAATTGTATTAGAAGCCGGAACTTTGTTGACTTTAGAAGCCTCAACTCCGCACGAAATCGTAGCAAAGCCTGATTTAAGAATTCTGCTGACAAAATTTACTAAAGATTGAGAAAGACAGAATTGATTGGCGATACATTGTCAGAATAGTAAGGAAAATCAACTGGGTAAAAATACCCACCTAATAATTCGATTGCGTAATTCTCCGCTATTTTTTGAACGACACAAATGTAATGGCAAAATTATTTTCTATTAAACTCTTTGTTTTAGATAACTTAGATGATTTGAGCAGGTTGGAATAAGAATTGTAGTCAATATCGACAGCTTTTGAACAAAATCACATAGGAAAACAAAAATGAAAAAACTTTGGACAATATTTATAGCGATATTTGTAATGTCGTTTGCAATTCTGATTTGGATTGGGACGGAAATTTTCCGCGAAGCACCGCCGATTCCTACCCAGGTTGTGACGACAGATGGAAAAGTCCTAATCGGTGATGGCGACATCTCCAATGGGCAAAATGTTTGGCAGGCGATGGGTGGAATGCAGGTCGGCTCAATTTGGGGACACGGTTCTTATGTTGCGCCTGATTGGACGGCGGATTATTTGCATCGTGAAGCTGTTTTTATCTTGGATGAATTTTCAAAAAAAGATTTTTCCAAAGATTACAAATCGCTGAATTCCGAACAGCAAGCTACAATGCGCCAGCGTTTGCAGGATACGCTTCGCAAAAACACTTACGATGCCGCAACCGGAAAAATCAGCCGTTGATCCGATTCGTGCCAGAGCATTTGAGGAAAACTTGAAATACTACTCGGACGTTTTCACTAATGGTCGAAAAGAATTTGCCATTCAAAAAGACGCTCAATCAGATGCTGTTAAATTGCGACAATTAAATTCGTTTTTCTTTTGGACGGCGTGGGGAAGTGTCACTAATCGTCCGAATCAAACTATCGTCTTATACGAGCAATTTTCCTTCCGAACCATTAGTTGGAAATGTTCCGACAGGTTCTAATATTATTTGGACAGGCGTTAGCGTAATTGCTTTAATTGCAGGAATTGGCGGAATGATTTGGTTTCTCGTAGGACTCAAAAGAGAAGAACTTGAAGCTGATGTTCCGAATGCCGATCCTTTGATTGGAGCGCATCTTACGCCGTCACAAAAAGCTACGGTCAAGTATTTTCTAATAGTTACACTTTTATTTTTGTTGCAAATTGTGATGGGAATAATTACGGCTCACTACGGCGTAGAAGGACACGGACTTTACGGAATTCCGCTTTCGGATTATTTGCCATATGTGGTGACACGGACTTGGCACACCCAACTCGGAATATTTTGGATTGCGACGGCGTGGCTCGCAGCAGGAATTTTTGTCGGACCATTTGTTTGTGATTATGAGCCGAAATATCAAAAACTCGGCGTAGATGTTCTTTTTGGGGCTTTGTTAATCGTGGTGCTTGGCTCGATGGCGCGGACAATGGATGAGCGTAATGCACAAACTTGGTAACGGCGATTTGTGGTTTTGGTTTGGACATCAAGGCTATGAATATGTTGATTTAGGCAGAGTTTGGCAAGCGGCACTCTTTATCGGATTGATACTTTGGTTAGTTTCTGATTTGTAGGACGGCTGTTCCGGCTTTGAAAAATGCAGGCAGCAGTCGCCCACTCCTGGTGCTTTATCTATTCTCCACTTCTGGAATTGCGTTGTTTTATGCACCCGGACTCTTTTGGGGAATGAAATCGCATATTTCGGTAGTCGAATATTGGCGTTGGTGGGTGGTTCATCTTTGGGTGGAAGGATTTTTTGAGGTTTTTGCAACAGTTGTAATTGCATTTTTGTTTTCTAAACTCGGTGTCATAAATCCGGCAATGGCGGCGCGAGCCTCGCTTCTTTCAGGCGCGACTTATCTGACAGGCGGAATTATCGGAACTTGCCATCACCTATATTTTTCCGGCACTCCGACTGTCGCTTTAGCTTTTGGTGCAGTTTTCAGCGCACTCGAAATTGTTCCGTTGACGATTGGTGGGTTTTGAAGCGTGGGAAAATATCCGACGCAAAGAAGAAAAGCCCTGGCTCAGTCAATACAAATGGGTGATAAATTTCTTTATTGCGGTTGCTTTTTGGAATTTGGTGGGCGCGGGGATTTTTGGATTTATGATAAATCCGCCGATTGCGCTTTATTATATGCAAGGGTTGAATACGACTGCGGTTCACGCCACGGCGCACTATATGGCGTTTATGGAACTCTCGGATTGGCTTTAATGCTATTTTGTTTGCGGGCAATGCAACCGCAAAGAATCTGGAACGAAAAACTGCATGTCGTTTGCTTTTTGGACAATCAATATCGGAATGTTTTTGATGATGACCATCAGTCTTGCTGCCGATTGGATTGCTTCAAACGGTTGAATCGGTAAATAACGGTTATTGGTCAGCTCGAAGTTCAGAATTTATGCAGACTGATTTGATGCAAACTCTGCGTTGGATGAGAGTTTTGGGTGATACGGTTTTTGGCATCGGAGCTTTTGCATTTGTTTGGTTTGCGCTTAATTTGATAATAAAACGAGACAAAAAACAACCAATCGAAAGCGGTGAATTGGCTGAAGCATAATTGTCTGTAACAAACAATTTAAATGACCATTTTTATGAATGCTTGAGTCCAAAACTCAGGCATTTTTCTTTTATGATTGAAGTCATATTTTTATTGACTTTCTACCATTAAGATTGTTTTGTGGGAAATTTTAAGGAGGAAGTTTATGCAAAATTTATCAACTAAAACGGTTCGGGAAATCGCGCTCGAAATGCCAATTACTACGCGGGTTTTTGAGGAATTCAAAATTGACTATTGTTGTGGCGGGAGAAAAATGTTTTTGGAAGCCTGTCGGTTGCCGGAGCAAATCCTGAAACCGTCTTGCAAAAAATTGAAAATGTTATCGAAACTACTGAACCAAAAGAGTTTGAGTGGCTGAAAAACACAACTTTCAGCGATTTAATTGATTATATTTTGAAAAAACATCACACTTTTACCAAAGATGAAATTGAGCATTTAACGCCTTTGATGGCAAAAGTCGCAAATCGCCACGGCGAAAATCATTCGGAACTTTTTGAATTGGAAAGTGTTTTCAATCAACTTTGCGATGATTTGAGTCAGCATTTATTGAAAGAAGAGCAAATTTTATTTCCTTATATTGAAGAACTAGAAAGATCGTTTTCAAATCAAACTTCAATTCCTAACTCGTGTTTTGGAACGGTGCAAAATCCAATCAGAATGATGATGATGGAACACGATACGGCGGGCGAACTGTTGCGGAAAATGCGTGAAATTTCCAATGATTATGCCCTGCCCGAAGGCGCTTGTCCAAGCTATACAGCACTTTACAATCGCCTTGAAGCCTTTGAACGAGATTTACATCAACATATTCATTTGGAAAATAATTTACTTTTTCCGCGTGCGATTGAATTGGAAGAAAAAGATTTTCAGTTAATAATGTGAGCTAAAATGTCTGTCAACGCATCAGCGATTACTGCCAAAAGAGATGTTCGGCTCAAAGCGGTTGCCTTGCCGATTGAACACGGCTCGTGGGGATTTTTGTTTGAGCCTTTACTGGCAGGACTGTTGGTTGCGCCTTCCTTTGCTTCAATTTGGATTGCTTTGCTTGTCATCGGTGCATTTCTCACCCGCCAACCTCTCAAAGTTTATTTGACCGATTTACAAGCAAAGCGAAATTTGCCGCAAACCTGCTCTCGCACTTAAATTTATGTTTATCTACGGAGCGATTTTTTTAGTCGGACTTTTCGGGAGTTTGGCTTTTGTTAGACTGGATAGTTTCTTACCGTTTTTGTTAATTATTCCTTTTGCAATCTATCAAATTTATTGCGATGCCTCCAAGCAATCGCGTCAACTCATTCCCGAATTAACCGGCGCAATCGCAATTTCATCTTCGGTGACGGTGATCGCTTTGGCGGACGGTTGGGCTTTGGCAGAGGCTTACGCTTTATGGGCAATCTTTATCGCAAGGCTTATTCCTTCAATCCTTTACGTCCGAAATCGTCTGCGGCTTGAAAAAGGAAAGGAATTTTTTTTGATTCCCGTCCTGGCTTCTCATTTTATCGCTCTTGGCTCAATTGGAATGTTGGCGGGAAACGGTTTAGGTTCAAAACTAACTTTTATAATCTTTGCGATTTTACTGCTCAGGGCTTTTTGGGGTTTATCGCCATTTCGCAAGAAAGTGAAAGCAATGAAAATCGGTATTTGGGAAGTGATTTACGGCACGTTGACAGCTTTATCAGTTGTGATCGGTTATTATCTACAAATATGACAAACTCAATTCCAAGTAGTATTTACGGACCTGTTAGGTCTTGGCGTTTGGGCTTGTCGCTCGGAGTTGATATTTTATGTATTGATTCGATTTGCTCGTTTGAGTGTGTTTATTGTCAACTCGGAAAGATTAATCGCGTAACCGCGACCAGAGATGTTTTCGTCTCAACGGAAAAGGTTTTGGACGATTTGAAAAAATCTGATTGGCAAAAAGCCGATGTAATCACTTTTTCGGGAAGCGGTGAGCCGACTTTAGCTAAAAATCTTGGCGAAGTGATTGAAAAGATTAAAAAGTTTAACCCATAAACCGATTGTGATTTTGACCAATTCAACGCTTTTACACGATGAAAAGGTGCGCTCAGAAATTGCCCTCGCCGACCAAATTTTTTGCAAACTTGATGCGTGGTCAGATGATACTTTGCGGCGTTTTGACCATCCACACAAGGACATTTCATTGGAAAAAATAATTTTGGGAATCAAAGCCTTACAACGCGAGTTCAAAGGTTTTTTGGCAATTCAAACAATGATTTTGCGCCAACCGAATGAGCCTGAAATCGAAAGACTTGCTGAAATTTTTCGTTTTATCAAACCCGACGAAGTTCAACTAAATTTACCGACTCGACCAATTCCACATAAATATTTTATTGAGACACGGGGAAATGAAGTTGAATATAATCAAGAGTTTACAAAGTTGAAAACAATTTCCAAAGATAAACTTGAAGACATCCGCTTGAAATTGTCAGAATTAACTGATTTGCAGATAATCACGCGGTAAAATTGTCGTTTATGCACAATATAGACATAGATTTAATCGAAATGACTTTGGACGTGATGAAATACGCCATTGGCAGAATCACTAACACCAGTCCCGAACTCGGATTTCCGAAAAAAGCCGAAGAATTACAAGCGTTAGTTGGCGAAACAATTACTCCGAAGGGAATTGGCGGCGAAAAAGCCTTCAAACTGTTTCGTGAAGTTTTGATGAAAGCCAGCATTTCGATTGACCATCCGCGCCACCTCGCTTTTGTTCCGGCTTCGCCGACTCGGGCGGCGGTGATGTTTGACCTTGTAACCTCAGCTTCGAGCGTTCACGGTGCATTTTGGCTTGAAGGCGCAGGCTGTATTTTTGCCGAAAATCAAGCAATGAAATGGCTGGTTTCGTTGACGAGAATGCCCGAAGGTTCGTTTGGCGTTTTTACGAGTGGTGGAACGGAAGCAAACCTTTCAGCGATGGTGACAGCAAGAGAATATTGGAGAAAAAGAGACGAAAGTAAGAGATATGAAAGAGGCATCATCATTGCCGCAATTTCTGCACATTCTTCTATCAAAGCAATGGCGAAAGTGATGGATGCTGAGGTCGTTTTGGTTCAAACCGAAGACAAGTTTGAAGGAAAACAATTGGCTGAAACGCTCAAAAATTTAAGTCCACAAGAACGCAATCGAGTCTTTGCCGTGATTGCGATGGGCGGCACGACAAATGCCGGAATTATTGATGATTTAGCGGGCATTGCCACGATTTGCCGAGCAGAAAATCTTTGGTTTCACGTTGACGCGGCGTATGGCGGTGGAGCATTGGCGGCTCGTGCAGTCCGACATCTTTTCAATGGAATCGAACAGGCTAATAGCGTCACAATTGATCCGCACAAATGGTTATTTTCGCCTTACGACTGTGGCGCAGTTATCTACAAAAATCCTGAATTGGCGAAAGACGCGCACGCTCAGGAGGGTTCATATTTAGACATTTTTTCCGATGAAGGTGCGAAAGGTTTTAATCCTTCGGATTATCAAATCCAATTGACGCGAAGAGTTCGTGGATTGCCTTTGTGGTTTTCGTTGGCAATGCACGGCACAGACCGTTACGAAAAAGCGATTGAGCGCGGCATCGAACTTGCTCAAATAGCGGGGGGAATGATAAGGCATAGCAAACATACGCAATTAGTGCGCGAACCGAGTTTGTCGTGTGTTTTGTTCAGAAGATTAGGCTGGTCGCCCGAAGATTATCGAAATTGGACTTATAAAAATCACAAATCAGGTTACGCTTTAGTTGCGCCTACAAAAGTTAGACACGGAAACGAATTTGAAACGGTGGCGCGGTTTTGTTTTATCAATCCCGATACCACCGAAAAAGACATCAGAGGAATTTTGGAAACTATGGTTTAATTCTTCATTTCGCTACTTCAGTCTTAGCAACAGGTTGTTGCGTCGGCTTTTCGCCCCGCAATGCCATTTGTCCAAGCCGCGTAAAATTGATTGATTCGCCCAGAATTCGGGCGGCTTCTTCGGGAGCGTGAAAGCCCATCGAATTTTCCGCTTCGACAAAATCAAGGAAAAATTGCGCCTTTCGTTGATAATCACGAGGCGAAGCGAGTTGTTCATCGGTTGCCCCGTTGGTTTTCGCGTTGGAAATGCCCGTAATCAAATCCATCAAAGCGTTCATCGCCAAATTTCGCAGATTAAAGGTGCGTTCCTGAATCGTTTCGGCTCGGAATTTCAACTCATTTTCGTCTGCTTTGTGGCAAGTTTGACAAGATTGATTGATGGTTAAAAGCGGACTTTGAATATGATGTTCGCTGACTTTCATCGCCCCCTCGCGTTTGTAAGGCATATGGCAATCGGCACACGCTACGCCCGCGCGGGAATGAATCCCTTGATTAAACATCTCAAATTCGGGATGTTGCGCCTTCAAAACTTCTGCACCAGTTTGTTTGTGAACCCAATCTTTATGTTTGACTTCATCGTAGTAAGCTAAAATCTGGTCAACCTTCAAACCCTTTTGCCAAGGGAAAGTCAAAGTTTTTTCAGGACCTTTGAAATAATATTCGACGTGGCATTGTCCGCAAACGTAGGAGCGCATTTCCTGGCGAGTTGCATCACGGTTGACATCATAGTTTTGCACACCTTGCGAAGCCTTAAATTGTTTTATCCCTTCCATAAACGCAGGTCGGGTAATCCGCAAAGCCATCGTTTGTGAATCGTGACAATCAATACAAGAAACAGGATGAGTAACTTCTTTTCTGGCTTCAACATACGGCATTTTATTGAGTTCATTAAACCCTTTGATAATATCGCCGCCGCCAAGTTTTTTATAAACCGTATAAGCCGAAGCGTGACAATTGATGCAACTTCCGGGTTGTTTGACGACATTTTGACGTTCGGTAAATGTTTGGTCGTCAAGCATAAAGGCGTGTCCGCGCTCTTCCCGAAAATCAACCGCAAAGGCGTAACCGTCCCACATTGTTTTCAAACGCGGGTCTTCTTCCAGACGGGATTGAGCCACGACAGAACGTGGATCGGCTTGATTCGGCGTTTTTTGAAGAGCCTCACTTCCGCCAAAACGAGTCCGCTTTTGATCCACCGTCTTTTTGTAGCCATCGTATTGCATCGGGAAGTTTTTGCCCCAAATTTCGGGGTCAGCCGTATCATCGGTTAGCTCAACCACGCGGAAAAACGGATTTTTCGCTTCCTGTTTGCGTTGAATGATATTGGTTAACAGCGCAACCCCCAAAATTGCCGCCACAAAAGCGATAAACGCAACTAGCGCAACAATTTTAATGCTGTAAAGTTTTGATGATTGCGGTGTTTGCTCAACTTCAACTTCCGGTTTTTCTTTCTCTTCCATAACAGTTAATGTAAATGTCCGACTGAACGATGACAGTTTATACAAGAAACTTCATCGTTCGGTTTATGATTCTCTGAAATTGTAATGCCCGAAACCAACTCGCCGTGACAATAACGACAAGATTGTTCGGTAATTTGACGGCTTCGCTCGGTAATTTGAATCGGTTCGTGAAAAGTTTCGGTGGTGAAATAATACGAATGCCAAAATCCGTTGGAGGCTTTGGTCGTATATTTTCCAATAAAATCGTGCGGTGTGTGGCAATCGTTACAGGTTGCGACTGCCTTATGACTCGATTTTTGCCAGCCGTCATACTGCTCGTTCATAATGTGGCAATTGGCGCAACTCATCGGATTGTTGCTCAGATACGAATAGCCTTTGGCATAATAAAAAGTGTAGCCGCCGCCGCCAACCGACAGACCAATGGCAATTCCCAAAATTATGAGTTTTAATAATTGAATATTCATTCGGATATTGGAAATCTATTTCTTCAAAAAGATTAAGCAATTTTGGGAAAAGACGCAACAATTAAGACTCTCCGCATTCAAAAAATTCTTCGTCCATTTCGCCTAAGACGGGTAGAATTTGCCTGATTTTTTTGTCCTTATCGCTTCCGACACGATTGAAAAGTGCGGCACTCGTTAAAGCAAGATATTCAATCTCCGAAGAAGCTAGAGATTTTGTGATTTGCTGAGTAATTTTGGCTAAATGCTCATCATTAAATGTTTTCGCGGATTTGGCAGTAATTTCAGCATTTTCTTTGTCACCGCATTCAATTGCAAAGGCTTCTTTTAGTTTCAGATAAGCCATAAAACCTGTTTCGACGGCGATATGGTCGGGCGATTCTTGCAAATTCGGTTGATATGAAAACGCTTTATAAAATGCCGATAATTCTGAAAGCAAATAACCGGGCTGAACCCAACTTCGATAAGAAACTTCACGCGCCGGAGCAGGTCCGCCGGGTCCAAAAATCGAATGATAAAGTCCTTCACTTGCTTCAATTTTGGCAAATTCGGCGGCGGTTTTTAGTTGTGAATCGGTGATTTCTGCAGCTAGATTCTTGACATTTGTTTGCCAATCGCCAACGGGACATTCAAACAAAAGGCTAATTAACCGCCATTCTGCCGCTTCGCGTAAAAGATTCGTTTTTTGTGATTTCGCTTTCATAATTTTATTGACTGGAACGCAAGCGGCTCGCTTGCCACGTCGCGGGTTTGGCGACGTAATTTCTCTGTATTTAAACAACTTGGTTTTTCAACATAATTTTCGTGCTTCGCACTCAGGCAAGCGAGCCGCTTGCGTTCCCAGCTAAGCAGGTGATAATAAATTTTGTTAGATAATAAAATCTTAGAGAATCAGTATAGTGAGCGGTAGCGAACATCGTTATTTTCAATCTTGACTAAGTGTCGAGAGACTCGCTACTGCTCGCTATACTGATTTTGTGGTCAATTATTATGCCATAAAACTTTTGCCCACCTGCTTACTTCATAATCAAATTTACCCAACCTGTCCGCATTTTTCTCGCACCTGTTTCGCCGTGCGAGCCTTCCCAAATGGCAAAGGCAATTTGGGATGGTTTTTCTTTTGAAAAGCCTTCGGGAAGCGGTCGGGTGATGACCACCGCCCAGCCTGTTGCAGTTCTGATACCTTTGCCTTTTGAAAAGGTTTGCGGGCTAGGAGAAAGTGTTCCGGGTCCTTCGGCGATTAAATCTTCAACCGGTTGCTGACGCGGACCTTGCCGATTATTACCCAAAGCCCGTGCGGGTGAATAGCGCGAAGCCATTTCTTGTTGAGACTGCGGATTTTTCTTCAAAGATTCCGCTTCATACGGATAATGGTCAGGCTTGGCATTTGGATAAATGCTGGTAATTTCGTCGGCTCTGCCATCAACAATCGCTTGCCAATCCGCTCGCCAATACGAAATTTGGACGGTTTTACTTGTTTCGCCCATTTGCGGAGCGGGAACGGTCGCTTCGATTTTCACGGGCAATTGCACCGCGCATCCGTCAATAAAATGATGCGGTTTCGCCATATCATTTTGGGTTTCGTCCAACCACTCAATCCGAAAGGCAACTTCTTTGCCGTCGGTAATCGCTTTGACCTGCACCTCTTGCGTCGTAACTTCCATCTGACGCGGCTCGACCAAATCTTGCAAAATCAGTTTTGAACCGTGCGTCGGTGCATTGTTCCAAACCGAATCATTTGCCTCAAGCGAAATTTTTGGAGCAGAAACAACCTGCATATCCGGCGTTAAAACAACGGCTCTGCGGCACGATGCGAAAAGGAGAAGACTCATAAATATGATTGAAATAAGAATTAGTTTTTTCATAACAAACCTCATTTGTTTAGAGTTTAGAGTTACGCCTTCAGGCGTGAAATACGTTGCTGTCACGCAACTAGGCGTTCAAATGCCCAAGTTGAATCACGCGTAAACGCGAAACTCTAAACTTTACGGACAATTAGTGCGTGTAATCTGATACAGCTTATCTACCGCCGGACGAATATGGACGGGTTCTTTCATCGGCACGTCAACCAATTCTTTGCCGTTTGCATCCAGTCCGATTACCTTATCGCCGACACGTTTCCAACGCTCCATAACCATTTCGCTTGAGCCAAAAAGCCCTAAAAGTCCGGTCAAATCGTCATCTTTATTGGCGGCGGCTTCGCGGTAGGTTTTGATTGCGGCATCAACTCCGGGACCGAACATTTGTTTGGTAAAAGATGTCGGAACGTGAATCGGCGGAATGTAATAAACATTCGGCTCTAATCCAAACTGCGGAAACAGCGGCAGAGCAACTTTTTTGATATGCACGAGATAATCAATCGGGTTTTCGGGATTTGCTTTGTCGGGCGTATTGATATATCCCGCCATCCGAATTTTGCCGATGCAATTAACGAAACATTGCGGCTGAATGCCCATTTCCATTTTCGGGTAACAAGCGATACATTTTTCGCTCGTTCCCGTCATTGTGTTGAAAAAAACTTTTTTATACGGACAGCCTTTGACGCATTCCTGATAGCCGCGGCAACGCCCTTGATCAACCAAAACGATGCCGTCTTCGGGGCGTTTGTAGATTGAACCACGCGGACACGATGCCAGACAACCCGGGTAAGTGCAGTGATTACAAATTCGGGCAAGGTAATAAAACCAAGCCATATCGTGCGTTTCAAAGAGGCTCGCACCGCCTTCAATTCCACCCGCGCAATCGTCTTCGCCGACGTTCGGATAGGCATAATCTTCGTCTTCCGGTCGCCAACCCATTACCCGCTCGCCTGCCGGTGCGGATTCAAAAATCGTGCTTCCGTCATAAACCGGCTTTTCGCCCGACTCGTTCCATTTTTGCCCGTCGAGCATTTCCAACAATTTCAAATCCCACGCGAGCGGGTAAAATCCGTAAGGTTTGGTTTCGACATTGTTCCAGAGCATATATTCCTGCCCTTTGCCCGATGTCCAAGTCGTCTTGCAAGCCAATGTGCAAGTCTGACAAGCGATGCACTTATTTGTATCAAAGACCGCCGCAAACTGTTTCTGCGGACGCGCTTCGGGATACCAATAAGACATCTCTCTTCCCAATTGCCAATTATTTACGCGAGCCATAATTTTGTTCTCCTAATCATTTTTTATTCGTGCCTATCTTTGAAAACTTGTCTGCGGTTGAACATTGCTTCCCGGCAAACCGCTTTTGATATTCCGCCCCATTAATGTCGTCCTCGTAATAATGACAGACGAGGCTAACGATAAAACCAAAACCATTAAGACCATCCATTTTGCTTGTTGTGGTCGGCGATACAACAAAATCAAGCCAATCAGCGCGGCGATGCCCATCACTTCAATCAATCCAAAGGCGATTAACGCACTATTTTTGTGCTGTTTAATCAAATCGCCAAAAATTCCGTCCGTCATTCTGCTACCGTTGATTTCGCCGCTCACATAAACCGGAAAAGTCAGCACCGCAGAGACCAAGAAAATCCAGAGGCTAATGCGTTTGACCTTATCGCTTTTTCTCCACAAGCCGAGCAGAAGCAATAAGATACCGATGATGATTCCGAACATCGGGTAATGATTTAACAGCAAATGTAACTTGTATGCGTCCATTTTTGATGTCTATTTCTTGCCTAAAAATTCTCCCGCTAAATACTTCTTCATTGCATCCGATTCAGTTCGTGGACGAATGCCCAACGTAACCGGTCGCCACAAACCTACGCCGCCGATTCCGCCGGGTTCTGCTTTTGTGATTTTGATAAACGATTCACGTGGCGCACCGGTCGGACAATGAATGTCAGCCGCAAATCCTTTGCCAATTCCTTGTCCGAACATTCCTTTTCTTACAAGCGAGTCGGTCATCCAAGTCGGTTTGAGCCAACCGCGTGTCGCCGATTGATGCGAACCGCCGCGAAACATCGCCTGATAATTGGTCAATTCGTTTTTTGCTAAACCGTCTTTGCGTGTTTTTTGACCTTTGACCGAACCTGGCGTGGCGGCATACATATTGAACCACATCCGCGTAACTCCTCTAGGCGTGCCGGGATAATACCTGACACGGCACATCAAACGGGCAACCTCATATTCTTCCTTCCGATTCTGCCAGCCGCGAAATGGTCGGTCTTCGGGATCGGCATCAATCCAGACGTAATCGCCATCATTAACGCCAATCTCCTGTGCGTCCGAAGGATTGATGTCAACGTAACCTTCCGTCACAAAGGGCGCACGTTTATCGCGTCGGTAAATGTCGCCGAAAGGTCCGAAAAGAACAGCGACCATATCAGTATCAATCGGCGTGGTGTGCGAGCCGTGACGATATTTTGGCGTGTGGAAAATAAACTTGTAGCCATCTTTAATCAATGGATGCGGATGCGTTTTGGCTTCCGCCCAAGTATAGACAACATTGCGTCCGCAACGAGTTTCGCAACTCAAATCATCACGTTTGACACCGTAACTTTCGGGAGATGCCGGACGCATTGCTTCGTGCGGAGGCGAAATGATGCAATTCGGTTCGTAAAAGGTCGAATCAACCGGCTCACGATGCACGGGAAGATTTTCACCCGCCTCGATGAATTCGTCTTCTTCGCGGTAAAATTCGAGCCGTCCGCTTTTCGTGAACCACGGCGTTGAATCCATCAATTGATCAGAGCCGACGTTTTTCGGAGTCGTCCGGCTATTCATTATTGCCGGAATTCCGGCGAGTGCTTTTTCGTGTAAGTCTTTGAATTGATAGCCTTTCGTATTGGTCGAATGATCTAAAATTCGTTGCAGATAAACGTCAGTTTTGCCTTCATTAACAAACTTCCAGTAATCGTTAAATCGTTGGTCGCCCGTCAATTCGGCGAGTTTTGAAGCGACGAGTGCGTAAACTTCGATGTCCCCAATCGTATTAAAAATCCGCTCGATCGGCGTTTTGGGAAAGACGAGCAGAAACGGATTTGTCACCGAAGCTGTCATATCGGGGTGCTTCAATTCTGCCCATGAATCAACGCCGAAAACGACATCCGCCCATTCGCAGGATGTTGACCACCACCATTCGTTTACGGCGATCATCTCGATTTTCGGCAAAGCATTAAAGACTTGGTTGTAGTGCCATTTTACATTTCCAAGAATCGAATTTGCGTTGGCAAACCAGAGCGATTTAGTCGGACACGGCATATGCGTTTTGCCCGTCAAAAGTTTATTGCCAACGCGCAACGGATGGTCTTCGTGATTGTAATAGTGTGCGGATTCTGCTTTCCAATACTGCTTCGGACGAGCAGGTTTGGCGGGGTCAAGTTCTATATCAAACGGATTTTCGTTGATGTATTGCGGTGCGCCGTTAAAAAGTGCGGTGCGGTAATTTCCGGCGTAAGAACCGATATTTCCGCCGATTTTTCCAACATTTCCCGTCAAAGCCGCGAGCAGAATCGTATCGCGGTCTTTGTTGTCGCTGTTGAAAAATTGATTCGGACCCATCCCGATTGCAAAAAGCGTCGTGCCGGGTTCTTTGGCGAAATGCCGTGCTAATTTTTCGACTGCGGCGGCAGGTGCCCAAGTAATTTCTTCGGTTGTTTTCGGATCGAAATGCGCCGCATATTCCTTGACTAAATCAAACACCGGACGGCATTTAACCTTGTTTCCATCCGCCAGCGTGATTTCAACTGAGCCTTCCAACATTGCTTCGGCAATCTTTGAATTTTTGCCGACTTCATCACGGGTTAAGGCTTGCGGAGCATTCTTTTTCGCATCCCACCAAACGTAATCGCCCCATTCATTTCTGAGTTTTTCGGGAACTATATTTTGTGTCGTTTGTTGAATCGGAGGTGGTTCTTTTTCGCCTTCTTTGACGATAAAAGTTGATTTCAATACGGCAGGTGTTCCACCGAACACTTCGCTTGCCTTCAAATATTTGAGCGTGTCCATCCGCACCAGAATCGGCATATCCGTCCATTGGCGAACATATTCGGCATCGTAAAGTTTTTCTTGAAATATCACGTTTGAGAGACCGAGCGCGAGAGCCGGAGTCGTGCCGGGACGAACCACGATGACATCATCGGCTTTGGTCGCAGTTGCCGAATATTCGCAAGCGATGACGATGATTTTCGTGCCTTTGACACGGGCTTCGGTGAGCCAGTGCGCGTCAGGCATCTTGGTCGTAATCCAATTCATTCCCCAAACGACCACAGTCTTGGCTTGTTCAACTGAATTCAAGTCAAATTCAACTGTTTGCTGACCTGTAACCATCGGATGTCCGGGCGGTAAATCGGTGTGCCACGAATAATTATCAAACCCTTTAGGTCCGACGGCTTGGTCAGCCCCGACACCTCGAATTTTGGCATCGAGCAGAGCAATTGAATTTGCCATCCGATACATTCCAAAAACGCGAGTCATTCCCAAAAGCGGCATTCCGCCCCGAAATTTCATAACTTGCGTGCCGATTCCGTTGGTTGCTTCGATGGTCGCTTCGTCATAATGCTGTTCTTTCAGACGGCGAATTCCTTCGTCACCCGTATAAGTTTCGGCAATGTTTTTGAGAGCCGCCGCAACAATTGTTGCCGCTTCTGCGTGCGGCATTCGCACCCATTCATCTCTGCGCCCGTTGGAAATATTTTTTGTCGGGTGTGCCGTCATTATTTCGCGGAAAACCTTCTTCATACCATTTTTTGAATCCGGCACGAACCATCGTTTGATTAACCCGGCGGTCGCCGTAAAATCTTCTGCGTCAAAGCCAAACCTTTCTGACAAACCCGCGGATCCCAGCGATGACTTGTCTTGTTTCCGGCTAAATCTTCTGCTTTGCCGTATTTCATCGTCGGTCCGATTCGCGTAATCACGCCATCGCGGACGTAGGCATTGAGCAAGCAATTATGCGTATCATTCGGGGCACAGGTGAAAGTGATAGGTCGAATCGTATTTGAATAAATCACGATAAACCTTTTCCCAATCACGGTTTGGATAAACCGCCAGCGGATTAGTAATCGCTTCTAAACCCCAAGCATTCGTGGTCGAAGCAACCAACGCCCCAAAACCCGCCGCCGAAATTCTCGCTAAAAATTCACGTCTTGATAATTCGTTTTTCATAATTTTTACCGTTAGAGTTACGCGTTTACGCGTGAATTACGTCGTATTCGCTCAACTAATTTGTCAACTGCTCACGTTGAATCACGGGGCTTGTGCCAGGCGTAACTCTAACGCTCCAAAGACCTCAAATAAACTACAATTGATTCAATTTCTTCCCGCGTTAAAGCACGGCGGACAACCGATGAGTTATTAAATCCCTGCATAACTGTTCCGCGTCTTCCGCGTGAAATTGTTTCAACTAAAAATGTATCTGTCGCATTTGCCAAAAAGTTTTTATTGCCCAATGCCGGACCTTCCAAACCTTCGCCCGTTTTGCCGTGACAACCTGCACAATTTGAAGCAAATAGTCTTTGTCCAAAATTCACATCGCCTTTTGCCCAAATTTTTGGTTGTGTATCTGCTTTATATTGAACATTTCCGCCAAGTTGACGAATATAAGCAATCAGCAATTTAATCTCATCAGCCGTTAAACCGTTTTCGCGTTCGCCCCAAGCTAACATCGGTCTGCCCACCCGTCCTTTTGTAATTGTCTGCGTCAAAAAATCGTCCGAGGCGAGTTCGAGAAAATCGGGATTAGTAATCGAAGGATTTGGGACGAGTCCGGGGAAACGAGTTCCTTGCCCGTTTGCACCGTGACAACTCGCACAAACCGTTGAGTAAATCGTTGCGCCATTTGAAGCAAATTCTCTCGCTCCGAAACGCATCGCTTTGACACGATCTTTCGGTAAATAAAGGTCGGGAAGTGTCCGACGGCGAAGCGAAAGAACATACATTGTCAATAAATCAATCTGCTCCTCCGAAAGTCCGAGAGCGGGCATTTGCGAACCTTTCACGGTGGAAGCGGGCGATCGAAAATGGGCGGCAATCCAATTTGAAAGCGTATGTTCGCCGTGAACGCTCGTAAAATTCAGTTGATTCGGGTCTTTGAATCCCGAAAGCGACAAATCAACTCCTGCATCTCCGCCGAAATTTCCGACCTTATGACAACCCGTGCATCCGACTGTATTAAATTGAGCTTTGGCTTCTATGAGTTTCGATGCTCCCATCTCGGTATCAAGGAAAATTTTGACCGCCGCAAGGTCGGCTTCACTGATTTCACGGAAGGAATTTTTCCAAACGCCTTCGGTTGCATTTTGCGAGTTTTGCAAATGTGCGGCATACCAATCAGATTTATAACCTTTGATTCCGACTGCCGAAAGGTCAGGTCCTTCCATTCCCGTTACATTTCCGCCCGGACGAAGCGTTCCGCCGCGACCTTCAACGCGATGGCAAGCGTAACAATCAAGTTTCTCAAATGTTTTACGGGCATTTTCTAGAACAGGTAAATTCGGCACATTTAAAGGCGTGTGGCAAGTTCCACAACTCGCTTGCGCATATTTCGCCGGAAGCATCGGCTCAGTCCAAAATTCAACCGTTCCGTGTGCGTCTTCTTTAGTTGTTGCCAAACCTTGTCCGCCGTGACAAACCGTGCAGCCGATTTCAGACGGATTATGAACGACAGGTTTATGAACCGCCGCCACTTTCAATGGTGACGAAATTTGTTCCCCCGCCGCCATCCCGACGTGGCAGGTAACGCAACGGTCGGCTGTCTTCAAATTTGGATTAACGATTTGTCGCAAACGAGTATCAGTCGTGCCTTCCTGATTTTTAGCGTGGCTTGAATCCCGTGCCATTCTTTGAAAAAGTTTTCAGAGACAGCCGCAATTACAAGGAGCAGCAAAACCCCGAAACTTGAGAATAAAAGAAGATATTTGTTTTTATTCATAAAAACCCTACCAAGATTCAGGATTTTTTATTCATCCCTCATCCCTCATCAATGCGCTTGCCATTGCGAAGGCGACCAGTAAAAGTCCCAATTTGGACCGCGAAAATATGTGCCGATAACCGTCAGCACGATAAATCCGCACAAAAAACAAGTGAACAAAGCCAACGCACCCGCTCGCGTCGAATTATATTTCCGCACCGCCCAAAATGAATAAATTGCATAAATCAGGGTTAAAACCGTTCCCGGATTGACGATCGTGATGATGAGTTGTGGAACATCGGGAAACCATTCACGCAACCAGCCGAAACGAATTGCAAATGCTTCGACCAAAATTGACGAAGCAAATCCAACAACAATTGACCATTTGACCAGTTTCCAACCGCCCGCACCGCCAAACCATTCGCCTGTTCCATCTGTTTCTCGGTCCAAGAAACGGAATCAATCCCAAACCGACTAATGCAAAGCATCGGAATCCCGATTCCCCCCGTAAATGCTGAGAAAGAAACGATTTCCTGTAATCCGAAAAAATACCAAGGAGCTTTTGCCGGATTTTCGGGAACAAGCGGATTCGCCAATTCTTTGAGCGGCGCATCGGAAATAAACGCCAGCGCAAAACAAATCAAAACCGTCAGCATCAACGCCGCGAGTTCGGCATAAAACAGATGTGGCATCGAAGGAACGAGTATTTTCAGGACCTTTCCGACCTGCCGGAGTTTTACCTTTGACAATTGCCGCCAGATTGATAAGTTTTGTTCGGTGCTTCGGTAAAAACCGGATAAAATTTTCATCAGGATTTGATTGCAACCCGCTTCGTCAGCATCTTCGGGTTTGGCAAGTCCGCCATCTTTCCGAATTCTCCAGAAATGAACCGCCATCAATGCCGACCAATGCAAGAGGCAAAATCATCACATGAAGCAGATAAAATCGAATCAAGGCTTCTTCGCCAACTTTGTCCGAGCCGAGCAGAAGTTCGCGTTGCAAACCGCCGATGTCAGCCCATTCGGTAATTCCGATTGCATCCGTAATTTCACGCGGCGATTGAGCGATATTTGCCCCAATCGTAATTGCCCAATAAGCGAGTTGATCCCACGGAAGCAGATAACCCGTGAACGACAGACCAAGCGTCGTAACCAGCAAACCCCAACCGATAAACCAATTGAATTCACGAGGTTTACGGTAAGCGGCGGTGTAAAATGCCCTCGCCATATGCAGAATTACTGCGACCACCATCACATTCGCCGCCCAACGATGAATGTTCCGCATAAAACGTCCGGTCGGCACAATAAAATGAATGTCTTTAATGGATTGATAGGCAACATCGGGGTAAGGTTTGTAATAAAACATCAGCAAAACGCCAGTGATGAGCGTGATAAAGAACGCCGCTGTGGTAATGATTCCCAAGCCCATCGTGGTTGACCAACGCAGACTCCAAAGATGAGTGCGAACGGAGTGTAGATGCAAGAAAACATTGCCGAAAATGAAGGTTGACCTCGTGCGGTCGGTCTTCGGCACACCGCTCCGGAAGGTAACTTCATACAACCGTTTCGGTGTGGTTTTTAAGTTTTCCCAAAATTCGTGTAAAGCGGATTGTTTTGCTGTATTCATAATTTTACAACCTATTTTGTTAGAGTTACGCCTTTAGGCGTGATTCAACTTGATTTGTGAACAGATTAGTTGAATGAATGCAACATTTTTCACGGCTGAAGCCGTAACTCTAAACTTTTAAACCTTCGTTCCTTTCAGCACGGTTTTTTCCTCATCAACCACATATCCCGAACCGCTTTTTGTTACCTTAACCCACGGCAAAGCCTTCGGCGCGGGACCTTTTCTGACCGTTCCATCAATTGTAAAACCCGAACCGTGACACGGACAATCAAAGCCTTCTTTACTCGTTTTAACGATGCAACCAAGGTGCGTGCAGATAGTTGAAATAGCATAAACACCTTCGCCGTCACGAAAAACCGCCACGTTTCTACCCGCCGGAATATATGCTTCGCCATCAGCCAAAGCGTCGGGCAAAGTTACATTAAATTTCTTGGCGGGCGATGCCGAAACTGCTGCTTTTGGCAATTTCAGCATTCCAAAAATCGAAAAAAGAAACGCCGCCGCCGTTGCTCCGAGTGCTGCAAGCCCCAGAAAATCCCTTCGCGGCATCGGTTCGGGATCAAATCGTGATTTTTCTTTACTTGCTTTTGTTGTCATAAAATTACTCCTGTTAGAGTTACGCCTGGCACAAGCCCGGTGATTTACATCGCACTCACTTAACTAACTTGTCACCTGCTCACGTTTAATCACGCGTGAACGCGTAACTCTAGCTGAACTCTGAGCTTTTCCAACCCGTTGAAAAAGAAACTCTTTCCATCGAAATCGCATCAACCGGACAGCGTTTTTCGCACAAGCGCACAGCGAATACAACGGTCTTCGTCTTTCAAAATCGCCGAATTTTCACTCAAATTCGCATCTGTGCCGAGTGCTTTTTCAATCAAACGGCGAAACATCACTCTCAAACTCTAAATTATCCAACGAAACGAGTTTCAAACATTCTGTCGGGCAAACATCCGCGCAACCGCCGCATAAAACACAACGCTTTCCATCAAAAATGGGCGTAACGCCGCAATCCAAACAACGCGAGGCTTCCCGCATCGCTTCCGTTTTTGCTGTAACCGATTTCCACCACATTTTCGGGATGTTTCAGACGTTCTTCGGGGTGAATTGTCGGAACATTCGACGCGGCGAAGAGATTCATAACCCTGTTCGCGCCGATATTGATTGAGCACAATATGCGAAGTCAAAGTGTTCTTTGGCAAGACTGATTTCCCGTCAAAAATTGATAAATCGAACGCGCCGCCGCTTTGCCCGAAGCCACCGCATCAATTAAAAGCCGCGTGCCGTGCGCCAAATCTCCGGCGACAAAAACGTCTTTAGCAGTCGTCTGCAAAGTCTCCATATCAACTTTGAGCCAGCCGTTGCCCATCCGCTCAACGTCTTTTCCGCCTTTGTCTAAAAATTCAAGTTTCGGAGCTTGCCCGACCGCCAATAAAACCGTATCGCACGGAATTGTGTTCGTGTCGTTATCATCATAAACAGGCGAAAATTTGCGGTCTTCGTCATAAACGCGCAGACATTTGCGAAAGGTAACGCCCGTTACTTTGCCGTCATCATCGCGCACAATTTCCATCGGTCCCCAACCATTTTGACGTTCAACTCCTTCTTCATCGCCCTCGACAATTTCAATCGTATCGGCGGGCATTTCTTCTGCACTTTCGAGCGAAAAAAGATAAACATTGGCGAGTTTCCTTCAAACGGGCGGCGGTGCGGGCTGTGTCGTAAGCGATTTGCCGGACAACTGTTCGTGGCCACGTCATACGCAACATTTCCGCCGCCGATCACAACCACTTCGCGTCCGACTTCAATTTCTTCCCCCAAAGAAACCGCTCGAAGCAAATCCACACCGCCAAAAACTCCGGGACCGTTTTCGCCTTTCAAACTCAAACTCCGCGAAGATTTTGCCCCGACTGTGATAATAACCGCCGAAAAATCTTTGCGAAGTTTGGCAAACGAAATATCTTTGCCAATCGTTACACCGCAACTTATTTCTACACCGAGTGCTTCGATAACTTTGACTTCATTGTCAATCAGTTCACGCGGCAGACGATAAGCCGGAACTCCGACCGCCAACATTCCGGCGGCAACAGGTTCGATTTCAAAAACCGTCGGCTTAAATCCCATCAAAGCCAAATCGTGTGCGGCCGAAAGTCCCGCCGGACCTGCGCCAATAATCGCAATTTTTTCGCCCATTCGCTTTTTCAAATTTGCCTTCGGTTGCGGAACGCAAAAGTGCCGCCATTTCTTCCGCATTAGCGGCAATCGGCGGCACAAAATTTTTGACTATTTTCGAGAACTTCATTTGGCGGATTCGATTCCGGACCAAATTGGTCGCAAACAAATCTTTTCAACGCCCGAATCGAAATCGGACGGTCTTGTCCAACAAAAAATCCATCATCATTAACCTTCGGAATTTTTCCGCGCCGACAGGCGATTTCACACGGCGCACCGCAAATTCTTCCGCAAATCGAGGCAAACGGATTTGGTCCGCGGGCAATCAGATAGGCTTCTTCAAAACGTCCTTCGGCAATCGCACGAACATATCCGCGTGCGTCCGTATGCACAGGACAGGCCACTTGGCAAGAGATTAAGTTTTGATGATAGTCCGACGTTGGAACGTGAACTTTAAGTGGAATCATTTCATCTGACTTTGCTAACAACGTTCGACAGTTTCAAAGTGCCGAATAAATTCACGGAACTTCTGCTAATGAGAATTCTAATTGTCTTTTAAAGCGAAATATCATTTGAATCAGTATAATTGTGATTTAATTCCCAAAAGGTCATGATTTGAATCATAATTGCAAAATTTCTCCGCGAAATATGACTTAAATCATATTATTTAACCTTTCACAAAATTGAATAATATTTAATATCTAACGGGGTAAATGCGATGAAAATAACTGCAGATATGAAAATCAGGGATGTTTTGGCGATTGATGAGGAAAAAATGCTTTCACGCTTTTTTTTGGCTTTCACCTGCCTTTGAGCGGCTTCGACATCCATTGCTCCGCAAAGCTATGAGCGGACGGGTTACGGTTTCGCAAGCCGCCCGAGTTGCTCAAATTCCTTTAACCGAAGCTCTTTACGTTTTGAATTTAGCGGCGGGCGAAGATTCGAAGCCAAATCGCCAAATGAACTTGAATATTTGCCTAAATTTGATTTCGAATATCACGAAACTAATCCGCCCCGCAAACCGCGAGAAATTTCAGGCATTTCGGATAATGATGAAATTTTAATCTTTGTTGAACGTAATGAACCAACACGACCGACATCGAAGATCCTTTGCCGAAAATAATGCGCGGTTTCTTTGATTTGAAAGCATCGCCTGAGAGCGTTTTGCTGGTGCATCATCCTTTTGACCCGATTCCATTGCGAGATTTATTTGCCCGCGAAGGTTTTGCAAGTTGGGCGGAAGAGCGTCTCCCAAATGATTGGTATATTTACTTTTATCGTCCATCGGCAACTGAAGAGGCTTTTGTTCATCCGCCTGTTTTTAATCAGGTTTTTGTTAAGGTGGCTGGAACTTGGAGGTGAAAATTTAGTGAAATTGATGTCTAACAAAATTCTATTTACTATCGCATATATTTTGATGTTCGGATTATCGGTTTTTGCACAAACATCGCCCGAAGAGGTGCAGACCCGAATCAAACAACTTGAATCCCAAGTGCAAGGAATTTTAGCTGAATTGGATAAATTGAAAAAATCGGCTGAAATAACTCCGCAAACGGCAAAAGTTGAAGTCACGCCCGAAAAAAAGATTGAAACTGAGAAAAAGCCAATCGGAATTGAACTTGGTAACGGGATTCGAGCAGTTCCATTTGGCACGATTTACTTCAATGCTTTCAACAATTCGGCAGGAACAAACAACACTGATATTCCGCTTTTTGCCACGCTGACGGGCAAAGGAAATACAAGTGCAAGTGTCCGCCAAACTCGTTTGGGGTTACGAATCGAAGGCGGAAAGATTAAAAATGCAAGATTGACAGGCATAATTGAAGCCGACTTTTTCGGCGGTTCGCCTGCTATCGGAATTGGTGAAAATTTTGGTGTCGTGCGGATTCGTTTGGCAAATGCAAAACTTGATTGGGAAAAAACTTCGGTGACAATCGGGCAAGATTGGATTCCTTTTGCTCCACAAAATCCTGTTTCAATTGCCGATGCCGCAATTCCGCAATTTGCCGCCGCCGGAAATAATTGGGCGAGACTGCCACAAGTCAAAGTAGAACAACGATTTAACAATGGAAAAATCGTCTGGCAAGGTGCAGTTTTAGCTCCGCAAACAGGCGATTCAAATGCAACGGCGAACTTTTTGCAGCAACCGAATTCGGGTGCATTATCCCGCCTTCCATTTTTCCAAACCCGTCTTTCTTTTAATGATAAAAATTGGTTTGCCACGAAAAAAGCCGGAAGTATCGGCGTTTCCGCGCATTACGGACGCTCGCGGGTAGCCTCAACCTCTGCGCCAATTATTGAAGAAGATATTGATTCATACGGTGTCGCGCTTGATTGGAATTTTTCGCTTCACAAACGAGTTTCGTGGTCAGGCGAGGGCTTCTACGGGCAAAATTTAGCGGGATTTCAAGCCGGAGTTTTCCAAAACTACAACACCGATTATGCCATCAGACAAAATAATGTTTTGGTTGTAAACGGGGTGAAAGGCATTCGCACTTCGGGCGGTTGGACACAGATTGGTTTTACCCCAAATTGGAATCAGGATAAATTGACTTTGTATGGTTCTATCGGTTTGGACGACCCGAAAAATGTAGATTTAGTTAATTTACGAGCGAGAGATTTTCGTAGTCGGAATTTGGCTTGGGCATTTGATGCAATTTACAAATTTACCCCCCAATTTCAACTCGGATTGGAGTTTCGCCAATTAAACACTTACTATTTAATCAGCGGTCGCAAACGGGCAAATCATTTGAACTTAGGTGCGGCTTACAGTTTTTAAATAATGAAAGATATTGAAACCCGCCAAGACATCGAAGATTTGATGAAAGCCTTTTACTCCAAAGCACTTAGCGATGAAGTAATCGGCTATATTTTTACCGACATTGCCAAACTGGATTTAGAGCATCATTTACCGATTATCGTTGATTTTTGGGAAATGGTGCTTTTCCAAACCGTTAATTTTCAAGAGAAATATGGACGCTCGCCCATGCAAGTTCACCTCAAACTTAATGAAAAATCGCCACTTAAAAAAGAACATTTTGCGCGTTGGCTCAAACTTTTTAATGAAACAATAGACACAAATCACATTGGAGAAAGAGCGGATTTGGCGAAAATGCGAGCGGTTTCGATTGCCAATACAATGTTGATTAAATTTGGCTCACAAAATCCCGAAGGCGTTCCGATTCTTCGATAAAAATCTTTCCGCGAACAATTTTGACCAAATCTTTGTCAGCAAGTTTGCGAATCACGCGAATCGTAGTTTCGGTAGTTAATCCTGCCATTTCCGCAATATCTTGTCGGCGCAATGTAATTTTTCCGCCGCTTTCTTTTTTCGCTAATTGTAACAAAACATTAGCGATGCGTTGTTCGGGCGAAGAGGTGGCGAGGTTTTGAATGGTGGCGGTGGTTTCGCGCAAAAGTCCGCACATCAGGAGCGTCACATTTGCCGAAAGTTCGGCTTCGGTCTGCATCAAACGCAAAAAATCTTTCCGATAAATCAGCAGAAGTTTGGTTTCTTCCAGTGCAATCGCGGTGGCGGGATAACGTCCTCCATCCAAAACAGGCGGGATGGCAAACATCTCACCGCTTTGAAAAATCCCGATAATTATTTCTTTGCCGAGTTCGGGGAAACGCACCATTTTTACTTTGCCCGAAACAATGATTGGTAAAACTTCGGCTTTGTTGCCCGCGTCAAAAATAATTTCGTCTTCGTAAAAAGTCCGCAGATGTCCGCGAGTCTTTAATTTTTCGGATAATTCCGAACTGATTTTTTTTAGAAACGGTTGCATAAAGATTGGAACTAGAAAAATAGATACCGTAAATATTTCGGGCGTGATTATTTTAGCACGGTTAGTCTGTGCCTTGAGGCGTGAAATACGTTGTCTAAATTCAGCTAAAGATTTGGCTGATTACGTTGAATCACGCATAATTGGGTTTGAAAAACAGATACCGTAAAACTATCGTTGGCTGGGAGCGCAGACTGCTAGTCTGCCCGTGTTCGCGGAGCGTCGAACACGGTGTTGTCGGATGAAAATTCAACTTGATTTCAACTCCGCCACGTCCGCGTCTCCGCTTCGCTGGACGCGGGGCAGACTAGCAGTCTCGCTCCCAGCTAAAAACTTTCTTTTTGATGGCGGTATTCATTTTGAACAGACCATCAGGTGTAACTCTAAACTTTCCGCACGAATTATTTACAGCATCGAAAAATATAGCTCAATTTTTCGGAATTTCATAGCAGACTGATATTAAGGAAAATGTAAAAAATAACTTGTAAAAGTAAAACATTCGGTTCTTTGTCATCGAAGATGACCAACAACATAGCGTAGCGAGAATCGCTACGTTAAGTTATACGTTAAGTTAAAGGAATCATTCCGTCTCTGAAGGAGTTGAATGTTCGTCACTTACAGCGACGAAATCGTTTCTTTATCAAACGTAGGGTGTCGCTCATTATCATTCGCTTTACCCTACGCTATGTTGTTTGTCCCCGTTGGGGACTAAAACAGAATCTTTTTGACAGTCGTTCTAACTTATTTTTTACCTGTTCCTAAGTCATTTTATTTGCGGCAAAGCCTCGCGTATTTTTTGCAGAATTTCGTCAACGGCTTGGTCAGGTGTGGTGGTAAATTCGTCAAAAGAGAAAACTTTTTTATTGTTTTTCCAGAGCGACATTTCAATCCGCACCTTTCCGTCTGCTTCTCTGTATAAACCGCTCGGACGAATTGCATCGGGAAAAGTTTTTTCATTCAAATAAACTAAAATCGGCTGTTCACCGCGATTTTGCAGGTTCAGACGGGCTTCGTCATACAACATTAGCGATAGTTTGTCGCTGATTCCCAAATTGTCGAAGCCCTGCATTTCCTTGTTTCCAAACGATGGAAACAAAATATACGGCATCTCTCGTGGTAATTGGATTTTTTCCATGTCATCAGGATTCATTTGACCGATGACGAAATTTTTGCCGCTCGGCGAAGCAATAGTCGGGCGTTGGATCCCGCCAATGTCCTGAGCCAGTGCCGGAACCTGTTTTTCGGCATAATCAAACAACGTCCGGACATCAACCAGATTTGAAGGCTTTTGCAAAGCCGCCCCGCGCATTCCGGTTAACAGCGAATAGGTCAAAAGCCCCTGTCCGAAACGGCTTGCTTCATAGCTTGGTGCGTCGGCGGTGCTTCCCATCAAAATATGGGTGCCGGATTTGTCTTTTAAAAATTCGATGGCGCGGCGTTGGTCGGTGGTTAAATCTTTTTGCGCTGTAAGAGAAATTTTTGCTCCGGCTTTGCCCGAGGCGCAGGTGTCCAGAATGATGACTTGTTTGAGGGCTTTGGTCCCGAATTGCGGTTTTCCTTCAAACTCCAATTGCTTATCCGCCTCGCATTGCAACGGCGAAAGCCAACAGAGCAGTTCGTCACTGGTGATGGAAACTTTGCGAAAGTTCTTTTGCAAATCTTCTCTATTGGTCGAAGATGCGTCTTGCGTCAAATAAAAATAAGTGTCCGTGTTGTCGAGGGAAACCCCGTGACCTGACAGATAAACGATGACAATATCCTCCGGTTTGGCCTCGTGTGCGATTCGGGCAAACTCGCGCCTAAAATTTTCCTTGGTCGGTAAAATCGTTCCCGGGTTGCGGGAAGTGGAAAGCGTTGTGATATTGATTTTGTTCAGACATTCAGCTTTTTTATCAGGACAGAGCATCCGGGTTGCGCCCAAACGCAGAGCGTTGGAAAAATCCTCGGCATCTTTGGCAGCAAAGTTCAAATCAAGCTGTGTGCCCGTATAATCCGAAACCCCGCCGACAATCGCATAAAGCGTTGGCAATTCATATTTTTTATCATCGTCCACCAGCCAGATTACATCAGATCCACGGCTGGTAATGTTGCTTTTTTTAAATTGGGCGAGATAATTCGAAGTAACAACGCTGACTTTATTATCGCGGCAAGTTTCCGCCTTAGTTGGGTCATCGCAGATTTTCCCGTTGACAAAGGCACTATCTTTGAGGTCAATCGTTAAATTTACGAATTCCTGAGAGGTATTCGGATTGGCTTTTAAGTTTGCATCCCGGGCATCTGCAACAGCTAATTTATCATTGACAAAAACGCGAATCTCGCCAAAACCGCCGCCGCGATTTCTGAGTTTGAGATTGAGTTTGGTTGAATTTGGTGCAATCTTTTGTTCGATGATTTCCGGCGGCAGTTTCGCGTCTGCAAGCGGCACGACGGCGCGAAGCGGCTGACGATTAAAGATTTTCTGCAATAATCCCGGCTCGAAATACTCATCTTTGAACCGTTCGAGATTGATAACCTCCAAACCGTAAGAATAATGCATCAATTTCAACGCGCCTTCGGAAGCATCAAACCGCCCATTCGGGTCAATTACCACCCAATCTTTTTCATCAATTGCAATCAAGCTCGCTAATTCTTTACCCGTCGCCGCATCCCAGATTTTTACTGTTGCGTCTTTACTACCCGAAACCAAAGTTTTTCCATCGGGCGAAAACATTACTGAATTAATCTGATTAGTATGACCTATCAGAGTTTTTATTTCGTTTCCAGTAGCGACATTCCATAATTTAATCGTATTGTCCAAACTTCCCGAAGCTAAAGTTTTTCCGTCTAGTGAAAAGGCAACTGAGCCAACCCATTTAGTATGTCCTTTAAGAAATTTTATTTGTTGCCCAGTTTCGACATTCCAAAGTATGACCGTATTTTCCTGACTTCCGGTAGAAGCCAAAGTTTTTCCATCCGGCGAAAAAACTACTGAATTAATCCAATTAGGAAGATCATCGAAAGTTTTGATTGGCAGACCTGTTTCGATATTCCATAATTGGATGGTTCGGCTATCGCTGACCGAGGCAAGTGTTTTTCCATCTAGTGAAAAGGTGACCGAATCAACCCAATTAGAATTACAATTGAGAGATTTGGTCACATTCCACCATTTGCCGCTGGGGTCAGCATTCCATAATTCGATGATTCCTTTACTTCCCGAAGCGAGAGTTTTTCCATCCGGGGAAAAGGCAATCTTAGTTTGATTTTGAACTCCCATTTCTCTAATTGATTCAAGAGATTTTATTAACTGTCCGGTGACGACATTCCATAATTTGATAGTGGTATCTTCACTTCCAGAAGCTAAAGTTTCTCCATCCGGTGAAAAGGCAATTGAATTAACTAAATTAGTGTGTCCCGCCAGAGTTTTGACCGTTTGTCCGATGGTGAAATTCCATAATTTTACTGTCGTGCCATCAATTCCAAAAGCCAAAGTTTTTCCATTGGGGGAAAGTCTGACTGTAAAAATCCGATTAGCCTTATCATTGACAAATTTAATTTCGTTTCCCGTAGCAACATTCCAGATTTTGATGGTTTTATCATAACTTCCCGAAGCAAGAGTTTTTCCGTCTGGAGAAAAGGTAATCGAATTAACAAAATCAGTATGACCTTGAAGAGATTTGAGTGGCTGACCAGTTTCGATATTCCAGAGTTTAATCGTATTATTTTCACTTCCCGAGGCGAGAGTTTTTCCGTCTGGAGAAAAGGCAAGCACAACAATTGAATCAGTTTCATTTGTGAGAGATTTGATCGGCTGACCGGTTTTGACATCCCATATTTCGATTTTGTCATCGCTTCCGGTCGAAGCCAGAGTTTTTCCATTCGGTGAAAAAGCGATTGACGTAACCGCCTCAAACTGTGCCGTGAGAGATTTTAATTGCTCTCCGGTAGCAACATTCCAGATTTTGATGGTTTGGTCAGAACTTCCCGAAGCCAAAGTATTTCCATCGGGGGAAAACACCAATGATTCAATCATTCCAAAGTGACCTTCAAGAGATTTGATTTGTTTTTCGGTTTCGATATTCCAGAGTTTAATCTCATTATCATCGCCTCCTGAAGCTAAAATTTTTCCATCTGGTGAAAAAGCAATCGAATCAACATAAGTAGTATTTTTGTTGAAAGATTTGATGAGTTGACCAGTTTCGATATTCCAAAGTTTGATTGAATTGTCGAAACTGCCGCTGACAATCTGTTTCCCATCGGGTGAAAATGCCACCGAATTAACCCAACTGGAATGACCTTCCAAAGTTCTGATTTCGGCTCCGATTTCCGAGTTCCAGATTTTGATTGTGTTATCTTTGCTTCCACTGACAATTTGTTTCCCGTCTGGGGAATAGGCAACGGATAAAACCGAATCTGTATGCCCTGTTTGGATCACGAGTTCGAGTTGTTGAGCGTGGAAAGAGGCGAAAGGAGCATTGGTCAAGAGCCAGCAGAGTGGCAATATCGCTTTGACGAGATAGGATAAAGTTTGGCGCGAAAACATTGGTTTCTTCTCCTGGCAATGATGCAAAACAATCAGCGCGGGAATGACAGTTGAAATATACCTTTCCCTATTAAAAGTGTCAAAAATAGGGAAAAGGTTACAAAGTGGTAGTTTAAGGTGGGAATTCAGGGAAAGTCATTGAGAAATAGAAATGTGTTTTGCTGGGAGCGCACGCATCCTTGCGGGCTGAACGCGGAGCGTTCAAAAAACCTCGCGTGAATTCAAGTTGATTTTCAGGGAGAGATTTTTACGCCGCGAAGCGCGACGTAGCCCGCAAGGATGCGTGCGCTCCCAGCAAAGAAAGTTTTTAACGATAAAGCGATTTTCAAAGCATTACTTTCAGTTCATCACCGGAAATTTATCAGCCTAAGTCAAACAATATGCAACTCAGGAAACAATCATTCTGCATTGCCCTATTTCAACTCAAAATTACGAATCTCGGTTGCCAATTCGCGTTCAATTTTGGTCTGTTCGGCTTCTAAATCCTGACGCTCCTTGGTCATTGCTTCGAGTCGTGTTTCTTGGGTATTAACCTTTTCGACATAACGGGTTATGAGTGTTTTGGCTTCGGGCGTTTTGGACAAAGTTTCGATGTTTTCGCGGAGACGTTTTTGGTCTTCGGAAATCTTTTCTTCTTCTTTATCGAGGGCTTCCAACTTGGCTTCAATCTGGTTAATGTTTGAGCGCAAATCAATCAATTTTTCCAGTCGGGCTTTGGTCGCGCTGTCAATATAACGCCGCGTCAAAAATAACTCTAAGTCACGCGAAGTCAACGAGGTAAGTTGATATTGATCCATCAAAGGCTGTTGTTCCGAGACGACCAAATCGGTCTTTTCAAACGCTTTCAATTCGACTCGAAAACGATAATAACGATTGGTCGTGATGTCGGGTTTCGGCGTTTCGGGCGAGAGTTCCCAACCTTGCCGAATCGGATATTCGAGATAAAGCACTTTGACTTTATCCGTCTGATTAGCGATTTTGTAAATTTTCTTATTTGATTGAAAATAATGAACTTGAAAGACTCCATTAACAACTTTGACGAGTTTGGCGGGTTCATTTTCACCTTTGTTGTCAATCGTCACCAGCGTTCCTAAATCCAACGCAAACGAAATCAGACGGCGTTCTTTTGGTTTGAGCCGTTCCATTAGAGCCTCGCCCGCATACGCATCGCGGTCAATGACGGTCAGACTCCCGCCTTCAAAAGTCAAATTTGAAGTGTTTGTCAGCAACATTCCGCCCATCGGACGGTCTCGGCGGACGGTTTCGTTATAAATCGCAATCCTTTCGCCCTCCATTTTGGTTTGGATAATCGGAATCAGCGCGGAACGGTCACGCAAAACCGTAATCGGTTGCTCGATTTTATATTCAAACAAATCGCCGAGTTCTTCGCCTGTCGCGGCAGTTTGAACGCCACCACGATTATTGGCGAGAGCTTCGCTGACAGTTGTTCGGTCAGTTCCATCAACCATAACATTGCTTTGTGCACCGGATTGCAAGGTCATTAAACTTTGATTATTTCTGCTATTTAGCGGAAGTTGTTGAACTTGTCTTGAATCAATCGTATTTCCAACAGCGGCGTTTGTGGTATTTACCTGACCTGACCGAAAATTATTAACCTCTTGTCCGTCAACTTGAAATCTATTTTCTGCCCCGCTTGCGCCATTAACCCGAAAATCACTTTGCGGCTCATAAACTTGTGGTTGCAAATTCAAATCTTGCGGAATCGGGACAATCGGACGATAGCGATACATCGGTTTTTGAATCGGTTGGATAAACGAAATCGGCATACCGGAAATGAGCGAAAGTTGGACATTTTGCCAATCTTCATCACTGACATTATCCACGATTGCCCAACCTTGAAAAAATGGCTTGCCTTGGTCGTCCAAAACTACGCGATAAGTCGTTTTCCAAATCGGCGCGGCAATCGTGTAGCTGACCATCATCTCGCGTTGTCCGCTACCTTGCGAAGTGACGGTGATGGTTTTAGCATCGCGTCGGCGGGTGGAAGCGGTGGCGTTGGCAAATTCCGCAATATCTTTGCGGGTGGTGTCTTCTAAAAGTTTAACGCTTTTGACCTCATCCAGATCAAAATTTGAAATTTCACCGTTGTCCGAAGCAATCACTAAAAATTGAGTGTTGACGGGGGGTTTGTTATTTTCGACAATCGTTTGACGTTTTTCTACGGTTAAAATTGAGCCGATTGCCGCACCGCTTTTGGTTGTAACCGAAATTTTCGCGCCTTGCAATTGCGATAAAACTCCGGCGATTCCGCCCGTGTTGGTGCTTTGAGCGTTGACGCTAAATGGTATTTCCGCCGTTCGTGCCGAAGCGGGAAGCGATGAATTATACGACACCGCGCCGATTCGTCCTTGTCCTAAATCTAACACCACCATAGATTTAAGCACATCGTCAACCTGTGATTGTTTGAACGAAAGATTTATTTCGGCATTACCCGAAATGATTCCGCGCCGCTCAATATATGCCACGCCGTTGGAATACAAAATCACCCGTTTGATGGGCAAAACTTGCGAATTATCAAGCGTTTGCACGACAGGTCGGGGCAAACTGTTGCGAACGACACCGCGTTTTTGGGCAAAAACGGGCAGAATAAATGAATAGACGATTACTAACGTGAGTAACACTTTGATTTTCATAATTTTTTCCTTTAATGACTTTTTGGTAAATCAAACAAAGGATGAGTTGAGATTGAATTTAGTTTGCCTTGTCATCTAAATTTTTATACTTTTTCCAATTATTCTGGTGTTCACCAATCAACGACCGGGCTGATACTCGCGCTCGATATGTCCTTTCAACTGGGGACGATAGAAATACACATCCCTCAAATTGCCCTTGCTGTATACGCTCCGCTTGATCATTGAAATGCTGATTGGACGGATTGCTATTTTCACCACCTGCCGTGATTGCCTTCGCGCTGACGGTTTTGCCAAATTCGACTACAGCCACAAAACTGTTTCCGCTCGTGCCGTAACGTTTCTTGGTTCCGGGATATTGCCGCGCTCCAAATGATGCCAGAGAACCCCACTCTGCCGAGGTGAAAGCTACCGGAATGCTTGCTCCTGCATCATTGAAAGGTTGCACAATGTCGCCATTGAGCCGCTGGAATCGATTTATTTCGCCCCAAGGAGTTTGCCACTTTCCAAAGTCAGCAGTCAAGCTTATCCGTTGCCGCGACCAATGCTTCAAGCCGTTGATTGGCGGTAGCCTTAGTTGCGTTGTAATCTGAGACTGACATTTTATTCTTTTGCGCATCGCCCCTCAGTCGGCGAGTGAGTTCTTCTGCCCAATAGACAGACAACGAAGTTTCGATTGAACTGGCAGACCAACGGTAGTCCCAACTTCGCAAAAGACTGATTTGATCGGCTAGTTTGGCTTTGAGGGGGTCGGATGCCGGAGTCTCATCAAAAGATTTCAAAAGCATTGGAATTTGCTTGGCAAATTCGGTCAGATAGCTATCGTAAGCAGCGGCAATGAGCGAATCCAGAGTGAAATTCTGTTTGTTTTCCAGCACCCGAATGGCGTGAATTCCACGAGCATTTTCACTTCCGCGTTCCATATATCGCGGGAAATCCTTTTGTTTTGGACTGTAATCACCAGCCGCTGAAAAAGGATAGTTGTTTGTATTATAAAGCCATCCGTTTGTAGGGTTTAGTAAAAATGGACTCTCATCAATCGAATGTATTCCTTTCCATTCAGTAGCAGGATCGCTTCCGTCAACCGGAGCTGCCCAGTCAAATTTTGGATCGCGTTTGGGAATAAAGTTAGCGTGAAAATAAGCAATCTTGCCGTCCGCATCGGCGTAAATCGTATTATTTGAGGAGTTTGTGTGCAAGTCCATAGTTTGCCTAAACTCTTTATAATTACGGGCTTTAGTGCGTGAATAAGATTGAGTAAGTGCTTTAAGTGGCGTGTTCATCAATTTAACGCTAATCCATTTGCCGTTTTCTTGGCGAACGATTGGACCGTGATGGGTGCGATAAATTACAAAATCTTTGTTTGCCATTCCGTTTGGTGTTTTGTAAGACACAGTAATCTTTGTAGCTTTCAATAGACGTTCCTGATTCCCGTAGCGGTAATAATAACCCTTATCTTTTTTGACTACGGTTTCCAGATATTCGTCAATGTTGTCAACGCCGCTTGAGGTGTGCATCCATCCCACCCGTTCATTAAATCCCTGATAGATAAAAAATTGCCCCCAAGTGACAGCACCGTAGGCATTGAGACCTTCTCCGCTGACCATCTGCACTTCGGCGCGGAAAAAGAAAGATGTGTGCGGATTGATTAACAACAGCGAATTCCCGTTCGCCGTGTTTGAAGGTGCAATCGCAAAACCGTTTGAGCCTCTAGGCTCGATTGGATATTCATTTTCCTCTTCCAAAGTCTGAGTCATCGCTCCCTTTCCGTAGAAATTTTCGAGTCCGCTAAGCGAGATGGTTTCAATATCTCCGCCGATGCTTCCTTCGCTGAAAGTGAGAGCCATCCACGGTTCAAACCTTTTGATAACCCTCGGTTTAGTTTCGGGGTGTTTGTAAAGATAAAAATTCAATCCATCCGACCAGGCATTCATCAAGGCTTTCAACCACGCCGGACTAATTTTGTATTGCGCCTTCATTTCGGCGGAATCAATAAAGAGTTTCATCCTCAGATCGCGGTAAATAGCTGCTTCGCCTTCAGCTTCAGCCAGACGACCCATCGAATTCAGGAAATTTGTCTCAATCCGATTAAAGTCATCTTCGGCTTGTGCGTAAATGAGTCCAAAAACCGTATCAGCATCGGTTTTGCCATAAATATGGGGAATCCCCCAATCATCTCTTACGATTGTGACCTTCTTTGCCTGTCGTTCCCAATTGGCAACGTCTGCTTGGGCGTTTCCATAGACAGAAAGCGATAAAACTATTGTGATGAACAAAAGCAAATACTTCTTCATTAAATCCTCCGCGTTTTCCTAAAATGAAATTGTTTGATAAAACTCTAAATTGAATGTCTTCTCAGAATAAAACAGAAAACGAAGTTTGCGAAATACGCAAAGCAAATTTTGGAGGAGATGAGAACAAAAGAACAAGGTTTCCAATAAAAATAATTTAGTTTGAAAAGAAAGAATTCACAAGGATACAGGGGATATAGGAGATGAGATTTATTCAAACAATTCCCAACATCCCTGTGAATTTTCGGTTTTTTCTTGAATGTCATTGTTATAAGAAAACCTCTGAACAAAAGAACAATTTCGGGTTAATTTATTTTTGAGCGTTCCCGCAACATTCTGAGCGAAAACCAGCCAAGTACCAAAATGGCAACAATCATCACCGCCCACAGCCATAGAGGACTCTGAAAAAGCGGTTGTTTGGAGGTAATTTTCGCTTCTGAATTTACTTCTTCATTGCCTAGCGAAATTTCTTTTGGAGCAGTCGGGATTTTATCTTGAAAATTGGCTAAATCATAATTCGGTTTAACCGCTTTTGAGTTTCCATAAACCAAAAACGCCTTTCCGATGTTTGAAAATCTGGCAATCAGTTCAACCGGAACTCCTTTAATCTCAACCGTTTCAATCTGCAAAGGTTGATTATCGTTATTTTGGATAACAATTTGTAGCTTTTTAGTTTTAACTTCTTGAAACTTAAACTCCTGCTTTTCCAAAGAACTCAAAACGCCCGTCATTAAATTTGAATAGAAAGATTTATCACCATTTTCGACCAAAGTTTTAATGGTGACAGGACGATAAAAATCCAGACTATCCTTGACCTTTATTTTCAGACTTGAAATCGGAACTTTTAACGGAAGCTCAATGTCTATAACGGTTTGCTTTAGCTTTTTATCTTCAGAAACGGCAAAAGTTTTGATTTGAAACTGTTTGTAATTACCTTCAACAATTTGTCGTTCGGTAATCTTTGATTCAATCAGTTTCGGAGTTTCCTGAGTTGGGATAAAAAGGCGAAAATAACGATATTTTGCACTTGGAAAATTTAAAACGGTGAAAGTGTAATTGGTCAAATTATTTTGAATCGAAAGAATCCGATAATTTTCCAGCACCGTGAACCATTCCGATTGATTTTGACCGCCTTCCAAATTCACTTTCCAATCAAAATTTGGGTTGCCGAATTTTAGCTCAATTCGATTGATTGTAGTATCGGCAGGAATTTCAAAAGTAAAATAATAGCCGTTTGAATTATGACTTTGATTGATTAGTTTGAACTTAATTTCATTGATTTTTTCTTTTTCAGTCGAACGGTTTAGCAAAAAAGGGACTTCGATGTTTTCGCCTGTCGAAGAGAAGGAAATGATTCGTAAATCAGATAAATCATCCTTCGTTTTCTCGAAAATTTCATCTGGCAAGGTTAGTTTATGCCACGTTTCAGAAACATCTTTCAGTTCGCGTTTGAAGGCGTAATTTTCCAACTGACCAAAAGCATTGACCGACAAAATGAGCCACAGAAAAAGCCAAATTTTAACTTTCATTTTCATCAAAAATAAGTTTGCGATACTTGGTGTAAAGAAATGAAATTATCAAAAGCAGAACGCCAAGTGAAACAAAGACAATGGTTTTCGAGATTGTATTGAGATCGGAAATATCGTAGAAAAACAATTTCATCAACGTCAAGGCAAAGAGCGCGATGGCACCGATTCGCAGATGTTTTTTGTGTTTATTGATGCCTAATCCGACCAACAACGCCGCATAAACTCCCCACAAAATACTCAAGCCGAGTTTGTAAGAATCATTGTATTTGAAAATATCCATCCAATTTATCAATTCACTGCTCAAAATTATCAAAAGCGAGGTGAAAAGCACAAAATCAACCGCAATTTCGAGCATTTTGGGCGGAATTATCCGTGTCATAAATTCGGCTTTGATATATTTGTAAGTCGCAAAAATCAAGCCGATCACAAAGGCAAAGCAAATATATCGGAAGTAAAGATTAAAAGTCGTCCGCGGAAAATATTCGGCGGAGGTTTGGTCTAAAAAACTATCCCGTAGCACGCTCAGGCTCAACAGTCCGCCGGTCAAAAATACGGCTAAAGTTAATCCATTCAAAACAAGATTGACGATGCCCAAAACAGCGTTTTGTAACTTTGTTTGATTGACTAAAGATAAAATAGTCAAAAACAACATTGTATAATTGATTTGCCAAATAAAGTTAAAAAGATTCAAATTGTAATCGCTGTAAGGACGTGAAAAATCAATAATTTGACCGTTTCTGTCGTTAATTATGGTCGCCGCAATTTGATTGTGCCAATATCTGCCAATTTCAAGTCTGAAGGTATTGTAAAGCACAAATAACAAAACGATTGGAATCGCTACCGACAATAATTTTTGCCAGTTTTCATTGACCGAGGGCGCAATAATTTTTGTTCAAATACCAGATCAACGAAAAGGCTGAAACGAATAAAATTCCGGTCAAGAAAATGACGTTAAATATCGGTGGGTGAATAGTTTGACTTTCCCAAAAGCCGAAAAGTGGCGAAGCCGTCGTCCAATCTCGTAAAAGACTGAATGATGCTAAAAACATCAATGGATAAGAAAAATATTCGAAAAGCGACGAGTTTTTTGTTCTGCCAAGCCAGAAAAGGAGTGCCGCTTCGCCCGTCCAAAGCAAAGTCACCCAATTTCCATCTAATTGCACAGGAATGGCAATGGTCAGGAAAACTAAAACCAGTCCGATGATTAAATTGACGGCGTTTGCTTCGGCAGAAGTATATCTGTAAATAACTGTGCCGACTACAAAATGGATAAAGGCGTTGGCAACCGTGAAAAGCCCAAGATAGTTTTCCCAACTTGCATTACTTTCCAACATCGAATAGCCAAGTCCGTAATAAATAAATGAATTCGCCAGCAAAAGCCCAACATTTTCCAGTCCGAATTTTTCCTTTGAAATCAATTTGTAAGCCAAAAATGTGACGTAGAAAGTTAAAAAGAAAATGGTCGCAAAGGTTAAACCCAAGTTGAAATGTTCGTCCGTTTTATATTTGTCGGCATACCACGCAAAGAAAATCAGCCAACTGATGATGAACGAGGAATAAAACAGAGGCTTCCAATATTTTTTGATGGAAACGGCGAGAATTCCGAGATTGATGAGCGAAATATAACTAAACAACACTCCGTATCTGCCCGTATCTTGGCTCAGTAAAAATGGAATCGTGTATGCGCCGACAAGTCCAATATGAGCAATCACTTGACGGTCGTAATTGATTGACGCAATGACCGTAAAAATCGTAAAAAAGAGCATCAGCCCAAACGCCAAACCTTGCGGAATCAGTCCATAAAAACTATACGCGGCAAAGGTCAGAAAATACATAATTGCCATTGAGCCGCTCAATAAAACCGCGCTGAAATTCAAATATTTTGCCTTCAAACGAATTGCAAAACCAAGTAAACCGATGCCGACTAAATACCCTAAAATAATTCTCGTTAAAGGGCTGATTAAATCGTGGTCAATCGCATATTTTGCACCAATCGCAACGCCTAAAACCAAAATAGTAATACCGATTTTGCTAATCAGATTTTCACCGATAAATTTCTCAAGATTGGCTTTGATTTCGCTGGTTGGCGGAATAGCTGAGGCGGAAGGTGCTTGAAAATTTGGTTGCGCTTGACTCGTTTGGGGCGGGGAAACAGGCTGAGACGGTTGAGAAGTTGAATCAGTTTGAGATCGGATTGGTATTTCTTGAGTTTGAATTGGTATCTCAACTTTTTCTACTTTTACTTCCGTTTGAGTTTGCGCGGCATATCTCAACTTTTGAATTTCACGCTGAATATGAGCCATTTCGCCATTAAAATAGTTTTGATATTTCACCAAATTATCAAAACGCTGTTGTAGTTCGACTATTTTTTCGTTTGAATCAGGCATAATAAATTTTCAAACTAACTTTACAACGATTTATTAAAAGTGGAAAGACATTTGTGAAAAAATAAATACTAAAGTTTGTCAACAATTAGGAAGTTTCAAACGTCTAAAAAGTAGAAAATGAGGGCAGTTTAATATGAAATTGAAAACAACATTCGGATTTTCGTTAATTTTTTCGTTAATTTTTGTCTGTGCAAATCAACTAAACGCACAAAATAATAACGACGAAGTAATCAAGATTGACACGGCATTGGTCAATATTCCGGTCATCGTCAGCGATAGAAACGGGCGCAACATCGCGGGTTTGAAGGTGGATAATTTCAATGTCTTTCAAGATGGTGAAAAGCAGAAAATCGAGTATTTTGTGAGCGAAGAAACGCCGATAAATGTTGCAATACTTTTGGATACGAGCCGGAGCACGCAAGAGGTTTTGGGTAACATCAAAAAAGCTGCCAAAGAATTTATCAAACAATTACGACCTGATGACAAAGCAATGATTGTTAGTTTTGACAACGATGTGCAGATTCTGAGCGAACTGACTTCTAACCGAGATAAGCTAAAAGACGCGATAAATGATGCGGAAATTGGCGAAAGAGTCGGAACGGTTTTGCACGATGCGGTTTATGAAGTTGTCAATAAGCGGTTTGCCTCAATCAAGGGACGAAAGGCAATGATTTTGTTGACTGATGGCAAGGATTTTGGCAGTTTCGTCAATCAAACCGAATTGATTCGTGAAACCGAAGAATCCGACACGCTCATTTATTCAATTTTTTATGAAACAGGGAATCCGCAACAACGAATTCGCCAAAATCGTTTCCCTGATATGATTCCATTTCCTCGCAATAATCGGTTTCCAAATCGTCGCCGAAATCCTGATAATTTTCCTCGTCAACAGCGTCAAGAAGCGCAAATTGAAAGAATTCGACAACGAAATCAAATGGAAAATCAACAAGCAATTGAGTTTCTCCAAACTCTCTCAGATAATACTGCCGGCAGACTTTACCAAAAAAATGTTGGAGATTTAAAAGAAACCTTTGGTCTGATTGCTGATGAATTACGAAAACAATATCTTTTGGGCTATTATCCCGAAAAAACAGATGAAGGAGGCAAACTCCATCAAATAAAAGTGCGGACTGATTTGGAAAACGCCATCGTTCGAGCTAAGGCAAATTATCGTTCACAAAAAACTCAATAGACATTATTGGAAATAAAATTGGACTATTCAACTTAGCTAAAAAAGGCAGAAACACGCGCGTTAGCAAGTGTGCCAACCGTCATCTTGAAGAATTTGGTGGTGAAATCTGCGCCCTTGCTCACGCGCACGCTTCTGCCTCCTTATTTCCAATAATGTCTAAAGAAAATCTGTAAGGTAAATTTACGTCAACCAAGTATTTAGCCATCTAACGTCTCACCGTTTTAATTACAAAATTTCGATTCATCAGAGCGGTTGCAAATTGCAAACAAGCGGTAATGTCTTCACGTTCGAGTGATGGATATTGATGCAAAACTTCTTCAACACTCTCGCCCGCACTCAAAAATTCCAAGATGGTTTGGACGGTGATTCTCTTACCACGAATCGTTGGTTTTCCATTACAAATTTTTTCATCAATCGTAATTCTATCGGCAACAAAATTCATTTTTCTACCTCAACTTGCAAAATTTATAGCATATTCAAAAAATGTAACCATCATAATTTTTAGCTCTAGTTGCAAGTTTTACGATAGCTAATTTTAAGTTTAGAATTAGACTTTTAAGCATCTATAATGAACCCCAAAATTCAGACAGGTAGCTAAGGTGGAAAAAGATGATAAAATTGTTGCTAAAAAGTAAGATTATGGCAACTATCAGACACCGTAAAAACTATCAATCGGATTTCAAAGCCAAAGTTGCTTTGGAAGCCGTCAAAGGGAGATTGACGATTAACGAGATTTCTAAACAATTTGGGGTTCATCCGAATCAGATTTCCAAGTGGAAAAAACAATTTCTGGAATCATTGCCGCAGATTTTTGATAATTCTAAAACATCAAAAAATGAGCAAGACGAAGAATTAGTCAATCAATTGTATCAACAAATCGGGCAGGAAACGTCCAAAGTTGAACTTGATTGGCTCAAAAAAAAATCTGCCTTTTTCGGCTCAAGTTAAACGAACATTTGTTGAAGCGGACAATAAAAAGATTTCGATGGTTCGCCAATGTCAACTTTTAGGCATCAATCGCTCCACGATTTATTACGCGCCGCGAGCAGAAAGTGATGAAGATGTTGAGCTGATGCGATTACTTGATGCTCAATATACGGAAACACCGTTTTACGGCTATCGGCGGATGACGGTTTATTTGCAGAATTTGGGCTACCAAGTTAATCATAAACGAGTGGTTCGCTTGATGAGAAAGTTAGGTTTGGAGGCAATTTACCCAAAACCAAATCTGTCAAAGCCGAATAAAGAACATCTCAAGTTTCCGTATCTGTTGAGAGAAATGAAGATAGAGCATTCAAACAAGGTCTGGGCAACTGATATAACTTACATCAGATTGAAAGGCGGGTTCATTTATTTGTTGGCGATAATGGACTGGCATTCGAGATTTGTAATAGATTTTGAGGTTTCAAACTCATTAGAATCAACAGTTTTCGTAGAAACTTTGAAACGAGCTTTGGAAAAAGGTCAGCCGGAAATCTTCAATTCTGATCAAGGAAGCCAATTTACGGCGATCGAATGGCTCAAAGTTTTGACCGAAAAAGAAATCCAAATCAGTATGGACGGACGAGGCAGATGTTTCGACAATATTTTTGTGGAAAGATTATGGCGGACGGTCAAACAAGAAGAAGTTTATTTGAAAGAATATCAGGATGTCTGGGAAGCGGAGACGAGTTTAAGGAAATATTTTTACTTTTACAATTATCGGCGAGGACATCAAAGTTTAGGCTACCAAACACCTTTTGAGATTTATCAAAAAGGCTTGAAAAATAAAGAAAACAAAGGAGCAAAAGCAGCCAATTTTTGACATCAAAAATCCACCTTAAAAAAGTGAGTTTTCTGTCTTGACTTTGGGGTTCACTTTATTGAGTGATAAAACCAAAGGGGCTTGCGAAAATTTTTCTCAATCACTTTCAGAGTTATTGAGTTCTCATAAATCTGATACAGTTTAGAAGTATTAATATTAGACATTATCGGAAATAAGAAAAAAACTACGAAAAAGTTAGAAGTTTTCACGAAGGAACGAAAATTTTGGTAATTATCGCAATCTGCACCGAGCAATGACGCTACGGAATGTTAATTGGCATAGTAATCGTCACCGACCACACCCCCGAAGCCACCCAAAAATCGAAAGAGTATTGTCAACAGATTCCGGAATGAGCTTGGTCAGGCAGGTTGACGCGATAATTTCATCTACTATTTTTTTTCCGCCTCGTTTCAGTTAGAAGATTTGTTCAAACTCAATTAGAATTGCTAAAAACCAATACACAAAGATTTCGTTGAGGAAGTTCTCCAAGTCGGAAAACATTTGTTGTATTCGGAGATTCAGGAGTTAAAATATGAAAAGAATGAAAGGCGGGTTTTGGTTATTAATTGTGTGTTTGCTTGTTCCTATTAGCGGATTAGCCCAAGAAAAACACTACTATCAGACCGATTTTACCAAAGAAGATTTTGCCGAGCGGCGAGGGAAGATATTTGATGAGATTGGTAAAAATGCAATCGCGGTTATTCAAGGTGCAAAAGGAGTTGCGGATTTTAATGTTTTTCGACAGACGAATGAATTTTATTATCTGTGCGGACTTGAAACGCCGCACGCCTATCTTTTGTTGGATGGACGAACTCGACGAACTTCTCTGTATCTACCGCATCGGGAGGAAGCGGGTGAACGTAGTCAGGGCAAAATATTATCGGCGGAAGATGCAGACCTTATCAAAGAACTGACTGGCATTGATCAAGTGCGTGGAGTCGAATTTTTATCAATTGATTTGGTTGGAACGGGTCTGATTCGTCCGCCTGCACCGCTCCTTTATACGCCTTTGAGTCCAGCGGAAACGGGGACTGATAGCCGCGATGAATTGTTAAATGGACAAGCGAGGGTTTCTTCTGATCCGTGGGATGGACAACCTTCGCGGGAAGCACGCTTTCGGGAATTATTAAACTCGCGTTTTCCACAATTTGAGATTCGTGATCTTTCACCGATTTTGGATTCGCTACGGACTATAAAGAGCAAAAAGGAAATTGAGATTATTCGCAAAGCTACTGAAATTGCGGGTTTAGCGATTATTGAGGCAATGCGGGCAACTGAACCGGGTGTTTATGAATATCAACTTGATGCGGCGGCAAAATATATTTTCTTTCTGAATGGGGCGAGGGGCGATGGCTACGCTTCGATTATTGGTGGCGGAACAAATGCCTATATGGGACATTATTTTCGCAAGACGGATAAACTCAAGGATGGCGATTTGGTTTTGATGGATTATGCTCCCGACTATCATTATTACACCAGTGATGTGACGCGGATGTGGGCAGTAAATGGTAAATACAATAGTGAGCAACGCGAATTGTCTAATTTTATTTTAGCGTATCGGGATGCACTTTTTAAGTATATTCGTCCCGGCGTTACTTCGGATGAAATCCTCGATTCAGCCGCCAAAGATATGGAAAAATATTTGGTCGGCAAAACATTTGCTAATCCTAATCATTTAAAAGCAGTTAGAGAAGGGCTTAAATTTCGCGGTCATTTTCAACATCCGGTTGGAATGGCAGTTCATGATGTTGGCAGAGTTCGCGGTGTAAAGCTCCAACCCGGAATGATTTTTACGATTGATCCAATGATTTGGATTCACGAAGAAAAACTATATGTTCGGATCGAAGATGTTATAGTTGTCACGGCTGATGGGGCTGAAAACTTAAGTGCATTTGTCCCTTCAACCTTAGAAGATATTGAGCGAACAATAGCGGAAAAAGGCTTGATACAATTTCGCCCACCGACTTCGTTACCGTTAAAAAAATAATTGGGTAAATTTGATATGAAACATTTAAAGATTACTTTTCTAGTTGGCTTGTTTTTGATTGTCGGTTTGCCAATTTCTACCTTTTCTTTTCGTGATACTTATCCAAAGAATCCGAAAATTGATGTTATTAACTACATTTTCAAGTTAGAAATTTCCGACACGACCGATGAAATTGTTGCCGAAACAACAGTTGATGTTCGTTTTCTTAGTGACGGAGTGCAAGAATTTAGGCTCGATTTGGTCAATGCTACCAAAGAGTTAAATGACAAAGGAATGAGTGTCAACAAGGTGATTTCGGATGGTAAATCCGTAGAATATCGGCACGAAAACAATGCCTTATTTATTAAGCTACCTACTCCCTCAAAGTCGAATCAACGAAGTAACTACACCATTTTCTACAAAGGAATTCCAGCAAGCGGACTCAAGATAGGCAACAATAAATATGGCGAGCGAACATTTTTTAGCGATAATTGGGCGGACAAAGGTCGCAATTGGTTGCCAACGGTTGACCATCCATCCGATAAAGCAATGTGTGAATTTATCGTTACCGCACCGAGTCATTATCAAGTTGTCTCTAACGGTTTAAAAATTGAAGAAACCGATTTGCCAAATGGAAAAAGGCTGACCCATTGGAAGCAGTCCGTGCCGATTGCTTCGTGGCTTTATGTGCTTGGCGTGGCGCGTTTTGCGGTTCAATATGTTGACGAATTTGACGGAAAATCAATTCAAACTTGGGTTTATCATCAAGATCGTGAAGCTGGTTTTTACGATTTCGCAGACCTGACAAAAAAGGTTTTGGAATTTTACAGCGATTCTGTTGGTCCGTTTTCGTATGAAAAACTTGCCAATATCCAATCAAATAGCGTGAGCGGTGGGATGGAAGCCGCATCTGCCATACTTTACAGCGAAAATTCAGTAACGGGCGACAGAAGTATTCGGTGGCGAAATGTCATAATTCACGAAATTGCCCACCAATGGTTTGGTAATGCTGTGACAGAAAAAGACTGGGATGAAGTTTGGTTGAGCGAGGGATTTGCAACTTATTTCACTTTATTATTTATCGAGCATCATTACGGTCGGGACGCATTTATTGAAGGTCTTAAATCAAGCAAGAATTCCGTTGATGCCTTTTATAAAAAACGTCCTGAATATCGAATTGTTCATGACAATTTAAAGGATATGAAAGATGTCACCACCAGCCAGATTTATCAAAAAGGAAGTTGGACTTTACATATGTTGCGGGGTGTCGTCGGCACACAAAATTTTTGGAAAGGAATAAAAAACTATTACCGAAAATATCGTGATTCGAATGCGACGATTGACGATTTCCGACGCGAAATGGAAGAAGCCTCTGGACAGGATTTAGCAAACTTTTTTGACCAATGGTTATATAAACCCGGCACTTTGAAATATAAAGGAAGTTGGCGTTTTGATAGAGACAAAAAACAGGTCATCATCAATCTTGAGCAGGTTCAAAATGACGGCAGTTTGTTCAAAATGCCTCTCGAAGTTGGGGTCTATTATCCCGATCAAACTAAACCGCAAATTGAGCGAATTCAGGTAGATAAAAAATCAAACTCTTTTACATTTAAAGTATCCGGTGAGCCGAAAAATATCGCCCTTGATCCTAATTTATGGGTATTGATGGATACGGATTTTAAGAAAGTGGAATAAGAGAAATTCGCCAAAAATTTCATTTCAACTCTAAATTACCTATATTCAATAGATCCAAATTTGGAGGTTATAGTCGTTCTTAAATCAGTAGAGCGAACGATAGTGAGCAAGTTTAGCGAGGTTAAACTTGAATTAAATTAGAGATGTTCGCTACTGCTCACGATACTGATTCAGTTTTCAACTCTATCAATTGGTAAAAATACTGATATTACTCAGGATTATCCTTGATAAATTTCTCAAACTTCTTTTTATCAGGGTGATTCGGCACTTTTGTCAGAAAAATCTTATATTCTTTTGTTGCCAATTTATTTGCTTTGGCAAGTTGATAAAGGTGCGCTAATTGGAGGTGACATTCTGCCATTCCAATTGGGTCGAGTTCGATTGCCTGATTGAGAGATTCCGCGCCTAAAGTGCCCTGGCGGGCTTGAAGATAGGCTTCACCGAGTAATTGATAAATCCTTGCAGATTTTGGTTCGAGTGATACCGCGTGCTTAAAAATTTCAACAGCCGCTTCAAATTGTTTTTGTGCAACTCGTATCATTCCCACATTTATCCATGCCGGAGTGTATTCGATTTTTAGTTCAAGAGATTTGCGAAAAGCGGCTTCGGATTCTTTGAGTGAATCTTTTTCAAAAAATAATAAACCAAGTTTTGCCCACGCGATAAAGTCTGCCGGGTCTATCGAAACAATCTCTTTTAGATGCTCGATAGCCTTTTGTTTATCTTTCTTGCTTTCAGCTTCAGCAGTTTTTTTGTAGAGTTCAAGCGTTTTGGGATTTGGTGGATGAGAAAATTTTGCCGAGACAATTCCCGGTGGCGGAGACTTTTGTGATTGGTCTGCAAATATTTCAAAATCTTCGCGTTGCTGTGCAGGTGCAAATGAAGATAAAGACCTGCGCCCAACTTCAAACCCATCTACTTCAACGGTTAGCATTCCGCCGCCACTACTTTTCCTTTTGAAGCAGTAATTGCCTGAATTCCCAATCATCCACCGCTGCGGAGACTGCTGACCATCAACCAAAATAACTGTGACTTTTGGCGATTTCGCGCTCGAATCAAAACCTTTTAATGACACTTTGCCATAAACGTATGGCACTTGAGCAGATGGCAAATCAAGAGATGGAATGACACCAGATTCCGAGCAGATTTCGCTGACCTGCGCCCTGACGTTAGCCGCAAGTAAGATAAAGACCAAAAAGATAAACACGATCCTCATCATCTAATCCACGCTTTGCCTTGTTGAAGCAAACTAAACTTGAAAACCCACTTTGTTATTTAATATTCCAATAATTGCAATTAGTCAAGCAAAATTTGAGGCTGATAGTGGCTCAATAAAAAATTATCAAAGACTGAAACGCAACTAGTGTTTAGTCAAATAAGAGTTGACGGGTTTTATGCAACAGGTCAGAACAAGAAGCGGTAGCGACTTGGTGAAATTGACCCGCCCGCTACCGCAGACGGTTCTGACCTTGCCGTCAATTAAACCTTGACTAAACACTAGCTCAGCTTTTTTTCATTTATACGGTGATTTGTTTAGTTGATGGTTTGTCGGTAGAATACAGAAAATATTTATCGGTAATAATAAATTTATGACGAATATTAAAACAACTGTTGACGAGTGGGAAGTCCGTGATTTGGAAGACAATACGACCCTAAAAATTTATGTCGAACATTGCACCGAACTGGGCAATCAATCAAAACCAGGGATTCAGATTTGGTACACGGTCGGCGGTGGAACTTCGATTGTTTGTTACGAACCATTGATTGTAGAAAGATGGGCGTATCAGGCAAAGAAAAATCAAACCAATGTTTTGTTGCTCGAAGATAAATCTTGGATGGCTCGAACTGACACTTTTGTCAAATTCTATTTGGTAACTGGCGATGTCTTGAAAGCCAGAGTTGAACTCAAAGTTATGAGTTCGGATGAAACGATTACCAAAGAATACGATTTACCATTTAAGGTTTAAGTGTAGGAATTTGACAAATTTAATGATGATTTAGTGCTTTGATTACTGCTATCAGCGAAAATTATTCACTAGGCAAAATTTGTTCAAAATCTTCGTGGTCTCGTCGCTTTGATGCCCTGTTTTATTTTTATTCTACGTTAACATAAACAATACCTTCGCCAATTTCTAAATTTAAGCAGAAATAAGTAAAAATCGAGGTCGAATTTGTATTTGACAATTGTAGCCAATAATTTTAGCGAAGGTATTGACACCTTGGGGTTTATTTCAACCCACTAATTTTCCGTTCTGATTTCCATAATTTCTTCCCAATCCTTCACAAATCGTTTGAAACAATTTGTGAGAACCTTAAACACAGGCTAAAAAAGGTTGAAAGTTATCTGCATTTGGGAGATAGCTTCGTTGAAAATTTCCACTTACGCTTTTTCTTTGCTCTGTGATAAATTATTGTATTCTGTAATTCTAAATTTTACCGTTTATTTTCCGATATGAAAATTGTTTTAATCGAAGACCAACCGAATTCTACCGAGCTTACTTTTCAACAAGAGGTTGTCAAAATCGGTCGTGATTCGAGTGAGTGCGAGATTGTGTTTCCGCGTGAAAAATATCCGATGGTTTCGCGCCTGCACGCCGAAATTCGTCATCACGACCATACTTGGATTTTGATTGACCAAAAATCAACTTACGGCACTTATCTAAACAAGCAAAAAGTCACCAGCCACCAAGTAATTCAAGTTGGAAGCACGATTCAAATCGGAGCGGAAGGACCTTCATTGATTGTTATTTTCCTTGAAACCGGCGGAGTCAGTATGCCGATAGCAAAAACTCCTTCTTAACCGTCCGAAGCTCAAAAAATTCCGACTATTATTCCATCAAGCGAGGTTAAGCCGCCCCCAGCGGTTACGCCAAAACCTCCACCACCCGTTTCAATCCCAACGCCAGACGCGGTTCAACCGAAATCTCCGCCAGCCGAAGTTACTGCCCAGTTTGAATTGATTGGAAAACAAGGCGCGTCTCCATACAAAGTGGTGAAAGATGAGATTTGGCTCGGACGCGACCCGAACTGCGACATCGTGATTGAGCAATCTGCCGGGATGGTTTCGCGCCGACACGCACAGGTTTCGAGACTGAGCGGACAATTGAGCGTGATGGACAACAATAGTTTTAACGGAACTTTGGTCAATGGGCAACGGATTTCTGCCCCGACTCCCTTGTATCACGGCGATGAAATTCAACTCGGCAGAGGGGGACCAATTTTGCGTCTGAATTTGCCTCAACAGGTTGCGCCAAAAGGGGCGAGTTTAGCCGGACAGCGGGCGGTGGCGGAAAGTCAAAAGGCAAATTTAAACAATTCATTTTTGGAAGATGCGCCAAAGACAATGGTTATCAAAGGCGAAATCTCGCAAAATATCAAACCGGTCAAATCTGCTGATTCGCAACTTTTGATGTCGCTCACTTTTGGCGGAAAAACCGAATTGAACATTGGGCGCGATGAGAAAAACGACATCAAACTTGACGGTTTGCAAATCTCGAATCGTCACGCCCGACTTGTGAAAAACAGTAACGGAATTTCGGTCGAAGATTTGAATTCGACCAACGGCGTTTATTTGAATGGGCAGCGGGTTTCACGTCAATTGATAACGCCAACTGATGCCTTGCAAATCGGTTCTTTTCAAATTCGGCTAGATCAAAACGGGACGATTGGGGTTTTTGACACCCGTTCTAAAACTCGGATAGATTGCGTCAAAATTACCAAAGAAGTAAAAAATCGAGCAGGTGGCGGAAAGATTCGACTGCTTGATGAGGTTTCGCTATCTATTCAGCCAAATGAGTTTGTCGGATTACTCGGACCTTCGGGCGCAGGGAAATCAACCTTGATGGATGCCTTGAACGGAATGCGTCCGGCATCGGGCGGAAGCGTTTAGAATCAATAATCTCGACCTTTATCAACATCTCGATTCGCTCAAACAATCAATCGGTTATGTCCCGCAAGACGACATTATTCACCGCGAATTGACGCGTTTATCGAACGCTTTATTATGTCGCCAAACTTCGGCTTTCGGGCGATGTTTCGCGCAAAGAAATTGACCAAATTATCAACGAAGTGATGGACGTGACCGGGCTTGACCGAACGCCGCGATGTGCCTGTCGCACAACTTTCGGGCGGACAGCGCAAAGCGCGTTTCGATTGCGGTCGAACTGATTACCAAACCTTCGGTAATATTTTTGGACGAGCCGACATCGGGACTTGATCCGGCGACCGAAGAAAAAATTATGAAGCTCTTTCGGCAGATTGCGGAATCGGGCAGAACCGTAATTTTGACCACCCACGCGATGGAAAACGTCAAACTTTTTGACAAAATCGTGCGTGCTGATGCGCGGCAAATTGGTTTTTTATGGCAAACCTGAAGAGGCTCTCGCGCACGTTGGGGCAAAGAGTTTTAAAGAACTTTACGACAAACTCGAAGAACCGGTTGAAGAAGGCGTAAAAAAATAAATGAGTCGAAACGCCAACGAAATTACCGAACAAGTGGCGGAAGAATTGGAAGCAGAAATTTACCAAAACCTCGCAGTATAAAAAGAACGTTTATGACCCGCTCAAGGAAATCGGACAATTTGCAATCGAGCGGCGTGCATAAAAAACGGCGGTTAGGGATTTTCGGCGCGATTCGTCAATGGTTGACGCTTTCGAGGCGTTATTCCGAAGTGCTTTTTCGAGACAAATTCAATCTTTTTATCCTTTTTGCTCAAGCTCCGATTGTGGCATTTCTGACCTTTTTGGTGATGGGCGACGATCAGTCCGCGAGACATTGTTTATTTGGTTTTGGCGTTGGTTTCGATTTGGTTTGGCACTTCGGTTTCGGCGCGGGAAATCATTCGTGAACGCCCCGTTTATAATCGCGAACGGATGGTTAATCTCGGACTTTTGCCGTATCTTGCCTCCAAACTCTTTGTTTTGGGAATAATTGTCGGGATTCAATGCTTTATGTTATTTGTCCCGCTCAAGTTTTTTGATTTGACGGGATTGATGAAAATGCCGGGCGATTTGTTGGGAATTCCGCAGTTTTGGGCAATGCTTTTGACAGCAGGAGTCGGGGTTACGATTGGACTTTTGGTTTCGGCATTAGTCAAAACTTCGGAAATGGCAACCAGTCTCGTGCCTTTGATTTTGATTCCGCAGATCTTGTTTTCGGGATTGGTCGGAGTGCCGACCGGATTATCCAAAGTCGTAGGTTTGACGATGCCGGTCACTTGGTCTTTTGACACGATGAAGCGTTTTTCGACACTCGACACTTTGGAAAAAGAAGGCGCAGAACTGAATGGCAAAACCAAAGGTTTGGGACTTTATAAATTTATTGAAGCAGAAAATGATAAGATTATTGAGGACGCAAAAGCAGACATTGATAAATATAAAAAGGACGCGGAAGAGAAGATTCGGAGCGATATGCAAGGCGGTAGAACGCCGAGTTTGGAAGACCCACCAAAACCCGCCAAACCTGTCAAAATGCCCGAAGATTTAAGCAAGTATGTCAATTTTTTGCATCCGTGGATGAATGAAGTTTTGAATCAACTGGTTTTGGTGATAATGTTTTATATGTTGCTGATTGCAACGCTCATTATTATGCGTTTGCAAGACATCGGTTAGAGGTAATTTGCTATGAAGGTTTTAATCAAATATTTTGCGCTGATTGTAATTCTAGGCGTTACAATTACGGGTTTTATCAGTTGTTCCAATGCCAGCGCAACCAAAGCCCCGCCGTTTCCCAAGGGCGATTATCCACCTGCGCCGTCAAATTTGATGAAAGCCACGCTCACCAAAATGGATGGCTCTAGCTTTAAACTCGATGATTACAAAGGTAAAGTTTTGTTGGTCAATGTCTGGGCAACTTGGTGCGGTCCATGCCGACATGAGATTCCCGAACTTATCAAACTTCAAGCCGAACATAAAAACAAAGGATTTGAAATCATCGGACTCGATGTAGATGAATCAGAATCACCGGAAATGATTAAAGACTTTGGCAAAGCGATGGGCGTAAATTACGAATTGGTGAGAGGAGACGGCGAATTGTTTGAAGAATTCTACAAAATCAGTCAAAGAAACGCCATCCCGCAAAGTTTTTTGATTGACCGCGATGGCAAATTGCTCGGAGTTTTTGTGGGTGGCGGTAAAGCTTTGCAAAAATTAGTAGATAGCACTCACCGAGTGATGGCTGAATAGATAACCGTCGTTTCGGAATAAGGAATTATTTGCTATCTCAACCCCTGCCCAAACTGTTCCGTCCCAAACGAACCGATTCCATTGAGCCGAAAGCTAAAGACGAATCGGTTTTCGCGTCTCACGCCAAATTTTAAAGGATACGGAATTTGCTGTGACACTTTTTCAAGCATCACAGCGGAAAGTTTGATTCGGGTCGGGGAAAAGGAGTTACAGGAATTTTATCTTTTAAACTTTTAGTAATTTATTTTCCAAACTGTGGCTGCCTTGTTTGCCATATCTTTTTGATGAGATGAAAGGCTCGCTACATTCCAATCAGTGACATTCATTAGTTCCAATGAAAGTTTATAATTACTGGTTGCATAAATTTCTTGTTTTTCTTCAAAAGGCTTTCTGTCAGCTTCTTTATTTTTGGCAGATTCCAGTAAAGTAAAATTTCCTAACCTATAAGTGTATTCTTGATAATCAGCATTTTGAAACTTTTCAACCCACTCATTATTTGGGTTTTCAGGCAAAATATGTTCAATAGTTAGGTTTTTATTTGTTAATGCGAGATCAGTTCCGCCATATTGAACTTCTAATTTTGATAATACATATTTTACTAACTGATTGTATTTGTTGGTGTTTATTTGTTTATTTTTAAAATCATTTTTGAAACTATTATCATCTAAATAAACATCTTTCAAGTGGTTGAAAAATACTTCTCTTGAGGTTGTTATCTCGCTTTTAAAGACAGCTACAGATGCCTTACCATAAACTCTTTCCAATTCGTTTGGATTTTGTCCACCAATGGTATTATATCTAAATGAAAGCGCGACAATATCACGCAAAAGCTTTGTAAATTCTATTTCTATAAATTTTTGCTTAGCCACCATTAACAAAGGAAAACATTGGGAAACTTCTAAGATATTAATTTCTCCAATATATTTAGATTGTTCTCCAACCCAAACTTCGCTGTCAGGATTTATTAATGAAGAATAAATCAAGACACTTTCGTCTAAAGAATTAATTAAGTCAATTGATTGTTCGTATGTGGTTACTTTTTTCTTAATAGTTTTGAATAATGTCGCTTTTCTTTCCGCAGGAGTGTTTCGTGAATTCTAAAAATGGCGAATATAGTTGGTAATATCTGTTTTGCCTAAAATATCATTGATTCGATACCATTTCTTTTCAAGACTTTCCACTTCTCCTTCAACTCTCGAAAACACCTTTGAAAATAAATAATTTTTAAGTAAATCAGCAGTTGACAATTTGACACCACGAGCATTAAGAGTCTCAACAACTTTGTAGGCATCAATATCATCCCCGACTGTAATTGAAGTGAAAAAGAGTTTTTCATCAATAGTTTTACTAATCAGAGCTGTTAAATCAGTTGTTGATTTGGTTGATTCGAAGCGAGTCTTTAATTGTTTATAAAAATAGTTGTAGGCACCAAAAATTCTCTTCTCTGAAGGTTTCAGACTTGCAGTAAACTGCGGTATTTGAAGTTGAAGTAGTTGAAGACTATAAACATAATCATTATTACGATTAAGTTTTAATTTGGTTTTGTAAATTTGGGAAACAGGTTCTTTAAAACTTAAATATTGATTTCTTAAATCTTCAGATCTTTCTCTATCGTCCCATTCTTGCAATAGTTTGACCGCCGCGATAATTAAGATACTTATGGTGGTGATACGTTGTTGACCGTCAATTACGAGAAAATTCTTACTTTCAGTTGTTTCTTGAAGTACAACATATCCCATGTAGTGATCACCTTCTTCATCTATTCCAATTATGTCAAGCCAAAGATCTTCCCATTCTTCTTTGTCCCAACTGTAATCACGTTGAAACGGAGGAACTTCAAATGTTCTACCGTTTCCAACCAGACTTCCAAATGTGGGTTGTTCTTGTTTTAATAAAGTTGACATAATGAACTTACAAATCCATTTTGAACTAATTTAACGTGAGTTCGACATAAGAAAATCCCGTAACTGTTGCATTATCAACATTTTGTTTGATGTATGACAATTTTTTTAAGTCTTTTTTAGCCAAAAAGTTGAAAAAATGCAAAATTTGGGCATTAAATTTTAGAAACGAGCTGATAAACGGTTGTTTTTCAAACAGTTACCCTTATTTTTCAACAATTCTTATGTCGAACTCACGTTAAATTAAAAAGCAGACTCCTCGTAAATCCCATAAACATCGCGTAGAGCCGTGAAAATTTCTTCAAATGTGGAATTTATCTCAACCCCTGCCCAAACTGCTCCGTCCCAAAAGAGCCGATTCCATTGAGCCGAAAGCTAAAGACGAATCGGTTTTCGCGTCTTACGCCAACATTAAAAGTGTAATATTGCACCGCCATTGAGCAACAATCGTAAGCATAGCCAATCGTGTAGAGCGAACTGATGAGCGGTTTGTCGCCGAGTGCGCGTCGGTTTTGGAAATCGAAAAAGAGTGATGTTCCGCCATACCAGCCTTTTTCACGATCACCGATAAAAACCGATGGATTCCATTGCGAACCGCGCAGTGTTCCGGCTTCTTTGCCAAAGGCGTTGGAATATTGTTGGAGCGAGGGAATCAGTGTGACAGCGCGGGTGTAATAAAAAGTCTGAAAAATTTTGACCAATTTTGTATCGTAGCCGATGGTGGCGGAAATATCGCGCAAACCGCCCCCTTGAACACCGATGTCCAACCGCGAATTAACAAAAATCGTTTTGGCAGGGCGATAGGTCGCATCAATATTGAGCGGCGACCATCTGCGCGGAATACCGCCAAATGTAAAAGCGGTCAAACCTGTAATCGAATCAATTTGATTGCGAAACCCCGGTTCAACGCTCCGCCGAAATTCGGATCAAAGAAATATTTTCCGCGAATGGTGAGCGAAAAAACCTCATATGGCTGAATGGAAATCGGGTTTTTGTCGGTGGGCGGATTCTCTTGCAGTTGTTTTTGCGCTTCTTCCGTGACGGCTTCGGTGTAACGTCGGGTGTAGAAACGATTAGTCAAACCGTATTCGACCTCATTCGTATCGGTCACGGTATCAACATAATCAAAGCGAATAATTTTGTTGAAACTATCAACTCCTTTGCGAAAGCGATAGGTCAAATACGGCTCAATTGTGTGTCGAAAGCGAAACGCTCCGTTATCCCGATAAAAGTTTTTGGCTAATGCCACCGGGCGCACGTCCAATTCAAATTCGCCGTAGCTTCGAATAAAATCGCTTCCGATTACCTGTCGCAAAGTATTGAGAGAATTTGAATAATATGTCACCCGCGCTCCGGCGGTGGCGGTAAAGTTGACGTATTTGGTTGAGAAAGGAATCGAAATTTGCGGATGAATATCGAAGCGTTGCCCAAGCACAGGCGTGACAATCGGATCGCTCCCCGTTTGTTGGCGGTAAAGATTAATATCGTCAACTGCTTCACGTCGGCTGACTCCTTCTAAACTCGTTTTGAAAGAAAAATACGCAGCTTTGAAAAAACTCAGGGGGCTGGGGCGTTTGTCAAAATTGATGCTCGGCAAATTTTGCGTTTTAACCCGTACATTTGGAATCGAAATCACTTGCGAACGCGATAAAATATTGAGCGTGTAGCTATTCCAACTTTTATTGACAAAGGCTTGCGAAACCTCAATCGGTGAAATCACTTGCTGAATTCCATCGGAAAATACTTGTCGAAACGACAAACTTGATGTCAGACGAACATCCACCGCCGCCGTAAAACCATTCGGAAAATAATGAACACCTTCGGCATAAACGATAGAACCGCCCTGGTCGGGATTTGCGGCTGATCCTTTTGCGCCAAAAATACGGTCTTTGACGGCATAAAAACCAAAGTTGAAATATGAACGCGAATTGGCACGAGTCCGTGCATCGAATCCGTAGCCGACCCCGCGACTACTGTAAATGTCTGCCCGCAAAGTGACATCTGCTGAACGTCCCAAAGTTTTGTAATAAGCAGTCGAAAGCCGAAATCCTTTGCTTGCGGAAAACCCTATGGTCGGGGTTAAAAAACCTGAACCTCGGTCTTGTTTGGCAATTGAAATCGAGGCGAATGGAAGCGCGACAATCGGCACATCCTTGACCCGAAATCTGGGGTTTTTTAATTTGATTTTGTCATTGGTTTTAATTCGCGCTTCTTTGGCGGTAAAACTCCATTTCGGCACTGTATCTTCGCAAGCCGTAAATTTTCCATCAATCACCAAAACTTCATCCAGCGAAATTCGTTCCACTCGGTCAGCAGTAAAATAGATAATCGTGCCGTCATTCGTTTGATTGGTAAAACCTGTCGAATCAACAAAAAACCCTAGTTTTGTTTTGTAATTCCACTCGGCTTTGCTGCCGGTGATGCGTTGGTCGTTGCCTTGGTCAAAAATCACACTTCCTTCGGCAATCAATTTGTTGGTTGCTTCATAAACCACGATTTTATCAGCTTGCATCCGATAAATTCCGTAACGCGCATCCACCGCCCCCGTGTGAGTTACCACGCGATTTCCTTCTTTTCCTGTCGCAGTTTGATTTTCGGAATAGACGACCAGTTCGCCATCTCCGCCTTCTTCGGTCGGTAATTTCTTTTTGGGTTTAACCTTTACCTCTTGCTCATTGGCAACCGGATTAACGTTTGGCGTATCGGTAATCGGATTTGCGACCTGACGCTCAACCGGATTAGTCTGCTGGGCAAAATTGTTGCCCCAAAATGCCCAAACTAAAATCGGTAACACAAGAATTTTTGATAATTTATTATAAAAACGCATTGGAAATAATTATAGATGACGTTTGATGCTATTACCAAATTAGTTGAAAATTAAAATTTTAGAAGGGGAAAAAATGAGCAAATCAAATGTATTGGTAGTGGAAGATGAAGAATTGATGCGGACGATTTTACGAAATCTGCTCGAAAACGAAGGTTATCGCGTTTTATCGGCGGACAGCGCAGAAAATGCTCTGGAAATTTTTTCAACTAGCGAAGTTGACCTGACTTTGACCGATATTCGGATGGCGGGAATGGACGGACTGGAATTGCTCGACCAAATTAAAACTGTTGAAGCGGAAGCCCTAGTGATAATTATGACTGCCTATTCATCGGTTGATTCAGCTATCGCCGCGCTTCGCAAAGGCGTTTATGATTACGTCACTAAACCTTTTGTGAATGAAGATTTACTGCAAACCGTCCGCAATGCGCTGCGCACTAAAGAACTTTTTCAGGAAAATCGTGCCTTGCGCCGTGAACTCGACAAACATTACAGTTTTTCCGAAATTATCGGTAATTCCAGCCTCGATGCAAGCCGTTTTTCGGCTAATTGAAAAAGTTTCTTCCACCAATGCCAACATTTTGATTCAGGGCGAAAGCGGAACGGGAAAAGAACTTAGTCGCCCGTGCGATTCATCATCAAAGCCAACGTGCCGAAAAACCTTTTGTTGCCATCAATTGCGGGGCTTTGCCCGAATCTTTGCTCGAATCCGAACTTTTCGGTCACACCAAAGGCTCATTTACTGGAGCAAATGCCGATAAAAAAGGACTTTTTCGGGCGGCAGATGGTGGAACACTTTTTTTAGACGAAATCGGCGAAATTCCAACTTCCTTGCAAGTCAAACTATTACGGGCTTTGCAGGAACACGAAGTTACTCCAATTGGCGCAACTGTTCCGGTCAAATTTGATGCCCGAATCGTTGCCGCCACCAATCGAAATTTGGAAGAAGAAGTTGGCAAAGGAAATTTCCGCGAAGATCTTTTTTATCGTTTAAATGTGATTGAAGTTTTTCTTCCCGCCATTGCGCGAACGCCGGGAAGACATTCCACTTTTGGCAAAACATTTTGTTTCTAAAATTGCCAAAGAGCAGAAATCCGCCGAAAAAAATGTGAACAAAGAAGCAATGTCCGCCCTCATCAATTATCAATGGCAAGGCAATATCCGCGAACTTCAAAACGCGGTGGAGCGGGCTTTTATTTTAAGTAGCGATGAAATTGATTTGGAAAGTCTTCCGCCAAAAGTTAGATCAAACTCACAACACGGCTTTGAAATAAAAGACCCCGATGGTTTGCATCCGACTTTGGAAGAGGTGGAAAGGCGTTATGTTTTGGAGATTTTGAAAAGTGTAAATCAAGATAAAACGCTTGCCACCAACATTTTAGGCATAGATTTATCCACGCTTTACCGAAAATTAAAAAGGTATGATGAAATTTAGTTAGCGATTAATTCCAAAACAAAATAATCTGTTCCTTCGATGCGGGTAATTTTTCCGCTGCCGTAAGGAATATTGAAAAAGTCATTCGCGCTGTAAGCAGTCCCTTTCAAAATCTCAATGCCTGAAAGTTGAGCCTGTGCGGTTAATTCTTCGGGAAACCAATTTTCCAGTCCGATTTCAATCGGTTCAGGCGGTTTATTTTTCAAAACCAAGGCTACAACTTTTGTCGCAGTTTCCGGCGTATATTTCAACACGGCAGTAATTTTTTTCGGATTGGAATTATTTTCTTCGAGCCAAACTGCTTCTTCGGGAAGTTCGGGTAATCGAACAACGTTCAGAAGTTCTTCCACATTATCGCTGGCAGAATTCATTTTTTCTGAATTCGAGTTCACTTTTTCGGTAGAATTCGGTTTATTTGAATTGGTATTTTCCCCGCTCAAACATCCGCTTAACCAAATAATATTTGCTAAAAAAATGACAAATAAAGCCTTAATATAATTTTTAGGAGACTTATTCATTGCCACCATTGTAGAAAGTTTAGCTTGAGTTTGCAATTTCTCGTAAGCCACTTGCTTAGATTAGAACTCAGTCAAGGCTCTGTGGTAAATTGTAAGCCTTGAATTTATAACCCTATAACAATATTTTTTGAGAAAAATTTATGTTAAATGTGTTTGGAAACTGAAGCCTAAAAAAATGAATGAAAAAAAATCTGCCGTTTGGTTTGCGCTATTTGCGTTGTTTGCCATTAACACAATGAATTTTTTCGACCGTCAAATTTTGGGAGCGGTCGGCGAACCGATTCGGAAAGAATTCGGTTTGAGCGATTCCGCGCTTGGCGCACTTGGCACGGCTTTTACGCTTTTGTATGCGTTTGTCGGTATTCCGCTTGGTCGTCTGGCGGACAAAATAGGGCGCAAAGGGATTCTTTCCGCAGGCGTTTTTGTGTGGAGTTTGTTGACAGTCGGTTCGGGCTTGGCGCAGAATTTTTGGCAGATTTTCGCGCTTCGGCTTGGCGTTGGAGTCGGCGAAGCATCGTGCGCTCCGGCGGCAACTTCGATGATTGGCGATTTGTTTCCCGCAAATTGGCGTGCTAAAGCGTTGGCGATTTTTATGCTTGGTCTTCCCGTTGGCGTGGCTTTGAGTTTTGCCGTGAGCGGCACGATTGCGAAAGATTACGGCTGGCGAGCGGCGTTTTTTGTCGCTGGAATTCCGGGAGTTTTATGTGCGCTTGCCGTTCTTTTCATCAAAGAGCCGAAGCGCGGCGCGACCGAAACGCATAACATCGGCGAACAAAAACGTGCAGGCTCACCGTATAAATTGATTTTAGCTTTGCCGACGATGCGCTGGCTGATAATTTCGGGCGCGATTCACAATTTTAATATGTATGCCATCGGCGCGTTTATCACACCGTTTTTAATGCGTTATCACGGCGCAGATATTCAATCGGCAAACTTTGTTTCGATGATTGTCTATGGCGTAATGGGCGCGCCTGGACTACTCATCGGCGGATTAATCGGCGATGCGGTGATGAAACGGCGGAAAAACGGTCGAATGCTGGTCGGCGCGATTGCGATTTTTCTTTCGATTCCGTTTCTCTATTTCGCGCTTAGTCAACCGAAAGGCGCAATGACCGCATTTTTAGTCTTAATGGGCGCGGGTTGCGCTTTGATGTATTTTTATTATTCGAGCGTTTATTCGACGATTCAAGACATCGTTGAACCCGGATTTCGCGGGACAGCGATGGCAGTTTATTTCTTTGCGATGTATGTTTTAGGCGCATCGCTCGGACCTTACGCAACTGGAATTTTGAGCGATTTTTTTACCAAAAGAGCCGCGCAAATTGCCGGAATTACGGATTTTTCAAACACCGCACTCGAACCGTTTCGCGCCGAAGGACTTCATTCAGCGATGTATATGATACCGATTTTGAGCGTTTTGCTGACCCTCGTTCTTTTCGCCGCATCGCGCACGGTCGTAAAAGATATTGAAAAACTACAGAGTTGGATGAGCAAAGCTAATACCGATAATTAACCGAAGCCCGTGCAAATTAGATAAATTTTCAAATGTTTCGCAGGTAAATATTTTTTGTTCCTTTCTTTTATCTTCTTGCTTTGCGGTTTTTTCAGCCTTAAACTAATATCGGAATTAAATTTAATAGACAATTATCAATAATTTTATGGCAGAAGTTAAAGAAGCGATTTCGGAAGCACAAGAGAAAAAAGCACGTTGGGAAGCGGAAACTTTGCAAAAAGTTTTGGACAAAACCGCCGAGCGAAAAGCAAGATTCGAAGGCGTTTCGTTAGAGCCGGTCGAACGGCTTTACACCGAATCCGATGTGGAAAATTTGGACGAAATCGGCTTTCCCGGCGAATTTCCATACAAACGCGGAATACACCCAACCGGCTATCGCGGAAAACTTTGGACAATGCGTCAATTTGCGGGTTTTTCGTCGCCCGAAGAAACCAATCGCCGTTTCAAATATCTGATGGCGCAAGGTCAAACCGGACTTTCGGTTGCTTACGATTTGCCCGCTTTGATGGGATTGGATTGCGATTCTCCATTGTCAGAAGGCGAGGTGGGAAAATGCGGTGTCGCGGTTTCGTCATTTGCCGATTTTGAGGTTTTGTTTGACGGCATCAACCTCGAAGATGTTACAGTTTCGCAAACCATCAATGCTCCAGCGTGGATTTTTCTAGCGTTTTATGCGGCATTGGCGGAAAAACAGGGTGCGGATTTCAAAAAGATTTCAGGCACATTGCAAAACGATATTTTGAAAGAATATATCGCCCAAAAAGAGTGGGTTTATCCGATCAAACCGGCGACCAAATTGGTAATTGACACCTTTGAATTTGCGACCAAACATTTGCCAAAATACAATCCGATTTCAGTTTCGGGCTACCACATCCGCGAGGCTGGTGCAACTGCCTTGCAAGAACTCGCATTCACCCTGCGCGATGGCGTTGAATATGTCAAATACGGCGTTGAACGAGGTTTAGACGTGGATGAATTTGTGCCGCGAATTTCGTTTTTCTTCAATGCTCACAACGACTTTTTTGAAGAAATTGCTAAATATCGGGCGGCTCGCGTGGTCTGGGCGGAGACGATGAAAAATCGTTTCGGCGCAAAAAATCCGCGCACGATGCAGATGCGTTTTCATACCCAAACCGCTGGAGTCTCACTTACTTCTCAGCAACCTTTGAACAACATTGCGCGAGTGGCAATCCAAGCCCTCGCTGGAGTGTTGGGCGGCACAAACTCTTTGCACACAGACAGTTACGATGAAGCTCTCGCGCTTCCAACCGACCAAGCCGCCTTGATTGCGCTCCGCACTCAACAGATTATTGCCGAAGAAACGGGTGTCGTGAATACGGTTGACCCGTTAGGCGGAAGCTATTTTGTCGAGTCGCTGACTAACAAAATGATTGACGGTTGTTTCGATTATTTTGACAAAATTGACGGTTTCGGCGGAATGATCGAAGCCATCGAAGCCGGATTCCCACAACGCGAAATCCAAGAATCCGCCTATCAATATCAAAAGGCTTTGGAGCGCAAAGAACAAATTATCGTTGGAGTCAACAAATATATGATGGACGGCGAAATGTCGCACACCGAGATTCTAAAAATTGACGAAAATGTCCGTCAGCATCAACTTGAACGAATGGCAGATGTCAAAGCTAAACGTGATAATGGTGCTGTTTCTATCGCTTTGGACAAACTAAAAAATGCCGCAAAAAATAACGAAAACGTAATGCCAGCCACAGTTGAAGCTGTCAAAGTTTATGTTACAGTCGAAGAAATTTGCACGGCTTTGCGAGATGTTTATGGGATTTATGAAGAGCCTGCGTTTTAAGGTAAAAGGCAAAAGGTAAATGACAAGAGAAGAATTAATTGAATTAGGAAACAAACTAATTTCAGCGAAAGGAAGTGAAGAGGAGATTAACCAACTATATGAACTTTTTAGCCAAAATGTTCCACACCCTTTAGGAGCAAATCTTTTTTATTATCCAGAAAATTATAATGCTAGAACTGATTATATTTCAGAATATAATCCAACAGTAGAAGAAGTTGTTGATAAGTGTTTAAGTTATAAACCAATATTAATTTGATTAGTTTGTTTGATATTTAGATTAGGTATGCAAGAACATAAATTTGTAGTTTGCGTTAATAATAGCGGTTATGAAGCATCGCTTGAATTCGGCAAAATTTATCAAATAATCGAAGATAAAGATGCCGAAGCCGAAGGTTTGATTCGCATTATTGACGAAAGTGGCGAAGATTACGGCTATTCGCTCGAAAGATTTCACGCAGTCGCTTTGCCTCAATCTTTAGAAAGTGTTTTGATTGCGGCATAAATTGAAGAAATTTGTGTGGCTTTGCGGGATGTTTATGGGATATACAAAGAACCGGCTTTTTAGATTATGTTGAAATCCGATGCGACAAATGAAGAAATCATTGAGTTTATAGATAAATGGGCATTATTACTTGAGATTGAAGATTACCATTCCGCTTTCAATTTTACCCAACATAATACTTCAATGGGATGGACAGCCGAAATTATTAAGGAACTTATCAAATCCTATGGCGATTGTGAACCTTTACAAAAAGTTACCTTATTTAATAACGGTTTAGCCATTGACGGCGCGGGAAATATTCATCCGGCAACTCAAAGAAAAGAAGTAGATTGGGCTGAAGATGACGCTGACAAGGGAGACATTTGGTATGACTTGAACATAGATGGATATGTTTCCGATTTAACCGCCACCTTTTGGCTAGAAAAACAAAATGATGAGTTAATAGTGATTTTGAACGACATTCACATTATGTAATTTAAGTTTGATAATGACACCAATATTTTTCCCAACCCAATCCGATTTCCGCCAATGGCTTGAACAAAATCACGTCCAAGAATCCGAACTTCTAGTCGGATTTTACAAAGTTGATTCAATCAAACCGAGCCTTACTTGGAGCGAATCGGTTGACCAAGCGTTGTGTTTTGGGTGGATTGACGGCGTGCGTAAATCAATTGACAGCGAAAGTTATTGCATCCGTTTTACGCCTCGCAAACCGAAAAGTAATTGGAGCGCGGTAAATATCAAAAAGATTGAGGAACTGACTGCCAAAGGCTTGATGAAACCCGCCGGGATTGCTGCTTTTGAAAAACGGAGTGAGGATAAATCAAGAATTTACGCTTACGAAAATAAGCCGACTGAATTCCCCGTTGAGTTTGAAAAATTGTTCAGAGCAAACCAAAAGGCTTGGGAATTTTTTGAAGAACAACCAAACGGATACAAACGAACAATTATGTATTGGGTTTTATCTGCCAAACAGGAATCAACTAAACTCTCAAGGTTAGGAAAACTGTTGGAAGCCTGTGAAAATCTTATTCGTTTGAGATGATTTTTCATTGTGAAATTACAAAACTTATGAATAACCTACATTTTGAGGGGAAAAATTAGTGAGATTAAAGTTTTTGCTTCCATTATTCTGCTTTGTGTTTCTTTTCGCCCTTGAACTTGACGGGCAAGTTAAGAAAAAAACACCTGCCAAGAAATCGCAAACCACTAAAAATAAAGAGCTTGAGGAATTAAGGAAGCAACTTTTGGCTCAATTTGAAAAAGATAAACTCGAAAATAAACCATCCAAAGTTTATGCTTTTGTTGGCGAAAAAGTTGAAGTGGTTGAATTTAAGCTCCAATTGAAAGAGGGTGAATTGCCTTTTGACCAAGCCTTCAAAGCCAAATACAAAATAATCCAAAATGTTTATGGCGATTATCAAGGCGAGTTTATTGAGTTTGAAGCCTACGACCATTACGGTTATCCGCCATTTGCCCGATTCAAAAATGTTTTACTCTTTGTCTCGGAATATAAAGGAAAACTCTATCACGAAAAATATCAATATTTTGACGTTTATCAAACCAAAGACGGCAGATGGGCAGGTTGTGGCGACCCGTATCAATTTGAAGATGTTCATCGAAAACCTGTCAAAACTTTCAACCTTGAGTTTGAGACACCCATGACGTATGACTTGTCCAGATTCAATGCCAAACAAATCAAAGAGTTTTATCCTAAAACTTATTTCAAAGTTGAAGGTAAAAAAGCAACTTGTTTGAAGGGAGCGTATATTGATGAACTTTTTCTGGTTAAAAAGAATGGGGTTTTGAAAGCGCGAGGTGTTTTCTAAATGTTGCAATTATTCGAGTTTTGACAAATTGAGTTTTTGAAATACATTGTAAGCCAGCCAACTTGGGATTGCCCCCACCCCAAATAAAATAAGCAGAAAGGAGTTGACAGAAATAGATAAATTTTTGAATCGGCTGATTTCCAGAGTGCAAATAGTAGTCGAAAATGTGATTAGCGGAATCAAGCGATGTCGGATTGTGAAAAACCAACAATACCGCTTGCAATGGTGCGAAAATCTTTTCCAAGATTATCCTAAAGTTCGCCCCAAACTTGCGGGATTTAACGATAATCTACGAATCAATATAGCCTTCTCTTTTGTTACGTTCATCTTCAAGGCTTTTACCGTCTGCAAGGTCAAACCAACGATAATATCCGTGTTTTGCTAAACTCCAAGCACCGAGTCCAAAATGTTTGACAATTTTCTCCTTGATGATTTCACGATTGACCAAACCTTTTCGGCTCAATAAATACACCGCATCTTCTTGGTCTTTGAAGCGTCCTGCAATAAATTTCAAAATCACCAACCATTCGGGCGTTAGAATCGGAATATCGTCAATCTTAACGGCTTCTGCCAACGCATCTTGGAATAACGATTTGAATTCATCATTCCTAATAATCCAATCAATTGACACAACTTTTTTATCAGTTTCGGCTTGAAAACGCTCTCCACCTTGTCGCAATTGACCGACAATCTTTTCTTTCGGAATCGGCAATCGTTGATTGGAAATCATATCAATATCTTTCGTCAATCTGTCGCTGCCGTAAAAATTCATCGCCAAACCGCCAACTAAAGCCCAATCAATATTATTTTCATCAGCTATTTTGCTAACAAAATCAATCGCCTGTGAAGCCGAATCTTCGTCAATTACATCAAGATGTATTTTTCGATTAGTCATAAAGTCAATGATAATTTGTTAATTGTAAATTGTTAATGATGAATTGCGATTTTCTTGCATTAACAATTAATAATTAACCATTTACAATTATTAACGCTTGCAACGGTGCGAATATCTTTTCCAAAATTATCCAAAGTTCGACCCAAACTGTCAGCGGTTTGCGGTATTCAATATTTTACAAAAATTCTTTAAGAAACAGGTTGGAGCTTTTCGCGGAGAAGTTCGCTGACGAGGCTTTTGACGGCAACGCCGCGTTTGTTAGCTTGTTGGGTGAGTTGCGGCATTAAATCGGCATCAATTTCGACTTCGTAACGTTGGCGTTTGAGGGAAACTTCGGCTTCGACGGTCTCAAATTCGTTAAGAAAATCGGTTGTGTCGTGGTTATCCCAAAACTCAGCCGCTTCTTCGTAACTCGAAAAATCTTTGCTAATCTTTTTTGTTTGCTTCTGCTTGTCGTTCATAATAATTCCTTTCCGAATCGGTCATATCGCGGGCGGAAATCGGCAATGCGGCGGTTTCTTTGCGAATAAAAAACACAACCAAATATCTTCCGCCGTGTGTTTGCCCGTAAGCAACATATAAATCTTCGCCTTTCACACGACCTTTTTGCCAACGGCGAATATGCGGTTTTTCAAAAATAACTTCTTCGACTTCCAAAGTTGAAACACCGTGTTTGACTTCTAATTTTTCAACAAACTGGTCTTTCCAAATGATTTCAAAAAGTTTCATCATCGCTCACCGCAGTTTTCACATTATCGTTTATTTCACAAGTAATATCAATATTTTATGATAGCGAGTTGCTCCATCCATGGCGGAAACGCGACCGTGAGGAAGCGTGTTATGTCTCGGCGTTTGACACGCTCGTTCACACTCGCGTTTCTGCCTATCGCATAAACTTCCGCCGAATCGCCAACGCCAGCAATGCCGCTTGCAACGGTGCGAATATCTTTTCCAAGATTATCCAAAGTTCGCCCCAAATCGGTATTTTTATTTCAAAGCTATTGTCTAAATTATCGAGTTAGATGTAAAATGATTTTATGGTAATTACGAAAGAAAAAGTAAGTTCCGACATTATTAATTTAAATGATGCTCAACTTCGACAGGTTGCCGAGTTTTTGGATTATCTGAAATTCAAGGAAAAATCTAAACGTCCGCGACAGTTTGATGAATCTGAAATTGCCAAGTTATATCAAGAGTTTGGCGAAGAAGACCGCGAACTTGCCGAAAGCGGTTTAGTTGAGTATGCCGACAACCTAAACTTTGAGGATAAAAAATGATTGTCTCTCGCGGCGAAGTTTGGCTTGCCGACCTCAATCCCGTTCGCGGTTCGGAACAAGCCGGAATTCGACCAGTTTTGATATTTCAAACCGATTCAATCAACCGTTTCACCACCACAGTTCTCACAATTCCGTTCACCACAAATTTACGCCGTGCTTCGTTACCTTCGTGCGTGCAAATATCCGCAAACGAAGGCGGTTTAACAAGCGATTCCGTTGCACTTTGCCATCAATTACGAGTTTTAGACAAAACACGATTAACGAAAAAACTTGGCAAATTAAGCGATGCAATTATGGCAGAAATCGAAGAATGTGTTTTATTTACCTTGGGTTATGAATAAACACTACAACTTTTTCACATTTTCACTTTTACCCTTTTCCACTTTCTACCGCATAAACTTCCGCCGAATCGCCAACGCCAGCAACGCCGCTTGCAACGGTGCGAATATCTTTTCCAAGATTATCCAAAGTTCGCCCCAAACTGTCAGCGGTTTGCGGTATTCAACATTCTGCAAGGTCGCGGTTGTCAATCCGAGAGTGATTATTTTCTGCAAGACATTACGCTTCAATTCAATTTATGGAACAGCAATTTTTACAGCGAATTACGAATTAATCCAAACGTTTGCCACGGAAAGCCGACATATCGAAATAAACTGCTATGCGGTCTTCAAATATGTTGGAATTAATGACTTCTGGACGAATGCCTCTTAACGAAGAAATTTAGCGGATTCTGTAGACCTTGCAAGAAGATTTACAAGCATGTTTGATAGTTTGAGCCTAAAGCTCTCTAATGTCGTCTCGATTCAATGGAACTCGTCAATATGAAGTTTATTCTTGACGCACGTTTGCCCAAAATCTTTGGCGTATTCATTACGCTAAAAAGGTTTTGATGTTGCTTCATTCGAGCGAATTTCCCAATGGATAGGTCACAAAGAATACTGAGAAATAAATTGTCTTTCGATTGCCTAAAATTGAAATGCGTAATTTCAACAGATGCTGATTTTTTCTATAGCTTCACTGCCAAAGAAGAACTTTCCAAATTGCTTAGACGTTAAAACCAGAAACATCAAAAATACTGAGTTGATTCATTATTTGACACGAAATATCAATTGATAATGAAGCATTAAACGAAACTTAAGTCGTCCAAAGCAGTCAAAACTACATAATCATTATTTTTCTCAATAAGTATTTTGCAACTCTTCAATAGACGATAAATTCTCTAAAGACTAACAATTACTTGTTCACCGCATAAACTTCCGCCGAATCGCCAACGCCAGCAACGCCGCTTGCAACGGTGCGAATATCTTTTCCAAGATTATCCAAAATTCGCCCCAAACTGTCAGCGTTTTGCGGTATTCGAACTTTCTGCAAGGTCTCTGTAAGCAAAATTTTGGACTCTGGCTTCAACGGCAAAATTGATTGGAAAAAAATTCTCTCAGGTTTTTCAAAGTTTCTACAGATAAAATTCAAACCATGGGCATAACTTCTTCACAACTTATGGTCAAGTTATTCGCTTGACTGGAGTGATTCTTTCAAAACACTCAAAAGTTGCGTCATTAAAAGTATGTATTTTTCGTTTAGTTTCTCTAAAGTTATTACCTTTAAGTCATTTGAGAAGCCTTCATATCTTGGATTACGGTTTGCATGAAACACAAAAACTCTGATTGAAGAGTACTTTGAATACTTATTTTTGAACCACTCATCAGCCTGAAGTAGTTGACCATGTCTCTGTTTATCGAATGCGTTTTCAGCCTAATAATTACTATATTTTCAATAAATAATGCATTTTCAAAATCGTTTAAGCAATAAAAAAGGAGGTCCCTTTCCATATATGTTGTTTGTCTTTGGTTTTGAAATCCAATTTAGTTCCAAAACTTTGCCAAAGATTCTTGAAACTGATTCGATGTTGCTTCATGTTAGTAACGAATTTATATTAGTCAAAATGTGCGATAAAACCTTTCTTAGAACGAAAACCATTTAAATTATCAAAAATTGTTTTCGCCTGAGCTTTTGGAATTTGTAATGAATTGTATTTTTGTACAATCAAGGGTCTGTGCAGATTATTATTGTTAAGAAGAGAATCTTACCTGAAGCTCGTGATTTATCTAAATGTTGCAGAAAAAAAACTCAATTCTCGCGGCAAATTGCTTGAGCCAACCCCTTGCTTGTTTATCTAATTTGTCATTTTCACAATGTTTTTCTATTTGGGTGAATGACTTTTCAAATTGATGCATTGAAAAGTTCAAAGGCTTTACGTTCTAGTGAGGCAAATGATAATTGCTTTTCATCTGTCTCAGCGGGCTGAACAAGTTCTGCTAGCGTTTCAACGTGATAATTAATCCAATCTGCATCTCGTTCGGACATTTGAAATTGCATAGTAATTGAAATTGATTCGATTGGTTAGTAGCATCATTTCCGATATAACTGATCAAGTGCTCCAAGTAAAAAACTTTTGATCATTTGAGTCAACCAGCGAATTACATCACTTCTGCTAAAATAACAATGTGCAAAATAATCACCACCTCCACGAGCTCCCCGTCCAATGCCTTGTTCGATTGGTTCAGCCAGACTACTTCTAAATTCTTCACCACCTAGAAAGACAAATCTACGATAAGAATCATAAGAATTTGCACCATGCGTAAGCCCAGCCATAATGAGAAGACGACAAGCATCATTTGGCAAGTCAATTCCATCGTAAAGATTCGCAAATATGAAAGCTTCTTTTGAAGTTCAGTCTTGAGAGATTTAACAATTTCGTGGATTTTATCCGTTCGATCGGCAACAATGCCAATCTCATTTCCATTGTTTTGCACTTGTTTGTGAAACTATAATATTTACAGTTCCAGAAACTTTTTTTTCCACCATCCATTTTGCAATTATCTTGATTAAATACTTCGGAATTTTCAACTTCAATTTCCATTAAATCAAGTGCTAAAATCATCCTTTATTTATTTTTTCCGCTAAGTGATTTGAATTCATTGCTTTAGAAAGCTAATTTCATTTGGATTAAAAGTGAGAACAATCATACTGTCATCACTAATCGTTGCCGACATATAAATTCTTCGATAATGCTTCACTAAAAGTTGGTATTAAGTCAACAGTAGGAAATAGTGGAATATTTGATTCAATCTCGACTAAACAGACATTGAAAATAATCAAACGAGTCTTTGATAAAATTCCATGCATCGGATACGATTCCGCACGAACTGTTAAGTAATCTCCAATCATTGGACTCTTTACTCTTTCCAACTCCAATAAGGAATTGTGATTACAACGTGGTCAATGCCGGAACTAATTTCGTTAAATGTTCCAATTTTACAAAAATCGTGAATATCTTTATTAAATAAATTTGTAAGGTGGCAATAATACCTTCTTCACTCTTGCTTTCTCAACACTTAGATAAATGACGCTCTCATTTTTGAATAACCAATTTGAGCATCGACATGTTTATCTGCACCTACATTGATAATTTCTTTTGTTGTTTTTCGAAAACCAGATTTACTTTTTGATTAAATAAACGTCATAACTACAAATAAGAACATTTTTCCTGAGGTAAATTCTCTCGTAAGAATTTCTTCTTTTTTTGTATTGAACGGCAGATATGCCATATTCTTGAGCTTTTTAAACTGTTTGCAGAATTAGCTGAACAGTTGGACAAACATAAATTTATAGGTTTGTTTAGTTCATTCATAACTGATTGAGCAATCAATAGGCCAACAAGAGATTTTCCGCCACCTGTATGAAGTTTTATAACCAAATTCAATTTCTTTACGCCGTTCAAACCATTGTTTCAGAACCTCTGCCTGACTTGTGTAAAGGTCATTTATTCCAATTGGTTTTGGAAGTCGTCTAAAAATATCCAAAGGGTCAATAGCTTTTGGTTGTGTTTTAGCTGCATTAAGTTTTTCAAAATCTAACATATTTCTCCTTACTTATCATCGGTATTTTAACATCATTCTCCCTCGCAAATTCAATCGCCTCATCATAACCCGCGTCAACGTGCCTGACTACGCCCATTCCGGGGTCGGTGGTCAAAACTCTTTCGATTCGTTTGGCGGCTTCGGGTGTGCCGTCGGCGACGATTACTTGTCCGGCGTGGAGCGAATAGCCGATGCCGACTCCGCCGCCGTGATGGAGCGAAACCCACGTTGCACCGCCGACGCAGTTGATCATTGCGTTGAGATAAACCCAATCGGCGATTGCGTCCGAGCCGTCTTTCATCGCTTCGGTTTCGCGGTTGGGCGAGGCAACCGAACCGCAATCGAGATGGTCTCTGCCAATCACGATCGGGGCTTTGAGCGTTCCGTTGGCGACTAATTCGTTCAATTTCAAACCTGCTTTGGCACGGTCGCCGTAGCCGAGCCAGCAAATTCGTGCGGGCAAACCTTGAAACTCAACTTGCTCCTGTGCCATCGTCAGCCATTTGCACAAATGGTCGTTGTCGGGAAACAAATCCATCATCGCTTGGTCGGTTTTGTAGATGTCTTCCTTGTCGCCCGCAAAGGCCACCCAACGAAACGGACCTTTGCCTTCGCAAAAGAGCGGACGAATATACGCAGGCACAAAACCGGGGTAATCGAACGCATTTTCGACTCCGTTATCTTTCGCCCGTTGACGCAAATTATTGCCGTAATCAAAGACGATTGCCCCGCGTTTCTGATATTCGAGCATTGCTTCAACGTGCCTTGCCATCGAATCCATCGCACGTTTTTCGTATTCGGTTTGATTAGATTTACGAAGTTCGTTTGCTTGTTCGATTGAAAGACCTTGCGGAATGTAGCCGAACAAAACATCGTGCGCGGAAGTTTGATCAGTAACAACATCGGGCAAAATATTCCGTTCGAGAATCTGCCAATGAACATCAGCCGCATTGCCCAAAAGTGCGATTGATTTCGCTTCTTTTTTTCGGTAAATTCTTTGACCAAGTCGCAACGCATCGTCCAAATCTTTCGCTTCAATGTCAACTTGTTTGAGCTGTAAACGTCTGTTCAATCCGCCACTTTATCAACATCAACCAGCAAACCGACACCGCCGTTAAACGTAATCGCCTGAGCCTGAGCTCCGCCCATTTCGCCAAGTCCCGCAGTTAAAACAAACTTTCCGGCAAGCGTTCCCCAACCGTTTTGTCTTGCCAGCGAACCGAAAGTTTCGTAAGTTCCCTGCAAAATTCCTTGTGTGCCGATGTAAATCCAGCTTCCGGCGGTCATTTGCCCATACATCATCAGCCCATCGCGTTCGTATTGGTCAAATTGTGTCCTGCGTCGCCCAATGCGGAACGATGTTTGAATTGGCGATTAAAACCTTCGGTGCGTCCGTGTGCGTGCGAAAAACTGCGACAGGTTTGCCCGATTGAACGAGCAGAGTTTCATCTTCTTCGAGATTCTTGAGAGATTCTAAAATCGCGTCAAAACATTCCCAATTCCGCGCCGCTTTTCCGCGTCCGCCATAGACGATCAAATTATCGGGGTCAAAAGCAACTTCTGCGTCTAAGTTGTTTTGAATCATCCGATAAGCGGCTTCGATGAGCCAGTTTTTGCAGGTTAAAGTTGTTCCGGTTGGTGCTTTGATTGTTCGTTTCATAAAGATTAATTAGTAGAGATTCTATTATTACTTAGATGAATTTTATTTTAGTTGAAAGGTGCAAAATGTGCGAGAGGAGTAGAATAAGTCTGGGGTCAAATTATGTTTTCGCCGAAAAGCAAACTGATTTTGGGTTGGGTTGCTGTTATTTTTTCCACAGCGATTACTACCTTTTGGTCATTTTGGGGAATAATCGAAAATTTTCACGAGGGCTGGTTTCACACAACCTTTTTCGAGAACATTAAATTGATGATTATCCAATACCTTAGCCCGATGCTGGCGTTTCTGATAATCTCAGCTATTGCTATTTACAAACCTCGAATTGGAAGTGTATTGCACTTGATTTTAATTGGAATTTTGATTTGGATCTTAGGCGGAGTAGGAATATTACTGGTTGGAGTATTTGGAACTTTTATTTTTCTGCCTCTGCTAATTCTCGCTTTACTCTATTGGTTTGGCGAACCTCAGCCGAAACAATATGCGTATTTGTTGGCAATCGGACTTCCTTTATTGATGCTTTTAATCGGGATTCCCCACGCAATACGGGTATCGCAGAGAGTATTTGACGGTGATTTAGGAGAACGTTTGATTCAAGGAAACGGCGTAAAACTTTTATGGGCAGGCGAAGGTTTGGGCTTTCCGCAACATGGCGGAAAAACTTGGGACGAAGCATTGAAACAATGTCAACATTTGAGCCAAGACGGTAAAACTTTGTTGGAAACTCCGCAAAATTCTTGGCGGCTCCCGACAGTGGACGAAGCAGTTAGGACAATGTCTTTACATGGTAAAAACAGTATTGGAATTTGGAATCAGGAATCAAAACAACCAACTTACGAAACCACACCCGATAAAGAATCTCCGCTTTGGAATGTATATTCGCCGGTTATTTATTGGTGGACAGCTACCGAAGTTGACGAAAAACGTGCTTACCGAATTGTTTACGATGGTAAAGTTTTTGCTTGGAATAAAAAGGCGGCACCTGATTATTTTTCATTTAGGTGCGTAAAAGAGCCTTAACTCTAAGTTGTTTTGAATCATCCGATAAGCAGCTTCGATGAGCCTATTTTTACAGGTTAAAGTTCAGCCGATTGGTGCTTTGATTGTTCGTTTCATAAAATTGACAATTTACTTTGATTTAATAAAGTGAACCCCAAAGTCAAGACAGAAAACTCACTTTTTTAAGGTGGATTTTTGATGTCAAAAATTGGCTGCTTTTGCTCCTTTGTTTTCTTTATTTTTCAAGCCTTTTTGATAAATCTCAAAAGGTGTTTGGTAGCCTAAACTTTGATGTCCTCGCCGATAATTGTAAAAGTAAAAATATTTCCTTAAACTCGTCTCCGCTTCCCAGACATCCTGATATTCTTTCAAATAAACTTCTTCTTGTTTGACCGTCCGCCATAATCTTTCCACAAAAATATTGTCGAAACATCTGCCTCGTCCGTCCATACTGATTTGGATTTCTTTTTCGGTCAAAACTTTGAGCCATTCGATCGCCGTAAATTGGCTTCCTTGATCAGAATTGAAGATTTCCGGCTGACCTTTTTCCAAAGCTCGTTTCAAAGTTTCTACGAAAACTGTTGATTCTAATGAGTTTGAAACCTCAAAATCTATTACAAATCTCGAATGCCAGTCCATTATCGCCAACAAATAAATGAACCCGCCTTTCAATCTGATGTAAGTTATATCAGTTGCCCAGACCTTGTTTGAATGCTCTATCTTCATTTCTCTCAACAGATACGGAAACTTGAGATGTTCTTTATTCGGCTTTGACAGATTTGGTTTTGGGTAAATTGCCTCCAAACCTAACTTTCTCATCAAGCGAACCACTCGTTTATGATTAACTTGGTAGCCCAAATTCTGCAAATAAACCGTCATCCGCCGATAGCCGTAAAACGGTGTTTCCGTATATTGAGCATCAAGTAATCGCATCAGCTCAACATCTTCATCACTTTCTGCTCGCGGCGCGTAATAAATCGTGGAGCGATTGATGCCTAAAAGTTGACATTGGCGAACCATCGAAATCTTTTTATTGTCCGCTTCAACAAATGTTCGTTTAACTTGAGCCGAAAAAGGCAGATTTTTTTTTGAGCCAATCAAGTTCAACTTTGGACGTTTCCTGCCCGATTTGTTGATACAATTGATTGACTAATTCTTCGTCTTGCTCATTTTTTGATGTTTTAGAATTATCAAAAATCTGCGGCAATGATTCCAGAAATTGTTTTTTCCACTTGGAAATCTGATTCGGATGAACCCCAAATTGTTTAGAAATCTCGTTAATCGTCAATCTCCCTTTGACGGCTTCCAAAGCAACTTTGGCTTTGAAATCCGATTGATAGTTTTTACGGTGTCTGATAGTTGCCATAATCTTACTTTTTAGCAACAATTTTATCATCTTTTTCCACCTTAGCTACCTGTCTGAATTTTGGGGTTCATTATACAAACTTTGCAAATATCCCTCTGCTGCAATTTTTAAATCGCTAATATTATTAAGTTTAACTTCTTCAGTATCATCGGTTTTTCCTTTACAAATAGTTTCCATCATATTAAATCCGAGTTTGCGATAGCTCTCAAATTGAGTTTCGCTATAAAACTGATCAATTGTTCCTTCGTGTGGGAAGGCAGGATTGACGCTTTTGTATTGAACAATGTCAATCGGTTGATTCTCGTCCAAAGTTGGTTTGATATAGATTAAAGTTCCGTCTTCAACCTCTCTGCCGTCAACTGCCGAATATTTAATTGTAGCAATGGCACAATTTCGACCTTTGGCGGGATTTGAATCAAATTTTATTGGAATTCCCATATCAACACGGATTTTATGCACCGCCGAACCTAAATCAAAAAATCCAAATTCGGGATCAGAACCACCATCACAAACCACAATCGTTTTGCATCGGCGCAAGACCATTTCGTAAAGTCCTAAATTTTCAAAATGTCCACCATCAGACAAATAAACATAACCCCGTTCGTCATTAGTAAGACCAAATGCTTCGATAAAAAATGTCGTCGGAGACCAGTAAGGAGTTGAGCGATTATAGGTTTCATTGCCGCGTGAGCCGGGGTTTCCGAGCCACCAACCGAGTCGCACATTGAGTAAAACCATAAGCAAGGAAACTGCCGTTCCCATTGAGAAATAGCCCATATTCGGACTCGCTGCCGCGCCTGAAATGGCAGCCACAGTTCCCAAAGAAATTGGTTTTTTGCGCTGTTTATCAAAGCCATACGAATCCGAACTACGATAATTTCCGCTACCTTCGCCCATATTTGAACTTCCGCAATGTAGCGCAGTAGCCGTAAAGGATTCGGCTTTTCGGTTTTGCCAACGCAAGTTGTTAGTTTTGACCAGATTCAAGGTCATATTGACTATATGAAAAGGTTTTTGTCCTTTCAATTCATTCATCGCCAGATTGTCGTTATCAGTATCCAAGCCGGTAAAACTATTGGCTACCCTCAATCTTTCCTTGGTGCGTGATGCACCCAAATAAGCGCGGATGAGACGTTCACGATAAGTTGAATGAAACGAGAATTTATTAATATTGATGAAATAACCCATTCCGCAACCGATTGCCGAGAAAATTCCAAACCAAATAGTTTGATTAAAAGATGAATAAATTTTGGCGTAATCTGTCAAGAGAGTGGTGAGATATGAAAATAGACAAAGAAGAAATAAAAGAAAAATCGGCGCACCAATGGTTGGAGCAAATTTGATAACGGAAGCCATCAATCCACCCGAATCGTCTTCGTCATTAGCAGGAGTTTGACTACTAAAGCCCAAAATTACCGAGATTAAACCCGAAACTCCCCCGACTGCGGCAAAAATGGTTTGCCAAATCCAACCAGCCTCGTTAATTACATATTTAAAAAGTCTCGGACCCAAAATGACCGCGCTCGAAATGACTGTCCAACCGATAATAATTATCAAAATCCATGCGCCAAACCGCGCCATCCATTCGCGGTCATCATCATCGGTAATTTTTACCACCGCTCCGGTAAAAATAGTGGCAGCCAAAAGAAAAACGCTGAGAAATAAGGGAACGCCAAAGATGGCATACCAATTGGACAAATCATTTTGAGGAAAAAGCGGAAGAATCTTTTGCACCACCAAATACAAAATCCCGCCTCCGATGATGCCGCAAAAAAACAAAAAGACCGGCTCTGAAAAATAAATTTTGTAAATCCGTTTGAATTTTTCCCAACCGCTTTCGGTTTCGGGTTTTGGATCTCTCCTTTTGATAAACTTACCGAGCATCAAGAGCCACGATAAAAAATATCCGGAAAGAAAAAGTATCACGCCAAATAGCATAAAATCAATTAGTCGAAGCCTTTCGGTAGCGAGTATTTCGGCTATCCAAAGAGTCAATGGGAGATGACTGATGCCTTGATTCCAATACCAAAAAACTGTCATTCCAATTGCCAGAAAAAACACCCAGACGATAATCCACCGAAAAATTTTGCCTTCGATTGATTTCAAAACGCCAATATCGTCTTTTTTGTATCTTTGATTAACTAATGAATATCTGGTTAAACTGGGTCGCATCTGATTTGTGTTTGAGATAGCGACAATGCCAGCCCAGGCTGCCAAAACCCAAATTAAAAATTGATATTCGCCTTCATATTTTGAGTTTAAGAGGAAACGAATAGTTTTGGCAAAAGTAAAAATGCTGTGATAAGAGGGATCAGAACCGTCCAATTGAGCAATAAATTTCGGAGATAGACGGCAATCAGCGTCCAAGTGTCGGCGGACAATAATCCAAGTTGTGGACTCATATAATTGCTGTATGAGCGGAGATGTGTGATTTCGGGAGCTTCAACTTCGCCTTCCACAAGGTCTTTGGCAACAAGGTTTTTTTGCACCGTATCAAGTGTTTTTCGTTTTATCCAAGCTGACAGCCAACTGCCAATAAAACCACCGCCCGAAACAGTCGAAAGATAGTGAAATTTATCCAGCAGTCCTTGTTTAGCCAGACTTTGCAAAATACCAAGCCCAAAAGTTGCACTACGGATGCCACCCCCGGAAAAACAAAGAGCGGTGATTGAGTTTGAGTCTATGATAGGGACTATTTTCTCTGAGTTCGTTTTAGGTTTATTTTTATCTTTTTCTTTGGGAGTAATTCTAACTGCTTCATGATAAATTTCGGATAGAAGTTTTTGTTTAATATCAAAATCCTCGCCATCTGCTAATTGTTTTTCAAGTTCTTTACGTCGTTTTGCCAATGAGCCATCAAGTTCCCGGAGCGTTGCAAACTCTATCGCGAATTGTCTTGCCTCATCATCAATATAATGTTTTTTGTTTTCCTTGATACTGAATTGGGCTTGATAATATTGTTGTGTTTCATCAAATTTTCTTTTAGCTGTTTGACTGAGTTTTCGGTGAATTTCCGCTAACATCTTAAATCTAAATTCGCTCTCGGCATCCATATTTCCCCATTTAGTTGATTTTGCAAAGATTTTTTGGGTAGCCCGAAGTTCTTTAATTTCGGTGACACTCAATATTCCTAGTGCTTCATATTCTTCCAAAAGAACTTCATACAACATTTTTGCTCTTTCGTGTTTTGTAGAATTTCCGGCTAAAAGTGCTTGTTTGTTGGTTTCCAATTGATTTTGCTCAGTCATATTTTCTCTCCGAGTTTTGCGTAAAATTTGGGACAAAGTTGCTTGCCTATGAATTGAACAAGCAACCTTGGTTTTAAACAACTAATAATTAGGGTTAGTTTCAATTATCTTTTTACTCAGGTTCAGGTTCTCCATTATTCTTTTTCTCCTTCTTAGCTTCTCCATTATTCTTTTTCTCCTTATCAGCTTCTTCTGCCTTACCAATTTTCAATGTATTCAACATTGTTCCAATGTCAAATTTATAGCCAAAGATAAAACGTAAATCGTCGGGACCTTTACCAAAGTTTCCATCAAATCCGATGACAAACCCGGTGCCGGGAACTTTCAATCGTCCGATAGCTTCATATCGCCACGGTCGAACCCGAGTCGAGAAAGGGTTTCCGCTAGAATCATTAGTTCCGGTTGGCTTAAGATATTCATGGTTTTCCCAGCGTCCGGTTGTCAAACTAAGATAACTGGACATATCCGGTGCTTTATCACGCTTATTCTTAAATAGATTTAAGTGACCAATCAAAACTCCAAAAGAGTAGAAATTGTAAATATCGTCACCGCCAAATCTTTGTGCTTCAGCAGTAGAATTTTTTCTATCGCCAACAATTGATTGAACCCCGCCCTTAGCAATTGGAGCAATAAACAAGGCACTCCCCCATTTATTTCTTTCACTTGAAGTTGACGCTGCAATCCTATTCCATTGGGTTAAATATATTGGAGCATAAACCCCTACTTGCATTTGTGCAACCTTTTCGGAAGTTAAAAATGTGGTGCAATCCGCCGTGTTGCAAGTTTCATCAGTAGCGGCAGCCTCCGTACTTGAATCAGTTTTTGCTGCAACTCCAACTGAAGTTAAACGTGCCATAAAGAAAGTATTTACATCATTAAAAATACCGACAAATCTTTTCTCCCGACTCACATAATTTTTATCAAGAGTGAAATCAAGATAAATATCTGGTTTTGAGAAACTATTTCTTTCGGTTGATGTAATATCTCTATCTTTGGAAAAAACAACTCCGCTTGTAAAATAACCACGAACCCGCCCCCAATCTAATACATTTCTTTGTTCCTCGGCATTTACCTCAGTCGGACTAAGTTCACCACAGTTTTCGCAAATTACCGTAATTTCACCAGAAGATTTTGAATTGTCATCGGCATCAACAATCTCAATAACATTTTTGTTTTGGTCATCGTTTTTGAAAAGGTCAATGGCGATAATTTGTGTCCTAAAACCTTTGGCATCAGGTTTAATACCTTTCGCAATAGTTAAAGTTGTTTCCTCGCCGTTTTGAAAGATAATTACTTTTTTAATTTCTTTTTTGACTTTGAGTTTCAACTGAATCCGCTTCCTTTTTACCGGCGCATTCGGTGGAGAGACGATTTGAATTGAATCATCAACATCATCCTGAGTTGATTTTTTATTTACAGAATTAGTTTTGTTGGATGTTAATGATGTGATCTCAGATTTCTTTTCGGAAGATTTAGACGAATTCTCCTTTTTTGATGCAAAACCAACTGGAACAACCTTCGGTATTTCCGCCGTTTCAGTTTTAACCGCAACTGTTTCGTTAGAAACTTTTTCGGTGGTCGGCTTCTGGATTTCCTTGACACCCAATTGAGCCAAATCGTATTTATGTGCCTCAATTTTTTCGTTAATGTCCGTGCGGTCACTTTCATCCAGCAAATCTGCGTTTTTGGTTTGATAATCCTCTAGTGCGGAAATGCCCTTGAGAATTGCTTCGCGTAATAGATTTTCATTTTTTATCAATAGTTGTTGATTCAATTCACGAATTTCGGGCGTGGTATTTTTATCTTCAGCTATGGTTCTCAAACGATTGTTTTCGAGTTTTAATCTGGTGACAGATTTATCTTGTGGTTGACCAAACACGGGCAAGACGCTGAGTAGCAAAAAACTAAACAAAAGCGAAATGCCAAAAAACAATGGGACTTTCTTATTCATTTTTTTCTCCTTCAAAAGAAATTTAGTAAAGGCTGTGGTAACTGCGGGAATAGAGAAAAGGCACAATGTGGAAGCAGTTTTCAGCCATCGGGATTATTAGCCAAGGTTTAATAAAACTTCTATCAAACCAACTTTGTTGTGCAATGTGCGTCAACAATACAACTTTTGTGATTGTAATTCAATAGTTTTGTTTACCGCATATTTTTCTCCAATTTCAAATAAAAATAGGTGCTTTTACTTAGTAATGAAAAAAATGGGCAAACCGTTACACACTTTTTTAAATTTTTTTTTGAGAACAAGCGCGGAATAACCATAAAGCGATGATTTTCAATAAGTTAGGTGTTATGTAAGAATTCTAATTCATCGCAAAAAAATTCTAAACAAACAAAAACCCGCACCTTAAATTGATAAAGATGCGAGTTTTTAGTGTTTTGAGAAAAATTCAAATCTACGCGACTTCATTTACCGAAGCTGTAAAAGTTGCTTCATTAACGTAGGTCAGCCACGGCGCATTATTGGGCGCAGGTTTTTCACCACGAATTACGGCAAAGAAAACTTCTTGCAGACGTTTGGTGATTTCGCCACGCTTTCCTTCGCCGATGGTGATGTGGTCAACCGAACGAATCGGGGTGATTTCGGCGGCGGTTCCGGTAAAAAATAGTTCATCAGTCAGATAAAGTGCGGCACGTTGGACAGTTAATTCTTGCACCGGAATTCCAAGTTCCCGTGCGATTTGGATTACCGAATCGCGGGTGATGCCGGGCAGAATCGAAGCTCCAAGTGGTGGCGTTATCAATTCTCCATTTTGCACTAAAAACAAATTTTCGCCGGAGCCTTCAGAAACAAATCCGCGATCATCCAGCGCAATTCCTTCGCTGAATCCGTTCAAGATAGCCTCCATTTTGATAAGTTGCGAATTCATATAATTTGCGCCGGCTTTTGCCATCGCAGGCATCGAATTAGTAGTAATCCGACTCCAACTGGCAACACAAACGTCAACTCCAGTTTCAAGTGCTTCTTCGCCCAAATATCTGCCCCAATCCCATGCGGCAATGTAGGCTTCGACCGGATTCGGGAAAGGATTTACACCAAAAGCGGGTTTGGCTTCATCCAAACTACGAAAAATAATTGGTCGCAAATAGCACGCATCGAGACCGCTATCTCTAACTAATTCAACTACTGCCTGACAAAGTTGGTCGCGGGTAAGTTGATGATTCATCCGATAAATTTTGGCTGAGTTTAGAAGTCGCTGTATATGTTCGGTCAGTCGAAAAACCGCCGGACCGCGCTTTGTTTCGTAAGCCCGAATCCCTTCAAAAACACTCGAACCGTAATGGATGGCGTGGGTCATAATATGCACGCGAGCATCGTCCCAATCAATGAAAGTTCCGTTTTTCCAGACTTTTGGCGCGATTCGCAGGGTGCTGACATCTTTGTTAGACATATTTGATTTTTAAACTCCTCAAGGGGTATGAATTTAGCAGTATTTAGAAGAAATTACGAATGACATCAACTTTGAATAAAAATTGTAATTGCGTAATAATTTTCAATTGATTAGAGAATACCTGATGCTTGGAAGTTTTTCAATTGAAGGCTGAAACGCGACTGTGAGACAGGGGTTATTCAAAGTGGAAGGAACGCCAGCATCTTGCTGGCAATGAGCGCAGAGCGCGAAATCAATCGTGGCAATTTTCAATTAACATCCGTAGGGATTGCGAGTTTGAGCGTCTTGGCAGACGCTATGCCAGCAAGATGTTGGCGTTCCAGTCGTTCAGAATAATTTCTTGCTATTTTGAATAAGCCTTAGACTGTCAGGGAGCGTGTGATTCTTAATGGAACATAACTACAAAATAATGTTGGTAGTTGGCGAGGCTTCGGGTGATGCTCACGCGGCAAAACTCGTCAATCGTTTGCGCGAATTGTCCCCCAATATTACGTTTTTCGGCGCAACGGGTTCGCAAATGCGCGAAGCGGGCGTGGAAACAATTGTTAAAGCCGATGATTTATCCATCGTTGGGTTGCTCGAAATCGGACGAGCTTTGCCGATGTTTTGGAAAACTTTTCAAAAATTGAAAAAATCTGCGATTGAAAGAAAACCTGATGCCGTGATTTTGGTTGACTTCCCAGATTTTAATTTGAAACTGGCTAAATCACTCAAAAAACAAGGCTTAAAGGTAATTTATTACATCTCGCCGCAACTCTGGGCGTGGCGCAAATATCGGGTGAAAACAATAAAAAATTCGGTTGATTTGTTGCTCACGATTCTACCGTTTGAAAAAGATTGGTATGCCAAAGAGGGAATTGATCAGGTTGAATATGTCGGAAATCCATTGGCGGGTGAGATAAAAATTGAAACGACCAAAGAAGATTTTTGCGAGATCGTACGGGCTTGATGCGACCAAACCGATTGTTACTCTTTTACCCGGTAGTCGGCATAAAGAAATCGCCCGAATTTTGCCCGTGTTATTGGAAACTGCAAAGTTTATGTCGCTGAGAAATCACGATTTACAGTTTGTAGTGGCGATGGCTTCCACTCGGAAAATGTCTGAATTTAACGATGCTAAAAGGGAAGTCGGCGAATTACCAAAGAGTTTGATTGTCGTTCAAAACGAAACTTGGGAGGCTCTTAACGCTTCGGATGTTGCGGCTGTCACCAGCGGAACGGCAACGCTTGAAACCGCGATTATCGGGACTCCCTTAGCGATTGTCTATAAATCATCAGTCATAAATTACAAACTTTTGCGCCCGTTGATTGATGTTCCGCATTTTGGTCTGATAAATCTCATCGCGGGGGAAAGGTTAGCCAAAGAATTGATTCAAGATGATTTTACCAAAGAAACTTTAGCCGCCGAACTCTTTCGCTTGCTTGAAGTTAGCGAAAACAAAAAGATGCGGGAGCGTTTGCGGGAAGTGACCGACACGCTTGGACACGGTGGAACGGCAAAACGGGCGGCGGCGGCGATTCTAAAATTACTTTGAAATAATAACTTTAGCTTTAACAATAACAAGTCAAAAATAATATGAGCCACCAAGTTACAAGGTAGAAGCACAAACGAAGATAAGTGTGCCGAATTCCACGTCCTTGACCGTGTGCGGACTTCTGCCTTAAACCTGCAAACATATTCTCATCCGCTTAGTTTGCAATTATTTACGCTCTATTTTTGAAAAAATTGCTTGAGCAAAAAGCCAATTTACGATACTTGGGCGAAGCAAATTTTAATGGCAAAAAACACGATTTGGTCAGCGGCATATTGAGAAAATTAAATTCTCAAAATATTTTGAATTTTGTGATAGTATTCTATGAAAGTTTTGTAGTCATTGAGCGAAAGCGTGCAAATCAGTGAGAGGTCAAAAATGAGGAATTTAGCTTTTGTTTGTTTTATTGAAAAGCAACATTAAAAAGAATTAAAAGTGTCAGATCAGGCAAGGAGATTGGCAATGAAAAAAATATTTAGTTTGATGATTTTTGCGGTTTTATTTAGTTTTGCTATTCAGGCAAATACATTAGAAGTCGGACAAAAATTCCCGCTTGAAAAACTAACCAACGAAACCAATCAGGCAAATAATACAATCGTTGTATTTATCCCTTCGCTGACCGAGGATTGTGAGTATGCAAGTATGCTAACTCAATCTTTTTATTACTATTTCGACCAAAAACTTGCCTTTGAGAGACTCCCAAAATCGCCAACTACCAAAACGTTTTTAGTCGTTAGAGACAAGGTGAATGCCGCCCGCAGCACGCAAAATATCATTGGCAAAATGAATGTGGTTTATGACGAAAAAGGCGAATATTTTGCGGCTTTTGGAGTCGCTCAACCAAGTTCAAAAAATACTGATTCAACAGTTGTTCTACTTGATACTGCCAACACAATTTTATTTATTGATAAAAATTATCGTTCCCAGGGCGAGCATCTGAAACCTTTGGAAAATAAACTGAAAGAGTTAAACGGCATCGGTTTGAAAGTCTCACTTAAACCTCGACCAAAAGAATTAAAAGTCGGCGATATTGCCCCTGATTTTCAAATTAACCAAACGCAAAAATTATCCGATTTGCGTGGAAATGTTGTTTTGATTTCTTTTTATCCGGCGGCTTTTAGCGGGATGTTGCCGAAACTTAATAACTTTACTCTTTCTTCTAGCTCAGGCTTGGATTTAATGTCGTGTGCCCTTCAAATTGAAAAATTAGATTTCAAACTTCCAAAAAGTGACGCAAAGCGAATTGTGATTTCGAGTTCGACCAATTCAATTTTGAATAATTGGGAAAAGGTCTTAAATACAAACAATATTATTTACGCCAACGATGCTGACTATTCAACTTCTTTGAAATACGGAAGTTACAATCCAGTTGGCTACAATAATCGGGTTTCGGTAATTATTGACCGCAGGGGAAGAATTGCCTATATTGATAAATCTTTTGGTAACAAAGACGAGGAAATTCTAAACGCAAAATTAGATGAATTGTTGAAGACAAAATAAGAAGATTCAAAAGTCTACAGGCTAAAATTATGGCAGACTTATCAATAAATTTCGCAGGCATTAAATCCCCGAATCCGTTTTGGCTGGCTTCTGCGCCGCCGACGAATATGGGTTCGATGATCGAGCGGGCGTTTGATGCGGGTTGTTTTGAGGGCTTTGAAAAAAAAATTGGAAACCGTTTAAATTTACGGTAAAATCGAATTATTATGACGACTAAAACCATTGATGAATCTCCCGTCTGGAAGCAATTTGAAACCGAAGCCAAAAAGCGTCGGCGCAATCCGGTTAAACTCGTGTTGGATTATGTAAAAGAGCAAATTGAAATTTGGGAAGACGAAAAACTCGATGAGGAAATCAGGAAGGACGCGCAAAAAAGCGGTTATACGGAGGATGATGCGGTAGAACTCGTCCGCCAACTCAGACGGGAGAAAAAAGAACGTGCCGCCTCGTAAAGAGCGAATTGCAGTTGTTTTCGACACGAATATTTTGATTGCTTTTTACTTGAGCCGAAATCTGAAATCGGCGGTGAAAACAATTTTCGGTCTGTGGCGGATACATCGAAAACTGCAACTGATTGTCAGCAAAGAAACTGTCGCGGAATATCTTGAAATTTTGGAACGGGTGAATATTCCTCAAAAGAGAATTGATACTTTTTTAGAAAGAATCGAAAAGCGTTTGACGGTTACAAAAGTTTCGCTCGGCAAAATTCCCACCGAAAGCCGTGATATTGACGATAATTTTGTATTGGCAACCGCGCTCGTCGGCAAAGCGAATTTTCTGATAACCAACGACAAAGACCTTTTGGACATTGCCGAAAGCGATAAAAAGAAATTCAAGTTTCAGATTGTTTCGCCGATTGAATTTTTGAAGGCGATTGGTGAATGAATTTATTTTGAACAATGACGAATGTTTTACGGATTTTGAAGTAAAAGTGGCGTATTTTAGTTCTGACTGTGGTAACCCACATTCCATAATTGGCGTTTTCCACATTGTCAATAAATATAGGTTGCTGAATATAATAATTCTTTTACTAAAACAAATTAGCCATGATTTTTTTATTACAAATAAGGAGAATTCAATTCTATGAAACATTATTATAGTGTGTTTTTGATGACAATCTTATTTATTGCCATTAGTAATTGCTTTTCATTAGTTGCTTTTGGACAAAACGCCTCTGCCTCAGAAATCAAGTTAGACCAAGAAGCAAAACTTGAAATAGATAGGTGGATGGAAACTCATTTTATTCTTCATAAAGGAAAACGGTATGTTTTACCTGATTTTCAAAAATTCGAGGATTTGCCGGGTAATGTGTTACTCAACCCGGAGGAACGAAGAATATCTTACGACTTTGGAGATGACCTGTATTATTATGGCGGTCTTGTGGAACTTACTAATGTTTCCGGGTGGAAAGTTGATAAGGAAAATATTACTGTTCGCACTATTGATAAATTGAATAATGCAGTTGTGGATGAGTGGAGAGGAAAAGTCAAACTTCTTACAAATGGCGAAGCAATTTCACGAACTTTTGGGATATGGAAATGGGATTCTTATGTAGAAGGTTATGGCAATATCCCCGTTGAATTCTTTGTAAAGAAACGAGGAGGGACGTGGACATTTACTCATAATGCACCATTTAAACTACGCTCCCCTAACAAAGAAATTATTGATGCAACTTTGACCGAACAAACTTTCAATAATCGCAAATATGGCGAATACAAATCAATGAACTTTTTTAAAGCTGGGGATGTAACTGGTTATGTTGGATCGGTATCGTTTAAAAATAACTCAACATCCCTGATAAGTAACAAGTCCGAAATAAAGTGATGCAATAAAGAAATATTGCATCAAAAGAGAATGAGAGTAAAAAAAGAGTATTATGAAGCTGATTTTTTAGAGAAGCAAGTAAGTTTTTATCGGAGTTTGCCAGAAAAACAGCGACGACATTTTTTAGCGATGGAGCATCAGCGGTTGGGCAAAGACAGCAAAAGGTATTTAAGTCGGGTCTTTGGGTGTCATTGGTTGACTATTGAGAAAGGATTAGCAGAATTGAGCGAGAGTAATTACCAAGCTGATTACTCTCGCCAACGAAAAGCTGGTGGCGGACGCAAAAAAACGAAGTAAGTCAGGTTGAATTAACGAGTTGGATACTTGAGTATGTTGACCAAAACACGGCGGGAAGTCCAACGGATGAACGGGTTAAATGGACACATTTAAGATATTGCGACATTGCTGATTATTTAGAAAATAGGTATCAAGTCGAAATTAAACCCAAGTGCATCAAACGGATTTTATCTGCAAACGGGTATCGAAAAAGAAAGCCAGCCAAGCAGATGGCAACGGGAAAGAGTCCCGACCGAAGTGAACAATTTCGGGTGATTTCATTTTTAATGGCGGTATTTATGCTGATGGAAAACAATCCGATAATCAGCATTGATACTAAGAAAAAAGAGATTTTAGGTGAGTTGACGAGAAATGAACCAGTTTTAACTAAAGGAAAGAAAGCAGTTGAGACGTATGACCACGATTATTTGCATCTTGGAGTAGGGAAAGCGATTCCACACGGGATTTATGACTTGAAATTGAATAAAGGCTATCTGAGTTTGGGCAATTCGCACGAGACAGCCGAGTTTGTAGTGGATAATTTAGAATGGTGGTGGACTAATTTTGGACAATACGAATATCCAACCGCTGACAGAATCTTGATATTATGCGATAGCGGCGGAGCGAATGGACATCGGCATCATTTATTCAAGAAATTGTTGCAAGAATTGGCACGGAAAATCGGCAAAAAGTTAGTGATTTGTCATTATCCGCCATATTGCAGCAAGTATAATCCGATTGAAAGAAGATTATTTGCCCAAGTCCAGCGAACCATCAAAGAAACGATTTTAACAGATTTAGAACAAGTCAAAGCATTGATGAGCAAAACGGCAACTAAAACAGGGTTGCGGGTGGAAGTCAGAATAAACCGAAAATTCTATCCACTCAAACAACTATCATTAGCTGAAGAGATTGACGAAAAGAGACTTTTAAGGCATCCATCAATGCCGAAATTATCTTATACGATTTTATCTTAATGATTCACTTTATTTCGGACTTGTTACTAAGTTTACGAATCTATACACCTTTGAAAACTCTCATCGCTGCAATTGGTGTTGACGCGAAAACAGAAGTCGAATTAAAAAGAGGAAATGATTATCTTGTTGTAGGCGGTTCGTGGTTTTTTCAAGATGGTAACAAAATTTGCACCTTCAGTCAGACAACATGGAATGAAATTGAGAAACAATTTGAAGTTGAAGCAGGACAATGTAAGTAGCGTTCTTAATTCGTAAAAATTATGGCAGATTTATCAATAAATTTCGCGGGCATCAAATCGCCGAATCCGTTTTGGCTGGCATCTGCGCCGCCGACGAATATGGGTTCGATGATCGAACGGGCGTTTGATGCGGGTTGGGGCGGGGCGGTTTGGAAGACTTTGGGCGAGCCGATTGTGAATGTTTCTTCGCGGTTGGCTTCGATTGACCAAGGTGCGCTCAGGATGATCGGTTTGAATAATATCGAACTGATTACGGACAGACCTTTGGAAGTGAATCTGAAAGAGGTTTATGAGTGCAAGAAAAAATATCCGAACAATGCCGTGATCGTGTAGTTTGATGGTCGAATCGAAGCGCGAGGCTTGGCACGAAATTGTTAAAAAATCGCAGGACACGGGTTGCGACGGTTTTGAATTAAATTTCGGCTGTCCGCACGGAATGTCGGAGCGCGGAATGGGCGCGGCGATGGGGCAAGTTCCCGAATATACTTGTATGGTTACGGAATGGGTGAAGGAAGTTTCGACATCTGCCCGTGATTGTGAAACTTACGCCAAATGTCACGCACATTGTTCCGCCCGGACGTGCCGCGCAAAAAGGTGGAGCGGATGCGGTATCTTTGATCAATACGATCAATTCCGTAATCGGCGTTGATATTGATACGATGATTCCATATCCAAATGTCAACGGAATGGCGGCACACGGCGGTTATTGTGGTCCGGCGGTTAAACCGATTGCGCTTGAATATGGTTTCCGAACTTGCGCGAGATGCAGAATTCAATATTCCGATTTCGGGTATTGGCGGAATTTCCAATTGGCGTGATGCGGTAGAATTTTTATTACTTGGCGCGGGTAATGTCCAGGTTTGCACCGCAGTTATGCACTACGGTTATCGAATTGTCGAAGATATGATTGACGGTTTGAGCAATTATCTGGACGAAAAAGGTTTTGCTTCAGTCAATGATATTGTCGGAAAATCAGTGGAGCGCGTAACCGATTGGGGAAATCTGGATTTGAATTACAAAGTCGTGGCGCGGGTCAATAACGAGCATTGTATCAAGTGCAATCTCTGCTACGTCGCCTGCGAGGACGGAGCGCATCAGTGTTTTGATTTTGATGAAAATAAATTCCCCGTCGTTGATGAACCGGAATGCGTCGGCTGTAATCTCTGCGCTCTGGTTTGTCCTTCGCCGGGCGCGATTTCGATGGTCAGAGTGGATGATGGAAGTAACCCGCAGAGTTGGAAAGAACGCATGGCATAAAGTAAAAAGTAAAAAGGCAAAACGAAGGAGAATTGAGATGAAAAAAATTCTGTTATTTGTTTTATTGACAATAATTTTTGCGTTTAGCCTCAAGGCTCAAACTAAGAAAGGAACGTCCAAATCCAATTCTCAAACTGCTGTCAATCAGGTTCAGGACTTATACTTCAAACGTGATTTTGAAAAGGGAAGCGAATTAGCCAAAAAACTGTTGGAAAAATATCCCGATAATCTTGAACTAAAAGCGTGGTATGTGATAAACCTTGCCCGAACTGAGATTGGCGCAACGTCACTTGAAATTGCCGAGAAATTCGTTAAGGAAAATGGTGAGAGTTTGTGGACATTACTCCCGTTGACCTCAGCCCAAACTTACAATAAAGCTGAAAGTGCCGTTGCGACAGGTGAGAAGTTAATTAGAATCGCGCCAAATCACGAAGATGCCATTTTTGCCTATAATTCTGCGCTTTTTCAAAACAAAAAATACAAAGAGTCAACGGATTGGTTGGAGAAAAAAAGAGGCAGTATCAACAATAAATCACGTTTTTTGACGGCATTAGCTTCGACAACTTATTTCGTTGAAAAAAATAAAGAAAAAGGACAAATTCAACTTGCCTTCGACCTCTATGCTCAAGCCGTCAAACTCAACCCGCTTTCAGTAGATGCAAATTATCTCTACGGCAATTACTTAACCCGTGAAAATAAATTTAATGAAGCCATTCCATTTTTGCAAAAAGCCGCGCAGTTGTCGCCAAATGGAGCCGCCTTGCGGGATAAGTATTGGCGAACAATCGAATCGCAAACCAAAAAAACCGATGAACAAAAGAAAGTCGAATTAGAACGCGCAATCAGCCAATATTTGATGCAAACCAAAAATTCGCCCGAAGCATTATTGGCGGCTTGGAATAAATATCGGGATTGGACGGGTTGGAAAGAACTAGCCAAGCCGGATGACCTGAAGAAACGAGACTATTTTGAAAAACAAATCCGGCAAAAATATCCGAACACAAAATATGACGAGGAAATTGCTTTTACGCAGATTCGCTCAGTTTATGGTCAATATTTTGCAAAAGATGAAAACTCAAAATATGGTGAAATCGCCCTCAAAAAGAAGTCCAAACGAACTCCTGAAGAATCTAAAGATTTCGAGAAATATAAGGAAAGAAGTAAAATTCTTAAAACTGAAGAAATTGCCTTACGCAGAGTCTATTTGAAGCGTCCGAAGCATTTTGACAAAGAAAAATTGGGGCAAGTTTATCTTTACCTTTTGTATCAACTTAGTAGCGAAAAAGATTCGAGGGATGAAGAAATCTCTGACTTGCTAAAGGGAAGTTTGGAATTCAATAAAAATTATTATGGCAATTTGAATTCTTATATTGCAGGTGTTTTATTCAATCGCCAAAAGGAACAGCCAAATAGTTTGATAGCTAAAGATGCCGAGAAATATGCAAGATTTGGGATTAATGAGGCGGAGAATAAAATAAAGAAATTACCCAAAGATGCCAAACCTCAAAAGATTTATGAACTGCAATTGGAACCGACCAATATTTTAGCTGATGTCCTGATGAGCCAAGAAAAATTGGACGAAGCCGAAAAGTTGCTGTTAAAAGCCTCTGCGATGAAAGACGATACTGAATCACAAAATTTTATTCTGGAATATGCAAACAGATATACCGAACAACTTTGGGCAAAACTTTATACTGCCAAAAAAGATTGGGCGAAGGCGGAAGAATTTTATTTAAAAACCAGTAACGAAGATGAAGATGTCATCAAAGAAACCTTTGAAAAATTTTACGAAAAGAAAACCGGAAAAAAGGATGGATTTGCTGAATATTTCGCCGAGATTCAACAAAAACTAAAAATTATTGCCAAAGAAAAAGTAGCTCAGTCCCGAATCAAAGCTGCCAAAGAGATGATTCCTTTTAGCTTAAAAACGATTGAAGATAAAACAGTTTCGTCCGTTGATTTGAAGGGAAAAGTCGTGGTTATCAATGTTTGGGGAGTCTGGTGCGGTCCGTGCGTTGCCGAAATGCCGGAACTGCAAAAAGTTTATGACAAATACAAAGACGATAAAGATGTTGCTGTTTTAACCCTCGACACAAATGACCAATTGCCAATAGTCAAAAAGTTTATCGCGGAAAAGAAATACACATTGCCCGTGCTGATTGATGAAAATTATGTTGATAAATTAGCCCAATTTGAAAATATGAGGGCTTATCCGACCACGCTTTTTATTGACAAAAGCGGCAAAGTCTCGTTTGTCGTGGTTGGAGCTTCAAGTGAATTATTTGAATCATTTAGCTGGCGGATTGATGCGTTGAAGGCAGAAAAATAACCCGCAGAAGTTAATGAGAACGAACTGCGGGTTAAATCAAAATTTACTGTTGACAGACTCCGTTACAAGCAGGAGGTCCTACTTCTTGTGGGAAGCAGGTATTGGTTACTCGGCAAGCTGAACAGCCGGTTGTGCATTGGACACCGGGACAAGTTTGACCGATGCTAAAGTTCCCAAAGCAGGTGCAATCACCGGGTGAACTTGGTGGGCAGGTTGTAGGGGGTGTTACTTGATTTGAACAAGTTCCATCACAAAAAACAGATCTCGCCTTGGGTGCATCCGTCCGGAGGGATAACACAAAATTCGCAGCCTTGTTGGACATTGTGCAAAACCCTCTGGACAAACTACTAACGGGACCTACTAAACCGCTACATTGACAAGCAGTGTCCGCAAGTATTTGATTGGGCGTGAATGGCTGATGGAGCAACCAACGAAGTTATCATCGGTAAAGCAACCATCGAAGAAAAACCAATTCTTTTAATTACTTCCCGACGGGATAAGCCGTTGAAATCAGGCGTAATTTCCTCGCTATTGACAATCAAATTTTCCTTTTTCAATCTATCCAATGCCAGCCAAACGAAGTCTTCATTGATTGGAGACTTGAGTTTTTTACTGACGATTTGCGTAATTTCAGAAATAGTTTGTTTGCCATCGCAGGCTTCCCAAACCAGCGCAGATGCCTGATTCAAACAAAAAGCTTTATTCAAACTTAAATCGTAAATCAATACTTCGCCATTCAATTCTTGGATTACAATATCTTTCTGCCGACCTTGTGGTTTTAGGTTCATTAAAATTTCCCTCTGAATAATTTGATGATTACAACTTTTACCCACCAACAATATCATAACTGTCGGAGATTGAAAAGAATAAACTTATTTCATCCAATGAGTTAGAAAAAATTTAGTTATTCGGTTGAAAAGATTAAATTTAGCCTGTTATTTTGATAAAGTGCCGGAAAATCCTTTAATCGCTTCATAATAATTTTCCCCGCCGATTAGCGAAACATCGTTATGATTAGCATTTTCAACCAAATACAAAGTTTTTGGCTCATTTGCTTTTTCAAATAATTTTTCACTATGCCAAGTAGGAATTACGCTATCTTTTGTGCCGTGAATAAAAAGAATTGGACAATTAATCTGCTTAATTTTATTGATACTTTCAAACTTATCAAATGGATAAAGCTGAACTTTCGTCATTACTCTAAAGGCTGAAACAAATGAACTTTCGACGATTAAACCGCCACATTTTTTGCGTGAAGCCAAATCAATCGAAATCGCACCACCCAGCGAGCGTCCGAAAATGATGATTTTTTCGGGTGGAATTTGCTTTTCATTGACGAGATAATTGTAGGCAGTTTCAATATCTTCATATGAATTTTTCTCGCTCGGCTTGCCTTCACTTATGCCATAACCGCGATAATCATAAGCCAAAACATTGAAGCCTAACTTGCTCAATTCTTCAAAAAAAGGTGTTGAAGTAAGAATATCTTCGGCATTTCCTTGGCTGAAAAGGATTGTGAATTGAGCCGTTTCGTTTTTGAAAAACTTCGCCGAAATCTTTTCGCCGTTTGGCGTGGCAAATTTGTGGATATATGACTTGTCTTTGAAATCAATAGATTGTGGCTGAAAAATTATTGAGTCGGCACGAAAATATGCAAACGCGCCAACTAAAATGTAGAGAATAAGCAAAATTATGAATGCAAAAAACATCAGCCTTTTTATTTTTCTTATCATTACTCTCGGTTATGGCAGAATTAATCCGCCGACAAAATTCCAAATTATAACACCGCTTATTAAACTAAGAATAATTAAGTTGACTTCTTGAAATCCATTTTCTTTCCACGCTTTTTTGAGGAATATTGTATAAATTGCCAGAAACAAGAGAGCAGTAAATATCGAAACAAAAAGCGGTTCGATGCCTAAATTTTTACTGAAATTAAATTCATCAAAATTTGGATTTGGATTGTAACCTGCCAGGCGAAAATAAATGTAGATAAAATTTACAAGTCTGCCAATCAAGCCTCCGAGAGCTAAAATGGTCAAAAAAGCAGAGTAATTTTTTCGAGTAAAAATGTAAGCTAAAATGATTGTTGCGTATGTAATTATCGGTCCTGTTATCGCGGCGATAGCGTTTTGAACATTGCCAATATTTTCTTTATCTGCTGAAACTGAAAAGGCGTGTAATTGAACATTACTTGCTCCAAATAGAAGATATGCGAAATAATGTCCAAGTTCGTGCGTCACAATTGAAAGCGGAATTGCCAAAATTCCGAATCCAATATATTTCCAGACTTTTACGGCAATTTCTCTCATACATTTCAATCAAATAAACTCGGCGCATTGCCCGTCTTTAACAAACTTTCCAAACCAAAATGTTGATAAGCCAATCTCGTTACCATCCGTCCGCGAGGAGTTCGGTTAAGAAAGCCAGTTTGAATCAAATATGGTTCGATAATTTCCTCAATCGAATCTTTTTCTTCGTGAATCGAAGCGGAAATTGTGCCGAGTCCAACCGGACCACCGTCAAATTTTTCGATGATTGTCAGCAACAGTTTGCGGTCAATTTCGTCGAGTCCGTAAGTGTCAACTTCCATTCGATTGAGCGCATCTTTGGCAATTTCTTCGGTAATTTGTCCCATCGTAATCAACTTCGGCAAAATCGCGCACACGGCGCAAAAGGCGATTGGCAATTCGCGGAGTTCCACGCGAACGGCGGGCAATTTCGTGCGCGCCGTTGTTATCAATTTCGACATTCAAAATATTTGCCGAACGCTCGATAATCGTCTGCAAATCTTCGACATTGTAAAAATCAAGATGAAAAATTATCCCGAAACGACCGCGCAAAGGAGCAGTTATCAAACCCGGACGAGTGGTTGCGCCGACAAGCGTAAATTTTGGCAATTCGAGCTTTATCGAACGCGCGGCCGTGCCTTGCCCGATCATCAAATCGAGATTGTAATCCTCCATCGCCGGATACAAAACTTCTTCAATTGCCGGATTAAGCCGATGAATTTCGTCAATAAACAGCACATCGCCTTCGTTCAAGATTGGTCAAAAGTGCGGCCAAATCTCCCGCTTTTTCGATGATTGGTCCGGCAGTAGATTTCAAGTTCTGCGCCCATTTCATTGGAAATAATGAAACTGAGCGTAGTTTTTCCCAACACCCGGCGGACCTGTCAACAAAACGTGGTCAAGTGCTTCACGCCGCGATAAGCGCGGCCTTCATAAAAATCCGCAAATTATCTTTTACTTTGCGTCTGCCCGATGTATTCGGCAAGCCTAGTCGGACGCAAAGAAAGTTCAAACTGCGCTTCGTCATCCAACTGCGAGCCGTCGCGGTTATCGAAATTTTCTAGGTTTTCGGTCATCTGAATTATTAAACAATTTCTAAATCTATACAGATATTATTCCGTATTCGCTAATCTTCGGCAAAATCTTTTCTTTCAATTTGTGGTGTAAAATCTTCATTGCGTCAAACATTTCTTTGCCCAGATTTACGTCTGCCAAAACATTGCGGATTTGCCACCAGCCTGCGTCCCAAGTTTCGATTTTGAATTTGGTGGTGCGGATTTGTCCTGAATTGGCGAAATAGAATTTGTAAATTTCTTTTCCTTTCGCCAAAACGTCTTTTGCTTCGGTTGATAAATTTCGTTCTAAAAGCCATTTGGCAACAAAGGTATCTTCTGCATTGACAAGAGTTTCGGCGATGTCGGTATCGGTTATTGTCCAATTTTTTACTTCTGTAATAGCGAACGGAAAAAAGTGATTGTGGATTTGATAAATTTGCTTTTCGTATTCCACGTTTCGCATCGCTGCTGTTGCATTGCTGTTGCTGAATAGATTCCAAATCGTGCAATCGTCAATAAATTCGGCGGAAAGTTCACCCGTTGGCTGCATAAATTGGTCGCGGTCATTGAGCCAATTAGCTTTCGGAATTCGCCGGACAGCGTGAACAACCATTGATTGTTCAAAGTTTACAGGTGTAACTGACAACGCTCCTGCACTAACATACGGACCCGAAAGAAACGCAGTATTGTTTTGATGTTGCGGATCATTTCCCGCACACATCAACGAAGCCAGAAAACCTGTTGAAATTCTATCACGGCGGTCATTATTATCGGCTTTGACCACGATTGCTGAACCAAACGGCGGAAATTTGATGGTCGCAGGCGGGCGGTCAATCCATTTGCTTAAAAACTTTTCACGATTTTCGGTAGCCACAAGTTTCGCACCGATTTTTTCGACATTTTCGTTAAAAATATCTAAAACGATTTTTTGTTCTTCCAATTTTTTCGATTGGCTCAGATTCCAAATCAAAAAGCCGACGGGAAATTGATTGCTTCGTGATGTTCCCGAAAAATTGACGGATGAAAAAACAAAACCGCTTTCAAAAGTGTAATGAAAAATGCTGTCACGAAACTTTTGGTCGTTGTTGGCATTGAGATATTTGATTTTTGAGAACAGCCCGAAATGTGCATTTTTATTGGCAAATTCGGTTTTGATGCGATACAAAAACTGGGCAAAAAGTTCACGCGAAACCTCGCCGAGTTTTTCTTTGTGCATTATTTCGCGGATTTTTGTTGTGCTAACGCCTTCTTTGCTATCGCCGTGATGAAGCCCTGCGGTTTGACTTGTCGCAAACGGTGGATTGATTAAAATTATCCATTTCAAATTTGGATTGGCTAAATCGTCTCGCAAATGTTCGGGTAGTTTCCACGAAAAACCGAAATTCAAACCGCCGAAAAGATTTTCAATATCATCATTCAAATAATCGTATTGAAAAATGTTTGCTTCTGGGAAAATGCGTTTGCAATGTTCAATGTCTTCTTGGTAAAGCGTTGAAAGATAACAATGTTGTAACGCTTCGCTCGGCAAATGATATTGCAAATTGCCCGTTCCGCAAGCCATATCCCAAAGCCGATATTCACCCGCTTTCCACCAATCTTTGCCGACAATTTTTTCCAGATAACCAAGGGCTTTTTTAGCAAATTTTACGGGCGTAAAAAATTCGCCGTGAAATCTCCGCATCGTTTCATCAGTTAAACGGTCAATTTTCGCCAAAATATCGCGGATGATTTCGGGATTTGAAACGCGGTCATAAAGCGACCAAAAATGCTCATATTCGCTTTTTAGAATCTTCTTTTCACGCCAATTATCGCTATCGAATTTAAAAAAGACTTTGCTTTCTTCTGGACGATAGAATGTTCTGCCTTCTTGAATATCGCAAACAAAATAGCGACTTGTCTTCAAACCGTTTTTCACAGATTCGCCAAATGTGCTATTCCAATAATCAAAAACTTCTTCAAAATTATCTTCGGAAACAAGTTTTTTATCACCGAAAAGTGAAATTTGCGGATTGAGCGCGTGTGAAAGCTGTTCGGCAAAAACATTAAATTCAGTCGGATTTTGAACTTTGTAAATGTGGAAGTTTTTAACTTCGTCTGTTTCTGCTAAATCATTGATGAGTTTGGTATCAGGCGAACTTGCCGCTAAATCCCAATCATATTTTTCGCCTGCATCATCATAAAAAATCTTCCAAATCTGTGTTTCGGTCAAAATTGTCTCGTTTTGGTCAGCCAAGCAAAGATAGTAAGGAATATTTTTTTCAACCATAGTTCCGAATTTCAGACGGCGAACATAATACAAAAGTTGAGCCAAAATTGAGGCACGAACCTTTAGATTTTCAAAATTTTTGTGAAACTTAAATTCAAACAAAACCTGCGGGGTGTAAAGGTCGTGTTTGTCGGCAGTATTGTATTTGATACCAAAATGTTCGGCGTAAGAATGTTTCACATCTTCTTCGGTTTTTGCCGAAAATACAGAGTCAAAAAAATTAAATGAGTGTTTTTTTGCCATAAATTATTCCTCAAACAAACTGTATAACTTGCCGTAAAACTTCTCATTTTTCCTATCGTAACGAAACTCGTATTTATCCAACGAACCGGCACGCCCGCGATAGTCAATTTGATAAATCCAAAACCCGTGTTTGTTGGGTTTATGTCCGAATAAATAATCTGCCCAGAAGCCGTTGGAGGTTTTATCGTTGGTTTTCAACTCAATCGGATACTGGATAACTTTATCTTGTTTTTGACTGTAACCAATCAAAGTCGTGTCCAAACCCATACACGCTAAGGCATTGAAAAGAGCAAATTCAAACGGCTTTCCATCCGAGTTATAATCTTGCAATTTCATAATAATGGGCTTGCCTTCTTTATGTCTATCAACTTTCGGAACGCTGTAATATCCGCGTTTGATTAGATACGGTAAATCAAGCGAATTTTCACCATTGGCATCAATTTCAATCGTGTTGATTGTCTTTTTAGTTTTCAAATCAAACAGCGAAACTTTTGCCAAGCCCGAATAATAATGTCCGCGAGTTTCTTCGGGGCAAGTGTAAATTTCGTTAGCCTCACGCGGATTCTTCGTTGGATTCGGCATCCATAAAATTAATTGTCGTGTCGGCGTAACATTTGCTTTTTCAAGAATTACCGCAGATTTAGGAATCTCTTGAGCAAATGATTGCCCAAAGAAAATTAATATCAGAAAAAATGTCAGTTTGAGCATAATTTTAAGCAACAGCGAATTCTGTATATTGCCTGATGGAAGGTTCTTGAAATGCCAAAACAATATCAGATTTTGGAACTCCTGCCTCAATCAAATCAGTTGCAATGCCCGCTTCAGTTAGGTCAGTTTCAATATAAATTTTTTCATTATAAATCCGCAGATGGGCGTGGACATAACGAGTTCTTTTACCTTTTGACCAACCTAAACTTGTCCACAGATAATGACCTTGAACATCGTCAGCCACGAGAAAATAGTCAACTCCTTCTTGTGGTTGCTGACGGTCAATTTCGACGTAACGACTCAAAATATTTTTTACTAATTCTTTATATTTCAGTGTTTTATCCATCGTTCAATTTCCTCCTTTTGCAAATCTACGGTAAAAAGCGAAACTCTTTCAGCTTCGACAATGAACTCGGTTGCTTTCAATGTAAAAAAATCAGAATAAGTCGCTTCGCTAATTGCCAAAAACATTTTAGTTTCCGGTTCAATCTGTGAAAGCAATCGCCGATAAATCAAATATTGACCAAGTGCTTCTTCAAAATCGCTAACACTTGAACGATTCAAAAAACTTTTAATCTCAACCACAATCTTTTCATTTTCACGGACGGCGGCGATTGGACGCTCTGCCGAAAGGTCGGCATAAAGGCGATATTCTTCAAAATCAATCCGAAACGGGTCAGCCGTAATCGTCCAACCATCTTTGATAAGGGCATTTTTTACCGCGTTGTGAATTTTGTCCTGTCTTGCCATAAATTATCCTTTCGCAAGCAGTTGAAGACTTCTTCGCAGTAGTTTTTGAACGCTCATTTCCGTGCCGTCTTGCATCGCTTGTTGCAAGGCTTTTTCTGCCGCCGCTCGTTGATAACCAAGATTGGTCAAAGCCGAAATTGCGTCATCCAAAATCACATCGCCCGAACTCATCGGAATTCCTTCCGCCTTCATTTCTTCGCCCGCGATTGCCGAAAGTTTGGTGATTTTATCCCGCAATTCGATAACAATTCGTTCCGCCGTTTTTTTGCCAACCCCCGGAATTGAATTCAGGCGAGCCAAATTATTTGTCCGAATTGCCGAGATAATTTCGTCTGCTGACATTCCCGAAAGTGCGGTAATGGCTGATTTTGGTCCGATTCCCGAAACCGAAATCAAAAGTAGAAAAAGTTCCTTTTCCCGAATCGTTTTGAAGCCGAAAAGCTGAAAAGCATCTTCACGGACAATTGTTTGGATGCGAAGCGAAACATCTGTTCCAATTTCGCCGAGTTCGTAAAAAGTCGAAAGCGGAATCGAGACTTCGTAGCCGACTCCATTGACATCAATGATGACGACATTCGCATCTTTTTCGAGTAGTTTTCCTGAAATATAAGCAATCATTGTTTCACACTTGAAACATAATTCTAATTGAATTTTTACTTTTGAGCAACGCAAAATGGGTTTGATTCATCTAGCCTCTAGTTCAATTTTTCACAAACTGCGTTATAATCAATTTGCAACTATGAAGGTCGAGAAAATTTCAGAGCTAACAACCAATCGTTTGAGTGTTTATTTACGTTGTTTGAACGAACTTTCCGCCAAAGGAATCAAAACCGTTTCTTCGGAAGATTTAGCCAAACGCTTTCATTTAAATTCGGCGCAAATTCGTAAAGACCTTGCATATTTTGGCGAATTTGGAGTGCGCGGAGTTGGTTATTATGTCGAAACGTTGCGTCAGGATTTGACCAAAATTTTAGGTTTGGATAATGAACATCGGGTTTGTATTATCGGCTCAGGTCGGCTCGGAACGGCACTTGCCGATTATTACGAATATTCGCAGACAAATTTTTCAGTAGTTGCGCTTTTTGACACCGATAAGGCAAAAATCGGTAAAACTCTCGGCAAGGTTAAAATCTACGACATCAAAAAACTTGCGGAAGTGGTTGAAAAAGAAGGAATTGACGTGGCGGTGATTGCCGTGCCAGCGCAGTTCGCGCAAGGCATTTTGGATTTAGTGACGAGCGCGGGCATCAAAGCCGTGATGAATTTTGCCCCGATTCCGCTCAAAGTTGAGAATGATGTCAAATTAAAATCGGTAGATTTAACCATTTCTTTGGAAAGTTTGTCATATTTCCTTGCACAACCCGTAGGTGAAAATGGTAAAATAATGAAACCAAGCGGCAAAAGCAGCCGTAAGAAAAAGTAGAAATAAATTTTGAGGTCTAAAAATATGTTGAATCAAGCGTTTTTTAAAAGAATTATCCCCTTCATTTTAACTTTTGCACTCGGACTTTTCATTGCCAGCTTTTTTGTGAGCATTGCACCAAATTTTCAATTCAAAAGAAACAGCCGAAGTAATATGAAAAAAGAAATGCAAAAACTTCGTTATGAAAATGAACGGCTGCGTTTTGAAGTTGAACGTCTCAAAATCCAAAATTTAGAGGAAACCGATAAGATGTTACTTTTAGAAGCCCCGGTTCCGCCGCAACTACCGATGAGAACGATGCCGATGGATTCAGTCCCAACTGCGCCAAGAGCAAAGTAAATTTCAATTCAAACAAATTCGCGTGAGTCGCAAAAGTCGTGTAAAATGGCTTTTGCGATTTTTGTTTTGAGGAGGAGATTTTTATGTGTTGTAAAAGTTGGAAAACATTTTTACCTTTTTTAGTCACTTTTACCTTTGGAGTTTTTATGACAATTGCTTTTCAAAGTTTTATGACTGAGAAAAAGAGTGTAAAACCAATAAATGCGGCGACTTATTCAAAAGAAAACGGTGGCGGAAGCGGTGGACAGGCTGCTTGTTTGCATAAAGATGACACATTTGAAGACGAAAAACAGTCCTTAATTGGCTCAAACTCAAAAAATAAATCTTTGCAAATTCTCTTAAAACCAAGAGCAGAATATCCTAACTCAGCCCGAGTCAATCAGACGCAAGGAACTGTTACTTTACGAGTTACATTTTTAGCCAATGGACAAATAGGAAGTGTTTCACCTATATCTTCTTTACCGGATGGTTTAACTGAAGAATGTATTAAAGCAGCAAAGAAAATCAAATTTGAGCCTGCTACTCGAAATGGTCAATCCTATACAGTAACTAAATTGCTCAAATATACTTTTACAATTTACTAAATTTTGAATGGAAGAATCACAGGCGCGAAAACTAATTATTGAAGTCGGCAAACTGATGTATGAAAGGGCTTACGTTGTTTCATCAGACGGCAATGTTAGCATTCGGCTTGACGAAAATCGGGTAATGGCAAGTCCGACAATGACTTGCAAAGGGCGGATGATCGAAGAAGGATTGGCGATAACCGATATGGACGGTAAGGCTCTGAACGATAAAAAAGCCTCTTCGGAATTAGCAATGCACCTTTTGGTTTACAAAATGCGCCCTGATGTGAAGGCAGTTTGCCACGCGCATCCACCGCACGGGAGCGCATTTGCCGTCGCAGGTTTAGCAATTGACCAGCCGATTCTTTCAGAGGTTATTTTAACGCTCGGTTGTGTGCCTTTGACTGAATACGGAACTCCTTCAACCGATGAATTGACCAATTCGATGATTCCTTTTGTCGCACATCACAACGCACTTTTGATGGCAAATCACGGTGCAGTCGCGTATGGCGATGATTTGTGGCAAGCGTTTGATCGTCTGGAAACTTTGGAGCATACGGCGAAAATTGCGATTCTCTCGCGTGCATTAGGCGGAGCAAACAATTTGCCGCCGGATGCAATTGAAAAGTTGATAAATATCCGTGAAAAAGCGGGTTATTTGACCGAATCGGCACGTTGTCAATCTTGCGGATATTTGGCGGATACAAATATTTCGTGCGAAGTTCAGGGTAGTTCAAACGGTCAAAAAATTTCGTTCACACGGGAAGAATTGATTGAACTTTTGTCGCAAGTGGCAAAAGTAAGTTAAACTATCTTTACTTTCGCAATTTTAGATAAAAATTTTAGGAGAAACTAAATGCAAGAAGCATTGGGAATGGTTGAAACAAAAGGACTTGTAGCAACGATTGAAGCGGCAGACGCAATGGTTAAAGCTGCTAATGTCACTTTAGTCGGCTACGAAAAAATCGGTGCCGGATTTGTCACCGCAATCGTGCGCGGTGATGTGGCGGCGGTTAAAGCTGCAACGGATGCCGGAGCCGCCGCCGCCCGTCGGGTTGGAGAACTCGTCAGCGTTCACGTTATTCCGCGTCCGCATTCGAGCGTGGATGAAAGATTGCCGGTTGTTATTAAATAGTGGTCAGTAGTCAGTGGATAGTGGACAGAAAAAACCACTGACTACTGACCGCCAACCACTGACTACTGAAAAATGATAATTGCAAGAATTTTAGGCACAGTCGTTTCAACGCAAAAAGATGAGCGTTTGAAGGGCAAAAAACTTCTGATTGTGAAGCCGATAAACCTTGACGGCACAGACCAAAGCGGTTATTTGGTCGCGGTTGACACGGTAGGAGCGGGCTTTCACGAGAAGGTGATTGTCGTAGGCGGCTCATCGGCGCGAATGGCTGAGGGAAACAAAGATTGTCCGGTTGATTCGGCAATCATTGGTGTCATTGACACGTTTGATTTTATCAGCAATTAAAGTGGATTTAGTTAAAAGACAAAACTTGGCACTTATCTTATTGCGAATTTATCTGGCAGCAATGATGATAATTCACGGCGTGACCAGAATTACCGTTGGTGGGGTAGAGCCTTTCGGCGAGTTTTTGACAATTAGCGGGTTTCCCTTTGGATTTTATTTGGCTTGGGCGATTTCGATTTTTGAAATTGGAGGCGGAATTATTTTGGTGAGTGGCTATTTTGCGTATGTTTTGTCCCTAATTTTTGTTGCCGAATTAATAATGGGTATTATTTTAGTTCACGCCAAAGAAGGTTGGTTTGTCGTTGGTTTGGGCAGAAACGGAATGGAGTATAGCGTTCTGCTCATTGTTTCGTTTTTGATAATTGCTTTTTCGTCTTTTGGGAAGTCGAAAGAGTAAATTTCTAGAAATAGGAGGTTTTATGTTTAAAAAATTGCTTATTTTGTCAGCGTTTTGTTTGATGTTTTTGGCTTTTACGGCTTTTGGGCAAGACCCAAAGGAAACCAGTCCGAGACCTGAACCTGAATCAAGACCGGTAGAGCCGCCGAGAAACGATCCACCGCCAAGAAACGATCCTCCTCCCTCGCCTCCGAGAGAGGAATCAAGACCAGTGGAAACTCCCAGACAAGAATCAAGACCGGTGGAAACGCCATCAAATAATAATCCCCCTCGAAGCGATAATTCATCGAAAGATAACGATTCAAATTCCTCAGAAAGAAATTCCCGTCGCAAAGACCGGGACGATGAAAAGCCTGAAAGACCGATTGGAAATCCGTCAAATCCAAATGATCAGAGAAGACGCGAAGAACGTGATCGAAGAGATGACGGGAATCGTGAAAAAGAGAGGGACAATAATCGAGACCGAGATCAAGATAACAACCCAAATAATCCGGATTACCCTCGAAATGTTGACCATAAACGAGATAAGGATAAAAAAAATCCGGCAGATGAAGAGGCTAGAAGAAGAGAAGAAGAACTTAGAAGACAACGCGATGAAGAATATTCGAGACGACGGCAGGAAGACGAACAAAGACGGCGTGAAGAAGAATATCGAAGAAGAAATGGGGGGATTTATTTCCCGACTCCGCCCACTTTCCCACCCGCCAGAACCTATTCGGTAAATCGCTATTTCAATAAGAATGATGTGGTTTATTATTCGGTTGATTCATATCTTGAATCAAATGCAGAAAGATATATGCCGTATTTCCAGAGTCCGCTTAATAGCAACTTTGAGCCGCTCTATCCCACCTATTTCCGCGAATACTTCCCCAATGAATTTCCGTTTGTGGCGCAGGATTGGGTAATGTATTATGAGCCTGAATTAGATGATTTCTATATTGATTTCTCTAAACTCGGGAATGCAAGCTATGAGAAATTAGTTATCATTCCGGTCGGGGATTTGGCTAAAAAAGTTGCTAAGAAATTAGACAAAAAAGGTCAAGAATCCAGACCGACCATTGTTGAAACAGTCCCGCAATTAAAAGCGGATCGAATTTATAGTTTTAATTTGAGCGGCTTGCCAAAAGGTGAATATGAATTGCGACTGCTTGCCCGAGACGGCTCGACAGTCAGGAAAATTATCACGATAAAATAAATGCAAATTGCCCGTGTTATCGGAACTGTTGTTTCAACCATCAAAAACGAATCGCTTCACGGGCGAAAGATTTTGATTGTCCAGACTTTAGACGCGGATTTAGAGCCGAAAGGTCAACCGATGGTGGCGTTGGACGCAGTTGGCGCAGGGGTCGGCGAATTAGTTTTTTGGTGTCGCGGAAAAGAAGCGAGTTTTCCTTTCAAACGCGATGAAACGCCAACCGATTGCACGATTGTCGGGATTATTGATTCGGATTCACACGTTTATAACAATGGATAATTGATAGTGGATAATGGAAAATTCATTATCAATTATCAATTATCCATTATCAATTACCAGATGCTTTTAGCCAGAGTTATCGGAAATGTGGTTGCCACGCAGAAAAATCAGCGTTACGAAGGTGCGCGGATAATGTTGTGTCGGCAAATTACGCCCGAAGGCGAAGATATGGCTTACACTTGTTTGGCACTTGATTCGGTGTCGGCTGGCGAAGGCGACATTGTGGTAATTGCCCAAGAAGGCTGGTCTGCTTCAACGGCTTCGACTGGCAAAGCGGGGGCGGCGATTGATTCGGCAATCGTTGGCGTAGTTGATTACGTTGATTTATTGCCAAAGGAAAAATAATTCCACATTTCAAATTTAAGATTCCAAATCATGGAAAAAGAGAAAACTCAAAATTTAATGGAAAAAATCGCACTCCTTTTGCAATCGGAAGAAAAGGGAAGCGATGATTCTGCATTTTTGCGTGAAGAATTGGCAAAAATAAATGCAAGGCTAGATAAAATAGATTCTCAAATCGCTATCTCAAATCCGCAATCCGCAATTCGCAATCCCCAATCGTTACATCCTTCACAACAAAAACTAACTTTAATCGAAGAATTAGTTGACGAAATAATTATCAACCAACAAATAGAAAAGGCTTGTCTGTTTGAAACAAACAAGCCCTGTGATAATTGTTCGATGTGCAACTCGCGCGGCTTTTAAGCTATTTATTTGCCGGAGCGGGAGTTGCCGTATTTTTTCGCAAAGAATCCGAGTTGATTTTCGGAACTTCCTTTGCGCCCTCTTCGGCTTTAAAGAAAGGTTCTTCTTTAAAACCAAAAAGGCTGGCGGTGATAACGCCCGGAAATTTCGCTCTTTCCGTATTATAAGCCGTGACGGCTTCGTTATAATCTATTCGAGCCACGTTCAAACGATTTTCAGTTGAAGAAAGTTCGTCTTGTAATTTAAGAAAACTTTCATTTGAGCGAAGTTGCGGATAGCTTTCTTGCAAACTCAGCAGTCGTCCGATCGTTCCACCAAAACTATTGCTTGCTTCAATCATTGCCTGACGTTGTTCAGGGGTTTTATTTTCAGCAGTTGCGGCTTGTCCCGCGCCTAATAGTTTTGAACGGGCATCAGCAATTTGCCCAAAAACTTCTTGTTCTTGGATTCCTGCCATTTTTGCGGCTTCAACCAGATTTGGAATTAAATCAGACCGCCGTTGGAGTTGGCTTTCAACATTTGCCCATTTGCCTTTGATTCCTTGTTGTCCGGCGGTTAAAGAGTTGTAATTACAACCGCTTAAACCGAATGCCACAAATAAAACTATAGTTAATAAAAATATTTTTTTCATCTTTCTTTTCTCCTCATAAAAAGTTAATTGTTTGTTGTTAATCGTCAATTGTTAATCGTTATCCGTTATTCGTTTTTCTAAAACCATTAACCATTAACCATCAACAATTTACATTCAACGATTTACGATTTATCTACCTTGTCCACCGCATCAATCACTTGCTCAATTTGCTCCATATAACCCGAAAAAAGTTGATTGGCTGAAACTTCATTAAGCGAATTAGATGCAGATTTTTCACGAATTTCCAAAATTTTTTCAAACGGTTCACCGTCAATTTTTAGATGTTTGACGGTTGCCTCAATAATAGCGTGTTTGGTCAACGGCGGCTCAATCCCGTAAAGTAAAAGAACTGCCCTAAAAAGAGCCGTGAAACTTATTAAACTTTCCGTCATCAGATTGCCAAGTTTTTCTGCCGAAGCAGATGCCGGAATGTATAAACGGCGCAATTGCAACAATTTACTGCGTAACTCGTATTCGGTCTGATGACGCAAGAAGGCATCTGAGATTACCATATCCGCCAAAACATCTTCACCGTACAGCACCTTTCTGGCTCGCTCCATTTGATGAAATTCAATCGGGAAAACATCTCCCGCATCCTTCAATTCGGCAACCGTAAAATAGACCGGAAGCGGATGCCCTAACCTTCTCCATTCGCGCATACAAGCGTGTGCCTCGCGCAAATCCTTGGGACGAATTTCGTGCAAAGCAATCAATAAATTATAGTCCGAAGCCTGCGCCACAAAATCACCCACAGCTGCCGAGCCGTATAAAATCACCGAGGCTAAATTCTTGCCGTGTGTTGCTTTTAAGTCGTCAATAAAATTTGTAAATTCGTTTATCATTTGAAATTCCTAATCAATCCAAAATCCGAAATCTGAAATCCAAAATCGAATTACCAATCGCCACCTGCACCACCGCCATCAAAACCGCCACCGCCACCGCCGAAACCGCCCCAACTATCACCGCCCGAAGATGAACTGCCCCAGTCTGATGAAGACGATGAATCGCCACCGCCACCCCAAATAACCACAGGCGGAATAAAAGATGAATTATTATTGCTGGTGTTTCCGCCAAAGCCGCCGCTCCGCCAACGATCACGATTAGAACCTGAGCCGCCTCCGCCCCCACTGCCTCCGCGAGCAAAAATGATTATTAAAATGATGACTATCACCACCAAACAAATTAAAACATAACAACCAAAAGGCATCCCGCCTCCCGATTCAGAGGATGGAGTTGGAGTAACTCCTACCGGCGCATTGTTTCGCTCTTCAATAGTGTGGATATAAGCATCAATAGTGTCGCTAATTCCTTTGGTGTAATTACCCTGCTTAAATGCCGGAACTAAATTTTGACGCTGTAATTGACCAATAATTCCATCGGTTAATTCATCCTGCAACCCCCCGCTGACTTGCGTAAAATATTTTCGGTCATCAACGGCAACCAGCAGTAATGCGCTGGAATTGGTCGCACCTTTGTCGCCGATTCCCCAACCTCGCGCCACCGCTAATGAGTAATCAAAAATTGGACGCTCTCCCGTAGTTCTCACCGTGACCACCGCAATTTCAATGTTGGGATTGGTTTTGGCTTTAAAATCTCTTAATTTTTGTTCAATTTGGGCTTGCACACCATCATCAATGATATTTGCATAATCATTGACCATTCCCGTTGGAGCGGGTAGCGGTGATTCATTTATTGAAAATTGACCTTGTGCCAAAGCAACAAAACCCGTTACCAAAACAAGTAAAATTGTTGCAAATGTTTGACGAAGTTTCATTCTTTTATCCAAACCAAGAGACAGATACGAATAATTTTCGTTATAGTTCTAACTTTCGAGGGCTAAATGCAAAAGATAGTGTAATGCAAAGAATAAAGCAACACCCGCAAAGACCGAAAGCGAAACTATCGGGCGTTTTCCCCCGTGGTGATTGACTTCGGGGATAAGATCGCTGGCAGCTACATAAAGCGTAACACCACTCGCCAAAGGTAAAGCGTATTTGACCGAAAAGTATAAACTTGCGCCAAATAATACGCCCAAAAAAGTAGTAAATCCGACCACAGAAGTTGCCACTAAAACTTGTTTGAATCCTTTGCCGCTTGCCAATACAAGCGATGCGATAGTAAACCCTTCGGGAAATTTATGGAGAAATATTGCCAGAAAAACTAAAACTCCGGCTTTGAAATCAACTTGAGCGGCAGCGGCAATCGAAACTCCGTCAAAAAAAGTGTGAATCAGCAAACCACCGATGGCGGTGTAGGCGGAGGAGGTTGAAATAATATGCTCTTCGCAATGATGAACTTCTTCTCCAAGATGAATATGCGGGGCAATTGTATGTTCAAAAAATTGAGTGAGCAGATAGCCGGCTAATACCAAAATCATCGGAAAGATTAAATCCGCTTCGTTTGGACTTTGCCAAAGGATAAAAGTTTTAGGCAATAATTCGACAAAAATTACTGCTAACATAAAGCCCGCGCCGAGTGCTAAAACGTACTTTAAGAAAGGCTTGTAGCGATTTGATATTCCGGTTGAAGAAAGAATTAAACCGCCAACAACATTAGCCAAACCTGCTAATATCCCCAACAATAAAAGTTGTGAAAAGGTAATTTTCATAAAAAGAAAACTTTACCTTATTGAATGAAAAAAACAAAAATGGAAAGTGGAAAAACAGAATACAGGGCTTTCTTATAAAAAATAAATTTGATTGAAATTAGAGTTCTAATCGGTTCAAAAAGAAACATTCATAGGGATAGAGGGGATGAAGGAGATATTTTGGCAAAATAATAACGGGGTTTTATCCCTCTTTATCCCCTCAATTCCTGTGAATAAAAAAAACAATCTACTGCCTCTGGCAGAGGTTCAGCATACCAGACAACAGGGCAGAGGGGAAAAAAGAAATAAAATGTATCTCCCTAGAAGGTGACAACTAATAAGGAGATACAAATTATGAGTAAACGATGTAGAAAACAATCGCATACGTTATACGAGTGTAAATATCATTTAGTATTTTGTCCAAAATATCGGTATCGGATATTTACGGATGAAGTGAGGAAATATCCGACCGAAACAATCAAGAAACTGGTTGAGCAAAAAGAAGGGTTGGAAATAATGGAGTTAAATGTGCAAACTGACCACGTTCATCTGTGAATGTGGATACCGCCCAAGTATTCGGTGGCAAGTGTCATGGGGTATGTGAAAGGGAAGGCAGCGATCCGAATCTTGCAAAGATTTGGGAACTTGCGGAAGAAGTATTGGGGGAGGAAACTGTGGAGTCGAGGGTATTGTGTGAGCACCATCGGGTTAGACGAAGAGCGAATCCGCGAATACGTCAAATGGCAAGAAAAGAAAGAACAGGAAATGGAGCAATTACAGGGAGAATTGTTCGAGGATGAGGAAGAAGGCTAGCCAGTAGTGGCGCACCTTCTAGGGCGCAAAAATAAAGCCACCGCTAGAAGCGGTGGTAATTTACTAATGATTTATTTTCCATTTGAAAATTTTTATAGGAAAGCCCTGAAACAGAATAGAAGTGAGTGAATGACTTTTAATGTGGTGCTTGATTAGGCGGAAATGACCTCTCGTCCAAAGTTTCAAACTCTTGTGAAAGCAATTCCCGATATTTTTCGGGCAAAGTGCGAACCCGTTTATTTTTATCGGTAAAAATATGCATACTTTCGCCTTCGATGAGTAAAACATTATCAGCAGGGCGGAAAATTTCGTAAACAAATCGAACTGTTCGACTACGAACTTCTTCAACTTTGGTGCGGACAATCAATTTATCGTCATAAAAAGCGGGCGATTTATAGCGGCAATATATTTCGGCAACGACCATCAAAGCGTCATCATTTTGCTCCATCTCACGATAAGAAAATCCTTTTGCTTTGCAAATCTCGGTGCGTCCTAACTCAAACCATACCAAATAATTGGCGTGATATACCACACCCATTTGATCGGTTTCGGCATAGCGGACATTGATTTCAGTTTCGTGCCAGTCCATATATTTTAGTTGGCAGTAGCAGTAGCACTTGGCAGGGAATAATTGACTGCCTATTGTATCTGCCTACTGCAACTGTATTGGCTGGGAGATAGGGATTCGAACCCCAATAAACAGATCCAGATTCTGCGGTCCTACCATTAGACGATCTCCCAAGTTATTTCTAATCTATCCCTAATTTGCTTAAAAGGCAACAATTAGGCAAAATGATAGTTTATGTCTGCGCTAGAAAAAGACATTATCAATAATCGGCAAGCCTATCACGAGTATTATATTGACGATAAATACGAAGCGGGGATAGTTTTGCGCGGAACTGAAGTTAAATCCGTGATGATTGGAAGGATTCAGTTAAAGGAATCGTATGTTTCAATCAAGGAAAACGAGGTCTGGCTTTTCAACGCCCATATCTCGCCTTATTCACACGGAAACATCAATAACCACGAGCCTTTGCGAACCCGCAAACTTTTGCTTCATCGGCGGGAAATCGAAAAATTAGAAAAAGAAATCAGTATCAAGGGAATGACTTTGGTGATTACCCGAATTTTTTGGAAAAATGGGCGCATCAAATTTGAAATCGGGGTCGCCAAAGGTAAAAAACTTTTTGATAAGCGCGAGACACTAAAAAGTAAAACAATTGATAAGGAAACTCGCGCTCAATTGAAAGAAAATAGCAGATAGGATAAATTAAGATTGTTTCATTTGTTCATTGATTCATTTGCTCATTGATTCATTTATAAAAATTCGATGATTCAATCCTTCAATGATTCAATGATTCAATCAATTACAATCTTTTTTAACGAGGAAAATAATGAAGTCTCAAGCCATAACGGGTAATTATCAGGATGCAAATGTTGATGCAATTGCGGTTGCAGTTTTCAAAGACGAAAAACCATCGAGTGCATTTTTAAAGGAATTAGACACCACCGCGGGTGGATTAGTCGCCAGCCTTTTCAAAGACGAAGAGTTTAAAGGCGATGCGGGTGAAACTGCTCTTTTGCGTTTTGCTCCGAGCGGAAAAGGAAAACCAAGTCGAATTTTGCTAGTTGGAGTTGGAAAAAAAGAAGATTACAAAACTCCAAATGTTGGGGTTTTAGCCGGAACATCTGTCCGCTTTTTGCTCAAACGCAATATCAAAAGTTTTGTCCTCGTTCCTCGTTCGGAATCAGACGCGGGCGAAGTGGCGGCAGCTTCAATGCAGGCGGTTGTCACCAGTCAATACGAAATTGATAAATATAAAACTAAAGATAAAAAAGATAAGACGATTGAAAGTTTTGTGTTGTGCGTTGATGGCGCAGATGCCACCGCTTTGAAAAACGGTTTGAGCCGGGGCGAAATTATTGGCGATTCGATGAATTTCACCCGCGATATGTGCAATGAACCTGCCAATATTTTGCATCCAACCGAAATGGCGAATCGCGCCCAAAAGATGGCGAAAGAAACGGGTTTAAAGTGCGAAATTTTGGACGAAGCGAAAATGAAAAAACTCGGAATGGGTTCACTTCTCAGTGTTTCAATCGGCTCAGAACAACCACCGAAAATGATTGTTTTGAAATACGAACCGAAAAAATCAACCGGCAAAAAGGGCGAACTTTTAGCCATCGTTGGCAAAGGGGTTTGCTTTGACACAGGCGGAATTTCCATCAAACCATCCGAAGGAATGGACGCGATGAAACACGATATGACCGGCGGCGGAACAGTCATCGGCACAATGCGGGCGATTGCAATGTTAAAGCCCAGCGTTCCTGTTCTTGGAGTGGTTGCGGCGGTCGAAAATATGCCGGATGGAAAAGCCACTCGTCCGGGCGATGTTGTGACCGCGATGAACGGCAAAACTATTGAAATTTTGAATACCGATGCCGAAGGTCGTTTGATTTTGGCTGATGCCGTAGCTTATGCAGAAAAACAAGGTGCAACTAGCATTATTGATATGGCAACTTTGACCGGCGCAGTTATCATTGCTTTGGGAGATTTGAACACAGCAGTTTTGGGCAACGATCAAGATTTAATCAACAATATTATCGAATGCGGTAAAGAGGTTGGTGAAGATTTTTGGCAACTTCCGGTAGGCGCGGGGTATAGCAAACAAATAAAATCCGACATTGCCGACATCAAAAATATTGGTGCCAGTCGAAAAGCAGGGACAATTGCCGGAGCCGTCTTTATTCAGGAATTTATAGATAAAGCCAAATGGGCGCATCTTGATATTGCCGGAACTGCTTGGGCAGATGACACCAAACCGCATCAATCAAAAGGTCCGACGGGCATTTGTATTCGGACGCTGTTGCGAATAGTTGAAAAATCGCAATAACTTTTGGGGTTAATGAATTTTGCGTTTGGTCTTTTATTATTGAGATTAAAATAAGTTCAATAATAGGGGATCAAACGCTTTTATTTTTTTTAATATGAAAACAATATCAGTCAAAATTATCTGCTTTTTTATCTGCACTATTTTTTTTGTTGGACAATTAAACGGTCAAAATCAGGATGCGCGTACCGCTTTTGACAAAGCCAAAACCGCAGGTTTTAGCGGAGTTGTTTTGGTAGCGAAAGATGGCAAAATTCAATTTCATGAAGCAACGGGAAAACGAAGTTTTGAAAGTAACGAAGATTTGAAAACGTCCGACATTTTTGAATTGGCTTCGGTCAGCAAACAGTTCACGGCAATGGTGATAATGAGGCTGAAAGAGCGTGGGAAATTGAAGTTTGACGACCCGATTAGTCAATATGTGCAAGTTCCATATCCAAATATTACGATTCGGCATCTGTTGACTCACACCAGCGGATTGCCCGATTATCAGGCGGTGATGGATAAGTATTGGGATAAATCGAAAGTGGCGGGTAACAAGGAGATTTTGGAATATCTGAACCGTTATGCGCCACCCGCTTTGTTTCAACCGGGCGAGAAATATACTTACAGCAATACGGGCTACGTTTTATTAGCCAGCATTGCCGAAAAAGCATCTGGTAGTGATTTTATCGAGCTTTGCCGGAAGTGGATTTTTAAGTCGTTGAAAATGCGTGACACCTATATTCGGACAATTGAAGAAAAAGCAAAAGTAAAAAACTTTGCAGTAGGACACCTCAAGGACACAGACGGAAATTATGTAAATGCCAATAAATTTCGGGCTTCGGACTACACTATTTGGCTCGGCAATCGAAAAGGACCGGGCAGAATCAGTAGCACTGCCAGCGATTTACTCAAATGGGACACAGCACTTTACACCGAAAAACTGGTAAAAAAAGCAACTTTGGAAGAAGCCTTTACCGGCGCGACTTTGAATAATGGGACAAAGGTAAATTATGGTTTCGGATGGGAAGTTTTAACGGACAAATCGGGCAAAAAGTATGTTCAGCACACAGGCGATAATCCGGGGTATCGAACAATAATTGTGCGGTTTATTGCCGATAAAAAGACGATAATCGTTTTGAATAATAATGCTCATGATAGTATGCGGAATTTGGTAGCGGAATTGAAGGGATAATCGTCATCTGTTAAATCAGCAAAACCCAGCCTAAATTTACGTCAAAAGGTCAGTAGAAAAATTCTTTTGACCGTTTTTTTATCAAAAATTATTGACAAGGAAGCATAAAATCTTGTTAAATCCAACTTAAACTATGTCAACATCCGCCCCGTCTTTGCGATTAAATTTGTTTAACTTCTTAATAGTTCTAATTGTGCTGATCTTTGTCTTTGGTTGTTTTTGCCGCTCGGATAGAGATTTTGAGACATCAAATCAAACAACTCCAGTTCCCAGTCAGAGTAATAAAAGCGAAAGTAATGAAGCAAAAAAAACATCCGGTAATCAGGGCAAAGATGACAAAGGCGATTTTGTCGTTCAATATGCGACTTTACAAAATCAACGTTTTAAAGAAATTGACCAACAAATCAAACAAGAAAAAGTTCTCGAAGATGCGGCAAATCAGCTTAACAAAAATTTAAAACTCCCCACCAATATTTATTTAAAAACTAAAGATTGTGGCGAAATAAATGCGCTTTACGATCCCAATGACAGTTCAATCACGGTTTGTTACGAACTAATGGAAGATTTCTTCAAACTTTTCAAATCCACCGGAAAAAGTGACCAAGAGGCTTATGACAAAATGTTTGATGCGATCCGATTTGTCTTTCTCCACGAACTCGGTCACGCGATGATTGATGTCTATAATTTGCCGATTACGGGAAATGAAGAAGATGCGGCAGACCGCGCTTCGGCTTATATTTGTTTGGAAGAAATTGAGGGCGGAGTCCGTTCGGTATTGGCGGCGGCGGAAGCTTTTGCGATTGAATCAAAAGGCAAAGTTCCCGACGGCAGACAAATGGCTGACGAACATTTATTGCAAGAACAAAGATTTTATAATAGTTTATGTATGATTTATGGCTCAGATACAGTAAAATATCAACATCTGGTCGGCGGAAAGTATTTACCCAAAGAGAGAGCCGTGCGGTGTCCAAGTGAATATGAACGAACAACTCAAAGTTGGAAAGAATTGCTTAAGCCTTGGAGAAAAGGTTAAGGCAAATAGATTGCAGAAGATTAGGTTTTAAATTTCAAAAATTAGTAAGGAAAAACTATGAAAAACATATTACGAGAGATTGTTTTTGGTAACGACAAAAGATTTAATGGGTTGATTGCCTTAACCATTGTTGGCTTAATAGCTTTAGGTTGTAATTGTGGCAAGAATTTCGGAGACCTTGGGACAAAAGATAATCCCCCTACAAATTCTTCAAATTCAAGCACAACCCCAGATTCTCCAATTGCCAAACGAAATACTTCTTTTACTAAGGCAGATGCTTCAAAGAAAGAAGTTCCTTCGGATGCTGAGATGCAAGAAATTGTAAAAACTACCCTCTTGGATTTCAATGATGCGCTTCAAGCCGGAGATTTTACCGATTTCCATTCGAGAGTTTCAAAGTTTTGGCAAAAGCAGATTACACCCGATAGAATGAAACAAACATTTCAGGTTTTTATTGACGGAAGAACCAACATTTCGGCAATTAGTTCGATGGACGCATCCTTTACTTCGTCGGCTAAAATTCAAAAACAAGCTGGAATTAGTTTGCTGGACGTGAAAGGAGAATATCCCACCAGTCCGATTAAAACGACTTTTGAATTGCAATATATGCCGGAAGGCAAAGAATGGAAGTTGTTTCTGATCAAGGTTTATGCCGCTATTAGAAAGTAGAAAGCCTGTGGGAAAATGATTAAAAGGCAGTCGTGATTGACTGCCTTTTTGCTTTTTCCTGCATAGAAAGCTAAACTTATTCCGATTTTGGATTTTGGATTTGCGATTTTGGATTTGTCTTTAAATCAAAGCAAAATTCATCAATCAAAGATCAAAAATCAAAGGTCAAAAATCAAAAAACTTATGAAAATTCACGAATATCAAGGCAAAGAACTTTTGAAAAATTACGGTGTTCCGGTGCCGCGCGGAATCGTGGCTCGGACACCTGCCGAAGCCGAGCAAGCGGCGAAAGAATTAGGGACTGAAGTGGTGGTCGTCAAAGCGCAAATTCACGCTGGCGGACGCGGCAAAGGTGGCGGAGTCAAACTTGCCAAATCTCCGGCAGAAGCGGAAGAAATAGCCAAACAAATTACTCGGAATGCAGTTGATTACGCATCAAACCGGACCCGAAGGGCGCGAGGTAAAAACACTCCTCATCGAAGAAGGTTTGCCGATTGACCGCGAGTATTATCTTGGCATCACGCTTGACCGCGTGACGGGGCGAAATACTTTTATGGCTTCCTCCGCGGGCGGAATGGACATCGAAAAAGTTGCTGAAGAAACGCCCGAACTGATTTTGAAAGAAGCGATTGATCCATCCGTCGGGCTTCGACCGTTTCAAGCGCGAAATTGGCATTTGGACTCGGAATTCCGAATGATTTAATCAGTCAAGCCACAAAATTTATGTTGTCGCTGTATGATGCTTACGAAAAAATGGATGCATCTTTGCTCGAAATCAATCCGTTTTTGTTGACCAAAGATAATCGTCTGATTGCTTTGGACGCGAAAGTTAATTTTGACGACAACGCGATGTTTCGACATAAAGATTATGCGGAGTTGCGCGATTTGAACGAAGAAGAACCTCTCGAAATCGAAGCCTCAAAATTTGATTTGAACTATATTAAATTAGACGGAAACATCGGTTGTATGGTCAACGGGGCGGGCTTGGCGATGGCGACAATGGATATTATCAAACTGCACGGCGGCGAACCCGCTAACTTTTTGGATGTTGGCGGCGGTGCTTCGCAAGAGCGGGTCGAAAACGCTTTCCGAATTTTGCTGGCTGATCCAAATGTGAAAGCGGTGCTTATCAATATTTTCGGCGGAATCGTCCGTTGCGATATGGTCGCCAATGGAGTCGTTGCGGCGGCTAAAAATCTTGGGATGACGATTCCGATTGTGGCCCGTTTGGAAGGCACAAATGTTGAAGAAGGCAAACGAGTTTTGAATGAATCCGGCATCGGAATTATTTCGGCAGATGGTATGGGCGATGCAGCAGCGAAGGTGGTCGCGGCGGCTGGTTAGAAAAGGCAAAAGTAAAAAGGTAGAAGGCAAAAGTTATAAAATGTTTTGCCTTAACTTTGCAATTCGAGGAAGTTTAGGAATTCAATTTTCCCAAACTTCCTTTTTCTTTTATTCAAATTCAGTTAAACTTACTTTCAAAATTTACGTTAAATAAAATATGTCAACGCCAAAGAAAATCGGACGCTACAAAGTAAAAAGCAAACTCGGAGAGGGTGGAATGGGTGAAGTTTTTCTGGCGCACGATGATGAACTTGACCGTGAAATTGCCATCAAAGTTTTGTTACCCGAATTTTGTTGCAATCTGGAGCGGGTTAATCGTTTCAAACTCGAAGCCAAAGCCGCTTCCGCTCTCAATCATCCGAATATTATTACTATTTACGAAATTGGGGTAAAAAAAGACACCATCTACATTGTCACCGAATGTATTAAGGGTGAAACGCTCCGAAATTTGATGCAACACGGGGGCGTAAATCCCGAATTAGCTCTTGATTTTGCTCAACAAATCGCCTCTGCTCTGACCGCCGCGCACAAGGAAGGCATTGTTCACCGCGACATCAAACCCGAAAATATTATGGTGCGCGAAGACGGCATCGTCAAAGTTTTAGATTTCGGTTTAGCCAAACCGACCATCGTTGATGCCGAAGCCAAAACTCTGGAATTGGTAAAAACTAAAGCCGGAATGGTGATGGGGAGACTCGGTTATATGTCGCCCGAACAATCTCGCGGCAAAGAAGTTGATGCACGAACCGATCTCTGGAGTCTCGGCGTGGTTTTATACGAAATGCTGACCGGCAGAACGCCTTTTGACGGCGAGACGATGACCGATATTTTAGCGAATATTATTCACAAAGAACCCGTCCCGATTTCGGAATATGTGATGGATGCGCCCAATGAACTGCATCGAATTATTAAAAAATCGCTGTGTAAAAATCCCGATGACCGTTATCAAACCGCCAAGGATTTTGCCAATGATTTGAAAAGTTTGCGGCGTGAATTTGGCTTTAATTTTAATGACAGTTTTTTGAGCGGACAGTTTCAATCCGTTTCCATGGCAACTTCGAGCGTGAAATTACAAAACACCGAAGATGCCAAAACCTTGATTCATCATTCAACCTCAGCCGATAATTTTGATCCGCAAAAGACGGCTGAAAAGTCTTCCGTTCAATCGCAAACCTTCAAAAAACGCAATTGGTGGTTGCCTTTTGGAATCGTCAGTCTCGCCGGTTTGATTGCAATTGGGGCTTGGTTTTGGCGACCTGCGCCAACTTCCCAAGTTGATTCTAATTCTTTAACGATTTCAATAGTTGAAGGCGGCGACAAAGCCTTTTCTCCGGCAATTTCCAATGATGGCAAATATTTGGCGTTTGTTAATTATGAAAACGGGAAGAAAAGTTTGGCGGTTAAACAAGTTGCTACCGGAAGCACCGTCCAAATTGTTCCGCCTTTGGATAACGGAGGATTTTTGCAACCCGTTTTCTCGCCTGATGGAAACTATATTTATTATGGAATTGCCGATAAAGGAATCGGAACTCTGTACCAAGTTCCAAGTCTGGGCGGAACGTCCAAAAAACTTATCCATGATATAGATTCAAAAGTCGCAGTTTCGCCCGATGGCAAAAGACTTGCGTTTAGAAGACGAAACGCCGAAACAGGGGTGGAATCAATCTTTTTCGTAAATAGCGATGGGAGCAATGAACAATTGTTTATTGCTTCAAAAGAATTGGGGGTGAAAGGCATTTATGAAATTGCTTGGTCGCCCCAAGGTGATACTCTTTTGGTTGGTTGTATGAGCGATTTTTTGATTGATGAATTGGTCAAGAGCAAAATTTTGCTGATCTCTTTGGCAGACAAAAGCGTTAAACCTTTTGGGGAAAAAGAAATGTTTAACGCCAATTCGTTCAATTGGAGCAACGATGGCACGTCACTTTTTTTGTTAGCCAAAACCACCTCGCAAGAACCTTCGCAAATCTGGCAAGTTTCGTATCCTGACGGGAAAGAATCAAACCGCCTGACCAATGATTCAAGCGGTTATGAACAAATGGGTTATGCGCGTGAGGTGGGGGTTTTTACCGGCTCAAAAAATACAATGATTTCGAGTCTTTGGCTCTTTAATCCCGCCACCAAAGAAATGAATCAACTCACCACCGAGAATAAAAATTTATTGGGGGCAGGCGGTTTTACTTTTTTGCCTGACGGAAGATTGGTGGTGACAAAAGTTGATAATAATAAAGCCAATCTTTGGACGCTTGAGGCAGACGGGAAAAACGAAAAGCCGTTGACCAATGAAGACGGCTATAATGCTCAAGCGGCTGTCTCAAGCGATGGGCGATTTGTGGTTTATACTTCCACTCGCACCAAATATTACAGTCTTTGGCGGATTGATGCGGATGGTAAAAATCCTTTTCAACTAACTATCCCTGAAAATGCTTACGATTCCAAACCGATAGTTTTAGCGGACAATAAAACCGTAATTTTTGAACGCCGCACTAGCGATTTTACCAAATCAACCTTGATGAAAGTTTCAATCGAAGGCGGGGAAGCCACTCCAATCTTTCAACAAGAAGCCCCGCTCCAAATGTTTCCCCGTCTTTCCAACGATGGTAAATTTCTCGCTTTTACCACTATGGAATTTGATAAAGCCGGAACTAGATACAACCGCGCATTGAAAATAATGAACGTCAATGGCAATGAAATCGGCGAACTCAAACGCAAATTTGATTTAAGTTTGGGCTACTACTATTATTTTTCACCCGATAGTAAAAACATCACCTATATCAATCAACAAGGCGTTGAGAATTTGTATAATTTGCCGCTTGACGGAACTGCCCAAAAACCAATTACTACCTTTACCTCAGGTCAAATCTTGAATTTTAATTGGTCAAAAGACGGCAAGAAGATTTACATCGTCCGCGGGATTATCAACAACGAACTGGTCTTACTGAAAAATAATTCCAAAGGTTAAAAAAAAATCTGTCAACAATGAGCGTTTTGATCGGTAAATTACGTTTAACCAAATAAGCAAATGAATTTCGAAAACGGAACAATAATCAACCAATACAAAATCATCTCCGCCATCGGAAAAGGCGGAATGGGCGAAGTGTTTTTGGCGGAGGATACGAAACTTGATAGAAAAGTTGCGTTAAAAATATTGCCGCCCGAATTTGCGAACGACAAAGATCGAATGAGTCGTTTTGTCCGTGAAGCGAAATCCGCTTCGGCGTTGAATCATCCCAATATCATTACGATTTACGAAATTGGCGAATCGGACGGAACGCATTTTATTGCGACGGAGTTTATTGACGGCAAGACTTTGAATGATTACGTCAAAGCGAATCCGCTGAACTACAAATCTGCTTTGGAGATTGCGATTCAGGTTGCGTCTGCGTTGGACGAAGCTCATTCGGCGGGAATCGTTCACCGCGATATTAAGCCTGATAACGTGATGATTCGGGCGAACGGTTTGGTAAAGATTCTTGATTTTGGAATAGCTAAGTTATCCGAGAAGCGAGAAGCGAGGGGGCGAGTCGGCGAGGAAGACGGCACTCTTATCGCCCAATTGCCCAATCGCCCAATCACCCAATCGCCTCACACCCAACCCGGAATGATTATCGGAACGGCAAACTATATGTCGCCCGAACAGGCAAAAGGGAAAGAGGTTGATGCGAGAACGGATATTTTTAGTTTCGGCGTTGTGCTTTATGAAATGATTGCCGGACAACTTCCGTTTGAAGGCGAAAATGCGTTGGAGATGATTGGCTGCGATCTTGAATAAAGAGCCGAAGCCGTTAAGTTCCGAAGTTCCAACCGAAATATCTAAAATCATTAGCAAATGTCTGCGAAAGAATCGCGATGAGCGGTATCAAACGATCAAGGATGTTTTGATTGATTTGAAAGACGTTAAGCAGGATTTGGAGTTTCAAGACAAATTAGAGCGTTCGATTGTTCCAAATAAAGATGAAAATAAAACGCAGATTCTGCAAGTTACAACTGGAAACGAATCACACAATCAAACTATCACCAATGCCGTCGGAAAATCTGGAAACCGCAAAGTTGTGTTTGCCGTTGGCTCAATAATTTTGCTCGCCTTGATTGGTTTCGGAGTTTATCGTTTTCTGAATCCAAGCAAAACAACCGATGTCGCAACTTTTGAAAAGATAAAAAACGTCAAGATGACGAAAAGTGGCAAAGTGATTTCAACGGCAATTTCGCCTGATGGGAAATACTTTGCTCATAACACCAGCACAGACGGAATGCAGACCTTATTTGTCCGCCAAACGTCTGCGAATAATGATATTACGGTTGTCCCAACGGCAAAGGTTGAATATTGGGGCATTACTTTTTCCAAAGACAGCGAATATCTTTTTTACAGCGTCCGCGATGACGGCGGGATTGCCATTCTTTATCGCATTCCGGCACTTGGCGGAACACCGCAAAAAATAATTGAGGGCGTTGATTGCCCGGTCACTTTTTCGCCCGATGGCAAACAGATGGCTTTTGTGCGTGGCGAATTTCCGAGCAAAGGCGAAAGCGTTTTGATAATTGCCAATTCTGATGGAACGGGCGAAAAAGCGTTGGCGACACGCAAAGAACCCGAAAGATTTTATCCGAATTATTTTACCGGACCATCGTGGTCGCCGGATGGCAAAATGATTGCCGCCTCGGTTGCGGGTATCGGAACTAATTTGCATTCCAAAATAATCGGATTTAACGTCAGCGATGGCAAAGAAACGGAAATCACCAAGCAGGAATGGGGCTATATCGGACGGGTGGAATGGCTGGCGGACGGTAAAGGATTGATGATGATCGCCCGTGATTTTGCGGCAACATTTCAACAGCTCTGGCATCTTTCCTATCCAAACGGCGAAGCACGGAAGATCACCAATGAATTCAAAGATTATCGAGGTCTTAGCTTAAATGCTGATTCTAGTAAGGTTGTCACCGGTCAGACTGATCGAATGATCGGCGTTTGGGTTGCTCCCGCATCAAACCTCAATCAAGCCACTCAAATCTTACCGCCAAATTCCGAAGGTTTTTTTGTTAGCTGGACACCTGACGGCAAATTCCTCTATTTCAACGATACTGCCGGGAATAGCAATATCGGGACAATGGAAGCAGACGGAAGCGGGCAACGGGAACTTACCTCAAGCGGCAATAATCTAATTCCGACAATCTCGCCTGACGGGAGCCGAATTGTTTTTGAATCGAATCCGAACGGGAGTTCGGGAGCGTCAATTTGGATAATGAATCGAGATGGCAGTAATCCGAAACAACTGACTACCGGTTTAAATGAACGTAATCCGGTCTTTTCGGCTGATGGGAAATGGGTTATCTATACCTCAAACACGAAGGAAACAATGGGCTTATGGAAAATTTCGGTCGAAGGCGGAAACCCGGTCCGCATTGCGGATGGCAGATATTTTTCCCCGTGGGTTTCGCCCGATGGAAAATTTATTGCCGCTTTTTATCTGGAAAAAGCCACAACGCCCGAACAGAATCCCAATAAAATTGCGATTCTCCCGATTGACGGCGGCGTTCCGCTGAAAACCTTCGATATTCAATATAATCCGACTACCGGGGTCTTTGTCGGCTGGTCGGCGGACAGCAAAAATGTCATTTACAATCAGGTGAAAGACAATATTTCCAACCTCTGGAGTCAACCGATCAGCGGCGGACAACCGAAACAAATTTCCGATTTCAAAGAAGGACTAATTTACGACTTCGACCTCTCCCACGACGGCAAACAATTTGTCATCTCACGCGGACCATTTTCGAGAGACGCGGTTTTGATCAGCAACGAAAAGTAAAAAATAAAGATGGAAACTGGAACAATCATCAATCAATACAAAATCATGTCTGCAATCGGAAAAGGCGGAATGGGCGAAGTGTTTTTGGCACACGATTCAAGGCTTGACCGTGAAGTGGCGATCAAGATTTTGCCATCGGATTTTGCCAAAGATGCCGAACGGCTGAGGCGATTTGAACAGGAAGCGAAGGCGACTTCTGCCTTGAATCATCCAAATATTCTGACAGTTTACGACATTGGCGAATATGATGGAACTCATTTTATTTCCAATTAACTCTCATTTATGCTATTGATTAGCTAGAATTCTAAACATTAAAAATTATGGCAACAATTACTTTTTGGGGAGGAGTCGGTTCGGTGACAGGCTCAAAATATTTACTCGAACACAATGGGCGCAAGATTTTAGTTGATTGCGGGCTGTTTCAGGGCGATAAAGAATTACGCGAGCGAAATTGGGCTGATCCGCCATTTGATGCAAGTTCGATTGATGCGGTTATCATTACCCACGCCCACGTTGACCATACGGGATGGCTGCCGCGATTGGTTAAACTTGGCTTTAGCGGCGAGGTTTTTACTTCTCGTGCGACGGGCGACCTTATGAAACTTTTGTTGCCTGATTCTGCCCGTTTGCAAGAAGAAGAAGCCGATTATCGCAATCGCCATAATTTGACTTCACACCATCCCGCGCTTCCGCTTTACGATGAACAGGATGCCAAAGCCGCTTTGGAATTGCTTCATCCAGTCAAAAATGATGGCGAATTTGTCCAAATTTGTGAAGGTTTTAGCGCAAATTTTCGGGTTGCCGGACATATCCTTGGCGCGAGTATGGTTTTGGTTTCGCTGGATGGTGCAAAGAAAGACGGAAGTGATATTCGCTTTCTCTTTTCTGGCGATTTGGGACATTATGACCAGCCGATTGTCAATGATCCGGCTGCTCCGCCAAACTGCGATTATTTGATGTGCGAATCAACCTACGGGGATCGTTTGCATGGTGACGAATCAAGCGAAGATAGATTTGCTGAGATGATAAATGTTGCAATGAAACGAAATGCGCCGATTCTCATCCCTGCGTTTGCGGTTGGGCGAACGCAAGAAATCCTCTATATGATTCGTGAACTTGAAGAGCAAAAACGGATTCCAATCTTACCGGTTCGCGTAGATTCGCCGATGGGGGCGCAGGCTACCCAAATTTACAACCGATTTTCCGAAGAACACGACCGCGAATATACTTCGATTCTGATGCAAAAACGTCATCCCTTGCGGACTGGTTCGATGATCACAACTTCCACCCGCGATGAATCAAAGAAATTAAATAGTGAAAAGGGAACCCGAATAATAATTTCAGCATCGGGAATGATGACCGGCGGGCGAGTTTTGCATCATGCAATGCGGATTTTGCCTGATGAAAATGCCACGTTGGTTTTTGTCGGTTATCAAGCATCAGGCACGACAGGACGCAGAATCCAAAATGGCGACAGGGAAGTCAAGATTATGAAAAATTGGGTTCGATGTCCGTTGTCACATTGAAAAAATCGAAGGTTTTTCTGCTCACGCCGATTGGAAAGCGGTTTTACGTTGGCTGTCGGGTTTGAAAAATACGCCAACCACAATTTTTACCACTCACGGCGAACCCGAAGCCGCCGAAGCAATGGCAGGTCATATCCGCGATGAATTTGGTTGGAATGTAGTTGTGCCGGAATATGGGCAAACGGTTGAACTGTAAAAGTAAATATTTTCGATTACAGAATTTTAGAATTGTTTTCCAAAATTATTTGCTTAAATGTAATCCAAGTCACATTTGAAGATTAAATATCTTGATAAAATTTTGTGTGTTAATATGAATTTGTTTTTTATTTCCTCACAGATTTAATTTTGCTTAAAAAGGTTTTCTTTTAGGCAGTTTGGTAAAATGAGTCATTGATTTATCCGCAATTAAATCCCACAGTTTTTTGGCTGAAAAAGCCAAAATTAGTTTCTAAAAATTCGCCTCCCATTTGAGTTTTACCCAAACTAATAGGAGGGAATCATCATTTATGACGAAAATTGATAATAGGTTGTTGGAACGAAATATCGTAAATATCCCCGCCATAGTCAACGGTTATGAAAACGATAATCTAAAATGGGAAACTGCCGCATCCATATTTAATCTATCAAAAAATAGTGTCGGATTAATCCTTCATCGAAGTTGTCAAATCGGTCGTCTTCTTTTATTAACTGCACCTATCCCAATTGAACTTCGAGGTGATGATCAGAATGAAGAGAATTATTCCGTTTGGGGAATTGTTCAACATTGCACTTTAATCGCCGGAGAAGAACCAACCGAAAACTTTATGGCTGGCATTGCTCTAATCGGTCAAGAACCTCCGACCAGCTATTTGATAAATCCATTACAAAATTACCGTTTATGCGGTATCAACCAAAACGGCTTGTGGAAAATCGAAGAGGTGGAACAGGAGTTTGTTCCCCGAAAATTTCAGCGTTTTAGATGCTCGATAGAAGTCTTTCTCGGGCTTCTTGATGAACAAAGCAATCTGGCAGGAGGAGAAAAAGTAGTGACGGATAATATATCAATTGGGGGAGCAGCTGTTTTTTCTAATTTGGATTTGAAAGTCGGTGATTGTGTGAAATTTATCGCCAATGAATATGAGTTTACTGCACTGGCTATTGTCCGAAATTCTCAACAATATGATAACCAAAAGTTTTTGTTACGTCTGGAGTTTATCGCGGGCAAATTTCCCATTGAAAAAATAAGACAATTAATCAGTGAATAATTTTCCTCTCGAATTTTGTTAATTTTCCATTGATCCGTTCCAATTGCAGGTCTAAAATAGACGCGGAGGAAATATGGCAAACATAGATTACACAGTCCCGGGACTAATCGTTCCGGTCAGGCAACCAAGTGGAATGAGTTGTTGGGCGGCAATGTACACGATGATGTATTCGTGGAGAAACCAACAATCAATTCCTATTCGAACCGCCGTAGAGAATCTCGGTCCGAGATATTTGAAGTGTTTTGACGATAATACCGGATTACCGATTGAAGAAAATCGAAATTTAGCCAGAACGGCAGGAATGGAAGCCGAACCGCTGCAAAACCTGACGATTGAAGGATGGCTTTCGTATTTGCAAAGTTACGGTTTGTTATGGACAAGTTACGGTTGGCAAGTTTTCGATGCGACCGGGCTAACCGAAGTGAGAGCAGGTCGTCATATTATTATTCTCTACGGTTTGCTTGGCGATAGCACATCGGATGGAACTATCGTCAAGTATGTTGATCCTTCTGATGGTCAGTTTCATACAATGACATTCACCAGATTTCTCGGTCAACACGAAACCGGTTTTACGATGCGACCGCTAACCGATGCCCAACTGAGAGAGTTTTCACAAATAATGCATTACTAACCCACCTTACGCAGTAGTGATTTTTTGGCTCTAACATCTGATGAATGTCTGTGCTCCCAGCGATTTGAGTATCAATTTGTTAGCAGTCTCGAATAAACATTGACCTCAAACAAAATAAAGATGTAATATTCTGCCGTTATATTCAATTCAATTTCAGGTAAACGAGGAAGTGAATGGCAAAACGTAATTTGATTGGTCTGTTTTCAATTGTAATCATTCTGTTTTTTGGTTCAAATCTAGCTTACGGACAATGTGGCGCGGATGGAACACAACGTTGTAACCCGAAGCCTAAACCTACGCCAAAGCCGATTCCAAAAAAGACGACTCCAAAACCAATCGTTACCAAATCAACCACTTCAACTAAAAAATCAACAGTAAATTATTTTAAGATTGCCGATGAATGCGATGACGATGATTATGATTGCCGAATAGAGACTTACACCAAAGCGATTGAAAAGAATTATCGTAAAGCGGAGGCTTATATTTTTAGGGGACAAGCCTATAACAATAACAACGATTTTGATCTAGCCATTGAAGACTTTAATTCAGCTATCAAGCTAAGCCCTAAAAACTCTGAGGCTTATGAAAATCGAGGAATGACATATGGGAACAAACAAGATTATGAACAATCAATGAAAGACTACGGAAAAGCAATTGAATTTAATCCTAAAAGTGATGAAGCACATATTGGGCTTGGTAATGCCTTTTAGAATTAGGAAATTATGACAAAGCAATTATTGAGTTTAATATCGCGGTTAAACTGGACTCCAAGAATGCTAATTCTTATTTGGGACGTGGAGAAACATATTATAAAATGGGTGACATAGAACAATCAATTAAGGAGTATAGTAAAGCCATTGAATTAGAGCCAGATTACGCTATTTGCTACTCAAGGAGAGCCGAAGCTTATGGCAAATTAGGAAAAACAAGTTTAGCCGAATCTGACAAGAAGAAAATTCAAGAAATATATAAGAAAAAATATGGAATTTAGGTTTTGAGAAATTGAGGAGAACGATTGAACAAGTTTGTCAAGTCGCTTTTACTCCATCCTCTTTACCCAAAGTGGAATTCCACCGAATTGTCAGTTCTTTTCTTCTGACTTAAAAAAGTGATATTCCGTTAATCTCAAACATTGACCTCAAACAAAATTTCAAGGTAACATTCTGCCGTTACATTCAATTCAATTTTAACAGGGTAAATTCAAATGCTCGAAAAAGATGATGTCATCGGCGATTACAAACTGGAGAAATTTCTGGGGCGCGGGCAATTCGGTGAAGTTTGGTTAGCGCAAAAGCAATTACAGTTTTCGACTAAAAAAGTGCGTCACGCGCTCAAGTTTTTGTTCAATACCGGCGATGAAATAGACATCAAATCCGCCGAAGCCGAAATTGATACTTGGATCGAGGCGAGCGGACATCCGAATGTGATGTCGGTGATTGATATGCTTTTGCATAAGAATTCGATTATTATCGTCAGCGAATTTGCTGAAGGCGGCTCGCTCCTCGGATGGCTCAAAAAGAATGACGGCAAAGCTCCAACGGTTGGAAAAGGGTTAGAAATGATGGTTGGAATTCTGCGCGGAATTGAACATCTGCATTCCAAAAATGTCGTCCATCGTGACCTCAAACCTGACAATATTTTGCTTCAAGGCAATTTTCCCCGCATCACGGATTTTGGCATTTCGCGCATTGTTTCATCCGGCACGATGTCCACCAAAGCCATGGGAAGCCCGATGTATATGTCGCCCGAATCCTTCATGGGTAATAAATCGCCGCAAAATGATATTTGGTCAGCAGGTATTATTTTGTATGAAATGCTAACGGGAACATATCCCTTTACGGCTGAAAATATTTACGGATTGGTCAACGTCATTCAGACCGGAGAATATATTCGCTTGCCCGAAACAGTTTCGCCTGAATTGCGGGAAATTGTTGAAAACGCTCTACAAAAAGACCGCGAAAAGCGTTTTCAAACGGCGCGGGAAATGCGTCAGGCGATTGAACAAGTTATTTATCACCGCAAAGTAAAAAGTGAAAATGACACGGCAAATATTCCACCTGTTCCAATAGAAATTGTTCCCGAAGTTCCAATTAAAGAATCCGAAGTTGTGGTTGAAAAAATAGAAGATTTGCCGCCGGTTGAACCAACTCAAAACTGGATAGAATCTGTTCCCGAAGAAATAAAAATAACTAATCCGATGGTTTTAGAAGAAACTCAGGATGCAGAAGCCTTGGCAAGTAAAGTAGTCCGTTTGCAACAGGCTGAATTGGATAAAATTGGTGATCAAGTCGAACAGGAAAGGGAAGCACAAACCGCAGAACGAAAGAAAAAAAAGTTTATGATTGCCGGAGGAATTGGCGGCGGGATGTTGATTTTGGCAATTTTGGGATTTATGATTGCACCGATGTTAACGACTTCTCCGCCTGTTTCAAATTCAACTGTGACCAAATCGAGTATCACAAATTCCTCTCCAACTTCAACGGCAAATTCTGCGCCAACTGCACCGAATGGAATGGTTTACGTTCCCGGTGGCGAATTTACAATGGGGCGGGATGATGGCAAATCCGAAGCAGAAAAACCTGCCCATAAAGTCACGGTTCAGCCAATTTTTATAGATATTTATGAAGTCACAAACGAAGACTATTACAAATTTGTGCTAGCGGTTGATTACAAAAAACCAAGTGAATGGAAAGGCGTAACTTATCCGGCAGGGCAGGATAAACTTCCGGTGGTTGGCGTAAATTGGGAGGATGCCAATGCTTACACAAAATGGGCTGGAAAGCGTCTTCCAACCGAAGAGGAGTGGGAATTCGCCGCCCGCGGAAAAGATAATTTTATTTATCCTTGGGGAAATGATTGGATACAGGGTAATGCAAATATTAGCGGAAAAGCATTTACGGAAGCAGGGAAATTCAAAGGTGGATCTCCATTTGGGGCTTTTGATATGGTCGGCAACGCTTGGGAATGGACTGCCAGCGATTTTAAAGCCTATCCAAATGGCAAACTACCAGATGTTTTTGTGGGCAAAACAAACTTGAAAACGATTCGAGGCGGAAGTTTTGAGGCGACTAAAGAATTTGCCACGACAACCTATCGAATCGGTTGGACGGCAACGGGGGCGGAAAGCTATAGTCGCCTGGGTTTTCGTTGTGTTATGGATATAAAATAAGGAGAAATTGCAATGAGGAAGAAATTTTATCGAATTTTATTGTTATCAGCGGTGATGAGTTTGTATCTGACTTTGGGTGAAAGTGTTACGTTCGCTCAATGCGGGGCAGATGGAACTCAACCCTGCAATACAACTCCGAAAAAGACTACACCGAAGAAAACTACAGTAAAGCCAAGTCAAACGGTTTCAAAGACAAATAAAACTCAGCCATCAAAAACTAAAAATATAACTAATCCCCTGAGAAGCAAATTAATAGGCAATTGGTTAATAAGCAATTTGGACGAAAACGTTGGCGAATTTTGGAAGTTTTTTGCTAACGGAAATGCAAATTCTGGGTATGAAAAATTTGTGTGCCAAAATTTTAAATTTGTCTTAAACAAAGATATTTTACGACTCACAGACGTGGGGGGAAAACAAGTGGAGAATGCGATGACACTTTTTATGATAAAAAAGTAACTTTTAAGATTGAGTTTGATAAGAAAAATAACCTTGGATTAACCGGATTGAATGAAGATGGAAGTAAGGATGAAGAGGGCGTTGTAGTTTGGTTCACCAAAGTTAAAAATTAAGTTCTGAGCCGAAAACAAACTTGTCACTACAATTCATTGCAATGGCTGATTGACTAGGCATCGAGAAACGGATAGTCGAATAGGTTTTTGTAGGGCAAAGAATGTGAATTGAAGTGAAGTTGAAATGAAATCTTTCAAATTTAGTTTTTAGCTTGGATATTATCTTGCCAATACTTGAACAGAAAGTTAAAGAAAAAAAAGATGCACTATCAAGAATTTATCCCAACCCTGCATTTAATAAAATATGTCAAATGTTTTTGGGTCTTGGAACAGTTGAATGAAAATATTCCAACGTCACCGAAACCGTTTTGCCTGATGGCTCAATGGAAATAATCTTCAATTTGGCGGATAGATTTCGCCGCTTTTATTCCAATGGGAAAATTGAAATTCAACCTCGCACCATTATCGTCGGGCAAATGCGTCAAGCAATTCAAATTGAACCTTTGGGAAAATAAATCTTTTTGGAATTCGCTTTCAAACTATCGGCGCTTATCATTTTTTTAAGTTTTCGCTAAACGAATTGACGAACAAAATTGAGCAGTTAGATGCGATTTTTGAAACAGCCTGAGAAGTATTTGGAAGAACAAATAAATGAGATATTCAACTACTCAAGAACGAATTGCAATTATCGAAAATTTTCTCACCCAAAAACTCGCCGAGGGAAAACTCCAAACCGATAAGCCGACCGAAGCTATTATCCAAAATATTCTGCAAAATCACAAAGGCATAATTTCAATTCAAAAAATCGCTAAAGAGTTTGGAATCAGCCAGAGACAGCTCGAACGACAATTTTCTTCACAAAAGGTTGGAGTTTCGCCAAAGTTTTTCTGTCGGATAATTCGTCTGCAAAATGTTGTTAATACCATCAGAAACGAAAAATCTGAAAGACCTCTCAAATCTCGCTTTGTCATCTGGCTATTACAATCAAGCTCATTTTAATCACGAATTTAAGGAATTTACCGGGAAAAGTCCAACTACTTTTTTCGAGGAACAAAATCGGATGTCCGAAATTTTCAATAGGTCGTAAAAATGTCGAATTTTTACAAGACAAAATTTGCCAATGAAGTCAAAATACAACTCGTAGTAAAAAAAACAATCGGAGATTATTAGCATGAAATTTTTTATTTCGTTAATTGTTTCTTTCGCTTTTGACCGCCTACTCTTTTGCCCAAACAGCAAACCCAAACTTGAAAATCTGAGTTGGATTTCGGGTTGTTGGCAATCCGGTAAAAAGACTCTATTCGATGCCGAAAGATGGAGCTAAGCCGATAGGGAATAATGATGGTTAGCCACTAGCTCAGACAATCGCCAAAGGCAAAACCGTGTTGGGTTTGAGTTTTTGCGGATTGTCGAAGATGATTCGGGCATTTATTACATCTCCAAACCATCCGAAAATAAAGAAGAAACCTCATTCAAACTAATCAAATTAAGTTCAAACGAGGTTATTTTTGAAAACCCCGAACACGATTTTCCGCAACGAATCATGTATCGTTTGGAAAAAGATAAATCGCTCTTTGCCCGCATCGAAGGTAAAAACAATGGCAAAGAGATGGGCATTAATTTTCCGATGATTCGTGCTAAATGCGAGTAAAATTATTCATATCGCAAACACTCGATCGGGTCTAATTTAGAGGCTTTACGGGCGGGTAATACCCCAAATATCAATCCAACTCCAACCGAAACGGTTAGTCCGGTAATCACCGCCCACATTGGGATTTGCGCCGGAATTGAAGGAATTAAAAGTATAATCAAATTGCTAATTCCGACCGCAATCGTGACACCGAGAATTCCACCAAAAAAGGTTAAAGTCATTGCTTCCAGCAAAAATTGCAAAACGATTGCGCCTTTGGTTGCACCGACGGCTTTGCGGATACCGATTTCTTTGGTTCTTTCTGTCACCGAAACGAGCATAATGTTCATCACCCCAATTCCGCCAACCAGTAACCCCAAACACGAAATTGCAATCGCCACCAAGCCAACTCCGCCGATGACTCCGTCAAATTGAGCAATAAACTGATCGGCAGTTTTGAGGTCAAAATCATTCGGCGCATCAAATTTTACGTCGCGCCGTTTGCGTAGAATATCCTCCACATCTTGTTGAGCTTCTTTGAGCCGTCCGGCTTTGGCTTGGATAAATTGGAGCAGAAAATCACGCTCTGGGGCAACTTTAAAAGATGTGCGAAGTGGCAAAAAGACTTTGCGGTCTTCTTCGTTTTCACCAAAAAATCCGGCTTTTCTTTTTTCCATCACGCCAATTACTTCCCAAGAAGTCCCGTTCATTTTAACAACTTTGCCCACTATTCCGTTTTTTTCGTCAGGGAAAAGTGCTTCGGCACAATCAACTCCGATGACAATCACGCTCCGGCGTTGTAAATCATCGGCTTCGGTGATAAAACGTCCTTCTCGAAGAGTTAAATTCATAATGTCGGCATAATTTGCGGAAACGCCATCAGTATTCGCCCAACGATAATTTTTATCCTGATATTTCATATTATCGTCAAAACTGGGTCCCCAATTGCCGATGCCGGGATTTGAAAGAGCAATGTCTTGCACTGATTGACTCTGTGCCAAAATTGCATCGGCATCATCAACCGTCAGCGGTTTGCGGGCGCGTTCATCTCGATTATGATTGGCAAATCCGGTTGAGAAGTGAAAAGCCACGATGTTATTTGTCCCGTAATCTTCAACGATGGAAACGATGCTTTGGCGCATTCCGGTCAGAATTGAAGCTACCACAATTGCCGTCATCACCCCGACCACAATCCCCAAAATGGTCAAAAAAGAACGGAATTTATGAGCAAAAATGCTGTCCAATGACATCCGCAAAATTTCTTTTGGTAAAGAAGTTGTTAATTTCATTTAATCTCTCCTTAGCTTTTAGTCAAGGCAATAATCGGGTCTAAGCGGGAGGCTTTCCAAGCCGGATAAAGTCCGGCAGCGACACCAATCAGACTAGAAATCCCCACCGACAAAACGATGTAACCAATTGTGATAGTCATCGTTATTTCGAGTAAAAGCGTGATTAGTTGGGTAACGCTCGCCGCTAACAAAAGTCCGATGATTCCGCCGACAATACAAAGGGCGGATGATTCAATTAAAAACTGCATCAAAATCTGTTTGCGAGTTGCGCCGAGTGCTTTTCGCAACCCGACTTCAAAGGTTCTTTCGGTCACGGAAACCAGCATAATATTCATCACCACAATTCCCCCGACCACCAAAATAATCATCGTAATCGGGATCACAACCGCCGCAATTGCTCCGGTAAATTGATCCATCGTGGTATTAAATTCATCGGTATTGACAATGCTAAAAGTATCTTCTTCGCTGCCGATAAGTTGGCGTTTATTTCGTAAAACTAATCGGGCATTTTCGATGGCATCTTTAAAAACATCAGCATTTAGAGCTTTCCCGTGAATTTGCAAACCGCCTCTACGAGAAAAAATTTGACTATGCTGGGTGATTGGAATATAGATATTTCGATCCATCGAATCGCCAAAAAATGCACCTTTCTTTTCCTCAATTCCGATAATTGTCATTGGAATTCCGCGGACTTTTATCGTTTCACCAATCGGATTTTTATTTTCAAAGAATTTATCCTGAATGTCCGTTCCGATTACGCAAACCTTGGCAGAGCGTTCAACCTCCGAATCGCTGATAAATCGTCCAAAGGAAATTGTTTTATCCCCAATTTCTAATGAACTTGCAGTTACTCCGGTAATTCTGACAGAAGGCATTTCCAACCCGTCTTGACTGATTTCCGCTCCGGCATTCATCTCTGCGCCAACTGCCAAGCACATCTTGCAATTATCTCGAATGTATAAATATTCTTCCCAAGTTACATCTTTATTTCGGCGATTTCTCGCTTCATATTCCTCATCTGAAATTCTTCCCGTATTTGCCATCCGCGTAATCATAAAATGATTTGAACCCAGAACTTTTGAAACTTTATCAATGACATACGTTTTCAAACCACTAATCGAAGCCCCGACCACCACGACCGCCGCGACCCCGATAATAATTCCGATAAGCGTCAAAAAAGCCCGAAGTTTATGCTCTAAAATTGATTGGAGCGCAATTTGGAAGGCATCACGATAAAAAGAAAACGCTTGTTTCATAAAGATTGATATTTCCGACAATTTGGGAATGATTCAGTCTGATTATCAGAACTAAAATTGCTTTACGGCGAGTTTGCAAAAAAAGTTCGATAAAACTTTTTGAGGAAGTTGTTTTCAAATTCTTCAAAAAAAACTCTTGACATAAATGCGGGGGGGGTTAGACTTAGCGCAATTAACGAATATTTAGTGAAGGCAGTTTCCCGATAAATCCCAAAACTGCCGCAGATTTTATGAACACCGACGATACGCCCGAATTTTATTCGGAATGGTCGGTGTTTTTTATTTTGTGGAGAAAATTATGAAAAAGAAAAGATTGAATAAGAAAGTAGAAGCCATGGAAACGAGCAATCAACCAACCAAAAAACGAACCCGATTGCTGGCAGTTGGAATGATTGCGCTCTTAACTATCGGAGCATTAGGAGCAATGGGTGAATTTTCGAGCAAGAAAAACGGAATCATTTCAAATCTGGCAGAAACAGTCGGTTTGAAGAAAAAAGAAGTTCCATCAACCGAAAATCTTCCACCGCAAACCACCCCGCAACTGTCGAAAGAATATGTTTATGCGGGTTCGCGGATGTTGGCAACCGAAGATTACGGGATTGCTCAACCGAATCCAACGCCGACTCCGTGAGGGATGAAGGATGAGGGATGAAGGATGAAAAGGCAAAAGTAAAAAAACGCTCAAATTGAGTGATGGGCAGTGGAGAAGCGAAGATGAGAAACAGAATCAAATTTAACACTTTAACAATCGGTATTATTTTCTTGAGTTTATTGACCGTTTCGGTTTTTGGGCAAAAGCCGAGCCGTAAGAGTGAGATGGGGATTGTTCCCGGAATGCCATATGCGAGTGGTGAGATTGAAAATGTCAATCTCACCAATGGTAATCTGAATTTCAGTTTTCCGCTGGGCAATTTGCCTCAAGGTCGCGGACAAGCTACGTCGGGTTTATTTATCAAATACAACAGCAAACTCTGGAAAAAGATAACCGAAACCGTGACCGGTCAAAACGGACAGACTTCTCTTCAATCCTTTCTGGCAAATAATTCCGAAAGCGGTTGGAAATATGGTGATTTTTACAATCTGCGAGTCATCAATCGAAATGACGGGCTAGACCAAGCTGCGGCTGCCTGCAATGGCGGGGTAGCAAATCCTGATGCTACTCATCTTTGGAGAACTCAGATTGAATTTCCCGATGGCAGTGTGCGTGAATTTCGACCTGTTGGCTATTCAATTGCTCCGGGTGTAACGGGTAATTTTTATAACGTCCAACCGAATGGATATATCAGCTATTTTATCAACGCTTGCGTTATTGGTAGTTCCCAAGACCCGAATCCATATCGAACTTATTATAGTGCCGATGGTAGTTTTATGCGACTGATTGTTTATAACAATATGGATTGGGAATTGTATATGACCGATGGTTCAAAAGTTACCCAAACTGCTGCCAACGGACAAAAAGTTTATGACCGTAACGGCAATTATATTCAATGGGGAGCGGTGACTCTGCCCGGCGGACAAACTGCCAATGGTTGGATTGACCAATTCGGCAGATACACGGTCAAACGGTATAACACGCCCACCGAAGACATCGTTTATCAGATGGGTTTTAACGGTCAACTGCTCGAAACCAAGATTCGTTGGAAATATATCTCTGTGATTCGGCAATATATGACGGAATGTGTCAATTGCAGCGGAAGTGGAGGCGGACAAGGACGCGGGGGCGATGGCGGTGGTCCAACTTCTCAAACTCTGGTGGCATATCTGCGGGTGGTGGATAATATTCTGACTCCGCAGGGTTTGACTTATACCTTTGATTATTGGGGACATAACGGACAGGTAACTTTTAACGGCAGTAATTATTCAACCGGGTGGGGCGAAGTTAAATCGTTTATTACACCTTCAACCGCTCACACCGATTATACTTTCGGCAATCCGACTTCCATCAACACTACACCAACCCAAGTCATTGCTGCATCGGGGAGATTATTTGAGAAAAATCTTTTCTACAACGATGAATATGATGGGACAACCACAGCCCGTCAAGCGAAATGGATTTATGCAACGGACATTACTACCAGTTCGGTGCAAAATCCTGACGGAACTGTCACCAATCAATATTTTTATGACATTGAAAATGATGATGAAAAGGGCGGATATGTTTATAAAGAAACCTCAAATAGCGGGGCGGTCAGCGAAAAACTTTGGAATTTTAACAATAATCCGAATCCCGATTTAAGCAGAGAAATCAATCCGTATGTTAAAGCTGAATTTAACACCATTCCCGACTCTTTGGGCAATCCTTCGCTGACGGCGATTAAGGAATTTAGCTATGACAAAAACGGCAATGTCACGCAGGTTAAAGAATATGATTGGGTTTTATATTCTTCGATTCCGCGCAATGGCTCAGGACAAGTGACGGGGTTGCCGGGCGGATTAACTCCAATTAGAATTTCGCAAACTGCGTTTAATAATCCGACCCCCGATGCTTCGGATACCTCGAACAATGCCAACGGTTATTGGAATGTTTCGGCAATCACGATTAAAAATGCGGCGGCATCAATGGAAGTCTTAAATAGCAGTGGTGTGCCTGTTAGCCGAAGCGAGATGTTTTACGACAATCCGAACACAACGGCAAATCCGATTCAAGCCAAGAGGTGGGATTCATCAAAAGGGGCTTACAGCAATCCTTTGAACGCGGGAAACTCAATCTCGACCACTACCCAATACAATCAATATGGAATGCCCACTTTGACGACAGATGCCAAAGGTGTGCAGACGCAAATCATTTACGGGACGGTAGGAAGTTTTATTGACCTTTACCCGACTCAAGTAAAAACAGCATTCGGCTTGCCCGAACAGCGAACTTCAACCTCGACTTACGATTTCTACACCGGATTGCCAAAAACCGCGACTGATGTGGATAACGGAGTAACGAATGAAACGGGATATGATGCCTTTGGGCGACCAATCATCCAAAAAGCCGCCATCAACACAGCGAATGAAGTCTGGACACAGACCGAATACAACGATTCATTGCGCCGAGTAGTAGTCAGAGCCGATTTATTCGTCAAAGGTGATGGCAAGAAAGTAGCGATTCAGCATTTTGACCAACTGAGCAGAGTCCGATTATCAAGAACGCTCGAAGATGCGGCAACCCAAAATCCATACAACGAAGCGGATGGAATCAAGGTGCAAGCCAGATATTTGTATGATAACGGAGCAAATCCGACTTTGAGTAATGGAACTTATACCCTCAAATCAAATCCATATCGGGCGGCAACTGCCAGTCAAGCGACCAATGAAGAAACGATGGGTTGGGAGCGTGGATATGAAGATAAAACAGGTAATTTGGAAATATCTGAAAGTTTTGCGGGAACAAGTTTGCCTGCTCCGTGGGGGACAAACACAAACTCAACAGGTTTAAGCCGAAATGAAGAAATTGCTAATACGACAATTTCGACCGACCAAGCAGGGAAAAAGAATCGTCGGATTGAAGATGCTCTCGGCAGATTGGTTAGAGTTGATGAGCCTAATGATAACAACGATTTAGGTGATGTCAACAGCCCCGTTCAACCGACCAATTATGTTTATGACACGATTGGAAATTTGACGCAGATTATTCAAGGCGGACAAACCCGTAACTTTGGTTACAATTCGTTGAACAGGTTGATGCAATCAACCAACCCCGAAAGCGGGACTTTTCAATTCGCTTACGATAACAACGGAAATCTTTTGAACAAAACCGATGCTCGCGGAATTTCTACGATTTATTCTTACGATGCTTTGAATCGGGTGACATTCCGCAATTATTCAGATGCTACGCCGGATGTTTCGTATTTTTATGATGATGCTCAAATTCCTTTCTCCAAAGGCAAATTAACCAAAGTTTCGTCCGCCGTTTCAGAAACTAAAATTACGGGTTTTGATGCGGAAGAAAGAGTTACCTCAAGTCAGCAAATTATTGACGGACAGGCTTATAACTTTGGCTATCAATACAATTTGGGCGGGGCTTTGGTTGCTCAAACTTTTCCATCGGGCAGAGTTGTGACCAACGCTTATGACAACGGTGGAGATTTGGCTCAAGTTGGTGGGGTATTTGGCGGACAAAATAAAGTTTATGCCGATAATTTCAGTTACACGGCGCACGAACAAGTTGGGGCGGTCAGACTTGGGAATAATCGTTGGGAAACGACTAAATTCAATTCGGTGATGCAGATAACTCAAGTTGGTTTGGGAACTTCAAATACTGATACAAGTTTGTGGCGGGCGGATTACGTTTTTGGAACTTGGGAAAATGGAAGCATCAATCAACAGAAAAATAATAATAGTGTCGCGCAGCAAACCATTATTGTTCCGAATAATGCACAATCGGCTGGTTTTACGGCAACGCAAACTTATTTTTACGACAGCTTAGACCGCGTAAAATCGGCACAGGAAACTACGGCAAGCGGTTTGGCGTGGAAACAAACTTTTGTTTATGACCGATTTGGTAATCGAAATTACGATGTGCCAAATACGACTCTGCAAAGTGTAGATTCAAATGTGCCGAAAGTCGCAAATCCTGAAATATTGCCGTCAAACAATCGTTATAAACAAGACCAAGATAATGATGGACAACCCGACTATCTTTACGATGTCAGCGGAAATATCGCCAAAGATGCCCAAAACCGCGATTTTACCTACGATGCAGAGAATCGGCAAATAACGGCGGTTGGCAATAATTTGTCGGTGAGTTATGCTTATGACGGAAACGATAAGCGGGTTAAATCTTTTAACGCCGTCACCAATCAAACGACGATTTTCGTTTATGATGCAGACGGAGATTTAGCGGCGGAATATTTGGTAAATTCTGCGCCATCGCAAAACCCGACCACGAGTTATTTGACAAATGACGCACTTGATTCGCCAAGAGTCATCAGCGATCAAAACGGTGAAGTTAAAGCTAGACGTGATTTTTTACCATTCGGGGAAGAACTTTAGCCGGGGTTGGAAACAGAAACACAGCACAAAAATATTCTCCAAATGATGACCGAATTCGTCAGAAATTTACGGGCTACCAAAGAGATGTCGAAACCAAACTCGATTATGCTCAATCGAGATATTATTCATCTTTACAAGGAAGGTTCACCAGTCCCGATGAATTCAAAGGCGGACCTGACGAACTCTTTAATTTTGAGGAAGATGCGAGTGATAACCCGACTTTCTATGCTGATTTAGGGAATCCCCAAAGTCTCAATAAATATCAATATACTTATAACAATCCATACAAATACACAGATAAAGGTGGGCATTGCCCACCCTGCCCTGCACAAGCAATACCGATGCCTTGGTTTGGACCGCTTGTTATACCTAAAACAGGTCCCATAGTAATACCGCCAACTGGTCCAATTCCTGTTGTCTGGTCCAATTCCGCAAACAAGACCTTATCCTCCGGGAACAATGATTGGGGAAGATGGAACTATTTACTACCCAGACGGAAGAACAATTTCCCCACCTAGACCGGAATTTGTCAGGGCGGGGAGGCTCAATGCAAGGGCAAATACGACCAAATGTCCAAGCTCGTCCAAAGCCAACTCGAATGGCTCATCCTAAAACGAAACAGTCAACAGGGTCATGGACAAAAAACAAAGGAAGACATCAAGAAGGGGCAGCTAGAATACGACGTGAAGGAAACAGAGCGAACCAAAATAAGCCTACGCCTAAGCAAAAACCCCCAAAACGACAACCTGGCACACCTCGTAACAATAAAATATCCAAAGACAGAGGAGCCTGCGGTAACGCCTAGAAATCCAACCAGATAATAATACTCCAGAGGAGCAACCAAAAGTAAATCCAAAGCCGGTTCCTACACCAACGTAAAATAAAGTTTTAGACTGAACTAATAGAAATAGTTGTTTTTGTGTTGATAATTCTAAATTATCAGACTTAACAGCAAAAAGTTATGATAAAAGTAACAGAGTAAGGAGAAGAATAAATGAACTTATTTGATAGTTTGATAAAAGATGCAATAAATGACAGAACTTTTCTTGATGTAAGTCGAGCTTGTTTTGAGTCTGACCCAATTTTTGGGGTTGTTTTTCAAGAATCAGAGGCATTTCTTTGTTTAAGAAGATTCAATGAACATGGCGAGTATGATGGAATTGTTGTAATTCGCAAGGACAATATATCTTACATTGGAATTGGCGGAAACCAACGGACTGCTACTGAAAAACTTGTAGATTGTAAGGAACTTGACCTAGAAATAACACTCAATTTGACTTCGATGCGTAGTGCGATAGAAAGTATTTCATCAAAATTTGGGTATTTATCACTATACGAGGAAGATTATTCAGAAGATTTCTATTTAGGTGAAATATTAGAAATTGACGATGAACATTTATTACTACACGAGTATGGAACTAGAGAAGCATTAGATAGGTCAAAAGCTCTTTTACGTTTGTATTATATTACTCGCATCGAAGTTGATGGTAAATATGGAAAGAGCATCCTAAAAACATTCTCAAAAATATAAAGTTTTACTCAAATCCGTATCGGACAGGAAGCGAAGCGGAGATGGGTTGGACAATTTCCTACAAAGATAAAACGGGAAGAACTTCAACCGTCAAGACTTACTTAGGCGGAAGTCTGCCTGCTCCGTGGGGTTCAAACTCAAATCTGACGGGAACGGTTCTTTCGCAGATTGATGCGAATACAAGTTTGGTGACTGACCAAGCGGGAAAGCAAAGGCGAAGTATTTCCAGCGGATTAGGGGAATTGGTGAGAGTTGATGAGCCGGATGATTCGGGTAATTTGGGAACGGTGGCAAGTCCAACTCAGCCAACTAATTATAGCTATGACACTTTGAATAATTTGGTGCAAGTCAATCAATCTGTGCAAGTGAGGACATTTGGTTACGATTCACTTTCAAGACTCAAAATTGCAACCAATCCCGAAAGTGGAACGATAAATTACAATTACGACAATAATTCAAATTTAACCTCGAAAACAGATGCTCGCGGAGTTGTCACGAATTACGTTTATGACAACCTCAATCGGGTGACGAATCGCAATTACAATGACGGGACTCCAAATGTCACTTACGTTTATGACAATCCGGCGATTCAGTTTGCGAAAGGTCGTTTGACTCAAATTACGTCAGCAATTTCAACCACGAATTATACTCAATTTGATAACTTGGGCAGAATTTTAGCTAGTCAACAAATTACGGATGGACAAACTTACAATTTCGGTTATCAATATAATTTGAGTGGAATGTTGGTTAATGAAACTTATCCAAGTGGGCGAGTTGTGACCAATCAATTTGAAATTGACGGAGATTTAGCGCAGGTTAATGGGGCTTTTCAAGGAAACAACAAGACTTATGTTGGCAGTTTCTCATACACGAGTGCGGGTGCGGTTTCAAGTATGCAACTGGGTAATGGACGCTGGGAAAATACTCAATTTAATTCAAGATTACAACCGACACAAATTGGACTTGGAACAACTGCCACGACTCAAGAATTGTGGAAAGTCAATTATGATTACGGGACAACCGATAATAACGGCAATGTGAAGGGGCAAACGATTACCGTTCCAAGTCAATTTACGGCGAATCAGAATTACACCTACGATTCACTCAACCGACTCAAATCTGCAAATGAAACGATTAGCGGAAATCAGACTTGGAAACAGACTTTTACTTTCGATAGATACGGCAATCGGAAGTTTGACGCTTCGCAAACGACTACACTTGGCGGATGTCCGCAAAATATTTGCAATCCCGACATCAATTCAGCTAATAATAGAGTGGTTGGTCATAGTTTCGATAACTCTGGAAATACCACGATTGATGCTGAGGGCAAAACTTTCTATTACGATGCTGAAAACAAGCAGAAGGAAGTTCGTAATGCCCAAAATCAAATCATTGGTCAATATCTTTATGATGGTGACGGTAAAAGAGTTAAGAAGATTGCCGCTAACGATACCACGATTTTTGTCTATGATGCCGGAGGTAAATTGGCATCCGAATACCTGATTACGGCATCACAATCTCAAGCACCTACGACAAGCTATTTGACAAATGATACTTTGGGCAGTCCGCGAGTGACGACGGATGCAAGCGGGAATGTTGTGAGCAGAAGAGATTTTAGACCCTATGGAGAAGAAATCTACAGACCGAATCAAGGAACGGATAAAGTAAGACAAAAATTCACCAGTTATGAACGCGATAATGAGACTAATCTTGACTACGCGAAAGCGAGAATGTTTGGAAGTGGTTTAGGTCGCTTCACTTCTCCCGACCCTTACAACATCATTTTGGAGTCTAACGCCGAAAAAGATAAAGAAAAAGCCTCTGCAAAATTACATAACTATTTGCTCACAACTGCTAAGTGGAATCGGTATACTTATTGCTTGAATAATCCTTTAATTTATCTTGATTCAAATGGTGAGGATGTAGTTGTTGCCTTTACTGGAGGAATTTTCGGAGGAGCCAAAACTGTAAATGACGTTAATGATACTACAGTAAAATTAGTTAATGCGGCTGAAACTGAGGCAAAATCAAGAAATATAGAATTTGATGGAGTTACAATTGCACCAAATTTTAATGTTGATAGTGCTGTTAACACTGCGTATGACTTCATTAAGAAGAACTATAAAGAAGGTGAGGCATTGATTATTTATGGTTATAGTAATGGCGGAGATGCTGCCGTAGAACTAACAGATAAATTGAAGGCTGACGGCATCAAAGTAGATTTACTGATTACTGTTGATTCCTCAGATGGTCCATTAGGAAATTCAACGGTTAATAATGTGATTCCAGACAATGTTGGGGTTAATCGAAATATATATCAATTACGAGGATCGGGACCATTAAATGACTCTGGCTCAAACAGTCCTTCTCCTGGTTCCATGGGAGGTGAAAACACAGCCGCCGATCCTGCAAAAACAAGAATTGAAAACTACAATGTGACACACCCAACAACTACGCATCAAAATATGGATGAAGAAACTTTAAAGAACAATATACAAAGTGTAAAGAATTTTATGTCACCAAAGAGGCAATAAAAAGCTATGTCAAACAAAAAATATGTTGTCATATTGACAATTGGGATGATTGTAATTTGGCTATTGATGATTGTTGTCAAATTTGCAGAATATGACATTAATTATCTTTATTATGTATCAGCTCTTTTAGTATCCGGTTTATTTACAACATTTATTGTTGCGATTCGGTGGATTAGGAGGGAAATCTATGAGAAGTGTTTGTTTTTTACCTACATACTCTTATTTACCTCTTCTCCTATTTCATTACAGCTATTTATTATACTTTATGTAGAGTTTATTGGACAGTATTTTAAGTTTTAACTGATAAACGAAATGTAACGACAGCCTTTTTCGAGGCTGTCATTTTTTATGCTCAAACATTCGCCCACCGTTTAGCTTCGTGTTTGAGAATCATTCCTTCGAGGAGGGCTTTAACGATTTTCTTTTCTTCTTCGGGAAAACGGGAGACGGACAACAAAATCAAGGCTCAAACCATCACCAGTTCGGGGGGAGTTTGGGGCGGGCTAATCAAATTTGAATTGATTGAATGCTTTTGAGAGCGGCTTACTTCCTCAAATATTTGACCATTGTGATGCGCGTCCCATCGTCCACTTGTTCAAATTTTACCTCGTCCATCAGCGTCCGCATTAGTTTAAAGCCCCAACCGCGTCTGCCTTCGGTCGGCTCAATTTGAGTTATTTTATCGGGCGGAATTTTTATTCCGCGATTTGAAATAGTGATGATGATTTTATCTGCTTTAACCGTAAATTTCAGATAAATTTTGCGGTCAGGACTCAAGCTGTGTTCGGTAGCATTGATGCAAGCCTCGACCAAAGCGGTCTTGATTTGATTGATGGCTTTTGGCGCAAAATCGTGTCGGCGGGCAATTTCTTCGATAGCGTGGGCGGCAATCATTTCCGTATCATCGCCCATCGGGACGACCATTTCGTATTCATTCGGCTTGAGGCGTTCTTTAACTAAACCTTCTGCTTTCAGATGTTTAACTAAAAGTTCGACCTGCTGGCGATTTGAGCCAAAGGCACGCCGTTCACCCAAAATTTCAGAGGCTTCGGGCGAAAAACCTTCTGGCGTGATGAGCCACATTTGATAATTGATAAAATTGCACATCAGTGCCACCATCTCCAGCCGGTCGCACCAAAATTCGGTCAGTTCACGCGAGGCTTCAAGTTTGGAATCAACTTCCGCCGTGATCCAGACGACCTCACTTTCATCCGTATAATTTCCCGTCTCAAATCCGAGCGCAACCGCCGAACGCTCGGCTTCCGTAAATTGATTGATGGGCGGATAAAACGCCGCGCAATTTGCCGTATAGACAATCTGCGGAAGATTTATCGTTTCACTTTCGGCGGCTAAAGATTTGATAATTTCCGTCACATTTTCGCCTTTATGATGCTCTTTGAAATGGGCGTAGTCCAACAACTTTGCAGGAATCGGTTGACAATCAAAGACTGCCAGCAGTTCGCGTAAACCGATGGCGGATGAACTTCGATAAAATCGCGTCATCGTATTTGGAGCGCGTTTGAGCGCATCAGCCAGAGTTTTCCCGACCACCAAAGCGCGAGCCTCGCCCGCGATTTCCAAATCGTAACGAGATTCGACATAATCGCCCAAAGTCTCGTTTTCGGCTGATAATTCGACCATTCCCGAATTAACCCGAAGGATTTCGTGAATATGCAGGAGACGCAAAATCGTCTGAACTTCGCCATTGGAAAGGTTTAAGTATTTCGACCAAGTTTTCGTTGGCGTTTTTCCTTCTCCGCCTGCCAAAAGTTTTAAAATCTTCTTCTGAGTCTCTAAATTCGGCGCGATTTCGTCTAAAATGGTGTCGTAAATTTTGCCGATTCTGTCGCCTAAAAGGGAATCAACGTAAATTTGTTCGACCTGCTGAAAACTGTCTAAATCTGAACCGTAATCTTGCGCCGAAAGAAAAATTGAGGTAATCAATTGCGGATTTCCGCGAAATTGCTGGATGATTAAATCTCGTGTTTGATCATTGCTTTTTACGTTTTTCTTTTCCGAAAGATTTTCTACCAAAAAAACCGCATCCGAATCTAAAAGCGCATTAAGTCTAAGCACTTCAATCTTTTGTAGTTTAATATTGCCGCTCTGTGCCGCATTCAAAACATAGCGTCTGCGTCCTCCCAAAACGAATGGAATGGTCGAACGCTCATAAATTTCCTTAAATTCATCCAGTAAATTTAATCCGTCTTTGATAATTTCGACATTTTCAAAATTATCCAACATCAAAAATATTTTTGCGCCATTTGCCCTTGCTCTGAGAGGTGCACTCAAGGCTTGTTTGACAAATGAGCGTTCATCTTTGAGCGGGCTTTTGATTTCACAAGCCGAAACGAGACGGTCAATCCAATGTCCGTCGGAAGGATTGGTGAGTTCGGAAAGTTCGCAAATATCGGGAGCGGAATCCAGAATTTTGGTGTCGCTCCGGCGAAAAGCAACCACTTGGAGTAAAAAGGTTTGCAGAAATCTGCGGGCAACTTGTTCGGCAGTCTGATCATTTTTAGAAAAGGCAAAATAGATTGGGATAACCTCACCTTGTTCGTAAAAAAGCTGGTCGTAAATTTGACGAAGCAGTTCGGAGAGACCATTACCGGGAGCTGAGAGAATCAGCATTCCTTGAGCAGACGATTCATCCTTCGCGTGACGCAAAACTTCGTCCAGCTCGCGGGTTCTGCCGATAAAATCTTCTATCGCAAGCGAACTCAGAATTTTTTCTCTTTTTATTTCTACTGACTGCATTTTATTTCAGATTTCAGATTCCAAAACAGTAGGCAGCGGCAGTAGGCAGTGGCAGTTTTGCCTTTTACCTTATCTCCCAATCTCCCTTTCTTCTTGCCTTGTCTCCCTATCTCCTTGCCTCTGCATCACTGCAACTGCTAACTGCTACTGCTCCTGACGATAAATCTCGACTCGATTTTTGCCATTCATTTTCGCCTGATAAAGAGCTTTATCCGCCGCCGAAATCAATTCCTCAGCTACACAAAGATCGGCATTGCAAGTTGCTAAACCAATGCTGACAGTCACCTGACGATTAGGGAATCGGGCGTTTTCCACCTTTTCCCGCACACGTTCGGCAATGGTTTCGGCTTCGCGCAAGGTCGTCTGCGGCAATAAAATCGAAAATTCTTCGCCGCCGTAACGAGCCGCAACGTCTGCCCCACGTAAGGTAGCTTTCAAACATTGCCCGACCAGTTGCAAAGCCTTGTCGCCTTCGGGATGTCCAAAATCATCGTTATAAGATTTAAACTTGTCCACGTCAATCATCATAAAACTCATCGGATAACCGTGACGTTGCGAACGGCTGATTTCTTCTGCCAAACGAACTTCGAGGTAATGTTTATTGAGTAATCCGGTCATCGAATCAGTCATTGAGCGCAGTTCAAATTCATCCGCCTTGCGAATCAAAGTAGTGCGGTCAAGCGCAATCGCAATCTGTGGCGCAAGATTGTGCAAAATCTCCAAATCCTTTTCATCATAACTTCCACCGTCAATTTTATCGGTTACATTGAGAACCCCGATTTTGCGTTCGCTGATTACAATCGGATAGCTGATAAACGAATTTGTTTTGTATTTCCAATCGGGAGGAGCAGGCGGAACGCCCGATTTTTTCATGTCGTTGACTGCCAAAGGTTTGCCGCTTTGCAAGACGTTTTGCGCGACTCTTTCGCCAATCTTTGTTTGCTCTTTGATGGTATCAGCCTTATTTCCAATGGCTGCTTTCAAAATAAGAGTTTCGGATTCATCGTCAAAAATGAGAATCGAAGCGCGTTCGGCATTCATCAACTCTGCTAAATTTTGCGCCAAAATAGTCCAAAAATCAGGGACATCAACTTTTTTGAGGATTAAATTGATATTTTGAATAGCTTTGGTCAATCGAGTTTGACGACTGATTTCCTTTCTCAAACGTAGAATTTCGAGTTCTAAAGTGACTTGACGAATAAAGCGGGCTATGTGACGTTTGATCTTTTTGTCAGAAATTTTATCTCCAATCGCCAATGCGCTTCGCACCGTTCCGCCAATGACCACCGGAAAAAGGTTGATGGTTTGCAGTGATTCAACTGTGTTTTCAGCAGTCTGGCGTTCGCGTAATTCTAGCGAAGTTTCCTTCTTAAAAACGTCGGTCAGCCTTGAATCTTCGGCTGAAATTGCAATCTGAACCTGCTGTCCGACAAAACTTCCGCTTGACCAAACACTTCCGAGAACCTCATTTTTATTTTCTAGCCAAGCTAAATTGGAAAATTGGTAACGCTTTGCCAAAAATTCTGTCACCGAAACACAAGCATCGTGGTAGGTTAAATCAAGCAACGAACCGAAAAGCGAACGCCAGGCGGTTATTTCTTCCAATTCGCCCGTAGTTTTTACGGAAGATTGTTCGATTTTCATCTGAGCCTGATTTTGATGATATTGCTCGATTAGCTGGGAGATTTCATCGGGTTGAGAAGTATCAGAAATCGTCTCTTCAATCGTTTCGTTTTTAGTCTCTCCAATTTGTAAAAGCAATTCCTTATCTTCATCGCTCAATTTTTCCAATCGTCCCGATAATTGTTCGATTTCGCGTTCCGAACTGGTCAACAGAATATTTTTGAATAATTCGGTTGGCGGAAAAATTTTCCAATCGCCATCAATCGCCCTTTCAGTCGCTTTTCGATAGTCTTCCGACCGCAAAAAAGACCTTCCGGTAATCGCGACCAGTTGTTTATTTTCGCCCGCTTTAATCGGGACGGCTTGATAATGAAGTCCGGCGTGACATTGATGTGAAATGGTCTTTCCTGCCAAATTAGTTTCCTCAAAAGCCATTCCGCAAAACATGGCGCAATGGGAGGAAAACTCCGCTGAATTATACAAAACCTCACAAATCGAATTATTGTTTGATTTAGAGACAATAGACGTGTCGTCCACCAAGACCACCGCCAACCCGCTTTGAGAGGTGAGATTTTCTTGTAATGATTCCCAATTGTTTTGTGTAATTTGACTATCTTTTCCCATTAAAATTTTGGCTGTGTTCACGACTTTCTGCTCAAAGGTAGAAACGCTTAATCACTCTCTGATTTCAAGAAAAACTAGAAAATAATAACAAGTTTTTCCAGAAAAATTATGACACAGAATTTATTTGGATTCCTATCGGCAGGGGAAAGATTTGAATGAATAAAAGAAACCGTTTTGCCCGTAACTCAATAAAAAAGGAGCATTTCGCTCCTCTTTTATTTGGCATTCTCGATATTCGGCTGATTCGGAGAAATTCGCCCGCAAGCCACAAAATGTCTCGGTTTTATTTCAACTAATTGCGGTTCTTCCAATTTACATTTCGGCTCAACATACGCGCAACGAGTGTGGAAACGACAACCTCGCGGCGGGTTTATCGGCGATGGGACATCTCCTTTGAGAATAATGCGTTCGCGGGTGGCTTCGATTTCGGGATCAGGCACGGGAACGGCGGAAATCAAAGCCTTTGAATACGGATGAAGCGGCTCTTTGTAAATTTCTTTGGCATCAGAGAGTTCGACAATTTTGCCAAGATACATCACCGCCACTCGATCTGAAAGATGACGCACCGCCCGTAGATCGTGCGAAATAAATAAATAAGTGAGGTTTTTATCCTTTTGCAGACGTTCCATCAGATTCATAATTTGAGCCTGAATCGAAACGTCCAAAGCGGAAATCGGTTCATCCGCCACGATAAATTCGGGATTGACCGCCAAAGCCCGCGCGATGCCGATGCGTTGGCGTTGTCCGCCGGAAAATTCGTGCGGATAGCGTTTGACAAAACGCCGACTCAAGCCAACCGTTTCCATCAAATCTTGCACCTGTTTTTCTACACTTTCTTTCATTAAACTAAAATTTCTGATTGGCTCGCCGATAATTTGCCCGACCGTCATTCGTGGATTCAAACTCGCATACGGGTCTTGAAAAATCATCTGCAAATGTTTTCGTTGCTCACGCATTTGCGATTGGGAAAGATGTGCCAAATCTCGGTTGTTATATATTACTTTTCCGCCAGTTGGCTCGGTCAGACGCAAAATTGCCTTGCCAAGCGTTGATTTGCCGCAACCCGATTCGCCGACTAATCCGAGCGTTTCCCCACGTTTTATATCCAGCGAAACACCATCCACAGCCTTCACCACTTTGCGTCCATCATTGCCCGAAATTCTATCAATCAGCGATTTTGCACTGAGTTTGAAGTGAACTTTTAAGTCTTGAATTGATATTAAACTATCTTCAACATTTTTGCGGGAAGCGGAAGCAATGATAGTTTCTATTTCCTCCGCGGGCAATGCCAAAGTTTCTTTTCCTGAATCGCTTAGATAAGTTTCATCTTCCAACAAACTGCCATCTTCCAGACAGTAATCCAGAGCCTCATCATAGACTTTTTGGCAAACAGAGCATCTTTTTCTAATTCGTTTTTTTCCTTTCATAATAAAATTATTAAATGGTTTAGGCTTTTCGCTCCTTCAAGGATTCTTCGTAAGTTTCCTTGGCAAAATGACACAATGACCAATGATTTTCGTTGATTTGGATAAACGGCGGATAGTCTTTTCGACAAATATCCTGCGCTTTTTCACAACGCGGCGCAAACGCACAGCCTTCGGGCAGATGCGCGACATCGGGTGGAAGTCCGGGAATTTGATAAAGGTCTGTTCCTTCTTCGTGCGCGGGATCCGGCACGGATTTCAAAAGCCCTTTGGTGTATGGATTGGCAGGTGTCGCAAAAAGTTCGCGGGTTGGAGCTTGCTCAAAAACCTTGCCGGCATACATCACAATAATTTTGTCGGTCATTCCTGCCACCACACCCAAATCGTGCGTAATGAGAATGACGGATGTGCCAAGTTTCACGCGCAAATCTTTAATCAATTCAAGGATTTGGGCTTGAATCGTGACATCAAGTGCGGTGGTCGGCTCATCAGCAATCAGCAGTTCGGGCTCACAACTCAAAGCCATGGCAATCATTACCCTTTGTCGCATTCCGCCGGAAAATTCGTGGGGATACGCATCTATCCGACTCTGAGCATCAGGAATTCCAACCATTTCGAGCATTTTAATTGCGTGTTGAAAGGCTTGCTCCTTGTTGTGTTTGAGGTGAAGTCTGGTAACTTCGGTGAGTTGGGTAGAAATTCGCAAAAACGGATTGAGCGAAGTCATCGGGTCTTGAAAAATCATCGCAATTCGTTTGCCACGAATTTTTCGCACTTCTTCCAGCGAAAGTTTTCGGACGTCTCTGCCATCGAAAATGATTTCGCCATCAACGATTTTGCCCGGAGGCTCAGGGATGAGGCGCATAATCGAAAGATTCGCCACCGATTTTCCGCTTCCGGATTCGCCAACGATGCCGAGAGTTTCGCCTTTTTTTAGTTCAAACGTAATGCCGTCAACAGCTTTGACTACGCCGTCTTCCGTCTGAAAATAAGTCTTTAAGTTATTGACTGATAGTATAGTTCCGTTATTCATTTATTCTCTTGTAACCAAGCCTGAAAATCCGTTAAAACTTGAAATTGGTCGTTGGTCTGACTTCGATTTAGAAAATCCGTTAAAACTTCCGCCGTTAAAATCGGTAAGGCAAGACTGTTATCCGAAAGAAGATATTCGCCTGTTTCGGAGAGTTCAAAAATTCGCATTAAGCCACCGTCATAAAGCCAAAATTCCTTAATTCCAAACGCCGCGTAAATCTCAAATTTGTCATCCGATTTATGACTTTCGTCAATTTCAACCACTATATCGGGGAAAGTTTGAGTTTCATCTAAAATTTGTTTGGAAAGTTTTACTGATTTTCCTACAAAAAAAGAAGCATCTGGCTCAGTTGCAATTCCTAACTCTTTAGAGCGTAAAGTTGCCTCTCCCGTGCCACTTATATTCACTTTAGTTTCAAACATTGTGCAACTAACCAAACTCCCAAGAGTTGCTTTAATGTATTCGTGAAAAGAAGTTACTGCCGACAAAATTTTAATTTCATTCCGAACAAAAGTCATTTTCATTCTTGGTCGAGCCACACAAACTTTGTCTTGCAAAATTTGATAATCTTGCCAAGAAACATGCTGCAAAACGATTGGATTTGCAAGAAATGTAGTTTTGAGAATCTCTCCCACATCTGAAATGTTCGCTATCATCATTCTTTTTGACTTTTGACTTTTGACTTTTTACTTCACAGCTTTACACTGTCGGATTCCCCGATTTTCCGTCACATCAATTTCTGTGACAATGTTTTTCCCCGCGACTTTGTTGTAATAAAAACTGATTCCGCGATACTCTAAACCGCTCAGAGGCTTGCCGTAAATTCGTTTAATATCTTCGGCGGTGCTTTTGCCTAAGATAATGCCTTTACTGGTTTTAGCTTTGTAGGGCTTCTTTATTTCAAGAACAAAAACCTCTTTGCGTTTATCGGATTGGCAGATATAAAAGGCTATCCCAAGCCGATAGTAATTCATTTGATAAGAATATTTTTTATTGACAATCCATTTATATTCTTTGCCAAATTTTTTGATCACATCATCCATCGAGGATTTGCCGATGGTAATGCCACTCATCCCCTTTCCTTCTTTGATAATGTTGTAATTTTCCTGTGCTTTCGGTTTGTTTTGAGCAAAAACCGAGCTAATTGAAAGTAAAAAAAGCAAAAGAAAAAGTATTTTTTTCATCAAATAGTCTCCTAAAATTTTCTAGTTTGCGGATCAAGCGCATCGCGCAACCCATCACCTAAAAAGTTAAGCGAAAAGAGCGTCAAAGCCATCGAAACACCCGGAAAAATCAATTGCCAAGGGAAAATGCTGATGTTTTTGATGCCTTCATTAGCAAGACTTCCCCACGAGGCGTATGGAGCTTGGACACCGATTCCCAAGAATGACAAAAAGGCTTCTGAAAGCATAACTGACGGAATGGTCAAAGTGGCATAGACAATGACCGGACCCAACACATTCGGAACAAGATGTTTGAAAATAATTCCAAAAGTAGAAACTCCGGTTGCCTTTGCGGCTAACACGAATTCTTGATTTTTCAGCGATAAAATTTGTCCGCGCACAACTCGCGCCATCGTCAGCCAAGAGATAAAACCAATGGCAAAGAAAAGCATAAATATTTGTGATAAGCCTGCGCCACCGCCAAATAAATCTGACATAGCTTTAATCCAACTCGGAGTATTTGGTCCGCCAAATACCGAAAGTAAAACAATCACGATGAGAATATACGGAATCGAGTAAAGAATATCCACCACTCGCATCATAAAATTATCAATCTTTCCTCCGAGATAACCTGCGATTGCTCCGTAACTTACTCCCACAATCAGCGAAACGATAGTTGAAATTATCCCGACCATCAGCGAAATTCTTCCACCCTGCATAATTCTCGAAAAACAGATCGCGCCCTGAATCATCAGTCCCCAATGGATGTGACCAAGATGGCGGAAAAGATTTGACCAATTCGCCATTTTGCACATTGGATGGGATATATTCCGGCGTGTTACCGGAAATTGCCTGCCAAATAAATGGTCCGAGGAAACAAGTTAAAGTCATCAGTATCGTCACTACTAAACCAAAGACGGCTAACTTATTTTTTAAGAGACGCTTCCAAGCATCTTTCCAAAGCGATGTTCCTTTTACAATTTCTTCTTTCATAAATTTATTCGTAACGAATTCTGGGGTCTAAAAAGGCGTATGAAACGTCCACTAAAAGATTGAAAACCATAATTAAAATTGAGAGAAAAGCAACGATTCCCAAAGTCAAAGGCTCGTCTCGATTTAAGACTGATTGGATAAAAATATTACCGAGTCCGGGAATCGCAAAAACCCTTTCAACCACTACTGTTCCAGCTAAAAGAGCGGCAAGCGCAGGTCCCGTGAATGAAACCACCGGAATCAATCCGCCTTTTAAAGCATGACGGAATAAAACCGTTTTTTCGTCCAAACCTTTGGCACGCGCCGTGCGAATGTAATCTGAGCGTAAAACTTCGACCATTCCGGCACGAGTCAGACGTGCAATATACGCCGCGTAAATTGCTGAAAGTGTAATCACTGGCAAAACATAGCTCATAAATCCGCCTGCCCGCGCCGGAGGAAAAATGTAAAGCCACAGTGAAAAAATAATGACTAAAATCGGTCCGATGACAAAATTCGGGACTGATTGCCCAAGCATTGCCAGCGACATCGAAGCATAATCCGCCGCCGAATTTTGTTTAAGTGCCGCAATAAATCCAGCGGATAAACCGATTATCAATGCCAGCAAATAGGCAAAAAATCCGAGGGTGGCTGAATACGGGAAATGGCGGCTGATGATTTGATTGACCGATTGTCCTTCATATTTGAGCGAATCGCCAAAATCAAGCCGCACAATATTCCCCATCATTATCAAATATTGTTGATAAACCGGCTTATCCAACCCATATTTTTTCTTGATATTTTCTTCGATGGCAGGCGGAAGCCTTCTTTCTCCCGAATAGAAATTTCCCGGTGCCATCCGAACCAAACCCCACGTTACGGTCACCACCAGCAACGCCATCGGAATTATTATCAGTAATCTGCGAACAATAAAACTTAACATTAATTTTCCCTAATTTTACTCTATTTTGGCGGTTTTCGCCGCCTCTTGTTTCTTTGCTTCAAAGGCTTTTTGAGTAGCCTCAAGTTGTTTTAGCTGATCATCAACCACGGCATCGCCCGTTGTCATAATATTCTCAACATTAGTATCCCATTTTGACGGATCTTGTTCGATATAAATAAATTTCCAAGCGTGAAGCGTGCCCGGATTTGGATACATTCCTTTCACAAAAGGTTTTTTAATCCAGTTTGTCGCTTGGGTTTGCATTGGCAAAACGGGCTGCTGTTGCAGCAAGAAAAACTCTGCTTTCGCTAGCATTTCAAAACGTTTCTGGGGATCTAGTTCTTTATTGGCTTCATCTAACATTTTGTCGAATTTCGGATCGTGCCAACCTGTCGAACTGTCATTTGGATCATGATAAAACAAGTTCAAGAAAGTATATGGATCCATATAATCGCCTACCCAACCAGTTCGCGCCATTCCTTGGTAGTCAACCGCTTTGCGAACCGGCAAAAAGGTTTTCCATTCCATATTTTTGAGTGGAACTGTGATGCCTAAATTCTGTTTCCATTGGGCTTGCATAAATTCTGCTGAGGCTTTATTACTTTCAGCAGTATTATAGGTAACGGAAACTTTATCCACCGGAAAAGTCGGACACGACCATCCGTCACCATCTTTGACTACCGGATAACCCGCTTCTTTAAGCAATCTTCGGGCTTGCTCTCCGTCAAACATACGTTTGCCCCAATCTTCCGCCGAGATTTTGTTTGCTTTTAATTCTTCGGCGAAAACTTTATTTCGCGCTTCGTCATATTTTGACAAAATCCCTTCGGGAACAAAATTGAACAGCGGTTTTGTCGTTTTTCTAAATTTGGAAAGTGCCTCGCGGTCAACCGCTAAAGCAAAGGCTTGTCTGACTTTAGGATTATCAGTCGGGGCTTTTTTGACATTAAAACAGTAATATTCATTGGCAACTTCGGGCAGATTCAAATATTCATCCTTAAACTGTCGGATATATTCATTCCAAGCCGCCGGAGGGACGTGATTATAAAGTGCGTAAGCCTCGTTTGCCTTGTAAAGATTCATCATCGTGGTGGCTTCTTCCAATGGATAAAACTCAATTCGGTCGAGTTTGACATTGGCGGCATCCCAATAATTCGGGTCTTTTTCCACCACAATTCTATCGTATGGCTTATGCTCAATCAGTTTGAATGCGCCGCTGGTCACGATATTCGCAGGTTTAGTCCAATCTTTTTTAAACTTTTCAATCGCACCCTGATGAACTACGCGGAAAAATTGATGCGGAATCAGCCCGATAAAAAACGGGGCGGGTTGGTAAAGCGTCAGACGCAAAGTGTAATCGTCAATTGCTTCAACCCCGATTTCTTCAGCTTTGACTTCAACCAACGGCATCTTTTCAAAACTTCCGGCATAAAAATCTTCGAGCAATAAACGATTGGTATAGAATAATTTAGCAATTGGTTTCTTTTTTCGTTTAGCTTTCGCTTCTTTGTCTTCAGCAGTTTCGGCTTTGGCAATTTCTTCGTCTAATTTTAGATTAGCATCGGCAATCTTTTTGTTTTCAGCCTCAAATTTACCGATAAGTTTGGTCGCCTTTTCAGAAAGCGTAATTCCAGTCGTATTTTCCGCACTATTCAAACTTTCTTCGGCTAAAACTTTGTTCAGTCCATCAACCAAAGTTTGTTTGGCTGAATCATCGCAAGCAGAAGCGCAGGCGGTCAAAGAATTTCCGAGCTTAGTTTGCAAAAGTGTTGAAACTCCATCCGTTGCGCTCTGAACTTTGCCGACAAAGCCATCTTTCAAATCGGGGACTTTTAGTTTGAAAGCCGGCTTCAATTTATCATCGCCTTCAAGGGCTTTGGCAAGTGTAAATGGATCGCTTTCAACCGTTAATCTTTCGGATGCGGTGATAAAACGGCGAAATTCGGTGTCCGCCCCAAAGTCAGTTGGTTTGGGTTGCTCAACCGAGAGTTTCCTCAAAATCTTTTTTCAAGAGGAAATTGCCTTTTTCATCCTTAACGAATAATCTTCCGCCATTGTAGGCTTCGGCATATTTGATGTAATAGGCAAGATAGGCGTTTTGAGCGGCGAGTTCGGGCGACATTGCGCGGCGAAAACTATAAACAAAGTCTTTGGCAGTAATCGGGTCGCCATTCGAGAATTTGGCGGTTTTGCGAAGGGTAAAGAGATATTCCGTGCCGTCTTTGCTCGTTTCCCAGCTTTCAGCAATTGCCGGAATCGGCTCCATCGTTTTCGGATGATATTCGAGCAAACCGTCATACATCGCCATCAAAACTCTGGCTTCCGGCTGTCCGGTTGGAACTTGGGTATCTAATGATTCCGGCTCAGACCCCGAAATATATTTCAAAATATTTGCTTTCGGGGCTTCCGTTTTGCCATAAAAACGACTATTGGCAGAACTCGTGCAACTATTCAAAATTAAAGACAAAACGACAAAAGCAACGCCCACACGAGCTTGACTAAAACTAATACGCGCCATAATTTACGCTCCTTTTTACCTTTTTTATAACAGGGGAAAGCCGATTAGAAAATTTATCCAACGCTAAAATATCACGTTCCAAACTTTACAAGCAACAAATTTCACTTCTAATTCTTTGAGTTAGATATAATTTTTTTATCCGTTGGTTGCCAATTGTTGTCAATTTCTACTTTTTGCAATGACGGGGCATCTAGCGCATTAGTCTCGAAACCTTTGATGTAGGGCTTGACCAAAGAAAATGAAATCGGGAAATAGAGCGGAATGGCGGGAAGTTTTTCGAGGGCTTCGGCTTCCGTGAGAATCAATTCATCCGGATTATTCAAAACGGGTTGAGTCGTATTTTCTGTTTCAAAATCGTTAAGTTCCGAAAGATTCAAGGGCGATTCAGCCGTTTTTTCGTTCAAAATATCGGTTTCGGTTGGCTTAGTTTTCTCTTCACTCGTAACTTTGGGCAATTCTTTTCGGCCTCAAACATTGCTAACATATTCGCCGTTTCGTCATTGGTGGGTAAAACCATTCCGCGGCGGGCGATGCTAAATTCTCCATTCTGAAAAGAGTTTTCAAAATCCGTTTTGTCTTTAATGATGATTTCGGTTTCGATATTGAGATTCTTTTTCCACATTTTGGCAATGGCGCGGGCAATGCGTTTTTGCAAATCATTACGATTTATCAATAATTTGACGGCAGGGAAGTTGTTCCCATTGGCAAATCCGGCTTCGCTCAATAGTTTTTTTGCTTTTTCGATGTCCAGTTTTAATTTGTCATTATCTTTGAAGGGCAAAAAATTTAGGGCTGGCTCGGTTGCGCCATCCATCTCATCTTGGGTCAGATGTTCGCGTTCGATGGCAATTGCCAAAGCCTCACGGACTCGATAATCGTCAAAGGGTTTTTGCTTCAGATTAAATTCGTAAAAACTCAAAGCACTATGTTTAGTCTGTCGCAAATCATTGTAGGTCATCAAAAGTTTGAGGGCGAGCGGGGCAAAATTGGCATTGCTGACCACATCAATTTTACCGGCGCGATAGGCGGCTAATGCCTGTTCGGCATTTTCAGTCGGGACAAATTTTACCTTTTCGAGTTTGACCTCCGCCTTATTCCAATAGTTTGGCGAACGCTCTAAAGTTAAGCCTTCTTTTTCGATCGAAGAAACGACAAATGCACCGTTGGTGACGATATTTGCCGATAACTCCGCGCCCTCAAAAATTTTCCCGTTGCCGTAAATCGGACGAAAAACGGGATGTGCAACGAGGCTCGGAAAATCTTTGTCGGGATGATTTAAAGTCACTTGCAATGTAAATTTGCCAAAAGTTTCAACCCCAAATTTAACTTTCGATTTCAATTTCTTTTCAATTTTTGGCTCAGATTTGGTTGGCTCAGCCAAATTGGTATTAGTTGGAATCAGCTTAGTTTCCGCCTTTTTTTCCGCCACATTCGCATTGCTGTTTTGTTCCGAAAAGTTCTGAGCAGGTTCGGGTTTAGCAGAATCATCCGTTTCCTCTTCGGCAAAAACGGGTAGAACATCTTCGGTATCCATTCCGATGATATTTTTCAATAATTGGCGTTGTGAAACTTTGTCGCCCAATTCGGTCAGACGTTTCCACGAATCGGACAAAATCTTGGGCGGTGACGGATTCGCCGTTTGACCATTTCGCATCTTGGCGAAGTTGAAAAGTCCAAATTTTTAAATCTTCGGAAGCCTCCCATTTGATGGCAATCGCGGGAATCGGCTTCAAATCTTTTGAATCAACTTCGGTCAAACCTTCATACAGTGCACGCACGACATCAGTTTCGGGAGCGGCGGAAACACGCGCCGGATCAAAGGATTTCGGCAGTTTGCCATTGCTCCAACGAAATTCTTGTTTTGGAAGCGGAGCATTCTCGCCGATAAAAGGCTTGGTTTCGGGCGATTTGATTTCGTCACAACTCGTAAAACACAGTAGCAGTAGGCAGATGCAGTAGGCAGTCAAATATCCTTTGACCAACTGCCAATTGTCACTGCTAAGTGCTACTGTTTTTCGTTTCATTTCTTAATAAAAAGTCGTAATTGCTCAAAAATTTCAACTACTTGTAACTTAGTTGCTTCAAACCCTTCGGAAGTGTCTATTAAATAATCCGCGAAACGCTTTTTTTCTTCCTGTGGCATCTGGGAAATTATTCTTTTTAAGGCTTCCGCTTCGCTCAAATTGTTTCGCGTCATCAATCTTTCAAGCTGAATTTCTGGTTTGCACCAGACTACGATTAGCTTATCAAACCGTTTGTAGCCGCCCGATTCAATCATCAACGCCGCATCTATTATAGCAATATTTCGCGGATTCTCAGACTCTCTTTCCGCCAGCCATTTATTTTGTGCCTCAAAAACTAATGGATGAACAATTGAATTTAGAAGTTGTCGCTTTGCCTCATTAGCAAAAACGATTGCACCCAATTTTGCACGGTCTATTTGTTTATCTGATTGTAGAACGGTTTCACCAAAATTTTCAACAATTAAATTCCACCCTTTGGTATTTGGCTCAACCACTTCCCTCGCCGTCTGGTCAGCATCAAGCACAAACGCACCAAGTTCGCGCAAGCATTCGCACACATAAGATTTACCGACTGCGATTGAACCTGTTAAGCCGATTTTGAGCATAATTTTTCGTTTCGAGTGGCGACTTTAGTCTAATGGCATTAAGTTAAGCCAGAACACGCTTTCGATAGCGGTGATACCGTAATTTAATAGCGTGGCTTGACTGCGGCATAGAAATTGCAGTAGCTTGGAAAACAAGAAATATTTGCCCGCGAAAAACACGAATGATACGAAAATTGGGCAAATATTTTTCAACCCAGCTATTCACCAAAACTTTTTGTGCTTTTGGTGTTTTCGTGGGCAAAAATTAGTCAAATAACCAAAGACTTTTCAGCAAGCAAAAACTGTGCCGCTCATAATGAGCGTTTTTCGCTCATATCTCCGCCCTTTTCTGACTCTTGGCGTTTTCTGAAAGATATGTTTCAACTCCCTCAAGATGTCTTTGACCGATTTCTCCCGATCTCCCAACAAACTTGCTACTTCTCCCACTAACGCCACATAACTGATCGCGTGATTAACTTGGGGGATGGTTTTCGTTTCTCGTTCCACCGCCATTTCTTGCATCTCGCTTTCGGTCTCACAACTCAACACACTTTCTAAACTCGCCAAAAAGATACCCCCGTAAAACTCTTGTTTGATACTTTCTTCACTTAACCCGCTAAATCGTTCTAGCTCAAAGGTATTCTTCAAGCGGTCATAATACGTCTCATCTCCCCACCGCCACCCATAGACTTCGTAAAATTCTTTCCGCCGATACTCTTTTTGGTCTATCAGGGTTGTTAATAATCAGTAATTCTCGGTATAGAAACAACTCCTTTGTTTACAATATTTAGAAAACGGAGTTCTTTCGCTAATAATCTCTTTATTTGTAACAACATAAATGATAAAGGAGCGAGTAAAATCATTATTGAATCGTTAAGTTGTTGTTTTTCTGATATTTAAAGCGAAAGAACTCAACTTGTTAAATGACTGATTTCATTAGAGTTATTTGCATACCGAGAATTACTGTTGATTTTCTGTCGCGCTTGACAATAGGCACTCGCCGTCGGGACTTGAAAAATTCTCCCTAAAGCCTTGAAACCTCTATTCAAAGCGTTCTGCAACGATAATTTATGTCCAAAACTTCCAAAATCAATCCAATCACCTGCCAAAACGGTAAAATTCGCGCTCGCGTAAAATCTGTCTCTTTTTTCCGACACAAACTGCAAAGTTCCGCCGAAAAGATTATTTCTCGCAGTCGCACAATGATAATTTGTTCTTTTTTTCATCTCTATCTACTGCAAGCTCTTGAAAACATTATGTATAGACTATCATTCCTTAACTTAATGCCATTGGTCTAAAGCCGCCACTCAAACCGTCATCAAACTTTTATAAGTTGTTTTTCACTTATTTCTAAATGGACAGAATTATTTTATCAATTACAGGTTACGGGTCAGTAGCCCCATGAGGAAGGACTACTCCGCCTTGAATTAGCCCTCCTTCACAGGCAGGCTACCGACACTTTCTTCATTTTCAAAATGATTTTGTCCCCTTACTTATCACCTTTTAAGGTTGAAAATAGCTAAACAAACAAATTATTACATAAAAGACTAGAAATGAAGGGGTTTTAGTTTTTTATAGTAATGGAGACGCGAAAAAACGTTTCAAAATCGTGTAAAAACACTTGCTCGCAAATAAATACTGTTTTATCCTTGGATACCCAAGACAGATTTTTTGCCCCCTGAAGCATAGAGCAATGACTTTTGCCCGGTTGTTTAGATTATTTTGGCGAAATTATGATTCAAACTTTGCTTAAAAATTTGTTATTTTGTGCCATTATTTTAAGTGTTTTGGCAGTCGGGCAAGTGTTTTCACAAGCCACCCCAAATCCGCCGGTTAAGCGTAACTCTCCGTTTTCGCCAAATCCAAAAAAGAAAGTTGAATCAACTAACACTTCGGCAATTGAGCCTAAAAAAGTTGAAGAAAATCAAGGCGAAGTAAAAATCGTTAAAGCTGAAGCCAATTTGCCAACGGATAATTCAGCTGTTCCATCAAATAATACGGGCGAGAAAAAAGTCGAAGAAGTAGAAAGTCAACCCAACCAGAATTTTGAAAGTCGTTCGATTGCTACAAAGACTTTAGAGGTGGCAAAACGCGCTAGTGCAGTTGAAGTTTCACCGATGGAAATTTATAAAGTTGGGATAGGCGATGTCTTATTCATTAGTCTGCAAAATGCGCCAACTAAAGAATCTACTTATTTTACGGTTTTGAATGACGGGACGATTGACTATCCGTTGGCGGGAGAAATGGTTCAGGTTTTGGGCTTAACCACCGAGCAAATCGAAGACACGCTGAAAGAAAAAATCAAACTTTATGAGAGTCCGCAAGTTTCGGTCAAAGTGCGCGAACATAATTCTCATAGTTATACGGTTTTGGGATTAGTGGAAAAATCAGGCGAAAAATTTATGCCGCGTGAGGCGATTCCTCTTTTTATGGTGCGAGCCGAGTCAATTGTATTGTCAAAAGCTAATCGCGCCATTGTTAAACGGGAAGGTAGCCCAAATCAAACTATTGATTTAAAAGATTCAAAATCCAGTGAGGTGTTGATTTATCCGAAAGACATCGTTGAATTTATTAGTGATGAGGAAGCCACATTAACCCAGTTTTATTATATCAGCGGCGAGATTGCTTCAGGCGGAAAGAAAAACTTTACTAATGGAATCACCTTGACGCAGGCAATTATTGAATCAGGAGATTTGAAAAAGAAATCAGTCAGAAAGGTTGTTATTCGTCGAAAAAACGCAGAAGGATTGTTGGTTTCTATTGAATTTGACCTCAAGGCAATCAAGGATGGAAAAGTTGCTGATCCTGATTTAAAAGTGGGTGACACTATCGAAATCGGAAATTAGCAAAAACTTTACCAACTAATATTGTAAATGTTAAACACATTTGCTAAGATTGGTTTGCCTTGCAAGAAAACAAATCGGGCAGTCGCTGTTAGTTAATCAAGAGAGGAAAGTCCGAACACCGTAGGACAGCGAACCGGATAACGTCCGGGCATTCCGTCAAGGAATGACGACAAGTGCAACAGAAAATAGACCAGCCTTCGGGTGATGGGTGAAATGTTGCGGTAAGAGCGCAACAGCGCGTTTGGTAACAGATGCGGCTAGGCAAACTCTTCGCGGTGCAAGACCAAATAGGGAAACGTTAAAAAGGGTTGTCCGCTTAATATATGACGTTTTCGGGTAGGTTGCTTGAGCTTTTGGGTAACGAAAAGCCTAGATGAATGATTGCCGCTTTGACATATCAAAGCACAAAATTCGGCTTATAGATTTGTTTTCAAGCAAGGTTTTTTTTTAGCAATAATAATTTCTCAGATAAGGAGCAAAATTAAATAATGGTCAATAGAAAAGGTGTTTTCATCGGTGCGTATGTGCCAAAAGAACTTAAAGATTCGCTTCAGCGACGGGCGTCGGCAGAGCATCGCACACTTTCGCAAGAGATAACTAGAATTTTGGTTGAAGCCGTTCACGGCAAGGGATTGCCAGCCGGAAGCGTTGACCGCCGAAACAACACCACCATTCCACGTCGGAGAGGCACTGATCCGTTACCACGTCGTCGAGCAGAAGATTTGCCATTTGTCGGGAATGAAGACTCTAAAAAGGAATAATCCCATTAAAATTGAAATTTTGAAAGCGTTGTCGTCAAATACGATGACGTTTTTTGTATTTCAGATTCCAGATTCCAGATTTTACTGCTACTGCTACTGCCAACTGTAACTGCGAATTCATTGGATTGACTTCTCAAAACGAATAAACCAAACTAGCAAAATGAAGTGGCTGATTATTTTAGTTCTGGTGTTGTTGGTGATTATGGTTTTGGCAATGCGCTATCGCCGACAGATTCTCATGGCGTATCAAGTTTGGAAGATGTTTCGGCAAATGCGAAAGGTTGGAAAAACCAATGAAAAGCCGGCGGAAAAACGCGAAAGTTTGAAAGATGTTCCGCTGGTGCGTTGTGAAAAATGCGGAAATTGGGTTTCACCTGAAACTGCCCTGAAATTGCGACAAGAAAAGTATTATTGCTCCTCAAACTGTATGGAAAAAGCCGCTAAATTACAGTCATTGGTGGATTGAAAGCGGCAGTAGCAATGGCAGTTAATCGTAAAATCAAATTCTAGTCTGTCAATCTAAAAGAAACCTGCCTACTGCTGCTGCCACTGCCAACTGTTTAACTTGGAACAAAATTTTCCAAATACCAAAAAATTATTCTCTCCCCAAAAAGTAAGGCAATCACCGAACCGATGCCGAGAAAAATTCCAAAAGGAAGTTTGGCTTGCAGTCCAGTTTCTCTATCTTTAACGATATAATAAATTCCTGCTAATGATCCGGTTAATGCTCCTAAAAAGATGGTCAAAAGTGTCAAACGCCAACCCAAAAGTGCGCCGACACCGAGCAACATTTTGACATCGCCAAAACCCATTGCCTCGACTCCGCGCAGGCGTTGCCAAATTTCGCCGACCAACCACAATGAGCCTCCGCCGATCAATGCTCCAAGTCCTGCACCAATCAATGAAACCAACCACGCCGGCATTTCGCTCAAGCTGATGAGCGGAAAATGTTTCATATCGGGAAAAAAATCTGACTGAAAAATAATTGGATAAGCGATTCTCACAATGAGGGCAAAAAAGAAAAGCGGAATCGTTATTTTATCCGGCAAAATCATATGTTCGGAATCAATAAAAATAAGCGAAATAATGGTCGCAGTAAAAATTAAACCAACGGGCAGATACCAATTAAACCCAATTTGCCAATAAACGAGTAGAAAAGCTAAAGCGGTTAATAATTCAACTGCCGGATAACGCGCTGAAATCGGATTTTTACAGTTGCGACATTTTCCGCCAAGAATTAACCAACTCAAAATCGGAATATTATCGTAACCTTTGATAGCATTTTTGCAATTTGGACAAGCTGAATTTGGAAAAACAATAGATTGATCGAGCGGAACGCGGTGAATCACCACATTTAGAAAACTGCCGATGATTGCACCTAACAAAAAGATGAAAATATAACCGATGAATTCAGGCAAACCCAGTGCCGTTTCAAAAGAGAAAAGAAATTGTGTCATTAACGAAACCTCAGCAGGGAAATTTGGTTTGGGAAATCGTGGAAAGCGAAAATTGTGAAACGCTCCATAGCATTACTTTTTATGATACCGTTTGGTTGAAAAAGGAAAAGGAAAATTTATTAAAAAATGGTGGGTCGTACAGGGATTGAACCTGTGACCCGATGATTAAGAGTCATCTGCTCTACCGACTGAGCTAACGACCCACGCAAGTTTAATAATATTTCCTGACAAAAGAAGTTGAAACTTGTTTCAAGTTTCAACCTTTGGCAGTATAACAATTTTGAAAAATATTGTCCAAATTGACTAAATACAAATAAAATCTCAAACTGTCGCTATTTTGTTGTAAAATCGGAGTAGTTTGGTTGATTATTTATGCACAAACCACATCTTCGGTACAAAAATCAAACCGTCAAAGAACGCACTTGGACGATTCATATTCTTGCAATCATCAAATTTTTAAAGGGTGCACTGCTTTTTATGGTGGCAATCAAGCTTTTGACTTTGCTAAATCGAGACGTTGACCAGTGGTTTGCCGATTTTATTGCCCGACATCGGATTGATCCTGATAATAGAGTCGTCCACGCGATTATTGAAAAGTTGACCGGAGTTGAAAATAAACAACTGATTATGTTGAGCCTTGGTTCTTTTTTGTATTCAGCCCTGCAATTGACTGAGGGTGTTGGACTTTGGTTTCAAAAACGCTGGGCGGAATTTTTGACGGTGATTGCTACTTCTTGTCTGATTCCAATTGAAATTTACGAAATCTATGAAAAATTTACATTGATTCGGGTCGCGGCATTGATTGTAAATTTATTTGTGGTCTGGTATTTGGCAACCAGATTGAAGGATGAAAAACAAGAAGAATTGGAAAAGTCATTAGGTTAAATTTACGTTACAAAACGAACAGATTTTGATAGAAAAACGTATGACAAAGCGAGTAAAATAAATTCTTGGAGGAATTTATGGACTTCCTTTTTAACAATCCATTAGCTAATATGCCGGGTGGTTGGTTTTTGTTCTTTTATGGCACTACGATTTTGGTTATTGCAATTGCCTTTTGGCTTTACAAATCAAGTCTTGATTGGACTTCAAAACTTGCGCTTCCGATTGTTCCGAGCAATCCTGATCCTTTTGAAATTGCCTATTTGCGCGGCGGCGACAATGAATTTGCCAGAGCCGTCATCTTTTCATTGGTGCAAAAAGGTTTTTTACAGATTACGAATGTGGAGAAAAAATCATACATTGCGCTGGCAAACATTCAACCGAATTGGACCACCCTTTCCGAAACTGAACGGAGTGTTTTAGGCTGGTTTCAAGTAACCCGCGAGACAAGCGAAGTCTTTTCATCGTTTGGGATTACCGACATTCTCAAGCCGTTTTCGTTAAACTACGAACAAAAAATTATTCAAAATAATTTCTTAACTCCTGCGGATGTTCAGACAAAAACTCGTATTTTAGCAGTTTTAGTTGGATTAGCTGTTGCGCTTTTGGGTAGTTATAAAATCGTGGCGGCTTTGTTTCACGGACGCACGAACGTCATCTTTGCTTTGATAATGATAGTTATTTCGTTCATTATTTTCTACAACTTAGGCAAGGTAAAACGTCTGTCGAATTTGGGGCAACAATATGTCGAAAGGATTCAGCAAGCCTTTGAAAATTTGAAAACCAGAGTGCAAACTGCCGCCAGTCCGCAAGCAACTCAAATCAGCAATTACAGCGGGATTGATCCGTTTTTATTAGCAGTTGGAGTTTTCGGAGTCGGTGCGTTGGCAGGGACGGCTTTCAATGATTACGAACAAGCCTTTCACCGAGCTGGCGCGAGCGGCGGAAGTTCGTGCGGAAGTGGCTGCGGCTCTTCGAGTTGCAGTTCGGGTGGTGATGGAGGCGGTGATAGTGGCGGTGGTGGTTGTGGCGGCTGTGGCGGAGGCGGAGATTAGAGAGCAGAGGGATGAAGGATGAGGGGTGAAGCAAAGACCAAAATTGGATTAGGATTTCGTCCGCAATTCAAAAGTGATATTTTTCTCCATCAAAACGAGATTGATTTTCTCGAAATTACGGCTGACCATTACATTGATGCATCTGCACAAAAACTCAAAGAATTAGAATTACTTAACCAACATTTTCCGCTTATTCCACACGGTTTGAGTCTTTCACTTCGGAAGTGCGGAAGGAGTTGACGAAATTTATTTGGAAAAATTTGCCGAGTTGATCGAAAAGGTTCAGCCCGAATGGTGTAGCGAGCATCTTTGTTTTACCAAATCAGGCGGAGTTGACATTGGACATCTTTCGCCCGTTCCATTTACTAAAGAATCGCTTAAAGTCTTAATTCGCAATATTTCGCAGGTCAAAAATCGCATTAAAACTCCACTGATTTTGGAAAACATAACTTATATGTTTCGTTATCCGTTTGGCCGAAATGGACGAAGCCGAATTTTTGCAAATATTTTAAAAGAAACCGATTGCGGTCTGCTTTTAGATGTCACAAATCTTTATATCAATTCGGTCAATCACGGCTACGATTGGCAAAAATTTTTAGACAAATTGCCGATGGAAAGAGTCGTCCAGCTTCATTTTGTCGGCGGACATCGGCACAAAAATTTATTGATTGACTCGCACTCGCAGAAAACTCAGGACGAAATTTGGGAGGTTTTTCGGGAAGTTTGCCAGAGAAGCGAAGTGAAAGGCGCAATTCTTGAACGTGACGAAAACTTTCCACCGTTTGCTGAAATATTGGAGGAATTGCAAACAGCCCGAAGTTTGAGTGAAAAAACAAACTTTTCAACATTTTCAGCCGTATAGAATTTTAGATTTTAGAAAAAATCCAAAATCCAAAATCTAAAATCCAAAATCGAATTATGTTTTGTCCAAATTGCGGAGCGAATAATTCTACTGAGCAAAGTTTTTGCCGTTCGTGTGGGTTGAATTTAGAAAAAACAGCAGAATCTTTGATTGAGCAGCTTCCAAATGCCGAAAGCGCGAATCTATTAAAACAATCGAAGTTGCTGGATAGATTTGGCAAAGTCGCACTTGGTGGTTTAGGTTTGGTCGGTTTAATTGCTGTAACTGCTGGACTTTGGTATTTAGTGACAAAATTTATTATTACCGGAACGAACATTTTTGCGGCGATTCTTTTGATTTCATTTTTTATTTTTGCTATTTTGTCGCTGATTTTTGTTGTCTTTAATGAAACTTTGAAAGAGAAAAAGGGGAAACTAAAATTGAAAGATACCAATGAACTCGCCGAAATAAAAAATACAGCTAAATTATTGGAAGAAAAACCATTTGAACCAATTCCGAGTGTGACCGAAGATTCAACCGAGTTACTTTTGGTTGAAAATAAAACTAGAAAATTTGAATGAGTTTGCTTGAGCAACAAAACTTTTTGGCGCGAATTTTCACAGATGAAAGTTTGCGCCTTGATTTTTTAGCCGAACCTGAACAAATCGGATTAGAAAATGGTTTGAGCGGGGAAGATATTGCCCAACTCAGAGAAATCATTCCCGATGAAATAAATTTTTTTGCCAATTCACTCTTTCACAAACGTCTGCACGAAGTCGAAAAATTATTACCTTTGACCAAAAAGGCATTGGGAAAAGACTTTGCCAAACATTTTCGAGAATTTGCCCAAACCTACCAACCTCAAACTGTAAAAAAACATCTTGAAGACTCAATCGAATTTTGTAAACTCCTACAATCTAAACCAGTTGAACCAATTTCAGCCAAAGATACAGCAAAATTTGAGAGAACCAAACACGAATTTTTTAGCTTACAAAAATGCCTTTCAATCATTTTTCTTCGGCACGATGTTTTTAGTTTGGAAAAGAAAATCGGCTTGGCGGTTTGGTATCGAATCGGAAAAAATACACACCATTTTATTTTGTAGAAAAGTCCCCTTCAAATGTGGTAATCTAATCCATTAAATTTTTATGGCTTTATTGAAGATTGTTCATTATCCCGAACCTGTTTTACTTTCTATCGGGAAACCTGTCGAAAATTTTGATGATAATTTGAAAAAACTCGTTTCGGATATGTTTGAAACGATGTATCAGGCGAAAGGGGTTGGACTAGCCGCGCCGCAAGTTGCTGTCTCACATAGGCTTTTCGTGATGGATTGTTCGGGGGGAGAAAATGCGGAAGCTAAAATTGCCTTGATAAATCCTGAGATTGTTCACATCGAAGGTGAACAATATGGTGACGAGGGCTGTTTATCATTTCCGGGGCTTTATCAAAAAGTTCATCGAAGTTTGCGAACTGTGGTGCGGGCGCAAGATGTTGAGGGAAAAGAGTTTGAGCTTGAGGTCGAGGATTTACCGGCGCGTTGCGTCTTGCACGAAACCGATCATTGCGATGGCATTGTTTTTCTTGACCGAATGTCTGCTTTGAAGCGTCAATTGGCAAAACAAAAGATTAAAAGATTACAAAAAACGGGTAAATGGGAGTAGAAAATGAAAACTGAAAAAACAAAAATAACTGCCGAAGTGAGATCAATTCGAGAACTAAACCTTTATCTGTTAGAGGGTTGGGTACTGATTTTGAGTTACATCAAGCATTCGCACGACACACAAGAACCACGTTTTGTAATCGGTTGGCAGAATGATAGTGAGCCTGTTCTACCTGAACTTTTGGACGAGTGGGAATTGGCGGAAATAAATAAATATCGCAACAGATAGTTTTACGGAATATGCGAAATCAACCGCAAGGGCAAAATGTAAATCAATCTCGAACGCCTAATTGTTTGAGGTGTAATGTGTTTATGCAACCGATTGCCCGATTTCCGATGTGGGCGGGCGGTTCTACCGGTGCGACTCTCTTTTTTTTGGACAGTTGGGCGGAAATGAGTGAAAGAATAATAGTTTTTGATACTTATCGTTGTCCAAATTGTTGAAAACTTGAATTTTTTGACTTGGATGCTAGCCTTCCAAATAGCTAAACCCAAAACCTTAAAAAAACACTTCTCATTTTCTAGAAATTGCAGTAATTTAGAACTATACAATACTAAAGGGAAAATTAGATTTGAAAATAGTTGTGTCTAAAACTATCGGAATTTTCTGTCTTTCAAAAACGAATTCAAGAGGAGAAAGTGAAGTATGTCTCGATTTTATCAATTTTGTTGTTTGTTAATTTTGTCGGTCGTGGGAAGTATGACAATTTTTGCCCAAACTACCATTTTCAATGTTCCTTCGACGGATGTCACGGCAGAAAAAGCCATCTATTTTGAGGCTGATTTTGTGGCGCATTTCGACAAATTAAAGAAAGGTGGTTTTCAAACCTACGGTTACAAAACAGTTTATGGTTTGGGAAAAAAAATTGAGGTCGGCACAAATTTTTTCTTTACCCGGAGCAGTTTGCCCTCGCTCAAAGAGTTTCAGGCAAATGCCAAATGGAAAGTCTTTGAAAGTGAAAAATACGGCTTTGCTGTTTCCACCGGAACACAAATTTTTGTGCCGCTAAGAAATAAAACGGGCTTGAAAACCGTTTCAATGTTTTATTCAAATGCCAGCAAAGTCATAAGTCAGGTAAAAGGAATGCGCTTGACGGGTGGGTATTATACGATTGTCGGGGCAAAAAGTGATTTCGGCTCAAAAAATGGCGCAATTGTTGGTGTAGAACAACCTGTTATCCGAAAAATGAGTTTTTTAGCAGATTGGTATAGCGGGAAAAATCGTTTTGGATATTCTTCTGCCGGATTAAGTTTTGCCGTCACCAAAAAACAAACTCTGTACGCCGGATATAATTTCGGCAATGTCGGACGGGCAAATAATTCTTTTTCATTCTACTACGGAGTTAATTACTAAGGAAGTTCGTCTAAAGTTAGGAAAAACATTGCTTTTTCTCTGATTTAGTGTTGAAATTATTGCACACTAAAAGGAGAAAAATAGATGAAAATTTTTGCAGACGGCATCAATGATAATTGGGATTGGCTGAAAAAAAAATTAGGCGATGATAATTGGAATACCTTTCTCGTTGATAGTCAAAAGGCGATTGACCAATTCAAAATCGAAAAAAACATTTCTTCATTTGAAAAAACTATTATTGAATCCCTTGAAAAAACGGATAAAGTTGCAGATTTTTTAAGAGGTTGTCGAATGGCGACTAATAAACCTGCTCCAACAAAGGATGAAGATTTAGTTCAAAACTCTGTCAATGAACTTGCGGAAAAAATTAAGCAAGAAAAAACAAAGCCGAAGGACTCTCAAACAAACTAATGGAGGATAGTTATGAAAGTTAAAGACGTTTCGCTTAACTACTTTCGTTTTTATTTGGGCGATAAAGACAATGACAGCGATAACGAGCGCAAGGAAAGAGAAGAATCGTTCAGAGCAATTCTTGAAAGTGCCATTAAAGAAATCGGAGGTTGGGAGAAAACCAGTCAGACCGAGAAGCCGACAGTTTTGCGTCAAAGAGGAAGCAATTTACTAATTGCAAATTCAAAAGGCGGTTGGGTAAAATGTCCAGATTCATTTTATCGAAAAATCATCTCACGTTCCCGGCTTGACGTTTTTACTTTACAAACTGGGATTTTGAAACAAGGTCTTTTAATAGATTCCAAACTTACTCAAACCCTTGAGGATTTACCGAAATTTAATTCGCCGGAAAACGAAAATTCTTTCGGTTCAGTTTGTCAATGCGTTTTTCTCGAACTTGAAGATTATAAAAATATAGATTCATTAGAAACGGTTTTCGAGAATATTTTCAAAGGCTTAGGCTATGAAAATCCTGTTTACCGTAAAATTGATTTGGATTTCGCCCGCGTCGCAATTCTCGAAAACAATCGGGAAGCGGTTTGGGCTGTTATTCCGTCCGCCGAACAATTTATAAATAAAGCGGGAACATTTGTTGACGACATTTTATATGAATATTTTATGGCGTTCTCCAAAGTGATGAATGAAAGTATCACGGTGCAGAAAGATCTCGTCAATGCCAGAAATAGTAAATATCACCTTGCCAAATTTCTGGAAACCAATCTCAGCAAAACACCTAAATCTTTGTTCAAAATGGAAAAAGCGCAAGAAAAGTTGGCAGATTTGCGAATAGATTTGGCGGTTGAGATGGCGAGAATAAAAAGACACATCAACACCATTAACATTAATGTCGGTAATTTGGAGAAACTGCTTGAAAGTTCTTATTTGATTGGGAAAAAAGAGGAACTCAACAAACTGTTGTTGAATCCGTTGCGGCTGGTGTGCGAACAGATCAAAGCAGACTTGAGCTATTGCGAAATTGACCTTGAAAAAGGGAATCTGACCAACGAAAAACTTGAAGACATCACGCAAATTCGGCTGGCAAAATGGGGCAGAAAAGCCACGCTTTTTTTCGGTTTGTTGTCGGCAATTGGAATTTTGCAACTCTTCCCGCTAGAGTTTGGCGAAAATAAAGATTTTCCTTTTTGGGCAAGAGTTGCCGTCATTGCTGGTTTGATAGCGGTTTTTGTAATCGCCGCTTTCAAAGATGAAATAATCGGATTATTCAAACGAAAGGACAAAACCGAAACCGATAATCAATTATCAGACAACTAGGCAAACAGACAGTTTACAAGCGGAACACAAGATTACATCCCTCACAATTCAGAAAAGGAAAAGGTGAAAAGATAATGGGATTATTCAAATTTATTCGAGGGCTTTTTCAAAAAGATAGAGATGAATCAAGCGTAAAATGGGCGAAATTGGTTAGACAATTTATTGCATTACAAAAGGTTGAATACCTAAATGAATCAATTGCCGAGGCAAAAAAGATTGGCGAGACCGAAATTACCACAATTTTGCGTGCATGGTTCAGCGGAGATTTGGAAAATGTATTGCGTCGGATTGAACCGAATGTTCAGCGATTGCAAACAGCAAATCAGCAAGAAGAAGCACTCACTCTAATTCTCATAACCTTATTTTTCAGAGCATCATTAACCGAAGGATTCAGACAATTTCCCATTGAACAACAAATGAAAGCCTTGCAATCTGGGATTGATGCTTGCCAACAAGGTGTTCAGATTTCACAAATCCTTAATGACCAAGCCTGCGAAGCAACAATTCTGATATTGATGGCAGGAGGTTTTCAAGAAATCAAACAACTTGAACGAGCTGGACAACTTTATTTTGAAGCACTAGTGGTGCTGGGCTGAAATTTCCCAACAGAGCATGTATCTGATAAAGTTTATCAAATATATGGAAAAGATTAGCACAAAATCAGAGTTGTCTAAAATCGAACTTTCGACTGAAGAAAAGGTCGTGTTGGAACAGATTGTGCGACGCGGCAAAAGCGAGCAACGTCTAGTCGGACGGGCAAAAATCATTTTGAAACTGGCGGCGGGGGAAAATAATTCACAAATTGCTCGTCAATTGGAGATTGACCGCAGTACAGTTTTAACCTGGCGAGGGCGGTGGCGGGAAGAATGGGAGTGGCGAAGATCTCAAGTTAGCGAGGCGAAACCGTTGCTGAGGTTGGTCGAAGAAGTTTTGAGTGACAAACCGCGAGCGGGTGCGCCATCAATCTTCGCCGCCGAAGAAATAGTACAAATTATCGCGATCTCGTGCGAAAAGCCGGAAGATCGGGGCGACCAATCAGTCATTGGACGGCGCGGGAGTTGGCGGATGAGGCTCTGAAAAGAGAGATTGTGGGGCGAATCAGTCGGCGCAGTGTCGGGCGTTTTTTAAAATCGGGCGGACTTAAGACCGGATAAAGTTGAGTATTGGCTGACGGCGAAACCAGCCGACCAAGGGCAATTTGCGGCTCAGGTGAAAGAAGTTTGCGAGTTATACAAAATGGCGTTGGAGTTAGAAGAGAGCGGTGTCGAGTTGGTCAGCGTGGATGAAAAAACGGGGATTCAAGCCCTGGAACGAGCGGCGGAAACGAAGCCGATGCGAGTTGGAGAAGTGGAAAAACAAGAGTCTGAATACATTCGACACGGAACGCAATGTTTAATCGGGAACTTCAAAATAGCAACGGGAGAGATGATTGCGCCAAGTATCGGGGGAACGAGAACACGAGGAAGATTTTGTGAAGCACATCAAACAGACGCTCGAAACCAATCCGGAAGCTATTTGGATATTCATTCTCGACCAGCTAAACACGCACAAATCAGAGGGTTTGGTGAAATTAGTGGCGAGTGAATGTGGAATTGATGAAGGAATATTAGGCATCAAAGGCAAGAGCGGAATCCTCGAATCAATGGCAAGTCGAGAGGCATTTTTGAAGAGACCTAAACCACCGCATCAGATTTGTTTTCACACCAAAACACACGAGTTGGTTGAATCAAATAGAGATTTGGTTTTCGATTTTGGTGAAGAAACTGCTTAAACGAAGTAGTTTCAAATCGGTTGAGGAATTGAGAGAGCGAATCATAGACTTCATCGAATACTTCAACCGGACAATGGCAAAGCCGTTCAAATGGACATATACAGGTCGTCCTTTGATGGTCTAAAGTGTTGGATTATTTCAGTCCAGCACCACTAGGTAAATATCAAGAATTAGCGAAAGCACAACCAAACTTTTATAAGTCTTTTGTGGCAGTAACACTAAACAATTTAGGAAATGTGCAATGGGATTTACGAGAATTGGATGCGGCAACGAATTCTTATAATGAAGCCCTTGGCATTAGAAGAAAATTAGCGAAACTTCAACCACAGATTTACAGCTCAAATGTAGCACAGACGCTGAATAATTTGGGAAATGTGCAAAGAAATTTACGAGAATTGCTTATGGCGAAGGGGTCTTTCAATGAAGCGCTTGGCATCAGAAGAGAGTTGGCGAAAACCCAACCACAGATTTATTATTCTCTTATTGCAACAACGCTGAATAATTTAGGAGCTGTGCAATGGGATTTACGAGAATTGGATGCGGCAAAGAGTTCTTTCAACGAAGCCCTTGGCATTAAACGAGAATTAGCGAAACTTCAACCACAGATTTACAACTCGGATGTGGCACAGACGCTGAATAATTTGGGAGCCGTGCAAAGAGATTTACGAGAATTGGACGCAGCGAAGAAGTCTTACGATGAAGCACTTGAAATCAGAAGAGAATTAGCGAAAAACCAACCACAGATTTATAACTCATTTGTTGCACAGTCGCTGAATAATTTAGGTTATTTGTATATTGACCAAAATGATTATGAAAAAGCATTAAGCCATTTTGAAGAAGCGAGAAACCTTGCCGAAGGCTTACTTCGATAAATTGACCGATATAACTCGCAGAAAGCTCGTTTTCCAAGAAAATCTCAATATTTATCAAGGTTTACTGATTTGCTATATCAAACTCGGCAGATGGAATGATGCACTCGAAATAGCCGAACAAGGCAAAAGCCGTTCGGTGGCGGATTTGTTGAATTTGAAAGCGATTCGCCCGAAAAATCCCGACAATTTGCCGGAAATTGAAGATTTGGCAGACCGATACGAACAAGCAATGGCAAAAGCCCAACAGTTTGAAAGTTGGTTGCTGGCTCTTTATCAAAATCAAGGCAATATCCCAAAACCTGCGGACGACTCAAACGGTGATGATAAATTGCGATATGAAAATGAGGTGTCAAATTTTAACCAAAGGCTTGAAAAAGTGACAAATCAACAAAGAGAAAATGACCAAGCCAAAGAAGAGATTTTAGCGAAAATCAGAGAATACGACCAAGACTTTCCGCCCAAGACTGAATTTCTCAAACAAAACGAGATTTATGAATTGAGCAAAGAATCAGGCAAAACAATCGTCCTTTTCCGCGTTACCGACAAAGGAATTTTCGTCTTTATTGTCTATCCCGACGGCACGCTTGAACATCTCGAAAAAGAAGAATTTACCAATCAAAAACTGCGTGAAATTACAATCAAATGGTTCACGCCGTATTTTGCTTATTTGAGAAGTAAACTGATGAAAGATTTCGATGCTTTCAAAGACGGAATGAATCCGATTCTGACAGAAATTTATGATGAACTTCTCAAAGACCTTCACGAAAATCTGAAAACCCAAAAGGTGAAAGATGTTTTGTTTGTGCCAAGCGGCGATTTGGCAATTTTCCCATTACACGCTTGCTGTTGGGAAGAAAACGGTAAATTAAAATATTTAATTGATGACAATTTAACGATTTCATACGCCACGAGTATTTCGGTTTTCAAACGTGCTTGGGAATTAAAACGCGAAAGAGAGGATAAATTCTTGTTTATTACAAATCCAGATAAAAGTTTGAAAGATTCAGACTTGGAAGTGAACGGAATCAAGGAAACTTTCGGCATTGCGGAAAGAGACCTCCGACACGAAAAAGCAACAAAGCAAACAGTCAAAGACGAAATGCAAAATGGTTACAGTTTTTATCATTTCTCCTGCCACGGAAATTATGACCGTCAAGACCCTTTTGATTCAGCCTTAAAACTTGCCGATGGCGAAATGACGATGAAGGAAATTATGGAAACTTCGCTTGGAAATGCTTGGCTGACCACGCTTTCGGCTTGCGAAACAAGCTTGGTTAATTTTGAGGAAACTTCTGATGAACATTACGGATTGCCTCTTGGGTTTGTCTTTGCCGGTTGTCCAAGCATTTGGGGGACATTGTGGTCTGTCCGTGATGACGCGACTTCCGAATTGATGAAACTTGCTTACCAAAACATCAAAGATGAAAAAGGAAAGGCTGACGCTTTGCGTCTTGCTCAAATTGAATTAAAGAAAAATCCGCATTACAATTCGCCATACTATTGGGCTGGATTTCAACATTTCGGCGTTTAGCAGTTTTGGGGTAGAATAAAAGTAAGAATTTTGAGGAAAGTATGCAAACAAAACAGATTTCAGACGAATTTAGAAACGAACCATTTACCGATTATTTAAGTTCATAAATTATGCCGCCAAAGATTAAACAATTGATTGCCGAATTAGAACGCCATGGTTTTATAAATCAAGGCGGAAAGGGAAGTCATCGTAATTTTGAACATCAGACTGGTTATCGAGTGACGATTTCCGGTAAGAGGAAAATGAATCACAAAGCCGAACTTTACAAAAAAATTATTTATTGGAGCGAAGAAGATAATTGTTTTATCGGAATGTGTCCTGAGTTAATGTATGGCGGGGTTCACGGCGATGACGCGCTCGAAGTGTTTAAGGAATTGAACCAAGCAGTTGAGGAAATTATTGAACTTTATAAAGAAGACGGAGAACTTTTGCCTACGCCGAAAGAAGTTGCTTTTGAAACAGTTTAGGAAGAATTGAGAGTATTATTTAAAGCCACAGAAATTGAAGAAATAAATTGAATTATGCAAACACAAAAAAGTTTAGACGAATTTAAAAACGAACCATTTACCGATTATTCCAAGCCTGAAAACGCGGAAGCAATGAAACAGGCAATTGGACAGGTTAAAAGTGAACTTGGGCGCGAATATCCAGATCGTTATCAATGGCGAAAAAATAAGCGCTTGAAAGCAAGTTTGAAAGCTACAATCCGGCGAATAAAACAGAGGTTGTCGGTGTATTTAGCGAAGGCGATAAGGATGCGGAAAATTTGGTCAATCGGGCGATTGATTCGGCAACCGAAGCCTTTAAGTCTTGGCGCAATGTTTCGGCGGAAGAACGTGCCGAATATCTGTTCAAAGCCGCCGCGATTATCCGCGATAGAAAACATTATTTTTCGGCGTGGATGGTTTTTGAAACATCGAAAACTTGGGCGGAAGCAGATGGCGACACGGCGGAAGCGATTGATTTTCTTGAGTTTTACGGGCGCGAAATGATTCGTTGGGCGGATACCCAACCGATTACGCCTTCGCCTTACGCGGAGAAAAACAGCCTCGAATATATTCCGCTTGGCGTGGGCGCGGTGATTCCGCCGTGGAATTTCCCACTGGCAATTATGGTCGGAATGACTTCGGCGGCGATTGTCGCGGGAAATACAGTCGTGCTAAAACCTTCGTCCGATTCGCCAACCATTGCCGCGAAATTTATCGAAGTTTTGGAAGAAATTGGCTTGCCAAACGGTGTCGTAAATTTTTTAACCGGAAGCGCAGGAACGGGAAACGCGATGGTGACACATCCGAAAACCCGCTTTATTTCTTTTACCGGCTCAAAACAGGTCGGTTTGCACATCAACGAACACGCGGCGAAAACTCAAAAAGGTCAAATCTGGATTAAACGAGTGGTCGCGGAGATGGGCGGAAAGGATGCGATTATTGTGGCTGACGATGCGGATTTGGATTCTGCCGCAACTGGAATTGTCCAAGCGGCTTTTGGTTATCAAGGGCAAAAATGTTCAGCCTGTTCGCGTTTGATTGTGGACGAAAAAGTTCACGATGAATTGATGGAAAAAGTTGTTGCCTTAACCAACTCTTTGAAAGTTGGGCAACCAACCGAAGGCGAAACGAGTATGGCGGCGGTTATCAACAAACGCTCTTTTGACAATACGCTCGGCTATATCAAAAAAGGTGTTGCAGAAGGCGGAAAGATTTTAGCAGGTGGAAACGGTGATGATTCACAAGGCTTTTTCATCGAACCAACGATTATTGACAACGTAAAAGCCGGGGACACAATCGAACAGGAGGAAATTTTCGCCCCTGTTTTAGCGGTTATCAAAGCTAAAGATTTTGACCACGCTCTCGAAATTGCCAATGATACGGAATTTGGTTTAACTGGTGCAGTTTTTTCTGCAAGCGAAGAAAATCTGGAGCGTTCCAGAAAAGAGTTTCACGTTGGCAATTTGTATTTGAATCGCAAATGCACGGGCGCACTGGTTGGAGTTCATCCTTTTGGCGGTTTTAATATGTCGGGCACGGATTCAAAAGCGGGTGGACGCGAATATCTTTTACAATTTATGCAAGGAAAATCAATTGCCCAGAAAATCTAAAATATGAAAAAATTTGTTACCCCAATATTACTAATTTTGGCATTAGTTTTGCCAATGTTCGCACAGAAAGCAAAACCTAAAGCAAAACCTTTAACAAAAGTCATTTTTGCAGTTTTGAATGACGGAAAGACGCTCGAACCTTTGGCAAAAGTCGAGAATGGAAAATTGATGCAAACCGTTAGCGGCGGAGATGATTCTGCAATTTTAACTGCTTTCAGCAAAACCTATTATAAACCGAAAACCGTTTATAATCTGATATTTGGAGGCAATTTGTTCGGAACCGTGTCGGTTATCAAAAATGATCCGAAAGCTGAGTGTTCAAGCAATATGGCAGAGATACTTGCCAAACCTCTGAAACCTGCCTTAAAAGGTTTTGTGATGGCTTTGGCAACCAATATTAAACCATCCAAACCGGGTTCGGGCTTGCGCCGCCGACCGACAGCGGACGAAAGAGCCGAAATGGATAAACTCGCAGTAGCTGAATTTGCAAAAAACAAAGTTTCTGGCAAAAAATTGGAATATCACAATTTGACCGCGCTTGATATTGACAATGACAAAACGCCCGAATTTGTCGGAACTTATTGGGTGGCGACTTCCGCAACCGAAAGAGCAATGCTGTTTTTTATTGCCGATAAAGTAAGAGACGGAAAATATTCTTTGGGTTACAGCGAATTTGAAACAGTTGCTCAGGATGGCGTGATGAGCGGTGAAATAAAGGATGTTGACACGGGCGTTTATCACGAACTTTTGCTTGATGTTTTGGACTACAACAACGATGGGGTAGCCGAAATTTTTACTTATACCCAATCTTTTGAAGGCGCGGGATTTAACGCTTATCAGCGGAACGAAGGAACTTGGGAAAGAGTTTTGGAAACTTCAAACTATCATTGCGGTTATTAAATCAGAACAAGGAGCCGGAGCGACTTGGCAAAATATTCGGTGTTGGAAGTTAAATTTTCCAACGCCATTTTTGTTTGAAAAGAAATTGCAATACAATTTTGTCTAATCATTATGAAAAACTTAGTTAATCAAATTCTATCAAGTCTGACTTTATTTGCATTTGTAATTTCAACAATTGCCCAAACTCCGCAGTTTCCGGTCAAACGGGTTGAATCGGCTGAAACTTGGGCTAGAGAGGGCTGGAATGCAATCGAACAAGCCAAACGAGTTAAAATCCGCAAAGGCAAAGCCAAAAATGTCATTTTGTTTATCGGAGACGGGATGGGAATTTCGACTTTGACGGCTTCGCGCATTCTCGAAGGTCAGCTTCGAGGCGAAAGTGGTGAGGAAAATCGCCTCAGTTTTGAAGAATTTCCGTTTTCCGCCTTGTCAAAAACATATTCGACTAATCAGCAAACTTCCGATTCTGCTCCAACTATGTCCGCCATCATTTCGGGCATCAAAACCGATGAAGGCGTGCTGTCGGTTAATCAAAATGTGGTTCACGCGGATTACAAAACCGTCAAGGGAAATGAAACAAGGACTCTTTTGGAAATGGCTGAAATGAAAGGGCTTTCAACTGGAATTGTGACCACGGCAAGGCTCACCCACGCCACCCCCGCCGCGTGTTATGCACACACGGCAGACCGCGATTGGGAATCTGATTTTGATATTTCCACTCGGTCAAAAGAGGCTTTTGAGACCAAATTTCCCGATATTGCCCGACAACTTATCGAATTTTCTTACGGCGATGGTTTGGAAGTTGCGATGGGCGGAGGTCGTCCGAAATTTTTACCAAAAGAAGAAATTGATCCCGAATATGCAGATCGAAAAGGCGAAAGATTGGATGGGCGAAATCTGACCAAAGAATGGCTGAGTAAATATAAAGATGCCAGCTATATCTATGATAAACAAGGATTTGACGCGATTGATACGAAAAAAACTAAGCATTTACTCGGACTCTTTGAAACTTCGCATTTGCAATACGAATATGACCGCAAAAATGACAAGGGCGGTGAGCCAAGTCTTTCGGAAATGACCTCAAAAGCGATTGATTTGCTCGCAAATAACAAAAAAGGTTTCTTTTTGATGGTCGAGGGCGGACGGATTGACCACGCTCATCATAACGGAAACGCTTTTCGGGCGTTGACCGATACAATTGAACTTTCAAACGCAGTTCGCACGGCTACCCAAAAAGTAAATCTCGATGAAACGTTGATTATTGTCACCGCCGATCATTCGCACACTTTAAATATGGGCGGTTATCCGATTCGCGGCAACAATATTTTAGGCTTAACCCAAGAAGTTGACGGAAAAGGAATGCTCGAAGAAAAACCTCGCGCAGATAAAAATGGCAAACCTTATACCACGCTAAACTATGCCAATGGAAAAGGTTATCGTGGCGGAGAGCGTCAAAATTTAACTCAAGCAGAAGTTACAAATCCCGATTATAAACAAGAAGCCACAGTTCCGCTGGCTGACGAAACTCACGGCGGCGAAGATGTTGCGATTTATGCAAATGGTGTAAATGCCTATTTGATTCGCGGTTCGATGGAAGAAAATTGGATTTTTTATGTGATGGCAGATGCTCTACGGTTGAAAAAATGATAAGTAAAGCAGTAGTTCTCGCTCGCGGACTCGGAACTCGGATGCGGGCGAGTAATGAGAAAGCAAAACTCAATCCAGACCAAACAAAAATCGCAGAAAGTGGGGTGAAAACGCTGATTCCAATTGACGGAAAACGCACCTTTTTAGATTTTATCATCGAAAATTTGCGGAAAGCAGGATTTAGCGAAATTTGTCTGGTAATCGGTGAAGAACATCAGATTCTCAAAGATTTTTGTCGGCAAAACAACCTTCAATTTGCCATCCAAAAAGACCCGCTCGGAACTTCGGATGCTGTATTTTCAGCGCGAGAATTTGTGGGAAATGATAAATTCTTAGTCGTAAATTCCGATAATTTGTATCCGTTGAAACTTTTGAAAAAACTTCAAAAGTTTGAAACTGGCGGGCTGGTTGTTTTTGAGAAAGAGAGTTTAATTCGTGAAAGCAATATTTCAGAAGAAAAAATTAAAAAGTTTGCGATTGTCGAATTTGATGATGAGTTCAAATTAACCAACATAGTTGAAAAGCCGGAAAACATTGGCGATGGCGAAATTTTTGTAAGTATGAACGCTTGGATTTTTACTCCGAAAATCTTTACTGCGTGTCGAAAAATTAAACCATCCGAGCGTAACGAATTAGAATTATCCTCAGCCGTTCAATTTGCGATTGATGAACTCGGTGAAACTTTCAAGGTCGAAAAATATTACGGCGGAGTTTTAGATTTATCGAGCCGTGAAGATATAGCAAGCGTCATCAAAAAATTATCCGAAAATGAAGCAAATTAAAAATCAAATATTTGTCGCCGGAAGAATCGAATTTTTAGGCAAACATACCGATTATTGTGGCGGTCGAAGCATTGTTTGCGCGATTGATAAAGGTTTTGCCGTAATTTTTGAGCCGCGTAACGATAACTATTTGAATCTCACAAATGAAGATACCAAAGAGGCGGTCACATTTCAGATTGATAAAAATTTGGAAATTCGGGAAAATCATTGGTCAAATTATCCAAAAACTGCCACTAAAAGAATTGCCAAAAATTTCAAAAGCAAAAAATTGTGCGGGGCTGATATAAATTTCCGTTCAAATTTGCCTCAAGCCGCCGGAGTTTCGAGTTCTTCGGCTTTTGTAGTCGCAATTTTTTTGGCAATTTCTAAAGTCAATAATTTACCCGAATTTGAAGAATACAAACAAAATATTCGGGATAAATTTGAACTCGGAAATTATCTGGGTTGTTTGGAAAATGGCTACGATTTTGGCGAACTGAAAGGCAACAAAGGAGTTGGAACTTTTGGTGGAAGCCAAGACCAAACGGCAATTATCTGTTGCAAAGACAATCATTTAAGCCAGTTTTCATTTTGTCCTGTCCGTCATGAAGGGGATTTTTCTTTGCCGGATAATTTAGTTTTTGTGATTGCTTCGAGCGGAGTGGTGGCGGAAAAAACGGGCGTGGCAATGGCAAAATATAACCGACTTTCGCTGATGACGCAGGAAATTGTGAAAATTATTGGCGAAGATTTGAGTTTGGCGCAACTTATTGAAAAATATGGTTTTGAAGCGGTCAAAGCAAAACTCAAAGACAAGAATTTGGAAAAACGGTTGAGGCAATTTTATCTCGAAAGTTGTTCAATAATTCCGCAAGTGTCCGAATATTTGAAACAATTTGAGTTTGAAAAAATCGGTGATTTGATTGACAAATCGCATCGAAATGCAGATGAAATGCTTGGCAATCAAACGTCTGAAACGAACTTTTTGCAAGCCAAAGCAAGAGAACTCGGGGCAATTGCGGCATCGGCTTTTGGCGCGGGGTTTGGCGGAAGCGTTTATGCCTTGGTTGAAAAAGAAACGGCGGAAAATTTTATGGAAAAATGGAAAACTCAATATCGAGAAAAATTTCCGCATCTCAAATCTGAATTTTTCATCACCAAACCTTCGCAATCACAATTCTGATGCGGTAAGATTTTAATGATGAAAATAGTTTTTATGGGAACTCCACCAGCGGCTGTTCCGAGTTTGAACAAAATTTTGGACGATGGACACCAAGTTGTCGCGGTTTGGACTCAGCCTGACCGACCTTCTGGACGCGGAAATAAATTAACCGCGCCGCCCGTCAAAGAATTTGCTTTGCAACATAATTTGCCGGTTTTCCAACCCTCAAAGATAAAAACGCCTGAAACTTTGGAACTTTTTCAGTCTGCAAATGCTGATTTGGCGGTGGTCGTGGCTTACGGCAGAATTTTGCCCGAAACTTTTCTAAAATCGTTTCTAAAGGGTTGCATCAACCTTCATTTTTCGCTTTTGCCAAAATATCGAGGGGCTGCGCCCGTCAATTGGGCAATCGTGCAAGGTGAAGAAAAGACAGGTGTTACAACGATGCAAATGGATGTCGGGCTGGACACGGGCGATATTTTGTTGCAATCGGAAACTGAAATTGGGAAAGACGAAAATTCTATCGAACTGATGCAAAGGCTTTCATTTTTGGGAGCGGATTTGCTTTTGGAAACGCTCAAAAATCTCGAAAATTTAACACCAATTCCGCAGAATCACGAACTTGCTACTTTTGCCCCGATTATGAAAAAAGAGGATGGTTTGATTGATTGGAATCTTTCGGCAAGTGAGATTGTTAATCGGGTGAGAGGATTTCAGCCCTTTCCGACCAGTTATACTTTTTGGCAAGGGAAAAAACTGACCATTTGGAAAGCAAAAGAATTCCAAATTTCAGATTCCACATTCCAAATTGTTGGAGAAATCATTGAAGCTAAAGGTGACAAATTGATTGTAAGCTGTGGAAAAGAAACAGTTTTACAAATTGATGAGTTACAGTTGGAAGGAAAAAACAGACTAAAGACGCGAGATTTTTTGAATGGAATCAAGATGCAAATTGGAGACAAGTTAGGATAGAATTATTTGGATATGAGATATCAAATCATCACATTTTACGAATTCAAAAAACTCGAAAACATTGAGGAAATTAAAGTTACGCTCAAAATGGCGATGACTGAACATTCGATTTTAGGCACGATTCTGATTGCCGCAGAAGGCTATAATTCAACCATTTCGGGGTTGCCGGAAAACCTTGAAAAGTTTATCAATATTCTCGAAAAAACATTCCAGACTAAATTAAAATATAAAACCTCGTTTCACGCCGAACAGCCATTTTTGAAAGCTAAAGTGCGGATAAAACAGGAGATAGTGATGCTTCGGCAAAGCGTAGAAATTGAAAAAGGGATCGGGACACACGCCAAACCGAGCGAATGGAATTCGATAATTTCGGATGAAAATACGATTATTTTAGACGCTCGAAACGATTACGAAGTTGAAATCGGGACATTTAAAGGAGCGATAAATCCGAAGATTGAAAAGTTTAGCGATTTACCAAAATTCGTAGCGGAAAATCTTAATCCCGAAAAACACAAACGGGTAGCGATGTTTTGCACGGGCGGAATTCGTTGCGAAAAATTTGCGCCATTTTTGAAAGAACAAGGGTTTGAAGAAGTTTTCCAACTCGAAGGCGGAATTTTAAAATATCTCGAAGAAACGCCCGAAAATGAAAGTCTTTGGGAAGGCGAATGTTTCGTTTTTGATGATCGAATCGCGGTGGATCACAACCTCAAACAGGGTACCAGCGATGATTTACGCCCGACCACGCTCAATCCACCACAAAAGAAAAAATGAATATTTCACCCGCACGACTGGCTAGTTTTGAAATTCTTTTCCGAATTGAAAAAGAAAAGGCATTTTCCTCAAGTCTGTTGCCGCTTTACGAAGAAAATTTAAAGGAAAATGACCGCAGATTGTGTCACGAATTGACGCTCGGAACACTTCGTAAACAAATTTATTTAGACAAAATTATCGAAAATTTTGTCAATAAAAAACTTGATTTAGAGGTCCGAATCGCTTTGCGTTTGGGAATTTATCAAATCAAATTTCTTGACCGAATTCCGGTTTATTCAGCCATCAATGAATCGGTTAATTTAATCCAAAAAGCCAAAAAAACTTCGGCAAAAGGTTTGGTCAATGCGGTTTTAAGAAAAATTTCGCGTGAGAAAATTGAATTAAATTTCGCTGATGAAATCGAACAAATTTCGGTTGCAACTTCCCATCCGCGTTGGTTGGTTGAAAAATGGATTTCGCAATTTGGTTTTTGGGAAACGGAAAAATTAGTCGGAAGCAAACAATGAAACGCCCAAATCTTGATTTTCGTTGGACGGGGAAGAATACGGACGCGATAAACAAAATTGAGACGCGGGACAGTCGGGCAATGACGCGGAGAAAATTTATTGCGCGAATTAGCCGAAAAGGTAAGATTTATTTTCAAGAAAAGGCTTCGCAAATGGTGGCGGAAACTGTTGAATTGAAAGAGGATGAGCGATTTTTGGATGTCTGTTGCGCGCCCGCTAGCAAACTTTCAATGATTGCGGATCAGCGGATTGCGGATTGCGGAAAAAAACTTGATTAGTTGGCGGTGATTTATATTTTCAACGGTTGCAAATTGCGCGAGAAATTTGCAAAAAACAAGGATTACAGAATGTTCAATTATTGCAATATGATGCGGAAAAATCTTTGCCATTTGCGGATGAAAGTTTTGAGGTGATTTTGGTTGATGCGCCGTGTTCGGGAACTGGGACGATTCGCCATAATCCTGAAATTCGTTATTTTTTGACTGAAAATGATTTTGCCGAATTATCTTCCAAACAACTAAAAATACTCGTCAACGCATCCAAACTGGTCAAACGAGGAGGTCGGCTTATTTATTCAACCTGTTCGCTGGAAATTGAAGAAAATGAGCAGGTTATTGAAAATTTTTTGCACGAGAATCGTGATTTTGAGATTGTTCTGCCAAATTTATCGGCAGAATTTTTAACCGAAAGAGGATTTGCCCGCACCTTTCCGCAGCGGGATAAAATGGACGGTTTTTTTATCGCAATATTGAAAAAAGGTTAAAAAAGTTTTGAGTTAATTGTTCAACACTCGTCAAAATGTAGCAAAAAATGTTAGACTTCGTTGTTAATTTTCAAGTTTTACAAGGATAAGAAAAAAAAGTGGGATTTCTTAAAACAGGCGCATCGGCAATTGGTAAGTTGTTTGTAGTAGTTGCTTTAGCAGGTGCTTTTTTAGTTGGATTACTTGGTGTAGTTTGGCTTTCTTTGCAAGGTAACGAAGTCAAAGTGCCGGAAGTGGTCGGCAAGAATTTTAGTGAGAGCGAGAAAGAATTAACCCAACTTGGGCTGAAAATTAAAAGGCGAGCTTGGCGATTTAGTCAGGAAAAACCAAACACGGTTATCGAACAATCGCCGCGAGCGGGCGAACCCGTCAAAACCGGACAAATTATTTTCGTGGTCGTCAGCCAAGAAAATCCCGAAAGCACCGAAGCCCCTGCCACCGTTAATAAAGATACGGATGATGCGGACATTCCCGATGACGGGATTTCAAATGCTCCGAAAAAGACTAACAAAAACGCCAATGTTAAAAAACCGGCGCAGACTTCAAGGGATGTTTCGGCAAATAAACCTGCTAAAAACGCCAATGTAAATTCGGCAAGCAGTGACAGTTCAAACTCTAAACCCGGGTCAAATAGCAGTCCGACAACGACTCCGGGAAACAAAAATAATTCGGCAAATAAAGCGACTACCAATCCAACGCCGAAACCGAGTGCGACAAAAACTCCAACCGGTGGGGACATCCGAAATCGTCGAATTCCCTAATCGTTGAAATTGTGGCAAAGCAACCGTTAATAATTTTCGAGCAACAAAGTTATAGTTAAAAAATTAAAATTCAAAATATTGAATGATTGAGATAGCCCCATCAATTTTATCGGCTGATTTTACGAGACTTGGCGAAGAAATTCGCGCAGTTGAAACAGGTGGTGCAGGAGTTTTACATGTTGACGTGATGGACGGACAATTTGTCCCAAATATTACGATTGGTTTGCCCGTGGTCAAATCCATCGCTAAAATCAGCAAAATTCCGATTGATTGCCATTTGATGATTGAAGAGCCGAGTCGTTACGCGGTTCAATTTGTGGAAGCAGGGGCTTCGATGGTTTCGGTTCACGTTGAAGCGGATAATCATTTGCAACGAACTTTGACGGCGATTCGAGAAGCGGGTGGCAAAGCGGGAGTTGCTATCAATCCGGCTACACCTTTAGTTTCGCTCGAAGAAGCCTTGCCCTTTGCAGATTTTATTTTGATAATGTCAGTAAATCCCGGGTTTGGCGGACAAAAATTTATTCACACTTCGCTGGATAAAGTTCGGCGGTTGCGAATGATGATTGAAGATCGCGGTTTAAAAACCAAGATTGAAATTGATGGCGGGGTTGATGCGGATAATATTGCCAAAGTGGTGGAGGCTGGCGCGGAAATAATCGTGGCAGGTTCAGCCGTCTATGGCAAAGGAAATCCGACCGAAGCCGTTCAAGGACTTTTAGATTCGGCATCCGTTTGGGTGTAGGGAATTTTAGATTTTAGATTTGCGATTTTATTTTGGTCTGTGACTATTGATGAAAAATTCAACAAAAAGGGTTTTTGTTAAACTCCATAATTGAAAAAAATCGCAAATCGCATATCTAAAATCACAAATAAAAAAGAGGTAATTATGTTTTTCCAAAAAAATAGAATAGTTTTATTAAGTTTAGCTTTGATTTTGAGTTTTGTTATTCCGACTTTTGCCCAAAAGGTCGGTGACGGAACTATTTCCCAACGGCTGGAAATAATGCGACAAAAACTCGATACAATGCGTCGTTCGTTAAATAATGCGATTTCGGCTTTGAAAGACGATGCTAAAGAAGATAAGACCAAAAAGGACGACAAAACTGCGCTTGATACGCCGATGGGACGTTTGAAGTCTCTGGAAAAAGAGGTTTCGAGTATGCAATCGGAAGTCAGCAATTTGCGCGGAAAGATTGACCGCTCGGAAAAATATGAAAGTAGCGATGTTGACCAGACTGAAGCCGCCGTCAACGAATTAAGTGTTCGGGTTGATAATGCCCTGCTGGAAACTGCTTCAAAGCGAGCTAATCCAGATTCAAAGGTTGGAAAACCGCGCGAAATTAAGAAAAAAGGGAAGTTTTTAGGAATTTTCGGTGGTGGCGGAAATGATGAATACGAAGAATTGATCGGTAGCGTTGCGCCCGATCGTGACCGTGAACTTTTCATCGTGGCGACCAAAGAAGTCCGTAAGGGCAGCCACGAAGTCGGGCGTTTGCTTTTCCAAACGATTATTACCACTTATCCTGATTCGCCATATTTGCCGATGTCAAAATTGGCGGTTGCCGATTCGTTTTATTTAGAAGGCTCAAGCAGCAATTTGATTCAAGCCGCCGCCGGTTATCAGGATTGGCTGACGTTTTTCCCGACTCATCCATTGGCTGACCGTGTTTTGCTGAAAATTGCCGAATGCGAAATGCGTCAAATTGGCTTGCCAGACCGCGATGCCACCCGTGCCAAAAAAGCCGAACAACGTCTGAAAGCCTTGCTCCAGCAATATCCGAATTCGCTCCTCCGAAAAGAAGCTCAAGATCGTTTGGGCGAAGTTCAGGATAATTTAGGGTTGCATAATCTTAATATTGCCAATTATTACTACACGCTTTCGGTTAAACAAGAAAAGAGCGGTTTGAAGGGCGCACAATCGCGGTATCGTGAAATTTTAGATAAATATTCAAACTTTACTTATCTGGATGAAGTCCTTTTCAAACTGGGAATTACCTACCAAATCGAAGAAGAAACGGATGAATCGGTCAAATATTTTCAACGGTTGGTGCGCGATTATCCCTTTAGCGATTATGTGGAAAAAGCCAAAGAGCAACTGCAATTGATGGGAGCTTCGATTCCTGAGCCAAACCCGGAGCGCAAAGAAATACTTGCACCGGAAAAGAAATCGTTTATTACCAATTTTAAAAACCAATTTTTTGGTATTTATCCGATGACAATTGATAAAAACGGGGTTTTGATGACGAAAGATTTTGACAAGTCGAAGTTTCAATTGATTGACCAAATAATTGAAAATCAAGGCGACCTGACTGCCGGTCAAATCCCTAAAGCCTTGACTACAATTATTCGAGAAATCCCCAAGGATAAACAAGATAAGTAGTTCTTTTTGAAACGGAGATTGCGTTTGTCGCGTATAAAATCTGAAGTTTGATTTAAGCGGTGAACGCAATTTTTTTAACCATTTTAGAGATTGAATCATTTAGTCGTAAAAAAAATGAATCAATGAGTAAATGAATCAATGAGCAAATGATTCAATGGAACGCTTCGCGCAATCAATTTTACGAGGTACCGATGCCAAAATTATTTTTTATCGCCATCATCTCAATCGTTTTTTTTGGGTGGCAGACTATTTCAGCCCAGCCTATTCCGTCACCAACTCCAATTCAAACAGGCGAAGTTTCGAGAGAAAGACGCGAACAAGCCTACGCTAAATTATTGGAAGCCCAACGATATTTATGGGGATTAAATCGGATGCGTTCGCAGGCAGGAATCACAACCGGCTCGAAACTTGCCAAACAAGCACTTCTCAAAGCGGTTGAACTCGATCCGACTTTAGCCGAAGCCTACACCGCACTTGCCGAATTGACGCTTTCAACTCCGCCCAACGACATCGAAGCAGCAATTTTATTAGCAGATATTGCTACCAAACTAAACCCTGATAATTTTGGCGCACATCGAATTTTAGCTCGGATTTACACAATCAAAAGCGGATTAAATACTACTGCTTTAGAACCAATTGCGACTCAAAAAGCAATTACCGAATGGAAAGAAGTTGTCCGACTTGACCCTCGAAGCGCGGAGGCTTGGGCATTTTTGAGCGAAATTTACGAGCGTACAAATAAGTCCGAAGAGAGAATTGCAACCTTAAAAAAATGGCTTGCCGCTTCGCCTCCGATTGAAACTCGTTTTTATCGAACGATGCTCGGCACTCAAGAAGATTTATCGCCCGAAAGCGCAGGTCTCAAACTTGGAGAAGCCCTAATCAAAGTCGGACGCTCCAGCGAAGCCATCGAAATTTTGGGTCGGGCGGTGGTAGATGAGCCTGAAAATACGGTAGCGATTGATTTGCTCCGCCAAGCTATCGAAGGCAAAGAAGGAGAATCTAACAATCAAACTTTGGAAATGTTGCAACAGGCTGTTTTTGCCAATCCGAATAATTTAGTTTTAGTCGAATTATTGGCTGAGGTGCAATCGCGTTTGGGCAAAACCGATGAAGCGATTAAAACTTTAAGAAAAACCATCACCGATTTAGGCGAGCGTGATAAGAATTCGGTGGCAAATCTGCAAGTTTCCATTGGAGATATTTATGTTCAATCAAATCGAAACGATGAAGCGATTGTCGCCTACGAACAAGCCCTCAAATCTTTTGGAATAGAAAAGTTGCCTTTAACTACCGAAGACCAACGCGAATTTGCCACGCGGGTTTTTGAAAAAATGATTAAGATTTACAAAAATGCCGGAAAATCGAGCGAAGCCAGAGCCACGATTGAACGCGCTCGAACTCTTTTGGGGAAATCCGACCTTTTTGCCGATAAACAACTGATTTCGTTTCTGAGAGAAATCGGAAGAAAAGATGAGGCTCTGCAAACGGTGCGAGCGGTTCGCAAAAATTTCTCTGATGAATATATTTTGATTCGCACCGAAGCCTCAATTTTGACCGATTTGGGAAAGGTTGACGAAGGCGTTTCGCTCATCAAAACTTTGATTACCAATAAATCTGCCGCCCCTTCGCCCTATTACGATGACTTTAGCAATTACCTTTTTATTTCAGGGCTTTACACGCAAGCCAAACGGACTAAAGATGCCATTATTTCAGCTAATCAAGCCTTTGAAGTTGCCGCCAGCGAGGAACTCAAGCAATTAGCGAGTCTTTCTCTGGCAACCGCTCAACATCAATCGGGCAATTATAAATTGGCAGAGGAAACCCTTCGCAATATTTTAAAGAAAACGCCGGAAAACCCGATTGCCTTAAACAATCTTGGCTATTTTCTGCTTGAAAGAGACGAAAAAATTGCCGAAGCGGTTGAACTAATTCACAAAGCCGTCAAAATTGACGCGACCAATCCTTCATATTTGGATAGTCTCGGTTGGGGGTATTACAAACTTGGAAAACTGGACGAATCGGAAAAATATTTGAAAGAAGCTGTCCGCATAAACCCCACGTCGCCAAACATTTATGAACACCTCGGCGATGTTTATCTGAAACAAGGAAAAACTGAATTAGCCAAATCCGCGTGGCAAAAAGCCTTGAATTATTCCTCAGATTCCGAAGGCGTTTCGAGAATCAAAGCCAAAATTGCCAAGAAAATTCTAAACTAAGTGAGATGTTAAACTTTTTTTATCATTTTTTTGGAATAGAAAACACATTATCAATTTCTATAAACTATCGGACTTAATTTTGAAAACATTAGTCCGAACAATTGAAAAAAATTAACGGATAAACTTTAATCAATTTATCCAAAACCTTAACCGAAAAGGGCAAGTCCGTAATTTTATGGACACGCAAAGTCGTGAGTCTCAAATTTGAGATGGTCTGACTACCGAAGTGAGGTTGTGATGAAATATTCTTTCGCCGTTCGTAAATTTTCCAAATTATTTTTAATAACCCTACTTTTCACCCTGCTTGGCACAAATTTATTTGGTCAAAAAAAATCTGCACCGGGAACGGTGGCTTCAATTTCGGATAAAAATAAAGCCACAGTTGAGGCTCGTCCCGCGTTGTTGCCAAAGCAGAGGCGCAAGTTGAAAAAACCGACAATTCCACAATTTCATCTGCATCAGCCCCACTTTATGCAAAACTCGAACGCCAAGTCTTTGACCTGCTCAATCAAAAGCGCACCGAAAATAATCTTTCGCCACTTGTTTGGAGCGATGATATGGCAAAAATCGCCCGTCAACATTCGGAAAATATGGCGACCCTGAAGTTTTTCAGCCACACCGGAAAAGACGGTTTGATGGTGCATGATCGCGCCGATGCTTTGGGAATCAGCAACTGGAGAGCCATCGGCGAAAATATCGCTTATAATCGCGGATACGATAAACCTGCCGAATTTGCAATTGAACGTTGGATGCTTTCGCCCGCCCACCGCGATAATATTTTGAGCAAAATGTGGAAAGAAGCCGGAATCGGAGCGGCGATTGCCGATGATGGCGCATATTATTTTACTCAAGTATTTGTTGAGAGATAAAAATTTACGGCTAAAAAATTTATTCGTGAAGGATGTTGCTTCTGGGGGTTGCTTCGTCCTTCTTCTTTTTTTATGCTGTTTGCAATGAATGAAAAGTTTTCACTACCGGCATTTGCCAAAATCAATCTGTTTTTGCGAATTTTAGGCAAACGCGAGGACGGGTTTCACGAGATTTCAACCGCTTTTCAAACCGTTTCGCTGCACGATACTTTAACTTTTGAAGAAAATGACGAGCTACTTTTGACTTGCGAAGACCGCAATATTCCAACTGATGAAAGAAATTTGATAATTCGAGCTGCGTTGATTTTGAAAGAAAAGTTTGAGGTGAAAAAGGGCGCGAAAATTCAACTCGAAAAAAAGATTCCTTCGCCCGGTGGACTCGGCGGCGGTTCTTCAAATTGCGCGATTGCGTTACTTGGTCTGGCGAAACTTTGGAACTTAAAAATCACTTTATCCGAACTGTGCGAAATCGGACAAAATTTAGGCTCAGACGTGCCGTTTTTTTTCTCCGGTGGAACGGCTTTAGGCATCGGACGCGGAGCGGAAATTATCTCGTATCAAGATTTTAATCAACAATTTCTGCTGATTGTGACACCTCGCGTAGATGTTTCGACGGCAATGGCATTTGCCCAAATCAATGCGCCTCGCTTGACAATTCACGACTCAAAAAGTATTCTTCAGTTTTGCCGTGATGAGGCTAAAAAACTATTTTCACGGCAATTAAATCCCAAAAATGATTTTGAAACGGTTATTTTCAACCTTCAACCCGAAATAAAACGCGTTAAAGAAAAATTGCTTGAAGGTGGAGCAAGGAGTGCGTTGATGACGGGAAGCGGAGCAAGCGTTTTTGGTATCTTTGAAAATGAAGAGACACGGCAAGCGACTTTAAAAGCCCTAGAAATAGAATTAAATTGGCGAAAGTTTGCCGTAGCAACTGTCTCGCGTGAGGAATATCGCGAAGCACTAAAAAGTGTTTTTGAAGTTGTTTCCGATTAGTTTCTTATAAATGAGTTTTGTTGGGGCGTCGCCAAGTGGTAAGGCACCGGGTTTTGGATCCGGCATTCGTAGGTTCGATCCCTCCCGCCCCAGCCATTTTTTTTTTTATCGAAATTGACGGGTAACTTTGTGCAAGTTGCTCGTCAATTTGTTTTAGGGATTGATTCATTGAATCATTGAATCAATGAATCATTTTAAGATTGTGCGAAGCGTTTCATTCAAAAACAATGAAACAATGAGCAAATGAATCAATCAACTAATCAATTACGATGAGTGTCACAGGAAACATTAAAGTCTTTTCGGGCAATGCTTACCGAGAATTAGCTGAAGAAATTTGCGCCCATTTGAGTTGTGATTTAGGTCAAGCCAATACGGGAAGATTTTCCGATGGGGAATTTAATTTTCAGATTGGCGAAAATGTTCGCGGGGCAGATGTTTTTATCATTCAGCCAACTTGTCCGCCTACTGATAAGCATTTGATGGAACTTTTGATAATGCTTGATACATTTAATCGGGCTTCGGCGGAAAGAGTGACGGCGGTGATTCCATATTTTGGTTATGCCCGCTCGGATAAAAAAGACCGTCCACGAGTCCCGATTGCCGCCAAACTGGTGGCAAATTTGATAACTACGGCAGGTGCAGAACGAGTTTTGACCGTTGATTTGCACGCCTCGCAAATTCAAGGATTTTTTGATATTCCGGTTGACCATCTGTACGCTGCGCCGGTGATGGTCAATTATTTTCAAGAAAATCCGATTGAAAATATGATTGTGGTTGCGCCCGATACAGGTGGTGCGGAACGAGCCCGGGCTTATGCCAAACGACTGAACGCTGGATTAGCTTTGTGCGATAAACGCCGTGAAAAAGCGAATGTGGCGGAAGTAATGAATATCGTCGGTGATGTAACGGATAAAAATTGTTTGATTATTGACGATATGTGCGATACCGGCGGGACAATTTGCAAAGTGGCGGAAGCCCTTCATAAAGCGGGCGCGAGAAGCGTGATGGCGGCATTTACCCACGCGGTTTTATCGGGTAAGGCAATTGAAAATATTCGCGGTTCGCATCTCGAAAAAGTGATTGTGACCAATACTATTCCTTTGAGCGATTCAGGAAAAGAACTTCAAGCCGAAGGGCGAATCGTAGTTTTGAGCGTGGCAAAAATGCTGGCTCGTGCGATTAAATCTATTCACGATGAAACCAGCGTTTCATCATTGTTTATTTAGAAATTATTATTGGAAAGGACGAAAAATATGTCTGAAAAAGTTGTAGTAAAAGCTGAAAAAAGAGAAAACAGCGGCAAAGGATTTGCCCGTCGGTTACGAGTGGCAGGAAAAGTTCCGGTTATTGTCTATGGCGGTGGTGGCGAAACAGTTTCTGTTTCGGCAGATTTAAAAGATTTAGCCGCAATTTTGCGTTCGGAGTCAGGTCCTAATACTTTGTTTTCTCTTGATATTGCTGGAATTGGCGTAAGTGATGTGATTTTCCAAGACCGTCAAATTGACCCGGTCAAAGGTCGTCTGCTTCACGCTGATTTACGCCGGTTTTCGGTTGGTGAAAAAATAGAAGTGACGGTTGCCCTGCACTTTATCGGTGAGCCGATTGGGGTTAAGGAACACGGCGGCGTTTTGAATCAACAGTTTAGAGAAATCAAGGTTTTATGCGAACCGGCAAACATGCCCGAATTTATCGAGGTTGATGTCAGCAGTTTAGACCTTAATCGAATCGGTTCACGTTTCGGATATTAAGGTAGGTGAAGGGATTGAAATTCACGAAAATCCAGAAGCGATGATTGCCTCTATTGTGGTGATTAAGGAAGAAGAAGCACCGATAGCAGAAACTCCAATTGAGCCTGAAGTTGTCGGAAAAGACAATAAAGAAGAGTAATTTGTGGGCTGGCTGATTATCGGATTGGGGAATCCAACCGCAAAGTATGTAGAAACCCGCCATAATCTAGGCTTTATGTTGATAGATTTATTGGCGAGGGAAGCAAATTCAATGGTCAAACGCGAAGAATGTCGGGCGTTAATCGGGCGTGCCGAAATTGAAAACGAAATAGTCGAACTGGTCAAACCGCAAACTTTTATGAATTTGAGCGGCGAAGCGGTAGATGGACTTTTAAACAAAAGTGAAGATGCCAAAATCATCGTCATCACGGACGATTTGGCGTTGCCATTGGGCAAAATTCGGATTCGTCCAAAAGGCTCAGATGGCGGTCACAACGGTTTGAAATCAATCATTGCTTGTTTGCGAACCCAGGAATTTATTCGTTTGAGAATCGGTATTCAGCCCGAACATCCGATTAGCGATACCAAAAAATTTGTTTTGGAAAAGTTTTCAAAGTCAGACTTTGAAACGGTTGAAAAAATTTTAGAAATGAGTGCCGAAGCGATTCGAGCCGTCATTCGTGACGGAGTAGAAAAAGCAATGGCACAATTTAATTGAGGATTTTGGAATGAGGAATGCGGATTGAATAAGAAAATCCAAAATCCAAAATCACAAATCCCAAATCGAAAGCCCTTCTTGCTTCGCCTGAGCGCGAGGCTCGAAAGCCAAAAGGAGGAAAATGGCAAATAGAGTATATGAAATGATGTATATCGCCAAACCGGATACATCGGCGGATGACATCGCAAAATTAAACGAAGGAATTACCAAAGTAATCGAAACCGAAGGCGGAAGCGTGGTCAAACTTGAAGATATGGGACGACGCAAACTCGCTTACGAAATCAAGCGAAAGAAAGAAGGACATTATGTTCTTTTTGAAATCGAAGGTTCGGGCAAAGAAATTGCCGAACTCGAACGCCGGATGCGGGTTAACGATTTGATTATTCGATTTATTACGGTTCGGGTTGACGAAGACCGCAAAGCGGCGGAAAAAATCCGCGCCAAACGTGAAAAACGTCAATCCAGACGAAACGGTGGTTTTAAGGCAGACGAAAATGTTGATAAAACGTCAACCGAAGTCCAAGAAAATCAATAAGATAAGGAGAAACTAATGGACGCAGATAAAGATTTAGTAATGAGCTGATGTTGATTTGAATGAAGTGCAAAAATTTGAAAAAAAGCACCGCAGACGTTTTCAACGTCGCCGCCAACGCGAAAAAGTTCCGGCATATATTGACTGGAAAGATACCGATTATTTGAAAAGATTTGTGCCTGAGCGCGGAAAAATTATGCCGCGCCGTATTTCGGGCGTTCGGAGCAAAAGATCAAAGACGCATTGCAATAGCAATCAAACGTGCCAGGTCAATGGCTTTGTTACCATTCGTGGGAGACTAAACATTAGGAGGAATTTTATAAAAATGGCAACAACAAATATTCTTTTACGAGAAGATATTGAAAATTTAGGCGGACGCGGCGAAGTCGTCAAAGTTCGTGCCGGATATGCCCGCAACTATTTGTTACCTCGCGGTTTAGCTCTTTTAGCAACCAAAGGAAATGTCAAACAAGTTGAAGCTGTTAAAACCGCGCTTTTGAAAAAAGTTGCAACTGAGAGATCAACTGCTGAAGCTCAAGCCGAACAAATGAAAGACATTCGCTCTGAAATTTGAACGCAAAGCCGGAGAAGAAGGAACGCTTTTCGGTTCGGTGACTTCGATGGATATTGCCGAGGCATTAAAAGCCAAAGGCTACGAAATTGATCGTAAGAAAATCACTTTGAAAGATGCGATCAAAATTACGGGCGAATACCATGTTCCCGTCAAATTGCACCGTGAAGTTATTCTCAATGTTCCGGTAACAGTTACGGCTGAGGGCGCGGTAAAAGAAGCAAAAGTTGAAGCAAAAGAAGAAGTTACGGAAACTGCAACAGAAACTGCAGAAGCCTAATTAACTTTTTTACCAACTTGAAGTATCATCAAAAGACTGTGAGTTTTTGGAAACTTGCGGTCTTTTTTATCTATTGCTATGCAAGACATTTTTATCACCAAAATTAAAATCAACGAAGTCCGAAATATCAAGGATTTTGAGATAAATTTATCTGAAACTGAGAGAAAACATTTAATTATCACAGGTAAAAATGGAAGTGGGAAAACATCCTTGTTGGAAGAATTTGTCACTACTGGAATAAACCCTGATTACAAACTTTATTTATCAAACAGTTCAAAGAGTTTATATTTAATTAATGAAACTGAAGAGATAATTCGAGGATAAATCCGTTAAGCTAAGAATCATTATTTCAATAAAGGTAGAAGTTTATTATCAAATTTTTTGAGAGCAAAAAGACGTCTACTCAGTTTATGGAGCCAAAAGGGTTCAAGAAAGTTTGAGTTTAAGATACATTACCAAATAGATGAAAATGTTGGAAAACATTTTACGCAACACATTGTAAATTTGCAATTTGATAAATTAGTCCGCCAAAGATGAAAACGATTTGGAAAGCTGCAAACAAAATAGACGAATGGTTTCTTGAAATTTGAAACAGAACTTTATCAGAATTATTTAGAACAGCCAAATTTAAAACTTATTTTTGATAGAAAAGAAATAAATTATCAAATTGTCGAGAACGGAAATCCGCCACACACATTTAACCAATTACCCGACGGTTATTCGGCAATTTTAGACATCGTAACCGAACTGATTATGCGAATGGAAGAGCATAAGACTAAAAGTTATGATGTTCAAGGAATTGTTTTAATTGATGAAATCGAAACTCATTTGCATATTGATTTACAAAAGAAAATTCTACCGTTTTTGACCGCATTTTTTCCCAAGATTCAGTTTATTGTGACAACTCATTCGCCATTTGTTTTGAACTCAATTGAAAATGCTGTGATTTGTGATTTGGAAAAACGAATTGTGACCGAAGATTTGTCGGGATATTCTTACGAGGCAATTGTTGAAAGTTATTTTGATTCGGACAAATACTCTAGCGAGTTAAAAGCAAAGGTTGGCCGAATATGAAAAGCTCTTGAATAACAACAATTTAACCGAAGTTGAAAAAGATGAATTGCTGGAATTGAAAATCTACTTTAGTAAAGTCCCAACGTTTTTTTCGGATGAATTAGCTATCAAACTTAACGAATTAAACTTAAAAGCCATTACAAAGAATAGACAATGATTTATTTTGAAAAATCACAACCTGCTCCAGAATGTTTAGCAAAAGAAAAATTAAAAGCATCGGGAAGTTATAAATGTGGAGACGTTGTTCCGCGTTTGAAAACAGATTTCAAAAACAAATGCTATATTTGTGAAGAAAAAGAGATTAGCTCGATCAATGTTGAGCATTTCATTCCACATCAAGGCAATACTGACTTAAAATTTGATTGGAATAATTTATTTTTTGCCTGCGGTCATTGCAATAATACAAAACTTGCAGGGGTTGATAATATTTTAGACTGCACGAAAACAAACGAAGTTGAAACCAAAATCAAGTATGAGTTTTTCAATTCTGCTTTTCCAAAAGAACAAGTTATAATAACCTCACTCTACCCGAGTTCAACTAAAAATTTGAATACTGTAGAACTTTTACGGCTCGTCTATTGCGGTAGAACTGCGATAAAAATTGACGAATCAGCAAATATCCGCAATAAAGTTTCCAAAGAAATAAGGAAGTTTTCTGATTTAATTAGATTGTATTTCTCGAATGATGGGCTTTTTGACGAAGCTGAAAAGGAAAAACTCAAGCTGAAAATCAGAGAAAAATTAAGTAATTCTTCAAGTTTTACAGCCTTCAAGCGTTGGATGATTAGAAACAATCCAACCCTCTTAAAAGATTTTGGAGAATATTTGAACTAAACCAACAAAATGACACCTGATTATTCTCGTGAGCAATTTTTAGAGAAGCCTTTGCCGTCATCGCCCGAATCGGAGCGGGTCATTTTGGGCGCGATTTTATTGGATAATACGCTTATTTCACAGGCTATCGAGATGCTCAAACAAGAAGATTTTTATTCGCCTTTGCATCGTCGGGTTTATAAGGCGATGACCAATCTTTTTGAACGGGGCGAGAAAATTGACCCGATTTTGATTGGAGAGGAGCTTAAAAAAGAAGGTCAACTCGAAAATATGGGCGGAATCGCCACTGTGACCAACTTAACTTACGGGTTGCCGCATTTTTCCAACATCGAAACTTACGCCAAAGTCGTCAAAGGCAAGGCAACTACACGAAATTTGATAAAAGTTTGCAATCAAATCACCAGCGAAGCTCTTGCCGAAGAAGAAGATGCAGAAATTATTCTCGACCACGCCGAGCAAGCAATTTTCGCCCTTGCCGATGAGCGCGCCCGACAAGGTTTTTCGCACGTTGAGCCGATTGCCCGCGAAGTTTTGCACAAAGTCCAAGAATTTGCCAAACGCGAATCGCACGCTTTGACCGGATTGGCAACCGGTTTCCGCGAACTGGACGCGATGACTTCGGGATTACAACGTACTGATTTGATTATAGTTGCGGCGCGTCCGTCAATGGGAAAATGCTTGAATAAAGATAGTGAGATTGTTTTAGCTGACGGAAGCGTTCACACGATTGAAGAACTTTACAATACAAAAAGTGCCAAACTTTTAACTCTCCAAAATAATTTCAAATTCAAATTAACCAAAGCAAGTGATTTTATTGATGACGGCATTAAGCCTGTTTTTGAAGTAGTTACCAGACTTGGTAGAAAGATTGAAACCACAATTACGCATCCATATTTGACGATCAATGGCTGGCGAAAATTAGAGCAGATAAAAGTTGGCGAAAAAATCGCTGTTCCACGAATTTTAAATGTCTTTGGTAAAGATAATTGGCGTGATTGTGAAGTTAAAATTTTGGGATATTTGTTAGGAGATGGCTGTTTGACCAAAAAATCGCCTGAATTTATAGTGGCAAAATCTGTTTTGAGAGATGATTTTGAACAATCAGTCAATGAATTTGGAGGAGTCGAAGTAGTTCAATGCAATTCAAAAGACCGAACATTTGCATTTCGAGTGAGGAAAATTGGAGGAAAAACTCAAGGCAAAAATGCGCTCACAACTTGGTTAAAAAATCTAAATATTTTCGGTTGCAACAGTCACGCAAAATTTATTCCGAATGAAGTTTTCACGTTGAATCGCCGCCAACTTGCGATGTTTCTAAACCGTTTATTTGCAACTGATGGTTGGGCAAGTGTTTTAAAAAGCGCACAGCCTCAACTTGGTTTTGCTTCGGTCAGCGAAAAAATGATTCGACAAGTTCAGCATCTTTTGTTGCGTTTTGGCGTGATTGCAAATTTGAAAAAACGCAGTATCAAATACAAAACTGAACGCCGAACTGCTTGGCAATTAGAAATTACGGATGCGCTTTCAATAAAAACTTTTATTGCGGAAATCGGGATTTTTGGGAAAGAGGATGCCTTAAAAGATGTCTTACGAACACTTGAAAACCGTAATTATCAAACCAACAAAGATTTAATTCCCATCGAAATATGGTCGGATATTTCTACAAAAAAGGGCGATGAATCTTGGCTGTCTTTAGCAAAACGTGCCGAAATCAAAGGTTATACAAATGTTCATGCAGGTCAACGTGCGCCATCGCGTCAACACCTTTCAAAATTTGCAAATGCGCTAAATGATGAATATTTGCAACAATTAGCGTCAAGCGAAATTTATTGGGACGAAATTGTTTCGATTGAGTTTGCCGGAAATAAACAGGTTTATGATTTGACCATTCCCGAAACTCATAATTTCGTGGCAAATGATATTTGCGTTCACAATACTGCTTTGTGTTTGAATATTGCTCAAAATGCCGCCATTCAAGAAAAGGCGGTGGTGGCAGTTTTTTCGCTCGAAATGTCAAAAGAACAATTGGTAATGCGGATGCTTGCTTCAGAGGCGAGAGTGGACGCGCATCGTTTTCGCAATGGATTTTTGACGCGGGATGAATGGGGGCGATTAGCCGAAGCCATCGGGACTCTTTCCGAAGCCAAACTTTTTATTGACGATACAGCTGGAATTTCGCCGCTTGAGATGCGAGCCAAAGCCAGACGCTTGGTTGCCGAACAGAAACAACTTGATTTAATTGTGGTAGATTATATGCAATTGATGTCGGGGAGCGGCAGACGCAATGAGAATCGTCAACAAGAGGTTTCGCAAATTTCTCGTGAATTGAAGGGTTTAGCCAAAGAGTTAAATGTTCCATTGATTGCGCTTTCACAGCTTTCGCGTGCGCCCGAAGCGAGAAATCCGCCACGTCCGCAGATGTCTGATTTACGCGAAAGTGGCAGCATCGAGCAGGACGCAGATTTAGTCACGTTTATCTATCGGGATGAATATTACAAACCGAGCGAAGAAAATAAAAATATTGCCGAATTACTGATTTCAAAACAACGAAATGGTCCGACAGGCTCGGTTAAGTTAGCTTTTTTGAAAGAATTTACGCGATTTGAAAATTATATTGGGAGTGAATAGTTAGAAAGTAAAAAGTAAAAATTGAATCTGGAATCTGGAATCTGGAATCTGGAATTTGAAATTAGGAATTTGGAATTTGAAATTAGGAGCTATTATGAGTGAAGATTTAAGTTATCCAATCGGGAAATTTAAGCCGACTGAGGTGACAGGCGAATTACGCAAAAATTATCTGAACACAATCGCGGAGTTACCGAAAAAATTGCGCGAAGCGTGTAGCGATTTGAATGAAGATCAACTCGAAACAAACTATCGTCCCGATGGTTGGACGGTCAAACAAGTTGTTCATCATCTTGCCGACAGTCATTCTAATTCATTGATTAGATTTAAGTTAGCTTTAACTGAAGACACGCCGCCGATAAAACCTTATATGGAAAATTTGTGGGCGGAACTAGCTGACAGCAAACACGCTGCGGTTGAATTATCGCTGAATCAGATAGATTCGGTTCACGCTCGTTGGAGTCTGATTTTGAATGCCATGACTGCCGAAGATTTTGAACGAAATTTGTTCCATCCCGAACACGGGGAAGTTTCTTTAAATTATATGCTTGGGTCTTTATGATTGGCATTGCCGACATCATCTGGCGCATATCACGGAGTTGAAGAAAAGAGAAAATTGGTAATTTTCAAGGCAACAAACGTCCAAAAAGTAAAAAGGCAAATAAAACCTTTGACCTTTGACCTTTGACCTTTGACCTTGACCTTTTTATGCAACAGACCTACTTGGGCAGAAATTCATTTAGACCATCTCGCCTTTAATTTACAATCGGTTAAATCGTTTGTTGGAAAAGACTTAAAGTATATGGCGGTGGTCAAAGCCGATGCATACGGACACGGCGCGGTTGAATGTTCAAAACGTCTCGAACAAGCGGGAATTGATTGGTTTGGGGTTGCTTTGCCCGAAGAAGGTGTCGAATTACGCCAAGCCGGAATCCGAAAATTGATTCTATGCCTTGGCTCATTTTTTGATGGGCAAGAAAAACTCCTGCTCAATTACGATTTAACTCCAACCATTTATCGGCTTGATTTAGCTGAAAAATTTAATCAAGCCGCCAAAGAACAAGGCGTAATTGCTGATGTCCATATTAAAGTGGATACGGGGATGAATCGAATCGGAGTTCGTTGGGATGAATTAAACGAATTTGCCGAGGGGTTGAAAAAATTTACAAATTTGAAGATTGACGGCGTGATGACGCATTTTGCATCGGCTGATAATCTAGCCGAAAATGATTTTACAAATTTACAAATCAAACGCTTTGATGATGCGGTTAAATTATTGCAAGAAAAAGGTTTCCGCCCGACATTTCGAGACTTGGCGAATTCTCCGGCAAGTGTTGCATATCCGAATTCGCGCGGGAATATGGTCAGAATCGGCGGAATTCTTTACGGGCTTGGGGATGATGTTTTGCCGAAAAATATCGAAAAGCCCGAATTAAAAGCCGTGATGTCGCTGCATTCCAAAATTACTTTTCTGAAACGAGTGCCAAAGGGCGAAACTTTAGGCTATTCGCGCACTTTTACAACTCAGCGAGTTTCGTTAATTGCAACTATTCCAATCGGTTATCAAGATGGGTATCCCCGTGGTCTTTCAAATCTAAGTCGCGTTATTATCAATGGTCAATACGCAAATGTGGTTGGGCGAATCTCAATGGATTGGACTCTGATTGATGTCACCGACCTCGAAAATGTCAAAATTGATGACGAGGTGATATTGATTGGCAAACAAAATAAGTTGCGGGTTGAAGCGGAAGAATTGGCGGAAAAAACGAATACGATTTCATACGAGGTAACGTGCGGAATTCATAAACGAGTGCCGAAAATTTTCAAAGGATAATGTCTTTTCCAAAATTAGAATCATTACAAACTCCTATTTTACAAGAGCTTAACGCAGTTGGCGGAACTGAAGACGTGCGTTTTTTATACGAAAGATTGAGCGGCTATTTTCCTCAAATCAATAAAAGTGACCTGACCAAGATTCAAAATTGGCGAAAATTGGTGCAGAAGGCAGGGAAAGAATTAGATGAAATCGGTTGTATCTCCCGCACCAAAGGCATTTGGAGAATAACCGATAGAGGAAAACGCAGGATTGAAAACGAAACAATTGAATTTTCTACGCAAAGAGAAGAAAATAAGGAACTTAACCATCGTAATGTCCAAGAAATATTAGTTAAAATCGGCAATAGTTTGAACTATTTTGCTGAAATTGAATTTGAATATTATGATGTTGTGTGGCGAGAGAAAGAAAAAAGTCCGCGCCTTTCGCACGTTTTTGAAGTGCAAAGCAAAGGAAACATTGATTCGGCGTTTGCCAAACTCAAACGTGCTTTTGATGCACAACGTTCGATTCCTTTTTTGATTGTTTCGAGCGAACGTGATACTCGGCGGGCGATGCAATCACTCAGCCGTGAATTTGTTGAATTACAAGAGGTTATCACGATTTTGAGTTTTGCTGAAATTTGCCGTATTCACCAAAATTTGAAATCAATTTCAGAAGTTTTACCAAAATTTCTTGCCAAATAGGTGAGAAATTTTTAAGCTACAATCAGGTTTTAAAAAAAATAAAGAGGAAACTAAATGAACTATCCAATAGACTTTTCGTTCAAACTGCTTGCGCTTGCAAGTCAAATTTATGTCCGTGATGCCAGCGGGAATATGCTCGGCTACGTCAAACAAAAACTTTTTAAGCTAAAAGAAGACATCAATATTTTTGCCGATGAATCGCAAACGAAGCAGTTGTTTAATATCAAAGCAGATCGGGTGCATTGATTTTTCCGCTCGATACAATTTTACCGATGCTTCGGGGAGACATATTGGCGGGATTAAACGACAAGGGATGCGTTCGATTTGGCGGGCAAATTATGAAATTCATAATACTGCCGGACAGCAGGTTTTAAAAATTCACGAAGAAAGCGGTTGGATTAAAGTGATTGATGCATTGGTTGGCGAAATTCCCATAGTCGGAATGTTCACCGGCTATATGTTTAATCCGGCATATTTGGTCGAAAGAATGGATGGCACAGTGCTTTTTGCGACTTGCCAAACAACCCGCGTTTTTTGAAGGGAAATTTCAACTAACGCTGAAAACTCAGCCAACTCAAGAAGAAGAAACTCTGGGAATGCTGGGCTGTTTGATGATGACTTTGCTTGAAAGAGCAAGGGGCTAATTTTTTAAGAACAAGGAGGGAACTTGAAAAATTTATTATTATTTTGTGTGTTGATTTTATCAACTGTCCAAATATTTGCTCAGTCTGAGGAAAAAGACAAATCAGCCGAAACAACGACTACAACCGTAGCTACAACAATAACTTACGTTCGCCCTGAGGCAAATGAACGTTTCAAAAAATACCTAAATAATGTAGTAGGTCCAGCCGCTTTTATCGGTCCTGTTTTTTCATCTACTTTTAAGCAAATTCGCAATAAACCGCCCGAATGGGGAAAAACTTCGAGTGGATTTGCCCGCAGATTTGGCGATAGCATTGGACGTAATGTGATAAATCAGACCATTACCTACGGACTGGATGAAGCCTTCAAACTCGACAGTAATTATTATCCAAGCGCAAAGAAAGACTTTAAATCAAAATTCTCAAACGCTGTGATTTCAGCATTTACAGCGAGAAATGAAAAAGGAAAACGTGTTATCGGCGTGCCGAGAATAGTTGGAACTTACTCTTCGGCAATTATTGCAAACGAAACTTGGATGCCAAAACGATTCAGTTATAAAGATGGTTTGCGTGATGGCTCAATCTCAATGATGACACGAATCGGAATCAATTTATTTCGAGAATTCGTTTTCAAGAAAAAATAAACATCAAATTAAAATCCGCTTTCAAATATGGTAATCTTTGGTTACAAATATGAAAGCGGAAACCCCGATTCGCCGGCAATATCTGGAAATCAAAGCGAAGCACAAAGACGCGCTTTTGCTCTTTCGTTTGGGCGATTTTTACGAGTCGTTTGATGATGACGCGCGGATTTTAGCCAAAGAATTAGACATAGTTTTGACCTCCAAACCGATGGGCAAAGATTTGCGTGTTCCATTGGCGGGAATTCCGCATCAGTTCACTCGAACGCCATCTTGCCACGCTCATTTCCCGCGGACATCGCGTAGCAATTTGCGAACAAACTTCGACCAGTCCAATCAAAGGAAAAGACGGCAAAAAATTGATTGACAGGGCAGTTGTGCGAATTGTTACGGCAGGAACAATCATTGAACCAAGTCTTTTAGATAGAAAATATAACAATTATCTGGCATCATTTTATCAGCGATGGAGAACGCGCCGGAATTGCTTATGCAGACATTACGACCGGAGATTTTTTCGTCACCGAAATTGAAAACAAAAATGCTTTGACCGAACTCAGCCGAATTGCCCCATCGGAAATTTTGATTGTTGAAACTGAAGAATAGTAACGAGATTTACCGGCATTGTTACGCAGACTTAAAACCGAAGTTTTTCAAACATCAAACAGCGCAAAAAACTCTTTTCAAACATTTTCAACACCAAATCTTTACAACCTTTCGGCTTGGAAAAATCGCCGTTGGCAGTTTCCGCTGCCGGTGCTTTGATTGCGTATTTGAAGGAAACACAACTCGTATTCGCATCGAACAACTTACGCGATTGAAAAGTTATGATTCTCACGATTTTATGTTGCTTGACGCGCACACTTTGCGGAGTTTCGAAATATTTGAGAGTGCCACAAATTCAAGTCTTTTATCGCTTATTGACCGCACCAAAACTCCGATGGGAGGACGACTTTTACGGCGATGGTTGCGACAACCTCTGCTCGACACAACCGAAATTTATCGCCGACAGGATCACGTTTCATTTTTTAAGGAAAACAAATTTGAGCGGGAAAAATTGCAATATATTTTGTCGGAAATCAAAGATTTAGAACGACTTTCAGGTCGGGCGAAAGATGAATTTCATTTCCGCTTACGAGATGTTCGAGCTTTTGGCAAAAGTCTCGAATTATTGCCGAAAATCAAAGAAGTTTTGCGAAGAGATTCAATTCGTTTCGGACAAATTTTGACCAATCTTCCAAATTGTGAAAATGTCGCAAAACTAATTGACTCAGCTATTTCTGCAGATTTACCGACTCGACAAAATGAACAAGTTGGAATTATCAAACAAGGTTTTTCGGCTGAATTGGATAAACTTCGAGCGACTTTGAAAGACGGCAAAGGTTTTTTGGCAGAGATGGAGATTCGGGAACGACAGCGGACGGGAATCAAAAGTTTGCGAGTTTCTTTCAATAAGGTTTTCGGTTATTTTATCGAAGTTACCAAGTCGAATTTGCATCTTGTCCCGACTGATTACGTCCGCAAACAAACGCTCATTCCGGCGGAACGCTATGTGACGCTTGAACTCAAGGAATATGAGTCGCTGGTCGTTCACGCGCAAGAACGCATCGAAGAACTCGAAAACTCACTCTTTCGCCAAGTTTGCCAAGAGATCGGAAAATCTCGCCAACAAATTTTGCTTGCCGCGCAAATTGTTGCGTATCTTGATGTTATCACCTCACTTGCCGAAATTGCCGACGACAATAGTTATTGCCGTCCACAAGTAAATGAGACTTCTTTGCTCCGAATCAAAAACGGCAGACACGCCGTTATTGAGCAAAAATTGCGTGAAGAAAATGTCGAATTTATTGCCAATGATTCAGCTTTGGGCGGTAATAACGCTCCACAAATTGCGCTGATTACGGGTCCGAATGCCTCCGGTAAATCAACTTATCTCCGTCAAATTGCGCTCATCGTTTTGTTGGCTCAAATCGGCAGTTTTGTTCCGGCAGAAGATGCCGTAATCGGCACGGTTGACCGAATTTTTACGCGAATCGGTTTGTATGACCGAATCGGATTGGGCGAATCAACTTTTATGACCGAAATGATTGAAACGGCTGAAATTTTGCATCACGCCACGCCTAAATCATTGATTTTATTAGATGAACTTGGTCGCGGAACTTCCACCTTTGACGGTTTGGCAGTTGCTCGAAGTGTGATTGAATTTATCCATAATCATCCGAAATTACAATACCCGAACACTTTTTGCTACCCATTATCACGAATTATCGGAACTCGAAAATTTGTTGCCGAGATTGGAAAATTTGCAGGTTGAAATTGAGGAAAAGGGAACTGAACTCGTTTTTAAATATAAGATTAAACAAGGAGTTGCGCTCAAAAGTTACGGTGTTTATGCGGCAAAATTGGCGGGTTTGCCAAAACCTGTAGTGAGACGTGCCGAAGAACTTTTGAATGAATATGAATTTGAGAATTCCAAACTCCAAATTCCAAATTCCAAATCTCAGAATCAAAATGAAGTTGAAAAAATGCTTCAAGACATTGATGTGGAAATACTTTCGCCGGTTGAAGCCTTGATGAAACTGTATGAATTGAAAAAAATGGCGGGTGAAAAGAATGTTGTCAAAAAAATGAAGATTGCTTAAATTTTCTCTTGTGGAAAAGAACTTTATAATGTAAAGTAATGGTGAAATTGAGTTAAGGAGTGTCAAAATGTCTGAAATTTTTGCCGAAAATACACAACCCAAAGAATATATTCCAATTGCCGAGCGACCTTGGACGCTTGGCTTTTTAATTTTTGCGGGTGTTTTATTACCTTTGATTACTTTAGGGGTTGAGCTATATTCCAAAATGTGTGCCGAAGCCCTATTTGATCCGATTCCTACTTTGTGGCACGTTTTGCTAGTTGGATTTGTTCCGGTTGCAAATGCTTACATTGTTTGGTCGCTCAATAATAAACGCTTTGAAAGAATCACATTATTGGGTTGGGCAAGCGCAATTTCAGCGGGAATTGCCTTATTTTACACAATCATCTTTGCACCTGTTTCACCGCTGGCAGTGATTGGGATTTTATTTATTGGGATTGGTTTATTACCACTTTCGCCGATATTTGCTCTTTTGTCGGTGCTGCTGATGCGGAGATACATTTTGCAAGCAGAGCCGACTAAAATTTTCCCTTTCAGTTGGTTCTCAATTGGAGCAATGCTTTTATTAGTAATTGCAATCATTGGACTTAGCGAAGCAAAATTTGTTGCCACTCGTTACGGATTGGAAATGGCGAGTTCGGAAAATGTAGAAAAACAAGAAGCAGGGTTACAGTTTTTACGAAAATACGGGGATGAAAATTACATTGTAAATTTGGCAGGTTATTATCGAAAAAGGGCTTACATTTCCGACGTTGTTTTTGATTTTTTTACTTCCTCAAAACATAATTCGTTTCAAAAGGCGCAAGAGGTCTATTATCGTTTAAAAGGTAAAACCGCGGACGAAGTAGGTGAAATATCAAGATTTGGCTTTTCGGGTGAAAATCGTTGGAAAGATCAAAAGTTGAATATGATTGCGTCACAAATGGATGGCTCGATTGATAATGATGCATCGCTTGGTTATCTCGAATGGACATTTATTTTCAAGAATACAGAGACTTGGGGACAAAAAGAGGCTTTCGGGCAGATTCAACTTCCGCCGGATGCCGTAGTTTCGCGTTTGACACTTTGGATAAATGGTGAGGAACGCGAAGCGGCTTTTGCCGAAAAGCAGCGTGTAACCACTGCATACCAACAAGTTACAGCAAAACGCCGGGATCCTGTTTTAGTGACATCTTCGGGGCGCGATAGAATAAATATGCGATGTTTTCCGATTGAACCAAATGGTGGCGAGATGAAAGTTCGCATCGGAATTACGTTTCCGCTGATTTTGGAAGACGAGAAAAATGGTTTGGTAAGATTGCCGTATTTTCGTGACCAAAATTTCACCACTCCTGAGCAAACTAAACACACCGTTTGGCTTGAATCGAAAAAAGAACTGCAATCCGATAATCAAAACTTGAAATTTGAACAGGAAAAAAATGTTACAGCAATTCGTGGAAATATTACGAATACAGAGCTTATCGAGCCAAACTCATCAATTCGAGCAGTTAAATCTGACGAATTTAAGTTAATCTGGGCAAAAGACGAAAATAATTTTATTACCCAAACAATAGAACAAAAAAATGGTCTGAAACCTTCACGGCTGGTGTTTGTAATTGATACTTCAGCCAATTTTAAAGGCGAGAAGGAAAATATCATTTCTGCGATTCAAAATTTACCAGAGGACACAGAAGTTGGGTTAGTTTTAACGCACGGAAACGCTTTAAATACAGGGCGTAGCTATCCAAATTCAACGATTGGACGACCTTCGGAAATTGCCGAAATACTTAAACAAACCGAATTTGACGGAGGAACGGATAATCTTCCGGCATTGACTAAGGCTTGGGATTTAGCGGCTGAAAAAGAGGGAAGTGTGGTGATTTGGATGCACGCGCCTCAACCATATAAGTTCTCTACTTCTAATGATTTAGCGCAAAGACTTTTCCGCCGTCCAAACAAAACTGAAATTTATAGTTTTTCAAATGCAAATGGTTTTGATGTGATTGAAAAAGAACTTGACGAATTAAATTATTTGAAAAATGCTCCTCGTTTTAGCAATCTCAAAACTGATTTTGACCGATTGATTTCACAATTAAATCAGTCGAAAAGAAGTTTTAATTACATTCGCACAAGTGTTGAAAAGACTGATGTGACAGCATCAAAAGAGACTTCCAAGCATCTGGTCAGACTCTGGGCAAATGATGAAGTCAATCGAATTTTGGCGAGCGAGAGGGATGAGAAAAAAGCAGTTGAATTGGCGATGAAAAATCAACTTGTGACACCTGTTACCGGCGCAGTAGTGCTTGAAACTCAACAACAATATGACCAATTTGGGTTAAAGCCAGTGGATAAAAATACCGTTCCAACCATTCCCGAACCTGAAACTTATTTGTTGATTGCAGTAATCTTAGGAGTATTTTTGTGGCTGATGGCGACTCGAAAATTATTTTAGGAGGCTCTGAAAAATTATTTTCCAGCCCACTTTTTCCAATCCTAATTTTGCTATTTCAAATAATTGCTTTTTGGAGTATTTGGAAATGGTATTTTCTGCGGGTTGTGACCTCAACCGATGGATTTTACGGGATATTTGCTTTAATTTCTGTCATCGTAATCTCTGTTTGGCAAAAACCAACCAATCAGCAAGACCATTTAATTCTACCCATTGCCTCATTTTTTACTTTGCTTTTCGCGCTTACATACAATTTTTTCCCGCCGCTAATTCAAGGCACAATGGCATTTACGGGTTTGAGTTGCGTAATTTCATTATGGCGTTTTGGCAGAATTTTTCATTTCGGAATCTGGAGTTTATTCGTTTTAAGTTTGCCTTCGATAGCTTCTTTGCAGTTTTTCTTCGGCTATCCGATGCGGGTAATAGTCGGGGAAATTACTACCATTTTACTGAAATTAAACGGTTTAGCCGTTGTCAGGGATGGAGTCGGGCTAAATTTTGGAGAGAAAACAATTTGGATTGATGCGCCTTGTAGCGGGATTAAAATGTTGTGGGCGGGTTTTTTCCTAACCGCTTTGCTGATAACGCTTTATAGATTTCGTTTGGCAAAATCATTGCTGGCTTTTGGAATTGCTTTGCTAATCATTTTGATTGGAAATATCTTTCGCGCCACGGGTTTGTTTTATTTGGAAGCCGAAATTGTCAAGATGCCGGACTTTGCACATCAAGGAATCGGAGTCGTCTGTTTTATTTTTACTTGTTTAGGGATTGTTTTTGCCCTTCAAAAATTGGGTCCAACGACCAAAATCGTTGAGGAAGAATCTTCGCCAATAAAATTCTCAAAACAGTCGGTTATTTTTTCAACACTTTTTATTTTAGCCACATTATCAGCAATTTATGTGCAAATCGGAATTGCCAAAAAATCTCAGCCTTTTGTTCAAACGAATTCGACTGAGTTCCCTAAATCCTTTGAACACAAGCAGTTGCGGGAATTAGATTTAACCGAATTGGAAGAGTATTTTATGGAAGATTTCCCCGGCATTGTCAAAAGATTTACCGATGGCGAGAAGGAATTGATAATCCGATATGTGAAAGAAGCTACCCGAAAACTCCATTCACCCGCCGATTGTTTTGCCGGAAATGGCTATCAAATCTTGCCTTTGCCATTGAAAATTGATAAAGACGGGAATCGTTGGAGTTGCTTTTCCGCCCGAAAGAGTGAAAAGAATTTAAAGGTTTGTGAAAGGATTTTTACCGATAGCGGCGAAAACTGGACTGACGTTTCGGCTTGGTATTGGTCAGCCTTGAGCGATGCAAATCCAAACGGATATTGGTCAATCGTGACCGCGGAAAACTTCTCAGAATAGCTTAAATTTGATGGTCAAATATTTCTTTGGATTTTGCCGAAAATCGTAAATCATTTTGGTTGCTTCGCTGGAAAGCTGATTGACATTGGCGGAGGTTTGATTGATGCTGTTGTAAAGCGTTTCGTCTTTCAAAAGTTTGCCAAATGTGCCTTTTCCTTGTTGGGCATCATCCAAAATCAAGTCGAGTTTTTCGGCGGTTGAATTAAATTTTGCCAACATTTGACGTGCATCATTGTAAAGTTGTTCGTCCTTGAGAAATTTTCCGGCAGTTCCTTTCCCTTCGTTAAGCTCTTTGGTTAGCAGTTTTACGTCATCCACCACGCCATTGACTTTCGCCAGCGAAGCCTTGATGTCTTTGAGCGATTCGCGGACATCATTGTAGAGCGCGTCATCGGTCAAAAATTTTCCGGCAGTTCCTTTTCCGCTTCGTAAATCTTGAGAAACGCCCTTAATATCATCGGAAATCGCATTTAATTTGCTGACGGTTGAATTTAAGTTATTGTAAAGTTCAGGATCGTTCAAAAGTTTCCCCGCGCTTCCGTCGCCCGATTTTACGCGGTCAATCAAAGTTTGAATTTTGACCATCGTCAATTTTGCTTCGCCAACTGTATTATCGAGATTTTTGTAAAGTGATTGGTCGTTGATGATGCGTCCCAGCGTGCCTTCACCTTGATTTGCTTTGTTCAAAATTTCATTAGTTGGAATCGCAAGTTTGTTGATTTGACCCAGCAAATCATTGCCCGTTGCGGTTAATTGATTGATGGAAATGGCGGTGCTGGAAGCTAAAACGTGATTTTCTTCAACCGGCGTTCCTTTGACCGTCCCAGGCGTGATATTGATGGTTTTATCGTTGCCTAAAACTGAAGTGGCGATCAATTGAGCCATCGAATCGGTGCGGATGCGGTCAGTAATCGGCTTATCATCCAAAATCGAACTGACACTCATAATTGCCTCAATTTTTTCTTCCTCGGGACTATCGGGAGCGAGGAATTTAACGGCTTCAACTTTGCCGATATGAACTCCGGCAAGCTGGACTTCTGCTCCCTCGCGCAAACCATCGGCGGTCGCAAATCGAGCCTTCAAACGCATTTTCTTTTCAAACGGATTAAAATCACCCGTGGCGTTTAAAACTAAAAAAGCTAAAACTACCAGCGCGCAAAGGACAAAAATCCCGACACGCAGTTGACTAAAACCGATATTTCTTTGGGTTGGCGGCATAAAATAAATATTACCAAGTTTTACCTAGACTACTCAAATAAAGTTTGCCTAATAATCATTTATTCTACGGCTCTAGCAGAATGGTCTGAGAGGGGAGCAATGATTAAAATCAGTAAAGCAAACGATAGTGAGCAGATTGAAATTCTTAGTTCTGTAGAGCATAAGCCACTATTTTATTTGTAACACAAAGCCTCAATCGGATTCAGGTAGCTCAACCGATAAGCAAACATCGCTCCTGCCAGAGAGGGAATAGGACAAAGCAAATGAATGATTTCATTCTCAATAGTACTTTGAGAAAATAATAACAGGTAATGGCTTAATCATTATAAAAGAAAAATCAAAACCTGTTTTTAATATTTTCCGATTCAATTAATCTAGCATTTTTCTGCTTAATCTGTTAGCATTTCGTGAACACTCGTTAATATTATTTGAAGTGGAAATTTAACTTCATAAAAGCTGCTCTTACTCCTTTAATTTAAGAATTTTGAAAAGGCAATGTGAAAAACTTTGCTTACAGAATAAAAATTTATCAGTTGGAGAAAAGATGGAATCAACTATTGCCAATCGCTTTATTTTAGTCACCTTGACTGTAATATTATTTTTGGGCTTTTCACAAACCTCGGCGCAGACTGGGGCAAAAGTCAAAACAAAACCGAAAGCACCACCCGTCTCCAACAATGAAAGAAAAAAAATTGAGACGATTGTTCGAGAATATTTGCTCAAAAATCCATCCGTTATCCGCGAAGCAATGATGGCATTAGAAGCTCAAGAGGAAGAAGCAAGACAGCAAAATGTTGCGATTAACCTAAAGAAATTGAAAACTGAAATCTATTCGGACCCTGATTCGCCAGTCGCCGGGCAATCCCAAAGGTGATGTCACGATTGTCGTGTTTTTTGACTACAATTGCGGGTATTGCAAGACGACTTTGCCTGAATTAACCGCTTTAATATCAAAAGACCCTTCCTTGAGAGTCGTTTATAAAGAATTACCGATTCTTGGTCCTCAATCGCAAGTCGCCGCCCAAGCCGCTCTTGCTGCTCATCGTCAAGGAAAATACTCTGAATTTCACAATGCACTGATTGAAACCGAGGGTGCAAGTGACGATGAAATCAAAAGCGTTTCTGACCGACTCGGACTAAACTACGCGACGCTAAAAAAAGACATGGAAGATCCGAATCTTAATGAGAGCCTAAATAACAACCAAACTTTAGCACTATCACTTGGAATTAGCGGAACTCCCGCCTATTTAATTGGCGACCAAATCATTCCGGGAGCGATTGACTCGGTTGCTTTGGCGAAATTGGTTTCTGAAGAGCGTGCCAAGCTAATCAAAAAGACTAAAGCAACCGCGGAATCAAAAAAATAAGTCGTGGTTGGAAACATAAATATTTGAAGCACAAATAGCAAAGGCAGTAAAAATTCAGTTTGGAAATAATTTGACTATTATTTTGAAAACAATGAAGTTAATGCCATTTATCGGGCATTGCATAGCAGTTAGATGACTCTGTCCGCAACGAAACAGAAAAGAAAATCAGGAGGAAACTTATGAAACAGAATTTTATTTTGAACCATCAAATTAACCACTTTGGACAGTATGGTAGGGTCACTTTGGCGATGATTATGTTTTTAGCGTTAATTACCCCGCTTTTTAGTTTTGCTCAAACCACGACTACGGAAGACGAAACAATTTATGAAGATGTCCCCGATATGCCGCAAAGTGATATAAATGCGGTGATGAATTGGATAAAAAACAAAACTACCGGCGAGAGACTTCCGTTCTGTTGGCGGCAGAGTTACGGGCGCGGTGTCGGGACTGTCCCCGGACGGGTCGCCGATTGTCCGGCAGGCTATACTAATAATGGAGCAACTTGTGGTCGCGGTGCGGACACCATTGGTGCGCCATCTAAGGTTGCGAATTGTCCTGATGGATACACAAACACGGGACTGACCTGTTACCGAGGACCCAGCACTTACTCTAAGGGTTGCACTACAATTTTCAAGAAATATGGATGTAAAGCCGGTTATACTGACAACGGATGTTTTTGTGGAAGAGGAGCCGATTCAAAGGGATCGGGCAGTATGACCTGTCCGGCTGGATACAGCAAGAGTTCCATCACCCAGCGTTGCATCAAGGACTGTCCGGCAGGCTACACCAATACAGGCGAGACCTGTTTTAGAACAGTTTCAACGCTTGGGATGGGATCAATGTTGTGCAATGCGGACGAACGCAGGGAAGGTGCGCGTTGCTATCCCGCATCCGGCAGCTGCGGAAGCGGTGGTGAATCCGATGCCGGTTTATGCTACCCAAAATGCAAAGCAGGCTTTGGCGGTGTGGGACCCGTTTGCTGGCAAAAATGTGATCCCAATTGGACTGAATGCGCCGCCGGTTGCGCGAAAACCAAACTTGAGTGCGGTCTGGTGGTTGCCGAGCAGGTTTATTCACCGCTGGTAGTCGCTGCCAATATTGTAACTATGGGATCGGCAAGCAAGGTGACAATGGTTGCCCAGGGGGCTGAGGATGTCATGAAAATCCAAAAAACCATAACGATTGGTGGAAAAACATTCACTAGCGGAACAAAACTAGGGAAAGCCTTTATTAAGGTTCTTGATGTGGTTCAAACAATCAAACCGGCAAGCGTGGTGAAGGGAACCAGTGTTATTAAAAGGGTATATATTGCAAAAACGGGAACAAAAACGGCAAAGGTATTGACAACCGGTAAAGTTCTGAAATCAACTTACACGGTTAGCAATGACTTTTACGATGCATATTCGGAAGATTTTGAAACCCAGACCAGTGCTGAAATCAACCGCGAGATTGATAACCGTTTTCACCCGATGACCGCACAATTTCTCAAACGAGAATGGGGGAAAATCCAGTTAAGCGAAATGGCTGGCACCAATGGTTTCAATATTGCACAAGATGTTCTGGCGGTTGTTTCGATAGTTGATATAACCGGAGTAACGGGCGTGGTCTCTGCCTATACGAAGCCCATTTGTCAGGACGTTATTTCGTTCCCGACCTTTTCCCAATCTTATAAGTAAAGGTCATGTAATTTTGATGAGAGGATTCCAGTCCTCTCATCGTTAGCCTTTTGCTTGCTCAATCGTTTAGGTGGAGATTTGCTTTCAAAGCGGTATTTTACTCATACCTTAAAGCCTCAATCGGATTCAGACGGCTGGCTCGGTAAGCTGGCATTACCCCCGCTAGAAAAGCGATGACGCAAACTAGCAAAACTACCCAAATGATTGAAAAAAGCCTGAAGGAAAATAAATTATAGCCTTCAAATGATTCAAGATAAGTGCCGGCTAAAATGATATTGGTGATGATACCGACCGAAACTCCGATTACCACACCAGTCATCGCGCCCCAAAAACCAATCAGCACCGATTCCAAAGAAAAAAGCAGAAAAACCTTTCCGCGTCCCATTCCGAGTGCCTTTTGCAAACCAATTTCTTTAGTGCGTTCCATCACGGCGACCACCAAAGTATTGATAATTCCAAATGAAGCCGCGAGAAGTGCAATAAAAGCAAAGAAATTCAAGCCGATTTGCAAAATTCCAATAGCATCGTAAGTGCGTTTTTGTTGGTCGGCGAAGGTTTCGGCCAGAAAAACCTTTTTCGTCTAATTTCTTTTTGATTTCGGCAATTTTCTTTTCATTGGCGGTATCGAGCTGAAAAGTAAAACTCCAAAATTTGCCGTAGCCGTCTGACATTCGATGTTGATCATCATAAATTCGGCGGGCGGTTTCGGCATCCACAAAACAGTTAAAATTTGCCATAAAACCTTTGGTTGCTACGCCGACAATTTTTAGCTGAATCGTTTTTATCTCGCCCGATTGCCCGATTTTGTAAGCCACCGTCACCTCTCTGCCAATCAGGGTAGAAATATTTTCGCTAAAGGTTTTGCCTAAAGCGAGCGGGATAATAATTTCGTTTGCGCCTCGGATGGTGCTTCCGGCTTCGACCTTTTGCGTCACGCCTTCGGAGAGCATTCCCAGATTGAGTTGGTATTTTTTTATGCCGTCAAACGTAATATATTCGCCGTCAAAATCGTAACGCGGGGTAATGGTTTTGATTTCCGATATTTCTTTTTTCAGAGTCTCAACCCGCGATAAATCAACGCTGAATGAATTTGGGTCAATCACATTTCCTGCCTCGTCTTGCGTTTTTTCTTTGTATTCAACCGGCGCATCAATCTTTCTTCCTTCATCGGGACGCTCAAATTTTTTTCGCACAAACAAAATGTTGTTGCCTTCGATATTTTTGACCTGTTGTTCGACATAATTGCGCAAACCATCGCCCAAACCATTGGTCATAATCAAGGTAAATGAGCCGACAAAAATTGCCATAATAGTCAAAAAGGTGCGAAGTTTGTTTCGCAAAAGATTGCGGTTGGCGATGCGTAAAAGGTCTCTGAATTTCATAATTCTTGATATTTGAAAAGTGGCAGTAGGCAGAAGCAGCCGCAGTCAAATAAGTTTGCCAAACGACTAATTGCCAACTGCTACTGCTAACTGCTACTGTGAACGATTTCGCCGTCTTTCAGTTCGATAATCCGTTTGCATTTTGAGGCTAAATCGTGGTCGTGAGTGACGATGACGAGCGTAATTCCTTTTTCACGATTCAAATCGAAAAGCATTTTCTCGACCAATTCGCCCGTAGTTGAATCAAGATTTCCGGTTGGCTCATCCGCAAAAATTACTTTTGGATTACCGACCAACGCCCGCGCCATACAAACCCTTTGTTTTTCACCACCCGAAAGGTCTTTGGCTTTTTTATCCTCTTTATCTTTGAGGTCAACGGCTTCGAGTGCGTCCATTCCGGCGCGTATCATTTTGTATTGACTTACACCGCGAATTCGCAGAGGAAAGACGACATTTTCCAGCACCGTGTCGCGTCCATTTAAGAAAAACTGTTGAAAGACAAAGCCGAATTTTTCGTTTCGCAAAAGATTTCGTTCTTTTTCGGTGAGGGTGGAAACATCAGATTCTTCAAAAACGACTCGCCCAACGGTTGGCTCATCCAGACAAGCTAAGAGATGCATCAGAGTTGATTTACCGCTCCCCGATTTGCCGATAATTGCCACGCAATCGCCCTCATTGATTTTCAAGTTGATGTTTTTTAAGACTTCGTAATCAACCCCGTCGCTGGTGTATGTTTTAGATAAATTGATGGCTTCAAGCATATTCATTGGGTTTAAATTACGTTTTGATTTGGGTCATTGTTTCAATTTTATGGATATGAAAAAGGTTACGGGGCAGAAGCCTGCGCGTGAGCAAGGGCGCAGTCAGTCAGCATAATTACACCCTTACTAACGTGCGGGTTTCTGCCTTTTTTCCCCTTGCCATAAACTAATCATCCCCGTCATCGCTCTCCTCATCTTCTTCAACTAATCCGGTGGTCATCAAATCAAACGCCGGATGTCTCGCCACTTGCGGCATTTTGCTCTCAAAACCGCAAACCGATTTCCAAATTATTTCGTTTAAGATTTTCGGATTTGCCATATCGGGATGTTCCAAATCCTGTTCGGCGGTCAAATCCATCAATCTTTGCATTTGGGCAGACGGCTTGTTTGGCGGCATCAAATTATCCAAATCAAGCATCGGAATCTCGGCTTTGTAGGGCGTGAAATCAGGATCATCTTGGAAAATATCAATCGGCGAAGCGGTTGAATCCAAAAGATTCATCGGCGGAATTCCCAATAAAATCTCCATCGTCCGAATCAGGCTGACCGTGTTATGAAAATCGTGAAGCAAAACTCCTTTTCGATTGTATGCGCTGATGACAAATGCCGGTGAGCGATGCGCGTCAACGTGGTCGGGTCCATCCTGAGCGTCGTCTTCGACAATAAAAATCGCCGTATCCTTCCAATATGGGGAATTTGAGACTTCTTCGACCAATCGCCCGATAGCAAAATCATTTTCAGCCACATAAAACTGGGGTGTCGGAGTGCTTTTGCTCAATCCATTCGTATGGTCATTTGAAAAGTGGAAAATCGAAAGATTTGGCATTCGATCCCCTTTGCCGTTTTTGAGGTCGGCAACATAACTATCAAACTCAGCTTTCCATTCGGTAAATCTGGTTGTTCCAACATTTTGTGTTATTTCGGGGCTACAATCTTTGCAATCTTTTTTGCTCCAATTTGAATATGAATCGGTTGACATAATATCGGGCGTTTTCATATCAAAATTGCGAAAGGTCGGATTAAAATGATTTTCGAGAGTTTTCTTGGTTGGGACAACCCTCAACGTCTTGGAAATATCGGGATATGGCTTTGATTTGCGGGTATTTATTTCTTTCAAATCGTCTTCCGAAATCGTAGCAAGATATTCCCCGTAATTGCGATAGCTTAAGCCTTTTCGGTTTGCCGCGTCCCATAAATAAAGGGTTTCAGGCTCGCCGACATCACGGTTTCCCTGTGTATAAGGCACGAATTTTTGCATATAACTCGCCACCTCATTTTCGGTAACAGGCAGATTGAACACAGGCGGCAGACTTCCCGGCGGTTCATAGCTTGGCAAACGGTTAAAGCCTTCGTAATCGTAAGTTCGCCCCCGTCCCGAATAATCCCAACGGAAAGCCTTATCCACATAATCATTGGAAAAAGCGGCAGTTGACCAATTATGACCATCGGGCGAGGCTTCCGAATTTACAAAAAATCTATCCAACAATCCAAATCGCAACGCCAAAGCGCGGGCATTCGGCGTGATATTTTGCTGTTTGCCATTGGGAGATTTTGCCAATTCGCTTGCGCCAAAGATGGCTAAAGATTTATCGCCATCGGCTTTTGTGCCATTGCCCGCAGTTTCCAAATCGCCAAAAACTTGGTCGTAAGTTCGATTCTCCCGAATGATGTAAATGATATGTTTGAAGGGGTTTACACCTTTGAAAAGTTTTGTTTTCTTTTCGGCAAGAAGTTCATTGTTTCGCATCGTTTGTTGGGTGTAATCAAATAGCTTTCTTTCGTCAGGAACTTGCACATAGCCAATATTCCCTGCCACGACAGCACCCGAATACTCTCCGCCTAATTTATTTTCTTTGTTTGGAAAGAGTGAATTCGGAGCATTCGGAACAAACCCCGAATTATTAACAATGATGGATGAATTCTCCACCCCTGTTCCTTTACCGTTGCCAATAAAAAGATGATTTCCGATGACAGCGACCGCCGATGGATATTGTCCGGTTGGGATAAATCCTGTGAGTCGTGAGTCGGATTTTTTGCTTTGACTCTTGACTTCAGACTTCAGACTCACGACTGCGACAGCGTTCGCGTGAGCATTGGCAACATACAAAGTCTTTTCGTCTTCGCTCAAAGCCAAGCCTTCGGGACTTGAGCCAATCGGCTCGCCTTCCGCAAGTTTGAGATTTATTTTCTCAATCACTTTGTCTAATTTTGTATCAATCACCGAAACGCTGTCAGCATTTGAATTAACAACGTAAAGTCTTGATTTATCTTGGTTTAGAATCATCGCCGTCGGATGACGTTCTACGGCAATATGCGAAACTCGGTTTTGATTATTTAGCTGAACAACCGCAATGCTCGCATCTCCCCACAATGAAACGTAAGCCTTTGAGGGTATTATTTCAACATCATACGGATAAAGAAATTGAGTTGAATTCGGGCGTTGGAGCGAAACGCGGGTAATCTTTCGCGTATCGCGTAAATCCGAAATGATTCCAAGCGAATCACCGAGATTATTGGCGGAAAAAATGGTTTGTCCATCGGGACTCAAGGCAATTCCGGTTGGATAAACGGCGGCTTGCCGATTATTGTAATTGGGTGAAGGCGCATTCGTAGTAAAACCGCTGACATCAATAAATTGGGCTTTAATATTTGGCTCTTTGCTATCGGAAGCAGGGAAAATTGGTTTTGGCTCATTTGGCGAAAATTTGAAAATCCAGATTTTATTCTCAAAGCCGCCTGAAATATAAAGCCAATATGCGCCGCCGGAATCGGCTTTTTCAGCAAATCTTGCACCAAAATTAACGCTGGTTGGATTTGGAAAATAGACGTTTTGAATCACCTTTGGCTGAGGCGCAGCATTCAAATCAATGACCGAAATGGATTGCAGATTTTTACTCTCTGCACTAAATTGAATTCCAAATCCGCTATTTATCGCTAAAAGATAACGACCTTTGCCGTCCTTTCCTAAGTTATCAGGCGAACGGACAAAATCAACTGGCAAACTTCCGACGGCAATTTGATTGGTGGTCGCGTCCATCAATAAACTTCCGGCGGGCGTGATTTTGCGTCCTTGCGAAGCGGGTTGATTGGTAATTTGGATGTTATCCTGTGCCTTTGAAACAGTTAAAAATTTGATTGAAAAGACAAAACCCGCAATTGCCACAATGACAAAAATAAAAGTGAAACGACGAAATTCGGTTTTAGACATTTTTTCTCCGCTGATTTTTGATAAACGAGGCGGAAACACGCGTGTAAGCAATTGTGTTAAACTGTTATATTTATTCAACTTTGACACCCTTACTAACGTGCGGGTTTCTGCCTTTGTTTGCTAATATCTTTCTTTGAAAATTTAAGAACCAGACTAATAATTGTAACGGTTATTATAAAATTTGTCTTTTACGTTTGCGTTACAAAAATAAAAAAGCGAACAATCTTTCAACCATTCGCTTTCAAAGTTAAAAATGTTCTATCTGTTTGAGCCAATCGTCTAAATCGCTGATTTTCTCTAAAGTCGCAAAATCCTTGCCGTCCAATTCTTTGGCAGAAACGCGGTCGTGAAACCATTCCGTCTCGTATGGAATATGAACTGCTTTGCCCCCGATTTCAACGACCGGCAAAATATCTGAACGCAAAGAATTGCCAATCATTAAGAATTCATTTGGGCTAATTTTGTGTTTTTCAAGAATCGTTTGATAAATTCCGGCTCGTTTTTCCGAGACAATTTCGACTGCATTAAAATAATCTCCTAAACCGCTCCGGGCAAGTTTGCTTTCTTGGTCAAAAAGGTCGCCTTTGGTGATCAGCATCAATGAGTATCGGTGTGAAAGTTCGTGAATCGTCTCGCTCACTCCTTCCAAAATATCAATCGGTGAAGCCAACATCTCACGGGCAAAATTGATTATTTGCAAAGTTTCTAAGCCGTTGATTCTGCCTTCGCTCAATTCGCAAGCGGTTTCAATCATCGAAAGCGTAAAACCTTTGATGCCATAGCCGAAATGTTTGATATTGCGCGATTCGGTTTCGTCAAGGCGTTGATCAATCCATTCAATATCGTGATATTTGGCAAGCAGGGCTTTGTATTTTTCTCTGGTCGAAAGAAAAATCCGCTCGTTATGCCAAAGGGTGTCGTCTGCGTCAAAGGCGATGGTGGTAATTTTCATAGACAAATTATTTTGGCATTTTTGCGATAATTTCCATAGTTTCAACGCTCACAGTGCAAACTTTTTTGAGCAATTCGATGACGTTTTCTTTGTAATCTTCAAATTTATAATTGTTGAATTTTTCGGCAATGGTCGCATCCTGTGGTTTGCGTTCTTTGTATTGGTCGAGAATCCATTCTAACGCCGAGCGATTACCCAATTTATATTCCCAAGCAATCGGCGGAATGCCCGTTAATTGCGTAACTGAATCTATCTCAATAATTCCATTGATTTTATCGGCTTTGAGTTTAGTTTTCGGAGTCGCAACAAAATCTTCACCGCAGAGACGCTGAGACGCTGAGTTTGATTCATCAAATAAATCATCTTGTATATCTTTTGTCTTTCTCTGTGTCTCTGTGCCTCTGTGGTTAATTTCTTTCAAGTTAAAAGGAGTTTGCGTTTCGTAATTGATATGCAAATCCATCAACTCCGCCCCCCACATTGACCATTGCCAAAAATCATCGTAGAACGGGATGCGCGGAAACTCGCGTTTGAGGTTTAGTTCGTATTTTTGCCGATATTGCGGGTTATGCAAAACGGCATAGACGTAATGAAAGATGTCTTGTTTGGTAATTTGTGATGTCGGTGTTTCTTTGTAATGATTACGAAATTGCTCTAACGCCCAATCTGTGATGTTTTCGAGTTGTTGACCTTCGGAATCATAACGATAAAGCGGAAGTGTTTTTGTTCCACCTGCGGCATTGCTCAAACCGTTCAAATCATTGATTTTATCAAATGCTAAAACTGAAAATGGAATGATTGTGTCTTTTCCAATAAAACCAAGACACATATTTTGTTTATCAAGATTATCACCAAACATTGTAAGATGATTTTGAGTAAATACGTCAGATGTAATTTTATTTGAAAAGAAATATTTTGAAACAAATGGACGATATAATGATTTAACAAGCGTAGTTTTATCAAAATCAATTCGTCTCTTTTGTTCAAATTTATTTTTTAAATCTCTACTCCATTTAATAATTGGTGGATAATTTAAGTTATTGTCTTTGAGTAAATTGTTATATGATTCTGAAAAATAAAACATTCTCTTGGACAACTCATCTTTAGAAACTGAATAAACCCAATCGTCTCTATTTGTTGCTACTCCAAGTGTATATAATTCAAAAATAGCTTCATCTTTCTTGCCCAACTTTACATCTTTATCAATCAACGGCAACAAAGTATCAAAATCATTATCAGCAAGGTTAATCCAATTATGTTTGTCGTCAGGTTCAATCTTTTCAAACGAAATGTTGGCGAAACGATTATCACGCAACCACGCGAGTTTATCTTCTTTCCGCATAAAATCGTCTAATTCAATATATTCAATCCGACATTTGCGGTTCTCGGTTTTGTGTTTCGATTCTTCCTTGACCAAAAACATAATGGCAACGCCGGTTTGAATACCGAAAACATTGTGCGTTGTTCCCGCAATCTTCGGATTCGCTCTGACATCGCTGCGTGTATCAACAATATAAATGTAATCAAACTCATCTTCGACAACTTTACGAAAACCGTCAAACGTCCTCGAATCAATAAACGAACGATTTGTCACAAACGCAATCACGCCGTTTTTATCAATTCTGTCCATTGACCAACGATAGAAACTTGCATACATATCATAAACTTTGGTTTTTTGAGCCGTTGATTCTTTGACATAAGTACTCTTTGATTCTAGCGTCAATGTGGTCGTAGAGACGATTTTTATTAAAGTCATTAAAGTTCGCTTGATTAGCGTTATACGGGGGATTACCAATTATTACGCTGATTTTCTTTTCGTTTTGTCTTTTAATTCTGACGGCATTTTCAGAAGATAAGGCAAATGAAAAAGAATGCTGTCCTTCGTGAACTAAACCCTCAAGATTATCCAGCGTGTCAACAAAACAGATATTAACGAAACTCTTTATAACCGCCGTGTTCTGCCATTTTCTGAGCATAAGTGTATTCAATATTAAGATTAGCAATGTAATACGGCAGAATTGCTACTTCGTTGGCGTGAATTTCGTGTTCGTATTTGTATTGAAGTTGGTTCGGTGAAATATATTCGATGAGTTCCGCCACAAAAGTTCCCGTTCCCGTTGCCGGATCGAGGATTTCGACATTTTTATCCGCCAGACTGCGGTTAAAATGTTTTTCCAACAGATAATCCGTGCTTTCAATCATAAAGCGCACAATCTCATTCGGCGTATAAACCACGCCCAATCTATCCGCACCTTTCGGGTTATAGACTTTGTAAAAATTCTCGTAGATATTTTTCAAGAATTTCTGTTTTTCGTGATGGTCAGCAATCCCCGAAGCCGCATCTCTGATAGTGTCGTAATAAGATTTTATCGAAGCCAAATGAGATTGACGCACCGAATAAGTCATAAACGTATCAATCACGGCTTCCAACTCTTTGGCGATGTTATTAAAACGATGAAAGTTTGAATTTCCAAAGACATTGTTAAAAATATCTTCGGTCAAAATATGCTGAATTATCATTTCGCGCACATCTTCCAACGTAATTTCGGGGTTAATCTCGCCTTGCGCCAAGGCGTAAAAATGGTCGCGTTTCGTGCGGAACGTCGAATTTGTCTCGGCTTCTTTTTCAAGCAAATGCCGTAATTCTTGAACAATCGTCGGCACATCATTGGTAAATTGCTCTAAGGCTTCGCTGTATTTATGAAACTTGGCGGGAACATAATTAACAAAAGCATTGAGAATTCTATCAAGCGCATCATCGTTGTCCAGACTGACTTTTTGCACCAGATTGCCTTCTTGGAAAAGAATGGCTTCGCGGGTATCTTCAAACAAAATATTGCTGTCAGGATAACCTTTGACATTTAATTTGGTGTGAATCTCATCCTCAAGCGTATCTTTTTCATCCTTCGATTCCCAATAGCCAAACTCGATGCGTAAAGCATTTTTCAGCGTTCCGTCAGGATAAACCGTCTTTCCCGCTTTCCCCATCACGCCGACTTCTTCAACCAGCAAAAGATTCTTCTTTTCCGCGTAAGAATTTATCAGCGAAATAAAAGCACGTCTGACAGAAGTTTCGTTTTTCGTGCCACCAAAGCGAATTATTTTGTCGAGTTGATTACGATAAGCGTTAATGAGTTGTTTAGACATTGCAGAACCTCATTGAGAAAAAGTTTAAGTTAATGCAAATAAAAGATAAACCGAAAGTTTCAAAACGGCAAACGGCATTGCCAGAGCTAGATTTTTATGCAAAGTTTTGTTTCTCTTCGATTCGTGGCAAAATAATTTTATGAGCGAACCAAAATTTATCGAGGATAAAGAGCGGCTTTACCAACTCGCGCCCGTTGCTACCGCACCAATCAAACGGCAGGTTTTTGTCTGCAACGGAAAGTCGTGTTCGGCGGTGGGAAGTGCTGAGGTAAAAAAGGCTTTTGAAATTGAGTTGCAAAAACGAAATCTACGTTACGGCAAAGAATCGAAGGGGCGAAACCCAAACGGCTCAATAGTTTTAACCGATTGTAGTTCGGTTGGCTTTTGTTCAATTGGAGCGGCGGTTTTGGTCTATCCCGAAGGCGTTTGGTATGCCCAAGTCCGCGCCGAAGATGTCGAAGAAATCATCGAAAAGCATCTGGAAAAAGGCGAAATTGTAGAAAGATTAGCTTTGATTGAGATGGAATGTGCATAGCTAAAACCAACCTCAGAAGGCAAGAAAAAGTGCCGTTTTTTTTACTGTTTAATAAGCAGAAAAACTGATAAACTGAAAGCGTTCATCAAGTTAATAGATAAACTTTGCGAGGTCTGGTTATGAAAAGTAATGCTTTTTCGGTTGTTATCCTTTTTGTTTTACTTAGTCAATTTGTATTTGTTGCGGCGCAAGATAAACGTTCGGATATTGTAATAATTGACTTTTCGGATGGGAAGAACGCACCTGAAACGCTCTATAAAAACAGCTTTGCCTTAGTTATCGGGGTTACGGATTATACCAACGGATGGAACGATTTACCCGGCGTTACCAAAGATGTCGCAGAAGTGCAGGAGGTTTTGAAAAAACAAAATTTTCAAGTCACAACTTTAACAAATCCTACCAATGATGTTTTGTTTAACGGCGTGAAAAAGTTTTTAGACGATTATGGTTACGAATATGAAAATCGTCTCTTGATTTATTTTGCCGGACACGGACACACGCAAAAGTTACCCGATGGACGCGAATTTGGTTACATAATTCCGGCTGATGCGCCTTTGCCAAATAAAAGCATCATTGAATTTCAGAAAAAAGCCGTTTCGATGGATACCATTCAATTTTTGGCAAAACAAGCTCAATCAAAACATATCCTTTTTGTTTTCGACAGTTGTTTTTCAGGCAAATTGATTTCACGCGATGGTGCGCGAATTCCCGCTTTTATCCGTGAAAGTGTTGCCACTCCGGTCAGGCAATTTATTACGTCGGGAACTGCTAATCAGACCGTTCCTGATGAAAGTATTTTTCGTAAATTTTTCGTGCGTGGATTGGAAGGCGAAGCTGATAGGAATAAAGATGGCTACATTTTAGGGAGCGAACTGGCGGATTTTCTACGCGAAAATGTCATCAATTATTCTGATGGAACACAAAGCCCGCAATACGGAAAAATCAGAGATATTGACCTCGACAAAGGGGATTTTGTGTTTCTAGTGCCTAAACCAAATCGGGTTGAGTTGCCAACCGCTTCAAATACAAAAAAAACAAAAGTTAGCCTAGAATTTTGGGAAAAACAAAGAGCTAAAGCCCTTGAGCCTCGCAATGCTCCGACCGGATTTGCTAGTACTTATGATGAAGAATTGATAGCAGAGAAAAAAGCATTGGGTGAAAAAATTTTGGAACGTGCGTTGGCAGGTGAAGATTTTGCCAAATTAGCTAAAGAATTTTCGGAAGACCCGGCGAATAGTAAAAATGGCGGTTTGTTTGAAAATATCGAAGAAGGCACATTTGCGGTAGAATTTGAAGCCGCCGCGTTTGCGCTTGAAACAGGACAAATTTCAGACGAATTGGTTGAAACTCCATTTGGTTTTCATATTATTAAACTTGAAGGAATGCGAGATATAAAAGGACAAGATGGAACCAGTAAAAGAGTCTATGATGTGCGCCATATTCTTTTTTCGACTGATTCTACAAACCAAAACAACGGGCAAAAAGATCCATTAAAAGAGTTGGTAGTTCCTGAGGAACTCAGGGGGGGACAAATTAAACAAACTGCAAAAATTAAGGAATTGAATCTGGTCGGCAGACTTCCAATGGATTTTGTAGGATTGGCTAACTTATTCTTAAACAAAGAATTGACTGATTTATCGATTGCTACCGATGATTATTTTCTTGATATGGGCGGTAACGTTACCGAAGACCCCTTTTCCGTATTTGATTATGAGAAGGGAAGCAGCGAAATTAAAAAGAATTCAAAAGAGTTTCAAACTTTAAGCCGTTTGGCAAATGATTTTTCGGGCGAAAAATATGATTTGAATAATCCGGCTGATCGTAAAACGCTTAAACAGAATCTTTTAAGAATGCTAAATCCTAAAGCTATACCAATTTTAGAAGAAATTTCCCGCGCTTACCGATTAAAATTCAATCGTCCTTTGCGCGTTACCTCGATGGTTCGATCTATTGAATATCAAGTTAGTTTGAGCAAAACTAATGCAAATTCATTTATGGTAAGAGGAAAAGATTCTGTTCCGCCGCACACAACAGGGTTGTCTATTGATCTTGCTCGCAAACAAATGACGGCAGAAGAGCAAAATTTTGTGATGCAAAAACTTGCCGAATTGGAAAGACAAGGAAAGGTTGATGCACTAATCGAATGGGGCGCAAACGCTTGCTTTCACATTTTTGTTTATCCTGACGGCAAGCCTCCGAAAATCAAGTAAAGTATTTTAAATTAAACAACTGAAATGATTTAGCCGAAGGCAGAGTTTCACTCTACTTTTTGCCAAACATCACAGGTTGCGTCCATGCCATTTTCCCGTTTGATTCGATTACTTTAGCTCGGATGTATGCCTCGTCTCCGCGAAATTGATAAACTGCCGGATTGGCAATTGTTTCACTTAGAATTTGTCCGCCTTTTCCAATAAACTGCACCCGATATTTACTTGATTTTTCCTCTTTGATGGCAATGGTCATATTTTTTTCATTGACCTGATAATCCGTTAATTCCACTCCGATTGAGGCATAAAAATCTCCTTTTTCCATTGCCTCAAGGATTGTCGACGATGAAAGTTGTTCGGCTCTGACAAAGATCCAACCTTTTCCGGGGAGCGAAGAACTTTTATCCCAAGGGTTTTTGAAATGATGGGCATCATCAACCGCGATTCCGTAAAGCAATTTTCCGCTCGAAAGAATTGCATCCCACATTTCTTCGAGTCCAGGCTTACCACCGCCGCCCAGATTATTGACTTGGGGATGACCGTTGAAAATTTCAAATAGTTTGTTATTTTCTATTTGTTTAAGTTCATCTGCCGTAATTGCCCAGCCGAAATTCGGATGATTGATGTGCGGAACACCTTTCGCATCACGGATTTCATTGACATTTCGCTGAATCACCTCAAAGACGCTTTTTCCGCCTTGCGGTTTGACCAGACGCTCCACATTTAACCCGTTGATATGAAGCGATTTAGCACCGAATTTATCGGAAATTTCTTCGCCGCGAATGATGATAAATTGTCCTTCTGCGCCAAAAATAGTATTTAGTCCGTCCACTTTAGTCAAAAAATTATGATCGGTCAGCACCAGAAAATTGTAGCCGTGTTCACGATACCAGCGCACCACTTCGTCCGGCGTGGAATCGCCATCGCTGTTGATAGTATGCGTATGAGTATTGCCTTTATACCAGTTTAGCTGTTTCTGTGGAGGCGGGGTTAGCGGTTGATAAATGGTTGTGGTATTGAATGCAAAAAGTAAAATCAATACCGAAAGAATTGGAATCAAAAGTTTTTTCACAGAAGGTTTTCCTTGCTCTCATTAAAATCAATTATTTTTCTTCAAATCAGCTTTGATAAATTTATAAATCGGGTCTTTGTCCAAAGCATTTTGAATTGTTTCTCTAGTTTGCTCTTTATTTTTGCCACTAAAAGAGGATGAATCGTGGGACGAAAAATTATCATCCCAAAATTTCCAAGCCTCATCCTCTTTTCCGACATAGAAATATTTCATCATTATTTTCAATAAATCTGTGCGTCCATTCGCCTTTCTATCTTCATAATCTTTAACCTGTGCTTCTATATTTTCTAAAATGTAATCGGTATAAATATGATTAGCCGGAAGGTATCTACGAGTTTTAGCGTCATATTTGAAGACGACCTCAGCCCAGGGACAATCCCTGTCTATCCAACCAAGACCTAAGCAACTTGATTGGTTCAACGTCAATTCATAAACTTCATCATTATCAATATCCACCACGCCTAATCTTCCCCACCCAAGATCGTAATCGTTACTATCAAAAAGAACTTTGTATTTCGGGGTTAGAGAAACTATCCAGTCCCGTTCATATTTATATGATTCTTCAATCACGACCAATTGCTTTTCCGAGTCGCCTAAAAAAGAAAAAGTCCCGAAACTCATAAAATTTCCCAATGGGTAATAAATGCCTTCAAATCTGGCAATTGTTTTTCCCTTTTTTGACAAAACTGCATCGTAAATATCGGCTACGGGAGACTCCGGTTCGGATTTTTTAACGATGATTGGTTTGATTTGATAACCTTTAAAATTGAGCGAGGTTGGTTCACTATTTTCATCTTTCCATTTTGAAACTTGCTCCGAAAGGTCAATAATTTTATATTTTTCGGGTGTCGGGCTGGTCTGAACTGTTTCTCCAATCTTTTCATTTTCTTTAATTGGAGAAGTTTCAACCTTTTGCCCGCAGGAAAAATTTAACAGCGCAGTAAAGATAAGCAAACAAAGAAGGACTATTTTCATATCAACCTCGATTTGTTTTATGAATTTACCACAATCAAACGGATTTAGCTTATTTTTTTCATAAATTAAACTACCGTCTCGCCTCAAAAATTCGATTAAATGGCGTTTCAGTAGCGCGTCGAAATTGGGTAAAACCGCCTGACAAAACTGCTTCGCGTAAAGCGTCTTCCGAAGCAACTGCGCCGAGAGCCGTTCCGCCCTGAGCAATCGCGTTTGCCGTGCAACAGAGCGTCGAAGCGGCTGAAAATGTTCGTCCAACGATATTGAAATTTTCTTCAACCGTGTTTCCCGCCATTGGTTCGACAATTAAAACGCTGCCGTCTGCGTCCAAAGTTTCACACGCCCTTTTTGCCGCGCCTACTGGATCGCCCATATCATGTAGGCAATCAAAAAAACAAATCAGGTCAAAATTTTCATCGTGAATATCGCTTGCCGGAGCGACTTCAAATGAAACACGGTCGGCAACGCCTGCTTTTTCGGCTTTTGCCCAGGCATTTTTAATCGAAGCCGGATGATTATCAAATCCATAAAACCGCGAATTCGGAAACGCTTGCGCCATAATTATCGTTGAAGCACCGTGTCCGCAACCGACATCCGCTACTTTTGCGCCTTTTTTTAGTTTTTCTTCAATCCCCGTCAGCGAAGGTATCCATTCTGCTATTAAATGCGCCTGATAACCCGGACGGAAAAATTTTTCAGTCCCGATAAAGAGGTCTGAATCGTGTTCGCCCCAGAGCATTCCGCCGCCTTTTTGAAAGGCTTCGGTGATGCGTGGTTAAGCGTTGGTCATTGCCTTTATCACATAAAAGCCACCTCCAACATAAAACGGACTTGTTTCATCCGTTAAAGCCGTTTTTTGCTCCGGCGTGAGCCAATATTTTTTAGTGGTGGCATCGTATTCGATATATCCGCCGGCGGCTTGATTCAACAGCCACTCGCGCACATAACGTTCAGTGGTATTTGTCTTTTCGGCTAATTCGGCGGAGGTTAACCCATCTGAATTACCTAAAGCATCGTAAAGCCCGAGTTTGATACCGATATAACCCAAAGTAGAACTCAAAGCCGCGCCGAAATCTCCGACAACTTTGCCTAAAAAATTATTCATTTTTTCTTCATTGATTGATGTTGCGTGAACTGTTTGCGACATAGAACCCTCCTTTTGTCGTCTAAAAAAGTGGAAGCGAAATTGTTTTGAAGGATTACGATGATAACTCTGAAACTAAAAAAAGGCAATAAAAATCGGCGTAGTATTTAGGTGTTTCAGGCTTATCCAAAGTAATGCCGGTATTTCGGCGGCAAGTGATGTAGGATTATCTAACAAAGTAGAGAAAAGTAGATAAAATAATTTTTCTTTTCAATTAGCAGGATTTCAGGAACATTTCCGCCTTTTTTTAGATTTATAGAATTAACGGGTGAATTTTCATTTACTAATTGAACGTTTTCGTTCTAAAATAACTTCACCTGTTGAGGCAACCAATTTTTGGAGGTGCAACATCATAGACCAAGAGCAGTTTTTAAATAATAACAGCAATTTATTAGGAGCAACCATGGACTTAACCTCTTCAGCAATTGTGGCGGACGATGTCGCATTTGGACTGGAGGAAAGCAAGCGCATTCCTTCGATTGTATCTCCAACCAGAGCAACAGAGACGGTTGACGCGAGTGAGACTGATTTTGAACTCGCCCAAAAAGCCTCAATGGGAAATGTTGCCGCGTTTGAACTGATTTACAGCCGCTATCATCGCCGGACATACAGCCTTTGTCTCAGAATGACACAAAGCGGGACCGAAGCCGAAGATTTAACTCAAGAAGTTTTTATCCAGCTTTTTCGCAAAGTCGGCTCGTTTAGAGGCGATTCAGCTTTTTCGACCTGGCTTCACCGAATGACCATCAATCAGGTTTTAATGCACTTTCGGCGTCGCGGAGTCAAAAACGAATTGACTACCGATGATGGCGAAATGCCCGAACAAATTGTGCGTGGAAGCGAAAATCGCAACAAAATGCAGATTCTCGACCGCATTGCTTTGGATAAAGCAATCGCCCAACTTCCGAATGGTTATCGCACCGTTTTTGTGTTGCACGATGTCGAAGGTTTTGAGCATGAGGAAGTTGCCGGAATGTGTGGGATTTCGGTCGGGACCTCGAAATCGCAATTGCACAAGGCGCGTTTGAAATTGAGAAAACTGCTTTTTCAGCAGAAAGTTAAGTAGTCGGAAGAAAATTCCGATTCGCAAGGCAACTAAACAGGCATTTATACAATCAAAAATTAACGGGTCTCAAATTGAGGCAAATCTTACCAAGAAGGGTTTAAGTAAAACTTTTTTATAGTTGTATTTTGGGTAAAATTCGATGAATTGCGAAAGATGTCAGGAATTACTGAGCGGGTTTATTGACGGCGAAATTGAAAAAGAAATTTCGGCGGAGGTGCAATCGCATCTGAGTTTATGCGCCGAGTGCGCCGACCTGCACGAAGATTTTGCTGGAATAATGGTGTTGTGCGAAAAGAAGGGGGTCACCGAAGAAACTACCCCGCCGAATTCAAACGCCCTCTGGTGCAGAATCAATAACATTATCGAAACCGAAATCCAACCCGAAATCATTAAAAACTTTGAAGAAAAGCAAGCCCGACAAGGTTGGTTTGCGAGGGCTTGGCATCGAAATTGGTCGCTTTCGGCTACACAAATTGCTACGGCAATCGTCGGAATTGCAATTATCAGTTCGCTTTTGACGGTCATCGGAGTTAAAACTGCTTCAGTTCCAAACGATGTTTCCAGTGCTTCTGAACCACCAACTCTTTTTCAGAGAGTTTTGAGCAAAGTTGGTTTAGCCGAAACTCCAAAAGAAGCGCGTGAAAGACGCATTCAGGAACAACAGACTGTCATTGATTATTGGAATAAACGAGTTCAAGTCCGACGCGCTCAATGGGATCGGAATTTGCGCGAGGCTTTTGACCGAAATTTACACGAGATTGACCAAGTTGTTTTTGAATACACCCAAACTTTAGAGGAAAATCCGCAAGATGATTTATCGAGCGAGATGCTTGATTCGGCTTTGAATGAAAAGGTCGAGCTTTTACGGGAATTTTCCGAATTATAATGCGAGTTGATTTTTTGAGATGATTTTTTCACTGCGAACATTTCTAAACATAAAAACTACGATTCTTTGCTTGAGCGTAGTTTTTTTCTTTGTGTCTGCTCAAACCGAAGTTTCGGCACAAAAGAAATTTGCTAAATCCTATCCGGCAACCAAAAATGTTCGTCTGCAATTGACCAATCGTTCGGGAACGGTGACGGTTGAAGGCTGGAATAAAGACGAAGTGCGGATTACTGCTTATTTAGAAGCACCGGCGGCAAATATTGTCCCGCAAAATCTGAGCGGCACGATCGTAATCAACCTCAAAAAAGATAATCAAGGCAGAGATGAGGTCGGGAATGTCAATTTTACGATTAAAGTTCCGTATTCGTCTTCGGTTGAGATTGAAACAATGTTGGGGAATTTAAACGTCAGCGATGTCAGCGGCGGACGTGTGCGGGCGCATATTACGACCGAAGGCACTATCACTTTAACCAATATCAGTTCAAACTCAGTGACGGCGGAAAGCGGCATCGGCGACATCTTTTTTGATGGCGAGATTGAATCCGGTGGAAATTATCGTTTTACTTTGACTCGCGGAAATATCAATTTACGGATTCCGTTTCGCTCATCTTTCAAACTAATCGCCACCGCTCCTTCCACCCGAAACATTTCACTCGGTTCATTTGCCAATAACGGATTTAGAATTATTAGCGATGGTCGTCGTGTGACCGGGCAGGTCGCCGATGGAAGCGCAAATTTAGTCGTCACCAATCAGCGCGGAAGTATTTCATTTATTGCCCGCTAAAATATTTCGTTCACTTTCTCTCCAAAACTGTTACAATCAATTTGGCTCTCCCAAAGTTTCATTTCAAAACACTGCTAAACATTCAAAATAAAACCATGAACAAAAAAATCTTAAATCTATTCGTTATTTGTCTTTCAATCTTAGTTTTTGCCAGTTTCTCCTTTGCTCAAGTTCTCAAACGCACGACTTATAAAACCGAAACGATTGAGTTTGGAGTGGGTGGAACGGTGACGGTCATCGGTGCGCCGACAGGTTCAATCACGATTGAGGGTTGGAACAAAAACGAGGTTGAAGTTTCCGCCGAAGTCGAAATGGAAGCCACCACCGAAGCCGATTTAGCCGAACTCGCCAAAGTAAATACTTTTGTCATTGACGAAGATTTTGGTCACGTTCGGATTATGACGGTTGGCACGCACGACAAAGATTATCTGAAACGAGTGGCGAAAAAGTTTCCCAAAAAATTGCTCGGTTTGCCATTCAAAATTGATTATAAAATAAAAGTCCCGACCTTTTGCGATTTAGACATCAATGCCGGAAAAGGTGATTTGAAACTTTCAAACGTGGAAGGTTCGATGCAAATTAAAGCGATTGCAAGCAATGCCACGCTTAATCTAATTGGCGGAACAATCAATGCAACTTTTGGCAGCGGAAACGTGGATGTGAAAATCAATTCGCGCAGTTGGCGCGGACGGCAAGCCGATAGTCCAACTCGCTTCGGGAACGCTCAATGTTCAGTTTCCGCAAAATATGAACGCCGAAGTTGATGCTTCAATTCTACGCACCGGAAAAATCGAAAACGCTCTGACTTCGCTCAAACCGCGCAACCGTTCAAAATTTAGCGAAACATCAATGCTGGCAAAAGCTGGCAATGGCGGTGCGTTGCTCTCTTTTACCGTCGGTGATGGAACATTGAAGATGAGTAATTGGTAGTTGAAAAAGTAAAAAGTAAAAAGGTAAAAGGCAAAAAGTCATTGAGCAATCTTGATTTTTTGCCTTTTTACCTTTTACCTTTAATTTTTACTTTTTATTCAGAAACCACAATTTATCAATTTTCAGAGGCATAATTTTCTTTGTAGTTAATTTGGAATTTGAAATCTGGAATTTGAAATCTGAAATTTGGAATCTGAAATCTGGAATTTGGACTTAAAATATGACAATAAAATCAGACCTTTGGTTACGGCGAATGGTTGAAGAAAACCAGATGATTACACCTTTTTTGCCCGATCTCGTGCGCGAAGTCGAAGGTAGAAAGATAATCTCGGCAGGTTGTTCGAGCTACGGCTACGATATGCGTTTGGCAGATGACGGCTTTCGGGTTTTTACACCCGTGCATCACTACGAAATTGATCCCAAACGCTTTGATAAAGGCTCGCTGGCTGAACCTCCTCTGCGCGAATCCGATGACGGCGCACGTTATTATCTGCTTCCGCCGCACGCTTACGGACTCGGCGTAACGGTTGAAACCTTCAAAATGCCGCGAAATGTAACTGGGGTTGCACTTGGGAAATCTACGTACGCCCGTGCAGGTCTGCTGGTCAATACCACTCCGCTCGAAGCAGGTTGGACAGGTCGTCTGGTCGTCGAAATCGCTAATCTCGCCAATTTACCGCTCCGCGTTTACGTTAATGAAGGAATCGGGCAAATTCTTTTCTTTGAATCGGATGAACAATGCGCGGTTTCCTACGAAGATAGAGGCGGAAAATATCAAGGACAATCCGGCTTAACCTTTGCCAAAGTGTGATTTTGTACGTTTCAGTCATATTACTTTTTCTACGGCTTTGGCAAAGTCGCCAAAGGCGACCAACATTATAGCGTAGTGAGTAGCGAAGCGAATCACTACGAATCTTGATAATCAATCATTTCGACGCTGTAAGTGTCGGACAATCAACAATTTATGTTCGTCACCTTCGGCGACGAGAATGTTTTCTTAACCAAAACGTAGCGATTCTCGCTACGCTATAATGTTTGTCATCTTCGATGACCAGAAAAATGCGAACTTTGCAATAACCACACTTTTTTAATATTCCTATCTCCAATCTTGAGAAAAAAGTAATGATTTGTTAATCTTGAGTTTGTTATGAAAATATCGGCTCAAGAAGAATACGGATTACGTTGTTTGGTGCAACTGGCAACCTTGCGAGAAAGCGAAAGTTTGACGCTTCCGCAGATTGCAGAATTGGAAGGGATTTCCGTAGCAAATGCGGGAAAATTGATGTGGCTTTTGAATAAATCAGGTTTTGTTTCGGCGACTCGAGGCACAAAAGGCGGTTATAGTTTGTCGCGCCTAGCCAGCGAAATTTATTTGAATGAGGTCATCAAAGTTTTAGAAGAAGACGAGATTGAGGGGCACTGTGATAATTACACAGGCGTTAAGGATTCGTGCGTTCACAAAGGCGATTGCGGAATTCGTTCTGTAATAGTGGGGTTGCACGAAGTTGTGCAACACGCGCTTTCGCAAATTACTTTGTCGCAACTTATCGGCTCAGAAAAATCGGTTGACCAAACTTTTCATCAAATCAAAGGAATTAGTTGGGAGTTCACTCGCAAAGGCGCAATCGTCCGAAATTAGTGACTCCAAATTTCAAATTCAATTATGAATCTGCAATCTGAAATTTGAAACCTTGAATCTCTTTCGGCAAAGACAAAAGCGTAAGACAGATGTAAATTTTGTCTTACGCTTTTTTTTCTGAACAATTTTAATTTGCATCCCTTTCCGCTATCTTGTCGGTTTGAACAATTCGCCCGTTGAGCGGCTGAGTCGGACGATTATTTTTCTTAACCAAACTCTTAAATTTTCCGATTTGTGCTGCCGACATTTGAATCGGGTCGGTAAAAACTATCCATTTCACATTTTCACCACATTTCGGAACTGTCAGAGAACCGTCGTAACGATAGGTCGTTGGCGATTTTGGCAGAAATTGGTTAATGTCGAGTTTGATATTTTCTTCCTTTTTGCCCTTTTCGGGGAAGCTTAGTCCAAATCGGCTCAAATGCTTTATTATCCTCCGCTCCTTGCTCAATCAGGATTCCGATAACGGCAAGATTGTCTCCATTTTTGTGAACTAAGTGCATTTCCATCGCTGCGTTTTTTCCGTTGATTGTGTGTTCGCTCGGTGAATGAAAATGAAATTGCCAAAGTTTGTAATTAGCATCACCGATTTTCAGCGTATCGCTACTTTCATCCTCAAAATCAACTTGAATCGTATGACCGTTGTTATCAATGTCTTTAACGTGTTCGTTATGCGTCATTGTGAATTCGGCAGAGGGAAACTTGATTGAAATGTCGGTAAGTTCCGCCGTTTTAGGATTTGTAATATCAATCGGCGATTGCATTTTGCCTTCACCACAAAGTTTATTTTCAGGGTTCAAACTCGCCCATTTATTGGGACCGTTTTCTTCATAATCCCAATGTTTTTCGTGCTTTTCATTCTTTGCAGATTCTTCCGGTTTTTTGTTGCTTTCAGTTTTTGCGGGTTCGGGTGACTTTGTAGCCAACGGATTTTGTTTGGACAGTTGTTCACAGGAAGCGAACAAACCGGCTAAAACGATTGCGATAATTGTGCAAAATAATTTTTTCATCATTTTCTTCTCCTCTAATTTTTTCTCAGAATCACAATCTAAAACTGCCGCTAAGGAATTCAGGCAAATCATCAATGCGCCCGCTTCCGCTTCGTTAAAATGTGCCGCGCCTGTTTCGACAATTTGGAAAATTCGACTTTGTTTGATGCCAAAAAAAATGGCGGCTTGCGCGATTGCCAACATCGACTCTCCGCATTTCGCACAAACCGTTTGTTTAACCGCCGGCATTTGACGTATAACGAATCGCCGTTTGGTAACAACTAATTCTTCAAAATTTCGTTTGATTTCCATATTGCTTTTTACTATCGCCGACCCTTACCTTGGATCAAATATCTCTTTCGGCGCTCCGTGTTTTTTATCCCAACCATCATAGCAAACATCCGAGCACATCATCGCACGCTCCACGATCGTCCATTTTCCGCCTTTCTTTTTCAGAAGCGCAAAGATGTTATTGTCAAAATCTTGCCAATTGTCCTCGCCGTATTTGGTTCCCGTTAAATCCGCTCTCTTGCCTGATACCTTGTTAAGCGGCTCGCCCTGCATAAAAGCCCAGTCGCCTACAACCTTTAGACTACCGACCTTAAATTTGATTTCTTGCTTCAGTTCTTTCTCAACAGGAATCCGCAGAACGTCCATGATTTGCTCGCGTTCCGACGATTTTTTTTCGGGCGGTGTGCCAACTGTTTTCACAGATTCGGTCTTTTCCGTAGTTTCCGGCTTGTCCGTCGTTTCTGCCTTGTTGGATTCACCTTCCGTCGGTGCTTTTTGCTTTGATTCAATCTCTTTTTCTTTAAGCGCCAACTCCTTTTCCTTTAACTCCAATTCCTTTGATTTGTCAGTTCCCGAATTATTACAACCTGCCACAGCAAGTAAAGACAGAATTATCAGAATGGTCAGTTTTTGTCTCATTTTTTGTCCTTTTTTTTTTATTTTATTTTGTTGTTTTCACCGGTTCTGAAATGTCGGATCTCAGAACCGATGAAATGAAAATTATGAACCGGATGGTCCAATTTTGGGTGAAAGTTGGTTTTGCCGAGCTTGTTTTTGTGTAAGTTCCGTCAGCCGACACACCCATCCCAAATCCACAATCAGCATCGGTGCCAAGTTGATTGACGATCAACTTTCCGCCCGTGAATTTCATTGTGAATTTGCATTTATTTTTAGCACCATCTACCTCCGGGGAAAAAGTAGCGTCTGTTCCTTCAATAATTGCTTCACCGTCAGCCGTTCCTGCATTTGAGTTTCTTTCATTAAATATCGAAAAAAATACTTTTAATTTTCCGCCGCCAAGAGCGAGAATTTTTATCACGCTCTCCCCTTTACTCCAAGTTCCGGTGACTTGCTCTCCGGTGACGATGGCTTGGGTTCTGGCGAATACGACAAATGACGATGCAGTATCGTTAGGGGTAGCCGAATTTTCCTTTAATGCTGCAACATCCGTGGTATATTCCTTACAACCGCCGAGTTTTTGATCTTGATAACGCTTTTCCCGACAGAGCCTTAAAACAACCTGTTTTCCGACCTTAAACGAGGACAGTTGATCTTCAGGAAAGCCCGCCTTCGTAATATCGAGATAACCGCCGATTTTGAAGACTTTGCAGTCTCCCGTATAATTGTGGTGCACAAAAAAAGCAACTTCTTTGTCTTTAGGAACACAATTGCTCTGAGCCGATACACTACCGCTAAAGACGATCATCAATCCGAACATCATCGTTAAAAACATTAATTTTTTCATTTTATTTATCTCCTTAATTTTGTTTACTGTTCTTTTTCCGCTCGACCGCTTAAAAACGATGAATGATGAATGCAAGAATCCTTCTTCAATTCCACATTCATCATTCATCGTTTTGTTGCCATTATTTCCGGGTAAGAAATAAGGACGGCAAATTTTATTAAAGCCTATTTGATGTCTTTAATTTCGTGAATCGCATTTGATTCATTCACATAGAGGTATCCATAACTTTCATTTGTATCGAAGTTAGTCACATGAAAGACGTGGCTGACGAATGATGTTTCTTCCATAACATCGCCGGGTTTAATTTTACGTTCTACTTCCCGAGGTTCGTTTCTCTCTTTACATTCATAATTAACCCAAACAATCCGAAGATTTTTATCCGTCTTATTTGTCCATTTTAAAGTTACCGGTTTATCAGCATTTTGAGGTGAACAGACTTCTGCTTTGACAACCTTTACGGATGTAGCGGTATCGTTTTTGAGCGTTGCGTTGTTCGTAAAATTATCATCATCTTTGTCAAATGCCATACAAGTTCCGCCAAAATTTGCCAAGTCGCAGACAACCGCGTGAACATTTTTACCGACTCTGATCGAACTCATCATATTGTCGGCTAATCCCATTGCGGCGGCATCTTTGTATTCGCCCGCTGCCAATTTGACGCATTTTCCGCCACCGTCCTGGCTGAAGATGTGTTCATAGACATAAACTTCGTCATCACCGGGAGTCGCTCCGCAAGTTCCGCCTGTTGATGTTGCGGTAGTCTTTGATTCGCCTGCGGGTTTGCAAGCACCCGGAGTGGGGTATATCTTTGCAATTGATGCAATATCCCCGGCACTTAAGGCTTTGCGTTGCCCCATATTTGAACTGTCGCCGACTCCTTTGACATCTATTGTATTTTGATCATTTTTGGAAAATGATTTGGCACGGTAGTGCATGACAGAGTTAAAATCATAGTCACCCCTGTTGCTTGACTTATCCGTCAGCCTCTGGAAATTATGTTCCATGCCTGATTGGACGTTGTCGAGGTTGATTTTTACATATGTATCACGGTCTTCACGTGATTGCATGTGGCTGAAACCGGCAGCGTGCATTATCTCATGAGCCACAGTGCCAGCTACAGCTTGATCAATGGAGATTTCCTGTCGCCCTCCTACTTTGCCAAGCCTCGACCAATTCCCATCTTTGGTGACAAACTCAACATAGTCTGTTTCAGTGGTTCGGGGCACTAAACAAAGGTTTGTTTTGCTGTTTATTTCCTTGATACCCTCTAATATAATGTCTTTTTTGGCATGACCGTCCGGGAGGACATAAGGGATGGTGGACTTGGACCACATCCAGGACTTAGCGCCGCTGGAATTATCATCGCTTGATGGTGAATCGCTCTTGGTGAGATCAGAAACATTTCCAAGAATCATATCTTTTTCAAATATTACCTTTCCGTCGTTGGTAACCTCGACTGTCAGATTTTGCCCCTTAGCAAAAGGTAGTGAGATGTTCTTCAAGTCCTGCTTTGTAGTCTGACCAGTGTAGCCTTCTGTAGGTGTGGAAGCAGGACTATTGGTAGTTGTGTTCGATGCTGTATTTGCAGCATTTTTTGCCGGTTCAGCAGGTTGTTGCCCACAGCCGGACATAAAAATTGCAGTTAAGCCGAGAATCATCAATAAAATGACGATTCGATTGTTGGAACTTTTGGTTCGTAATGTTTTGCTCATAATTTTTATTTTTAACTTTCGTTAATTTCTCGTAATTTTTTCTCAGAATCACAATCTAAAACTGCCGCCAACGAATTTAGGCAAATCATCAATGCGCCTGCTTCCGTTTCGGTAAAATGCGCCGCGCCCGTTTCGACAATCTGGAAAATCCGGCTTTGTTTGATGCCCAACAAATTGGCGGCTTGCGCGATTGCTCAACATCGGTTCTGCCGCATTCCGCACAAGCCGTTTGTTTATCCGATGGCGATTTGGCGAATGACGAATCTCCGTTTGGTGACAGTCAATTTTTCAAAATTTCGTTTGATTTCCATATTGCTTTTTATCGAAAATAAAATTCTTTATCGGCGATGAGAGCGAATTTATAATTTTCGGATAAAAAAGTCTGGATTTTTTTTGGATTTTTTTTGGATTTTTTTTGGATTGTGGTAGAATCTCAACGAAACTACGCACCGCGTTTATGATTATTAGCAATTCTAAAAAAACAAGGAAATTCTACCAATTTGGTGTGTTTCAGTTGGACGCAGCGGAGCATCGTTTGTGGCGCGAAGCTAAACCGATACAGCTTACTCCGAAGCAATTCGACCTGCTTTTTTATTTTGTCGAAAACGCCGGACGAGTGGCGAAAAAGAGCGAACTGCTCGACGCGGTTTGGGCGGATACTTATGTCGAAGAAACAACGCTGGCACGAAATGTTTCGTGGCTCAGACAACTGCTCGGAGACGGTGCGGACGGCAAAACCATTATCGAAACCGTGCCGAAATTAGGCTATCGCTTTACCGCAGAAGTTACCCGACTTGACGAAAACCTGCTCATCATCGAAGAAGAAACCATTCAATACACTCGCGGCGAGGAAATTATTACCTTTGATAATGAGGCAACAGAAGCAATATTTAACCAAAAATCTGAGCCGAAAACGGTGGTTGTCCCATCGAAAACTGCTTGGTTTCGGCAATCGTTCATCACACCGATGATAGTTATTATGGCATTGACCGTCGGCATTCTTGCCGGAATCGGTTTGGTTAATTTGAACAAACAATCTAAAGCTGATGAGTTAAGTAAAAAAACAAACAAGCCAGTAAAAAGTATTGACTTATCCGATAAATCTGTAATCAAAATCGGCTCGATTGTTAATTTGCAAAACCGTTATCCCAATGATGGCTCGTATCTCGATGCGTGGGGAGCGGTTTGGAGTAAACCGGAATTCAGCCAAGTCCCGACCGAAACGATGTTTGTTTCAACCCACAATAATCCCAACCGCGATAACGGTTCGGGCAGTTGGGAAATTGTTTCCGCGAACGAAAAAAGCAACGGCGAACCGCTGGCTGTCGGCGACAGAATTCATTTGAAAAATATGTATCCAAACGCAGGTTATCTCGATGCTTGCGGTTGGGTCTGAACATCTGCGGGTTTTTGATAAATATTCAGATCAATCGGGAGCGGTTTTTACCACCAAATCACCGAACCGCGACAATGGAACCGGTATTTGGATCATCAGATCTGCAACCGAGGCAGACGGAACTCCGATTTTAGAAGGAGACAGCATTGCCATTGAAAGCAGTTATTTTATAAATGATGCAGGAAAAAATCGTCTATCCGGTTTTCTAAATGTGACGGGTAAAGTGAAAGACCTACCTTCATTCAATGATTATAACGGTTCAAGATTGGTATTCACCCAAAACATTTCATTCAATCAACCCATCCCTGATATTTGGACTATCACCATCAGCAAAGCGGTTTTGGAATAAAAGTAATGAAAATCAAGAAATTTACACTGAACCGCCAATCGGCGCAAATGTTACTCAAAGTTGACACAGAGCAATTAATTGAACAAATAGTTTTTCTTTGCGTTCTTGGCGAAAAACTTTGCGACCTTTGCGGTTAATTCTTCAATTCTTATAACTGCCCTTCTAATCTTGACACAAAAGTAAGGATTTGAGATTCTTAAACTTAGTAAATTTCTAAAATCTATAATAATTTTATGTCATCAACAGCAACATTAGAACACCTTGCAAACCGCGAATATAAATACGGTTTTGTCACGGATATTGAAACGGAAACCATCGGCAAAGGCTTGACCGAAGACACAGTTCGCACCATTTCAGCCAAGAAAAATGAGCCTGAATGGATGCTCGAATTTCGTCTGAAAGCCTTTCGGCATTGGTTAAAAATGACCGAACCCGATTATTGGGCAAATTTTGTTTATCCGACGCATTGATTTTCAAAACATCACCTATTACGCCGCGCCGAAACAAAAGGCGAAAAAAGCGAGTTTGGACGAAGTTGATCCAGAATTACTAAAGACTTTCGAGAAATTGGGAATCCCGATTACCGAACAAAAAATGCTCGCAAACGTAGCGGTTGATGCAGTTTTCGATTCGGTTTCGGTTGCGACAACTTACAAGAAAAAGCTAAAAGAAGCGGGTGTGCTTTTTATGCCGTTTTCTGAAGCCTTGATTGAACATCCCGATTTAATCAAAAAATATCTCGGCTCAGTCGTGCCAACCGGCGACAATTTTTACGCAGCTTTAAATTCCGCAGTTTTCTCCGATGGCTCATTCGTTTTTATTCCAAAAGGTGTCCGTTGCCCGATGGAATTATCAACTTATTTCCGCATCAATACGCAAGAATCGGGACAGTTTGAAAGAACGCTAATTGTTGCCGAAGAAGGTGCTTATGTTGCATATAATGAGGGTTGTCATCCCGCTGGCGAACAAGTTTTAACGGGAAAAGGTTGGCGAAATATCGAAGGCATCAAAGCGGGCGATACCGTTTATGACCACAACGGCAAACTGCAAAAAGTTCGTGCCGCAATGGTTCGACAATTCAAAGGCGAAATGATTACAGTTCGCCCAATGTCGCGTTACAATTCGTTTCAACTCACGCCCGAACATCCTGTTTATGCAATTAAACGTGCTGATGTTTTGAAACCACGAAAACAGCGCAAAGAAAATTGGTTGCCCGAAGTTGATACGCAGAAATTGTTGAAAGCAACTCCGCAATTTATCAAAGCAGATGAATTGGAAAAAGGCGATTTCGTTTTAGTTCCGAAACTGCAAAGACAAGATTCGACAGCGTTAAGTGAAAATGAATTTAACGCATTTGTATCGCGTAGCGATAACGAGAATTTAGCCGTGTCTTTTAAGGCACGGACAAACGAATCAAAAATTCTGTCGCGTGAGCGACAACTGAACGAAAATTCAAGCATCGCTCACGTGACGCGGACTGTTGTTTCAACCAACCGTGCCTTAAAAGACACGGCTAAATTCAATGAGTCGCATACGCGACAAAATGTTGATGAAGCTGAAGTTATTGAACAATTCCACGAAACCGAAACTCATTTTATTGTTCCGATTCGTGAAATCACCCGCGAAAGTTTTGATGATTTGGTTTTCAACATTGACGTTGCTGAAACACATAGTTATTTGGTCAAAGGTTTTGCCGTTCATAACTGCACCGCGCCTCAATTCGACACAAATCAGCTTCACGCCGCAGTTGTCGAATTAGTCGCTTTAGATAATGCTGAAATCAAATATTCAACCGTTCAAAACTGGTATGCGGGCGATGAAAACGGCAAAGGCGGAATCTTTAATTTCGTGACTAAACGCGGGGCGTGTCGCGGTGTCAATTCAAAAATTTCGTGGACACAGGTTGAAACGGGTTCGGCAATTACTTGGAAATATCCGTCCGTTATTTTGCAGGGCGATGGTTCAATCGGCGAATTTTACTCGGTTGCGTTGACCAATAACGCCCAAATTGCCGACACGGGAACGAAGATGATTCATCTTGGCAAAAACACGAAATCAACGATCATTTCAAAAGGCATTTCGGCAGGAAAATCGAATAATTCGTATCGCGGATTGGTCAAAGTAATGCCGAAAGCCGAAGGTGCGCGAAATTATACGCAATGCGATTCGATGCTGATTGGTGGCAAATGTGAGGCAAATACTTTTCCGTATATCGAGGTGCAAAACAACACCGCACGAGTCGAACACGAAGCGACGACGAGCAAAATCAGCGAAGAACAACTTTTCTATTTACAACAACGCGGAATTTCTCAAGAAGATGCTATCTCTTTGATTATCAACGGTTTTTGCAAAGAGGTTTTCCGCGAATTGCCGATGGAATATGCGGTGGAAGCAACGAAATTGTTGGGATTGAAATTGGAAGGAAGCGTTGGTTAATGAAGCAGAAATCACCACAAGAAAAGAAGACTTTGAGTTATGCCAAAGATTGCCGCAATACTTACATGGCAAACGATAAAGCATCTCGCAAAAATATTCCATTGCGAAAAGCTGGAGTAAATCGCGTTTATAGAAAAAAGGTTAATGAAGTTTTGCAACAAATTAGCGGCGATGTTGATTTGGAAAAAGCGGATTTGTTGGAAAGTGAGGCGCGAAATATTAAACGAGAAAATTGGAAAAAATGTGCGGATGAGCCGTTAGGAAAATTTGCCGAAAGAGAACTTGAACGAAGAGAAAATCACGCAGGAAAAGGTAAAACTGCCCGTAAAAAAGTTAGAGAGTTTGTTGATAATCTTAAAATAGAAACCGAACAGGAAACAGATGGTCGTTGGATTGCAGAAGCCATTGGACTGAATGGCGTTATGGTTTATGGTGAAACTCAGGAAATAGCCATTGAAAAGTGCAAAAGTTTAGCAGGTTTGGTTTTTCTCGAAGAATTAGACGCAATAAAGATTCTTAGAGTTGATGATAATTCTACAAGCATTTTGAGATATTAAATGAATAAAATCCAACCAACCAACATTCCCGTTCCGAAAGGACATTATTCGCCAGCCGTTGAGCATAACGGCTTAATTTTTGTGTCGGGACAGTTGCCGATAAATTCTGCGACGGGCGAAGTCGAAACGGGTGCGATTGAAGCGCAAACAGAACTTGCTTTGCGGAATGTCGAAGCGATTTTGCACGCCGCAAACAGCGATTTGAATCACGTTTTGCAGTTCACGATTTACGTTTCGGAGATGGAACTTTGGGATAAAGTGAACGAAGTTTATGCGCGGATTTTGGGCGAACACAAACCTGCGCGAGCGATTGTTCCCGTCAAAGATTTGCACTTTGGGACGAAGATTGAAATTCAAGCGATTGCTGCGGTCAAAGATTAAAATTAAATATGGATTTTCAAATTTTAATATCTAATCTGACAAATCCGACATTATTGTTTTTTGTTCTCGGAATTTTCGCTGCCATCGTGAAAAGCGATTTGGAAGTTCCATCGGGAAGCGTCAAATTTATTTCGCTTTATTTGCTCTTTGCTATCGGTTTTAAAGGCGGTCAAGAACTCTCACACAGCGGTTTTTCGGCGGAGATTGTTTATTCGCTTTTGTTCGGAATGGTTATTGCTTCGTTGATTCCGCTTTACACTTTTTTTATTCTGAAAAGAAAATTAAGCGTCAGCGATGCGGCAGCGGTGGCAGCAACTTATGGTTCGGTCAGTGCCGTAACTTTCGTAGCGGCAACGACATTTTTAGAATCGCAGAAAATCGCTTTCGGTGGTGAAATGGTCGCAGTAATGGCTCTGATGGAATCGCCCGCGATTATCGTCGGCGTGATTTTGATGATGCGCTACGACAAAGAAACGAATGGCGGCGGACAGTTGAAGGAAATTGTCCGACATTCTTTCACGAACGGCAGCGTTTTGATGATTTTGGGAAGTTTGCTGATCGGATTTATTGCCGACACGAAGCAGGCTGAGGGAATAAAACCTTTTACTACTGATATTTTTAAAGGTTTTCTCGCAATATTTTTGCTGGAGATGGGAATGGTTACGGCAAAAAGATTCGCGGCTTTCAGAAAATACGGCTTGTTCGTAACGATTTTTGCTTTGCTCGTTCCGCTAGTTAATGGCGTTATCGTTGCCTTAATCAGCGGTTTGATAACTCAAAACATTGGAAACCGCTTTATTTTTGCGGTTTTGGCGGCGAGTGCATCCTATATCGCCGTTCCCGCTGCGATGCGTTTAGCCGCACCGAAAGCCGATCCGGGACTTTATGTTCCGATGGCTCTCGGCGTTACGTTTCCATTTAATATTACAATAGGAATGCCTTTGTTTTATGCGGTCGTGAAAAACACGGGATTTTAGAAAGATTATGAATTTGCCGATTTACCAAGTTGACGCATTTACCAAAGAGGTTTTCAAGGGCAATCCGGCGGCGATTTGTCCGCTTGAAAGCTGGCTTGATTCCGAATTGATGCAAAAAATCGCGCTCGAAAACAATCTTTCGGAGACGGCATATTTTGTCAAAAACGGAGACGTGTATGAAATCCGCTGGTTCACGCCGACTTATGAAATTGACCTTTGTGGACACGCGACGCTGGCGAGTGCGTTTGTGATTTTTGAATGTTTGAAACTCGAAGAAAACCTCGTCAAATTTCATTCGCACAAAAGCGGAGAGCTATTTGTTGAAAAGAAAGATGATGTGCTGATTTTAGATTTTCCGTCAAGACCTGTTTCGCCCGCTATTGCTCCAAACGGTTTAGTCGAAGCAATCGGCAAAGAGCCGAAAGAAGTTTTCAAAGCCCGTGATTATTTTTTGGTTTATGAAAATGAACAAGAAGTTTTGGACATCAATCCAAATTTTGGCGAACTGTTGGAAATTGATGCACATGGCTTTATCGTTACAGCAAAAGGCGATTCGTCCGATTTTGTCTCACGCTTTTTTGCGCCCGAAGTCGGTGTTTTTGAAGATCCTGTAACGGGTTCATCGCATTGCAATCTGATTCCCTTTTGGGCTGAAAGGCTTGGTAAGAATGAATTGTTTGCAAGACAAATCTCGGCTCGCGGTGGCGAACTTTTTTGTGAATTGAGAGGTGACAGAGTAAAGATCGGAGGAAATGCGGTTTTGTATTTGAAAGGTGAAATTTATGTTTAAGGAAAGAAATTATGTTATTAGAAATAAAAGATTTACACGCCGGAATTGAAGGCAGAGAAATATTAAAAGGCTTGAATTTGAACGTCAAAGCAGGCGAAGTTCATGCGATTATGGGACCGAATGGTTCGGGGAAATCTACGTTGTCAAAAGTTTTGGCAGGTCATCCGACTTATGAAGTCATTTCGGGCGAAGTCCTTTACGAAGGCAAAAATTTGCTTGAATTAGAGCCTGACGAACGTGGGAGAGAAGGGATTTTCCTCGCGTTTCAGTATCCGGTCGAAGATTCCGGGCGTTTCAAACTCGCAGTTTTTGAGGCTTGCGTATAACGAAAAGATGAAGTATCACGGATTGGAAGAGCTTGATCCGCTTGAGTTTAACGATTATTTAGCCGAAAAAGCGAAAATCGTCGAGATGGACAAGTCATTTTTTAAGCGTTCGGTCAACGAAGGTTTTTCGGGCGGCGAAAAGAAACGCAACGAGATTTTGCAGATGGCGGTGCTTGAACCGAAACTAGCAATTTTAGACGAAACCGATTCGGGCTTGGACATTGACGCTCTCAGAATCGTTGCCGAAGGTGTGAACAAACTCCGCAATTCTGAAAATGGAATCATTCTCGTGACGCACTATCAACGGCTTTTAAATTACATCGAACCTGATTTCGTTCACGTTTTGGCAAACGGAAAAATCGTCAAAGAAGGCGGCAAAGAATTGGCGTTGGAATTGGAAGAAAAAGGTTACGATTGGGTAAAAGCGGCATCAAAATAGAGACAGGGGGGCGGGGGGACACGGAGACGCGGTGAAAGATGAAAATTGCGGAAGCCCCACGCAGTAAAGGCAAAGAACAATACGTTTTTCCGCAATCGGTGAAAAAATGACATTACAAGTAGTGAAAGAAACGATTTATAAACAAGATTTTCAAGCGGTTTTAGAAAAAACAAACGACGCTTGGCTGAAAGAATTACGGCAAAAAGCCTTTGATTATTTTAGCGAGAATGGTTTTCCAACTCCGAAAAACGAGGAATGGAAATATACTAATGTTGCTACACTCGCAAACTCAGAATTTCAATTTATGGGTTCGCAGGAGTGGAAATATGAAATTGATTACGATTTTCTTAGTCAATTTGATTATCAGCGAAACGGTTTTACGGCATTAAATCTTGCGTTTGCCCAAATCAGTTTTTTTAGAATCCCGAAAGAAACAAAGTGCGAAGAGCCGATTACGTTTGAGTTTTTAGCCAAGGGAAATACATCAAGTTTTCCACACATTGTTATTATTGCCGAAGCGGGGAGTAAGGCAACATTAGTTGAAACTTACAGTTCTGATTCAAAAAGTTTTACCAATACCGCAATTCAAATTTTCGTGGAAGATAACGCAAATTTAACGCATTATCGAGTCCAAAAAGAATCAACCGAAGCATTTCACGTTGGCACTACCGAAGTTTCCGTTGGTCGCGGAAGTCTTTATAATGCAACAAATATCAATCTTGGCGGACAGCTTTCACGGCACGATGTTCACCTTAAATTTACGGCGGAAGGTGGCGAAGCGTTTGTTGACGGGCTGTATATGCTCGGCGGCAGCCAGCATCACGACACGCATTCAACGATTGACCACGCCCTGCCAAATTGTGTTTCGCATCAGACTTACAAAGGTGTTTTGAACGACCAATCTCGTGGAGTGTTTAACGGCAAAGTATTTGTCCGCGAAAATGCTTCAGGAACAGATGCACAGCAATCGAATAAAAATCTTTTGCTTTCAAACGATGCGCGGGTTGATACGAAACCGCAACTTGAAATTTATAACGATGATGTGAAATGTGCTCACGGTGCAACCGTGGGGCAATTAGAAGATGAGGAGTTGTTTTATTTGTTGAGTCGCGGTATTGAACCGAAACTTGCTAAGAATCTTTTAACTTACGGTTTTGCTGAAGAGATTATCAATAAAATTGAGGTTGAAGTGATTAAAAAGGATTTGGATGAAGCGGTTTTGAATCGTTTGGATGTGAAATTGGAGGCATAAATGCTTTACGGAATTTCATACATTTTTATTATTCCGCCACTAATTGTTTTGGCAATCGCTTTGACTTTGTTCATATCCGAAAGCATAAAAGGAAATTACAAAGTTGCATTTGCTAGTTTATTGAGAGGTTTAATCTACGGCGGACTGATTTTGTTTGTAATGCTTTTCCTTTGGAGTGCATTATATTTTTCAGGTAAGGGGCATTAAAATTCTGATAAAAAGTAAAAAAGATGAAAGTTATTAAAGTCATTCTAATCACCATTATTACGATAATTGCATTATTAGCAATCGTTTATCTATTGATGGTTGGAATTTACGTTCTTGGTGGCGGACATTAGCTTAAAAATATTAAAGATGTAAAACAAATGAGCAATTTTGATGTGATGTAAAATTGGAGGCATAAAAAATTATGAGAATTAGAACAAATATAATTATTGAAGAAAGTATTTTGGCGAAAATTGACATTATCGCCGGGGATAAGCACCGACGAACTGCTGTTATCGAAACCGCATTGCTTGAGTTTATTGCGCGTAAAGAACTTAAAGAAAAAACGGAAACTGTTGCTGAAAAAGCTGTTGTAGGAACTGAGCAAGTCTAAATTTAATGAGCAGACTTGATTAAAAAAATATGACAGCAGTAAAGCATAAGAGCAATTTTGAGGTAAATAAACCTATCTAAAGAATTGAGGTAAATTATGAGCGAAGTTTTAACGATGAAGGAAATCGAAAACAGATTCAACGGCGAGTGGGTTTTGATTGAAGATGTTGAAACCGATGAAAAACTTGAGATTTTGCGCGGAAAAGTGACCTATCACGGAAAGGATAAAAATGAACTACATCGGCAGGCGATGAAATCGAAAAGCGAACATCTGGCAAGCCTTTTTATCGGCAAACCTGACCCGAAAATGGAATTTTTGTTGGGCTTTGAAACTGTATAGATTTTATGAAATTTTCGTTTGAGCCGGAATACGGCTTGGTTTATGTGCGCGTGAAAATTGTTTGCGGCACTAAAGAATTGATTCTAAATCTTGCACTTGATACAGGTGCAAGTGCAACGATGATTTCTGCTAAAAGACTAGCAGAAATTGGATATGATTTGGATAAACCCGAAGAAGAAATTTATATCACCACTGGCAACGGATTGATTTTTGTGCCGAAATTTACGATTGAGAAAATAACGTCTTTAGGAGAAACCAAAGAAAACTTTATCGTTATCGCTCACGATTTGCCGCCGACTGCCTCGGTTGATGGCGTTTTAGGTTTAGATTTTTTGCGCGGAAATGTTTTGAAAATAGATTTTGTGCAAGGATTCATCGAATTGGAATAATTTTATGACAGCAGTAAAACAAATGAGCAATTTTGATATAAATAAAATTCGTGAAGATTTTCCCGTTTTATCACAAGAGGTGAACGGCAAGCCTTTGGTTTATTTGGATAATGCGGCATCTTCGCAAGTGTCGAATTTGGTGATTGAACGCGGAAGTAAGTATTTGGCGGAAGAGCATTCCAACGTCCATCGCGGCGTGCATTATCTTTCGCAACTGGCGACCAGCGAATACGAAAAAGCCCGCGAAAAGGCTCGCAAATTTATCAATGCGGGCGAAGTAAAAGAATGTATTTTTGTGCGCGGTTGCACCGAAGGAATCAATTTAGTTGCCAATAGTTACGGGCGAAAATTTATCAACGAAGGCGATGAGATTTTGATTTCGCAGATGGAGCATCATTCAAACATCGTCCCGTGGCAGATGATTGCCGAAGAACGCAGGCGCAAAAATTCGCGTGATTCCGATGAATGAACGTGGCGAACTGATTTTGGACGAATACGAAAATCTTTTGAATGAACGCACGAAAATTGTCGCGGTCACGCACGTTTCAAATGCGCTCGGAACGGTTAATCCGATTAAGGAAATGATTGCGACAGCGCATAAATTCGGCGTTCCCGTCTGTGTGGACGGAGCGCAAGCCGTTCCGCATCTGCGCGTGGATGTGCAAGATTTGGACGCGGATTTTTATGCTTTTTCGGGACATAAAATGTTTGCGCCAACCGGAAGCGGTGTTTTATATGGCAAAAAAGAATGGCTCGAAAAAATTCCTCCATATCAAGGCGGCGGTTCGATGATTCGTGTCGTCTCATTTGAAAAAACAACTTACGCCGGATTGCCCGAAAAATTTGAAGCCGGAACGCCTTCAATTGCGGCAAATATCGGACTCGGCGCGGCGATTGATTACTTCAATTCGATTGATTTCGATGCGGCTTTCGCCTACGAACACGAACTTTTGGAATACGCCACCGAAAAACTTTCGGCAATCGAAGGCGTAAAAATCATCGGCACAGCGAAAGAAAAAGCCTCGGTTTTATCGTTCACGATCGAAAATGTTCACCCGCACGACATCGGCACAATTCTTGACCAACAGGGAATCGCCGTTCGCGCCGGACATCATTGCGCCCAACCTGTGGACGAGACCGCTGTGATGAGATTCCTAGAGGGGAACTGAGAGCCCCCATGGCTGATCCTTCGGCGCGGCTAGGCCGACCGGTTGACGAAGCGCAGCAGGCCGTATTCGAGCAACCCGGCCTGGATGGCAGCGTTGCAGGGCGTCCCCACCGACAAGGGCCTCGGCCCATACCGACCGGCCACGGGCCCGCCGAAGCACGGGCTGCGCGGCGCGGACCACACGGTCGCGCGGCCGCCCTAGCCGCTGGTACGCCGAAAGGTCGAAGGACTCGGCCAGATCCAAGCCAACGGAGCCGGCCATCGCCTCGGCTTCGGCGACCGTGACCAGGTTTCCCACGTGCCAGCCGATCCTGAAGTCGTCGAGCCGGGGATCGGTCGGGTCGCCGATGAGTAGGTCGTCTATCACCACCAGCGACCCACCCGGATGCAGGGCGCGGGCGGCCTCCTCGAAGAACGCAGTCGCAGAGTGGGCGTGCACGAAGGATTCGATGGCGAACGCTAGGTCGAACCCGACGAGGTCCTCTGGCAGCGCCGTGAAGTCGCCGTTGACGAACCGCACGCTTCCCTGGAGCGGCTCGCTCCGTGAAGGCGAACCCGTCGGCCAGTCTTACTTGCGCTGGGCTGATCGACACACCGACCACCTCGACCGGCCGACGCTGTGCCAGGTAGAACGCGGCGGACCCCACCAGCCGAGGTCGAGCACTCGACGGGAATCGGTCGGGACTCGTCAAGCACCAGGCGGTGCGCGTGGTGGACCGCCTGCCGGGTCCGGAGGCGGGAGCAACGCCAGGAATCAACTCCTGAGCCTGCTCAAGCAGCACCCCCGTCGCCTCGCCGCTGGCGTCCCGTACGATTCTGCCATTCGGCGGGTCAGGCGTGTCCCTGTCGATACCGGCGGCCAGCAGTCCCGCGGTGTTGGCCCAACCTGCGTGTACGTCCACCGACTCGAAAAAGGCAGGCCCTGCGGTCAGCCCATCGAGTGCCCATCGGTCGGGAGCCGTCTCCCACCGATTGGCGTCCCACCCATGGCCTCGGATCCAGCCATGTTCCGGCGCCCCGAGCGCAACCCGACGGAGCGCTTCCGCCCGAGTCGCCGCACCGGCCAGATGGACCCTTCGGCGATTCAGCGCCCAGAACCCCAAATGGGTGTGTCCGTCCACGAACCCGGGGGTGACCAATGCAGTCGGCAGGTCAAAGCGGGGAACCCGGGTCGGCACCCGGCGCTCCAGTTCGGCGGCGTCACCCACCGCCCGAATGGCACCCTGCTGCCACCAAACTCCGTCTCCATCGGCCCCTGGCTGGAGGCTGAGAATCCGGCGGGCCCGCAGGAAACCGCTTTGTGGAAGACCGTCAGGGAAGTTCACGCCGCAAGATAAGTCCGGTCGGGATCAGTGGGGCATCCATGGGCCGAATGTGGACAGTTACCCGAATGCTTCGCAGGCATCTTTTCCACACGCACTAAAGCGGCCTCAGCGACCAGAATGGGCACTGGAGTCGAGTCTCCAATGTCTGTGGAAAGGCCGTGTTATCCACATGTGGAGTGCGGATCGTCGTGGATACCGGCCAGATCTCCAGATAGGAGAAGCAGCTATACCCGTAGTTGGTTTTCCACTTGAGCTGCAATCCCGTAACCACAGTCCCCACAATGCGAAAAACGCAGCCGCCGATGTTGATAATAGGACTAGCGACAGTGTCGCCACTAATTCGTTTTCTATGCACAGGGCGTGTATACAGATGCGAGCGGATGCACTTGCAGCTGCTGCCGCCGGCCGCAACGGCATCCTCGCTCCGGCCGGGTCGACACGTTTTCCACAGTGGCGTCGGGCGGCCTGAAGCAACTTGGTAGGGGAATCGAACAGGTCAGTGCCGCCGGGCGTTCTGAACCGCAGCCTTGAGGCTGGCATAAGCCTTGGAATCAAGCGCCCCAAAGCGGAGATCGGTGTAGGCCACCTGCCCCTTCTGATCCACCACATAGACTGTGCGGCGGTTGTAGCCATCCCGGTCGGCGCTGCCATATTTGCGGGAGATGTGCTGGTCGAGCATCGCTCAGGAGGCGAAACGGAAGTCCCAGGCTCTGTGCGAAACGCTGGTGCGTAGCAAGTGAATCGGCGCTGATTCCCACCACCACGACCTGGTCCCCAAAAGGTCGGCGTACTGTTCGGTGAAGGTCTTCATCTGCGCCGTGCACCCCGAGGTGAAATCCTTGGGATAGAATGCCAAGACCACCACTCTACCCCGCTGGGCGCTGAGGCTGAACCGAGTGGTCCCCCGGCGGTGTCCCGGCTTGCCCAGGGTAGCGAAAAATCAGGGGCGCGGTCGCCCTCGCGAGGGCCGGACACGAGCACCGCGGCTGGCCGGCCGACAGCTGAGTCCTGGGCGGCGAGCACAGCAACGGCCAGCGTGCCAGCCAGGGCGGCCAGGACCAGCGGATGGGAATGCGCATGAATCTCCTCCCTAATCGTTTACGCCGGCGGCTCGCCGGAGCGCCGGCTCGAACCGCTGATCACCGCCGACGCCGGTATACACCACCCTGCCCCCGGCATCCACGATGACCACGTAGGACGTCGCGGGCGCCTGGAAGGCCCGAGTACTGGTTCCCGCATCGTCGTAGAGTATGCGGAACGGTACCTCATGGTCCTTGAGGTATCGCCGGACCCGCTCCGGGGTCTGGTTCACCGTCACATTCACCGCGAGGAACTCCATCCGGTCACCGACCAGGTTTCTGGCCTCGCGCAGACGCGGCAGAAGTTCCTCGCAGTTGGAACACCAGGTCGCCCAGAATTCGACCAGGACCGGCTTCTTCCCCAAGCCACTGGCCCAGGTTCACCGGCTTCCCGTCGAGATCGTTGACGCTGATCACCGGCGCGACGGAGCCGACCCGGATTCCGAGTCGTCCTGCGCGATGGCAGGGTGGCGCCCAGGAGAATCGCTGCGCTGACCAGCAGGCCGGCTCGCAGAATGACAGAATCATGAGACCTTCCCCATCTGAACGAAGTAATACTCGGCCATCCCGAGGAGT
>CAVZXI010000014.1:0-194565 GCA_963779235.1 Pyrinomonadaceae bacterium
CGGCGAACTCCATTCATCTTGAATTTTTGCCGAAACTTTTTCACTTAATTTTGCTTCGTCCACATTTTCGAGCAAGGTTTTCCATTCAGACATTATTGAGTTGAATTTATCCAAAGTCGTTTGCCAATCTTGATTAGAATAAGTTTCGGCAATTTCAATCGTTTCATTCGGAACTATAATCCCTTTAAATCTCTGTAAAAACTTGTGATTATAGAAATTAAGATGGGTTATAATCTCGCAAACCGAATGAATTTCATCGTTTAGTTTCCAAAACGCTTCGTCTGCGGTTAAATTTTCTAACGCAGATTGTGCCGAAGCAAACCACGCTGATTGATTGTAACAAGCGTCAAATTGTTCGATTAAGATTTGTTTTGGAGTCATAAATTTGAATCATCGCTATTTCTACTTTTTTTGCGAAAACTTGTTTTTAAATCAAATCCGTGTTGTTCAATTCGATATTTGTCTTCGATTTTTGCAACTTCTTTTTGTTCAACAAGAATGTTTGATAAATACATTGAGATTTCTTGGAATGCAGTAAAAGCATCTTTGATACGGTCAAATCCGTAATCTTTGAGTTTGGGATTTATTAAACCTGTGTTATTTACTCCTAAACCAACAATCCAAACGGGACATTTGTGTTCAAGAAAGACTTCATTGCTTTGAAAACTCCAATCAATAAAGAATTGTTTTGTTTGTATTACTTCTCTGTCTGAGAGTCTAAAATCGTGCGTAAAATCATCCCACTCGATTGATTTTTCCTCTCCTTCTTCAAAAGAATAAGCAAAAAAAGTTTCTACTACTTTATCTTCTTCATAATCATTTTCCCATGAATAAATTGAGCGGCTGTATTTATTTAGGGCAACTATTGGGTAGATTCTCCCGCAAAATCCCAAAAGATAGGCTTCGAGATAACGGGGAATATCAGACCGAGCCTTAATCTTAATCTCAACTTCTTTAGTAAAGCGGTTGTAATGAACATTTTTGTCAATTCCAAAGCCAACCGCATTATCATAATAATCGTGAAAATCTGTGTAAAGTTTCATAACACTTAAAAGTAATTAAATCAACTTCTTCGCCTTCGCCACCACATTCTCAACCGTAAAACCGTATTCCCTAAACACCACCTCAGCCGGAGCAGATGCACCGAATTTATCAACGCCTAAAACGTCATCGGCGTATTTGTGCCAGCCGAATGAAACGCCCGCTTCGATGGCGAGAGTTTTGACGTTGGAAGGCAAAACTCTTGATTGATATTCAGCCGATTGCTCATCAAAAATATCGGTGCAAGGCATTGAAACGACACGGGTTGCAATATTTTCCGATTCTAAAACTTCGCGGGCTTGCATTGCTAATCCAATTTCCGAACCTGTCGAGATTAGAATCACTTTCGGCTCATTGTTTGACGCTTCGGCTAAGATGTAACCGCCTTGTTTTGTGCCGCTTGCAGATGCAAATTTGGTGCGGTCAATCAAGGCAACTTTTTGTCGTGATAGTGCCAAAACTGTTGATTTATGCTTTTCGTTGATGGCAATCGCCCACGCTTCGGCAACTTCGTGCGCGTCACACGGGCGGATGACGTTCAGATTTGGAATTGCCCGCAAAGCCGCGATATGTTCAACCGATTGGTGCGTCGGACCGTCTTCGCCCAGACCGATTGAATCGTGTGTAAAAACGAAAATTGTTTGAGCATTTGAAAGTGCGGCGAGGCGAATCGCCGGACGGCAATAATCCGAAAATGTCATAAATGTTCCGCCGAAAGGAATTAGTCCGCCGTAGAGTGCGATGCCGTTCATAATGCCGCCCATCGCGTGTTCGCGGATGCCGTAGTGCATATTCCGTCCGGCGTAATTGTTTGATTCAAAATCAGTTGAAGTCTTAATAGTCGTGTTATTCGATGGCGTTAAATCCGCCGAACCGCCGATGAGATTTGGAATTGTCTCAGCAATCGCGTTGATAACGTCTCCCGAATAAGCACGAGTCGCTTTGGCTTCAACATTTGTAAAATCAGGCAACGAATTTTCCCAATTTTCGGGGTAATTTTTGTTGATTAAATCCAAAAACTCCACACCGTATTTTTCGGTGTAATTTTTCAAAAGTCCGTTCCATTCGTTTTCGAGTCTTTCACCTTTTGGAATTACTTCACGATATTTGGCATAAACTTCTTCAGGAACATAAAAATCGGCGGTTTCGTCCCAATTCAGATTGCGTTTCATCTCTTTGACCGCATCAACTCCGGGTGCATCCGAGTGGGCTTTGGAAGTGCCTTGTTTCGGCAACCCAAACCCGATAATCGTTTTAACTGCAATAATTGAAGGTTTATTGGTGACTTTATTCGCTTCGATAATCGCGCTTTCAATCTCTTCCAAATCGTTGCCGTCCGCGACAGTTTGAATATGCCAGCCGTAAGCCTCGTAGCGTTGCAAAACATTTTCGGTGAACGACAAATCCGTTGAACCGTCAATCGTGATTTTGTTGTCATCCCACAGAAAAGTTAGGTTGCCGAGTTTTAAATGCCCTGCCAAACTAGACGCTTCGCCCGAAATTCCTTCTTGCAAATCTCCGTCCGAAACAATCGCGTAAATGTGGTTATCTACAACATTTAACCCGTCTTTATTGTAACGTGCGGCGAGATGTTTTTCGGCAATCGCCATTCCGACTGCGTTGGAAGTTCCCGCCCCAAGTGGTCCGGTTGTGACCTCGACACCCGCCGTCAAATGATTTTCGGGATGTCCGGGCGTTTTCGAGCCGTATTGACGAAACTGTTTGAGTTCATCCATCGGCAAATCGTATCCGCACAAATGCAGTAACGAATAAATCAGCATCGAGCCGTGTCCGCCCGAAAGCACAAATCTATCACGGTTAAACCAATGCGGATTTTTCGGATTGTGGCGTAAAATGCGCGTCCAAAGGACATACGCAGCCGGAGCCATTCCCAAAGGCAAGCCCGGATGTCCCGAATTCGCTTTTTGAATCGCGTCAATGGTCAAAGTTCGGATGGTGTTGATACAAAGTTGGTCAATTTCGGTTTTCATTTCAGTTGTTGGCATAATTTTAGTTTTTTCAATTAGTAGAGCAATTTCTAAATTATCTGCTGTTAGAGTTACGCATTTATGCGTGATTCAACTTGAGCAACTATTTGGTTAAGTTGAATGAATTCAACGAATTTCACGCCTCAAGGCGTAACTCTAACATTTTTTCAATATTGGCGAAATAACAGAAAATTAAAAAATTGCTCTAATTTAGTTTCCTTTAATAATAATCCTCGTCAAACTCATCTTCAAACTCATCTTCTTCAAAATCTTCGTCAAAGGTGCGGAAAAACTCATTGCGAAACTTACAATCTTTTTTGAGTAAATTTGTGATAAATTTTCGCAAAGCGTCAGGGTGCAAATTGTCTAAAAGTTCCTTCAATTTCTCCGCCGAATCGGTAAAATCTTTGGCTCGCAGTTTGTAAAAAACGGCAACGGCGTGTTTGCAAGTATTACCGTAATCATACGGACAATCGCATTCGTATTCGACAATCGTTTCGCCATTTAGTTTAACATAAACGGTGTAAAGTTTGCTTCCCGCAACTACCGCACTAAACTCGTTTTCGGAGACTTTTTCGACCTTTCGGACATCATCGTTTTTGAAATAGTCGGAGCCGCGCTTGATGATTTTATCTTCGACAAATTTTTCAAAATCTTTTAGTGTCATTGGCATAATAATCCATAATCTGTGGATGGCTGGCAAAGCAAAATAAGTTAAACTTGATGAATGATAAAATATCTCGGGTTAAAACAGAAGCCGAGAGAATTTATTAGCACTAGAGGATTTAAAAATGACGATTTGGAGTGTCATTTATTGAGGAAATAGCCAAACTTTTTATTTATGCGTGTCCGCGTTCATCAGCATGTCAATCCGCTTGCCCCATACTTTCGCTTTACCCCGAAACCGATTGAAATTGAGCAAATTTTTACTAATCCGAGTTTGCCGATTCATCTCGATATTGGTTGTGCGCGAGGGCGATTTTTGCAAAAAATGGCAGAGGTTGATAAATCGCAAAATTTTCTTGGCGTAGAAATTCGTGAGCCTTTGGTGATTGAGGCAAATCGTCTGGCAAAAGAGGCAAATTTAATCAATCTCCATTACGAATTTTGTAACGCGATGATTGCCCTCGATAAATTATTGGAAAAACTTCCTCGTAATCTTTTGCAAACCGTAACTATTCAATTTCCCGATCCTTGGTTTAAGAAAAAACACGCCAAACGCCGAATGGTCAACGCTGAATTGGTCGAAACGGTATTCGCTCATTTGGCTGATTCGGGCAAAATTTTCGTCCAAACCGATATTGAGTTTTTGGCAGCAGAAATGTTTGATTTGTTTCGACAAAATGAATTTTTGCGTGAAATTGAAGTTTCTGAAAATCCTTTTTCGGTAAAAACTGAGCGTGAAAGGGCGGTTGAAGAAAAAAATATGTTGATTTATCGCCGAATATTTGAGAAAAAATAAATGTATAATTCCAGATTCCAGATCTCAAATTAAAATCTGTTACTTCAGTAATTTGAACGAATCACAACACGGAAAACTTAAAAAAGCCGAAAGCCAATTTTGACCTTCGACTTTAATTTGCAATATGAAATCTGGAATTTGGAATCTGGAATATCCTCTTACCAAGTCACTTCTAATTCATACTCGCCAAAGCCACTATCGGCATCAAAGACCTGAATTATAGCGACATAATCGTTTTCGGCACTTGGTTGTTGAAAGACACTAACCGTTCCACGTCCTTTGTTTTTCTTCACCGAAACCGTTCCGGGTCGACGCGCCAAATATCCGCTAACATTAAATTTAACCGATGAAACTCCTGTCGCCGAAGCGTCTTGAGTTTCTACATCACTACCCGAAATGATGATATTGGCGGTTTGGTCAACCCGTCCGCGCCAGGTTACTCTGCCGGCTTGATATGGTTCTTCAACTTGAAGCGCATTCGATTGCCAAGAGATTTGCAGACGATAATCATCCGCTCCGCGTTTGGAATCCAATATCTGAACAATTGCCGTGAATCTATTTTCACGGCTTGGTTGCTGGATAACGGTAGCTGTTCCGCGTCCATTGTATTTTGTTACTGAAACGGTTGATGCACGGCGCGGTAACACTCCGTTCATTGTTTGTTCGGTTGGCTGTCCGCTATTACCGCCTAAAACTTGTGTTCTCACGTCACTTCCCTGAATGGTGACATTCACACGGTCGTCCACGCGCCCAGTCCAACTGATTGTTCCGGTTGGAGTTCCGCCTCTGGGGAAAGACGGCTCAATTGGGAAAGTCGGATTAGTTGAGATAACGCCGCCAATCGGCATATCATATTGACGGGTTTTGCCGTCATAACCATCAAAATAACCTTGTCGGTAAAAGGCTTCATACGTTTTATTGTATTGACCTTCGTAGCGTTCGGGCAGACGGCTGATGTTTCGGCGTTTATCGTTTTCGCCATCCTGAAAGCCGTCATCATAATTTTCTCTCTGGTCTTTGTCCCAACGCTGATAAGGTTTGATACTGGAATAGCCCGCATCATAGCCTTGTTTGTAGAAATTTTCATATTTATTGCCATCGAGTTTATTGCGATAGCGTTTGTAATCATTGCTCCGATTACTGTTGGCATCGTTCACGCCATCCTGATAGCCTTCTTCGTAATAACCGCATTGAATCGGTGTCGAAGTGCTTCGATTACATTGCCCGTATTGCTGAACAAATTGGGCAGATACAGAAAGCCCCGAAAACAGAATTATCGCCGATAGCGAAATCATTATTTTTTTCATCTTTTTCTCCGCTTATAAATTGACTGGAAATCTTGAAATAAAAGCAAAAGGCTAAGTATTGGAGGGGCTTTTTTGCTTAACCTTTTGCCGCTGGGTTTGAATTTATCTTTCACTCAAACGAACTGAACGAACTATGTTTCGAAATGCGTAGTTATAAGTAGTTGATTCATCTTCGGGGACCACCGTCACTACATAAAACAAACTACGATTATTGGTCTGCGTAGCATAAATGGTGGCAATTTCGTTTCTGCCGGTCACGGGCGAGCGTCCACCTAAAACAATCCCCAAACCATTTCGCCCATTGAGCGTGGTGTTTGAATAATTGCTTCTGGCTTGCAAATAAGTGTTGCCTTGCAAAATTCCTTTGACATACACATCCATTTCTTGCTGAAGCGTTCCGCCTTGCCCGGGTTGGATGCCGACAATTGCGCCGTGCGTAATTCCTTGGTCGCCGTAAGCCCCGTCAGGCGCAAACCAAACCTCCGACTGACTTGGAAATTCGCGCCAGTTATTCGGAACATTGACTGATAAACCGCCATTGCTATAAGTTCTCAAACTTGAATTAGGCGCAGGAACATTACGCTCATACTTTCCGCTTGCAGTTGGTCCTTGTCCGCCTTGTTGTCCTTGGGCTGCCTTTTCAATTTCAGCCATCGTTTGAGCGCGAGGCAAACCGCGTAAGAAATTCTGAGTGCGTTGAAAACCTTGTGTAATTCTAATCGGATTCGATGAAACCCGAAGCATCGAGGCTTCTTTGTTGATATTGTTGTAACGATTGCCCGGATCTGGATGAGAGCTAATCCATTCCGGCGCACGACCACCTTCACTTTCCTTGGCGATAGTTTGAAACATATTTGCCAAATCCCGCGGATCGTATCCGGCACGAGCTAAAATTTGTGCGCCGAGAATATCGGATTGCGTTTCAAACTTTCGGCTGTATGGCGTAATCAAGCCGAGGGCGGCAGCCTGTCCAAGTTCGGGTGCGCCAACGATTGCGCCGCCAAAAATTGCGCCGATAGCACCGATTTGAGTCAGAATGCCGGGACCTTGCGCCGTGCCGTGTCGGAGCATCGCGTGACTAATTTCGTGCGCCATCACGCCAGCCATTTCGCCTTCGTTTCGAGCCGCTTCAATCATTCCGCGATTAACGTATAGATAACAGCCGGGCAGAGCAAAAGCATTGATGTCGCGGGCATTGACAATCTTAAATCTGCAATTAAATTCAGGATGTTGAAATTGAGGCGGCACAGCATTTATCAAACGGTTTCCGACCTCATTGATATAAGCGTCTGAATTGCGCTCATTGATTATTGGAAATACTCTCTCAATTTCGGCTGATGCTTGTCGTCCGATTTTCAAATCTTCTTCAATTTTCTTTTTGTTTTTCGGCATCGAAATTTGAGTTTGTCCAAATGCTGAAACAGACAAAATCAAACTTCCCAAAGCCAAAAACATTAAATTCCTACCAAAATTATTTGGGCTTAATCTTTTCATTTTTCCCTCCCAAGAAATGTAAATTAGGTTAAATACTTGCTTTGCCTGTTAGTCTATTCAATATTTAATAGATACGCAATCAAAGACTAAAAAAGTCTTGGTTTTGATGAAAGAATTTCGGCTTTGAGTTTGCTATAAACTTAGCTTAGAGATTGGGGTTGGAAGAAAACAGGATCGAAAAAGACTTTTTTAGAAACGAGAATTTACCCAGCTAATTTTTTCAAATAAAAACCTTTCAGACCAAAAATGTCTGAATTCAAGTTTTAAATTCAATTATTTTAATGACCGATTGTTTTTGCTTCGTTGATTTGCAGAGGGAAAACTCTAATTTTTTCTTCAGATGAAATTGGCTCCAAAATTTCATAAATCTTTCCAATCAAATTGAGAGCATCGTTTGAGTTGACTGTTTCTGCATATTTCTTGTCTAACAAAATTGCAACGGCTAATTCGCTACTTAAATCGCTTAGTAAATTCATAATGTTGTTTTTTAGGACTGCAAAATCCTTAAATACTTGTCCAAATTAAATTAACTGTGCTTTAAAAATGTCAGATGTATGTTACAAAGATGTTAATTTTCTGATTTTTAAAATTAAATTTCTCTTTTCGGCTTAGTATGATTAGTTTTTCAGAATAAAGATTTTTGTAAAATAATTTTATAAACACTTTAATTAAAAGGTTTAGGAGAAAATAAAGTTTAATGGCTTATCAAAAAGTTATCAGTATATTTTTAATTGCCGTTGCGGTTGTCGGAATGGCTTGCAGCGGTCAACAAATTGGACAAGGCAACAATTCGACTTCAAGCGGTGGGGCGACCAATTTACAAGGCGCGGGTTCAACCTTTGTCAAACCAATAATGGATAAATGGACGAGCGAATTCGGAAAAGCTAATCCAACCATCAAAATTGATTATCAAGGTGGCGGTTCAGGTGCGGGCATTAAAGCCATCCAAAATCAAACTTCCGATTTCGGAGCGTCTGATGCCGCAATGAAAGATGAGGAACTCAAAGACGCAAAAGGTGGTGAACTTGTTCACATTCCCGTAGTTTTGGGGGCAGTTGTTTTGACTTACAATTTGGAAAGTGTCAAAACTCCTTTGAAACTCACGCCTGAACTCATTTCAGACATTTATCTCGGCAAAATCAAAAAGTGGAACGACGAGAAAATCAAAAAGGAAAATGGCGATGTTGCGCTTCCTGATGCAGATATTTTGCCGGTCTATCGAGCTGACGGCAGCGGAACTTCGGATATTATTACCGATTATCTTTCAAAAACCGTTCCCGAATTCAAAGAAAAAATCGGCAGAACTAAAAACCCGCAATTGCCCCAAGGCGTTGGAGTTGGCGGAAAAGGCAACGAAGGCGTGATGGGACAAGTTAAACAAACTCCGAATTCAATCGGCTACGTTGAATTGACTTTTGCCAAAGCCAACAATTTGCCGACTGCTTTGATTAAAAACAGTGCCGGAAGTTTTGTTGAGCCGAGTGGTGATTCGGTTTCTGCCGCCGCTGCCGGAATGATTGCCAAAATGCCTGCCGATTTGCGTTTTGAATTGACCAATGCGGAAGGCGAAAAATCTTATCCGATTGCCGGAATGGTTTATGTTTTGGCGTATAAAAATCAAAAGGATGCAGGAAAAGGCAAAGTTTTAGCTGACTTTTTGTGGTGGGCGACGCACGATGGCGAAAAGTTCGTCAAAGATTTGCACTATGCGCCATTGCCCGCTGATTTGGTTAAAAAAGTTGAAGAAAAAATCAAATCTTTAACCGCTGACGGGAAACCTTTGAAGCAATAGAAAAGTTCGTAGTTCCGCCTTCAGGCGGGCAAAACCGCATAAATGCGGAACTACATACCGTTTATGGAACAAACAGGCACACTCGGCGACAAAATTTTCCGAACTATTTTGCTGATAATGGCTTCGACTATTTTGGTAATAGTCGTTGCAATTATCGGCAAAATGGTCTTGAGTTCTCTGCCGACTCTGCAACAATACGGAATTGGTTTTCTGACGGGACGCGAATGGATTCCGGCGCAAAATAAATTTGGAGCATTACCGTTTATTTACGGAACGGTTGTTTCCTCAGTCCTCGCGCTGGTTATTTCTGTGCCGATTTCGCTTGGAATCGCCATTTTCTTAGTCGAACAAGCCCCGAAAAAAGTTGCGACCCCGATTGGTTTTATGGTCGAACTTTTGGCGGCAATTCCATCAGTTGTTTATGGATTGTGGGGAATTTTCGTTCTGGCACCGTTTGTTCGTGAATATCTTGGCGTATTTTTGGAAACTTATTTCGGTTGGCTTCCGCTTTTCCAAGGTCGTTTGACAGGAATCGGAATGTTGACAGGCGGAATTATTTTGGCGTTGATGATTACGCCGATTATTACAGCGGTTGTGCGTGATGTTTTGGAAGCCGTGCCGACTACGCAACGCGAAGCCGCACTCGCACTTGGCGCAACCAAATGGGAAACAACCAAAATCGTTCTCGGCAATGCGGCTTCGGGAATTGCGGGAGCGGTTGTTCTAGGATTAGGACGTGCGCTTGGCGAAACAATGGCAGTGACGATGGTTATCGGGAATTCGCCGCAAATCAGCGCATCACTTTTTGAACCGGCTTATACAATCGCTTCGGTTTTGGCGGCAAATTTTGCTGATGCAACCGAAGAACTTTATCTGAGCGCATTGATTGAAATGGGTTTAGTCCTGTTTTTAGTTACGTTTGCGGTTAATGGTTTAGCCAAATTATTGGTGATGCGAGTGGCAAAAAGTGCGGGAACAGCGAAACACGCTTGAAAAAAATGTCGGAAAATATTTCACAATTTCATCAGCGGAGAAAACTTGTCAGCAGTCTGATGACATCGTTAACGGCTGCGTGTGCGGTGTTTGCGATTGTCATTTTGCTGATAATTTTGTCGTATATCGCGGTGCGCGGTGTTTCTTCCCTCAGTTTGGAGTTTTTGATTGATACGCCGAAACCTGTGGGCGAAGGTGGCGGAATCGGGAATGCCATTGTCGGCTCGTTATTGATGACGGTTTTGGCATCGGCAATCGGTCTACCAATCGGCATCGGCGCGGGTGTTTATTTGGCGGAGTTTGGCAAAAATTGGTTTGGCAATATCATTCGTTTTGTGGCGGACACTCTGATTGGCATCCCGTCAATCATTATCGGAATTTTTATTTATACTTTGATTGTATTGCCGATGGGCAGACAATCAGGTTTAGCGGGTGGACTCGCTTTGGCGATTATTATGATTCCGATTGTCGCGCGGACAACCGAAGAAATGATTCTACTTGTCCCAAACTCGATGCGGGAAGGCGCGTTGGCACTCGGCGCACCGCAATGGCGCGTGACTTGGCATATTGTGCTTCCAGCTGCTTCAACAGGAATTGCAACCGGCGCAATGTTGGCAATTGCGCGGATTACGGGCGAAACTGCTCCGCTTTTATTTACTGCGCTCAATAGCCGTTTTTATAATTATTATTACGACCAACCAATGGCTTCGTTGACAGTGCAAATTTTTAATTACGCGACCGGACCTTTTGATGTGGAACATAAATTAGCGTGGGCAGCAACGCTCGTTTTGGTTGGGTTAATTTTGGTTATCAATATTTTGGTCAGATATTTTACGAGAAAGAAATATTAAGTTTTTTACAAATGCAAAATAAAATCAGCGTTTCAAAATTAAATTTTTTCTACGGCAAATCACAAGCTCTTTTTGATATTTCGCTTGAAATTCCAAACAACGAAGTGATGGCTTTTATCGGTCCGTCGGGTTGCGGAAAATCTACATTTTTGCGAACTCTGAACCGGATGAACGACACGATTCCGGGAACGCGAGCCGAAGGGGAAGTTCTAATTGACGGCAAGGATGTTTATGCTTCGGGGAGCGATGTGGTTGCCCTTCGGCGTAAAGTTGGAATGGTTTTTCAAAAGTCGAATCCGTTTCCGAAATCAATTTTTGAAAATGTCGCTTACGGCATTCGGATCAACGGTTTACACAAAAATAAAGCCGATATGGAAGTGCGAATTGAGAAGGCTTTGCGGGATGCCGCATTGTGGGGAGAGGTCAAAGACCGTTTGAATACTTCGGCTTTTGGGCTGTCGGGCGGACAGCAACAGCGTCTCTGCATTGCGCGGGCGTTGGCAGTTCAACCCGAAGTCGTTTTGATGGACGAACCTGCTTCGGCACTTGACCCGATTGCAACTCAAAAAATTGAAGAGCTTGTTGTCGAACTGAAAAAAGATTACACCATCGTCATTGTCACGCATAATATGCAACAAGCGGCGCGGGTTTCGGATAAAACAGCGTTTTTTATGCTCGGAAAACTGATTGAAGTTAATCCAACGCAAAAAATGTTCACCAATCCTGATGAAAAATTGACGGAAGATTACATTACCGGAAGATTCGGCTAATTTTTTGATATATTATTTAAGATGGAACATAGAATTATTGACCAACGATTAGAACTTTTGCGCGATAAACTTTTACTTTTGGGCGGAGCCACGGAAAATGCTGTGCATCGGGCAATGCAGTCTTTGACTGAGCGCGATACGGATTTGGCAAAAAAAGTGGTGGAAGATGATGCGCTGATTAACCAAATGGAATTGGAAATTGACCGCTTGAGCATCGAAATTCTTGCGCTCCAACAGCCAGCCGCGCACGATTTGCGCTTTGTGATCTCGGTGGCAAAAATTACTCCGATATTGGAACGCATCGCTGACCACGCCGGAAATATTGCCGAAGCCGCGATTATTTTGAACGATGAGCCGCAAGTTAAACCTTTGGTTGATTTGCCTTTGATGGCTGAAATTGCCGGTGAAATGCTCAACAAGGCTTTAGATGCTTTTACTGCCGAAGATTCGGCAACTTCTCGTGAGATTATCAAACAAGACAAAAAAATTGACGATTCATACAAAAAAGTTTTCGGCGAATTATTACGAATAATGATCGAGAATCCTGCCACAACCACTAGCGCGGCGCATCTCCTTTTTGTGGCTAAACACCTAGAAAGAATCGGCGATTACGTCAAAGATATTTGCGAGTTAAATGTTTATTTGCGTGAAGCTGCTTTTATCAAACACAGTCACGAAGAATAATCATTATTTTTATTCACGTTAGGTTTAATACTCCGTCAGTTTTTGGCGGGGTATTTTATTTTTCAAAAAATCAATCCCGACTTTCTCATAAAGCTAAATAATGTTACATTTTTGTTACAAAAATACCTGATAGGCAAGTGTTTTCAAATTGAACACCAAAGAAAACTTGTTACTTAAATAAAAACTTGGAGATTAAAAATGGGTTTCAGCTTATTACCAAGAGAAGATGAGTATTTTACTCTCTTTTCGCAGATGACTGCAAAAATGCAAGAGGCTTCAAATGCGTTGGTTGAATTAACACAAGGTGATTCAGCAAACTTTGAATCTATTGCCAAAAAGATTAAAGATGCGGAACACGGTTGCGACTCGATTACGCACGAAATTACTACCAAATTAAATAAATCCTTTATCACGCCTTTTGACCGCGAAGATATTTTTATGCTGTCGGTTGCTTTGGATGACGTGGTTGACTACATTGATGCCGGAGCGCGGGCGATTTTGATGTATGACATAAAAGAAATGAGCGACCACGCTAAACATTTGGCAAAGGTCCTTCAAAGTTTAACCATTGAGATAAATTCCGCCGTTTCGATGCTCAAAAAACCAAAAAATCTCAATCAGCATATTGTTGAGATTCATCGGCTCGAAAATGAAGCGGACGATGTTTATTTTCGAGCCATTGGAGAACTTTTCCATAATGCTACCGATGCTTTGACGGTGATTAAATGGAAGGAACTCTACGAAATTTTGGAAAACGGGACTGACAGATGCGAAAGCGTTGCCAATATCATCGAGAGCATTATGCTCAAACACACTTAATTCTACTTTGTCAGATTAAAAATTAGCCGCGGATGCACGCGGATAAACGCTGATTTTTTTCTTGGATTTTAGCGATTTTATCCGATTTATCCGCGAAATCTGCGAAAATCCGCGGCTAAATTTCTTTAGTTTCAAGTTTCAAAGTTAATCTGACAAAGTAGAATTAAACAGCTAGTCAAAAGTTATAAGTCTTAAGTCTTGAGTCAACGACAGCATAAAACTACGACTGTCTAACGATTTAGCAAGGCTTATTAGACCCAAAACTTTTTGCTCATCTGCTTATTCCAAGTTTCAAATTGAATTTGGAATCTGAAATTTGGAATCTTTTTATGGATGCACATACATTTACAGTTTCTTTAGTCATCGTGATTATTGCAATGGCATTGATTTTTGATTACGTCAATGGTTTTCACGATGCGGCAAACTCCATCGCTACCGTAGTGGCGACCAAAGTTTTATCGCCCGGGGTAGCGGTTGCTTGGGCGGCATTCTTTAATTTTATTGCCTTGATAGTATTCAAAACCGAAGTTGCGGATACTATCCGAAAAAGTATTGACACCGATAAAATAGAAACTGATGTGCGGCTTTATGTGGTGCTTGCCGGACTGATCGGAGCTATTATTTGGAACTTAATTACTTGGTGGCTTGGGCTTCCAACCTCAAGTTCACACGCGCTTCTTGGCGGACTTGGCGGAGCAGGGATTGCCGCATATGGAGGTATCGGAATTCTCAAGGCGGAGGTTTGGATTAAAACCGTTCAGTTTATTGTCTTATCGCCGCTGATTGGAATGACGCTCGGCTTTATTTTGATGGTCTCGGTCTATTGGATTTTTCACAAAGTTAGTGTCAACAAAGTTGATAAAGTGTTCAGAATTGGACAATTATTTTCAGCCGCGGCTTTCTCGCTCGGACACGGCGGAAATGATGCCCAAAAAACGATGGGTGTCATGATGATGGCATTGGCGATTGGTTTTCCCGAATTTTATAAAGGCACAGGCGGAAAGTTTGCAGAAATTCCTCTCTGGGTTATTCTTTCAGCACATCTGGCAATCGGTTTAGGAACTCTTTCAGGCGGCTGGAGAATCGTTAAAACAATGGGGACAAAGATTGCCAAACTCCAACCTGTCGGCGGATTCTGTGCAGAAACAGCAGGCGCGCTTACACTTTTTGGCGCAACAGCGGCAGGAATTCCGGTTTCTACAACTCATACAATTACAGGGTCAATCGTTGGAGTCGGAGCAACTAAACGCTTTTCGGCAGTAAAATGGGGCGTGGCGGGCAGAATTATTTGGGCGTGGGTTTTAACCATTCCGGCGGCAGGCATGGTGGCAATCCTTTCGTATCTGGTAATTCAAGGAATTCACAAAGCCTTTGGTGGCTAATTTCGTTTAACAAAAGCCTCGTCAAAAGTTCGGGTGGTGTGTTCGGTGACGCTTCCGACAGGTTGTTGATATTCGTTGAGTTGTGGATTAGTCGGCATCGAAAGTTGAGGCGTTTGCAGTATTTCTGCTCGCTCAAGTTTTTTGTCAATATTGACAACAATTAATTTTGACATTAAACGAATCAGACTGAAACAAATGCCAAAAAGCGTGGCTAGATAAAGCATCGAAATAATTCCCAGCGTTTCATAATTTACTCCTCTATTCAAAAGCACCGCAACTAACGCGACAAAAAGCCCAAGCCCGGAAACGCTGATAAACGCAACTGATTTCAGAAGCGTATTTAACAAAGGTTTGGTATTTTCGTCTTCATTGTTTTTGCCCAGTTTTTCACCGCAACTATTGCAATAGTTGAGTTTTTCGGGTATTAAAATTCCGCACTTTGAGCAATACATAAAATCACCCCGCTCTTATTTCGTTCTAATTTTTTCTTCCAGCCAATTGGTCAAATCATCCACCGATTCAATATGGACGGGTTTGCCTTGATAGGCTTTAACCGCCCAATAGATTGAAAGAATGGTCATTGAAATCCAGAAAATGGCACTACCGAATCCTGCCCAATCCGAGAAGTTATTGACAAAACCTAAAATAGTTGAAATAGCCAAGATACCGATGTTTAAAGCAAACCCTTGAGCTGCGTGAAAACGCACTTTTGGTTCGCTTCGCGGAACAATCAAAAGCTCAATCAATCCGGCAACCAAACCAATCCCCCAAGGCAAATATGGCAAAGCAATGGCAATATTTTCAGCCAATCCAATTTTCTCAATTTTGCGATCAATCGGTTGTATTTCAGTAAATCTGGTCGTTTGATAAACGGCTGGCGGTTGATAATTTGGCGGATCAAACATTGATTGATACGGTGCATCTTGAAAATTCCGCGTTTGTTCTTCGGTCATCACTTGATTGGGAAAATGCTGGGTTTCAGGAGTCAATTTTGACATAGTTTCAGCCGGTTGCGATTCGGCAACCTTTTTTGGAAAATCAGGGTCAAGCGGATTGGTATCGAATTTTTTAGGCATAGCCACTCAATTTTACGACAAGTTTAGTTTAATAGTTCATAAAATTTCAACAACAAATTGCACGAATTTCACAAAACAAAATAGTAAATCTGTAAAATTTGCGTAACCTGTTGCCTTTATTACTCAACAATCTTAATCCCCAATTCCTTTAACTGCGCTTCATCCACCGTGCCGGGCGAATCCATCATCAAATCTTGCGCCGAAGCGGTTTTTGGAAACGCAATCAAGTCGCGGATGTTATCGTTTTGCAAGAGAGCCATCAAAGTCCGCTCGATTCCGGCCGCAAATCCACCGTGCGGCGGCGTTCCGTATTCCAATGCTTCAAGGAAAAATCCGAATCTTTCGCGGGCTTTTTCGGGCGAAAGTCCTAGACGCTTTGAAGTTCAAGGCTTGAACTTCGCGCTGATGAATTCGAATCGAACCACCTGCCACTTCGATTCCGTTGATGACGGCATCGTAAGCCTTGGCGCGGACATTTCCCGAAAGATGATGTTGCGAATCGTCTTCGATGGCAGTTTTAAAAAGCTCCAAATCTTCATCCATCGGCGAGGTGAACGGATGATGCGCCGCCGTGTAATGTATCGGTTTCGTCATCGTGTTCAAACATCGGAAATTCGGTCACGATAAGCGGTTTGAAAACGTCTTTCGGAATCAAATTTTCGCGTTTGGCAACTTCGATTCGCAATGCTCCGAGCGAAGCCGCGACAACAGATTTTTTACCTGCGACGATTAAAACCACATCACCTTTTTCGGCTTTTGCCGCGTTTGCGAGTTCGGCAATTTTCGCTTCGCCCAAAACTTTCAACAAGTGAAGAAGTCGTCTCTTCGCCTAACTTTATCCAAGCCAATGCGCCCGCGCCGTAGCGTTTGACAAACTCTTGCAGTTCGTCCAAAACTTTGCGCGAAAAATCGGCTTTGCCTTTAACCACGATGGCTTTTATTTCGCCTTTATTTTCCAAAGTGGACGCAAACGGTGCAAAATCAGTGCCTTGCAAATTTGCGCTCAAATCTTGCAATTCCATTTCAAAACGCAAATCGGGCTTGTCGCTTCCGTATCGGCGCAACGCTTCCGAATAGGTCATTCGTGGAAATTTTTCCGGCAATTCGACATCAATCAGTTTGAAAACGTGACCGTATAAATTTTCGAGCAGACGATAGACCATTTCCTGATTGGCAAACGACATTTCCACGTCCAATTGCGTAAATTCTGGTTGACGGTCAGCGCGTAAATCTTCATCACGAAAACAACGCGCAATTTGATAATATTTGTCCATTCCCGCAATCATACAAAGCTGTTTTAAAATCTGTGGCGATTGCGGAAGTGCAAAAAATTTACTCGTGTGAATGCGCGAAGGAACAATGAAATCCCGTGCGCCTTCGGGCGTAGATTTGAGCAAAATTGGCGTTTCGATTTCAATGAAGCCGCGCGAATCCATAAATTCACGAATGCGCGAAACCATCTTTGCCCGCATAATGATATTTCGTTGCAGACGCGGACGGCGTAAATCAAGATAGCGATATTTCAAACGCAAATCTTCGCTGGCTAAATTTTGCGAACCCGCTACTTCGAGTTCATACGGCAAGGTTTTGGCATCGTTCAAAATCAAAAGTTCGGAGGCATGAACTTCAATATCGCCGGTTGCGAGCTTTTTATTATGAGTCCCTTCAGCCCGCGAAAAAACTTCACCTTTGACGGCGACAACAAATTCACCACGCAAAAATTTTGCTTTTTCGTGCGCGTCCAAATCGGTTTCTTCGCTGACCACAATTTGCGTCAGCCCATCACGGTCTCGAAGGTCAATAAAGGTCAAAACGCCAAAGTCGCGCTTTTTCGCCACCCAGCCCATCAAAACAACTTGTTCGCCAACATTTGATTCGCGCAATTCTCCGCACGAATGAGTTTTTTCTAAATTTCCTAAAGTATCAAGCATAAAATCAATTGTTAATTGTTAATTGTTAATTGTTAATTTAAGGATAAAGCATTAACAATTGATAATTAACCATTTATAACTACAAAAAAAAACGCCTTTCGATTTATGACACATCGAAAGGCACGCTCCTCAAAAGAAGTCCTGCCAATCAATTATCGTCATTATTAAATCGAACTGCGTTCATAAAATACCAAGTGAAATAATAAGGATTTTTTGCGGAAAAGGCAAATTCGCTAGTTTTTCTGCTTTTTCTTTTTATCTTTTGGGACAAGTGGTTTAAGTTTGAGAAGTTTTGAAGTATCTCTATAAGTTATTGGAAGTGAAATCAATGGTTTATCCTCAGTTTTTATTGTAGGTTTTTCAACAATAACGAAGTATCCCATTATTGCACCAACTTCGAGAACTAAATGTTTCTCCAATTTAACATCCTTCAAAACTTCAACTTTCTGCAAAATTAATTTCTTGAATCCGCTACTTTCCGCTTGAATTTCATAAATGTTCGGCTCAACTCCTTTGAATTCAAAATTACCTTCTTCACCAGTTAAAACGATGCGAAGTTCTTTGGTTTTAAGATTGAATATAGAAACTTTTGCTCCAACAATTACCGCATCATTCGCATCTGTAACAGTTCCCGAAATAGTTGCCAAGCCTTGTTTTGTTTCACTCTTTGCCGATTTATCTTGCTTTGTTTTGGTAGAATTATCTCTCCGATCAATCGGCTCACCTTGCGCGTAAGTGAGGGTGGAAAGCGCGAGCGAAGTTGCTAAAATACCAGCGGCAATCGTGGCTCGGCGAGTAATTTGGGTAAGTTTCGGCGGCGCGGTTATCAAATTCCCTTCCGATGTTTTAACGTATCTGACGCAGAGTTTGCCGTTTGATTTTTTGACGAGTTTCTCAGCATCTGCGCGATTCATTGCCGAAATGTTGTGAACATCTTTGGCGCAATGCGAGCAAAAACGAACTTCATCATTGCCCGTCATTTCGTCCCAACTTTCATTGCACGGCGATTTGACCTCTATTTTGTCGAGAAAGTTTTTGCGTTTCATACCTTTATTCTTTTGCTCCGTATTTTTTGAGTAGTTTTTTGATTTCTTCGGAAGTTGTTTTCATCATTGCCGTTTCGCCGTCGTCATCTTTTAGGTTTGGATTAGCCCCTGCTTTCAGTAATAATTTTACCCATTCCAAATTATTTTCATCGCAAGCCCCCATTAAAAGTGTCATTCCATAATTGTCTTTGTCGCGGACGTTGACATCTGCGCCTTTTGCAATAAAAAGTTTTATGATTTTAAGACCTGTTTCTTCATCATCACCTCCAATCATCAAAAAAGGCGTCCGACCTTGTTTATCTCTGGCATTGATATTTGCGCCTGCCTTGAGCAAAAGCCTAATGATTTCAATATTTCCCGACTGAGCGGCAACGTGAAGCATTGAAACTTTATTATGGTCTTGGAGATTAACGTTTTTCTTGGACGCAATATATTTTCTTACGACCTCAAAATCTTCTTGCAAAATTGAGTTGAAAATTGGAATTTCATACCAATTTATGTCAACTACACCAACAGATGCCCCTACTTCTAAAGTCATTTCAATATTTGGCTCGACTTTTTCTCTCACCACAATTGACATCACTCCATTTCTAAAACCTCGCGCTGAGGCTTTTACCTGATAACGTCCCTGTGGAAGAAAAGAAAAGTGAGCAACACCTTTTTCGTTAGTATTTGAGATAAATTCCCGTTTGGTTTGGTCGTGAGTAAGTTTAACTTCAGCCTCTGAAATAATTGCGCCTGTCAAATCCAAAATCGTAAATGAAATTCGGCTGGTATTTTTTTGAGTTTGAGTCTGATGGACATTTTTCCCAGATTTTACTTTTACCGTTTCGCTTTGGGTAAAGGCAACATTTGTTAAAGATAAAGTTGCTGATAAGACACCAGCGGCGATTCTGGATTTACGGGAAATCTGATGAAATTTGCGGTCATTGGTCTGAATTTTATCATCTGCATCGCGCATTAGGCGCACACAGACGCGACCTTTACTTTGAAAAAGAAGTTTTTGCGCTTCTTTGACAGATATTTCTGAAAGATTGTGAATATCCCTATCACAATGCAAACAATGTCTAGTTTGCTCATTGCCAATCATCTCATCCCAACTCTTTTCGCAAGGATTTGGAACGTCAACCAAATTGAGAAAACTTTTATTCATCTTTTTGCCTCAATAAAAAGATGTTTCAGATTAAGCTCAAGTTGCAAAATTGAAATAAACTTTTTTGCAAGCGATAATGAGTTTATGAATATTCTGGTCTTAAACTGCGGCAGTTCGTCGCTCAAATTTCAAATTATTTCGACTGACCTTGAAAAAATTTCAAACAATGCTGATGAGCGGTTAGCCGAAGGGCAAATTGAACGGATTGGCGGGGCGGCGGTCATCACTTTTTCGGCAAAAGGAAAAGAAACACATCGTTCAGCCGCACCGATTCGGGATATTCGCACCGCGCTGGAAACGGTTCTGCGTTGGATTTCCGAAAGCAGTTCGATTAACGAAATCAACAGTTTGGCGGATATTCAGGCAATTGGGCATCGAGTCGTTCACGGTGGCGAAAACTTTAAGCAGTCGGTTTTGATTGATGATGAGGTTTTGCGCGGGATTTCCGATTGCATCGAACTTGCTCCGCTCCATAATCCGGCAAATATTCAAGGAATTAACGCCGCTCGTGAGATTTTCGGCAGAGCCATTCCGCAAGCCGCCGTTTTTGATACGGCTTTTCATCAAACTTTGCCCGAAAAATCATATCTTTACGCGATTCCGTATCAATTTTACCGTCGGCATAAAATCCGCCGCTACGGTTTTCACGGAACTTCGCATCGTTACATCGCCTATCGTTATCGAACCGTCAACCAAATTCCGCGCCCGAATGTAAATGTGATTACTTTGCATCTCGGTAACGGCTGTTCGATGGCGGCGATTAGGGGTGGTCATTCGATTGATACTTCGATGGGGCTGACTCCGCTTGAAGGTTTGGTGATGGGGACTCGTTCAGGCGATTTAGACGCGGCAATTCTCGAATTTATCAGTGCCAAAGAAGGTTTGAGCATTCACGAAATCGAGATGATGCTCAACAAACAATCGGGCTTGCTGGGAATTTCGGGTTTGACCAATGATATGCGCGAACTGCTTGCCGAAGCGGAAGAATCCGGCGACAGACGGGCAAAATTGGCGATTGAGATTTTTTGCTATCGGGTTCGCAAATATCTCGGCGCATATTTGGCGTTGATGAACGGCACGGATGCCATCATTTTCGGCGGCGGAATCGGCGAAAATTCCGCCAAAATCCGCGAACTGATTTGCCAAGAAATGAATTGGTGCGGGATTGAAATTGACGAAGAACGAAATTCTGCCCAAATCAAAGGAAATGAAGGAATTATCAGCACCGATTCATCCAAAGTGAAAGTTTGGGTCATCCCGACCAATGAAGAACTTCTGATTGCCCGCGACACGGTTCGTTTGATTGAAACGGGAAGTCCGGCGGCAATCGAAAAATAAGGTTTCGATTAACTAAAATCCTTCAATTTCTTTATCGTTTTTATCTCGAATTGATAAGAAACAAGTGCCTTTTTCAAACGGATAATCATTTCTTGTGGCGGGTTTGAGTTTTAACGAGTAGCCAACGGTTTCCTCAAGAAATTGAGACCTGAAATCTCGCGTTCCTCTCGAAATAATAAGCCATTTTCCATTGCTGTCAGGTTCAATAAATATATGTGTATCACCATCTGATTGACATCCTGACCATTCATAAAGGATATAACCACGTTTTTTCTCTTTCTAGTGTTTAAAGATAAAATCTCTTGCCTTAGAAAGTTGTTTTTGGCATTTTCTAAACTCAGAAGTTCCAAACAAGTGATCAAAGCAATTTGAAAAAGTTTTCCCAACTTCATAAAGCGATAAATCTCTGTTCTGTATGATTTCTTCCTGAGTAATTTTTTTGTAGAAAGGAGGGTTTATGGGATAAACATAAATCGGCGTTTCAGATTGAACTTGGGGCAAATCAACCTGAATTTCCGTCCATTTCTCATAAACTGTGTTAAAGAATGGAACAGCGGCTAACCCAAAAGCTAAGGTCAATAGCATTATTCTGAATTTGGAAGAAATCGGCTTCATATCTTTTATAGATGCCTTATCTGCGAAAAGGTTTATTAACCCAAGATTATTTGTTTTGTCTTGTTACTTTCGGCATCGAATCTCCGAAGATTTTTACACTCAAAATCCTATCCCCCCGCACGATTGCATCAACCACTTTCATATCCTTTTCACTCACTTGCCCAAAAACCGTGTAGCCTCCGTCCAGATGCGGTTGCGGTGAATGCGTGACAAACCATTGCGAACCGCCCGTGTCTTTGCCCGAAAGTGCCATCCCGACTGCTCCACGTCCGTATTCTAACTGATTGACTTCACAACGGATAGACCAACCGGGTCCGCCATTTCCATCGCCACGCGGGTCTCCGTCTTGCATCACAAAATTGGCAACCACGCGATGCACCGAAACGCCGTTAAAATAATTTGACTTGGCAAGTTTGATGAAATTATCCACTGTTAAAGGGGCATCTTCGGGCATTAAATCAATCGTAAAATTGCCTTTGGAAGTGGTGAAAACTGCTTTGACCTTGCCGTTTCTACGCGAAACTGCGCGGATGTAATCGGCGTTGGTGTTCAAAACCTGTCCGAGTTTTGTGCCGAACGCGGGCGAATACGGCAAAACTTGATTCTTCTTTTTGGCAATTGCGTTAGCCAAACTTGTCGGCAGATACGGGGAAATCTTTTTCCAAACCTTCCGTTTTGAGCAATTCAAACGCCTTTTTGCGGACGAGATAATCTGTTGCATTCAGGGCAATCAAAAGCGAGCCAACCGCTTCTTTTTTATCGAGTTTGAACAGCGCATCGAGGATGGCAAGTTGAGCGTCATTGTCGCGTTTATCGTTCAAGATGGCGGAAGCAAAGGCTTTTTTCAAGGCTTCGACATTTTCTTTTGAAGCGGGTTGATTGTCCAAAAGTCCGGCGGCTGTGGCGCGAACAATTGCGTCAGGATGTTTTAAAGAATCAAGCAAAAATTCACCAAGGTCTTTAGTTTTAAAGGCTGAATAGGCGGTTAAAATATCTGGGATAGCTTTTATCAAATCTCCTTTAGAATTTAGTGTTCCTTTCAAAAAGGTTGACAAAATAAACTCCGGCGGCTCGGATTCACTTAAACTTTTTCCCTTATCTTCCAATTTGGCAAATTGGGCAAACCCTTGTGATGTAGCAATAAGTTGTCGCCAAAAGTTTTTATCTGTCTTTTGAGAATTAGGGACGGCTTTCAAATAGCCTTTAGGAGAAATTAGAACGTAAGCAATCTCGGTTTCAGGCGATTCATAACTGTCTAATTCGCGGAATTTTTCTAAGAATTTAATCGCTTTTTGATGGTTAGTGTTTGGCAAAAGTCTCCCCAAAGTCGTAGCGATTTCCAGTAATTCGCTTTTGTTTGCCAAATTAACACTATTTGGAATCAATTTCTCCGCGACGCTCGCATCCTTCAAACTCCCCAACGCCCGAATCGCGCTCACCCGCACACGAGAATCTGCATCTTTGGTCGCGGCATTGAGCAATAAATTTAAGGCTTCCTTGTCTTCGCCAACCCCTAAAATTCGGGCAGCATTGGCGCGGACAATCGCATCCGTATCTTTTGCCAAAAGTTCGCGTGCTTGAGCGTTGACTATTTTTGAACGAAGCCGCCCCAAAGTGTTGAGTGCATCGGCACGAATTCGGGCATCTTTGGCACTGAGAAATTTTGCCGCTATTTGTTCGCCGCCTTCGGGTCTGGCTCGCAAAACGGCAGTCAATCCGGCTAAGACAACCTCACGATCCGGCATCTTTTTGGGGACTTCTTTTTCCAAGGCATCCACTATCGCTTTGCCCAGCCAAACTGTTTTTTCGTGCTTTGGGTTGGCAGCAGCTATTTTGCCGGCAGCTTCGAGCAGTTTAGCCATTAGCGGGCTATTTTCATTGTCCATCCAACTCAAAACTGCTTCGGACGCTCCGGCTGATTCTATCTCTCCAAATGCAAAAGCTACCATCCGACTGACTTCGACAGATTTCTCTTCGGCAATCGCAAACGAGAGGGGCGAGAGAGCGTTTTCATCGCCAATCCGTCCGGCAGCGAGAGCCGCACGTTCACGAATTTTAGGATTTTTGTCTTTCAACAGATTTTCGAGCGTTGCGTCCCAACGGCGTTCATCTTCGGCTTTGACGATTTGGACAAGCGTGTTGGTTGGAATCTGCGCGAAATTGTTGATTGAAAAGACACAAAGAATGGCAAAAGCGATTGAAAAAAGACATTTCATTTTAGATTGACTTCCAAGTTTGATGTTTAAAAACTGAATGGATTTTAACGGGTTGTAGCTCTGATGCCAAGTCTTTGTTATTGGGAAATTGATTTATTTTTAATCTCAACTAGGTTTTGAATATCTTCGGGTAATGTAACTTGTGGAATCTCTTCGCCGGTTTCGCTTTTGACGATTTCAACCTGAACATCTTCTTTGCGTAATTTTTCCAAAATAGAACGTCCGCCGAGAATTATAACCGTCACATTTTTAGTTTCCATATCGGTTTTAACGGAAATAACAAATGTTTTTTCGATTCGTTTTTCGCCGATTCTCAAATTTACGTCCACAATCGTATCGAGCAAAGTAATCTTTGGATTAACAACATTTAACCCAACTTGTCGGGCAAAGAAATTCTCTTTCAAACCGTCAATATTGATTTTTTCAGTAGCGATTGAATCAAGCGATTTGACAAAACTTTGCGCCCCGCGAACTCGCACTTTGGCAGGTAGAACATTTGTTCCGTAAAGTTCAAATCCTTCGGCTACATTGCCTTCAGTCTCTATTTTTACCGAAACCTCGCGCTCCTCTACATTTTCGAGTCTGACCGCGATTTTATTCGGCTGAATTTCATCGAGTTTGATGCCGTTTGGCAAATCAAGATTAACGGTTTCGGGCGAAAGTTGGACGGTGCGATCACCCGTTTTGATGTCGGTTAAATCAATTGAAACTATCAAATCACGGGCATTGAGTCGGTCAACCTGGCGTTTATCGCCCGTGACCACAATGTCAACCTCTTTAGTCGGCGTGTTGGTCATCTCCATATCGTTGGAAATGCGAGTGTTGAGCGTTACGTTTTTCAGACGAACCGTAGTCGGCGCACGAAGCCCCGAAACTCCAAGCCAAAGCGCAAAACTAATCCCGAGCGCAATCAATTTTGTTCCCCAATCTTCCAAAAAGATACGCCGAAAGATGCGTCGGATATAAAACTGACGTTGTTCTTTTTCGGTAAATCTTTCGGTTGAAAAGGAAAAAAGCATATTTTTAATTGATAGTGGATAATGGATAATTGAAGATGATTAATAGTAATGATGAACGGAAAAGCTACTTACTTCAAGACAAAAATTATCCATTATCAATTCTTAATTATTCATTATTAAACAATCGTTATTTCAGACTCGGCTTCCGGCATCGTTTTGGTTTGCTCGCGTTTTCGTTGGATGACCGGAACTTCCATCGCGCTCAAAAGCAATTTGCGAAGCTGATTTGTATCGAGATTGCGTTTGATTTGTCCGCTTTCAACGAGGGAAATCAACCCTGTTTCTTCTGACACCACCACCGAAATTGCATCCGTATCTTCGGTAATTCCGATTGCTGCTCGATGGCGTGTGCCGAGTTCGCGCGAGATGCTTGGATTTTTCGTCAAAGGCAAAAAACACGAAGCGGCGGCGATGCGTTCACGCTGAATAATGACCGCGCCATCGTGCAAAGGTGCTTCGGTATTAAAAAGCGTGACCAAAAGGTCGTAGCTGAGTTTGGCATCAAGTTCAACGCCCGCGTCAATAAAATTTCGCAACCCGACATTTCGCTCAATTACAATCAACGCGCCTGTTTTGGCGGAGGCTAAAGTCGTTGCCGCCAGCACAATTTCGTCATAAATCGTTTCGCCAAGTTGACCGCGTTGGCGACGCAAAATCGGGAAACGCAGACGATTGCCGAAATAAATCAAAGCCTGACGAATTTCAGATTGGAAAAGGACGATAATCGCTACGCCGATATAAAGAAGTGCGCCGCGCAAAACAAATTCCAAAGTTGGCAAATCTTGGGCTACCGCCAGCCAATAGAGCAATCCAAGCGTCACCATTCCCGCCGCCATCGGCAACGCACGAGTCCCGCGCACGAGTTTGAGAAGAACATAAACGATGATAAAAACCACCGCAAAGTCTAAAACACTTCGCACGGAATTAAATGCCGGAATGTATTCGTTTAACTGCATCATCCTAAAAATTGGATTTTTATTGAGAATTCAGAAGTGTCAAAAACCCCAACTGAAGCTAAAAAGTAAAACGTCAACCGCTTCTTTGAAGTTTCATTGCTTCATAAAAGTTGCCAACTAAAAAGACTTAAATCAATTAGCCAAACGCTTGACGCTGGCTTTTGTCAAAATTTGCTTTAACTAAAAAGTCGGCAATCAATTGCCACCGTGGAGATAAGGCGAAGGGTGTGCCAAAAAACCGAAAGGTTTGAAAGAAACCCAAAATAAATTATCTGCTAAAACTGAAAAAACCGCAAAGACTTTTTTATGAGAAAATTTATACGCCTTAGTTCTACTTTGTCCGAAATAAAGTGATGCAATAAAGAAATATTGCATCAAAAGAGAATGAGAGTAAAAAAAGAGTATTATGAAGCTGATTTTTTAGAGAAGCAAGTAAGTTTTTATCGGAGTTTGCCAGAAAAACAGCGACGACATTTTTTAGCGATGGAGCATCAGCGGTTGGGCAAAGACAGCAAAAGGTATTTAAGTCGGGTCTTTGGGTGTCATTGGTTGACTATTGAGAAAGGATTAGCAGAATTGAGCGAGAGTAATTACCAAGCTGATTACTCTCGCCAACGAAAAGCTGGTGGCGGACGCAAAAAAACGAAGTAAGTCAGGTTGAATTAACGAGTTGGATACTTGAGTATGTTGACCAAAACACGGCGGGAAGTCCAACGGATGAACGGGTTAAATGGACACATTTAAGATATTGCGACATTGCTGATTATTTAGAAAATAGGTATCAAGTCGAAATTAAACCCAAGTGCATCAAACGGATTTTATCTGCAAACGGGTATCGAAAAAGAAAGCCAGCCAAGCAGATGGCAACGGGAAAGAGTCCCGACCGAAGTGAACAATTTCGGGTGATTTCATTTTTAATGGCGGTATTTATGCTGATGGAAAACAATCCGATAATCAGCATTGATACTAAGAAAAAAGAGATTTTAGGTGAGTTGACGAGAAATGAACCAGTTTTAACTAAAGGAAAGAAAGCAGTTGAGACGTATGACCACGATTATTTGCATCTTGGAGTAGGGAAAGCGATTCCACACGGGATTTATGACTTGAAATTGAATAAAGGCTATCTGAGTTTGGGCAATTCGCACGAGACAGCCGAGTTTGTAGTGGATAATTTAGAATGGTGGTGGACTAATTTTGGACAATACGAATATCCAACCGCTGACAGAATCTTGATATTATGCGATAGCGGCGGAGCGAATGGACATCGGCATCATTTATTCAAGAAATTGTTGCAAGAATTGGCACGGAAAATCGGCAAAAAGTTAGTGATTTGTCATTATCCGCCATATTGCAGCAAGTATAATCCGATTGAAAGAAGATTATTTGCCCAAGTCCAGCGAACCATCAAAGAAACGATTTTAACAGATTTAGAACAAGTCAAAGCATTGATGAGCAAAACGGCAACTAAAACAGGGTTGCGGGTGGAAGTCAGAATAAACCGAAAATTCTATCCACTCAAACAACTATCATTAGCTGAAGAGATTGACGAAAAGAGACTTTTAAGGCATCCATCAATGCCGAAATTATCTTATACGATTTTATCTTAATGATTCACTTTATTTCGGACTTGTTACTTAGTGTGATGCTCGAAGCGCGTAGCTTACTCCCTAAAGGCTTAACAAATGCGCTACTGAGGCAAGTTGAAATAGCGTCCTCACTAAATTTTGGAATTCTTCGCTTATTTTAAGGAAAACTTTACAGAAGTTTTGTATCATCAAAAGCATTGATTTTTTAATGCCAAAGTAAAGGGAAAATAAGTGAAGCAATTAAATTTTTTAGTCGGCGGATTTTTCGCCATCATTCTGTCAGCCACCGCAAATTTTGCACAAACTCCAATCAGCCAAATTCAAGGCGGAGTTTATCGTTCAACATTTGACGGCAAACAAGTGACGACTCGCGGAATTGTAACTGCTATCGTCAGACGCGGTTTTTATATTCAAACGCCGGATGCGGAAATTGACGGCAATCCGAAAACCAGCGAAGGAATTTATGTTTTTACCAATCAAGATGCGCCGAATGTTTCGCTCGGAAATTTGGTCGAAGTAAGCGGGACACTTTCCGAATACACGCCTCGCGCCGAACGTTATTTTTTGCCTCTAACCGAAATTACCAAACCGACTATCAAAGTAATTTCCAAAGATAATCCGTTGCCAAATCCAATTATTTTGACCAATGCCGAACTCAATCCACAAGGCAAAATTGACCAAATGGAACGTTTTGAAGGAATGCGGGTCAAGGTTGAATTGCTAAATGTAGTTGCGCCAACCGGCGGACGAGTCAACGAAAAAACGGGTGAAGCTACTTCGGACGGCGTTTTCTTTGGCGTGATTGCCGGAACTCCGCGACCTTTTCGAGAAGCCGGAATTGATGTTTTGACGATGATTGTGGATAAATTGCCGCAGACAATTTCGTATTTTGATATGAATCCCGAACTTTTGCGAATTGACAGCGATTCTCAGACGGGTTCAAAACCGATTGATGTCACCTCTGGTGCAACGCTTAAAAATTTGACCGGCGTGGTTGATTACGCTTTTAAAAGCTACACGATTTTGGTTGACGCGAATAATCTGCCGATGGTTGAAGGCAATAAAACTTTTGTTCTGGCTTCATCCGCAGGTGAGCGCGAAGTGACGGTTGGAAGTTTTAATCTGGAAAACTTTTTTGATGACGAAAATAATTCGAGCGATGTGGATAAAGAAACGACATATCCGAAAGAAGTCTTTCAAAAACGGCTCACCAAAGCCTCTCTAGCGATTCGCAAAGTGCTTTCGAGTCCTGATGTTTTAGGGATAATCGAGGTTGAAAATCTGAAAGTTTTACAGAAATTAGCAGATAAAATCAATGCCGATACGGTATCGGAAGGAAAACCGAATCCGAAATATGAAGCATTTTTAGAAGACGGCAACGACATTCGAGGAATTGATTCAGGCTTTTTGGTTAAAACTTCAAAGGTCAAAACGGTTGAAACCAAACAACTTGCGAAAGATGAAAAACTCGTCACCGAAGGCGCACAGAGTTTTGAGAAACTATTTGACCGTCCGCCTTTTTTACTCCGTGCCGAAGTTGTGGATGCCAAAACTAATCAGACGTTTGCGTTTACCACGATCATCAATCACTTCAAATCGTATCGCGGAATTGACGATCCCAAAGACGGCAATCGGGTGCAAAATAAACGCCGACTCGAAGCCGAATGGTTGGCAAAATTCATTGCCGAAAGAGCAGTTGCCAATCCAACTGAACGCTTGATTGTGGTTGGAGATTTCAATGCGTTTCAGTTTAATGACGGCTACAATGATCTTATCGGAATCTTGAAAGGCAAATCCGAGCCGAAAGTTGTCACGCCTTCAACTACTTCATTTCAAACAGGTTTAGTAAATTTAGCGGATTATATTGATGCCAAAAATCGCTATTCTTACGTTTTTGGCGGTAATGCCCAAGTGCTTGATCATATTTTAGTCAATAAACCTGCCAGAGAACGGGCTTTAAAATTTGGCTATGCCCGACTGGATGCGGATTTTCCGGCAATTTATCGTAATGACGCAACGCGCCCCGAAAGACTTTCCGATCACGATGCGCCGATTTTTTATATGTCGCTGGATGAGATAAAACCGAAAACGCAATAGTCGAAAGCTATAACTTCTACTTTTTCGGCGGTTTACTCGGTCGGATTTCAACTTTGCTCGAAAGCACGTTTGATTTCTGATTGAGCAAGTCTATTACTACTTGAGCAATCTCGGCGGGCTGAATCTGCCAAGCCTTTTCTTCGGTAATTTCTTCATTGCCAAATTCGGTATTGACCGAGCCGGGGCAAATCAAACTAACTTTGATATTGTCCGGGCGAACTTCTTGCATCAAGGCTTCGGTAAAACCATTTAAACCGAATTTTGAAGCGTTGTAAGTTGCCATTCGCGGATGTGCGTTTTGCCCTGCCAACGAAGAAATGTTGATAATATGTCCGCCGTTTCGCATTTTCATCAGCGGAATAGCGTGATGACAAGCATAGAAAACGCCGAAAAGATTGGTCTGCAAAACCCATTCAAAATCTTCGGGTGCTGTTTCTTCTACCGTTTTGCCAAAGATTCCGACTCCGGCATTATTGACCAAAATATCAACTCCGCCGAATAATCGAACACATTCTTCGAGCATTACCCGCACCTGTGATTCGCTCCGCACATCGCAAATTTCACCTTCTACTCGACCAAGTGCAGAAAGTTGCTCCAAAGCCCGTTTTAATTGAAATTTATCCCGCGCACAGATAAAAACTTTTGTGCCTTCTCGCAATAGTGACTCGGCAATCGCACGTCCGATTCCTTTCGTTCCGCCGGTTACAACGGCAATTTTGTTTTTAATATCCATTTGCTTCAGTTTCTAATCTTGCTGAACAATTTTTGGCGAGTCTTTTAGGGCTAATTGTTTCCAAAGAATGATGATACTGCCATTTGAGTCGGTTTGCACAATTCGGAAAGCAACTAAAATATCTTTGCGTTTATCATAGTCAAGCTCGTTATAAACAAAGCCTTGCGCGGTTTTACTAACCACTCCGCGATATGCAATTGAACGTAACAGATAGGTTGTATTTTCGCGGGCAGGCAAGAGCCGTTGATAAATAATTTTCTCGTGTTTTATTCCCTCATTTAATTTGGAATCAATTTCTTTTGCCGTTTCGATATTTGAGGCGGGTTGAAACTTGCTCAGATTTTCGACTTCCGCAGTTTGCAGAGTAACTTTTTCCAAAGGAATATCTCCAATATCCAACAAAAGTCCGTGCATCCATTGACCGACGGTGATGAACATATTTTTGGCAAAACTCAAGTCTGCCAATTGAGGAATGCGATAATTATTAGTCCGAAACGAATAAGATGCGCCTGCCCCCGGCATTTTATTTTTCAAACAATCTTCGCTGGCTGAAATGATATTTGAATTGACACTGCATTTGCTGTCATTCAAAAATTTGAATAATCCCGTATTTTCCTGCTTCAAAAATTCAGCAAATTTATTATGCAAACCATTATCAATTGAAACCAAAAGTATTTCTTTTTTGGTTGGTTTGCGGTAAAGTTCGTCAACCATTTCGCGGGCAAGTTTGTGTCTCTCTGCTTTTACTCTTTGTTCTTCGTTTAAAGCTATATCTTCTTCTGCCTTGCTGAGACTTCCAATCTGCCTTCTTTGTGCCGGAACAGGATTTGGCTGCGGCTGCGGCTGCGTGGTTGGGGCAGGCGTTGAGGTTGGAGTTGAAGTTGGAGTTTGGGAAAAACCGCCAAGCGGAAAAATTAAAATTATTAAAAACATTATTTTTTTCATATTTTCCTCTCTCAATTCTCTGCCATTGATTTATTTGAAACAAAAGGCGCGGGTGCAATATTGGTTTTCTTCTTCTTTTCGTATTCGAGTTTTGGCGACTTTTTACGGTTTAATTCTTTCCAAAGTAAGGTCAGGCTCCCGTCAGAATCTTTTCTAACTATGCGAAATCCGATAATTAAATCCACTCTCTCGTCTCCATCCAAAAGGTTAAATATCCAACCTCGAAAACTGCGATAAATGCTTCCGCGATAGGCAATTACCCGTATTGCGTAAGTTGTGTTTTCGTGCGCCGGAAGAGCTTTTCGATATTCATATTTGCCTTCTTTTACGCCCTTCACAATTTGAATAAACTGTCTGGTCGCTTCACTACTCAAAGTTTCTGGCACAAATTCGTTTAAATATTTTACCCCTTCGCCATCAAGCGATAAATTTTCCAATGGCACATCTCCGAGTTTGACCAGAATATTTTGCGAAAGCACTCCGTCCGAAACAAATATCCCCTCTTTAAAACGAAGGTCGGAAAGATACGCAGTTGTATATCCTCTTTCCCGAAATGAATAAAACGAACCGCCCGGAATGGCATTTTTACAAGCCTCATCAACCCTAATGACATAAACATTTGACTCGCAATCAAGATCATTTACCAGTCGAAAAATGCCTGTTTTGGGCTGTCGGAGAAACTCAGCGAACTTGGCTAAATCCTCTGCGCTGGGACGAAGTTTTTTCTCTTGATCTTTGGTGCGCCTGGCTTTAAAAGGGAAAAAACTACGACTGCGCGGGGCGGATCTTTCGGTATTTGAGTTTTGTTCAGATGGTTTGGGCATTCTTTGAGCAGTTTGGGAAAACAAGGAGATTGGGAAAATCATCAAAAGATTTGTCAAAACTAAAATTAAGTATTTTTTCATAACTTTTTCTCCCGCTTGATTTAAACTTTATAGGTTTCACCTTTATACAATTCTTTCCAAATTATGGTCAAACCTTCGTTTGCATCTATTCCCACAATCTTAAATACAACAATCATATCAACCCGCCGATCGTTAAGAGGCGTGCCATCAGTTCGATATGCAAAGGAGCGCAAAAGGTAGGTATGATTGAGATTAACGCCGGATTTATTGGAAAACTTCAACTTATTTATTTTGATTCCGTTTTCAATCTCTTTCTTTTTGGCACTAATTTCTTCCAGTTTTTTTGGCATCTGCAATTCCAATAAAGATTTAATTTCCGATGAGTCTTTAGTGAGAGATTCCATCGAAACATCACCGATTCCTGAAATCAAACCAATCGTCAAGCTCTTAAATCCCACCGAAAGTTGTTTGTCTTGATAAGTTAAATCCGACCAATCCAGCGAAGCATAAATTTTTCTCCTGAAAGAATAAAAAGATAATTGGGTATTGTCGCGGTTAAAGCATTTCGCATTGCTCAGATTAATCACACGCTCATCGCCACAGAAATTTGGTAAGATTTTGAAGATGCCGGTTTTCGGAAGTTTGAGAAAATCTGAGTGTTTGGTCAAATCATCTTTGGCAGGAGCTATCAACAATTTTTGCTCTTTGGTAAATCTGGGTTCTGTCAGAAAATTTAAAAATTCTGGATTGGAATCATTGCTTGCTGAATCTTCCAGATTTTGAAGATTTTTAAAGGCATCCTCCACTCTTTTTTCCTCTTGTCGCCTCAATTCTTCTTGCCTTTGCTGAGTCGTCTGCGAGCCGATTCGCCCTCTCGGCGGTATTTGTCCTAAAACTAATAACATCGAATTTAATAGCAATAAAATCAACAGTAAATATTTCATAACAACTCTTCCTTAAATATCAATTTCGCTCTCAAAATCTCTCGACAATTTTTCAGTTTTAATTCTTCCCAAGTTTCAATTTCGGCGACTCTTTATCTGCCAATCCTTTCCAGAGAATCGTGATGTCCCCATTTGAATCTTTTTCAATAATCCTAAAAACCACGACCAAATCTTTGCGTTTATCAAAATCCATTTCATTATAATTTACGCCATTTATCGAACGGGCTAATTTGCCCCGATAGGCAATCGAACGAAGCGCAAACGTGGTCTGATCTTCCGCATAAAAACCAAGCCGATAATTAAATTCATCCTTTTTGATTCCTTCGCTCAATTGCTTATCGTTTTTGGCAAATTCTGCTTGATTGGTGGCGGGTTGAAAATCAAACAAAAACTTGATGCCATTAGTTTCGGTTGAGACATTTTCCAGTTCGATATTGCCGAGTTTGACCATTAAACCTTGTTGCAAAATACCATCGGTTTTGATGACATTGTTTTCCAAAATTAAATCGGCTAAATGTAATATCCGATGACTATTAACCCGAAAAGAAAAAGCCGTTCCGGCACCCGGGATGGTTTTTAGCAAGCAATTTTCGGTTGCCCTGATGACGTTGGCATTAGTCGCACAACTCGAATCCGCACTCAGTTTGAAAATGCCGGTATTTGGTTGTTTTAAGAAATTTTCATATTTGGCAAGTAAAGTTTCGGAAGGCAAAAGATTGGCGAGGCTTTTTTTATTCGGTTTGCGGTACAGCGATTGAATTTCCTCGCTCATAATATTTCCTGATTTTGGAGCAGTTACTGGTATTTCAAGACTATGAAGTGCATCGAATCCGCCATTTACATCAGTAGTTGAGTTTCCCGAACTACGCCGACCTTGACTATCGCCGTTTCTGCGGGAGGGTTGCGGAAGCGATGATTGACTAGATTGCGCTAAACTAAAGGATGGAATCACCATCAAAACACAAAAGACAAACATTAAATACTTCATAATCACCTCCGTTTTATTCAAGTTTAGTTTTTAATATCTCATTAACAATTCTTTTATAATTCTTTCCAAATTAAAACAACACTCCCATCCGCATCTTTTCGGATTACTCTAAATACAACCATTGTTTCATCAAATGTCTTCTGAGCAAATCTATATTTCCCTGAGAGAAGCAAGTAGGTTGAATCTGTTTTGACTGGAACAAGACTCTTATAAAATCTGCCACCTATTTCTACGCCTGCTTCAAACTGTTTCCTCTGAGTAGCAAATTGCGATAAATCTTTAGTAACCGCAAACTTTTTGAGGGATTGAATATCTTTAGTTAAATCCAAAGTTTCAATTGAAACATCTCCTAATTCGCTAAATAAAGAATAATTAAGCGGATACCAACCAGAAAATTTCCCTTCAGTCAATCTAATATCTATTGAGCGGGTATTGTACAATAACTTCGCTCGCTAAAAGAATAAAGTGAGCCATTGCCAATTATCTGAGGAACTTCAAGGCATTTTGTATCGTTAGCATCAACAATTCGTCTGTCACAGTATAAATTAAGAAGTTTGACAATTCCAGTTTTCTTATTTTTCAAGAATTGACCATATTTAATCAAATCTTCCTTCGGCGGAGTAAGTTTGATTTTGTCATCTTTTGATAGCTTATTTCTTTGAGGCGGCAAACCCGATTTATATTTTTCTTGTTGCTTTTCGCTTGCTCTTATCCAATTGTCTAATGTTTTTTGCCGCTCAGATATGTCGTCTTGCCCAAATACAGAAATAATTAAAGAGAACATTGCAAACAAAAGAACAATTTTTTTCATTTCGTTACCTCAACTTAGTTTCGCTTTTAAAATCTCATTGACAATTTTCAGGATTGGCTTTTTTAAGCGCCTTTAAATCCTTCTCAAGTTTCAATTTTGGCGACTCTTTCATCTGCCAATCCTTTCCAGAGAATCGTGATGTTGCCGTTTGAATCTTTTTCAATAATCCTGAAAATCACGACCATATCCTTGCGTTTATCAAAATCCATTTCATTGAAATTATAGCCGCTGATTGAACGCGGGATTTTACCTTGATAGGCAATTGAACGTAATGCGTATGTAGAATCAACTTCGACATAAAGTCCATATTTATAGACAAAACCGTCAGAATTTATTCCTTTGCTTAGAATTTTATCAATATTTAGCTAATTCTTCTTTGTTGTGCCGGCTTAAAATCAAATAAAAATTTTAAACCATCGGTTTGCGCGGAAATTTGTTCCAGCGCAACTTTTCCAAGATTTACCATTAAACCTTGCTGCAACAGACTATCGGTTTTGATGATATTCTTTTCTAAAACTAAATCAGCTAAATGCAACATTCGATGACTTTTAATCCGAAAAGAATAGGCAGTTCCGCCGCCGCGGAATATCTTTTGACAGACAATTTCTTTCAGTAGCTACGACAACATTTGGTTTTGCCACGCAGTTTGAATCTGCACTAAGTTTAAAGATACCGGTATCCGGTTGTTTAAAATTACTGCATGAGCAAGAATTTAACAGTAAAAAATGTTTCAATATTGCGTGAGAAGAGATTGTGAAGGCAAAAGATGTTTTAATTCTAAGTTATTTTTCTGATTTAATCTATCTAAATTATCCAAATGTGTTCAGCATCTTCCCACGTTTTTTGGTCTGATGGTTCATTAACCCTTTGCACACTTGAAGGTGCAACTTGCGCCACAATCTGAAAAGCAAAAAAATTAGCTAAACTTAGAATAAGTATAATTTTTCCATAATATTTTATTCCTGTTTTACAATTTCGTCTTCAAAATCTCGTTGACCACCTTCGGATTTGCTTTGCCCTGTGAGGCTTTTCTTATTTTTTAACAAAAATCTGAAAAATTTCATTCCTCTGCATTTATTTTATTTATCCAACTTCGGTGCGCTTTTTTCCCATATTTTCTTCCATAAAATGATGACGCTTCCGTCTGATTCTTGACCGACAATCCTAAAAACAACTGTCTGGTCAGTATTCCAAAAGGTCAGAGTTTTTTTCCGAATAAGAAATTGAACGCAAGAAGATAGGTTGTGTTGTTTTTGACAACTGCTTTGCTTGAATAAAAATAGTTACCGTTCTGAACACCTTTGTCTAAAATTTGATTCTGGGCAACAAGTTGTTCTTTATTGCGAACTTGATCCCATTTTTCTAAAAACCGAAAAGTCTCGGACTTGTTAGAAACAGTTTCCAAGCCAACGTCTCCGATTTCTACAATGATGTCTTGCGTCAAATTTTTACGAATTGGCTTGCGATTGATGACTGAATATCCGATTCATTTATCAATGAGTTGAGGAGCGGAACACTAAAGTTTTTTTGCAGAGCCTCTCTAATTAAAGCAGGAAATCGAAAAGAATAAAGCGAACCCGCCCCAGCGATTTGCCGGCGTGAACCGCATTTTTCAAGTTCGTCAATACTAACAACGGATTTTACATCTTTGCCGCATCCGTTATCAGGAAAAACGCGAATTAATCCGGTATCTTTATTTTTCAAAAAGTTGAAGTATTTAGCAAAATATTCAGGTGGAGCAGGGAAAGTTTGGAAAACTTCTTCCAAAAAAGGAAATAATTCTTTTAATCTTTCCGCCCTTTTTTGGAGTGATTCCCGTCTTTTTTTCTCGTTAATTTCAGCCTCATTCGGACGATTTTCGGTTTCCTGTAAGATTTCTTTATTTATAGTGTCGGGCGTTGTTGGAGTAGGGGGTTGCCCAACTACGCTAAAGACAAACAAATTGTAAAAATCATTGCTACAAAATTTTCATTACAATTTAATCCTTAATAAATCCATTATTCGGTAAGTTTGCTACGCAAAATCTCATTGACAACCTTCGGATTAGCTTTCCCTTTTGAAGCTTTCATCACTTGCCCGACAAAGAAACCAAATAACTTCTCATTCCCGCCCCGATATGCTGTCACTTGATTTTCGTTGTTTGCGATGATTTCGTCAACAATTTTTTCAATCGCCGAAGAATCCGAAATTTGCTCAAAACCTTTTTCTTTGATAACTTCATCGGCCGTTTTCCCGACTTAAACATTTCAACCAAAACTTCTTTCGCTTGATTATTATTGATTTTTCCAGCGTCTAAAGTTTTAATAAGTTCGGCTAAATTTTCGGCTGAAACAGGCGATTCCGAAGCAGTTTTACTCGCATTGTTTAATTCTCTGATGAGTTCGGAAAGGATAAAGTTTGCCGAAACGCGGGGATTATTTGAAGCCTTCGCAGTTGTTTCGTAATATTCGGCAAGCTCTTTTTCCGAAACGAGTTGTGACGCATCCGCAAACGATAAACCGTATTCGTTGATAAATCTATCCCGCATCGCATCCGGCAATTCGGGCATTTCGGATTTAATTTTTGCGATAAATTCTTTCGTCACAACCAACGGTTGCAAATCGGGTTCGGGAAAATATCGGTAATCGTGCGCGTCTTCTTTGGAACGCATCACGCGGGTTTTGTTATTTTTTTCGTCCCACAGTCGAGTTTCTTGACTGACACGCCTTCGCCCGATTCGTGGGCTTCGATTTGGCGTTCGATTTCGTATTCAATCGCCTTTTGCATAAAGCGCACCGAGTTTAAGTTCTTTAATTCCACTTTGTTACGAAATTCGTCTTCACCGATTTTTCGCACCGAAACATTTGCTTCACAACGCAAATTTCCCTTTTCCATATCGGCATCCGAAGCGCCAACCCATTGCAAAACGCGGCGGACGTGATTGACATAATCATATGCTTGCCACGATGAACGAAAATCGGCTTGCGGTCACAATTTCGCCAAGCGGAGTTCCGGCGCGATTAAGGTCAATATAGGAATATTTATCAACTTCGGGCAGACCTTCGTGGACATTTTTGCCCGCATCTTCTTCGAGGTGCATCCGTTCAATCCGAATCTGTCATCGGTTTCCAATTCTTTCACTCGACCATTTTCGTCCCGTTCGGCAGTCATAATCTTCAAACTGCCATTGGCAGGAAAAAGGCTTGTCATATTGCGAAATTTGATAACCTTTCGGCAAATCAGGATAAAAATAATTCTTGCGCGAAAAGATTGAAGTTTCTTGAACTTCCAAGCCCAAGCGCAACGCCGCTTTTGCGCCAAGTTCGAAACCTTTTCGTTCAAAACAGGTAACGCTCCCGGCAAACCCAAACAAACCGGACAAGTATTTGTATTCGGCTCGTCGTCCAAAACTGGTGGCACAACCGCAGAAAATCTTCGTTTCCGTCGCCAGTTGCGCGTGAATTTCCATTCCGATAATTACTTCCCAACCGTTTTTCATAAATATTTCCAGTAAAAAATAAAACGCGAATAATCATTTTATCCGCGTTTCTCTTAATCTCAAAATTTGTCGAGTTCAGTTTATTCTGACACCTGCCCGATGGGCTTCGTCAACCAAACTATTCCATTGTGCTAACAATCCGGCGCGAACTTGTCCAAGATAGTTTAAGCGCGAAACGAGTTCATCACGTTGCGAAGAATTGTTATTGACCGGATACGGAATCGCATAACCGCCGCCGTAATATGGACGACCATAACCTCTCTGACGAGGATAATTTGGCTGTCCAATCACCAATTTTATTCCGCTATTGTTAAGCGGAGTTCCGTAATATGGATTCGGATTAGCGGCAGAAGCATTGAGGACAGTCTGGACATTGTTTGCCTGATTAACGGTTCCTGTTTGCGGATTTCGATAGCCTCGATTGCCGTAATAACCATTAGAAATTACGCCAACCGAATAAAATTGGTTTGGATTTTGGAAAATGAATTTTGATTGGGAAGACCTGAAATTTGAGAGTTCAGATAACTCATTTGCCCTTCAACACTGATTATTTGATTTCTCAAATCGTTGGCACGAATTTGCCAATAGCCTTGATTTTGTTGACGTTCAGACGAATTTCTGCGGATTGTGTCTTCATTCAATCGTTTGGCTTCTTGTTGACGCTGTTCCAATTCTTCGGGCGAAGGCATTCCGAGTTTTTTATAATTGGCGCGATAATCTGCCTCTGCTTGTTCACGTTTTTGCCGAAACTTTTCTAAATCGTCATTGGTCACGGTCTTTTTCGCAGTTTGCGCCACGACAATGCCGGATAAAACTAAAATCAGCCCTAAACTCAACCAAATCTTACTTTTCATCACTTTCTACCTCTCTTGCAGAGTCGAATTATAACATTGCTTTGATGCAATGGGAACAAAAAAAAGTTTGGTGAAAAATAGAAAGTTGTAGAAATCTATTTCAATTTCCAAAAATACTCCAAATTTCTACGACACATTTTTTCTAAATCTACCAGTTATAAATGAGAGGCAGAAAAATGAGCTGTTTCAATTGAAAAAAGGAAATGAAAATGACAGCAATTTTAAAAATGAGAGGAGATAATTAGCTATGGGATTATTAACTGTAAACATAGAGAAAGAAAGCACATGGGAATTTAATACATTCGGAAGTGGAGGAATTGGTTTAGGAATCGTCGCTGCTGAAGTAGGAACGGTTGTTCTTAAAAACCCAACTACAGGGTTAGATGAGAGTTTTTATTATGGCGGAGCAGGTCCAGGGATTTCATTCGGTCTGAAAAAAATACCCAAAATTGGTAAATTAGAAATACCTATCACTAAGAATGTTGGACTTACAGGGGCAGTCGGTCCAACGGCTTTTCCATCTAGGGGAATAGTGTATGTTACTGAGGTTTTAGGAGGATCTGATTTAACAACATCTGATATTCAAGGACCTTGTGCATTCATCGAAGTTGGTGGCGGAATAATTGGAGGAGGGTCTGGTTGCGCTATGTTATTTGGATTAGACCTGGCAAGAGTTGCAGGAGTGATATTAAATCCTGGCATTGCTTTTACGCTTACGGCAGGTACTGTTAAATTTATTTTAGATTCCGCAAAAGGAGTATTATTGATGGCTGGACTCAATGTCGGAATTCAAGCGCAAATAGGCGGAGCTATTTATTTCGGCTATCTCCATTGAATAATGATCAGTAGCAATAGTCCGAGTAATATTTTTGTTTTGGCTCAGACTGATGCTACTGACATTTTCCTTTCATTAATTTTTAAAATCCAAAACTCAGCCCAATTCTTCCCGTCCGTCCAAAAGTGCGGAAACCGTTTTCGTAATATTCGTAATCAAACAAATTTTCGACTGTTCCAAAGAGCCGTAAATTCAATTTTTCGTTGTTCATTTTAAAAGTATAACCCGCCGTCAAATCAGCCTTGCGATTGCCTTTGAAACGATAAATGTAAGTATCGAAAGTCGAATTACTGAAAATCGGCGCAAGATAATTGCTCGTAGCGACAAAATCCATATTTACCCAAAAATCTTTAATTCTCTGTGTCACAACCAAAGTAAATTGATGTTTGGGGATGCCGAGAGTTTGCAAAATTCCGCTTCCCGAAACTTGCGGAGTTTGCTGATCGCTATTGGTTAAAGTGTAAGAGGTAAAAAGACTTGTAGTCTTGTGCGGTTTTAAGTCTGCACTAAATTCCGCCCCGCGAGCGATTCCGCCTTTCGTATTCAGATAACCGCCGAAAGGTCGCGCAGTCGCGCCGATATTTGGCACAAAATCGCCGTAACCGATGGTATCAATTAACTTGGTATAAAAATATGTAGCAGAAAGTTTAGCGCGATTGTCAAAAAGATTTTGTTCGATTCCGCCATCAAAAGCGATTGTTTTTTCGGGTTGCAAATTTGGATCGCCGAGCGCAACAAAGCCGCCGAAAAATGAACTATAGAACGTCCCGAATCTTTCATACAAACTCGACACGCGATAACCATTTCCAACGTGAGCGCGAATTTTCGTCCCCGATTTATCGAAAAAGTATGAAGCCGAGCCATCGAAAGTGTAAGCCGTTGGTGGATTTGATAAAGTAACGCTTGAATATGGAGCGTTGATTGCACTAAAAGTCGGCGTGTTCAGACTAAAAAATTGAGCGCGAAAACCTCCCGCAAACTGCAATTTATTGTTGAAAAAACTCAACAAATCTTGGGCGTAAAAAGTATTGCTTGATTGCTTGGCAACGGTTGAAAAATTACCCGAACCGTTTGGCGTAAATCCATCGTTGCTAAACTTTTCCGCTTCAAATTCGTAACCGAAAGTAATTTCGTTGGTGCGGTTTGGGGTCCAATTAAACTGCCCGTTGGCAGTCTGAATTGTGCCATCAAAAATGCTGGTCGAAGCCGATTGAAAGCCAACTCCAAGCACACCATTTTGATTCTTTCGCTCAGTTTTCAAACCTTGATACGAGCCTTGAAAAATCAATTTCGAGTTGATAATTTGCGTCAAAACAAACTGTCCGCTAAAGAAATTTGATTTTTGAGAATTATCGGGATCATTTGCGTCAAAGATAAAATTTACGCCTCGATTAGCATTGATAATGGTCGAATTTAGCGCAGGCAAACTGCCCAAAGTATCGGGGCTGGAATTGAGTTTGACAAACGCATCCGAAACAAAAAATCTGCCCGAAATATTGGTATTTTCAAAAGGATTATATTCGATTCGAGACTGAAAATTGGTGTTGTGCGCGTCATCATCGCCATCAATTCCTTCGGTGTAAAGCGTGCGCGAAACTGCTAAATTATAGCCGAATTTACCGTTTGAAGTTCCATCGGAAAGATTGCCGCGATAGCGTTGCAAGCCTAATCCGCCAAATGCGGTTGAAAGTTGACCGTGAAAACTCGAAGTCGGTTTTGGCGTTTGAAAATCAATCACACCGCCAATGGCATTTGTGCCGTAAAGCGCACTTCCCGAACCGCGTAGAACTTCAATCCGTGAAACGCTGGTCAAAGTAAAATCGCTCAAAAAACTCGATGCATCGCCCGTAATTGCCGAGGCATCGCGGAAACGAATTCCGTCAATCAAAATCGCCGTGTCTTGATTACGCAAACCACGAGTTTTAATGGTTGTCGTTCTGCCGAATCCGCCAAGTTGTTGGACGCGAAAGCCCGGAATCGTTCGCAAAGATTCAGCTAAACTGAAATCGGCGCGGTCACGCATTTCTTGTCCGTTGATGAGGTTGATGGTTTTGGAAACTTGTTCAACGGTTTGCTCGGTATTTGCTGAAATATTAACCGTTTCCTTAATGGTTGGAGTTGGGGTTGGAGTCGGCGTTGATTGTTGCGCCAAAATACTGATTGTCAAAAATATCGCTAAAAATAAACTACTTAAAAATTTCATATTTCCTTCCTTTTCTTGCCCGTCGCAAGAATGATGTCTAAACAAACAAGTAAAGTTCCTGACTGTGACAGTTGCGCGGGCAGTCTCGGATTTTCGCCGAACTTCCTTTGTCTTGTTGTTTTGGTTAATTGCCAATGGAACGCCAGCATCTTGCTGGCAAACATCGTGAACCGATGTAACCAAGTTTAAGCAGAGGTCACTTCAAATTAAGTTTGAAATGTTCGCGCTCTGCGCTCAATGCCAGCAAGATGCTGGCGTTCCGTTTCTAATAATTCATTGTAATGCGTGGTTTTCCGCTTCTCGGATGTCCATCCAATAAGACTTCAACCTCAAAAACTTCTCGTAAAGTTTCTGCCGTCAAAACCTCTTTTGGCGCACCTTTGGCGATAATCTTTCCAAGTTTCAAAAGCAAAATTTCATCCGCAAATTCCGATGCCAAATTCAAATCGTGGGTGATAATGACGGCGGATGAATTGCAACTTTGGCAACGCTCGCGCACAAGGCGAAAAAGAATTGCCTGATGCGATAAATCAAGGTTTGCAGTCGGCTCATCAAGCAATAAAATCTTGGCTTGGGTTGCCAATGCCCGCGCAAAAACGACTCGCTGACGCTCTCCACCCGAAAGTTCATTCATCAAACGTGATTCAAAATCTTTCAAATCGCACATCCCCAAAGAGTTTTGGGCAATCTGCAAATCATCTTCACTTTCCCAACCGAAAACGCTGCTGTGAGCGAATCTGCCCGACAAAACAAACTCCAAAACCGTGACCGGAAACTTTGTTTCATTTTCCTGCGCGACCGCCGAAATATTTTGGGCAATTTCCCGCCGTGAAAATGATTCAAGCAGTTTTTCGTCCAATAAAATCGCGCCTTTTGTAATCGGCAAACTGCCGTTCAAAGATTTCAAAAGTGTAGTTTTACCCGCCCCATTTGCCCCCAAAATAGCCACAATTTTATTCTCTGGCAAAGCAAACGAAACGTCTTTTATCACTTCGCAAGTGCCGTAATTGATGGAAATGTTTTGGATGTCTAACATAATTGCAGTGGCAGTAGCAGCGGCAGTCAAATACTGCTACTGCCGCTGCTACTGCCACTTTTTAATTTTTCCGTAAAAGGTAAATAAACATTGGCGCACCGATTAACGCCGTAATCGCTCCAACGGGAAGTTCTCGCGGCGAAATAGCAACCCGCGCAATCGTATCCGCCAAAACCACAAAAATTGCGCCCGCAATTGCCGAAAATGGCACAACCAGACGATTATCGCTGCCAATTATCAGCCGAATCAGATGTGGAACAATTAGCCCGACGTAGCCAACCGAGCCGCTTGCCGCCACCGAAACACCGACCAATGCCGAAGCGGTTGCCAAAATTATCAAGCGGACTCGTTTTACCTCAACTCCAAAATCAAAAGCATCGCGTTCGCCAATCATCATTAAATTCAAGGCTTTAGCTTGCGAACTCAAAATAATTGTGCCGATGATGACAACAATCAAAGTCAGATAAAATCCATTTGAAGTGGCTTGCGACAAATCACCCAACAGCCAAAAAGTAAAACTCCGCAATTTTGTCGCATCCAACAGGGAAGTCAGCAAAACGATGATTGACGAAAGAAATGTCGTCACAATTACACCCGATAGCACCAATCTTTCGACATTCATTCCTGTTCGCGATTTTGCCATTTGATAGACTGCAAAAGTTGCCAAAGCCGAACCTGCAAAAGCCATTACGGGACGCAAAAATTCAAAGTTAGCAAAAAAGACAAAAGCCAGCATTGTTCCCAAAGCCGCGCCGTTGGAAACACCCAACAGATACGGTTCAGCCAAAGGGTTTCGCAAAAGTGCTTGCAAAGCCGCGCCCGCCACTGCCAAACTTGCACCGACTGTTGCTCCAAGCAAAACTCTCGGCAGACGAATATCAAAAAGAATTGCCGATTGTGCTTCGTTTAAATCAAAGAACGATAATTTTTCACTGCCCAGCAAAATTGCAGAAAACAGGGCAATTATCAGCAACAAAATAAGTCCAACAAAAACTTTTAAAAACCAACTGGATGACGCGGTGAAGGGGCGACGTGGGGAGGAAATTCTCCGTGTCTCCGTGTCTCCGTGTCTCCGTGTCTCCGTTTTCATTGAATTTTCTCGGCAATCTGCTCCAAAGCGTTCACAATGCGCGGCGCAGGACGCGATAAAATATCGGCGTTTAGCTTGAAAACTTTATTGTTTTTGACGGCATTTGAATTTTTGAAAACTTCGTTTGGCTCACCATTGTCGGGGCTGTCGGACAAAATTATGATGTCAGGATTCAATGCCAAAGCCGTTTCTTTGCTTAATTTCGGATACGCCGTTGCCAAATCTTTGGTGGCAGAAACTCCGCCCGCTTTGACAATTAAATCTGTTAAAAAAGAATCCTTACCGATGGTGTAAAGCGTTTTATCTAGCTGAACAAACACCTTTGGTTTGGCAGAGTTTTTCGCTTTTTCTTCGACCTCCGACACCCGGTTTTTCAAACCGCTGACAACCTCGTTTGCCTTGTCTTTCGCGCCAAAAATTTCGCCGACTTTTTCGATGCTTTGATAAATTCCTTCCAAATTATTCGGATTGGTAACAAAAACCGTAATCCCTTGTTGCTCAAGCGTTTTAGTAAAAGTTTCGAGTTGCGAAGCAGTTGAAACAAAAACAATTTGCGGTTTCAGAGCGATGATATTTTCGATATTTGGCTTGAGCGTATCGCCGACTTTTTGGATCTTTTTCGTTTCTTCAGGGAAATTGCAATATTCTGTCACGCCAACCAATTTTTCACCCGCGCCAACCGCAAAAATTATTTCGGTCAAATTCGGCGCAAGCGAAACAGTACGTTCGATTTTGACTGGAATCTTAACTTCGTGACCTAAATCATCCGTCACTTCGTGGGTTGGAATTGAGGCTAAATTATTATTTGGAGTAGATTTACAAGCGGAAAAGCCGAGCAGTAAGCAGCAAATGATTAAAAGTTTATTTTGTAACAAAATGAAAAACCCCGTCTTTATTGCCTCTAACGCAAAAGGCAAGCAAAACAGGGTTTTTCACATCAACAAAAAAGGAGAAAAGAGAAAAACAACATCTTACACAGCCGAATACCTTTACGCGAGACATTCATAGTGGCTATAAACATTTTGGCAGGTCTCCTGACTTTACAGTGGCGCGACCGTGCGGGATTTTCACCCGACTTCCCTATTCTTCGTTCTTAAAAACGACACCAAAACAATTATGCTGAAAAGAACAACTACATTAAGTTTTGCAAAATGAATTTACCCAACCTAATGACAGGAAAGTTACCACTCTTAAAAGCAAATGTCAAAATCTTTTCGCAAATAATTCTTGAAATTATCTATCAAATACGGCTATTCTCTAATTGCAATTCTAAAATCAAATCAATTTCTATGAATTTTATGTCTGAAAATGAAAATGTGGTGGCTGTAATTCTCGGTGGCGGCGCAGGGAAACGACTATTTCCTTTAACGCAACATCGTTCAAAACCAGCGGTCCCGCTTGGGGGAAAATATCGGCTGATTGATGTTCCGGTTTCAAATTGTATCAATTCGGGAATAACCCAGATTTTTGTGCTGACGCAATATAATTCAGCTTCGCTAAATCGGCACATTTCACGCACTTATCGCTTTTCGTCTTTTTCTACCGGCTTTGTCGAAGTGCTGGCAGCAGAGCAAACCAAAGACAATCCCGAATGGTTTCAAGGGACGGCGGACGCGGTGCGCCAGATGCTTCCGCACATTCGTGATTGGCGGGTCAATACATTGCTAATTCTTTCCGGCGATCATCTCTATCGAATGGATTATCGTAAATTTTTGCAACGTCATTTTGACACCAATGCCGATTTGACCATTTCCGTTCTTCCTTGCAAAAGTGAAGAAGCCGAAGAATTTGGCTTGGTTAAAACTGATGAAAAAGGACGAATTATTGAGTTTAGCGAAAAACCAAAAGGCGAGGCTCTGGAAGCGATGAAAGTTGATACTACCCGCTTTGGATTGACGCAAGAAGAATCTGAAAATCGTCCTTTTTTGGCTTCGATGGGGATTTATGTTTTCAACTATGAACGCCTCGTCACGCTTTTGGGTGAAGATAAAAGTTGGGTTGATTTCGGACATGAAATCATCCCCAATGCCATCAAAAAATATAATGTCCAAGCGCATCTTTTCAAACATTATTGGGAAGATATTGGAACAATTCGCGCTTTTTACGAAGCTAATTTGGATTTAGCTTCACCGTTGCCAAAGTTTAATTTTTTTAACACCGATTCGCCGATTTATACCCGCAGCCGTTATCTTCCGCCGTCCAAAGTTCATAATTGCGACATTGATAATTCGATGGTCAGCGAAGGTTGTATTTTGAACGGGGTGACAGCCAGACGTTCGATTATCGGTTTGCGCTCGCGGATTGACGAAGGCGTAAAGGTTGAAAATTCAATTTTGATGGGTTCTGATTTTTTTGAATCGGTCGAAGAAATGCAAATGAATATTACGCGAGCCATTCCGCATATCGGAATTGGTGAAAATTCAATTATTCAGCATTCTATTATTGATAAAAATGCGCGAATCGGTAAAAACGTGCAGTTGATAAATAGAGATGGAATTGAAGAAGCAGATGGCAAAGATGGAAATTATTTTATCCGCGAAGGAATTATTCTGATTCCCAAAAACGCGATAATTTCTGATGGAACGATTATTTAGTCGCAGTCTTTTTGGGCGTTTTATTGACGGTATAACTTTCTCGTGCGCGAACTACCACTCCCTTTTTGGCTAACCCGAACTTTTAATCGGCGTTTCTTCTCCTTCTTTGCCTCATTCGGATAAAAACCAATGCTGTAAGTTTGCCGCAATTCATCGGCAATATTAGAAAAAGCTAACGCCATACTCGCTTTATCTCGGGCGGGTAAAACCCTTCCACCCGTTTCGTCAGCCAGTTGTTTGAGATATGAATCAGCGATTTCGTATTCTTTGGCAGAAGTTCCTGTTCCGATGGAGGCAGGACTTGAGGTAGGAATAGTCGAAGGATTTGAGGTTGGGTCGGTTGGATTTGGGTTTCTTTGGATTTTGACTTGTGGAAATGGAAACGGAAACGGATTAGTGGTCGTAGTTGGAACTGGAAGACGGGTTGACGAAGGCGTTCCGCTTGGAATCGGGAGCGTTGACGGCATCCTCGAAGCGTTTTGCACATCGCTGTAAGTATCATATTGAATCGGATAAATGATGGCATCAAGTTCTTCAGCATCGCGGACATTTTTTTCCAAATACGCAGTTCTGCTGGTGGTATCAACCCCATCGGTAAAAAGCACAATCGCTTTGCGTCCTTCGATGTTTCGCAATTTTTTGTTAATCACTAAATCAACTGCTTCGTAAAGACTCGTTCCCGTCCTGATTTGAGTTTGTTTGATAGCCCGCCAAATTTCTTCCCGATTGGTGGTCGGTTCACAAAGTAGATGGACTTCCTCGTCAAATGAAACGACCATCACTTTATCATTTGGACGAAGTTGGGCGGTAAAACCAATCGCCGCACTTTGAATTTCACTGGCTTTGAAAACGGTGGAATAACTCATATCAATCACCAAAACTACCGTGAAAGCCTCTTCGACATTGGAGAAATATTCAATCTTTTGCTCCACATCATCTTCAAAAACCTTGAAATCTTCTTTTTTCAAACCAGCGATGAATTTTCCGCTTCTATCCAAAACTTTGACGGGAAGGCTGACCAGATTTGTCTCAATCCGCAAAATTTCATTGTCTTCAACCGCGTCAGCCTTTTCGCCGTTTGTCTGATTTATGGCAGTATTTTCGACATTTTTCGGAGGAGTTGGCGCAGGACGCTGATTAGCTTTTTTATCGTCTCCGCTAATTGGCGGACGAGATTGGGCTAAAAATGACGTGAAACTTGCCGAAGCAAAGAGTAACATTATAAAAATGCTCAACTTTTTCATTGCATCAAACTCCGTTTGAAAAAAATAAAGAGGCATTATTGAAGATGCCTCAAAACCGAAAAAAGATGTCTTTGGCAAACTCAAGGCTTCTTCTTTTCTTCTTTGACAACATAAACATTTTTGGCGCGGATGGCTACTTTTTCACGATTAACTTTGACCTTAATTTTTCGCTGACCCTTTTTAGCATTCTCTTTCGGCGAATAACCGAGACTGTAATTATGACTCATTTCAGAGATGATTTTTGAATAAGCAAGAATGATGGTGTTCAAATCGCGTCCTTGAAAAAGCCTGCCGCCACTATAATCGGCTAAATTTTGCAAATAAATCGTAGCTCTTTCGTAATCAGTTTTTCGTCCGCCGGGAAATCCGCTATTCTCAACACTTCCGGTTTGATAACGTCTTTCTCCTTCACCCATTTCAGATTCGGTGGGCGGAATGTAAGTATCATATTGCGCGACATAAATAACCACGTCCGATTCTTTGGCAAAATCAAGATTGTCGCTACGCCCGATTTTTTTACTGGTGGTATCAACTCCATCGGTAAATAAAACCATAGCTTTGCGCCCCTTAAAGTTTGCCAGATATTTAAGCGTGGCATCAACCGCCGAATAAAGACTCGTTCCGCCCAGCATTTGTGTACGGTAAATAGCATCCGACAGCTTTTTTTTGTCATTGGTCGGTTCGCACAAAAGTTGTAAGGCTTCATTAAAAGAGATAACTATTCCTCGGTCTTGCGGACGCATTTGAGTGACAAAAGCATTTGCCGCCGTTTGAATCTCACCGATTTTGAATTGCGCTGAACCGCTCACATCCAAAACCAAAGCCACGGTAAAAGGTTGTTCAATCGTGGCAAAATAATCAATTTGCTGCTCAACTCCGTCTTCAAAAACTTGAAAATCCTCTTTTTTCAAATCCGAAATGAATTTCCCCTGACGATCAAAAACCGTTACCGGAATATTAACCACGCTTATTTCAACGGTGATTACTTCATCATCGGATTTTGTCGGAGGCGTTGGATTAGTTTGCGGCTTTGATTGGGCAACCGCTAAAAAACAACATCCTACAAGCAATACCAACATTATCGGCGGATTGATTTTCATAAGTTCACTCCAAGATGATTTTTTGGACATCATATCATAATTTGGACAGATTTTGACAAAAAAAAGAGGCGTAACCCAAAACACCTCTTTACTCAAAAAACTGTTTTACAAAATCAGAAGGGAAGTCTGTTTTTGATGGTTGGCTTCGAAGTTTGCTTGGTCGCGGTATTTGAATTTGAGCCATTTTTACCGACAATGTAGCTATTTTTTGCCCGAACCACCGCATTGGTTCGATCTACCCGAACTTTTATTTGTTTGCGTTGTCCGGCTTGACCTTCTTTTTCGGGATAATAGCCAATACTGTATTGTCGGCGAAGTTCTTCGGCAATGCCTGCAAAAGCCACGTCTAAATTATTGGTCGAACGAGCTTCAAAATGTCTGCCACCACTCGCCTGCGCTAAATCCTGCAAGTATTTTTTGGCTTTTTCGTATTCTTGTTGGCTAGAGCCACCTCCGCCCCTTCCACCGCCAACTTGAACATTCCCGCCGGTTAAAATTGCTCCAATGATTTGTCCTAAAACACTTCCGCCTCCTTGACCGCGAGTTGAAGTAGTTCCGCCTGTTCCATTATTCATATCCAAATAAGTATCATAACGAATCGGGTAAATCATCGCGTCAAGTTCTTCGGCTTCTTTAACTGTGCTTTGATAGGTTGCGCGTTTTGAGGTGGTATCCACGCCATCGGTAAAAAGCACCACGGCTTTGCGCCCTTGAATACTTTTCAACTCTTTATTGATGGCATAATCAACCGCTTCGTAGAGACTTGTGCCGCCGCCAAACTTTGCCTGCTGAATCGCATTTCGCAACACGGCACGATTATTGGTAGGAGGAGCTAAAACGTGCATTTTTTCATCAAAAGAAATGACCGCCACGCGATCATCTTGTCGCAATTGATTGACAAAAGTGATTGCCGCATTTTGAATTTCTTCAATTTTAAACTGGGTTGAGGCACTGACATCAATCAATAAAACCACGGTAAAAGGAGTTTCGAGAGAGGCAAAATACTCAACTTGTTGTTGCGCTCCATCCTCGAAAATCTGAAAATCCTGCTTTTGCAAACCCGACACAAACCTGCCATCACGGTCTAAAACTGTGACCGGAATAGTCACTAGATTTGTTTCAACTTTGATAATTTCATCATCTTCAACTGCGACAACTTCTCCATTTGTCGGTGCAGGACTTGTAGGCTTTGAATCGCCAATCAAAACGGGGGACGTTTCTCTGTTTCCGGCGTTGGCAAAGGCGTTGTCGTTTGATTTTGACTACTTGGCAAATTATCTGTGACAACAACTCGCGGACGGGTTCGTCCTGATCTGGGCAAAAACCGCCAAACTAAACAAGCCGACACACAAAATCAACCCAATAAATTTTTTCATCTCTTCCCCCAATAACAGCGATTTTCAAACTCAAATCTTTGCGCTTTGACGTTGATTGATAACTAAAAGATGCCATTTTTTTACAAAAACTACAAAACTTTTAGGTTGAGAATTTCGGTAGCTAATTCGTGAAATTTGCGGCGAGTGGAATTGATATTGGCAAAAGGAAGTTCGCGGGCGTGAGTGCGATTGGTCAAAAGGATAAAAATGCGTTCGGTTTCCGGCTCAATCCACAGCGAAGTTCCGGTAAAACCAAGATGCCCGAAACTATCTTTTGACAATGACTTAGATGCAGTTGATTCGGGAGTTTCGGCGAGTTGGAAAGCAATCGAACGCGCTTCGTTTAAATTTGGCGTAAAATTTGTGCGGAAAAGTTCGCAAGTTTCGGGTTGTAAAAGAGTTGTTTGACTTGCCAAAAACTGTTGGGCGATTTTGAAAGTTTCGTCGTGCAGTCGAAAAAAGTCCGGCGTGTCCCGAAACACCGTCCATAAAATAACAATTTCCATCGTGAACTTCGCCCCAGATTTGATAATTGCGGAATTGTGGATTGCGGATTGTGGATTTCGTAGCCTTGTTCGATGCAAGTTTTTTTTTCAAATTCGTTTCCCTTTTCGCTGGCGGCAATTTGTTTTTGTAATTCTTTTGGCGGATTGAAAAATGTATTTTGCAAATTCAAAGGCGTCAAAAATTTCAGCTTTTGGCAATTTCATCAAGTCGATTTCCCATAAATCTTTTCAAGCAAAAACATCAAAACAATAAAATTAAAATCGCTATAAACAACTTTTGAATTTATCGGATTTTTAAGCGAGTTCGTTGGCAATTAAATTTTTGAGACTGTAATTTATTCTGCAACCGTATTCAGATAAAATGGTTTCCACGCTTGAAAACCCGAAGTATGAGTCAAAAGATTTTCAATCGTAATTTCGCGTTTTTCGTTCTCCGTCCATTCAAATTCGCTGAAGATATTAAACAAATATTTATCCGATAAATCTAATTTCGCCTTTTTCAATCAATTTCGCACAAAGCAAACCCGTCACCAAAACTTTAGTCAAACTCGCCAAATCGTAAATCGTCTCAAGTTTTGCTTCAATTTTTTCAGGCTCGACAACTGCCAAACCAAGCGCATCTTGCAAAACAATTTCGCCTTTTTCCGCCACCAAATAAACGGCTGACGGAAAATCTTTGGCATCAATTCGGGATTGTAAAAATTCGGAGATTTGATTTTTCATAAGGTAGATTTAGACACTGATTTATTAGGATTTTTAGGATTGATTAGGATTAAGCGAAACGATTTATAGAAAAATCTTAAAAAATCTTAATAATCTTAATAAATCAGTGTCCCATTCTTCAAACATTCAAACGGCTTCGATGCACCTCAATTTTATCCAAAACACCCAATGCCAAACTCAAAGCGCGCAGACCCTCTTCGGCAGTAATCGGTGGCGTTTTATCTTCGAAAATGCAATCCAAAAATGCTTCAATTTCAGCCCGAAGCGGTTCGATGTCTTTTATTTCCAAACGATTGATGTTGATTCCCAATAGTGGATGAACTGCGTTTGGCGAAAGCGATGTAATTGAAGCAAACTTGGTGGCGTAATCAAGAACAACATAAGAATTTGTTTGATAAAAACGGGTTTTGCGAATCTTTTCTGTGCCGATGCGCGAAGCTGTAATATTTGCCACCGCACCATTTTCAAATTCGATGCGAGCATTTGCCGCGTCAACTTTATCGGAAATGACGGGAATTCCAACCGCCCGAATGTCCGAAACTTGCGATCCAACCAGCCATTGAATCGCGTCCAAATCGTGAATCATAACATCCAAAACGACATCTACATCCAGACTGCGATTGGGGAAAGGCGAAACTCGATGAATCTCAAAATAAAGCGGTTTGGTGACGTGCGGACGAAGTGCGACCATTGCCGGATTAAATCTTTCGAGATGTCCGACCATCAATTTTGCACCTGATTTTTCGGCAGTTTCAATCATTTTATCGGCTTCGTCCAGAGTTAGCGCAATCGGTTTTTCGACCAAAACATTTATGCCTTTTTCCAAAAAAGCACAAGCAATTTCGCAATGCGTTTCAGTTGGGGTGACGATTGAAACCGCGTCAACTTTATCAATCAGTTCGCGCCAATCAGTGAAATAATTGCACGAGTTTTTTTCGGCGATAGTTTTTGCTTGTTCTTCGCTGATGTCGCAAACTCCAACGAATTCACCTTTGCCTGAATTTGCTAATTCGGCATAATTTCGGGCGTGATGTTGTCCGAGACTTCCAACGCCAATAACTGCTGTTCTTAATTTACTCATTTGTTTGTATAATAAAACCTTACGCAGAAACAGAAATTTCGATTTTGTGACTAAAACTCTATAACTCGGCAAACTCTGCAACTCTGCAAACTTTTATATGCGAAATTCTAACTTTCCAAAGGCTTTGTGGCTAGTCGTCATCATCGGTTTTATCGCCCTTTATTTTTTCGGACTCAATTTTGTTCCGCTACTCGGTCCTGACGAACCACGTTATTCGCAGATTGCCCGTGAAATGTTTGAACGAAGCGATTGGCTAACCCCGACTTTGGGCGGACATAACTGGTTTGAAAAACCGATTTTACTCTACTGGCTTCAAATTATCGCTTATAATATTTTTGGCGTTTCGGAATTTTCAGCTCGATTTTTTTCGACAATTTTTGGACTGCTGACGGTTTTTAGCAGTCTATCGACTCTGTCGGCGAGTTGAAATAATGGTGCAGAAAAAAGGACTCTATTCGCAGAATGCACAAGGTTTAGCAAAATTTACGGCGATTTCTCTGGCAACCAGCATCGGCTTGATTGCCTTCTCGCGCGGAGCAAGTTTTGACATTATTCTCACTTTTCCTATCGTTCTGGCATTGGTTTGTTTTATGACCTTTGAACTTTATGCTCCGCACGGGCAGAGCGATCACGACTTTCGTGGTTATTTCCTTTCGGATGTTGGGTTTCTCGCCCTCTTTTACATTTTCATTGGAGTTTCGCTGTTAGCCAAAGGTTTGATTGGCGCGGTCATTCCGTTTGGCATAGTTTTCACATATTACATTTTTCAGTTTCGCTTTCCGCAACGCCTTTTTATTTTCAGCCTTTTTTGGGGAATTCCGCTGGCAATTTTGGTGGCATCGGCTTGGTATTTGCCGATGTATCTCGCTCACGGACAAGGATTTATTGACGAATTTTTTATTCAACATCACTTTCAGCGTTACGTTTCTAACAAATTCCAACATCCGCAACCTTTCTATTTCTTTTGGTGGGTTTTGCCGGCGATGACGATTCCTTGGCTTCCGTTTTGGCTAATGTCAATCTGGCACATTAGAAATTGGCGCAGCGGAATTGCTCAAATCCCCACCGATTATTTGCGTTATTTTGCGCTGGCTTGGATGATTTTTCCGATCTTTTTCTTTAGCTTTTCCGGCTCAAAATTACCGGGGTATATTTTACCCGCTTTACCGGGGGCGATGATTTTGGTTGGCGATAGGATTCGGCGTTTTGTCAAAAACAATGAATATAACGAATGGCTCATTTTCGGACTTTCGAGCGGGACAATTCTGACCTGTTTTCTACTCCTGACATTTTTAGTGAAAGGGTTTGCCTCGCACGAAACGGTAAAATATTTGGTTGAAAAAGCTGATGCAGAAGGCTACAAAAATGCTCGAATTCTGAATCTCCATACGGTTTCGCATAACCTTGAATTTTATGGCGCAAACCGCCTCGTGCGCGATGAAATCGGCAAACTTAAACGATTTGAAAGCGTGAAAGATGTCGCGGACGAAATCAAAAAAGACGGAAAACCAATTGTTGCACTAATTCCGCTTGAATATGTTTCTCAACTAACCGAAAGCCCATTGGTGACGGGAAATGTTTTGGCTGACAATGGCGAATTGGCGATAGTTGGGGTAAATTTAAAATAATTATGGGACTTGCAAAACAAAACCTTGAACTAATTTATTCTGCCGAAGAATACTTGGATTTTGAGCGAAATGCCGCTGAAAGGCACGAATTTATTGATGGAGAAATTGTGGCAATGGCTGGCGAAAGCAAAAAACACAGCACCATTGGCATAAATCTTTCCGGTGAATTGTATAACCAATTGAAAGGTAAAAACTGTCAGGCGTTTTCGCCGAATATGAAGGTCCAAAGCGGACATTACATCAAACAAAAAAAGACGAGTAAAGGTCTTTTTTCTTACCCCGATTTGACTGTTGTTTGCGGAGAACCCGAATTTTTAGATAAAAATAGTGATGTTTTGATGAATCCAAAAGTTATTTTTGAAGTCCTCTCGCCCGCGACCGAAGCCTTTGATCGTGGCGAAAAATTTTCGCGTTATCGGGCTTGGAATGAAACTTTGACCGATTATATTTTGATTTGGCAAGACATTCCTGTCGTTGAACATTTTCAGCGACAAGACAATCATCATTGGCTTTTAACCATTGTTGAAGGCTTGGAAAATACTCTGGAAATTGATTCGATTGAGTGTTCAATAAAACTAATTGACCTTTACGACCGCATTGAATTTGAATAAAAATGAAACGCATCAAAAATAAATTTTCTCAGCTTAAATCTATCAATCAAAAGGGTTTCATTCCTTTCATCACGGCTGGCGATCCCGATTTACTCAAAACTAAAGAATTGATTCTTGCCCTTGCCCGACTCGATTCGACCGTTATCGAGCTTGGCGTTCCTTTTAGTGATCCGATGGCGGATGGCGTGGTAATTCAAAAAGCCTCCGAACGCGCTTTGAAACATAATTTTGGCATCGTGGAAATTCTTGATTTGGTTAAAGATGTTCGCAAGGAAACCGATGCGCCAATCATTCTTTTCAGCTACTTCAATCCACTTTTGCAATACGGTTTAGAAAAACTTTGCGCGGACGCAAAAGATGCCGGAGTTGACGGATTTTTAGTCACAGATTTAGTCCCCGAAGAAGCCGAAGAATTTTCTAAGTTGTTGCGAGAAAATGATTTAGATATGATTTTTCTGATTGCTCCAACTTCCAGCGATGAGCGTCTAAAAATGGTTGCGACGCGCGCTTCGGGATTTATCTACGCAGTTTCGCGGACAGGCGTGACAGGCGCACAAGCGACGACCAGCCAATCAGCCGAAGTTTTAGTCAAACGGATGCGGCAATTTTCAGATTTACCGATTGCGGTTGGCTTTGGCATCTCAACTGCCGAACAAGTTGCCGAAACTTGGAAATATGCAGATGCGGCGGTGGTCGGCTCGGCAATCGTACGCGAGATTGAAAAATTTGGCGAGGATGCGAAATTAGTTGAAAAGATTAAGGAATTTACGAGGAATCTATTGCCGAAATGAAAATTGAAACAGGCAAAATCATCATTATCGTTTTGCACAGTCCGCGTGAGAAAATCATCGGTGTTTTACACGAAATCAACGCTTCGGGCGTATTTGTGCGCGGGATTGACCTCAATGCTTTTGACGATTGGTGCAGAGCGATTGCCAATAATGAGCCCTTTTATTCGATGCAGGATTATTTTTTCCCGATGTGGCGAATTGAGCGAATTACGCGAGATGAAAGCTCGGCGGATATTCCTTCAATGACGGAGCAATTTACCCAACGAACGGGCTTAAAAATTGAAGAATTTTAAGTTTTAATATTTATTAGCTCATCAAATCAAACCAATTGTAAAGGTTAAAAAGTTAATCTGACAAAGTAGAGCCTAAACTCCCAAAACTTTCTTCAGCTGTGCCGTAATGGAAAATTTGTCATAAAATGTTTGGCGTTGATTGATGAGAGCCAGAATTTTTTGGGTGGTGTTTCGATAAACTTCGGCAAATTTTGGGTTTGCCCCGAGTTTATCTAAAATTCGGCGCAAGGCTTCATTGATGCTCGCCACAAAAAGTTTCGCGCTTACCTGTTCGGTCATCGTTATTTTTCCGTCCAAATATTCAAAAGTTTTGTCTGCCGGATGCAAAAACGGATAATCCGCCGAAATTTCAGACCGCGCTTTGGAAAATGCCAACTTAAAATCAAGTTTGGCTTCGGCTAAAGTTCGGTCAATCGTCCCCAAAAGCTCCCCCGTTAGACCTAAAAGCAGTTGCCAATCTTGGGCGGAAAGTTGTGTCTGTCGCGCTTTTGATTCAACGCTATTGTGCAAATCAAAGGGAAAATTTGGGCGATGAACAATAGGCTCAATTTTTTTCGCCGCCTCCGGAATTTTTGCAACTTCGGTCGCCGTACCGTTTTGGGTTGGCGGAGCAGACGTTTTAATTGCCTCGACAGGTTTCGGAATTGGCGCAGAATTTCCGTTGGTAACTTTGGGTGCAGGTTGAATTTCAACCTTCGGAGTTTCCGCTTGTTTTATTGTTTGATAAACGTGAATCGTTCCACCCGCCTCACGAGCGCGAATCAGCAGACGCTGAAAGGCTTCTTCACCTTCGGCAATGCGTCCCGAAATTTTGTCGTGTTCGCGGACGCTGATTTTGTTTGCCTCCAGCAAAATAATTTCGGCTTGATAATTATTAAGTTCGATTTTAATTTGCCCGATAAATTCCCGATGGCGCAAATATTTGACCAATGCCGAAAGATTGACAAAGGCAGTATCTAAATTTTCATAAAGCGGTTGGTTATTCATTTGGATAAAATTGGAAACAAATCTCCTCACAAGAGTCTAGCAAAACTTCAAAAATTGGCACAATTATATTTTTGAATAGGGCTTTTTCATTATAAAGCACTAATTTTGAAAATTTTCCATTGCTTTTATCAGAAAATTGATTCAAAATTCGCAAACAAAGCAGTTTAATTCCAAATTCCAGATTCCAAACTCCAAATAATACTTTTCAATTCCTAATTTGGAATTTGAAATTTGAAATTTGGAATCAACAAAAAAACTATGAAATCTATTCCGTAAAAAATCTATTGCACAAATTCAGGCAGATGCCGTCGGCGGTTTGAGCGATGCCGAACATTCCAGTAGCGGTTTACGTCGAACACTTGGTCAATTCGATTTAACTTTGATGGGAATTGCCGCCATTGTCGGCGCGGGGATTTTCGCAATGGTTGGCAAAGCCTCTTTCGATGGCGGACCCGGCGTAATTTTTCTGTTTGTTTTTACAGCATTGCGTGTGCATTTTCGGCACTTTGTTATGCTGAATTTGCCGCCCGAATTCCGGTGGCAGGCTCGGCTTATACTTATTCCTACGCATCTTTGGGCGAACTCGTAGCGTGGATTATCGGTTGGGATTTAATCGTTGAATATGCGATTGGGAATATTGCCGTCGCAATTTCGTGGAGCGATTATTTTACGAATATGCTGAAGGGCTGGGGAATCAATATTCCGCTTCATTTTACGATGGATTATCTAACTGCAAGTAAAGGTTTTACGGCTGTTACCGAAGCTCTTAAAGGCGGAACAATCGAAGGCTTAACCAAAGCCTGTGAAGCAACAGATGCCGCGGTCAGTTGTTCGACAAATTGATGCTTATTCGGCGTTTGCCAATGCGCCAAAACTCGGAAGTTTGCCGATGGTGATGGATTTACCCGCACTTTTGATTACCTTCGCCATTACTACTTTGGTTTTTATCGGCATCCGCGAAGCAAAATGGGCAGGCAACGGAATGACAATTTTGAAAATCGGCGTAATTTTGATGGTCATTTTTGTCGGCTTATTTTATGTAAATCCGGGTAATTGGTCACCATTTTTACCCAATGGTTTTACCGGAATGATGAAGGGGGTTTCGGCTGTATTTTTTGCCTATATTGGGTTTGATGCACTTTCTACAACTGCTGAAGAATGTAAAGACCCACATCGAGACTTACCGCGAGCAATGATTTACTCACTGGTGATTTGCACGATTTTGTATATTTCGCTGGCGTTAGTTTTAACCGGTATGGTCCCCTATACCAAATTGAATGTTGGCGATCCGCTCGCTTTTGCCTTTGGCGTAGAAGGCGCAAACATCCAGTGGATTGCGATGGTTATCTCCATTTCGGCAGTTATTGCATTGGCAACAGTTTTCTTAGTTTTCCAAATCGGACAGCCGAGACTTTGGATGGCAATGAGCCGTGATGGACTTTTGCCGAAAATCTTTTCGTCAATTCATTCAACCTTCAAAACGCCTTGGTTTGCCACAATTATTACGGGTTTAGTGGTTGCGATTCCGGCACTTTTTATGAATCTGACCGAAGTCACGGATTTGGCAAGTATCGGAACTTTGTTTGCATTTTTGGTTGTGTGCGCGGGAATTTTGTTTAAAGATAAGGAATTCGGGCGTGAAAATCGTTATGTGCCGTATGTCAATAGCGAGTGGATTGTTCCGGCGGGTGTTTTAGTTGGAATTGGTATCTTTGCGTATTTGGTAGATGGTAGCACCATCAGCAATTTCTTTTCGGTAAAACCAACGGCTGATGAAACTTGGTTTGGAGCTTTTTCGCATAAGATTCCAATGATTAGTTTCCTTATTTTAGTGGTGGTGATGGTCATTTTCTCAAATTGGAAAAAACTTTCGCTGATTCCGGTTCTGGGAGTTCTTTCGTGTGCATATCTGATGACCGAACTCGGAGTGACCAATTGGATGCGTTTTGCAGTTTGGTTATTGATTGGGTTATCAATATATTTTGGTTATGGTTATGCCAATAGTCATCTCACCAAAGGCGAAAATCGCAAACGAATCCCTTTAGCTTCAATCGGATTTTTGATTTCGGGACTTGGATTAGCAGGTTCAGCCTTCTCGTTTGTCTCCGATTTGTTTATTTATATTTTCCCAAGCATAGATAAAGCCACTATCTTGTATGCCGAAATGGGAATGTTTTTAGGAGGATTCGCAGTTGGAATTTTAGGGGTTGTGTTAAGCTCTGCTCAAAAACAAAAAGATTAAAATTTACAAATCTTTACGTTTTTCTTTAAGCTATTTGTTGTATTGTAGCGTCTAAGATTGCAGAAACTTTTCTAATTTTAAGGGAGATAATTTAATGAAGAAATTTACGTTTTTATTGATGATTGTCGGCTTGTTTGCTGTTTGTGCATTTGCCCAGGGCAATCCGAATTTTGCGGGTGAATGGAAACTGGATACCAGCAAATTAGATGAACGAAGATCGGCGATGATTGAAAGCCAAACCATCACAGTTGAACAAACTGCCACAGAAGTTAAGGCTACAACTGCAACTGTGCGTAAAGCTCCACCTGCGGGTGGTGGTGGCGGTCAAGGTGGCGGTCAAGGGCGCGGCGGTTTCGGTGGCGGTGGTGATGGAACATCTACCTATAAACTTGATGGTAGTGAAGTAACAACCGAACGCGATACGCCAAATGGTAAAATTCCGACCAAGACGACTGCAAAAATTGAGGACAGCAAATTAAAAATTTCATCCTCTACAACTTTTAACGGTCCAAACGGAGAAGTTACAAATGTGGTTAAAACCACTTGGGAATTGTCCGCAGACGGTAAAACTTTAACCGTCAAAACAACTCGAAACACGCAAAACGGTGAAGTTACTACCGAATCGGTTTATAGCAAAAAGAGTTGAAATAGTTGAAATTTCAAAATATGAGAGTGTCGGTAATTCCGGCACTCTTCTTTATTTCTACCGAAAAAATCTTTTGCTTATTTTACTTCTTTTATGGATGGCTCTGAAATATTTCCCAGTCTATCCACGCTCGAAATGGCAAGTTTTTGAATATTCATATTGGCGGGCAAATTTGCCTGAGTCATATTCGGCGTTAGAATTGTCGGTTTCCAACCCTTTCCGTCATTCCAATACAAAACCCAACGAAATGCTTCTTTCGATCCAATATTTTTCCAATTTGCTAAAATATCGCCGTTTGCTTGTTTGGTAAAATTCAATTCGGGCGGACTCGGCAAAGTCGAATCAATCCAAGGGCTGGGTGGAATTAGAGCATTTTTGTTATAAGCCTTGTCGCGCAAAGCATCGCGGATATTAGCTTTATTTTGCAAAATCGGTTTAGCATTGAAATGAATTGCGCCTGTTCCATCGCCGAGTTGTCCGCGAGTAGTATCAATCTGCAAAACAATTTCTTCGGGCGTAAAATCAGGTCTGTCCGCGTCACCAACTTTGTAAGTTGCGATGCCCACCCAAAGATGTCGTTTCTTTTTATTTTCGCCCTTCCACCAATTCAAAAGTATAGGAAATCTTTGCCCGTCTTTTTTTGATGACCAATAAAGTTGCGGCGCGAGATAATCAACCCAACCTTCTTGCAGCCATTTGCGCGAATCGGCATACTGCGTGTCGTAAGCACTTGTTCCTTTGATGTTTATATCGTCAGGCTTCCAAATTCCAAAAGGCGAAATGCCAAACATCACACTCGGTTTCAGTTTTTTGATTTCAACTGAAATATTTTGGATAAAATCATCAACATTTTTGCGTCGCCAATTGTCCCGACTGAGTTTTCCGCCCGATTTTTTATACTCATCCCAAGTTTCGTCATCAGGAAAATCGCTTCCGCTGGCATCTTTATAAGGGTAAAAATAATCGTCAAAGTGAACGCCATCAATATCATAGCGTTTGACGACATCCAAAACTACTTTGGTCACATAATCTTGTGTGTCCTTTTTCGCCGGATCAAGAATTTGACCTTTGTTATAAGTTCTAACCAAATCAGGTCGAAGTTTGCTGATGTGATTAGCCGAAATTTCGCCTTTCATCGAAATATGCGAAACCCGATACGGATTAAACCAAGCGTGCAGAACAATTCCGCGTGAGTGAGCCTCGTCAATCGCAAATTTCAACGGGTCAAAGTCTAGCTTTTTGCCCATCTCTCCGGTCAGAAACCAACTCGAAGGCTCAATTTCAGATTGATAAACCGCATCGCCCATCGGTCGAACTTGAAAAACAACCGCATTCATTTTTAGTTCAGCGGCTAAATCTAACAGATTGATAATTTCAGTTTTTTGTTGCTCGGCAGTTAAATTTGTCGCGGACGGAAAGTCAATATTTGCCACAGTTGCAATCCATATTCCGCGAAATTCGCGCATCACTTTCGGCATTTTTTCTTGGGCAAAAGCTGAAAGTAAAAAGTAAAAAGCAAAAAGGCAAAAGAAAATAAGTTTTTTCATATATTGTCGGTTTTTTATGGCGTGGATAAATTAGGAAAATCTTAGCAATTTTATGATTTAACTTCAATAAAAACTGGTGGCAGTTAATTATTCCGACAAATAACGGGGGAAACAATATCATCTGATAAATTTGCCTCAAAGTGCAAAGCGGTTGAGGCGAAAGCAAAGTTTGACTTTGCAGAAGGATTGAAAAATAGTTGATAATATCGAATAGTTGGCTTATCATCAAGACTATTGAAATCTATTAAAACGAGGAAATTATTATGAAAAAATTAGCAATTTTGTGCATCGCATTTGTCTTTGTGGCTCTATTTACCGTCTCGGCATCGGCGCAAGACAAACCATCAACACCACCAGACACCAAAACCGAAGAACCGAAAAAAGACGAAAAAAGTCCATTTCTGGCAAAGTGGGACATTACCATTTCCGCCCCGGGACAGGATTTACCCGGCACGCTTAACCTTGAAAAAGACGGTGATGGATTCAAAGGCGCAGTGAACACAGACTTGGGCGAAGCACCTCTGAAAAACATCAAAATCAAAGATGACAACACATTTACCGCAGACATCACTGCCAATGTTCAAGGGCAAACGATGGAAGGCACTGTAACCGGCAAACTCGCCGAAGGAAAACTTAGTGGCGAAATAAATCTACCCGGCATCGGCGCGATTCCATACACGGGCAAAAAGCCGGAAAATAAATGATTTAGAAAATTTTGAGAATAACTAATGGGCTACTTTCGGTAGCCTTTTTTATTTATTTTTCAATAAAAGGAACATTTTTGAATAATTTGTGTCTAAATGATAGAGGAGCATTTTACTCTAAGCAGAGCGTGTATTTGGAGTCTAAAAATACAAATGTTTTTAAGAATAAAGCAATTTTTCAGGCAATCGCCATTTATCTCAGTTTCATTATTAGCTACTTTGTGGCTATTGATTCGACCAATCGTTTATCAGATTACTCGCTTTTGGTTTCTTGATATTCCGTTCGTAGATTACTCACCAGTAAGATTTGAATATAACATTGCCTTTACATCAATAATTATCTTTTTGCTTGGAGAAATTGCTGCATTAATCGGACTTTTTAGAAAGAAAGAACGCTTCAGATATTGGTGCGTTCTAATTTTGCCTCTTAATTTTCTACTTTTTAACTGGTTAGCAGGTATGATAGTTTGGGCATTAGCTCCGCCGCCAGGAATTGATTATTAGAAAATTACTTCCGCAACCTCGCCTCCACGTTATTCGCTTTCAACGAATTACCCGTTGCCCGTTGCAAATCTGCAATCGCTTTGTTTAGTTCGGTTTGCGCTCTTAATTCTGCACTTCGAGCATTCATCAAAGCGGTTTGACGTTCCAAAACCTTGTAAATATCCGATTGTCCCGCATCCAATTTGCGTTGTTCGGATTCATACTGTTTGACCGTATTTTCACGGGCGATTGAGGTGGCACGAAGTCGGGCATCGGCGGTTCGCAGAGATTGCAAAGCGTTGCGGACATCAACTTGGATGGCTTGTTGAAGTTGTTCACGTTGCGTCTGAATTCTTTCTGCTTCGACTAAATTTTTGCCCAGTTGGGCTTTGGCAGTTTCGTTTTTGAAAGGAAGATTGAAAGTTACGCCGACCCGCAAAGTCGGGTAGCGATTGGCAAGAATATCAGCCGGAAGAGTTGTTACACCACCCGTCAAATAATCGGGAACAACAATCGGTTGATTGCCAAACGGTGGGCGAAGATTCGGGTTTTGAGTTCCCGCAAGTCCTGCGCTCGTATAAGTTGCCGTTAAATCAATTTGCGGTTTGGTCTGTTCTTTCAAATACTTACGGTCAACCTCGTTAATTTCTTTGGCAGTTTCATTAAGTTCGAGTTCGGGACGATTTTGTAAAGCCAAATCTAACGCTTCGGGCAAAGTTGTATTCGGCGTGTCCAAATCAACTTTATCGGTTGGAATCAGCGAAACTCCCCACAGCGAATCATTTTTATCTTTTGCAATCAGATTTTTTAGCCCATTTTCCGCCCGATTAACCACTTCGAGCGCGTCATAAACCGCAAGTTCAAGATTTGCCACTTGAGTTTCCGCCGCGACAATATCAATCGGCGCAAGTTGCCCTTCTTTGACCAGCCGTTTGTTATGTTCAAACTGTTCTTTAGCATCGCGCACGCCATCGCGTTGCACCTGTAAATTACGCAAAGCAAAGGTCAAATCCCAATAAGCCCGCTGAGTTGTGGCAATTGTTTCAATAGATTTTTGCCGAAACTGCGTATCGGTTAATGAAAGATTTTTCTTGGAAATTTCAATCCCCCGACGTTGTTGGTCGGCTTTGCGTCCTCTCATTAGCGGTTGTGTAAAGCTAAAACTCAGATTTGTATTGTATTGCGGACTCAAAAGCGAAATTGTGTTGTCGGTCGTAACTCGTTGATTAGTAAGCGAAACGCTATAAGTTGAGCCGTATTTTTTGATAAAACCTTGGTAGCTCAAATTGCCGACTAGCGTATTATTCGTAATTTTTTGATTACTGCTGAAAATGCTCAGATTTGGCGTAGTTGAACGGTCATAATAGGATTGTCCGGTAAATCTTGGCTCATAAACCCCATTTGCCGCTTGAAAATCAAACTCGGCAATCTTCACATTTTGGCGTGAAACCTCAATATCCTTGTTGTTTTCCAAAGCTAATCGAATCGCATCGCGCAAAGCTAAACTCTTTTGTTCCAACATATCCACGCCGACTCTGCCTAAATCGGGAAGTTTTTTGTCATCCGATTGATATTTTGGCGCAATTGATGGAACTCCTTGCAGATTTTCGGGTTTGACGTTTTGCGTGTCGTCAACTTTGGGAGTTGGAGTTGGCGTTGGATCTTGAGCCAATCCAAAATTGGTTAAAAATAAAATTGCTAAAATTAAAAATAAATGTTGCTTCATAAGTAAGTGCTTACTTCACAAAAAACTGCGAATAAATAAAACCGAATAAAATTAAAGCAAAACCGCCGATTTCACCCGCGATTAAGCCATACATAAACCACGTCGTAATAAAATTCTTTTCACGGAACATATTGTCCGTCCGATTCAAAAAACCTTCTCTGATATAACCGATAACCGATAGAATAAAATAGGTTAGCGGCACAAACACAATGACAACTTGCCAAAATTCGCTGAATGGCGAAAACTCAATCAACTTAGCAATCACCAAACTTGCAAAACTGTAAAAGAACGAGGTTCGATGGGCGATGTCAACATAAACAGGTGCTTGGTGATTCTCGCTTTTCATAATCTGCGAATACTTCCAAATCCCTGTTAACATTCCACTTAACAGAAATAAGCCCGAACCTAAAAGCGAAATTTTTATTGCTAAACTCATCGTTTAATTTCAGATTCCAGATTCCAGATTCCAGATTCCGTTTTTAATTTGGAATTTGAAATCTGAAATTTGGAATTCCCTAAATCCAGCGTCTCACCCTTTTTTTGTAATCCAAATATTCCTCACCAAATTTGCTTTCGAGATATTTTTCCTCGCGCAAAATCACGCCGAAATGAATAACGAGCAAACACAGCGGCAAAAACGGGAGAAACCAAATTGAATTAAACAAACAAGTTACGCCGAGATAAATCAAAATCATTCCCAAATAAATCGGATTGCGACTGTAACCGTAAAACCCCGTGTCCAGAATTTTCGTAGTCGGCTTCCAAGGCTCAATATTGGTTTTTGCCCGCTTCATTTGCAGATAAATGATGGCGATAACTCCAATTCCTGTCAGAACTAGCAAATTTCCCAAAACAACTGCAAGTGCATTCGGCAATATCGCAAACGGATAAAAATAAGTTGCAATTCCGCCTAACAATAAGCCACTCAAAAAAATTAACGGTGGCGGTGCGATTACGTTTGGACTATCTTTTTTCTCAGTCATTTCTTTGATAAAGTTCAAAAATACTCTTTTTAGCATTTGGAAACATAAAATTTGGAACTATCAGATATTGAACCCAATTACTAACAAAATTTGGTTCAATAACGCGGCTTTCTAATTTGAATAATGGGTTTTTCTTTAAGAATTTTTTCAAATCATTCGTTGTTTTCCTACATACTTCGAGAATTTTTTCTCTTTTCATTAAGTTATTGAATTTTGCATCAAGAATAAATTTATCTGTCGGATTATCTAAACTTATGACAGATGAAGGAAAAGATTTATTTGTTGGGACAAGTTTATCGTGCAAAAACTTTTCAGTATCTTTTTCTTGGTAATAAACTAAAAAAACAAGAACTTGTATTTCTGCTTGAGCCAAATTTTTCAATGAATCGTAATCAGATAAAGAGCGATTAACAAATTCAATTTCCCTAGATTTTTTCTTGCCTTTAATAACTTCTGTCGTTTGCAAAACATAACTTTCATAAATAACCGAGTGTTCCCCTTTTGTTTCTCTCAATTTTCTAATTTTACCAACCGCGACAAAATCAGAGGCAGAGGTCAGCCATTCAACACTATATGCCCCCAAAGTTTCACTACGGACAGTTGTTGAAAAAAACAATATGAAAAGCAGAATGAAGCTGTGTTTTGTAGTAATCATTTTCATAACCCTTCCTCAATTCTTCCCGAACAAACCACTCGTTGCCCCTGCAACCTTTCGTCTAATTCCGCCAAACAATCTTTCCGACAAATTACCGATTCTTTGGAAAATATGCAGTTGCGACAAATCGTCGAAATATGAATAAAACACAGGCACAGCCAATAGCGTCAGAAGCAAACAAAGCGATTGTCCGCCAACCACCAAAACACCGATGGAACGGTTTGTTCCTGAACCTGCTCCACGGGACAGAACCAGCGGAATCATCCCTGCTACGAGTGCGATGGTCGTCATCAAAATCGGACGCAGACGGTCGCGGTTTGCCTGAATAATCGCATCATAACGATTCATTCCTTTTTCGCGTAAATTGTTTGTATGGTCAATTTGCAGAATCGCATTTTTCTTAACCACACCGAATAGCAGCAAAATCCCCAATCCCGAAAAGATGTTGACGGTTTGCCCCATAATCAGCAGCGACAGAATCGCAAACGGCACAGATAGCGGAAGCGTCAACAAAATCGTAATCGGATGGATGAACGATTCAAACTGTGCCGCGAGGATGATATACATAAAAACAAACGACAAAACGAATGCCAAAAGGAAGTAGAACGCCGATTTTTGCAGTTCTTTTGATTGTCCGACGTAGCCGGAAGTGTATCCGGCGGGGAGTTTCAATTCAGCTACGGCTTTGTTCAAATCCGCGATAATATTGGCTTGCGAACCACCCGGACGTGCGTTTGCTAAAAGTGTCACTTGGCGGTTACGATTCACGCGGTCAATCGAAGCGGGACCCGTCCCTTCCTCAACTTTGACAACATTATCAAGCGTTGTCCAACCAATTTTGGTTGACGGAACGATAAGCCGTTTTAACTTATCTTCGCTTGAACGAAACTCGCCGATGGCACGCACCCGGACGGGATATTGATCGCTCCCGGCGGTGAATGTGGAAACTTCTTGTCCGGCAACCATCGTGTTCAAGGCTTGCGAAATTGCGCCGACACTGACACCCAAATCCGCGGCTTTGTCGCGGTCAACCGTCAAACGTAATTCGGGTTTTCCGCCAATCAAAGTCGAATCAACGTCAACCGCATCAGGCGATTGCTTCAATTTTTCCAAAAGCACATTTGAGTGTTTTTCGAGTTCTTTTAAGTCGGGTCCACCGATAAAAAACTGGACGTTGGCGTTACGAAACCCGCCACCCGAAAAGGGTTGAACGGCTTGCACCGATGTCCGCAGTTCTTTCGGAAATTTGGTCAAAACATCGCGCGAAGCCACCATCAAATCTTCTTGTGAGCGGTTTCTTTGCTCAATTGATTTCATTTTGACATAAATCGAACCGCTGTTGACGATTTGCTGTTGGTCGCCGCCGAGTGTGGTCAAAGTGTCTTCAACTTCGGGCATCTGACGAATTTCCGCCGCAATTTTTTCAACCAAATTAGAGGTTGCCGCCAGCGTGTAGCCTTCGGGCGCACGAACCGAAATTTCATATTGCGATTGGTCATCAACTGGCAAAAAGTTTTTGCCCACGACCATAAAAAGTGGAACGGTTGAAATCGTCACCAAAATACACATCCCCAAAATCACCCACCGATGCGCCATCGAAAAGCGCAACATCTTCGTATAAATCGAATCAATCGCGTGATAAAAACGACCTTCGCGGCTTTCTCCGTGCATTTCGGGAACGTCCGATTTGTTTTCAATCATTCCGTCGCCGAAAATTTCTTCATCAGACAATTTCGGTTTCGGCGGATGTTTGACTTTGATAAATCGAGCCGCGAGCATTGGAGTTAAAGTAAAAGAAACAATCAGCGAGACAAAAATCGCAAACGCTGAGGTCAGACCAAATGCCGACATAAAACGTCCGATGATTCCGCCCATAAATCCGACGGGAACGAACACGGCAAGCAAACTCAAAGTGGTTGCCATCACCGCCAGACCGATTTCTTTGGTCCCTTCGACAGCCGCCTCCATCGGAGACATTCCTTTTTCTTCGATAAAGCGGAAGATATTTTCCAAGACCACAATCGCATCGTCAATCACGATTCCGACCATCAAAGTCAGCGACAGCATCGTAATTTGATTGAGCGTATAGCCAAGTGCATACATCAATCCAAATGTTGAAATAATTGAAGTTGGAATCGCAATCGCGGCAATCAAAGTTGAACGAATATTCCACAAAAAGAGGAAAACCACAATCGCCGCCAGAATACTTCCGACGATTAAATGTTCTTCCACCGAACTAATCGCGGCTTTGATAAAAATCGAACTATCACCGACCAATTGAATCCGATAACCTTTTGGCAAAGTCGGCTCAATTTCTTTCAAACGGGCTTTAACTTCTTCGGCAACTGCCACGGTATTTGTCGCCGGACTGTTTAGAAACAACCAATACGACAGCCGGATTTCCGTTTAGACGGGCTTCGGTGCGAACTTCTTCCACACCGTCTTGGACATAGCCTAAATCCTTTACTTTGACATTATAACCGCCGCGATTGGCAATCACGATTTCATTAAAATCTTCTACTTTTGAAACTTTCCCCATCGTCCGCACGGTCAATTCGGTCTTGCCTTCGTCCACCCGACCGCCCGGAAATTCGAGGTTTTGCAGTCTGACCGCATTGGCAACTTCGGAAACAGGGACGTTGTAAGAGCGCATTTTGTCGGGGTTCACCCAGACCTGAATTTCTCTGTCGCGTCCGCCAATCATCCTCACTTGTCCGACACCGTTGATTGATTCGATGCGTTCTTTGATTTTTTTATCCGCAATTTCGGTCACTTCGCGCAAAGAGGCAGGGGCGGAAACGGCGATGCGGACAACGGGCGCGACATCGGTATCGAGTTTTTGGACAAAAGGTTTTTGAGCCGTATCAGGTAAATCTGCAATGACTGTATTTACTTTGTTTTCAACCTCTTGGGCGGCAATATTGACATTTTTCTCCAAAACAAACTGGACGAAAACTTGGCTCACGCCTTCTACTGAAGTTGAACGCAATTCGTCAATTCCGCTGATAGTATTAACGGCTTCTTCGATTTTTTGCGTGATTTCCGTTTCAATTTCGACAGGCGATGAACCCGGATTAACTGTGGTAATTGTAATCGTTGGAAAATCAATTTTGGGAAATAAATCCAATCCCAACGAGAAAAACGAAAATGCGCCAACGACGACCATTGACATCACCAACATCGTCGCAAAAACGGGACGCTTAACACATACTTCTGCTAACCATTGCATAATTCTTTAATTTCAGATTCCAGATTCCAGATTCCAGATTTTAATTCCTGTTCATAGTTTGGAATTTGAAATTTGGAATCTGGAATTGAAGTTATTGTCTGACAGTTACACCATCAAAAAGTTGTTCGACATTTGAAACTGCAACCTTTTCATTTTCTGCAATTCCTTGTTTGACTTGGATTAAATCATTTTCGGTATCGCCGACTTGGATGAGTTTTTCTACGGCGCGACCATCTTGGATAACAAAAACTTTGGTCACTCCGCCATCGGTTCGCATCGCTTTTACAGGAACTAAAATTGTTGGCTCGGCTTTTGATTGAGCGATTCGCGCCGTCGCAAAAAGTCCGGGTTTCAGCAGTCCGCCTGATTCGACTTCAGCTTCAACTGTTAAAGTTCTTGAAGTTACATTGACATTCGGCAAAATTCGTGTGATTGTTCCGGCAAAATTTCGGTCGGGATATGCCGAAACTTTGAGCGAAACGCCTTGTCCGATTGAAACTTTTCCGATACTTTGCTCCGGCACATCAACTCGAAGGCGCAAAATCGCGGTTCGCAAAATCGTGGCAATCTTTGTATTTGGAGCATTTGGATTGGTGTATTCGCCTAAATCTGCCACTCTTTCCGAAACATAGCCCGAAATCGGCGCATAAATTGCCGTATCGTTGACAAATTTTTTGGCTTGGTCAATGTTGGTCAACGCGGTGTTGTAAGCCGCTTGCGCCGTGCCAACATTTGCCTGTGCAATTCCGACTTGGGCTTGAGCAGTTTTGACCCCTTCCATCGCCGTTTGAATCGCTCTGACTGCCACCGCTGCATTGGATTTTGCTTCTTCCAATTGTCCTAAAAGTTGATTTCGTTGGGATAAACGCTGGTCGTAAAATGCCCGCGAAACATCGCCTGTTTCTAAAAGTTTTTCGGCTCTTTTCAATTCTTTTTCGGCTAAATCAAGCTGGGCGCGAACAGCAATAACTTGCGAAAATTTGTTGATGTCAAAATTATAGCCTTCGGTTAAACCAAGTCGCGTTTGTTGCTGACGCATATTTGCTCGCGCTTGTTCAACGGCGGCTTCCGCTTGTTTAACGGCGGCTTTGGCTTGTTCAACCTGTGCGCGTGCCTGACCAACCTGACCTTGCGCCTGTTCAAGCCGAATTTGAGCGTCACGCGGATCAAGCCGAACTAAAACATCACCTCGATTAACATAGCTTCCAACATCAAAATTAACCTCAACAATTCTTCCGGCGACAGTCGGGGCAACGTCTGTTTGCGCGTCCGAAGCAAGCGTTCCCGTGGCTTCAAAATAGCTCGGCATATCGCGCAAAATTGCGCTTTCAGTCGTCACATCAACAACTTGCGCCTGATTGCTTTTGTTGGCAGCCTCCACGTTTGTTTCAGCTTTTGAATTTCCGCAAGCCGCGAGAAATAAAGCTAAAGAAGTTAGAATAATGGCAAATGATATAAATTTAACTGCTTTCATTTTAAGAATTTGAAGGCTTTCCGCCTCTGTTTATAAACGCGCAACTGAGCGCAAAAAAATATCAATCTTTAGTATTTTTCTTGATTCCGTCAAGCAAAATTTCAGTAAAACCGCGAGCCGCCTCTTCATTGGAAACTTTCAACAGACGACCTTGTTTATCCCACAATGCAATATTTAGACTGTGGTGAATCATCATTCCGACAAAAGCGCGAACAATCAGTTTCGGATTCAAATTGCGAAAAACGCCATCTCGCTGACGTTGGCTGATGTAGAAACTCAAAACTTCGTAGGTTGGCACAATGCTTTCATTGATAAACATATCGGCAAGTTCGTGTCCTTCGAGTGCCGAGTGCAGCAAAAGACGCATAAATTCAGGGTCTTGTTGGTGATGATTTAAGGCACTCAAAATAATTTGGTAAAAAACTTCAAAATCATCTTTGCTTTTAATGACTTCGCTGACCAAAACAAACGGATTAGGAGCATCTTTCTGGCACGCTTTATGGTCTAAGATGGCGTGATAAAGTTCGCGTTTGGTTGAAAAATGACGAAAAACCATAGCTTCCGAAACGCCTGCCTCTTCAGCAATTTTCTTGGTAGTTGTGCCTCTAAACCCGTGTTGCGAGAATAGCTTAATCGCAATGTGCAAAATCTGTTCGCGGCGTTCATCGCCCGTCATTCGCGTTGCTGTTGCTTCTATTGTTTTAACCAAATTTGTATCCTTCTATTATCAATAGTAAGTGCTTACTAACTTTTCAATATTTGCAATTTAGAGATACGGTTGTCAAGTAAAAAAGTTGCAACAAAAAATAATAAAAATTCGTTACAACTTTTTATGAGAGCATTTCATCTGAATCGCTCGCATAGAGTTTATGAATGTGTGCAGTGTGTTTATAAATTGTTTTTTCAAAAGGAGAGTATAGAAATGTCTGAATTTGAAGCAGAAGTTAAAAAAGCGGAAAAAGAATTGGAACAAAGTCTTGTTCCCGTTATCAACAATATCGAAGAAGAAGAATCAAACAAACAAGTTTTGAATGATGAATTTTTAGGAGAATTAAAAGTGCAAGCTCAAGAATATCAACAAAAGATTCAAGATGCGGCGTTAAAAGCCAAAGATTACGCCAGCGAAAAATTTACCCAAGCGGGCGACAAATTTAAAGAACTTTCACAAAAAGACCCGAAAGAATTAGTGGAAGAAGCCAAGGAATTTGCCCGCAAGAAACCCGGTCAAACAATTCTGATTTCAGCTGCCGTCGGATTGGTTTTAGGTTTGATTATTCGCGGCGGAAGAAAATAAGTAACAGTTAAATTTAATCAAACGGGAGGCGAGGCTCAAAAGGCTTCGCTTTTTTGTTTGATTCATCTAAAACTGCCCACCCGTATGGTATTTTTGCGATGGATAAAAAATAAAAATATATTTTTAGAAACTCATCTGTGAATCATAAGTCTAATACTGCAAATAGTTTAGACTCTTTTTCGCTTTTATTTTTTTCCATCCAAGCGGGTGGCGAAATAGATTTTCCCTTAACGTATTCTTTTATCGTTGAAACAAATTATTATGGTTTGTTTTCAAACTTAAACTGAGAAATAAAAAAGGAGAAATAATAAAATGAGTTTTAATGGAAAACCGGAAAAAATGCCTTTTACCAAAACTTTGATGAGAGGTATGCAAGGACCGGAAGTTAGTCAGCTTCAAATGTGGTTAAATGAAATGAATGACTATTATCAGTTCAATAAGATACAAAAAACATTGCCGGAAACAGGTTTTTATGGTGATCAAACCGTTCGAATGATAATGGCATTTCAAGCCTTTTGGAGTTATTCACCAACCGGAGTTTATGATGCGAAAACACACGACCTAATGGAATGGAAATATTACAATTATATTTCAAATAACCAAATAGCAATGCAACGCGCCAGACAAAACGCAATTATGGGCAATTCAAGACATTGGTAATAACTATTCTTTGGAATAATTACAATTTATCCTAAAATCATTGGGCGGGATTTACATTCCGTCCTTTTTTATCTCCGGCTACTTTTTCAGCAAAGGCTTCAAAGCCTGATAAACATTATCCGTCATAATTTTTGAGCCTTCCGCGTTGGGATGAATCCCATCAGGCTGATTGAGTTTTGGATCTGATGCTACGCCTTCGAGTATAAACGGCATAAATTCGACTTTGTGTTCGTTGGCTAAATCGGGAAACACCGCGACAAATTCGCGTTGATATTTCGCGCCCATGGTTGGTGGGGCGAGCATTCCGCAAAATAAAACTTTGACATTTTTCGCCTTAGCCTTTTTGATGATCGTGCTGAGATTTTCTTTCATCTTCTCAACCGGAAGCCCTCGCAAAAGGTCGTTTCCACCAAGTTCGAGGACAAGAATTTTCACATTTTCCTGATCGAGTGACCAATCAATTCGTTCTAGTCCGCCTGAGCTCGTATCACCGGAAATTCCCGCATTTACCACGTCATAATCGTAGCCCTCGGCGCGAAGTTTTTCTTGTAAAAGATACGGATATGACTCTTTTTCGCTCAAGCCGAACCCCGCCGTTAAACTGTCGCCAAATGCCACAATTTTCGGTTTATTAGAAACTGTGTTTGGAACTTGAACCTGTTCACGCGGTTTCTCAAACTCGCTTTTAGCCGATGAAAATCCGCACGACATTAGTAAAAATATGAAACTTAAAATTGCGATTGAACGAATAAGATTGAACATAATTTACCAAATTTGCATTCGATAGTGTTACGAGATTAGATGCAAATTGTTGCAAAAAGTTATGGAATTTGCTCATTGATTCATTGAAAAAAAAGCAATGGGACAATGATAAAATGAATCAATGAATCAATAATTTTATGATTGAAATTAAAAATGTGACCAAAACCGTCCGTTCCGGTGCAGACGACTTGACGATTTTAACCGATGTTTCGCTGGAAATTCCCGACGGACAATTTGTGGCTATCACGGGTGCATCGGGTAGCGGAAAATCAACCCTTTTGGGCTTAATCGCGGGGCTTGATGCGCCAAGTTCGGGGGAAATTTTGATTGACGGCGAAAGCATTACGAAAATGAGTGAAGACGGTCTGGCTCGTTTGCGAAGCGACAAACTTGGATTTGTTTTCCAATCTTTTCATCTCATTCCGAGTTTGACTGCGTTTGAAAATATCCTGATTCCGCTAGAAATTCGCGGCGAAAAAGGCGCAAAGGAACGCGCGGCTAAACTGCTCGAAGAAGTAGATTTAACCAATCGCGGACATCATTATCCAAACGAACTTTCGGGTGGCGAACAGCAACGTGTTGCCATTGCCCGCGCCTTTGCCAATAATCCGAAAATTTTGTTAGCCGATGAGCCAACCGGAAATCTTGATTCGCGCAACGGGCAACATATTTTTGAATTGATGACCGCACTTCACGATGATAAAAAGACGACTTTGATTTTAGTCACGCACGACCAAGAATTAGCCGAAAAAGCGGAACGGCAGATTAGGTTGCGAGACGGAAAAGTTATTTCTGACCAAGAACATTCACAGGGATAGAGGAGATGAAAAAGGATAAGAAGAAAAGAGAATCCCTATCCATCCCCTTTATCCCTGTGAAATATTTTTATGCAATTTATTTTCAATTTAACCATTCGGGAAATTCGTTCATCGTGGCGGCGACTTCTATTTTTCTTTCTGTGCATTGCGATTGGGGTCGGCTCTGTCGTTGCGCTTCGCTCGTTGATTCAAAATCTTTCGCAAGCAGTTGGAACGGATGCTCGTGCGTTGTTGACGGCGGATTTTGAAATCAGTTCGACCAATATTTTTACGCCTGACGACATTTCGCGGATTGAATCGGTTATTGGTAAATCAAACCTCATCGAAGCCCGAAATGAAGCAATCACAACAGCTGCGATGGCGCGACCTTCGAGCGCGAGTCAGGAAGGCTTGCAATTTGTTGAGTTAAAAGGGATTGAGCCGCCATTTCCGTTGGTTGGAAACTTTACTTTTTCCGATGGAAAACTGTTCGAGTTTAAAAGTTTAGAAAATCGTGGCGCAGTTGTCGCACCGCTTTTACTCGAAAAATTAAACCTCAAAATCGGCGATAAAATCAAAATTGGTGAAACTGATTTTGAAATTCGCGCCACCTTTGACGAAGAGCCGGGCGGACAAAGTGGATTCCGTATCGGACCTCGCGTTTTTATCGAAAAGAAAGCGTTTGAAGAAACAGGTTTAACCCGTTCAGGCTCACGGATTCGCCGCCGAATTTTGTATCGCACTACGGACAATCCAACGCCATTGGTCAAAGAATTGCGCGAGGCTTTGAAAGGCACGATTTTAACCGTCCAAAACTACCGCGAAACGCAAGAAAATATCGGCGAACAATTTACCCGAACCGAAAATTATCTTTCTTTGACGGGACTTTTGATTTTAGTTTTAGGCGGTGTCGGTGTTTGGAATGTGGCGCGAGTTTTTGTCGAACAAAAGCGCAAAACTATTGCCGTTTTGAAATGTTTGGGCGCGGACAGCCGGAAAGTTATTTTTGTATATCTTTTGCAAATACTTACTTTAGGTTTGGTTGGAAGTCTATTCGGAATTGTTTTGGCGCAAAATACTTTGTGGTTTGTCGGATGGCGTTTCGGTGCGGAGTTGCCCGAAAAAATGACTTACAATTTGCAACAATCCGCCGTTTTACAAGGGATGATTCTAGGCGTTTTAATCTCGCTATTATTTTCGCTTTTACCGCTTTTGCAAATTCGCCAAATCAAGCCGAGTTTGCTTTTAAGAGATACAAATAATGTTCAAATGCGCCGGCTTGATTGGACAAAAACGCTGTTTGCGCTTTTCACACTTTCGGGAATTTTAGGCATTGCAATTTGGCAAGCGGGTTCGTGGAAAGTTGGCACGGCGTTTTTGATTGGATTGGGCGTAACTGCGGCAATTCTTTATGTTGCGGCAATGCTTTTGACCAAACTACTGCGAAATTTGAAGAAGTTTTCTTCTTTTTCAATCTCGCAAGCCGTCAATTCGCTCTATCGTCCGGGCAATCAAACACGAATCGTTTTGCTTGCGGTTGGACTTGGCGCATTTGTCGTGATTGCTGTCCAATCTCTGCAAGCAAATCTTGTTCGAGAGTTCGATTTTTCGCGCAATCAGACCTTGCCAAATCTGTTTATGGTTGACATTCAGCGCAGTCAAATCGAAGGCGTTAAACAACTTAGCCAAGCCGTCACGAACGAAGAATTAAAAGCTGTTCCAACAGTGCGAACTCGAATTGCATTAGTTGATGGTGGTGCGCCCGATTATCAACAAAAAGAAGTGCGCCAACAACAAGGGCAAATTGGGCGTGAATTTGCGGTGACTTATCGCCCCAAATTGGACGAAAACGAAACGATAATTGCTGGCAAATGGTGGGATGAAACGCCGAGCGCAGAAACTGAAGTTTCAGTCGTGGACGATATGGCTCGATTGCTCAAAGTCGGAATCGGAAGCGTGATAACTTTCGACGTTTTGGGCAGAAAAATCAACGCCAAAGTGACCAGCGTTCGCAAAATTGACGTGCGAAATACGAGAACTGTTTTTATGTTTGTTTTTCGTCCCGGCGCACTCGAAACTGCGCCGCAAACCTTTGCGCTACCGCTAATTAACAAAATCCCCACAGTTGAACGCGCACGTTTTCAACGCAGAGTAATAGACGCTTTTCCAAACGTGCAGATTTTTGATGTTCAAGACATTTTGACCACCGTCACGAAACTTATTAATAATTTCGTTTTAGCAATTTCTTTTGTCGGAAGTTTTGTCATGCTGACGGGAATTTTGATTCTGATTGGCTCGGTTTCGCTGACCAAATCACAGCGGATTTACGAAAATGCAATTTTGAAAACTCTCGGAGCAAAACGTGGAAGTTTGCTGACGATTCTTTTTACCGAATACGCAATTTTAGGACTTTTGGCTGGCATCATTGGCGCATTTTTTGCAACCTTGATGTCGTTTGTTGTGACGAAATATATTTTGGAATTTGATTGGGAATTCGATTGGTTGTTAGTGACTTTAGGAGTTTTGATAACTGCTCTGTTAGTAACAGTTATCGGAACTCTGGCAAGTTTTGACGTGCTGTTTAAGAAGCCACTTTCGATTTTGCGCTCACAATAAAAAATTTCAGATTTCAAATTTCAGATTCCAAATTAGAGGGTGATTCCAGATTTCAAATTTCAAATTGGAAGACAAAAAATAATCTGAAATCTGAAATCTAGAATCTGGAATCTGAAATTCAAGCTATTCTTTAGGGTAATCAAACGGATGATTTGCCAGCATTGTTCGCATATTAACCTGTCCAAGTAAGGTTTCAAGATACGCGCCAAAACGATGCAGAATTGGGGAGAGGTCATTTTTATTGGTGGTTCTGAGGACTTCTTCAGCAAATCTTTCTACCGTCTCACAGTCTTTATAAAACAAATATCGCAAATTTTCTTTGAGAAAATCATTGAGTTTTTCGTGCAAAGCGTTCATCACATATTCGCTGGATTCTTGTTCGGCTCGCTGAACTTCTTGTTGCATACTCCATAAATTCTTGCGTAAAGCTAAAGATTGCTCCAATTTAGTCTGAAAATTTGGAAAGATTTTGTTTGGCTTAACACTTGGCTCAATCAGTTGTGCAAAATTAACTAAAGTTTGTTGGAATGAATCATTGAGCAAGGCGTAAGAAGTCTCAACTTTGGCAAAAATTCGCGGTGCTTGGCGAATTTCGGTCAATCCCGCCAATTCGTAATTAAAAACTTTCCGCGATTCAATCGAAGCGGCGTAAATGGTTGCGTCTAAGGCTTCAAAAATCGGGTCGCTTTCATTCGGAAAACGTAACAGACGATTGCTGATATAACTCATCATCTCTTGCGTTTGCTCATAAATGCGGGCGAAAAGTAAAAGCGTATTTTTGAGTGGTTCGTCTTTTTGGCGCATTTCGTTAATCACGTCCAACCATTTCAAAATCTTGGCAATGCGTGGCAAAATGATGCGTAAATCCGCCTCAACCGCAAAAGGAATGGGCTTATTTTCCAAAATCTTTTGCAATTCAACGGGCAAAAATTTTTCTCCGTCTTTTTCTGCCAGCCAAATTATTTTTTGAATTACTTCAACCTGTTTCAATTTATCGGTCAAAACATTGGTCCACGCGATCCATTCGCCAAATTTTAATGGCTCAGAACGCAATAAGGCTTCATTGAGCAAAATCGAATGTTTTAAAACTTCCGCCAGTTCGGACATCTCTTCAAAAGTAAAATCTAAAGAAGTTTGAGCAATCGAATCGTCATTTTTCGCAGTTCCATACTTTTGGTCACCCAAAGTTTTTAAGAGTTGTAGCGTCAGTTTTGAGCAAAGCAAAAGTGCTGTATTGGTTAAATGAAATTCTCTGGTCCAATCCCGAATGGAGGCTTTGGCGCGATTGTTATCGCCAAAGGAATAGTTGCGGATTTGTAGGAAACTGGCTAAGCCGGATAACCAAACCCCAAGCCGGATGGCTCCGTCGCTGGTTGAAACAATCGGCGTAGTCAGGAAGACTTTCTCGCTTTGGACAGAACTTGGCTGAACTAGGCTATTTGAATTTAATGTTGTATCTGAGGATACGATTGCGTCCAAGATAGGGATCCTCTCAATTAAAGTTAGCAGGTTTAAAACAGGCGGCGTGCGCGGAAAACTCCGCTATTAAATTTATAACTTGAAAGCCCTGTAATTGCAAGGAAAATAATCTTTTTGTGTAAAATAGAATTTTGCTGAAGAATAAATCAAAATGAATTTAGAATTGCTGGTTGCCACTAAAAACGTTGGCAAAATCAAAGAACTTAACCAACTTTTAGCCGATTTGCCACTCACTCTACATAGCGCAGATGAATTTGAAGATATTCCCGAACCCGAAGAGACGGGCGAAACTTTTACTGACAATGCCATTTTAAAAGCACGATATTATGCTGAAAAAACAGGTTTGATAGCTCTGGCAGACGATTCCGGCTTAGTAGTTGATGCCCTTGACGGTGCTCCCGGAGTTTTTTCTGCCCGATATGCGGGCGCAAACGCGACAAACGAAGAAAAAATTGCTAAATTATTAAATGAATTGAACAAAACGCAGGACAAGGCGCGAATTGCCCGATTTGTCTGCGCAATGGCAATTGCCGATAAAAACGGTGAAATCATAAAAATTGCCGAAGGTATTTGCGAAGGCAAAATTGCTTGGCAAGCAAGAGGAACGAATGGATTTGGCTACGATCCGATTTTTATTCCAGTCGGATTTTCTGAGAGTTTTGGCGAGCTTTCTGACCAAATTAAGCATAAAATCAGCCATCGCGCCCTTGCTATTCGTAAAATAATTGAGTTTTTACGCATTTTAGCTTGATTTCACTTGACCTTCGCCTTTTTCGCTTGTAAAATTCGCCACTTGTTAGCAGTTTCTTCAGTGAAACAATTCGGGGCGTGGCTCAGCTTGGTAGAGCGCTCGGTTTGGGACCGAGAGGTCGCAAGTTCGAATCTTGCCGCCCCGACCAATCCTAAAAAAATTGGAATGATGCAGCCCCTATTTGAACGTTTGCATTTTAGCAAATAATGTTTTATTGATTATTAAGTCTATTTTCTCAAAAATTTTTGGAGGTTAAATTTAAATTATGGCTTCAACGAAGCGTATGACACAAACTGAAATCATCAGCCACTTGGCAGATAAAACCGGAATCAAAAAAACCGATGCGAAAGAATTTTTCAATGCTTTAGCTGGTCTTGCGGCTAGCGAAGTAAAAACAAATGGAGAATTTACTCTTCCCGGATTCGGCAAATTGGTGAAAGCCACCCGTAAGGCGCGTGACGGACGCAACCCTGCAACCGGCGCAACCATTAAGATTCCTGCCAAAACTACTGTTAAATTCCGTGTCGGTAAATCAATGAAAGATTCTATCGGCTAAGAATTTCCTAATTAAACTTAAAAAGACCGTTGTAGTTTGGCGGTCTTTTTTTTATTTTTCCAAGACTTTGAGAAAAAAGTTACAAGCGTAAAAAAAAGTAGTGACAAAATGTTAAAAATTTGTTACGATTTCTCTTTGATTTGCTAAATAAATAGTTTTCCGAAGACTTTGTTGACAACGTTTTACTTATTTTATTCAACTAATGCACTTCGGAAAAACACTTGATTTTTTAAAGTTTTTCTATAACCGCTGTTATTCAAGCGAATAGCAGTTTTTTTTAAAATACGAAGGGGGAGTATAAAGTGGCAGCAGCTAAACCAATGACATTGCAAGACAGAATTTTGCAAATTGACCATATCCAAGCACGTCGTTATTCAAAATTAGGCGGCGTAACCTTGGAGATTGCATCAGAAGGAATTATCAGACATCTTCGGGCTTGTGCGCGAATGGACGTAAATCCTGATGCTTCAGCCGTCAGAGAAATTATTGACGATGCTTTAAACGGAAGAAGAGTATTTGCCGAAACATCAAATGATCTTCTTGCCGCATAAGTTTTATTTTACGCATATTTGTTTTTAGTATATTTTGACCGCCAATTGAGGCGGTCTTTTTTTTTGAATATTAAAAAAAATCTACGAATCTATTTGAAATTTTAGGCGTATTAGGTTTATGTTAGTAATGTAGCCGTTCGGATTGAGCGGTGAAAATTTAGAACACGAGGAGTGTTAGAGAAAATGAAATATACACACGCAATCGTCATCGGACGATTTCAACCATTCCATTCCGCGCATCAAGATTTAATCCAATACAGTTTAACGCTTGCCGAAAAAGTCATTGTCATTCTTGGCTCGGCTCGAAGTGCGTCTGATGTCAAAAATCCTTTCACGCCCACAATGCGTGAGGAAATGATTCGGGCTTGTTTTCCGGTTGAAAGTAAAAGGCTTATCTTTTGCGCTGTCCGCGATTATCCGTATAACGACCATTATTGGACAACTGAAATTCAAAACGTCGTGAACGAAGAAATTGAAGACGAAACGGATGCAAAAGTTTGTATGGTCGGATTTTTCAAAGACCGCAGTTCATATTATTTGAACCTCTTTCCACAATGGAGTTTTGAAGAATTCTATTGCAAAAACAAAGAGAATTTGAAAATCAACGCAACTGAAATCCGCGAGAAATATTTCGCGGATGATGAGACTTGGAAAACGCAAGTTCCGACATCAATCGCTACACAATTAGACGTTTTCAAACAAACCAAAGACTTTGCAGTTTTACAAACAGAATCAGCGTATATCAAACAATACAAAGAAGATACAAAGTTTGTCGGCGTTCCATATAAACCAATTTTCGTGACTACGGATGCGGTTGTCGTCCAAAGCGGGCATATTTTGGTTATCCGGCGCGGACATCAGCCGGGCAAAGGTTTGCTGGCACTTCCGGGCGGATTTTTGCAGCCCGAATTAACGCTTGAAGACAATGCCATCAAAGAATTAAAAGAGGAAACCAACATCAAAGTTCCCGCCCAAGTTCTGCGCGGAAGCATCAAAACTAGCCGTCCGTTTGATTATCCCGAACGCTCCGCACGCGGGCGAACCGTAACATTTGCTTACTTTATCGAACTTGAACCAAGTTTGAAAGACGGTTTGCCAAAGGTCAAAGGCGGTGATGATGCCGCAAAAGCATTTTGGTTGCCGTTATCGGCTTTGGGCGAAAATGAGGATAAGTTTTTCGAGGATCATCTGTCCATTATTCGGACGATGTTAGGATTTTAATTTCAACACATAGGAACATAGAACAAATAAGGATTTTCTATATTTCCTATGTTTCTATGTGGTTCACAAAAGGAGGTTTATGAGCGAAAAGAAAGTTATAAAATTTTATATGCCGACCGATGAATACGGCGTGTTTTCTAACTTTTCACGTCATCGAATTTTCTTGAAAGACAAAGTTTGGCGAACGATTGAGCATTATTTCCAAGCACAAAAGTTTGCAGGAAAGAAGCAAGAAGAGGAAATTCGACGAGCATTTACGCCAAAACAAGCCGCACAAATCGGCAGAGACAGAAAAAATCCGCTGAGATTAGATTGGGAAGAAGTAAAAGTCGAAATTATGCGTGAAGCCTTAGTTGCAAAGTTCACACAACACAAAGATTTACGCGAGATTCTTATCAAAACCGAAGATGCTTTGCTAGTTGAACATACTCAAAAAGATAGTTTTTGAGGTGATGGCGGTTACTGACACGGTTTGAATATGTTAGGCAAACTTTTAATGGAAGTTCGTGAAGAATTGAGAGACGAAAGTTAGGAATTAGCCACAGAGTGCACAGAGAACACGGAGGTTAAAAATGGGACAAATATTTGAACTTATCGCGGATAATGCTTTAGAAAAATTGGATGACTATTATACAGAGTGTCATGTTTGTAATAAAACTGACTCTAATCTTTTTCAATATCATGGAAAATGTGAGTTTGAAAATGGTGAAATAGACAATGACATTTATGCAGTTTGTGCTGACTGTATTTCTAGTAAGAACCTATCACACATCTGCGATTTTGAATATATAAAAACCATCACAAACTATCTTTCAAATAGAGGTTTAACAATTCAAGAACTAGACGAACTAAAAACTAAATTAGTCGAAAAATATCAAAAGACACCAGATATTCCAAGTTTTTCGCAAACTCAAGATAGACCTTTATGTTGCAATGACTTGACTGAATTCATTGGCTATCCAATAAATGATAAAGACCTTTATGAGAAAACTAAAAACTGCATTTATTGGGAATACGGGAAAGAATTCATATCTTCCCCCTATGACTTCAAAGATTCTGGAAGTCCCGAAAGTTTAACTGAAATAGCAACTTTTAAATGTTCACATTGTGAAAAGAAGTATTTCACCTTTCAATTTACATAATAAAAAATCACAGGTGTTATTCTTAAAATCTCTGTGAACTCTGTGTCCTCTGTGGCAAAAATAAAAATATTAGGCTTTTAAGTAAAGAGCCGAACAGGAGTAGTAGAAATGAAAAATATATCGTTGGTAGAAATCGCTATAGAAATACTTAAAATTATTGAAAGCGGTTTTTACACAAATAGTTTGGGAAAAGAAGTTTCGATTAAAGAAAAAACAGAGTTTGCCGTTAATAATTCGGAAAGTATTAGTCCAGAAAGTTTTCCGCAAGAATTTGATTTGGTAAAAATAAACGGAGAGACTCAATTTGAAGTTACAGACGAAACTACGCTTGAAGCAGCAAAGAGAGTTTGCAAAGAAAATGCGGACGAAAATCCATTTGTTCTAAATTTTGCCAACGGATTCCAACCCGGCGGCGGATTTTTAGTTGGTGCGGTTGCTCAGGAAGAAAGTTTGGCTCGTGCATCTTCGCTTTATCCGTGTTTAACTGCAAATATGGATATGTATGAGTTTAACCAACGTCAACAAACTCAGTTTGCTTCGGATTGGATGATTTATTCGCCGCAAGTTCCGGTTTTTAGAAATAATGATGGAAGTTTTATTGATGAACCATATTACGTTACATTTCTGACTTCGCCTGCGGTTTGTGTGAGAGGTTTAACCCAAGCAGAACTGGAAAACGGTGAATTGATTTATTCGGTCAATAAAGAGCGAATCAGAAAATTTCTGTGGTTAGCGAATCAAAAAGGACATCAAACTTTGATTCTAGGCGCGTGGGGTTGCGGAGCTTTTCGCAATAATGTTCAAGACATTGCTGAAACTTTCAACGAATTATTGAAAAATGAATTCGCCAACTGTTTTGAACAGGTGATTTTCGCCATTTACGACACCGCACCAACGCAACAAGTTTATAAAACTTTTGTGGAAATTTTTTAGGAATATATTCACCACAGAGGCACAGAGAAGACGGAAATTTTATGGAAATTAGTTTCTTAAATGTAGATTTTGTAATTGATTTATCTGAAAACTTACAGCCTTTATTTAATGAATTGGCTGAGAATGTTTCCGTAATGTTCAATGGCGAATGGGAAAACGATTTAAATCGCCTTTCATTTTGCATCAAAGATTCTTACGAAAAGAATGCTGATAAAATAATTTCGGAACTTTGTTTTTTGATTGAAAATCTTCCGTTTGAATCAAAATTGATTTGGAATAAATGTCATTCAAAAAAGTTTGACATTGGTTTTGAAAGCGGAAGTATCGAAAGACTTGAAACTGAAATTCGTGCTAAAACAGTCGAGCGAATTGCAAAACTCGGAGCCAGTATTTTAGTTACAATTTATCCAATGAATGATTGAAAATCTCTGTGTCCTCTGTGTCTCTGTGGTGAAAAAAAGATTTAGGCTTTCAGGTAGAAAGCCGAAAATAGGAGAAAAATAATGTTTGAAATAAATAGAATAATTGACACCGATTCGTATAAAGCGAGTCATTTTCTGCAATATCCGCCGAATACGACGCTCGTGCATTCGTATTTGGAAAGTCGCGGTAGTGAGCGGAATTACAGCGAAACCGTTTTTTTTGGATTGCAATATCTTTTGAAAAGGTATTTTACACGACCATTTACCAAAGAAAATGTTATCGAAGCAAACGAAGTTATCACGGCACACGGCGAACCTTTTAATTTGAAAGGTTGGTTACGGTTGATTGAAAAACACAACGGAAAACTTCCTCTGCGGGTGCGTGCAGTGGCGGAAGGTTCGATTGTGCCAACTCGAAATGTTTTGATGACGGTGGAAAATACCGATGACGAATTTTTCTGGCTGACCGGCTGGTTTGAATCGCAACTGATGCGGCTTTGGTATCCAATAACTGTTTCAACGCAAAGCTATTACATCAAAAAAGACGTTTATCAATTTTTGCAGGAAACGGCGGACGATGCCGATGCGGAAATTGGTTTCAAAGTTCACGATTTCGGCTCTCGCGGAGTTTCTTCGCAAGAAACGGCGGCAATCGGCGGGGCGGCTCATCTGGTTAATTTTTTTGGCACAGACACGATGGCATCGTTGTTGATTCACCGCGAATTTTACAACTGCGAAATGGCAGGTTTTTCGATTCCGGCGGCGGAACATTCAACCATTACGAGTTGGGGCAGAGATAACGAAATTGAAGCATATCGCAATATTTTGAAACATTTTGCCAAGCCAAACGCTTTGGTGGCAGTAGTTTCCGACTCTTGGAACATTTACGAAGCAGTTGAAAAGATTTGGGGCGAACAGTTGAAACAAGAAGTTATTGATTCGGGTGCGACAATCGTCATTCGTCCTGATTCGGGCGAACCTGTCGAAGTTGTCGGAAAAGTCGCGGAACTTTTGGGAAGTAAATTTGGGGTTGAAATCAATTCAAAAGGTTACAAAGTTTTGAAAAATGTCCGCATTATCCAAGGCGACGGCGTGAATCCTGTTTCGATTCATAACATCTGCCAATCTTTGAAAGATAAAGGTTTTTCGACTTCAAATATTGCATTTCGGAATCGGCGGTGCATTACTGCAAAAAATTGACCGCGACACGATGAAATTTGCTTATAAATGTTCGGCGATTGTCCGAGATAGCAAGTTGGTTGATGTGTATAAAGAGCCAATCACTGACAAAGGAAAGAATAGCAAACGCGGACGACTTGATTTGATTTTGGACGAAAACGGCGATTATAAAACCGTCCAACTCGAATCAATCGAACAAGTTGCCGCTGAAAATTCACAACTAAAAACTGTTTTTGAAAATGGACAAGTTTTAGTTGACGACAATTTGGAGGCGATTCGCAAGCGAACTTGGGAAAGAAATGGATAGTTGATAATTGATAGTGGATAATTGATTTGAAATTTGAGATTGACTGTCTTTCTCATTATCCATTTTCAATTATCCATTTTCCATTCTAAAACGACTGAGCAAATCTAAAATGCAGTTGACCACGTTTGGGCTGGAAAATCGCGTCAGGTGGAACAGCTTGTGGAACAATAAACTTAGGGGGATTGAGCAGATAGCCGTAATCAATTGCCAACGAACCGCCGAAAGGTGTTTTGATTCTCAAGCCAAATCCGATGGTGTTTGTCCAAGTGGCTCGTAAATTGTCCTTAAAAGCATTTCCGCTTGCCCCTTGCAAAGGTTTGAAAATATCGCCCACTCGATTAAAGACGTTTCCGCCATCGTAAAAAGGAACGGCTTGTAATGAATCGGTGAGCGGAATTCGTGCTTCTAAATTTGTTATCGCCAAACCGTTTCCGCCAAAGGGAACGGTGAATGGATTGAGCGTCACAATTTCACCCTTTTGATTGCGGAAAATTCCTTGTGGCATCACTACAATTCGCGGTCCCGCTGATTCAAAATCAAATCCCCGAAGCGTAGTCGAACCGCCCGCAAAAAATCTTTCGCTAATCGGCAAAGAGCCGTTGAAAACCTCTAAATCTCCCGTAAATTGTTGTTTTTTGTAGAAAACTGAACCAAGTCCGAGAATAACGCGTCCTGCCAAAACCATATTATTTAGTTTTGGAAACTGATAATAAGTTTGATAATTCGCTTGAAATTTATGAAAGCCGACATTTGCCCCAAGTTGCGGCACGGAAATATTGTATTCAAGTGTGAGATAGCCGCCGCGAGTCGGATCGGACGGATTATAACGGCACGGATCGCCAAGTTCGCCTTTGGTAATCAATTCCAAAAGCGTATATTTTCTTGCACAATTTTCACGCGTATCGCGGACAAAAGTTGCGCCAAACCCCGAAATGCGAATTCTTTGATCGGGAATCAGCAAATCTTTTATGAGCAGACTTTCGATATTAAAAAGTCGAACGTCTTCATACCGATAGCGCAAAAATAGAAGGCTTCTATCCTTTTTGCTAATCGTTCGATTGGTTTCCGCCGTGAGCGTAAAACGATTGATGGTCGGGTCGCCAGTATTTGCGCCAAATTCATCAATCGGTTTTCCAGTTTCATCAATCCGCTGGACGATGCCAAAAGTTCCTTGGTCAAAAGCCGAGCGGAAAAATCTCGTAATAGTCGAATCGCGTTGGTATTGGGCGGTAATACTCAAAGGCGCAAAACGATTTTTGCCATCGGGGATAAAGCGCGGGTTGAGATAATCAAATTGGACGAGTTGTTGCCGTGCGCTCCAGCGGATTCGCGCTCCGCCCTGTTGGAGTTTGCCAAAAAGATTGATGTGACGAATATCGAAAAAGCCTTGCCAACCTAAATCGGTGGAATATCCTCCGCCGTAGGTCATAATTCGCGGTTTTTGTTCTTCGAGATTGATGAGAATGTCGCGCAGAGCATCGCCTGCAGAAGTTTCTCCGGCAGGCTCTTGTTTAATTTCCACCCGCCGAAAAACATCGGTGGCATAAAGATTTTGCTCACTAGAAAAAATATCGGTGGCGCGTAGAACCTCATCGGGACGCAGATTTATCGCAGTCAAAATGGATTTTCTATCGGTTCGCTCATTGCCATTGACCAAAATCCGATTGATTAAAACCTTCTTTCCTTCTTGCTTGATGTCGTAAATAATTTTTACTTTTTCATCGGTTGAATTTGCATCTTTCGGCAAATTAACGATGGAAAATTCGATGTCTGCGTCAAAATAGCCTTCTTTGCGATAATAATCGGAAAGTTTTTGCGCGCCGTTTCGTGCTCGCGCCCGTGAGTAATTTTTCCCAACCAAATTCGGCAATTCACTTTTCAAAATATCGTCCACAAAAACTTTGTTTCCGGTAATTTCGATATTTTCGATATGAGTCGCAACACCTTCATTGACCACGAAAGTTATAATCAAATTTTCTCCGTCAACCGAAGCCCCTTGTTTTGCCTTAACTATTGCATTTCGATAGCCGAGTTCGCGCATAATCGCTTCGATTCGCTGACGGTCTTCGTCTAAAATCTCGCTGCTAGTGTAGCCACGCCCATAACCGAGACGCGGAATGATGCCAATTAAACTCGCTTGTTCAGTATCCAAAATCGTAATAATTTCGGGAACGGTAATCTTTTTCGTGCCTTCGATGCGAATTTCTTTCAAACGTAATTGCCGATTGAGATTAACGCTGTAAGTAACATTGACATCTCGTTTATCCAAATCCGCTCCGCTCAAATTTTCGCAAAGTTGGGTTGAATTATTGGCTATCGGATTGGCTTCATCCTTTGGAAATTCGGGCGTGACCGAACACAACTCTTCGACCTCGACAAAGAAATATCCCTTTTCCTGATAATAATTTCGCAAACGGCGCGAGCCTTCGCGGATGGCGGAAAAATCAAGCGTTCCTTCGCGCTTAATTGGAAAAAGCAGTTCTTGGGTTTTCTCGCTGACTTTTCCCTTCGCAACCGCAACCTTAACTTCAATCTTTGCCCCAATCTCGCCTTTTAGTTCAATCGCAATCGTATTTTTATCCGCATCAAAAGTAACTTTCGGTTCTTCCAAAAGCGGTGCGAGATAATTTTGTTTGAGAATTGACTGTCGAATTTTTTCGACATCTTCCGCCAGTTTAATCCGCGAAAAATTCGAGCCGGTTTGGAGTTTGAGAAGTTTTTGAATTTTAGTTGCGTCAAAGCCTTTGATGTCAATCGCAAAATTTTCTACCCGTGATTGCGTGTTTGGCACAACCTGAAATGTGACCGCCACTCGATTTTCGTTTTCCAAAGGTTGTTGGGTAAAACTTACTTCGGCATTGTAAAAACCCCGTTCGCGCAGATAACTTTGAATCAAATCGGCGTTGTTACGAAGCACCTGCTCGCTGACGGAGGCTCCGAGGTTGAGGAGATTGAGTTTGAGGAGAAGCTCTTCTTCGGTCACGCTTTCACCGATGGTTGTCCCGATTTTGAAAAAGACTTTTTCAGCCTGAGTTTTGCGCTTGATGATAAAACGCAAATCCACCTCATTTTCCCCGACAATTGAGGCTTCGACCTGTGCCGAAACGATTTTGTCAGATTCATACAACTTGCCAATCGCTTCTCTGATTTTGACGGCTGAATATTTTTCGCCGAGCGCACCTCTTGCAATCAAACGAAATTGTTCGGCAGCCGAAATATCTTTATCCGTGCCTTCAAAAGTGATACTGACGTTCTTAATTTGGCGGTTTTCGTATTTATTTTGAGCGAGAGTATTTGAGGAAAAAAATAAACCACAGAGACACAGAGATACGGAGATTTTCAGCAAAAAACGAACGATAACAAAAAGCCATAAAGTTTTTTCGATCACCTTCTGACTTTTACTTTCTTTCCTCCGTGTCTCTGTGTCTCTGCGGTTCATACTTCCTCAAAATCTCTTTCTCAAACGAATTTCAAAGCTGAAATTATTATTGCTTCGGGTCACATTGCTCAATGAACCCTGTTCGTATTGAGCCACAAATGAGAGCCGATTTGAAACGCGATATTCAAATGCCAAAACTTGATTTTGGTCTTCGGAAAGATTGGTCGAATAGGTAATCGCCAAGTTTTTATTGATTTGTCTGCCCACGGTCAAACGCGCCGTCGGATTCAAACGCTTGCCCGAAAGAATCGGGTCAATCTCAAATTTATTGAGCCCAAAAAGTTTATCAGTCGCCTTGCGAATCGGGTTGTTAATCAGCGAATCGGTTATTACCTCTGCCGCTGTGTTGATTCCGGTGGTAGTAATTCCTGTTTCGCTATTTGAGAGGCTTCCGGTCGTAATCAGCGAAACGACATCGGCTTGAGGCAACGCCGGATTAGAACGCACGGTTGCCACCAAAGCATCCAAATTGCTCAATTCTCCGACCAAATTAACGAAAATCTGATAGCCTTTGATGTCCGTTTCGGCTTGCAGATTGATGGTCGGCTCGCTATTTGCTTGCGGCGGAAATTCGAGCGTTCCGCGCTGAACTTCGTATCGGTCACTACGGAAAAATACCGTTCCGCTATTGGCTGTAATTCTGCTCCCCGAAAGCACCGGAAAATCTACATCTCCCGTCACTCGTAAATCAATCGAAGCCGTCAAATCTGCTAAATTATTACGAACGACTAGTGCATCACGTCCCTGAATTCGCAAATCAAGCCGTGGAATGCCCAACAATGATTGAGATGCGCCTTCTGAGATGCTCCCTTCACGCCGACTGCTAATCAGATCGGCTAAATCAATATCTTTGGTGTAACTGCTCCGTTTGGCAAAAATTGTTCCCCAAATCAGCGTGTTGTAATCTCCGCCCGTTTCGCACTTTTTGGTTTTTTCGTCCTTGATACATTCGCTGGAAACTTTAACCTCAGCATCGCCGGTGGTCAAAAAGTTTTTCGGTAACGGGGCAGTAATATTTTGTCCGCGCAGTTCGAGTCTAAATCCTTGTAATTTCAAGCCTTCGACCAATGCGCCACCCGTTCCGACCACTTTTCCGCCACCCAAATAGCCAACCGCCCGTTCAATCTGCGCCTGATTTGAAGTAAAAATAATTTTGGCTTGAATTCGTTCAAAATTAAGCCGCTCGCTTCCGACAAAGGTTGAAATCGAAGCGTTATCAACCGATGCCGAACCGCTCAATTCTTGCTTAACTCCCGTCAGCCGCATCGAAATATCCGCCAGTCCGGTATAAAACGTATTCTTGGAAGCCAAATTCAAAAGACGCAAGTTTATTTTTCCGTTGAGCGATAAATTATTATCGCCCCTTTTGTTTAAGGCTACTGTCCCGCTCACCACCAAATTTGAGCCGGCTCCGGCAAATCTCGCATTTTCGACCACCACTTCCCGCGTATTGAAAGTAATCGAAATCGGTTGCGTGGCAACAATCGGAGTTTCGTCAAACTGCAAGGCAAACTCGCTAAACTGCGCGATTCCCTTGATGTCGTCAGCCGTAAAATATCCTTTTCCGTTTGCATCCTTTGCGTAAATATTGCCTTCGGCAAAAACTCTACCCGTGGCTTTTCCCGTAATCGCCACGCTTCCGGGCGAGCGAAGGAGCGCGACAAACGGCGCAAGTTCGGTGTTCATAAAATTGGTTTCGGCACGAAACGGCAGATTTTTGTCAGCAAAATTGACGGTGGCGGTAATCAATTGTTGCTGTCCTTCGAGGTTGGCAGTCAAGTCCGCTTTTAACTCTTGATTAACCGTAGTGCTGGAAAAATTGACCGTTCCGAGCGCATTTTCGTTGATGGTGACGTTTTGCCCTGCGCCTTGAAAATTGACATTGTAAGTAGCAAATTCATCAGATTTTCCGGTAACTTTGGCAGTTAAATCAATCGTTCCGCTAAATTCGGGAAAGTCTTTGTCATCAGTCACGAGCGGACGAAAACGGGAGGCTTGCAAATTTTTGCCTTCGAGGTCAAGGTCAAACAAGGTCGTGTCGCGCTGATAAGTTCCCTTTGCTTTCAAATATCCATCGGCAAAACGCGCATCAAAATTTTCCAGCGTGGCAACTGTCCCTTGAAAAGTCAAATGTGCTTCCATTCCTTCAAAAGGCTGTCCGGCAACCGAGCCTGCGCCTGATTTCAACTCGGCAAATCCGCCCATCTCATTCGGCAAACCCGTTAAATTTAATGTTCCCGAAGTTTCGGCATTAAAATCGCGCAACTTTTCGGGCAAATATTTTTCGAGCGGCAAGGCGGCGAGCAAATTTCCCGTATTGACTCGATTGAGCGTAGCCTGAACGGAAATATTGTTCGCCCCCGTCTGCGGAATTACCACGTTGAACGTCGTAAATCCGCCGTTTGCTTCGCGCAAAACTCCTTCTTTTAATTCAACCAACGCAGGCGAAACTAAAATTTTGGTGTTCAAAAAACCAAGTTCACGCCCGCGCATCGAAACCGAATCAAGCGTTGCGTTTCCGTCAACATTTGGATTTTCAAGGTTGCCCGTCAGCGTCCCGTTAAATTTCAAATTCCCCGCAAAATTGATTTGATTATCTGTAAGTTGTTGTGTCAATTCGGGGGAAATGTCCAAAACTTTGACCAAACGCTCAACTTCAGTCGCATCGCTTGAATTAAGTGCCAGAGTGAGATTGGAACTTTCGCCGTTAAGATCAAAACGCCCTGTGGCATTGAGTTGGCTTTTTTCGGTATTAAATTTGGCGTAGTCAATATCAAAAAGCCCATCGGTTGCTTTTACGCCAAGATTTCCGTTGACGGGGACTAAACCGCGTTCAGTTGTTCCGGCATTTGCCTCAAAATCTGCGGTCAGAGTTCCGCTGGCTTTTTTAAAATTTGTTCCTCGAAAAGTCAAATTGGCTTTGCCGGTTGTTTTGCCATCCAACGGAATCACTTTTCCACCTTGCAAAGCGAGGATTTTGGCGAGATCAAGATTGGCAAATTCAGCCTCCACTTTCGATGAATTTCGTTCATTCATCGCAATCACGGCATTGCCGATAACCTTGCCGTCCATCACCTCGGCGGTTAATTTATTGAGTTCAATTTGTTCATTGGTTGCCACCACGGAAGCCCGCGCTGCGCCGAGTTTGACGCTTCCCAGCACCCCGCCGCCGAGACTCATATCCATACTTGCCCGATAGCGTCCCGATGGCTCAAGCACGAAAACGGGCTGATAAACTTTAGCGTTTTCGAGTTTCCCATTTTTTCTGAGGTCAACATTTCCTGCATCAAAATCGCCCGAAGTGCCTTCGATTCTGCCTGCGACAATTCTGAGACGAACTCCGGCAATATTCAAACTTCCGAAACCTACCTCTTGGGTATCAATTTTTGCAACCCTCAAATTATCCGAATAAATATCCGTTTGATTACCATTATCTTTGATGCTGACATTTTCCGCTTGCAGATTGCCGATTTTCGCGCCCTCCGCCTCAACTCCATCGGCTTGAATATTTTTGGCTTGAAGGTCAGTTGCGCCATTTTCATCGGTTAGCTTTAAACCGTTTGCCTTGATATTTTTGAGTTTGGCATCTTCAGTCTGTAAACTTTCAGCCCGAAAATTTTCAATTTCGGCAGTAGTTTTATCTCCGTTGGTCGTAATTTTGACACCGTTGGCATCAACTCCGCGCAATTCCGTGTCTTTATCTTTGACCACACCCGCCCGAAAATTTGGCGAATTGATAGTGGTCACGCCATTATTTGTCGAAACCTTAATGCCATTGATTTGCAAACTTTCAGCAATCAAATCTTCGGAATTGAAACTTACAGCGTGAAGACTCCCGAAGTCTGCGGCAAACTGTTTATCTTTGTATTCGGCAACCGCATCCGAGATAAAAAGTCCTGTCAGCGTGCCATCGGGCGATTTGACGGCGGCGGCTTGGAGTTCGCCAAACCATTTAAAATCCGTCCCGCTTCCGCGCACCTTGCCGATCAATTGTGGAAAATCAATCTGAAAATCTTCAAAGGTCAGCATCTCGGCAATCGCTTTGCCGTTTCCTTCGTAAATTGCGTTTTCACCCGCCACTTTGCCGTTAATCTGCAAGCCTTTCAAGCGAATATTTGAAGCCGCCAGAGATTCGGAAGTTGCTTCACCGTCAATCTTGTATTTTTCGCCTTCGCCCGTCACCGTTCCTTCAAAATTGCCGAAACCTCGAAGCGCAGTTCCATTTGGCAAAAGCGTGGCGGTTTGCATCAAATCAATTGTCGAACTAACTTTCAGATTATATTTGGGCGATTCCCAATTCGTCACCGTTCCCGACAAATTCGATTCACCAATCGGACTTTTAATCGTCAAACTACTGATTTCCGCGCCGTTTTTATCGGCAATTCCTTTGGCAACAATATCAATCGGCTCAATCGGCTTTTCGTTGTAACTAAAAATTGATTTGGTCGAGGTTAAATCAAACCTGTAACGGCGTTCATTTTCAGCGACTTGCGTGTTTTCAGGCTCAACCGCAATGGTTAAGTTTTTTGCCTCGCCTGAAAGTTTGCGACTGACATCGCCGTAATGAATCAGCGCATTTTTCAAACTGAAATTTATCGAAGCTACCGAAATTTTTAGATTTGGGTCTTCATCGGCTTTGAATTTGAGATTGGAGAAATTCGACTTGCCGTTTTCGTCAAATTTGACCCAAATTTCCAAACCTTCAACATCAGTAGAATTAACGTTTATCTCTCGTGTGGCGCGCAAACCAATGATATTTGAAAGTGTCAATTCGAGATTGAGTTTGTCAATTTTGGCAAGTTTTTCGCCCGAAACAACATCAAAAAATTGGAGATTGGTGAGTTCGGCAGTAGTTGGCGAAATCGTGGTTTTGACTGATTCAATTTCGGCTCTGATTCCAAATTCGGTAAATCTCTCGAGCAAAGAACTTTTGATGTAGTTGTCAACGTAACCTGCTTTGAATGCAATAAATAAGCAACAAATGCAACCAACAAAAGAACTCCCAAAGCCCCAAACATAAGCAAAAGCCAACGCCAGAATTTTCGTTTAGGTTTTGTAATTTCTTCGGTCATAAACTTTAAGGGGAAGAATAAGTTAAGTTATTTGATTATAACAGATTTTTATTCTTCTTTTATCCCCTTAATCGACCTGTGAATTTCAAAGCGAAATAATTTCCGTAATTTCCAAATCAAATGCTTCAATTGCCGTAACTTTCGGCGGATGATTGCACAAAAACTGAATTTTCCTAACTCCCAAATCGTTTAAAATTTGTGCGCCGATGCCATAATCCCGAATGTCGTCCGTAGCCGGTTTCCTTTCGCGCTTCGAAAAACTCAAATCTTTCTCCTGCATCAACTTATAGGTTTCGAGTTGGTGAATTAAATCGAGATTATGTTCTTTTTGCCGTAAATAAAGAATCACGCCGCAGCCTTTTTCGGCGATTTTTTTGAGCGAAGATTGCATCGCCAGAGCTTCGCCGATTTTTGAGCCAAACATCGCAAACGTAATATTCTCGGTTTGGACGCGAACGGGAACACTTTCGGTTGTCTGCGAAACATCGCCCAACGTGATAGCTAAATGAGTCTCGCCATTGATAATATTTTCGTAAAGCGATAATGTGAAAAGTTCCAAAATCGGTTGGCAAATCGGTTTCGACGACTCTTTTGACAACTTTTCTTTTTGGATTCGATACCGCACCAAATCCGCCACGGAGATAATTTTCAAATCGTGTTTTTCGGCAAAAATTTCGAGTTCAGGCATACGCGCCATCGTCCCGTCATCATTCATAATTTCGCAAATCACGGCAGAAGGATTTAGTCCGGCAATTCGCGCAATGTCAACGCTTGCTTCGGTTTGCCCGACGCGAACCAGCACGCCGCCACTTTTTGCTCGAAGCGGAAAAATATGTCCGGGACGCGCCAAATCGTTGGCGTTGTCGATCGGGATAACTGCGGTCAAAATCGTTTTTGCGCGGTCTGCTGCCGAAATTCCGGTCGTCACGCCTTCCTTCGCTTCGATTGAAACGGTAAAAGCCGTGCCAAAACCTGAAGTGTTTTCAGTAGTTTGCGGCGGAAGTTGCAGAAAATCGCAACGTTCTTCGGTCAGAGGCAAACAAATCAATCCGCGCCCATGAACCGCCATAAAATTGATGAATTCAGGCGTAATTTTTTCCGCCGCGCAAACGAGGTCGCCCTCATTTTCGCGGTCTTCATCGTCAACAATGATAATCATTTTGCCGTTGCGAATATCTTCGGCGGCTTCTTCAATTGTGGCAAAGGCATCTTTTAATTTTAGATTTTAGATTATTTGGAAACAAATTTGAAATTTTTACCTGAATCAAAGGTTCAGCAATTTGTTAAACGAATAACAATGGCTTTGAAATTTAACACCTGGATCTGATCCGTCTTCGCATTCTGACCATTTACCATTAACCGTGTCTTTTGAACTCAAACTCGCTCTTGAAATATTTCCGCGCACGAACGCAAATCTCTGGCGCGATTTACTTCAGTGGTGGCGATTGTCGGCATTGCGGTCGGGGTGGCAACGTTGATTCTCGCGCAATCGTTGGCGAGAGGTTTTCAAGACGAAATGCGGGATAAAATTCTCGCAAACACGGCGCATATTTCGATTTTTCGGGCGGACGGCGGCGGAAATTAAGATTGGCAAAAGATAAAAGCGAAACTCGAAAAGACTTGAAAATGTCAACGAAATTTCGCCGACAGCATACGAAAGTGCTTTATTAATCGGCGAAACACGAAACGAGCTTATGTGATTTTGCAAAGTCAAAGTCGAAAGTGAGTCGAGATAATAATCTTCGCTCTTGGCAAACAATTAGCTGAAAAGACAGGCTTAAAAATCGGCGACAAGGCGGAAATTGTTACTTCAAAAATCAAATTCCAGCGAAAACTTCTCGCGAATTGGCGTGAACGCATTTTTCAAACCGGACTTTACGATTACGATTCGACTTGGATTTACCTCTCGCCAAAAACTTCGCGACAACTGCATGGGCAAGCAAAATTTCATCCGACAAGTCTTAAATGTAAAAGTTACAGATATTTACAACTCAAAAGAAACCGCCAATCTAATTCGCCAAAATCTTTCGGACGAAAATTTAAAATCGTTGACTGGCAAGAAGCAAATCAACCGCTTTTTGCCGCCTTGAGTTTGGAGCGAAAAGTGCGTTTGGCAATAATTTCGCTGATAATTTTTATCGCCGCTTTAAATATCACGACGACGTTCGCGCTACTGGTCAATGAAAGCCGATTAGACATTGCAATTTTGCGGACTTGCGGCGCGAAAACGAGAAGTTTGATGAAAATCTTTTTGCTTGAAGGTTTATTTTTCAGCTTAATCGGAATTATTTCGGGCGTAATTTTGGGTTTGCAGGCTGTTTTTCGGCAAATTATTTCAACTGTCAGTTTGGATTCGGAAGTTTATTCACTCAATCAAATCACTTTGCAACCAAGTTTTATGAATGTTTTGTTAATTATGGCAATTGCTTTCGGCTTGTGTCTGACGGCTACCTTATATCCGGCTTGGAAAGCCTCACGCATAAAACCTTTAGAAAATTTACGGACTGCTTAGGCAAAATTTTTCTCGCGGCATCAAACTCTTTTACTTAGTTTCACTCAGCAGCTAATTGAATTTCAGTATTGGAAAGTCTCGCAGTTTTATCTTTAATAATCTTTTACTGCCGGAAATATTTGGAATCAAAGCTGTTTCCAAACCATTTTCAGTTGTTTTGAGACTAAGCCGGTCGGCTCGTTTGGAAACCAAGTTTTGCCGTCATCATTGAAACTTGTTGAATATAGTTGATGCCTTTGCCGATTAGTTCGCATTGTTTACTCAAGCATTTAACGGATAAATTCTGCGGCAGGCGAACAAAAGGTTGTTTAATTGAATACCAATCGGAATTTCCGCGTCTGCTGTCGCAAAATCCTAAACTGAATTCTCGTCCGCCCAACATTTTTTTGGCTTGTTCGCTGAGGCGAATATTCAGTCTGATACTTCTCCAATCTAAAACTTCAAAGTCAATGTCGGCTGCCTGAATCGGATTATTTGCGTATTTTCGACTCTGGTTTCAATTCGTAAATTTTCAATTTTGAAATCCAAATCAGTCAACACATTTTGAATGTTAGCCCCAATTTCAGAGGTTTCTATATCGGGAAAATTGGCAAACTGCTAAAAGCACTTGGCAATTTAACGCTATTGATTTGCCGATTTACCGCAAAGGCTTCAACTTCTTTGGCTTCATTTGCCAAAATAGTTGGTCGGGCAGATGAAACCGCAAATAAAGTTGGATGCCTGATTATTCTTTCACCATCAAGTTCTAATTCCAATGAAAAATTATTTGAGTCTTGCCACCGATTTAAGTCTTCAAAAAACAAAATTTTTCTCGCGGATAATAGTCGGATTCAGATGCACCCGGTTTGGGCTGTCGGAACAAATTGACGATTCGTTATTTCAGCTCCCGTATCCGCTTTGATGATGGCTCTTTTTCCATTGATCCGAATTGCCAGAATTTGTTCCAGTCTTTCACCGACAATTATTGCCTGATTATCACCTTTAGCCATTTTAACATTGGTCACATTTGGGGGTAACGGGAAGATTAAGTTTAAATTATAACAATACCTTCGCCAAAAGATATTTGAAAAATAGAAATGAAAAGATGAAATGAACCGAGTATTTTAGTAGATTTATTTTGCACTAAATTAATACTAATCTACCCAATTCATTTCAATGGAAATATTAACATTATTTGCTTGTTTTTCACACTTTGACTTCAACCACTTCGATTCGTCATTTACGGTAATTGCCGAAGCTATTTTTTCGATGACCGGACGGGTGACGATGTTGGGGATTTCCCGTTGGGCTGAAAAAGGCGGTTCATATCGGACTGTCCAACGCTTTTTTGCGACTGATTTCCGTGGACGGATTTGCATTTGAAGTTTGTCGAGAGTCATTTATTCAATCCTTCGCACGAATATATTTTAGCCGGAGATGCGACCACCATTACCAAGTCGGGAAAAAACACTTTCGGGATTGACCGATTTTTTTCAGGTGTTTTAGGAATCGTGGTCAAAGGGATTGAGTTTTTTGCGTTTTCTTTGATAGATGTCACCAATCGCAAATCATATCCGTTGTGAGTCAAACAAACGGTGCGGAAAAGGAGGAAACATCAAAGGCGAAAAGAAGCCCTTGAAAAAGAAGAAAAGGAGTGTCAAAAAGAAGCCTTCAAAATTTGCAAGGGGCAGACCCACAGGAGCGTTGAACAAAGACAAGATGAAACTTGAATTATCAAGTGAATTGTTGCGTATAAACGAGTTATTGCAATCAGTGTTGAAGTTATTGAGAGTCTTTGTGTCGGTCAAATATTTAGCGATGGATGGGCATTACGGACATAATCAAGCGGTCTTGATGGCACGCGAGAATTGATTTAGAATTGATTAGCAAATTGAGGCAAGATGCCGTCTTATTTGAGAAATATGAAGGCAAACAAAAAGTCAAGGAGCGCGAAAAAAGAAGGGAGAGCGACTCAAGTTACGAAGAATGCCGACGAAAATATTTGAAGCAAAAAGAAGTCGAAGAAAAAATTGTTGACCAATTATTATGCAAGGAGTATTTCTGCACAAGAGTTTGGAATGGCATTGAAAGTGGTGATGATAGTCAAAACGGACTTGAAGCAAACGGAAAGTCGGACACGTGATTTTGTTCAGCAGCGATGAGGAATTGGAGATGGGAAAAGTTGATCGAATATTACTGCGTTGAGATTTCAGATCGAATTCAACTTCCGAGATGCAAAACAACATTTTGGGTTAGAAGATTTTATGAACACACTCGGAAAGAGGAGTGGAAAATGCGGTCAATTTATCATTTCTGATGGTCAATGTGAGTGCCAAATTGTTAAAAAACAGCGAAGAAAAAGTTGACTCGGAATAAATGATTTGAAAACGCATTATCGAGGAGCAAAATACGCGCGTTGGATAATAAAAAAGGTTCTGAAAAATGCAGAACCAATATTAAATAAACGAGATACTGGAGGAGATTGGCAGACTAGGCAGTATTCATCAAGCTAAATCTGCCATTTCTTCCGCCTAATTTGGCGAAGGTATTGTCATATTTAACTCTATTGTCTTGACTTAAAGCAGAGGCTTGCTGCGGAGACATTTCAACCGCATAGCCTTTGATAGCTCGGCTGTATAATTTATGAACTCTTCCACCATATAACAAAGATAAATCGGCAACCGCTTTCCGAACTTTCTCATCTTCTATCTGGTTATTGGGAAACCCCACTATTGCGCCGCCAACATCTTTTAAGACAACGATATAATGATTAGGAATCGCTTGCTTGGATTTTTTAAATTTATCATTGTTTTGTGAATAAACGGTTGGGCATAAAAGTGATTGTAGGATTGTCAATAAAAATAGAACCAGAAGTAGATTGAGTTTTTTCATTTCTTTTAGCAAAATTAAGTTTCAAGAAATTGAGGAAAGAAGCTAAAAAGACTTATTCTCCCAATTTTCTTTGCCGGTTAAAAACAAGAATTTTTAACTTCCTAGAATATAAAGATTTCGTCCGGGGCAATTATGTTAGTAGAACTGCGATGACAGTTATCTGCTTAGTAAATATCTAAGAAATTATAATTCAGATTCATAAAACTGTAAATAAATTTTTAAGCTGGCGGAAAATCTGGATTTATGAGGGCTTTATGAGTATATTGAGAACAAACGGAATTCTTGAACTATTCAAAAAAAATCTAGCATTCAAATTTAGATTTCGTGTATAGTTGTTGCAAAATCGAAAAATTCTAACTGAAAACCTTCTTTATGTTTGAACGTTACACGGAAAAAGCTCGGCGGGTGATATTTTTTGCTCGTTATGAGGCATTGCAATACGGCTCGCTGGTGATTTCGCCCGAACATATTTTGCTTGGGCTGATGCGCGAAGACAAAACTATGTCCGCACGTTTCTTCCCGTTTCGCTCCAGCCTGACGGTTGACGCGATTCGGCGCGAAGTCGAAAGCAGAATAGTTTTGCGCGAAAAAATGCCTCAATCTGCCGAACTTCATCTCGCTCCTGAAACTAAACGGATTTTGGCTTTTGCCCGCGAAGAAAGCGAACGTCTGCGAAGTCGCACTATCGGAACAGAGCATCTCCTTCTCGGACTTTTGCGCGAAGATACTTCCATCGCATCGGAAATACTTTACGGACAAGGACTTCGGCTCCAAGGCGTGCGCGAAGAAATTTCCCGTCAAACAGGTCTGCCAACTTTTTCAAACGCAGATTCAGCCAAAAAAGAGACTCCGCATCTTTCGGAATACACCAGAGATTTGACCAATGATGCCGCTAACGGAAAACTTGACCCATTAGTCGGACGTGAAAATGAAGTCGAACGAATTGTCGAAATTCTCTGTCGGCGAACGAAGAATAATCCGGTTTTAATTGGCGAACCCGGAGTCGGTAAAACTGCGATTATCGAAGGTCTGGCTCAACGCATTATTGACGGCAACGTGCCTTCGTTTTTAGAAGATAAACGAATTTTGTCGCTTGATTTATCACTCATTGTTGCGGGAACAAAATATCGCGGACAATTTGAAGAGCGTCTCAAACAGATTATGAAAGAATTGGTCGAACACGATCAATATATTATTTTCATTGACGAATTGCACACTTTGGTTGGGGCTGGCTCGGCAGAAGGTTCTTTGGACGCGGCAAATATTCTCAAACCTGCGCTTTCACGAGGCGAATTTCAATGTATCGGCGCAACCACGCCCAATGAATTTCGTAAATCAATCGAAAAAGACCGCTCGCTCGAAAGACGTTTTCAATCGGTCAAAGTCGTTCCGCCAAATGAAGAAGAGGCTCTCAAAATTATCGAAGGTCTTGCCGAACGCTACGAAGCATTTCATCAAATTCGCTATTCCAAAGAAGCCCTCGAAGCCGCAGTTTTTCAATCAAATCGTTATATTCCCGACAGATTTTTGCCCGATAAAGCGATTGACGTTTTGGACGAAGCCGGTTCACGCGCCAAACTTCGTTATCAAAACGATGGCGAACCTTCGTGGAAAGAAACCGTCACCAATTGGAAACGAGCGACCATTGATGAAGATAAACTGCTTTCTTTTGAACTGAAAAATTTGGAAGATTCGTTCTTTGCGGTTGAGGTGAGCAAAGAAGATGTGGAAGAAGTAATTTCCCGTTGGACAGGGATTCCAATCACCGCTATCAAACAGGAAGAAGCGCAAAAATTGCTCAAAATTGAAGGCGAACTCCATCGCCGAATTATTTCGCAACGTCCGGCAATTTCAGCCCTCGCACGAGCGATTCGGCGTTCGCGGGCGGGTTTGAAAAATCCATCTCGTCCGGTTGGCTCATTTTTGTTTTTAGGTCCCACCGGAGTTGGCAAAACCGAAGTGGCGCGAAGCCTCGCTGAATTTCTTTTCGGTTCGGAAAAGTCTCTGATTCGCTTCGATATGTCCGAATATATGGAAAAACACGCAGTGGCGAAATTTATCGGCTCGCCTCCGGGGTATATCGGACACGATGAAGGCGGACAATTGACCGAAAAATTACGCCGCACGCCATATTCAGTCGTGCTTTTTGACGAGGTGGAAAAAGCGCATCCCGATTTATTCAATGTCCTTTTGCAAGTTTTTGAAGACGGGGTTTTGACCGATTCACAAGGCAACACGATTGATTGCAAAAATGCAATTTTTATAATGACTTCCAACATTGGCGCAAGATATATTCAAAAGCGAACTGCACTCGGTTTTCAGGCAAACGCCGAAACTTCGCGCGAAAAAATGGAAGAACAAGTGATGTCCAACGTCAAGCAAACCTTTTCACCCGAATTTATCAATCGTTTGGACGAAATCATTATTTTTGACGAATTGATTGAGCAAGATTTATTGCAAATCGTTGATTTACAAGTCGGAAAACTCAATGAAATGCTGGAAAAACACGCTTTGCAAGTTCGGCTGACAAGTGATGCCAAACTTTGGTTAATCGAAAAAACTTGTGCTGATCGAAGCTATGGCGCGCGTCCTCTGCGCCGGGCGTTGCAAAAATATGTTGAAGATGAACTCTCCGAAGCCTTGATTCAAGGCGAACTGACAGGCGAAAGTTTGGTCGAAATTTACAGCGAAAATGACAAGCTAAAATATCGCCCGATTTCGATTGAAGCAACTAGAGATGTGTTGGCAGTCGGTTAAAAATTGTAAAAATTGAGTAAAAAAGCGCACGACCTTTAGTTTAATTGTCTTGTGCTTTTCGCTTTTTGGGCATTTCCTAGTATAATTTCGAAGTTTGATAGGAAAATTAGCAAGAGGCAACCTGAAACTAAGTGACTGAATCAAAGTTTGCGTAACCCGCAAGCAAGCTAAACTTGGTTTGATTACTAAAAAAATTTAGCGACAATTCTTTGAATCTGAAATTTAGGTTTGGTTGAGTTTTTAGCTTTAAAAATCTTGCCAGCAATTATAAGGAAACGGCTTTATGCAAATATTTCGCACTTTAGGACTCGTTTTATTAAGTTTTATTTTGGCAGCCATTTCGGTTGAAGCCAAAGTGTTTGACGACCCGAAAAATAGTCCCAAAATCGAAACCCAACAGCAATTAGTTGAAAATGTTGATATTCAAGGTAATCGCCGTCTGCGTGATGACGATTTGCTTTATTACATCAAAACCCGTCAGGGCGATGTCTTTAATGCACAACAACTTGAGCGCGATTTGAAAGAATTGCTTTCGCTCAATTTCTTCGATAAAACCAAAACCAAGGTTTTAACTGAAGACGGTCCACGTGGTGGAGTCAACGTCATCTTTGAAGTTGCCGAACTTCCGATTATCCGTGATTTGCAGTTTCAGGGCGCGAAAGCCTTGGCAGAATCCGATATTTTGAAAAAGTTCCGCGAAGACCGCGTGGGAATCTCCAAAGAAGCCATTTTTAATCCCGTCAACGTTCAAAAAGCTAACCGCGTCATCCGCGAATTGCTTGCCTCGAAAGGTTTTCCCAACGCCAAAGTCGAAGTCAAACGTGAAGAGGTTTCCGCCACTTCGATTGCTCTGACTTTTGTAGTTGAACAAGGAAATAAGTCGAGAATTGTCGAAATTGATTTTGAAGGTAACGAACATTTCAAGGATGGAGAACTTCGCGGCGCACTCGAACTGGTTAAAAAGACCGGACTTATCTCGCGTTTTAAAGGTCAAGACATTTTAGATTTGCGAAAACTTCAATATGATTTGCAGAAAAATGTCACGGAATATATGCGTTCAAAGGGTTATTTCCAAGCGAGAATTGGCGAACCCGAAGTAGTCGGACTCGGCTACAAACGCACCAGTTTCTTGCCATTTCTGATGCTCCCTTTAATTTCTTCAAAAGATGATACTTTGAAGATTGTCGTTCCCGTCACCGAAGGCAGAATTTTTCGGGTCGGCGAACTCAAGGTCGAAGGAAACTCAATCTTTTCCGAGCAACAGATTCTCGGCTACGTTGGACTACAAAAAGGTGAAATCGCTGATGGAAAGCGTCTTCGCGCCGCACTCTATGAAGATTTGAAAAAGGTCTATGGCGCGCAAGGCTTTGTGCTTTATGATGCCGAGCTAGACCCTGATTTTAAAGATAATCCGGCTAATCCAAAAGAAGGAATCGTGGATGTAAAAATCACGATTGACGAAGGCAAACAATTCAGACTGCGCCGTTTGGAATTTACCGGCAACACATTTACCCGCGATCGCGTTTTGCGCCGTGAAATGCTGATCAATGAAGGCGATATTTACAACCAAATCGGTCTTGAAAATTCAATTTTGCGCTTGAATCAAACCCAATATTTTGATCCGCTGGATAAAGATAAAGACGTTGAAATTCGCACCGATGAAGAACAAGGCGATGTTGATTTAATTGTCAAAGTCAGAGAAAAAGGCAGACAGCAAATTCAGTTTAACGGCGGAGTTTCGGGCGTTGGCGGTTCGTTTTTTGGTTTGGAATATTCAACCAACAACCTGCTCGGACGCGGTGAAACGCTAGCACTCAATTTTGGTTTCGGAAATCGTCAAAGTAATTTTCAGTTTTCATTCCAAGAACCCTATTTTAGAGACCGTCCGATTACCGTAGGTTTTTCAATCTTTGGCTCACGGGCAAAATTTTTCGGGCAAGGCACGTTTCTTTCGGAAAATTTGGATGCCGTGATAGGAGCTTTGAATCCGAATGGCACGGTTTTAACGGATGATTCAAATCTATTTACCCAAACTACTTACGGCGCATCTATTTTTGCCACCGCGCCGCTTTCCGAAGTCTTTTTCAAAAAGAGCCGTTGGACTCAGTTTTCGCGGGTTGGCTTAACTTATCAATATTCCGCCACCAAGATTACCGATCCGCCGGTCAATAGCGGTAGCGATCCGACCAAATTTATTCCGATTGTTTTTGCCCAGCCTAATATTACAACCAGCCGTGTGACAGCCAGTTTTGTTTATGATACCCGACGACCTTCGGGTAATGGCATTGATATGCTTTCGGGCAGACAATTGGCAATCAATATGGCTTTTTCAGGCTTGGGCGGTGATGTCAGAACCTATCAGCCAAGTCTTAGTTACACGCAATTTATTCCTGTCCGTCGTAAAAATTCGCCAAATGCAGAAGTCTTCGGCTTCAGAATTTTAGCCGGAACTATCGGAAGTTTTGCGACGACCGATAAAATTCGCAACGCAAATTCGCTGTCATTTATTGGCGGTGTTCCTTTATACGAAAGATATTTCTTAGGCAGTGAAAATGATATTCGCGGTTATAATAGTCGCTCGATTGGTCCGATTGCAATAGTTGACAGCTATTTGATTACCAGAAATGTGGTAATTGCCACCAGCGGGATTGGAACGCCGGTAGCAGATACAGGCGTTTTAACCGATGCCGCTAGATCAGCTTTGATTGCAGCCGGAACATTTACCACCCCGGGCGGAGGTAATTCGCTTTTAACCAATCAGTATCCGCAAACAATTGGCGGTGACACTCAACTTTTAGGCAACTTTGAATATCGAGTGCCAATTTTTGGTCCGGTTGTTTTGGCGGCTTTCGCAGATATTGGAACAGTCTTTAATCGGCAGAAGGGTGGGGTTCAACAAATTAGCAGTAACTTTTTGCCCGATCAGCCCTTCTTAGGAAACGGCTCAATTGGAAATGCTATCTTCGCTCAGAAATTTGCGGATAATGCTTTTTTCCAACAAAATCCGTTTCTTGGCACGCCGTTTTTAACCACGGGCGGTTTTATAATTAAAGACGATGGCAATCTGATCACGAAAACCGATTATCAATCAACCTATTGCACTACTGACGCAACTACAACTTTTGTAACTTGCCCGGCTGCGCTTCCAACCGGATTTAGAGAAGTATTTCTTCGTGGAGATGCCCAAACCAGTCAACTTATTAACATTAAGGATAGCGTGTTTTCCGGTATTAAAGATTTCCGTTCGAGCGTTGGGCTTGAGTTAAGAGTGCAAGTTCCGATTGTTAATGTTCCGTTTCGTCTGATTTACTTTTACAATCCAAATGCTAAAATTGGACAGACCGCCGAATTACCGGGCATCTTTTTACCCGGCAAGCGAAATGGTTGGCGTTTTACCGTTGGTCGAACTTTCTAGGAATTTAAGTTATTTTTAAGAAAATAATAAGCAACAGTTTTGAAAAATAAGGTTTCAAAGGGTAGAGTCTAAAATTTGACAAAACCTTTTAAAAAGTTAAGGAGTATTACAAAAAATCATGAAAACGATTCGTTTATTTGCCGTTAGTTTGTTCTTGGCGGCTGTTTTTTCAGTTTCAGCTATTGCCCAAACGGGCGCACCTGCCACGTCAGGTAAAATTGTAGTTATCAATACCTACGCTTTCGGCGATGAAAAAGCCGGTATCACTAAATACATCAGTGCGTTTAAAACACTCAATGCGGAATTTACTCCGCTTGAGAATGAATTGCAAACGATGAACACTAAACTAACCGCATTAGCAAAAGAGATTCAAACTTTGCGAGATCAAGCGGCAGGTGGGAAAGTTCCGATTGATGAAAAAGCCGCGCAAGCTAAGGTTGATGAAGCCGAAAAATTACAACGCGACATCAAATTCAAATCCGAAGATGCCAAAGCCCGCTATGAACGCCGTCAACAAGCTATCATCGGACCGGTGATGCAGGATATTGGCAAAGCCCTTCAAGAATTTGCTAAACAAAAAGGCTATATGTTTATATTTGATATTGCCAAAGATGATCAGGGTTTTCTCGTTGCAATTGGCGATGAAAAAGCAGATGTGACTAAAGATTTCGTCACTTTCTATAATGCGCGTCCGGCAACTACGGCAACTACGGCAACGCCTAAGTAAAAGACTTGTAGATATTTAGCTAATAGGTCAGAAGAGAGCGGTCTCCTCTGACCTTTAGCCTGTTTTTAGAAGGAGTATTTTCAAAAAAATGAATAAATTTCGTTCAATTACTACATCTGTTTTTTTTATAATTTTAATTTCAATCTCGGTCTTTGCTCAAGTTCAACCTGCACCAAAAATCGTTTTGATAAATACTGAGGCGTTTTATGATGAAAAAGCGGGCATTACAAAATTAGTTACTGCTACTAAACAGTTGGATGCAGAGTTTGCAGCGCGAATCAAAGAACTACAAGATGGTGGAACAAGACTTCAAACCATTGCCAAAGACCTTGAGAATATGCAAAAACTTCCTGCTGCTCAATTTAATCAAGTTTCATTTAATACTAAACGAGACGAGGGTGAGCGTCTCCAACGTGAACTTAATTACAAAAAAACCGAATTGGAAGCGGCTATTGCCAAACGTCGTGAAGTCCTAGTTGCTCCGATTAGTCGAGATATTGGCAAGGGAATTGATGAATTTTCTAAGAAAAATGGATATGGCGCAATTTTCGATGTCAGCAAATTAGCTGAGAGCGGGATTTTACTTTTTCTGGCTGATAGCGCAGATGTCACCAAAGAATTCATCACCTTTTACAATGCGCGTCCGGCAACGGCTGTCGCGCCAAAGTAAAACTAGGTAGAAATTTTAAATCAGAAGTTAGTAGAAGGAGTTTCGGCTAGCTTCTGATTTCTTTATTTTGTATTCTATTGGGCTATGAGCGTTTATGACATCAGGCAGATTCAAGAGATTCTGCCGCATCGCTATCCTTTTTTACTGGTGGATAAAATTATCGAAATCGTTCCGCGCAAGCGCATCGTTGGTCTCAAACAAGTGACGATGAACGAGTATTTTTTTCAGGGACATTTTCCCGAGATGCCGGTTATGCCAGGCGTTTTGCAAATTGAAGCATTGGCACAGGTTGGCGCAATTTTTGCCCTGCGAGAATTTGAAGATCGGAGTAGCAAAATTCCGCTTTTTACCGGAATTGATAAGGCACGTTTTCGCAAGGCAGTCGTGCCGGGGGACACACTGATTTTAGAAGTGACGGCTTTACGCATCGGCAACAGAGTGCAAAAAATGTGGGGCGAAGCCAAGGTGAATGGCGAAATAACGGCGGAAGCCGAGATTATGTCGCTGATTGCAGATAGAAAATAATGACGACATTTATTCATCCAACTGCCATCGTCAGCCCCAAAGCTAAAATCGGTGAAGGTTGCTACATCGGTGCATTTTCAATCATTGGAGATGAAGTTGAACTTGGCAAAAATGTTCGGCTCGAATCGCACGTTGTAGTGGACGGCAAAACTTTTATTGACAGCGAAACCAAAGTTTTCCCGTTTGTTTCCATCGGTTTAGCTCCGCAGGATTTGAAATACGGTGGCGAAATTACCGAAACCCGCATCGGCAAACGAAATCATATCCGAGAATTTGTGACGATTCATCGCGGAACGGCAAATGGTGGTGGTTTGACCAAAATTGGTAATGATAATTTGCTGATGGCGCAAGCGCACGTTGCCCACGATTGCAATCTCGGAAACGAAATCATAATGGCAAATGCCGCAACTCTGGCAGGTCACGTTACTATTTACGATAAAGCCAGTGTTGGTGCATATTCGGGCGTTCATCAATTTTGCCGGATTGGACGTGAAGCCTTTGTCGGCGGTTATTCCGTGGTCGTCAAAGATGCTCTGCCATTTGCCATTTCCCAAGGCAATCACGCCAAATGCTATGGCTTAAACAAAGTTGGGCTGAAACGCAAAGGCTATCCAAAGTCCACCATCGAAAAACTTCATCACGCTTATCACCTTTTGCTAACTTCTAAATTAAACACCACTCAAGCAGTCGAAAAAATTCGAGCAGATATTTCCGATTGCGCGGAAGTTGATTATTTAGTTGAGTTTATCGAATCTTCAACACGAGGAGTGGTCAAATGACGTTTGGCTTGATTGCAGGCAACGGCAACTTTCCATTCCTTGTAGTCGAAGGAGCAAAAAAGGCTGGACAAAAATTGGTCGTTGCCGCCATTCGTGAAGAAACCGACAAACGCATCGAAGAAGTTGCCGATAAAGTCATCTGGGTTGGCATCGGTCAACTTGGCAAAATGATTAAATTTTTTAAATCGGAAGGCGTTGAAAGAGCAATAATGGCGGGACAAGTCAAGCACATTCAGATATTTAGTGGCGCATTTCCCGATTGGCGAATGGCTAAAATGCTCTACAATTTACCCCGCCGAAATACCGATTCGCTGATTGGCGGAATTGCTGATGAACTTGCCAAGGACGGCATTGAATTGATTGATTCAACCTATTTTATCCAAGACCAGCTCGCGCACGAAGGAATTTTATCCAAACGTAAACCGACAGATATTGAACAAGGAAACATCGAATACGGTCTAAAAATCGCCAACGAAATTGCCCGACTTGATTTAGGGCAAACGATTGTCGTGCGAGCAAAAGCGTGTGTGGCGATTGAAGCTATGGAAGGAACAGACGCAACTATCAGACGGGCGGGCGAACTTGCCAAAGGAAAGCTAACTGTTGTTAAAGTCGCTAAACCCAATCAAGATATGCGTTTTGATGTTCCTGTCGTTGGAGTTCCAACTATAAACACAATGATTGAAGCGGGAGCAACTTGTTTGTGCGTTACTCCCCAAAAGACTTTGATTTTTAACCGCGAAGAGATGCTCAAACTCGCCAGTCAACACAAAATTTGCGTGATTGGTCAAAAATGAAATCCATATCCGAAAAGAACCGTTTGCATTCCAAATACCGACAATCCTCCGGCAAATAAACCTATCAAAAGAAAGGTAAAAGGCACATAAATCATCTTTCGCACCAAGCGATTTTCCCACGAAAGATGGTGCATTATCGGCAACATCATAAAGCCGATGCACAACCCGAAAAATGAAATTTGCAGCATCAACAGACACGATACGCCAAAAACAAAGCCACACATCAATTCAAACCCTTGCACCAAACGGCTGTCGGGGTGACTTCCTTCGAGTAATCTTTTGACATTCGCTTTGAATCTTTTGAACATCCCAACATTTTCCGCACTTTGATTTGTGGCTTGGGTAACATCCGCCGTGACGTGAAAGACAGCTTTTCCAGTCAAAGCATATAGCACCACTCCAACGCAGGATAACGGTCCAAGAGTTCCATAAATCGCCGTGCTTTTGCCAAGAAATTTCAACAATTTAATCGGATGCCGATACATTTCGATAATGAAACAAAGAATCGGTGCGAGTAGTGTAATCATCGTAATCGTGAAAAAGTCTAAGCCGTTAATTGCACTAAAACCCGTTTCGAGAATTTTAGTCGGCAAAGTGATTTCGGCATTTCCCAAAGCCAGCGTAAGAGGTTGCGGGCGAGTGAAAAGCATTGCCATTATTACATTTGCGTCAATTATAAAGAGAAAGTAAAAGAGCGATAACGGCAAGTTGATAGTCGGGAAAATGACATCGAATTTTTCGACCAACGAAATGTTGCGCGAGCGAATGACGCTTCCCATCTGAGTCCACAAAAACTCACAAGTCCCGCGAGTCCACTTCATATGTCGGACGCGAAAGGCACGAATCGTTTCGGGAAAATCTTCGTAACAAATGATGTCTTCGGCAAAATGTCCGCGCCAGCCGTGTTCACGAATTTTGAGCGCAAACGCCAAATCTTCGCTGACGATTTCAGGAAAACCGCCGATGTCTTCCCAAGCCTCGCGGCGCAATAACGCCCCGTGTCCGAGCAACATGACAAACCCATAACGATTTCTGAGCGGATGATACCAACGCCAGTGTGCGTCAATTCCTGCCCCCAAGGAAGCCGCCAAACTGCTCGGAGCTTGCGGATTACTCTGATGATTTGCCTGCACAAATCCGCAATTTTGATTCGCTAAAATCCGCTTCATCGTACGGGTTAAAAAGTCCTTTGGCAAAACCTCATCTGCATCTGCGATAGCAAAGAACGGCTCATCTACCGTGCCGTGTCCAAGTCCGTAATTGATATTTCCAGCCTTAAAACCTTTGCGATTAGCGCGTCTGACAACCTTTACCCGATTTGGATAGCGGGCGGCAAATTCATCCACCTGCCGTTTATAATCCTCGTTTGAACTATCATCCAGAATATAAACTGTGAAATTTTTGTAATTTTGCTCGACACAAGACAAAACGCTTGTTTCCCTAAAATCGTTACAAGTCGTGTAAAGCAAAGCTACGCCCGGCGGATTTTTTGGCAATTCAGCATCTATCAAATATTTTTCCCGATATTTCCAACGATAAATTGTCGCAAAAGCCACTACTCCGACATTGTAAAAAGCATAAAGCCACGCCAATTCGGTGAAAAGCACAAAAAATAACAATGCGCCATATTCAATGCCCGTGTCGGCGATTTGCAAAAGACTCGCCAGACGCGGGTGAAACCAAATCAGCGATAAAAGCCACGAGCCGAAAATAAACAGATAAAGTGATGACCTTGATTCGGAAAGTTTTGAAGTGTTGGTCTCAGCCGTTTTAATTTTCTGCGGATGCCAATCCTCAATTATTGCTTGTTCTGCCTGAAAACGCACAAGATTTTTCATTTGACCTCCTTATTGCTCAAGGTGAAGCCAAAAGTAAAAATCGTGTTTGACGAATTGCCGATTGCCTCGTGGCGAATCATAAATTGCGGACGGATATGTTTTCCGAGTGGGAAGGAGATTTTGCCAAAAGTATCGGTGACTGTCCGATTGGTTAAAGGAGTTTGGCGAAATTCTCGTCCGGCGGCAAAACCTGCATTTAGTTTGACACCATTTTGGAAAGCGTATTCTCCCGCCAATAACCCGCGAACTTGTTTTTCGCCTGCAATTCCGCTCTGTGCATAAAAGAAGGTTGGCTCAAGCCGAAATCTTTCTTTGACGGGAATGCCAACGCCGGTATGAAAAATTGTTTCAGTGCGGTTATCAGAACGAGGTCCAATGATCGCGCCAATGTTGTAGGAATAGCCTTTTGGCAGAAAGAAAACCTGCTCGACATCATAGAGTTTTTGCTTGACGTTATTTGGCAAGTTACGCCAACCGAAAGCGAATTTACTCAAATAATGTTTTTTGTAGCTGACCAAACCGCCGACAAAATAAGTCGGAATATTGCGATTGGTGCGGGCTAAAGCAAAATTATCGAGACTCAACCCGTTGTCATATTGAAACCAAACCCGCGTGTTTCGGGTTGGCTCAACCGCAATTTCGGCAAAGCGGACTCCGGTTGAATTTTCGCGTCCGACCACACCTTCGTTTTTAGTCGAGGTGTATCCGCCCAAAAGCGTAAAATCAATGCGCGGAGTGTAAGAATCTGACGGAGTTGCCGTTCCGCTAAGACCTTGTTTGGCATCTTCACGGTTCGGTTCAATTTCCAAAGCGGCTCGAAAAGCTCGCTTGGCATCTTTTTCCCGCTTCGCTTTGGCAAGGGCTTGCCCCAATCCAACCTTGATTTCGGCGTTGTTGGGATAATCGGCTGATAAAGCCTCAAAACGCTGAACCGCAGTTTCGGCGTTATCGCTCCAAAGTGCCGTATAAGCCAAACCTTTGCGGGCATCAATTTGATTTGGTGCAACGGTAAGTGCTTTTTGAAATTGTGTTTCGGCTTGTGAATACGCGCCCGACCAAGCAAAATTGTAGCCAAGCCCGATAAGTGCCGAAATATTGGTTGAATCGGAGCGCAAAACATTTTGAAAATCGGTTTGAGCCTCGGCATATTTCTTTTGATAAGAGCAAACCGTTCCGCGTGCCAGAAGAACTTCGATATTGCCGGGATATTTTTTAAGCAAATCGTTATAAATTGCTTCGGCATCGGTAAAATTTTTGCCCGAAATCATCTGTTAAGCCGTTCTTAGTTTTGCTCTGATTTCAAAATCATCCTGCTGACCGAAGAGAAATGTTGATAGAATGAGTAGGAGTCCGGTTGAAAAAACGAATGTTTTCCAAATTGATTGTTGTACCATTTTAAATACCTCCTAAATGGTTTGTTTTTGTTTATTAAACAGTGCTGAAAGAAGGCAAGAAAAAGACATCTTTTTCTTAAAAAATAAAGCGGGAGCAAATAAATTTAGCTTATTTAATCAATGGTCATCACCATTTCCCCAGCGATAGTAGAACGAAAAAACGACTTGATGATTTTTGTAAATTTTATCAATATCGTTGGAATTACGTTTTTCAAATTGGTAATTTGCCTCAAAACCAAACCGCGAAGTAAATTCGTGTCGCCAACCAAAATTAAATGTCAATTTTTTATCTGAACGCGGAACATCAAATCCATTAACATCAATCAATCTGCCATACAGACGCGGGGCATAGCGGGCTTCAAAACTAAATTTGTCGCGTTTGGTCGGTTCAAAATCAAGTCCGGCGGAAAAAGTTCGGCGGATATAACGCTGACGCAACCCGCGGGCAATATTATGGTCGTAACGAAAACCTCCGTAGCCTTCTAATTTTGAGGTTATTTGTCGCGTATATTTCACGCCGACTTGCGGATTTTTCGCATCTTGATTTGGGTCTTCAGACTGACGTTTGAGCCGATAAACTCCATAAAATCCGAGTTTATCTTTTTTGGTGACGCGATAATTGAACTTTTGTGTCACGATATATTGATTGTTCTGTTCACGGTCTTCGTCAAGCCCCCTCAAAAGAGTTTCAAATTCAGTTTCGGAGTTCCACCCCTTGCCCAAAGTATTGCGGTATGATGTCCGAAAATATTGCCCCAGACGATTATATTCAGGAAATTTTGTATATTTCGGATAGCCGATAGAATATTGAAATTGCAAACGATGACGGTCTTTTTGCAGTTGATACCCGACCTCCAGCGAAGGAATTACACCGAAAGATTTGGTGGCAATCGGCTCTTTGTCAAAATTACTGTCAAAAGTGGTAAAAAGTTTGGCTTTGATATACCAAGTCTTTTCCCAATCCGCCTGTGTTTTAGTCGTTTTCGCACTATCTTTTTTGGCTTTCGCTGTTTTAGTTAAATTTTGACTAAAAGCAAACCCCGAAAATAAACCGATTAGTAAAATAAATCCCAAAAACTTTTTCATAAAATCTACCTCCCGAAAAAACCTAAACCTGATTCGCCGACAACTTTTTCGTCGTCACCAAATCGCTAATTAAACAAGACTCAACAACTTGGCTTTGTCTAAACAGTGCCAAAAGTTCCCCCAAAAAGACAAAATCTTTTTCCTCCATTACGGCGTGATGCAGCATAATTCCAACCGTTTCATTTTCAGCAATTTGTTTGGGTAAAATCTCACCGATTTCCTTTTGCATTAAGGGAACACCTTTCCGTTTGGCAAACCAATCCAACGACACCGAAATTTCAACTAAATCATTGAGATTGAATGGTTTCGCTCCCGATTCACGCGATAAAATCTTAAAACCCAATTCGCGCAAAACTTTTGCTGTATCTTCGGTGCAGCGATTCCAGGGCGGCGTAAAAATCTTAGTCAAATTTCCGCCAAAATAGCTTTCCAAAATCCTTTTTCCGCTGATAATATCCATAAATTGCTCTTTGTGCGTGCGGGAAACTCCAAACTCGCATTTCCGCCCTGATTCCTCGTGATTTTTGTGTAAAAACCCGTGCTGATGAACCGCTAAAAGTTTTGGATTTTCGTTGATTGCTATTCGTAATTTTCTCGCCAAATCTTCATTCATTTCGCAAGGAATTACAGCAATATCAAGCGGCATGTTGTTGTTGTTAAAAAGTTCGATTAGCCTAAAAAGTTTGCCATCTTCCCAACCCGCATCATCATCCCGAAAGAAAAGTTTGAACGGAGTTTTTCGCACCGAAAGTGCTTTTTTGACAGACACAAGCCACGAATCTTTGGTCAATAAATTTTCAATCCCGCGAGCCGAATTCTCCCCGCCTTGCAAATCGAGCGAACTCGTTTTCGGCTCGAAATTAAACGCATTTTTTATTGCCCTAGCCAAACTTTGCGGAGTTAATTCCCTTTTCTCCAAAACCTGTAAAACGCCCATGTTTTCTAACCTTCTTGCCCGTTTCATCTGCTCGTTGTCACCGTTATCGGCAAACGGAACGACCACCGAAGCCACGCCCGAACGCAAAATATCCATCGCCGTATTGTAACCGCATTGGCTGACCGAAACGGCAGAATTTGCCATTTCCTGAGCCAGATTCGGAACAAAACGGATGAGTTCGACGTTCGATTTTTGGGTGGCTAAAGTTTGTAGTTTTGTAAAAGATTCATCCGGTAAAAATGCACCTGTGATGAGTTTTAAGTGAATATTTTCGGGCAAAAAATCTTTCGCTTCGATGGCAGTTTGCAAAAGACTTTCGCCAACCATTCCGCCGCCAGCCGAAATAATTACTTGATTTTTGTCTTTCTTTTCAAAACTCAACGCATCATTTTTCGCCACAAAGCCCGTGTAAAAAACCGGAACTTGCAAAGGTGTAGCAGGCTGAAAAGTCTCTTCCAAACGGGCAAAATCTTTATCCGAATGAACCAAAATCGCGTCAAAAAATTCGTTGGCAGTTTTCACGGCGCGTTCTTCGTGACGGGCTTGGTCACGCCGTTGACCAACTAAAATATCCCGCAAACTGCACAAAATCTTAGCTTTACCTTTCGCCGCTTCGAGCAAAGGAAGCAATTCATTTTGAAATTTTTTGCGCCCGAAAGGAAAAAGTTCGATAATAAGTGCTGAAGGATTTTCGCTTTTGAAAGTGTCGAGAATAATTTGTTCGCGTAAAGTCTGGCATCGTTCAACTGTCCGGCGTTTGTCGAGCGAAACAAGCTGACTATTTCCGTCAAAACCAAGGGGCGGCAGATTGATAATTCTGATATTTTCGGGAACTTTCAATTTTTTTGGAAGTCGTCCGCCGTTTAGGAAAATGACGCTGAATTTCTCCGAAAGTTTTTCCGCCAAAGCAAACGAGCGAACGAGATGCCCCATTCCGAGCAAATGTTGACAATAGAATAAAATTTTAGATTTATCGGACATCTTACGCTCCTAAAGCCATTTCCTTCTTAAACTTACGCTGATACATCGCTCGATATTTCGGGTTGGTGCTGAGTAAAAATTCGTGTGTTCCCTGACTCTCAATTTGTCCGTTTTCGAGCATCAAAATCCAATCCGCCTCAGCCGCATTTTGCAAATCGTGCGTAATCAGCAGAGAGGTTTTGCCTTTCGTCAACCGATTCATAGCTTCACGGATAGCAATTTCGCTTTCGACATCCAAGCCCGTCATCGGCTCGTCCAAAATCAAAATCGGGGCGTTGCGGACGAAAGCACGGGCAATCGAAAGGCGTTGACGCTGACCGCCCGAAAGCGTTCCGCCGCGTTCGCCCAAAATTGTGTCGTAGCCTTTTTCGAGTTTCATAATAAATTCGTGAGCGTTTGCAGACATCGCAGCGGCGACAATTTCCGAATCACTCGCATCAGGTTTGCCGTAAGCGATATTTTCCTTAACTGTTGCCCCAAAAAGAATCGTCTCCTGCAAAACGATGCCGATTTGCCGGCGGAGCGATTCGCGTTGGTAATTTTTGATGTTCACGCGGTCAACTACAACCTGTCCCGTTGTCGCTTCGTAAAGTCGCAAAATCAAACTAATAATCGTCGTTTTCCCTGCTCCCGACGCTCCCAAAAGAGCAACTTTTTTACCGACGGGAATGTGAAAAGTGACATCATTGAGAATATTTTTGCCGTTTCCATAATTGAATGAGACGTTGTAAAAAGTGATTTCTCCCTGTAAATTCTGTGCGGCAATCGCATTTGGCACATCCTCAATTTCGGGCTGAATCGCAAAATTTTCCCGGATTCTTCCGGCACTAACCATCGCCCGCGAAATCTTGGCGGAGAGTTTCGCAAGGGTGCGAATCGGATTGTTGATGCTGTTCATATACGAAACAAAAACGATTAGTCCGCCGGGTGTGATTTCTCCCGTCAAGGCTTGCCACGCTCCCAAAACCAAAACTGCAAATGTTCCAATCGCAGTAGTTAAATCAACCGAGCGAGACGAAACTGCTTCGAGTCGGGCGGTTTTTAAACTCTCTCCCAAGGTCTTTTCGCTCTGATTTTCAAAGCGTTTTTCTTCGTAACTTTCGCGCCCGAAAGCCTGCACAATCAAAATCGAATTCAAAACTTCGTGCAGTTTTGAGGCAATTTTCCCTTCGGCTTTGCGCTGCTTGCGGGCAGATTCGCGTATCGCGTGAAAACGGTAAATCGAGATTGTCGCCAAGATTGGGAAAGTTGCCAAAACAATCAAACCAAGTTTCCAATTGACCAAAAACATAATCACGACCATTCCGACCAGCGTGACGATTTCGGTCACAAATGTCAGCGCAAATTCGGAAAAAGTGTCGCGCAAATTGTTGGTATCAGCCGTTACTTTGGTCAATAAATCGCCTGTTTCTGCGCTTTTATGAAACGAAAGCGAAAGGCGTTGGAGATGCGAAAAAAGTTCGGCACGAAGTTTATGCGCGAGACTAAAACCGATTTTTGAAGAGATAAAAACTTGGGTATAAGTAAAAATTCCTTTGACGAGCGAAATCAAAATTACGCTCGAAGCGACCAGAATAATTGAAGTAATTTTGTTTTCGGTAAAGAAATTATTCACTGTCGAAAAAAAATCAGGCAAAGGTTTCGCCAGCAAAATATTGTCAATGATAATTTTCAGCGTCCATGGGCGAAGCAAATCGGAAACAGCGAGAATCAAAGTGCTGAAAAGTGCAAAGACAAATCTCCATTTTTCCGCCCAAAGATGATTGGCGACTATGTTTCTAAATTTTGCCTGATAATTTGCTTTCATCCCAACAACTCCAAATACTGCAATGCTTTATCCAATCGACTTTCTGCCTCTTTTTGGTCTTTTGCCGCTTTCGCTAACCATTTATGAGCCATGTAAAACTTCATCAATCTTTCATCTTTAATCATTCCGTTTGAATGAAAACCCGCAAGAAACGAATCAGTAAAACTTTCGCCAAAGTGCGGATATTCGACTTCAAGCTGAACGATAAACGAAGCCAAATCACGTTCCACTTCGCCAAGTGAAAAATCTTCAAAATCCAATAAAGCGAGTCGTTTCCCGTCAAAAAGCCATTGGTCAAGGTGCATATCGCTGTGAATCGGAACAAGTTTTTCGGCTGGCAATTCGGCGTTTTCCACAAGATAAAAAAATCGCTCAATTTTCGTCTTCAAATGTGGTGCAATCCGTTCGGTTTTTTCGGCAAATTCGCGTGAATCTTTCAACTGTTCTTGGCGGTCAAAAAAACGCGGCGGAGTGATTTCAAGTTTGGAAATATCGGCTACCCCCTTGCCGATTTCAAACGCGATTTTCGCCCCGCCGCGAGTCGCCGAAACATTTTCGCCATCAAATTTTTCCTGCCAAATCGCCCGCGTCCGACTGCACCAGCCGATTGATTTCGGAACTGAAAAATTTATCCTTTTTTCTTCGGCAAATTGCCAAAGTTTTTCGCCGATTGCGTGAATTTTTTCGCCCCGTTCACGCTTCAAAAATTTCTTCGGATAGACCTTGACGAAGTATTCTTTTCCCGCTTTTTCAATCTCCAAAAGACAGCGTTTGTGCGGTGAATATTTAACGATTTTGGCATTTGGATTTTCCCGAAAAATCGCGGAAAGAGTGTCGAGTTCGCTGTCTCTAATTAGCTGAAGCTGGGCGGTTTGTGTCATTTTTCGCCTCCCGCTAAAACTTGTTCGGCAACTTTCAAAATCTGCGAAAAATTCTGCAAGCCTTCAACGCGGATTCTCAAAATCGAACGCAAGGCTCGCTCGGTCAAAAGTGCTGTTGCGGTGTGCCAATTTAATGATTCTTGGCTCGGCAATTGGCGAATTTCCGCATAGCCTTGCAAAAACGCTTCGGAAAATTCGCGGCGTTCCTTTTTTGAATCCAACCCGATGATTTTTTTATAATGCAATCCGGCTAAAAAACTACCGATTTCGGCGGCTGGATTTCCGGTTGAAAGCTGGTCAAAATCAATCAATGCCACAGTTTCGTCATCCTGCAACATTCCGTTTTTGGGATGGACATCGCCGTGCAAAACTACTTTCTCTTCATCGCCGAAATTGCAAGTTTTGAGCAGGTTTTTAGCCAAATTTTCTGCTTGATTTTTGCAATCGGGGCGAGCTAGTGAAATTGTTTTCGATGCAACTTCAATTCTATCGGGCGCAAGGCGAGAAAATTCGGGAAGTTTAACCGAAGTTGAAACCTCGTGGAGTTCACCGATGGCTTTGCCGAGTAACTGAAACCCCTTGCTACTCCGTGGTTTATCCAGATTTGCCAACCTGTTTCCACTAATATTTTTGAGCATCAAAATTTTGCTCGTTTCGTCAAAACCCAATACTTTTGGAAAGAGATTTTTGGTAGATTTGGCAGATTGTTCGGTTAAAAACTGAAATACTTTTTCACCTGTTTTGAATTCTTTTTCCGCATAAATTTTCGCGTATCCAAAAACATCGCCCTTGTAATCCAAACACTCAACCGTCACACATTTTTCCGGTGCGTAGGCGACGACGCGACTTTCAGCCCAATAACTTGGAAACGATTTTGGCGGAGAATTTACAATGCCTAAATTCTGAATTTTTCGGTCATTTGGGAAAATGTAAAAATCCGTTCTCGCACGACTTTCCGCATAAGTTCTTGACGAAACGAGGAACTCATTTTCGTCTGCCGCGATTTTATAAAGCACACGCAGACTTGAATTTATCTGATATTTTGCCCGCAATATTTCGCAATTTTCAACCTTCAAATTGAGAATTTCGCCAATCCGTCCTTTCATCAATTCGGCATCTAGCAATTCGTCACGATTCGGCAATTCTTCATCGAGCGCAAGCAAATTGGTTTGTGGAGCGACACACATCATTTTGTCACCTCCGCACGTTGAAACTCTTGAATTTGTAGATTTTCACCGACTAATTCGTAACTTAAAATGTCTCTGAAAGTCTCACCAACAACTTCAATTTTATTGTCCAGAATTTGTAAAATCGGCGGCTTTTCATGGTTCTGCAGAGGTTTGACGAGCGTGAAAAAATCCTTATTTGCAACGCCTTCCGAAACTACGCTGACGCACGGAATCCGATGCTTGATGCCGTATTCGGGCGCATACCAACTCGGTTCGATATTGATATTTTCGCCTTTTGGGAAAACGAGCGATAAATCTTGAGTTGAAACGATAGAATTATCTTGATTCTGTTCAACTAAAATATGGTTCCACGCTTCGGGTGTCAGATGAAAACGCAAATCAAATTTACGCGCAGTTTCGCCTCGCAAATTGTCCCAAATCAACCAGTAATCGTTGTGAATAAAGAAAATACGCCGTGTATGAATCGTGTCATAATTTGGACTAATTACTTCTCCGCAAAGAATATCGAGGTTTTCAAAATTCAATCTTTCAATCAACCTTCCACGCGAAATTTCGCCTTTTGGTTTGCCACGCCGATAAGTGATTTGGTCTTTTTCGTCAACGCAAATTGTGTTGTGCGCTGCCGTTCCTTTGAAAAAATGCCGCCAGTTTCGCGTGCCTTCTTCGGAATAGGTAAAGCGTCCGGTGTCAACAATTAGCGGCTTTCCGTTGGTGGAAATTTCGACATTGAGCAAGTCGTAATGCCCGTGTCCGCCATCGCCGAGCCGTCCGCAATCAAAAACCAAAAACTTCGCCTCAGTCGTCCAATCGCTTCGCTGGATGTAATAACCGCCTGTTTCAAAACCGATATTTTTCTCGTTTGGCGGTGTTCCTTTTTCGCCTTTCGTGCCGATAAAAAGAAAATCTTGACGGTTAAAAATCTCACCAGCCAACTCAATCAAATCGAGATAACTGCCCGTATCACTATCAGATAGAGCTGGAATTTCGCCGTCAGGACGATGGATGTGCATCGCAAATTCACAAGCCTTTTCAACTCGTTCGGTAAAATCGTTTGGCAGTTGTAAATCGAACTTTCGCGCATTTTCCATCACGCCCAAAAACGAGCGCAAAACAATCAAATGATAATGTGTTGACTGCTCACAATGAACGCCGTCGGCTTGAATATCAGAAACAAGATTTTCGTATAATTTTTCAATTGAAAATTTCAGCAAATCGCCGTTTTTATCAAGGTTCGGCAAAGTCAACGAAGCAACAAAAAGCGAGTAAAGTTCGAGCGTCCGATGATTGCGCTTAGGAGTTAAATTTGCTCGTAAATAATTGATTTGATTGATTAAACTCTCGCAGATTTGATTGATAAATTCACCAGAAAAACGCGGATTATTGCGGGCGAAAATCATCCAAGCATAAATCCAATTTTGAATCCGGCGGGCGGAAACATCGCTCGAATCCAAACCGATTGAAACTTGTTCAATCCACAAACTCACCAATCTTTGCCAAGTTTTCAGATATTTTTCGTCTTTCGTTTGCGAAAAAGCAAAAGCTAAATCAAGCCCGAAATAGAATTTTGACCACTCGATATGCCATTCTTCATCGGTTGGCAGAGGATTTTTTGTCCAATCAATTTTGTTTCCTAATTCGAGTCTCAATCCGGCATTGGTAAAAATTCCGGCGCAAGCATCCTCAGCAATGGCAAGGTTTTGATAAGACTTTTCGATGACGCAAAAAATCTCTCGCGGGGAGATGTTTGTTTTTGCTTTTTCTGCTTGTAAAACTAATCCTATCACCGTTTACTACTCCAATTTCGTTTGCGTTTTGCATTACGCATCGGCTCACGCCCACGCTACTGACTTTGCTTGATTTCGCGTAATTTCGCATTTTTAGCGGGCAATTTTTCTTCCCCTTGCTCAGTGTAAATCACTTCTGCAAAAAGATTTGCCAAATAATTTGCCGTCACGTCGCCATCAAATTTTGCTTTAACAGTCTCTTTCGCGGCTGCCGAAAGCCGTTTGGCAAATAATTTATCTTCGTGAATTTTCTGCATGGCATCGGCAAAGGCGTGTGCGTCTTCGGGGTTAACCATAATGCCGTTTTCGCCGTTTCTGATGATTTCGGGGATGCCGGAAATGTTGGTCGTGACGACGGGCAGTTCGCACGACATCGCTTCCATCATCACGTTGGGAATGCCGTCACGATCTCCGTTTTCGAGGATTCTACACGGCAAACAAAACATCGTGGCTTGGCGAAACTGTTGAAACAATTTGGTTTGCGACATTCCACCGGTCAGTTTAATGCTTTCGCCTAAATTGTTCTCAGCAATTTTTTGATTGACTATTTGTGAATGTTCGCCCTTTTCGCCGACGATGATTGCCTCAAAATCAACTCCGCGTTGTTTCAAAATGGAACACGCTTCGACAAAAACATCGAAACCTTTTTTCTCAACCAAACGCCCGACAGCCAACGCCCGCAAATGCCCGTTTCTGAGTGCAGAAATCTCGTTTTCTTCTGTCAGCAAATCGGTAAAATCGGTGCTTAATCCGTGATAAAGGCAATGAACTTTTGTCTTGCTGATGGCTTCAAGATGTTTCTGATTAGCCTTCGTGCAGGTGACGACAAACTCCGCCGCGTCCATTTTTCGCTTGAGCCAACCCGCCGGATTGAGCGAATCAAGATAAATGTCTTTGGCGTGTCCGGTGAACGAAAATTTGCGTCCGGTCATCAGCGAAACAAACCACGCAACCGTAGTTGCTCCGTGCGCGAAATGTGCGTGAAGATGTTTGATTTCAGGGGTTTGCAAGATTTGATCGGCAATCGTCGTCGCTTGCAGAAATTCTTTGAGGTAGGTTTTTTTAAGACTGAAAAACGAACTTCTTGCCCGAATTGACTGTCTCGCGGCTTGGTAAAATGCTTTCAGAAAACCAATTGGACGTTTTTTTGCCACCGAGAAAAACGATTCGGAAAAATCTTTGAAATGCAGTTTTAACCAGCCGCGCAAAGTCGAATCCGTCAACGAAGTCGTTTCAGGAAGATAAAACGGTTTCGCGTTGATTTTCTCAATCATTTTGTGTTTCAGATTTTCACCGGGCGTTTTGAGGACGAAGAGTTTCAAATCCACGCCCAAATTTTCCAAACGATAGATTTCGCTGGCGATAAATGTTTCCGAAAGTTTCGGGAAATTCTTCAAAATGTAGGCGATTTGTCCGTTCATTATGAGACCTCCCATGTTAAGAGTTCACTCACCCGACTGTTGATTCGCGGCAAGCCGTTCAAATCAATTTGTTTATCGGCGTAATTATTTGCCATCATTGCTTTGATTATTTTGGTGGACATCGTTTCGGCGGAAAGTTCGCTTGGCTCGATGTATTCAAAAAAACCGCGCTCGGCAAGCAGACGTGAACGAATTAGTTGCTCACGGACAGGCTCGGCTCGCGGAACTAAAACCGCTTTTTTGTTGAGCGAAAGAAGTTCACAAACCGTGTTGTAGCCAGCCATCGAAACGACCACATCGGCGCGTGCATAATGCGGAGTTAAATCTGCCTGAAAATCCAAAAACTCTGTATTTGCAACATTTCCGTATCGTCTGAGAAAATAATCCCGACTCGTGGCAGGCATTTGCGGACCGAAAATTACGGTTGATTCGACAAGAGTTTGCTTTCTCAAAATCGAAAGGCTTTCCAAAAAACTTTCAACTAATTCCGAACCGTCACCGCCGCCGCCCGTCGTGGCTAAAAGACGTAGTTTGCCATTGCCACCGATTCGGTTTTCAATCTTTCTTTTCAAATAACCGCAATAACGGGTTTTTTTGGCAACTGAGTTTGGAAATTGATATTCCTTGACCGCATCAAAAACTTCCTGAACACCGTAAATCCAAACTTCATCATAATATTTTTCAATCGTTTCAAAGCTGCCGTTTTCCCGCAAAACTTTGCTCGTGCGTTCGGGAGCGTCCAAAATATCGCGGATTCCAAGAACTATTTTAGTCGGCAGATTACGGGATTTGAGCATTTTCAACGCTCCAAGTAACTCGCCGTCAATTCCGGCGGCGCGTTTATCTACCAAAAGCAAATCCGGGGCAAAACCGATAATGGTTTTTTCTAAAATTGCGATGCGGGTTTGCTTAATTTCTTCCGAACAGCCCGCTAAAAATTGCGGCTCGTATTGTTCGGCGTTTGGTCTGTCCAGCGACGGAAGTTTTATATAATCAATGCCTTGCGGAAGGCGGAAAGCGTGGATGACGGGCGAGCCTGTCACAATCAAAATCGAAGCCCGCGGGTATTCTTTGATTAAGTTTTCTGCCAAGAGAAGAGTCCGGCGGATATTGCCCAACCCGAATGTATCGTGCGAATAAAGCAGAATTTTAGGTTGTAGATTTACCGATATTTGCGAAACTTTTGGAATATAATTAATCGGTTTATAAACTTTTTGCTTTAAAAAATTACCTGAGTGTAGAAAAGCATCAACCTCATTATTTGGTAATCGAAGATTCCCCGTATCAAATTTTATTGCTAATTCCATTGGATTTTCCCCACCTTTTTCAACTTCAAAACTAAATTTAGTATTCAAGTAAAACTTCTTTTTCGTATTGAGTCTTAACTTTTGTTACTACAGTGTTAAAAGGAAGTTAAAAAAGACAGATAGCCACAAAATTATTTTTAAAACATAAAAAAAGACAACTGATTACTTTTGATAATCAGTCGCCTTATTTATTTGCAGATATTTGGTTTATCTAATTCGCGCACATTCCGGTATTGGGAACGACCATCACCGCGTTGAGCGCATCAACTCTGTCATCACTCTTTCTGGCATTGATTCTGACCGCAGTGCAACTGATATGGTCTTTGGTCAAAGCAGGAGTCATACCCGGAAATCTTTGTTTGACCAACGCGACGATGCCCGAAACAACCGGCGCAGACATTGAAGTTCCGCTCCAAGTTCCATATCTTCCATCCGGCGTAGAACTGATAATTCCATCTCCCGGTGCGGCAACCTTTATCCAAGAGCCAAAATTGGAATATGGAGCTAGTCTATCATTGATATTTGATGAGGCGACAGTTAGCAATCCGTCAACCGAAGTTTCTGCCCCCGGATAAATTTTTAATTCTCCGCCATTATTTCCTGCCGCCGCAACTGCTATCAGATTCGGCTTGCCGACTTGAGGAAAATCAGCATCGGAATCTAACGGAAGATGACTGCAAGCGGTTCTGAATAAATCTCTTAAAAGTCTGGTTTGTTGCGGACTACCAATACTCAAATTGACAATATCCACCCCGTCACGGGTTGCGCCGTTTCCATCGGGACTAGCAACAAAAGCGAGTGCTTCGGCTAAAACCCAAGCGTTGGTTCTGCCCATCGAGTCCAAAACGCGAACCGGAATTATTTTGGCATCGGGGGCAACTCGCGCAATGATTCCGGCAACGTGAGTCCCGTGTCCATAGGGGCTAAACCCATTGACGGGAACTTCGCTCGGATCGGAATCATTATCCACAAAATCCCAGCCGGGCAAGAGTTTTCCGGCAAAAGCAGGATGATTGAGCCTAATTCCGGTATCTAAAACCGCAATTTTGACTCCTGCTCCGCGTGAAATTTGGTTGGCTTGTGGGAGTCGAATCATATTTGGAAACCATTGATTATTGTATCCCGCCACAGTTCCGCCGATACTCCACGAAACGCCGATGCTCCATGAAACGCCGCTCGCTTCGGGCGATGCCACCACGCTATTGGCTTCAGCATAAACAACCCGCACGTCCTTTTGCAGTCTTTTGATGGTGTCTCCAACCGAACTTCCATTGACAATTCGAGTTCGATAAATCGGACGAGAACCAAATTGGTCTATCGCGGTGATGCCGTATTGCAAACTGATAGCCGGTAAATCCGAAGCTGAGTTCAGTTTTATCAAAACTTCATTTGGAAGAATTGTGTCTTGCGCCAATACCTCCTGCCCAAACGAAAAAAGTGTCACTGAGAGCAATAAAGCTATCAACCAATTGCAAAAAACATTCCCGATTTTGTTATCCATAAAGACCTCTTTTCCGACAGTGTAAATTTATGCCTGATAAAGACACTTTACAAAAAAAACTACTATTTTCCAACTAAAAAAAAGGGCGACCAAAAATATGGATGCGAGTTTTGTTTGATAAGGTTGCTTTGTGCAATTTTGAGAGAAGCAGACGGACTATTTCCCGATTTAAGTTGCCGATAAAAATCAGTCATCAGATTTCGCGCAGTTTTATCGTCCACCGTCCATAAAGTTAAAATCAGGGATGAAACTCCTGCCGAGAGAAATCCGCGAGCCAATCCGAGTAATTCTTCGCCCGCCAAAATCTTATTTACGCCCGTTTCACAGGCACTTAGAACGACCAATTGAGCCTTCAGACTAAGTTCGGAAATATCTCTCGCCGTCAGCAAACCGTCTGCCAGACGAAGCGAAGAAAACATCGGATTATCGCCACGAAATTGCCCGTGACAGGCTAAATGAACAATATCAAAATCTGCCACCTTATTTTTGAAATTGCTGAAATTTGCCTTTTCCCCCTTTAAACTGAGACTATCTGGAAAGATTTTTTTCAAACTCTCAATTTCTTCGAGCGCAAACGGAATTTTTTCATCGGCAAAGCCCACTAAAAATGCGTTTTTGGGCGGATGCGAATCTTTTTCCAAACAATATTGTAAAACAGTCGCGCTCGGTGAAAATGAAATTTCCCGTTCTTCAATCATATATTTTGAACCATTATGAAGGGCGTGAAACGGCAAATAGTGAAGTTTTCCAAAAGGCACAAAGACGACATTGCGACCTTTGACTAAACTTTCAAGCGGACGCAAGAGTTTATTGTAAAGTTTTTGCAAATAACTGTCGGTTCGTTTTTTCAGTTCATTAACAAAATTCCCTAAGTTTGCGCCTCCATAACGCATCGTCTCAAACTGAAAATGCAACCCTTCCAGTAATTCAATAATTTCAGTTTCATTGGCTATATTTTCGATGAAATCAAGTTTGCTTTCAGTCATCACAAAGGCAGAAATCCGTCCGTCAAACCCGACATATTCAATCAACGCCCTTTCTTTACCCAGAGAATTCTGCAATTCGTTAAACTTTAATACTTTTCCGCCGGTTTGCGCCGCGCCTTTGATGTTTTTGATTTGGCGCATCAATTCATTGATTTTCTTTTCGCGGAGTTTGGCTTCGGAAAATATAACTTTGCTTTCTTCGAGCGAAACTCGATTGAGACGGCTGTAATACCAATTTAATTCTTCGCGTAAATCTGCTAACTGCTGATAAATAATTTTGGTTGTTTCGTCAATTTTATCAGCAGTTTGATGATGACCAAGATTTTCTGTCAAAGCACGCGAGCGGGATTGTTCGACCAGCAAAAACGCCTCTTTAATTTTCCCTTGAACGAGATAAATTTTAGCTAACTCTTGATACGGTAAAAGTTTATCGCCCAAAAATGCAATCCGAAAATCTTCCGCCGGAAGCGGCTCACGCAAAGTTTCAATCAATTTTATGGCTTTTTTGAAATGTTTTTCAGCTTCGCTGATTTTATCCTGATGGAGAGCCAGTCGCCCTAAAGAGGTTTGAGCAGTTTGCGCCAAGGACGGATTTTCTTGTTTCAAGGCTTCATCAAAGGCTTCCGAGAGAATAGTTTCAGCCGCTTGATATTTTGCCAGATGAAACAAGATTTCGCCTTGTATCCATTTGGCTAACAGCGCATATCTTAAATGTCCGTTTTTAATCAACATTTTATCGGCTTTCTGCGCTAAAACAAAAGCCTTCGGATAATCAAGCGTGAGAAGCGCGAGTTGGATTTCGTTCAACTTTACAAAAGACTCTCCGGCAAGGTTTTTCTCAGCCTGATAAAGTTTTTCAGACTTTTCCAATTCTTTTTTCGCCAATTCCTTTTTACCGAGCGCGATTGCGGCACGCGCCCAATTAACTCTGGCTCTGGCTTCTTCGCCTTGCATTTTCAGATGAGACAGAGTTTTAACAATTTTCTCGTAGGATTCAAACGCTTCGCTGACTAAATTTAGTTCGAGGTAGGCATCCGCGATTTCGAGTTCGGCAACTGCCATCTGATGAGGCATTTTCAATTTTTCATATTTCTGCCGCGAAAGTTCTAAAAACTTCAAGGCTTGGTCAAATTTGCCGCGAAAAAGCGATAAATTCCCGATGCTCGCCTCAATCTCGGCTTCGGTGACGAGCATCTCGGCTTTTTTCGCACTTTGCAAAGCCTTCAAGTAGAATTTTTCTGCTTCCCGAAAATTATTTTGATAAGTGTAGGAGGTGGCGAGACAATGTTCAATCATCGTCAATTGACCTAAATCATTGACTTTAATAAACCGTTTTCGGGCGGAGAGAAAATTTTTCTCGGCTTTTTGATGCAGTTCGCGCCGCCAAAAAATATTGCCGATATTATTTTCTATTTTTCCCGCCGCCAGTTCATCGCCATATTTTAGAAAGATTTTGAGGGCGTTATTGCCGCACGTCACAGCCTCGTCATAGCGTCCGAGCAAGGCAAGCGCATAAAGTTTGCTGACTTGAGTTTGCGCTGCCAGATGTTCTTCTTTAACTTGCAGAAAAATTTTGTTTGCCGCTTCCAGTTTTTCAACCGCAGATTCAATTTTCCCTTCGGTCAGGCGGGCAATGCCTGAAATCCACGCTGAAAGGGCTTGAATTTTTTCGTTTGGATTTATCCTTGCCAGATTTTCTAAAACAAGGGCGGCTTTTTGAGCTTTGGTCGGCTCTTTTGTCCAAGCACTGTAGCAAATTTCTTTGAGGGCAAAAGCAAGTTTGACATCGGCAAACCCCTTGAATTCTTTCAATAAAGATTCAATTTCTGATTTATTTTTGGAGGCAACCAATTTTTCGGCTAGTTTATCAACTTGCATTGCAAATCAATTCTAGCAGTAAAAAAAAAGAGGCGAAAAGCCTTACGACATTTTCACCTCTTTCCCCCTTGAAAAGAGTTGTGCTTAATTCAATTCTACATTTTCAACCAAAATTTCTTTTTCATCATTTGAAATGGTCAAATTGTAAATTCCATCGGGAACGTCTTGAATTTTGAATTCGCTGAGTTCATTGGCATCTGCCAAAAAAGACTTTCTATTATCCTTCAAAACAACTTTGCATCCGCCGAATTTTTCTCCTAAAACTTGTCCCATCACCGAAATTTTGCCTTCGTCATTGGAAATTCTGAGAGTTATCCCAATTTCATCGGCGCGAAAAAGCATTTGCCGAATCGGAGAAATAGATGAGCGTTCGCCAAAAGCTGGTTGATTTTTTGGCAAATCCATTTCCAAGATCGCCACCATTTTTTGCAAGAATGATTTTTTCGGCTCGGCAATATGAGTGCGGAAAAGATTTTTTGCCCAAACAATTAAATCGGGCGGCGCATCTTTTGAATCGTCTTTTTGTAACAAACTGACGATTTGCACAAACTTACTTGCTTCGCTTTGACATTTTGAACACACCTTGAGATGAATTTTGGCAAATTCCGAATCATCCTTCGACAGTTTTCCGTCCGCCCAATTGATGAGCGTTTCGGTAGCTAAATGTTGGTTAAATAGTTTCATCTTTTTACTATTTCCTAATTTCTACAGTGTTCATCTTTTTTCCAAAAAGACACATTATTTTGATTTCATCCGAGTTATTTCACTAAAAACTTTGCCAATTTCTTTAAACATCTTGCCCGCAAAGGACTTATACTGGTTTCGCCAACCTCGATGGCAAGTGCAACTTGGGCGTAGGAAGCAACCGGTTCAGTCAAATAAAGCATGGTCAAAATCTTTTGACAGCGTTCCTCTAAATTTTTGACAGCGTTCCGAATTCGATGCTGTTCTTCAATTTCAATCAGAATTTCATCGGTCAAAGGGTTTTTATCCGGCAAAGAATACGCTGTTTCGTTCTCGCCGTCATCAATTGAATAGCTGGGCTTCTTTTCCCGCACCACGCCCCAAGTCTTGAATTTGGCGGTAGTCACCAGCCAAGAGCGAATCTTTTCGGGTTGCTCAATTTCGTCAAGTTTTTCAAAAAGCGTCAGAAAAACCTCTTGAAAAACATCGGCTGATTGCTCTTCTGTTAGCCCCGCCCGACGCGGAATCGTTATAATCAAACGTTGAAAACGTCCAACTAATTCATTCCAAGCAGTTTCATCGCCTTGACGACAGGCAATTAAAAGTTGAGCATCTGATTTTTCCAAGTTTGTCGCTGAAAACATATTTGAGATTTTTTGGGAAAGACTCTCTGTCCGTTAAAGTATATGTCTGATTATAATTTACATCAATTGCCGATAAGGTTTGGAAAATATTTTTTGGACAGATAAAGTTTTCGCCGTAGAAAAGGCATCTTTGTTCGTTATTCGCCTCACACACAACTTTGCAAGAACTGCGGCAAAGCCGTATTTGAAACGCTCGTTTCTTGACACTTACCCTTTCAGCAATTAGTATTTATAGTTTCGGCTCTAATGCCTGAAGTGTATCTATATGTTTGAATCGCTGTCCGATAAGTTAAAGCAAACACTCAAAACTCTGCGTGGTGAAAGCAAATTGTCTGCCGACCACGTGGATATTGCCTTGCGTGAAATTCGCAAAGCCTTGCTGGAAGCGGATGTCAACTACAAAGTTGCCAAAGAATTTGTTGATACGATTCGGGTTAAAGCAGAAGGGCAAGCCGTTTGGCAAGATTTGAAGCCGCACGAACAGGTCGTCAAGATTGTTTATGACGAATTGGTCGAATTGATGGGTGGAACTTCATCGCGCTTGGTTTTTACGCAAAAAACTCCAAACGTGGTGATGATCGTTGGTTTGCAAGGTTCGGGTAAAACCACTTCAACGGGTAAAATCTCGCGCTGGCTCAAAGATAATCAGGAACGCAAACCGCTTTTAGTGTCGGTGGACGTTTATCGCCCCGCCGCTCGTGAGCAGTTGAAAGTGGTTGCCAATGCCGTTGGCGTAAATATTTTTGAAGGCAAAGAATCGAATGATCCTTTGACCATCGTCCGCAACGCCTACACTTACGCGCAGGAAACGGGCTTTGATACTTTGATGATTGACACCGCCGGTCGTCTGCATATTGACGATGATTTGATGGTCGAACTCGAACAAATCAAAGCGGAAACCAAACCTGTCGAAGTTTTGTTTGTGGCGGATGCGATGACGGGGCAAGATGCTGTCCGCTCTGCCGAAGAGTTTCACAAACGAGTCGGAATTACGGGCGTTATTTTGACCAAAATGGACGGCGATGCTCGCGGTGGGGCGGCACTTTCCATCAAACAAGTGATTGGTCAGCCGGTAAAATTTGTCGGAGTCGGTGAAAAATACGATGCGATTGAGCCTTTTTATCCCGACCGAATCGCGCAAAGAATTTTGGGGATGGGCGATGTTTTAACGCTCATCGAAGAAGTTCAAGGCAAAATTGACGAAGAAGAAGCGCAGAAACAACTGCAGAAAATGCAGAGCAACCAGTTTACGCTGGAAGATTTTCGCGCCCAACTCGGACAATTCAAAAAACTCGGCTCAATGTCCAAATTGATGAAGATGTTGCCCGAACAAATGACAGGTGGTTTGTCGCTAACCGATGAACAATCCGAACAGGTTGAAGGGCAAATGAAGCGCACCGAAGCCATCATTGACTCGATGACCCGCCAAGAGCGTCAGAATCACAAAGTAATTGATGCGAGCCGTAAAACTCGAATTGCCAAAGGTTCAGGCTCCACCATTTCCGAAGTCAATGGACTCATTCGCCAATACGAGCAAATGAAGAAAATGATGCAACAGATGAATCGCGGCGGACTCTTTCGCAAACTCGCAGGGAAAGCAATGGGCGGACTCGGCGGCGGTTTGGGGAATATGCTCGGCGGCGGAATGTTTGGCGGTGGCAACGAGAACGATTTTGATAATAGTTATGACGAAACTAAGGATTCGTTAGGCAAGAGACTGAAAAAGAAGAAGAGACACAAAAAACGGAGATAGAGTTAAGAGTCAAGAGTCAAGAGTCAAGAGAAATAGTTTTTCCGACTCACGACTCACGACTCACGACTCACGACTAAAAAATATGTTAGCAATTAGTTTAATGAGAATGGGTACGAAGGGAAAACCTTTTTACCGCGTAGTAGTAAAGGAAAAGCGTTCAAAACGTGACGGGAAATATCTCGAAAACGTTGGAACGTATAATCCGATGATCAATCCGGCAGAGGTTAATTTGAAGCACGAGCGGATAAACTATTGGATTAGCGTTGGCGCACAACCGACTGAAACCGTAGCGAGTTTGATTAAGCACAATCCTATTCAAACCGAAGAGGAAAAAGCTGTCGCACTCGAAGCGAAAAAGGCAAAAGTAGAAGCTGAAAAGTTGGCGCAAGCCGAAGCCAAGAAAGCTCTGGCAGAAGCTAAACGCAAAGCCGAAGAAGAAAAAGCGGCGGCTGAAAAACTTGAAGCCGAGAAATTAGCCGCAGAAAAAGCTGAGGCTGAAAGATTGGAAGCCGAAACTAAAGCTGCTGAAGCCGTTGAAGCTGTCGAAGCCGAAACTGTTGCTGAAGCGGCAGAAACTACCGAAACTAAAGCAACTGAAACTGTTGAAGCCAGCGCAACTGAGGCTACAGAAGAAGTAGCCAGCGAAGTTGTTGAAACGGTTGCGGAAGTTGCCGAAGAAGCGAAAGAAGCCTAGTTTAGCTTTTCAAAATGATGAAAGAGGCAGTCGAAAAAATCGTCAAGGCTTTAGCCGACAAACCCGATGAAGTGGTTGTCAGCGAAAAGCCGTCTGATCGAAGCGTGGTGATTACTGTTCAAGTCGCTGAAAGCGATATGGGCAAACTCATCGGGCGCGAAGGTCGGACTGTCAAGGCAATTCGTTCGCTTCTTTATGCGGCGAGCCAAAAACACGGCAAGCGGTTTGTATTAGACATTGTGGAGTGAGTCAAGAACTCGTTACCATTGCCAAAATCACTAAAACCCGCGGATTACGTGGCGAGGTGGTCGCTGATATTTTGACCGATTTTCCAGAACGCTTTGACCAACTTGAAAAGGTTTTTATCGTCAAACCAAACGGCGAGACTTCGGAAGCAAAACTGGAAAGGGCTTGGTTTCAAAAAGATCGGGTGATTTTAAGGTTTGCCGGTTTTGACAAAATCGAATCAGCCGAAGCCTTGCGAAACTGCGAAGTTTGCGTTTCCGAAGATGAAGCCGTCAAACTCGAATCAGACGAATTCTACGATTGGCAACTTGAAAATTGCGAAGTTGAAACGATTGAAGGCGAGAAACTTGGACGAGTCAAAGAATTATTACGAACCGGCGGAACTGAAGTTTTGATCGTGCAAGGCGCGGAAAAAGATTATCTAATCCCTTTTGCTGAAACGATTTGCATAACAGTTGATATTGAAAATAAATTGATTCGTGTAGATGTGCCGGAAGGACTTTTGGATTTTTAGGGAACGCCGTCATCTTGACGGCATTGAGCGCAAAGCGCGAAAACTTTCGAGTTTAATCGAAGATGAACTTTGCTAAAACACAGCTACGCCGCTGACGCGACGTTTGCCAGCAAGATGCTGGCGTTCCTAGCAAATGAGAATTGATATTTTAACAATTTTTCCCGAATTTTTTACGGAAGTTTTCGACTTCGGAATTATTCGCCGTGCCAGACAAGCAGGAATTGTTGAGATAAATATTTACGATATTCGTTCTTTTACAATCGGCAAACGTCAAATGACGGATGATCGCCCGTTTGGTGGTGGTGACGGAATGGTGATGAAAGCCGAACCGATTTTTCGGGCAATTGAGCAAATCATCGGCACTTGCGAACGTGAAAAATATCCAAGCGGAACGCGAGTCGTGCTTTTAACCCCGCAAGGTCGCGTTTTCAAACAGTCTGTAGCCAAAGAATTTGCTGATGAAGCCAAACATTTCGTAATGATTTGCGGACGTTACGAGGGAATTGACGAAAGAGTCAATGAAGCCTTAGTGACAGACGAAATTTCAATCGGCGATTATGTTTTATCGGGTGGAGAATCGGCGGCAATCGTTGTTACTGATGCAATCGTTAGACTTTTGCCGAACGCTTTAGGGAGTGAAACATCCGCCGAAAATGATTCTTTTTCCGATGGATTACTTGATTTTCCGCATTATACGCAACCGAGAGATTTTCGCGGAATGCAAGTTCCCGAAGTTTTATTGGGCGGTAATCACGCCGAAATTGAAAAATGGCGTAAAGAAAAAGCGTTGGAAAAAACTAAAAAATTTAGACCGGATTTATTAAATTAAGGAGAATGGTTGAAGTGAAGAGTTCAAGGTGAATTAAAGGCAAAATGAGAGCTGAAACTTTTATCAAAAAGCTAAATTAAAAACACTTTGAACAAGCGCAAATTGAAAAAATATTTAGGATAACAGGGCAAATTTTGCCTTTTACCTTTTTACTTTTTCCTTTCCCGCAGTCACCTCTCACTTTTAGAAAAATGAATACATTAGATAGTATTGAAAAAACACAATTGAAAGAAAATTTGCCGGACTTTAAAGCCGGAGATACGGTTCGAGTTCACGTCCGTATTCAAGAAGGAAACAAAGAACGTCTGCAAATCTTTGAAGGACTTTGCATCGCTCGCAAACACGGCGGCGCACGCGAAACCGTAACCGTTCGTAAAATCAGTTTTGGCGTTGGCGTAGAAAGAATTTTCCCACTTCACGCCACCATTATTGACCATATTGATTTAGTTCGGCGTGGTCGCGTGCGTCGCGCTAAACTGTATTATTTGCGTGCTTTACGCGGAAAAGCAGCTCGTATTAAAGAGCTTGATACCCGTAATAAAGATGCTGCGAAAGCAGGCAAAAAATAGGCGATTTGGGAGACACGGAGAGTGGGAGACGCGGAGAGATTATTATTTCAATTTGAAGAATCATCTCCCCGCGTTTCTGTGTTTGAAAATTCCTCTATTAGTCTGAATTTTGAACAGCAAGCAATCTCTGAGGGCTATAAGTTTATCGCCGGAGTGGATGAAGTTGGGCGCGGTTGTCTAGCAGGTTGTGTCGTAGCGGCGGCAGTCATTTTGGATTTGTCAAAGCCAATCCCGCTCAGCTTGAATGATTCCAAAAAACTCTCGGCAAAAAAGCGCGAAAGTCTTGATTCACAAATCAAAGAAAATGCGTTAAGTTATGCCATTGCACAAGTTGAAGCAGACGAGATTGATAAAATAAACATCCTCGAAGCAACCAAAAAAGCAATGCGCCTGGCAATTGAAAAATTATCTCCAAACGCTGATTTTCTGTTGATTGATGCCGTCCAACTCAAAACAGTTTTCCTTCCGCAAAAAGCCATTATTCATGGTGACGCGATTTCCGCCTCAATCGCCGCCGCTTCCATCATTGCCAAAAATTATCGTGACAATTTAATGCGAGAGATGGACGAAATCTATCCCGAATACGGTTTTGCACGACACGTTGGCTACGGGACAAAAGCGCATTTTGCAGCCTTACGCAGACACGGCGCGTGCGAGATTCACCGCAAATCTTTTCGTAGCGTTTTATGAATTGTCAAACAACCTGATTTTTATCGGAAAGCCGACAAGTTTAAAGATTTCAGGCTTTTTTGTTTATCTCACGTCTTTGTAGTAATTTATTGTTTTACCCGATGAAAAATTTTGCTGAAACAATTCTCAACGAATTCCCGAAACGAAAAGTTGTCATCATCGGCGATTTGGTTGCCGATCAATTTTTGCGAGGCACGATTGCACGGGTTTCGCGTGAAGCTCCCGTATTTATTTTGCATCATGATGAAACCGAAACTTTGGCAGGTGGCGCGGCAAATGCGGCGGTCAATGTCGCAAGTTTGGGTGGAAAATCGGTCGTGGTTGGGGTCATTGGAGATGACTCAAACGGCAAAACGTTGCAAGCAAGTCTAAATGAATCAAAGGTTAATTGTGATTTTTTAGTAACTTCCGCAAGTTTTCAGACCACCACTAAAATTCGGGTTTTAGCCGGACACGAATTTTCTCCGCGCCAGCAAATGATTCGGATTGATTACGAAAACAAAGAATCGCTTGACCCAGAGACTTTGGAAAAACTGAAACAAAATGTTATTTCAGCAATGAACGGGGCGGACGCTATCGTTATTTCAGATTACAATTACGGCGTGGCAAATGTTGAAATTATTCAACTTGTGTCAGAATTTGCCGGCGAAAAGAAAATTCCTCTGCTGGTAGATTCGCGTTTTCGTCTGCCAAATTTTCCTTTCGCCACTTCGGCTACGCCAAATCAGGAAGAGGTCGAACAAATTTTGGGCAAAGATTTTAGCGAACAAGATTGCATTGGACTGTTAGAAAAACTCGACTTTGACTCCTTGCTCATCACTCGCGGAAACAAAGGGATGTTATTGATTGAGAAGGACAAAACGCTTTTGCGTCTGGAAGCTATAGGCTCAAAAGAACCGGTTGACGTAACCGGCGCGGGCGATACGGTCATCGCCACTTACGCTTTGAGTTTGGCTTCAAATTTGAGTTTCGGTGAAAGTGCAAACATTGCCAATCACGCTGGCGGAATAGTGGTGATGAAAAAAGGGACGGCTTCGGTCATACCCAAAGAATTACTCGAATCGCTCAACAAATTTGGAGAACAGCGAGAAAGCGCAAACTTTATGAATGCTCCAGTTTTAGAACGTCAACAGCTAATTGCAAGAGTGGCGATTGAACGCCGAGACGGAGCAAAAGTCGTGCTTGCGAATGGCTGTTTTGACCTTTTTCACGTTGGACATATTCGATATTTGGCGGGTGCAAAGGCTTTGGGCGATATTTTGATTGTCGGGATAAATTCGGATGAGCAAGTCAGAAAATTAAAGGGTGAAAACCGTCCATTTATGCCCGAAAATGAACGGGCTGAAATCGTTTCGGCATTGAAATTTGTTGATTTCGTGACGATTTTTCCCGAAGCTACAGTTACAGAATTGATTCGCGCGATTCGTCCCGATTTTCACGCCAAAGGCACGGATTATACGACCGAAACCGTCCCCGAACGCGAAATTGTCAAAGAATACGGCGGACAAGTGGCAATCGTTGGCGACCCGAAAGACCATTCGTCAACGGAGTTGATTGAAAAATTGAGTTCGATTGACTTATTGGTTCATTAGTTCATTTTTTAATGATTCGAATGATTCAATGAGAAAATGATTCAATGTTCATTTCTCTTCGTGAACGCAAAAACGACCTGATGATTGAAGTCTGGGAGGCTCTGGACTGCGAATCTGTGGGCGCGAAAGAGATTATTGCGATTGAAAATGCGTTGCGGGAAAAGTTTGGCAAGAGTGCGGTTGATTCGCCAATGCAGATTGCGCGTCTGCTGGCAGATGAAGGCGCAGAGCTTCGTCATTCCGAATTGATGGAACTGGCGGTCGAGCGTCTGCTTGAATCACCTTACGATGCGATGTTTCGCAATATTTTGAAGTTTGGTGATTTCAAAGAAACGCTGATTTCGATTCGCCAACTCGAAAATCTACGTCGAAAATTCTTATCTGACAATGACAAAGAAGGTTTGCGATTAGTCCGCGAAACTGCGATTAAAGGCAAAAACCGAGCTTCGATGATTTCAAAGAACCGAAAAAGTTGAAGAAAAGAAACGTGCCAAAAAAGCTGAGATTGCCGAATGGTTCACGCTTTGGCTGCAATCGCCCGAAATCTTTGAAAATTGGATTGAGTTGAGAAAAAATTCAAAAGATTTTCAAGTCAAATTTTCAAATGTCAGTTGATTTACGGCTTTTTTCGTTCAACCAAGAATTTCATGTCATTTTTATTGGTCAAAATCCGCTACTATTTTCCCCCTCACCTACAAGTTCGCTGGTCGAAAACCTTATCCCTCAAATCAAGCATTTGGCTCAAATCATTTGGAATATCCTTGCTGACCTTCCAAGTCGTTTGATAGACTACCGAAGTTCCGTCCGTATAAAAAATCGTCACTATTGGGCGCAAAAACCTGACGTTGCTGCCATAGACCTCTTTCCAATTTTGTGGATGGAGATTTGCCATTACGCTTTTAGTTTCATTCGCCAGTTTTTCAGATAAATTAAATGTGCAGATTACAGTAGATGACAAAATGTTGCCGATAGCTGAAGGTCGCCGATAACCTGTGACTCCCATCCAATGTGTGCGGTAATAGCCGCCGACACCTGCCGAATTGAAAGTGACATATTCAAATCGCACACCTTCAAACCCAACTACTTTCACCGCCCAGCCTTGTATTTTTTTAGGCTGAGTTGCTGTTTTTAGTTTATCTAGCGTTTGAGCCTGAACAGTTAAATTACCGAGTATTAGTAGATAAAGACTGATTACAACAATGAAACGACTCGGAGAATTTTGTTTCAAACCTAAAATCAGTCGAAAAACCAAGGCGGATAAAGCCCCCATTGAACCATATAATATCCGTCCTAAATCTAATAAATCCCGGACACCGTTAGGACTGACCAAGAATGAAACTATGTAGCCGATAATGCCGCCGCCTAAAATAAACAGCAGAATATTTGACCATTTCAATTTGCGATAAAGTAAATACGCCGGTATTCCGAAGATTGCCGTCACTACATTGGCAATCAATCCGACATAAAGAAAAAACGCGAGAAGATCTAATTGTAAGATCACTCTGCCGCCGATTGATTCAATCATAAAAAGCACCAAAGGTGTCATCCACGGCGCGATTAAAAAGGCTAAAATCAACCTTTTCCAACTTGTAACTTCGTATAAATTTGTCATTGTTTTTACCTCTCCTTTTTATTTTTGTTAATTTGGCTTTTGCTCTGATTTTTTCGCTTCAACTACGAGTCTGACTAATGCCATATTAAAATTAATGCCGTCTGTTATTTCTTTTTTTGCTTGCTCAATATTTTGGGGACGGATAAATGTCAATTGCCGGAAATCTAAAAGCCATTTTCCATTGCGGCGGACGGCTGTGCCAACAATTTTGAGACGGTAGATTTCTTTAAACTCGACGGGCGGATTTTCAGAAACTGTTTTTAGCGATTTCCTCACTGTTAATTTGTATTTGAAATTTGCTTTTGCCCCTGATTGCCGAACTGAAAAATTGTTAATTTTATTGGCAAAGACGATCCTTGAGAAGACTTTTTTAACCGCTTCGGGAGCATCCTTTTCACTAAGCACATCCAAAAATGTTTCTTTGAGGAGAGTAGTTCTCGCTCCCCTACCGTCAATATTTGTTTCCTTAAAATTGTCAGTCAATAAATTTGCCAATTTCTCAATGTTTCTTGTAAATTCAGCATTATGGACATCTTTGACAAGTTGTTTGATATTGCCTGCCGAAACCTTGTTTGGCGTTTGAGCCATTGCCCCAACGGCAACGACCAATATCGCCAAAACCCAACTAATTAAAAGATTTACTCGTTTCATTTTATTTTTCCTCCTCTAAAAATCTGCTAATTTCTAATTATTTTTACCAGAGCGTAGTTGACTTTTAAGCATCTGCGGCATATTTGTATCATTCAACGCCCATTCCACATAATTGTTAATCCCTTGCCATTGTTTTAATGCCGTTTCAAATGTCCAATTAAGAACGTGAATCGTATAATTTTTCATAGATCGGGTCGGATGAACTCCTCTAATAAGGTCAACTCTTCCGTCAATTTTTATTGGAGTTCCTTTCTTAACACCATCACTTTGAAAACGCCGTATCCATCTCTGGGTTTTCGCTAAAGCCTTAAAATCTACATTTGGATTTGGCAAATCCTGCCATTCTTGAGCCGTTAATGGAGTGGCTTTCCAATTGGTGCTGCTGCCATTGTTGTTTAGGCTGTAGATGTAAAAGATAAAATATTGAACAAGTTGAATATCCGTCCACCAATTCGCTGAACCTGCCCCAACAGGATGTCCGATGTTAAAAATTTTCTTACTTCCGTTGTCAAATTGTAATTTTTCAATAATTGCCATTTTCTATTTCTCCTTTCGTTTTTAATTTTTGAAACTAAGTTCACCTATTACTTTATTCCTTCGAGATTCCAGCGCAGTTGCTCCTTCATTAGGCTCGGCGCAAAAGAGTCGGTAAAAAGATAACCTGTCCAGTCATTAACACCGACACGCATCAGCGAAGTCTTAAACATATAATTGAGAGCATAGATTGTTTCATAAAACTCAGCTTCTTTTCTGTAACGACCACGCTCAACGCGACTGGTTACAGAAATCGAAAGCCCATTCAATTTTCCATCTTCTTGAAAATGGCGAATCCATTTTGCTGTTTTTGTTAAGGCTTTGAAGTCTTTGTTCGGATCCGGTAAATCAGCTAAATCTTTTCTTGTCTCTTCGGTGATTTTCCAATTCCACATATCCCAGTTTTCAACACCTGTTTTCTTATTAAAGTCATAAATTATGTGGATTAAATATTGAATAAGCTGAATGTCAGACCAATAATTAGCTGCATTTGCTCCAACAGCGTTACTAATATTAAAAACGCCATTATCCAAACTAAAATTTCGACTTTCTCCTTTTATTGGTTCGATGAATGCCATTTTCTTTTCTCCTATTGACATTTTTTGCTGTTTGTTTCCACTCTTTTACACAAGTTTTAATTTCAGTTCACAACCTCAAGACCTAAACGGAAAGTTATAATGGAAAGGCTCTAAATCAACTGCTTGAAGTAAGTGACATTTTGGAAATCCGCCGTAATATCCGCATAACTTAAAACTTCCAAAAGAAGTAAAGGCTTCGATTCTGCCGTTAATATCCTTGACCTCAACGGTAGTAAAATCGTGTAAACGCCAGACGTATCTTTGTATGCCGTCGTAAATAATGGGAACTAATTTCCCTGTTGAATTGTTGAAGCAAATAAAACCGTCCGGGTCATCCGTTTTGTAAACGGTATCCGCGCTGTTACCGAGATAAAAATGCTCCCAACCGCCGCCTTTTCTGGTGGCAGCTACACAAACGGTCACTGCTCCGCCCGTTAAATTTGTAACTCTTGACATTGGCTATTTCCTCCAAAATTTATTTCGACGGGACAAAATTGCAGTGGCGGGAAGCTTTTTTGCCGCAGGCTTTTTTGCCCGTCTATTGAATAACGCACGGTTTGGAGTTAAAATCCCTCATACCTTTAATTTTTTTTGAAAGCTATGGAAACGGCACAATCAAAAGGCGTAACACAGTTTCTGATTGATTTGAGCAAGGGCGATGAGCGAGCCGTAGATGAACTTCTGCCTGCGGTTTATGACGAATTGCGCCGAATTGCTAAATATTATATGAGCCGTGAACGTGTTTCTCATACTCTGCAACCGACAGCACTTGTTCACGAAACTTATCTGAAATTGATTGATCAACGTCAGGTTGATTGGAAAAACCGCGCCCATTTTTTTGGTTTGGCAGCGGAAATAATGCGGCGGATTTTAGTTAATCACGCCCGCGATAAAAAGGCTGAAAAACGAGGCGGTGATGTTCAACAAGTTTCCTTAAGCGTGGCGGTTGAATCTTTTGAAAAGCCGGATCTTGATATTCTCGCGCTTAATGAAGCATTAGAAGAACTTGCCAAAATTGATGCGCGAAAGGCTCGCGTGGTCGAACTCAAATTCTTCGGTGGTTTAACCACTAAAGAAATTGCGGAGGTTTTGCAGATTTCGGATGCTACGGTTGAACGTGAATGGAGTTTTGCACGGGCGTGGCTCTATTCAAGGATGAAGGATGAGGGATAAGGGATGAATAAGACAGTTTGCAGTCAAAATTATGAATCCTGAACAATGGCAAAAGCTAGAGAAAGTTTTTCACGCCACACTGGAAATTGAGCCGTCAAAAAGGAGCGCGTTTCTCAAAGTTGCGTGTGAAGGCGATGAAAATATCCTCAAAGAAGTTGAAAAATTCCTTTCCGCCCACGACGAGGCAGATGATTTTATCCAAAAACCCGTTTTCTCCGAAGCGATTCAACTTTTATCAAGTCCGGACAAGACTCCCTCACTTGTCGGAAAAAGTTTCAGCCATTATGAAATCATCTCGCGGATTGGTGTGGGCGGAATGGGCGAAGTTTATCTCGCCCGTGACACGAAACTTGAGCGAAATGTTGCCTTAAAAGTTCTTTTGCCTGAGATTGCCAAAGATGAAGACCGAGTGCGCCGTTTCAAACTCGAAGCTCGTGCCGCTTCAGCTCTCAATCATCCAAGCATTATTACGATTTTTGAAATTGGCGAAGTTGAAGACCAACTATTTACCGTTTATGAATACATTGATGGGAAAACCTTGCGCGAAAAAATTGCTCGAAATCAATTGACTGTTCTTGATGCCATCAAAACCGCCGAACAAGTTGCTGATGCTTTAACAATAGCTCATGAAGCCGGAATCATTCACCGCGACATCAAGCCGGAAAACATCATGATTCGGCGCGATGGTTATGTGAAGATTCTTGATTTTGGGCTAGCGAAACAAAGAATTTTTAAGACCGAAAATGAAGCGAAAACCTTAGAGCAAATCAAAACGCAAAAAGGATTTATCTTGGGCAGCATCCAATATATGTCGCCCGAACAGACTCGCGGTCAGGAAACTGATGAAAGAACTGACATTTGGAGTTTAGGAGTTGTTTTGTATGAAATGCTGACTGGAAAAAATCCGTTTGCCGGTGAAACAATCAGCGATTCAATCGCCGCAATCCTTCACCTCGAACCTGAACCAATTATCAAAAATCTCAAGCGCATTCCCGAACAACTTCAAAAAATTATCGAAAAATCCCTAAAAAAAGATTTATTTGAACGCTATCAAAGCATTAAAGAATTTGCCAAAGACTTGAAAACTTTGCGTGAAATTCTCAAAGTTGACGTTTCAAATGCCAAAATCGAACAATTTAATTTACAGGAAAAAACAGTTGAATTTGATAAGCAAAAAACAAATGAAAATCCAACTTTACTTGAAGAAACTTTAACTCAAAAACTCAGGACGACCAAAGAAGGCGAATCAATAAATCAAGCCCAAAAGAAAAGAAGGAAATGGTTTCTCATTCCGCTTATTGGTCTTCTCGGTCTAATCCTCTTTGTCGGCTATAACTATTTTCATCCAAATTTATTTCCGAATTATTACAGCCGATTTACGAATATTCAGGTTACTCAATTAACTACTGACGGAAAATCGCATTCGGCGGCAATTTCGCCGGACGGTAAATTAGTTGCTTTTGTCAAGGATGATAAAGGAAATCAAAGTCTGATTCTCAAAGAAATTGCCACGGGAAACGAAAAAGAAGTTGTTCCTCCGGCAAAGGTCGAATTTCTTCAACCGACATTTTCACCTGACAGCAAGAGAATTTTTTACGTCACAAAAGAAAATAAGGTTGGAACTTTGTATTCTATTGAACAAAATCCTGCTGAAAAATTGGAATTTGGAAAAGAATTTCGGAATCAAAAACTACTTATTGACGTGGATTCAAGAATTACTTTTCTGCCAAATGGATACAGTTTCGCTTTTATTCGACACAACGAAAGTGAAGATGCTGACAGTATTTTGATCGCAGATACAAATCCAAATTTTTCTTTGAACCAATCGCTAACCAAAAGGTTGACCACTACTGAAACTGACTTTTCAAAGTTCACCGAAGTATCCTGGCAATCGGCGAATGACCAGTTCACAGTTGTTGGAATCTTAAAAAACAAGGATATTGGACAACCTAGAGTAGCTGCCAAAACTTTTGGTGAATCCTCGCGGTTAGAATTAGGTTCTTACATTTATAATTTTGGGTTTTACGAATTGGAAAATTATATCTGGTTAAAGGATGGAACTCACTTTTATTTAGAAAGACCACAAATTAATAGCGCAAGTCAAATTAATTATGTAGCTCCTTCGCCCTACCAAGGAGGAAAAAATATTGCCAATGATTTAAACGATTACTCTTCGTTTGATGTAACAGCCGATGGAAACAAAGTTGTTGCCACCAAAAGTGACAAAATCTCAAACATCTGGTCATTCATTCCTCAAACCAAAGAATCAAAACAGATGACCCCAGAAAGCAAAATGCTTTGGGTAAAAGATGGCATGTCACAAATGTCTGACGGTCGGATTCTTTATTCCAAGAAAACTGACAAAGTGGTCTATTCAACTATGAATTATGAAGATGGAAGAGTAGAAAAAATCCCGAATGGTAATGAAATTCAAGTATTTATCGCGGATGAGAATGGAAACAATGAAAAGCAACTGACTTCGGTAGGCGAAACCAATCTTCATCCAACTACTACGCCCGACGGAAAATACATTCTTTTTATTTCAAATCGAAATGGCTCTTTTAAAATTTGGCGAATAAATACTGACGGAAGTAATTCGATTCAATTGGCTGAAATGATTGATAAAGAAAGTGGTATTCAAATTACTCCAGATAGCAAAACCGTTATTTATACACAATCGGGAGACAAAATGAGGTTGATGAAAACTTCGATTGACGGCGGCAAGGCAACCGCCCTCATTCCCGATAGTCAAACTTCAGATTCAATTCCCCGAATTTCCCGTGATGGAAAATATCTGGCTTATCTTTCAAATTATTATGATAAAGCGACTGCAAAATTTAAAGAATTAGTATCTGTGGTTGAGTTTAACAAAGGAGAAATCGGCGAGCCAATTGTGGAAGAAGAATTTGATTCTGCTTCAACCATGCAATGGTCGCCTGACAGTAAATCTTTATGTTTTATCGGAAGTGAGGAAATTGATAATCTCTGGTGCTATTCTATTGATGACCAAAAGGAAAAAGCTCTGACCAATTTTGATTCAGGAAGAATTGACTACTTTACTTGGTCTCGTGACGGCAAGAAATTATTTATCGGGCGCAGCCTTGTAAAAAACGATTTGGTTTTGATAACAGATTCGGATAAGATCTCTCAATAAAACGCTTGAATAGAATTGAGGGAGTTATTATAAAAACCGTCTTGAAACGTAACAATTAACAAAGAAACAACAATCTGCCAGCCCTAAATTGAATATGAATCCTGAACAATGGCAAAAGGTGAATGAATTATTTCACGCTGCACTTGAACTTGAAGCGAGTGAACGAAGTTCATTTTTGCAAAAAGCCTGCAAGGGCGATAAAAAACTACTCACAGAAGTTGAAAAACTCATCAATGCTCACGAACAAGCCGACAGTTTTATCCAACAACCTGTTTTCCCCGAAGCCATCGAACTTTTATCCGAACAAGACGAATCGGCTTCGCTGATTGGGAAAAATCTCAATCATTACGAAATTGTTTCGCGGCTTGGCACGGGCGGAATGGGAGAAGTGTATCTTGCCCAAGACCAAAAACTTGACCGACAGGTTGCCATTAAGATTCTCAATCAAAAATTCAGCCGTCACAAATCAAACATTGGGCGTTTTGTTAAAGAAGCCAAAGCCGCCTCATCACTCAATCATCCGAATATTTTGGTGATTCACGAAATCGGCGAGACGGAAGAAGCCAATTATATCGTCAGCGAATACATTGAAGGCAAAACCTTACGCGAGATTATTAAAAAGTTACCGATGAAATTATCGGAGATATTGGACATCGCCATTCAGATTGCCAACGCTCTGGTTGCCGCACATTCAGCACATATCGTGCATCGTGACATCAAGCCCGAAAATATCATCGTCCGACCCGACGGCTATGTAAAGATTCTTGATTTTGGTTTGGCAAAACTCGTTAAGCAGAAAGCCATCGGCTTTGAAGCCTCAACTCCCAAGCAGAATGAAACAGCAAAAGGCATCATAATGGGAACGGTTTCGTATATGTCGCCCGAACAGGCAAAAGGCGAAAAGGTTGACGGACGCACCGATATTTTTAGTTTAGGCATTTGTATGTATGAAATGATTACGGGCAAAACGCCGTTTGCAGGCGATTCGATGTCGGAAACTTTCGCTAATTTGATAAATGCCGAACCGCTTCCTCTTTCACACTACACCGCCAATGTTCCCGCCGAATTACAGCGAACTGTTCCAAAAATGCTTTGCAAAAACAAAGACGCGCGGTATCAAACGATGAAAGATTTGCTGACGGATTTAAAAGATTTACGAGAATCTCCGGCGTTTGATAAAAAATTTGAGAAATCATATACCTTAAATGATGAAAATGCTACCGCAGTTTTGGAAAGAACGACAGGTGATATAAATCTCAAGCCAAATGAGAAAGTCTATAATTTTGTTGAGCAAATCAGACATCATAAATCATTTGTTGCCTTTGGGTTAGCCATCTTGCTTATCGGAACAATTGGCTTGACCTACTATTTTGGGTCAGCTAAAAAGCCGCCGCTAAACGCAGAGGGTAAAAAATCCGTCGCTATTTTGCCTTTCGTCAATGCCAGCCAAGATGTGAATGCCGAATATCTGTCGGACGGAATTACCGAAAGCGTCATTAACCATCTTTCACAAATTTCGAGTTTGAGGGTGATGTCAAGAAATTCCGCATTTCGCTTCAAAGATAGTCAAACCGATACCAAAAAAATTGCTTCGCAGCTCGGCGTAGCAACTTTAGTGACAGGTGACATCAAACAAGTCGGGGATAAACTCGTCATCAATGTCCGTTTGATTGATGCCAACGACGATACACAAATTTGGGGCAATCAATATGTCAAAACGTCTTCAGACGTGATTGCCACTCAAAACGAAATCGCCCAAGCCATTGCCCAAAATCTGCGGGTAAAATTAAGTGAAACCGAACAACAAAAGATTGAAAAGCGTCTGACCGAAAACACCGAAGCATATCAGATGTATTTGCAAGGTCTTTACCATTGGAACAAACTTACGCCATCGGAAATTAGCAGCAGTATTGAATATTTTCAGAAAGCGGTTGCCATTGATCCGAATTTCGCTACTGCCAACGCTCTCTTGGGACGCGCTTTTTTCTCGCTTTCGCTAACTGGCGATGCGCCATCGCAGGAGGTTTTTCCCAAATCGCGGGCAGCGACAGTGGCGGCGTTGAAAATAGACGACACGCTCGCCGAAGCCCACGCAATACTTGGCTGGATTACCTTTTGGTTTGATTGGGATTGGAAAGGCGCGGAGAAGGAATTTCAACGTGCTTCTGAACTAAATCCGAATTTACCCGAAGCCTTGATTGGTTACTCCCATATGCTCTTATTTCTCGGACGATACGAAGAATCTTTGGCAATGGCGCAACGCGCCCGTGAACTCGACCCGCTTAATTTGAGAATCAACGCGCTCGCAGGACAGGCTTTATTTTATGTTGGGGATTATGATGATTCGCTTATCCAACTGCAAAGAACAATTGATTTAGAGCCGAAATTCTGGCTCGCGCATTTGTTTGTTGCCAGAGTTTATATTGAGAAAAAAATGTATCAGGAAGCTGTCACCGAAGCCATTAAAGCCGAACAACTTTCAGTCGGCAACTCCGAAGCCGTGGCACTAAAAATTTACGCCCTAGCCAAATTTGGCAAACGGGAAGAGGCACAAGCCGCCCTCGACTAATTAAAAAACCGCGCCAACACCCATTATGTTCCGCCGTATTGCCTCGCTTTGTCGTATAACGCGCTCGGTGATTCCAAACAAGCAATCGCCTTTTTGGAAAAAGGATTTGAGCAACGCGACGTAAGAATGATTTTTCTGAAAGTAGAGCCGAAATGGGACAATCTCCGCCACGAACCGCGTTTCGCCGAGCTTATCAAACAAATGAATTTCCAATAAAATTACGCTAGTCAATAGTTTTTGCTACAATTATTCATCTATGACCAGACGGTTTTTTGCTCCACCTGAAAATGTTAATCAGCAACAAATCACCCTAAGTCTTGAAGAAACAAGACATTTGCGCGATGTTTTGCGACTTCGTGTAGGTGAAAATGTGCAGATTTTTGACGGCGCAGGAAAAGAATTTTTATGCGAGATTGAAACAATTGGAAAAAAAGAGACGGTTCTGAAAATCATCAAAGAAATTCCACCGTCTGCACCCGAATCAAACCTTGATTTAACTCTTGCAGTCGCACTTTTGAAAGGTGAAAAGTTTGATTTAGTCATTCAAAAAGCCGTTGAATTAGGCGTGACAAAATTTGTTCCGCTCATCACCAAACGCTGTGATATCAAACTAAAAGATGCCGATAGAAAACTTGAGCGGTGGCGAAAAATTATCTTGGAATCAAGCAAACAATGTGGACGTGCAAAGTTGATGGAAATCGAAACACCAATTGAGTTTGCAAATTTTATAAAAAACTCCGCGTCTTTGCGTCTCCACGATGAAAATCTTGTTTTATTTTCCGAACGTGGCGGCGAGAGTTTTCCCAATATAAAATCCGGCAAAAAACTAACTGCGTTGATCGGCTCAGAAGGCGGTTGGGAAGATTCGGAAATTGAATTTGGGCGAGCAAACGGTGTTCAAATTATTACGCTCGGTGGAAGAATTTTAAGGGCGGAAACTGCCGTGATAGCCTTTTCCGCCCTTTTACAAAATCATTTCGGAGATTTGCGTTGATTATTTTTCTTTTTCTTCGACTACTGCTTTTTTAGGACGAAAATAAGCATCGCCACGCGGTTGCATTTCCGCCTTATTGCCGAGAGTTTGCACTACGGACACTAGCAATTCGCTGGTATCGAGTCTAAAACTGGTCGTCCCCTTAGCATTCATATCGGGATCGTCAAAATTGATGACCAAATAACGAATGTTCTTTTTCATAAGCATTCCTGCGATTCCCGCGCCCATCAGTGGCACTGCCTGCACAACTTTGCCGGTCCCTGATTGAACGGATTGGGTATTTGGATAAATAACAATCAAGGCTTTGTAGGGTATTCCAAAACGCTCTTTGTTATCTTTGTCAAAGAAAACGAGTCGAAAATTAGCATCATCAAATTTTAACGTCCCTTCTTCTTTTTTGCTAAAGCCAAACATCCCGCCTTCGTATTTCGCTTTAAATGAAACGGGTGCAATCGCCGCCGGTTGCGGTTTTTCAATCTTTTTTTCTACAATTCGCGGTTGCGCCGAAGCAAAAGCCGCGAAAGATAAAATTGCGCTAATCAGCAAAATTACTTTTTTCATAAGATTTTCTCCTAAATTTTAGACGTTTGGTGATGAATTTTAGACCGACTTTTTTCAAAAAAATCAAACATTGCAAATCTAAAATCTTTAATTCATAGACGCATTCCGCCGACAGTTCGTTGCCAAGCCAAAGCGTGTTTCAGCACATTCAGACGATTTTTGTCCTCATCCGAAGCATTTTCGGAAAGTTGTTCGACAATTGCTTCAATCAATGAAACGGCAAAAAGTCCTGCGTGGGCAACGATTTGCGAATAATAGTGAATCTGCAAATTGTCCGCTTTATCCGTGTGAAATTTGATAACTTCTTCGCGCTCCATTTTCAACACATCTTGTCCGGCTGGCACGATTCGACGCGGAACGCCTTGCAAAGTTTTACCATTTTCACGCGAACCGAGTAATAGAATGCCGACCAAAACACCTTGTTCATTCAAATAATCTGGACTAAATCCGCGCAGTTCGGGCTTCGGCGATAAACGAGGTCCAAAATTTGAATATTCGGGATTGACGAGAATTGAATTGTAAATCACGCCGACGGTTTCTTGAGTTTCATCAATCGGCAAACTCACAAATTGAGCAAAACCGTAGTCATCAGTTTTCGGCGGTGCGGCAACGTCTAAAACGTCAATCACCCGCCCAACGTAATCAAGATGAGAATTTGATTTAACTATTTTGGCAATCAACATAAATTAAAATTATCTTCCGAGCGTGGGAATAATGTAGAGTAGCCACCACAACAAAATCTGAATTGCCAACACCACCAGACTTAAAGCCATACTGACCAAAGCTAACTTTTTACCGCCGAATCTGGATGAAGCAATTAAAGCACTGATTCCAAGGAAAAAAGTCATTGGGATAAAAATAATACCGAGATAAGGAACCAGCGAATAAACTAAACTCGCCCAAGCCGATTGTGATCTGGCGTTTTTATTTATGGCAAAAATATCCACAATTTCCTCTTCCTCAACTTTTTTCTCAAACACGATGGCTTTTCCCTGCATTCGATTGGATGACCGCAAAGTGTCTAAAGGTTGATAATCTTCCGGCAAAAATTTTCCGCAAACCCGACAGAATTTGGCAAATTCGCGTCCGATTTCTGCTCCACAAGCAGCGCAATTGAGAGATGGGGAGATGGGGGGACGCGGAGACGCGGGGAGGTTAATGTCTTCTCCCTGTTTCCGTGTTTCCGTATCTCCGTGTCTTGTCATCGTCTTCGTCCTTTACTCGCCGCCTTCCGCGAGACTGTAAAATTTAGATTATGCTCTTTTGCAAAGTCTTGTAAAGCCCTGTAAAAATTTTCGCGGTCTTGAATGGTGATAACCGCCGTTTGATCCGCCGTTTCGAGCGCGTAAGGGTAGCCCAAACCGATAATGCACTCCGCCCGAATCACGTCCAAAACTTCGTTGAGCAGTCCTTTTTCGTAAATCCAACTCGGAATATCGAGTCGCGCAGGTGTCGAATTACTCGTAGTTTGCAGATAAACAAAACCGATGGTGTCGCCAAAAAATTCGATTAAACCTTTGCGCCTTGCATAGCAAAAACAAGTTCGGTCGCCCCAAAATTGTAAAACTCGCGGAAACAAAATATCGGCATCATAAAGCAAATCGGCGTTGGCTTTTTCATCATCAAATTCGTCTAAAAAAGTCAGTAAATCTTTGGCAAAACTTCGGGCGACATAGCCAACCAGCGGAACTTGAGTTTGCGCGGAAAGCAAAATCAAATCCTGCATTTCGTTGATATATTTAGTTTTGCTGTCGGTTGAGAGCGGAAATGGGACGAGCAAAGTGTTATCGTAAAATGCGAGGGGCATTCGTTCGCCACTTTCTCGCCAACCTCGTTTCTTATCTAAAAATTCTTTAGTTTTGCGGACTTCTTCCTGTATCCGTCGCTCGCTGACGCGGGTTTCTGCCGGATTCGGCATCAAATCACTTGGCGAAAGGATAAAAAATTCGGCATTTTTTTCGTAGCGAATTTTGTCGCTGTGCGGATTTTCAAACCACCCGACTTGCACCGCCGCCACCGTCATCGAAATGTCTCTGGTCGGAGGAATTTGGCTTCCGTCAACCGCAAAAGTCGTCCGATTTTGCAAAATTTCAAACGCCCATTTCCGAGATTCTTCGTGATTTTGCCAAATTTGAGGGAAGGGAATAGCAAATTTTCTATATTTATTCAGTTCAACCGAAGGCATCGCGCCCGTTTCCTCTGTTCGCTCAAATCGTTTGTTTATTTCTTCGATGGAAGTTTGCTCAAGTCGTTTAATCTTTGAGAGATAGACTTCGAGCGAATCGTGTTGAGCAATTGAAAACTCGGTAAATTCAGACTTTTTTTCGTCCAGTTGATTGGCTAAAAGTTCTCGAAAAATCATAAATTATCAATCCAATAAAAACAGATTAGACTATTTTGTGAAATGGGTAAAACGAAATACTTGGGCAAAACTCAAATCATATTATTTTTAATAATTTGCCTATTAAATCTCAACTTGTTGTAAAATAATTTGAGATTTTTTTGAGTAAAATTATTGCGATAATTCGTGAGGAGTAAAATTTATGAAAAAACTAACTTTATTATTGATCTTCGTTTTAATCTTCTTTGCATTTTCGGTTTCAGCCCAAAATGAACTTTTTAACAAAGGTTTGCAGCAATATGATGCCAAACAATATGACCAAGCCGTTGAGACTTTCAAACAAGTAGTGGCTCAATCGCCGGAATTTTATCAAGCGCATTTCAATTTGGGTTTATGCTATTTCTTTTTGAAACGCTACGCTGAAGCGATTCCCGCTTTTCAACAATCGGTCAAGATAAAACCTGATTATTCAAGAGCTTATTACCAACTCGGAAATACATATCTCACTCTCAAGCGATACGATGAAGCAGTTGCTTTATATCAACAAAATATTCAGTATGAGCCGACGAATGCAAATGCCCATTACCGACTCGGGTTAGTTTATCAGAATCAAAAAAAACATCTTGATGCAGAAAAAGCCTTCAAAAAAGCCATTGAATTAAAACCAACTGACGCATTTTTCAAAACCGAACTTGGCAAAGTGTATAACGATTTAAAGAAATTTCCTGATGCCATTGCCATTTTTAATGAAGCAATTAAAATCAATCCAGCTATTGCCGATGCCCATTTTGGACTAGGCAATTCATACTACAATGACAATAAAAGGGCTGAATCAATTCCTTTCTATAAAAAAGCGGTAGAGATTATCCCAAATTCAACCATCGCCAATCTTTATTTGGCTGATGCGTATTTTCATACCAAACAATATTCACTCGCCATTGCTTCTTACGAAACCTGTATCAGATTGGATGAAAAATATGCTGATGCCCATTACGGACTTGGTTTGACATATATAAATCTGAAAAACAAGGCTTTAGCCCAACAGCAATACGACAAACTAAAGCCATTAAACGCGGATTTATCCGCCAAATTGCTGGAATGGATAAACAAGCTGAAATAATCGCTTCAAAATTATTAGAAGTTGTGTCCATCGTGGCACAACTTTTTTATTTTTCCTCATTTCGTCTTTCTGCTAAAATCTGTTAATTTGGTTCAAAGAGGAAAATTTATGCCAACAACAGCTATTTTATTCGGACGACTTTTGATTTTATTGGGAATTATCGGTTACGGCTACGGATTTTATTCGGGAAACGCCAGCCCGACTGCTTTAATTCCGGCGGGATTCGGCTTAATTTTGATGATTTTAGGACATCTTTCCAACGCCAAAGAGAATCTTCGCAAACATCTGATGCACGTTGCGGTTTTGATTGGAGTGATTGGGTTTGCGATTCCGGCGTGGCGAATTCTCTCGAAAATTAGCGATTTTTCGCTGACCTTTACTTCGACAATGCTGATTTTGATGGCGGTAATTTGTCTGACCTTTGTGGCTTTGTGCGTTAAATCATTTAGCAATGCCCGCCAAAACTCCTGATTTTATTGGGTTTGAATTATGCCCACTCTTCAATTAACTATTCAAATAATCGCGCACCTTTTTCATATCATCCCAGGTTTCGCGCTTTTTGCTCGGATCGCGCAAAAGATACGCAGGATGAAAAGTCGGCATTACTTTGACACCGAAATAATCGTGAAATTCGCCCCGTAATTTGGTGATTCCAACCTTTGTTTCCAGTAGATTTTGACACGCCGTATTGCCCAAAACGACAATCACTTTTGGTTTGACAGCAGCAATTTCACGGAATAGATATGGTTTGCAAGTTGCTGATTCTACAGGAGTTGGCTGACGATTTCCGGGCGGGCGGCAACGATTTATATTACCAATAAAAACGTCTTCGCGTTTAATACCGATAGCTTCGATAATTTTAGTCAAAAGCTGTCCGGCACGTCCGACAAAAGGTTTGCCTTGGGCATCTTCATCTGCACCCGGAGCTTCGCCAATAAACATCAAATCTGCCTGCAAATTTCCGGTGCTATGGGCAATATTGGTGCGGGTTGAACATAATTCACAACGTTGACAGTTACCGATTTCGGCTTGAATTTCGGCAACCGTTTCATTCACATCAGGCAAGGCTTGTTTAATGTCAAACAACGACATTTTCGTTGGTAACTTCTTTCTTTGGCATAGTTTCGATAATTTCTCTGACTGGTTGATTTTCTTGAATTGGCGGACTAATTCGATTTGACAAAGAGGGCAAATGCGACAGCCGTCCGATTGCGGAGTTTGGATTGCGAATTGCGGATTCTTCGTTTTTTTGAGTAATTGGGATTTCAAGTGGAACGAATTTCTCAATTCTTGGGCTTTCGATTTTCGATCCTGGAATTTGGAATTTGGAATCTGAAATCTGAAATTTGGAATTTGAAATCTGAAATTCTGAATCTAAATTTTCTACGCCAAGTTCTTGCAAATACAGAACTTGTTCGCGCAGTTCGGAAATTAAATTTGATAAATCTTCGCTCATTCGCCCTTCGCTTTTCGCCCCTCGCTCCTCAATTTAATAATTTCGTCTAAAATCTTATCCGCCAGTTCATTTTTAGAAATCAATGGCAATTCGATAGCATTTTCGCGTGTAATAATTGTAGCTTGATTTTCGTCCGAACCAAAACCTGCGCCTTTTTTTGTGACATCATTCGCCACAATCAGATCTAAATTTTTGCGCTCCATTTTTCCACGAGCGTATTCAATAACATCATTTGTTTCAGCCGCAAATCCAACTACCAAAAGCCCTTCGTGACGATTGGCGGAAACATCTGACAAAATATCGGTCGTTTTTTCGAGTTCCAAAGTTAGCAAATCTTGGTTGGTTTTCTTAATTTTATTTTCCGCCACATTTTTCGGGCGATAATCTGCGACAGCCGCTGCGCCGATGTAAATCGTGGCATTTGAAAGATTTTTCATCACTGCTTCGTGCATTGATTTGGCAGAAACGGCGTTGATTATTTTGACATTTTCGGGCGGTTTGACGCTGACCGCGCCGACTACAATCGTCACATCTGCGCCACGTTTGGCGGCTTCTTCGGCAAGCGCAAAACCCATTTTGCCCGATGAATGATTTGAGATAAACCGAACCGGGTCAATAGCTTCACGAGTCCCGCCGGTTGTGATTAGAATTTTTTCAGATTCCAAATCTCTGTGTCTCTGCGTCTCTGCGGTTAAAAGTTTTAAGGCTTGTTCGACAATTGTTTCAACATCTTCCAATTTTCCAACTCCAACTGTTTCGCAAGCCAATCTGCCCGAAACAGGTTCGACAAAATGAACGCCGTCTTTTTTCAATTGTTTGAGATTGCGTTGCGTCGCGGATTTGTTCCACATTTCGGTATTCATCGCCGGAGCAATCAAAACGGGCGCAGTCGAAGCGAGATAAGTCGAGGTCAAAAAATCATCGGCAATACCGTTGGCAAATTTGGCAATGACGTTTGCCGTGGCAGGCACAATTAGAAACAAATCAATATTTTGCGAGAAGTTTATATGGGCAATCGGATCGGGATTATTTGGCTCATAGTCGTCAACCAAAACATATTTTTCGGTCAAGGCGCGAAAGGTCAATGGCTGGATAAATTCGGTCGCGTGGCGGGTCAGACAAACCTGCACCTCACAACCCGCTTTTTGCAAACCGCGCAAAACCTCAATTGCTTTATAAGCGGCAATTCCACCGCTGACACCCAATCCAACTCGAAATTTTTGCTTTTTATCAGTCATATCATTATTGGCAAGTTTAGCATTTACTTTTAAAGCGTAAAAGTTGTGAAATAAAACCTTGCGGATTGTGGCAATCCACAGTAAAAACTATTGTATGCTATGTTAAAGTTAAATTGAGATTTGAGGGTAAAAAGATGAATCAACCGACACTTTTTGAACCAAATTCAACCAACACCGAAAAAGTTATCCTGTATGCTTTGGGCGATTTTCAGTCGCGCAAAAAAGTTTTAGCGGAGCGCGAATTGCCTTTGGATAGACTTCGAGGGGCATTTAAACGGGCGTGCGAAACCTTTGGCACAGAGGAATTTACAGACGAAAAAATAGCTGAAAGTTTAGAAAAACTGGGCGCGAAAATTGTGCAAGTTCCGAGCTTTGTGGCAAAACATCCTTTTCGTGTGACAGTTCAAACTGAATTGGCTGAGAGGAGTTTTGAGTTTTTTAAGTCTGAATTGGAGAAATCAAGATGAAAAAAGCAGTAATTTTTTTGAGCATATTTTTTGTAACCTTAATGATTGGTTATTTTGCCGTTCCAGAGTTGATGAAAAAAGCTGAGTCTCCGCAAATTGTAACTTCGGTTGAAAAAGAATTGCCGATTATTCCAATCGTTGAAAAGCCGAAGGTGGAAGAAAATGATGAAGCCGAAATATTTTGGGAAGAAAATATTGAGCGAAAATTCAAAATCGAACTTCTGGAAACGGATCAAGTTTTTCACGATCACGAAGTAACTGCTAAATCAGGCGAAACTTGGCTGGGAATTTTTAGGGAAGGAAAAAATTATTTTTTACGGTCTGCCAAAATCAAAATCGAAAGAGTTTACGACTATATTGCTGACCAAGGGAAGGAACAAAAAACCGGAAAGAGTGTAAGCGTAAGCAATGGCAAAGAACCAATTTTTCTCTTAAAAAATGCAACAAAATTAAAAGAAGGAAGAATTAAAACCTTGATTGGTCGCCGCTATGATGAACACCCAATTTTAATGGAAAACGGTTTTTCCAAAGATTTTGAATTTAATGGCGAAAAATACACGCTTAGGGTTGAAAATAAAGTGACACAACAAAAATTTCTTACTATCAACTCGAAACTTATTCTTTCTAAAGGGAACACGGAACAAATTTTAGCTTCTCTAAAAAACGATTGTGATAGTTGTTGTTGGTATCTTTATTGGGTAGGAGACTTAGACCGTGACGGAAAATTAGACTCCTATATTGATTTGAGCAATCGGAGTAACGTAGAGAATAAATTTCTTTTTCTTTCTTCGGATGCCGAAAAAGGTGAACTTGTAAAGAAAGTTGCTCAGTACTGGACGGATTTTTCATTTCAGGAATAAACTCGCCTAAAATCTACTTTACTCAGTAGAAATTATTTTTCAGAACCAAAGGAGATTTTTTTAATGAAACGGATTTTTACAGTTTTAGTTTTAGGTATAATTTTGGCATTTCAGGCGTTTGCCCAAGCTGATATGGCGAAAGACAAAATGATGATGGGCAAAATTGTTTCGCCCGAAGATGCGGCAAATTCGGCTTTGAAGGTTGACGGAATGATGCCGGAATTTACTTTGTCGGATGCCAACGGAAAGTCGGTTTCCAGTAGCGATTTACTCAAACAAGGTAATTTGGTCATCGTTTTTTATCGAGGCGCGTGGTGTCCTTTTTGCAATAAATATCTACATACTTTGCAAAAAGAATTAGCAAATATCAAAGCCGCTGGCGGAAATTTGGTGGCAATTTCGGTAGAGAATCCTGATACTTCAATGATGGTGAGCAAAAAGCAAAGTTTGGAATTTACGGTTTTGAGCGATCCGAAATTGAATGTTGCCCGAAAATTCGGAATCGTCTATGAACTTCCAAAGGAAACCAACGAAAAATATATCGGTTGGGGGATTGATTTGGTCAAAGCAAACGGGACTGAAAAGCCTGAATTGCCACTTTCGGCAACCTATATCGTCAGTTCTGAAGGAAAAATTCTTTACGCCTACCTTGAGCCTAATTATCAAAAACGTGCTGCGCCTTCGGAAATCATCAAAGTTTTATCTGAAAGTAAGGCGATGATGAAGAAAAAGGCTCATTAAAGTGAAAAAGTTGAGTATTAAAGGCAGAAACCCGCACCTCAGTAAGGGGGTGAAAGTTGAATAAACATAATGGTTTAGCACACTTGCTCACGCGTGTGTTTCTGCCTCTTTTTTCGTCCCGCTTACCAAAGTTGCCTTGACCGAAAAGCAAAAACTTAAGTCTTTATCATCTTGGTCAATCACTTTGACCAGATTTTTTACCACTTGCTTTTGCTCTTTTCCTGATAAAAAAGCAAGCCAATTCGGTAACAAAAACTTATTTATCAAAGGCGAATTTACAAATTCCGCGCCATTTGCAAATTCAAATATTTCGTTTTGTGTAACAAATTCAACTTCTTTTAATCCAACACTTTGAGCAATTTCTTCAATCTGTAAAGTGGTTGGCAATTCGGCAATCAGCCGTTCAACCTCTATACTCTTATTGGTTAAATCCAAATTGAAAAATGTTTCCCAGAGAAACGAAAAAATCTCGCCGAAACTTCCCGCAGTTGGGAGAAAAAACGCAACTTGTTTAGATGAATATTCGTTTATCCTTTCGATAAATTCAGTCAAATTTGAGGGATGGACAAAAGTTGCATTGGCTAAAACGGTGTCGAAAATTTTAGTCGGCGAATCGGTGATAAATTCAATGTTTGCCTTAATTATATCGGCTTTAGCTTGGGCGATGCGTTGCGCTTCTTTGTTTTCGCAAATCGCAGTTAGTTTAATTTTGTCATTCAATTTTTTGCATAATTTGAGGGCGTGATTGCCTGTTTCGGCGTTGACATATAAAATCTTGTCTTTTTTAGAAACCTTAAAATTATCGTCAAAAATTTTAGTGAATCGCTCAGTCCAATCGCTCGAAACGTATAAATCTTGTAAAAATGCCAGTTCTTTTTGTGCTTTCGTCATTCATATATTTTGCCACAGAGAATCCAAACTCGCATCAATAGTGAAATACTTCTTGAATTTACGGGCTTTTGAATTTAGACTAAACGCAAGCTCTATCAATCAAATATTTACAGTTGGAAAAAATCTATGGAACACAGTGCAACTATCTTAAATTTATCGTCTTTTATTGAACAACACGCTTGGCTCAATCCGCATCGAGAGGCGATTGTTTTCGGTGATAAACGCTACACTTATTCGCAGTTAAACGCGCTTTCTAATCGGGTTGCCAATGCCCTGAATGAAATGGGCATCGGTCACGGCGATAAAGTCGCGCTTTCTTGCTTGAATGTGCCGTATTTTCCGATTGTTTATTACGGGATTTTGAAAGCTGGAGCCGTGGTTGTTCCGCTCAATGTTTTAGCTCGTCCGCGTGAAGTCGCTTATTTTTTGAATGATTCCGATGCGAAGGCGATTTTCGTTTTTGAAGGAACGCCCGAACTGCCTTTGGCACAAATAGTTAAAGAAGGTTTTGACCAAGTTGAAACGTGCGAACACCTGGTTGTAATGACTGCGGATATGACCGCGCCGAGTCCTTTTTCGGAACATAAAAGTTTGATGCAAATTTGTTCGGTTCAACCCGAAACTTACGAAACTTATCCAACCAAACCCGATGATACTGCCGCCATTCTTTACACTTCCGGCACTACCGGAACGCCAAAAGGTGCGGAATTAATGCACTTAAATTTATTTTTGAATTGTGTGACGATGCGCGACCTGCACTTTAACGCGCAAAAAACTTACGAGCAAAAAACTTGTCTGATTACACTTCCGCTTTTTCACACCACTGGACAGACTTGCCAAATGTCCACCAATCTTTATATCGGCAGTCGAGTGGTTTTACTTCCACGTTTTGATCCGCAAACTACGCTCGACACTTTCAAAAGTGAAAAAATCAATTTCTGGGTGGGCGTGCCAACGATGTATTGGGCGTTGCTCAAGCACGTTGAGGAAAATGGATTAGATGCAAAGTCATATTCCGAACATTTGGAAGTTTGCACTTGCGGTGGTGCGCCGATGCCGATTGAGGTGATGAATGCCTTTGAAAAAGTGTTTGGAGCGCGGACTTATGAAGGTTACGGTTTGAGCGAAACTTCACCGCTAGCGACTTTTAATCACGTTGAATTGCCTTCGATTGCGGGAAAAGTCGGGCAATCTTTGATGGGCGTGGATGTTAAATGTGTTGACGAAAATGATATTGAAGTGCCGCGTGGCGAGCGTGGCGAAGTTGTCATTCGCGGGCATAATGTAATGAAAGGTTATTACAAACGCCCCGAAGCAACTGCCGAAGCGATGAAAAACGGCTGGTTTCATTCGGGTGACATCGGTATTATGGACGAAGAAGGCTATCTGCAAATCGTTGACCGCACTAAAGATATGATTCTGCGCGGGGCATATAACGTCTATCCGCGTGAACTTGAAGAAGTGATTATCACTCACGAAGCCGTTTCGCTGGTTGCCGTAATTGGCGTTCCCGATGACCGTCTGGGCGAAGAAGTGAAAGCGATTATTGTTCGCAAACAAGGCTTTGACCACGTTACCGAAATTGAGGTGGTGGCGTGGTGCAAAACGCAAATCGCCGCCAATAAATATCCGCGCATCGTGGAATTTAGAGACGAATTGCCAATCGGTAGCACGGGTAAAATTTTGAAACGGGCGTTACGAGAAGAAGTCAACAATAAGTAACAGCTATGAAGATTTTATTTTTTGGGCAGACGGCTGAAATCGTTGGGAAAAGGGAACTTGAAATTTCGTTAAATCAAGCAACGAGAGCGAGTGAAGCGTTCACTCGAATTTTAGAAAAATATCCAAAGCTGAAAGAAAATAAACTGCTTTTTGCCATCAATCAGGAATATTCAAATGGCGATGAGTTAATCAATAACGACGACGAACTGGCAATTTTCACAGCCGTTAGCGGCGGATGAATCACCCACGAAGATTCACGAAGAAAACACGAAGTAAGACAAGAAAAGCGTCAAGAGAATTTCCCTTCGTGCAAACTTCGTGAATCTTCGTGGATAATATTTTATGGATTTTTACGAACTTACAACCAATCCCTTAAATGTCGGCGAAATTGCCCGTCGCGTTGTTCCATTGAGTTGCGGGGCAATTGTCACGCTTGATGGATTTGTCCGCCAATTCACCAAAGGGAAAGAAACTCTCTACCTTGAATATGAAGCCTACGAACCGATGGCGTTGAAAGAGTTGGAAAAGCTCGTCAAATCCGCCAAAGAACAATTTGAGATTAAAAATGTCGGAATTATTCATCGGCTTGGACGGATGGAAATTGGTGAAACGAGTGTTGTAATTTCAGTTGCATCGCCACATCGCCGAGCTGCTTTTGAAGCCTGTGAATGGCTCATCAAAGAACTTAAGCGGACAGTGCCAATTTGGAAAAAAGAATATTACGTTGGCGGGGAAGTCTGGATTCAGGGTGACTCTCAAGTAAAAAGTTAAAAGGAAAAAGACAAAATGATCAAAATTATTTCTGTAGCTTTTTTGATAACCGCAATCTCTGTCTCAGTTATTGCCCAAAGCAAACGTCCGAATATCGTTTTCATTTTGATTGATGACCTTGGTTATGGTGATTTAGCCAACTACGGAAATCCTGTGGTTAAAACACCGAATATTGATAACTTGGCGAAGCAAGGAATGAAATTTACTCAATTTTATTCTGCTTCCCCGCTTTGTTCTCCTTCAAGAGCCGCTTTTCTAACAGGCAGAACGCCTTTTCGGACGGGGATTAAAAGTTGGATTCCTGAAGGTCAGGGAATTTACCTTCACAAACAGGAGAAGACACTCGCAAATATCTTAAAAGACAATGGGTATCAAACTTTTATCACGGGTAAATGGCATCTCAACGCGGGTTTGAATTTAGAAAATAATCCTCAGCCAACTGATGCAGGTTTTGATAAATGGGTCGCTCTTCACGCTTTTCCGATTCCAAACTCAAAAAACACGACCAATTTTTTTGATAACGGCAAACCTGTCGGAGCGATTGATGGTTTTGCCGGAGATTACGCGGTTGATAAGGCGATTGAATATCTCAATGCCCGCGATAAAAACAAGCCGTTTTTCCTGTATTTACCGTTGGTTGAGGTTCACGGAGTAATTGCGAGTCCTGATAATTTTTTGAAGCAATACAGCAAATATACAAATCAACCAAATCCCCAACCGTTAATAAACCTGCCCGAAGGTGTTGACCCAACCGGTTTTACGGCTCGCGGACCAGGTGAATATTATGCCAATGTTTCGTATATGGATTATGTTGTTGGTCGGCTTTTGAACTATTTGAAAAAAATGGGGCTTGATGAAGATACAATCGTGGTTTTTGCCAGCGATAATGGTCCCGTTACTAATCAATGGCGTTATAGTTATGAACTTAATCTATACGGAAGCACAGGCGATTTGCGAGGGCGAAAGGCTGATTTATACGAAGGCGGAATCCGTGTTCCGGCGATGATTCGCTATCCGAATAAAATCAAAGCTGGAACTGTTTCCGATGAACCTTTGCACGGCTATGATTTAATGCCAACGTTGTTGAATATGTTGAATCTGCCCGTTCCGAATGACCGAATAATTGATGGACAGGACTTTTCGCCGATTCTGAAAAACCAGCCGATGAAGCGAAATAAACCTTTGTTTTGGGCGTATGAAACCCGTTTTGCCGATAGCCCCGAAGGCTTTGTTTATGCGGCTCGTGGCGGTGATTGGAAAATTATTACTGATGAAGCGGTTGAAAAAGTAATGCTCTTTAATCTGAAAACCGACCTTTACGAAGTTGATGATGTCAGCAAGAAAAATCCTGAAATTACGGCTAGATTAAAGGCATACATCAAAGAAATGAAAAAGAGTATTGAGACAGATACTCTTCGTCCAAAATAATCTTAAGATGTTACAGAAAATTTACGGCAATGTTACAAAAAATTAAGCCTTTGCGTCTTGCTCATCAATTCAAACAGGCTTATTATTTATCAAAACATAACTTTTGTTTCTGCAAATTTGCGGAAACACATCTGAATTTTATTATTAGAAAAGGATTAAATATGAAAAAAATTACCCCGATTTTAGGTATAATCTTTTTGTTTGCGGTGAGTATTTTTGCTCAATCGCAAGCATCAACCGGAAATATCGAAGGTCGAGTGCTGGATCAAAACGGCGCAGTCGTGCCGAATGTCAGCGTTTCAGCGACCAATCAGGACACGGGTTTTGGCAAAACCGTGATGACCGATAACGAAGGCAATTATATTTTTGTGCTGTTGCCACCCGGAAAATATAAAGTGACGGCAAAAGCCGCTTCGGGTTTTCAGCCAGCCGATTACACCAATGTTCCGGTCAGCGTGGGCGGTAAAACCGCTTTAGACATTACCTTGAGCGTGAGCGGTGGTGTCACCACGGTTGACGTGGAAGCAGACCGAGAATTGGTTGAAACGACCCGCAGTTCGGTTTCTTCGACCGTCAATGAAAAGGCAATTTCGACCTTGCCCGTTAATGGTCGTAACTTTTTAGATTTTGCGACTTTAACACCGGGCGTAACTCGTGATCCGACACGCGGAGGCGATTTAGCTGTCGGCGGACAAAAAGGAACATTCAACAGTTTGCAGGTTGATGGCGCAGACAATAACAACACCTTTTTCGGTCAGTCTTTCGGACGCACCGGAACTCGTCCGCCGTATCAATTTTCTATCGAAACCGTCAAAGAATTTCAGATTAACCAAAATGGTTTTTCGGCTGAATTCGGACGTGCAGCAGGGGCTGTGATAAATGTTGTTACTAAATCGGGAACAAACAAATTGAGCGGAGGAGCGTTTCTTTTCTTCCGCGATGAAGCATTGAATAGTAACACGCCGATTTTGACGGCTCGCAATGCCAAGCGTCCAAAATCGCAAATCAAACAATTTGGCGGACGCATCGGCGGACCATTTGTCAAAGACCGCGCATTTTACTTCTTCGCGTATGACGGACAACGGGCAAATATTCCCCAAGTAATTGATGCGCCGGGACTTGCCGCTGCATTAGTTGCCAGTCCAACTTTGAATACCTCGTTGCTGCCAAAACTAAATACCTACGATGTTGGTCGCCAACAGGACGTTTATCTTTTCAAAACCGATGTCATTATCAATGAAAAGAATTCGCTTTCAGTTCGCTTTAATCAGCAGAATTTTACGGGTGCAAATAATGAAAACAGTGGTGCACTGAGTGCCGAAGAACATTCGGGAAACAGCAAAGCGAATACCACCACTTTAGCCGGAACTTTAACTTCGAGTTTGACGAATACGATTTTCAATGAATTTCGGATGCAATACGGGCGCGACAAAGAACCGGGTGAAGCAAATAGCACGCAACCCGAAGCCCGTATCCAGACAGGTCAAGGCTTTTTGAATATTGGTCGCAATAATTTTAGTCCACGCGAAACAACTATCAAGCGTTTTCAAGTGATTGACAATGTTACGTTTTTGGTTGGACAACATAATATCAAAACCGGAGTTGACTTAAACTTTGACCAAATTTTCAACTTCTTCCCCGGTCTTTTCACCGGGCAATATACTTTTAACAGTTACGCCTTGTTTGCCAGCAATACGCCAGCTAGTTTTACCCAAAACTTTGCCGGAACAGGGACAACGGGTGCGACCACCGAGCCGAATAATAACGAGTTTGCATTTTTCGTCCAAGATGATTGGCGGGTCAGACCTAATTTTACGCTCAATCTTGGCTTGCGCTATGACTACCAAGAAATTGCCGCACCGCAAATTCAGAATCCGAATGCTGCATTGTTAGCGGCTGGCTTTGACACGAGTTTTCAGCCGAAAGACAAAAATAATTTTGCTCCGCGTTTAGGAATCAGCTATGCGGTTGATCAAAAAACTGTAATTCGTGGCGGCTACGGAGTCTTTTATGCCAGAACTCCTGCCATTCTGACCGGAACGGCGCATTCGCAAAACGGAATTCAAGTAACTGGTGTGAATTTAACTTGTACCACTTTGCCGGGTAATCCGTGTTTGGTTTATCCGAATATTTTTTCAACGGTTCCGACAGTCGGGACACCGGTTGTCCCGAGTCTTTTCTTTTTCTCGAAAGATTACAAACAATCTTTTGTTCATCAAGGAAGAGTTGCGGTTGAACGCGAATTGGTGTCGAATTTGAGCCTTGCCGTTTCTTATATGGTTTTCAAAGGTGATAGCCTGACCCAAACGCGCGATTTGAATTTGGGCGCGCCGGTTTCAACCACGGTTGGTAGTTTTACATTTTTACAACATCCAACCGCCAGACCAAATACGGCATTTACCCGAATCCAACTCTTCGACAGCACGGCTCGTTCGCTTTATCACGGCTTGGGAATCGAATTGAAGAAGCGTTTTGCTAAGCGTTATCAATTTACGATGGCATACACATTCTCGAAGGCGAAAGACAATAAGCCGGATCAAACGGCGGTCGTAGTTGGGGCGGACGACATTAAATATCTCCAAAATCAGCTTGATCCTGAATCGGATTACGGACGCAGCGATCTCGACATCAAACATCGTTTTGTAGCAAATGCTTCATACGATTTAGGCAAATTTACGATGAGTGAAAATCAGGTGTTGAAAGCAATTTTTAGCGATTGGACGCTTTCGGGAATTTTAACTTTGCAATCGGGTTTTGCTTATTCGGCAACCGTTTCAGGCGATTTACGGCGTGATGGTAATTCAGCCAATGACCGCGTTCCGGGAACAGAACGTAATCAATTTACTACGCCCAGCATCTACACTTTAGATATGCGCTTAGGTAGGGTAATTCCGTTTACTGAAAGATATAAAATGACGATTTTGGCGGAAGGTTTCAACATCTTCAACCGTTCAAATATTGCATCTGTCAACACGGCGCAATTTACAACGGCTTTGACCACTCCAACCGCAAACTTTGGACTAGTCCGAACCTTTTTAGGCGAACGTCAATTTCAACTCGGAGTTAAGTTTGATTTCTAAATTTTGAGGTTGAAAAAATAACAAGAAAAGGCGGGGAATTTACCTCGCCTTTTTATTTCAGATTCCAAATTTTAGATTCCAAATTGAAAGTCTGCGGATGATTTGCCAAGTTGTCGTTGCTATCACTTTCTTTTCTAAATTTGGAATATGGAATCTGAAATTTGGAATCAAGCGGATGCGACTAAATTATCGAAATAATCTTCCAAATCTTTGTTCACGCCGCGCACTCCGTCCACCACTTTGCTTGCCCAATTTACATAATTGGCTCTTCTTTCGGCTGACCAATCTTCGGGCGGATTATTCAAAACATCCGAAACATTACTGATTTTGTCGCAGAGTTTGACGTGCTTTGCGCCATTGGAAAGATGTGGGGCGTGTTCGATTTGTTTGAGTTTTCTCGTCTGTTTCGGTAAAGATTTGTCGTCCGTCACTTCTAAAACCATCGAACAGACATTTGCGCCGAAAAATTCGGTCAATTCTTCGGCAGTCGTTTCGGTATCTTCAATCGTATCGTGCAAAACCGCCGCCATCAGAATCTCGTAATCCGTTACTTTTCCGATGCCCGCAATTAAATTTGCGACCTCTAAAGGATGATTGATATACGGCTCGGCATCGCCACCTTTGCGCCGCTGATAACGATGCTTTTTGGCAGAAAAACTAATGGCTTGGAGAAGTTTGGCTAAATCGCTCATTGCAAAAATTTACCACAAAGACACGAAGAACACTAAGAAAAATGGAAGGAGTCAGCTAAAAGTAATGTTCAAATAGCAAAATATTTTGGCTCTTTGAAAATTAGAGGTTAATAAATGTCGGACGGTGAAGATTATAACTTCAATAATTTTCGTGCTAAACTGAACTCGTTATGACACAAACATTAAGCGTCAACGAAACTTCGATTCAGACGATTATTAAAATTGCTAAAAGTGGCGATGAAATCGTTTTGGAAGAAAACGGCAAGCCGATTGCGAAAGTTACGCCTTTTGGAGAAAATGAGTTAAGACCAAATGAAAAATCTTGGGATGCCTTGTTTGAAGCGATAGAGGAAAATCAAATTGAAACTGAAACCACCGATTTAGCCCATCAGCACGACCACTATTTATATGGAACTTCTAAACGCGATTGAGCCGAACACCTCAATTTTTGTTGACACCTCCGCTTGGATTGCTTCGGTCATAAAACGCGACTCGCTCCACCCACAAACAATCGCTGTAATGAACGAACTCAAATCCAAAGATGCAAAATTGATTACCACCGAAAATGTTCTGTTTGAATTTGCCAATGCCCTTTCATCTGTCCGGCATGCGTATATTGATGTTATTCGGACTTTATCAAATCTCGAAATCATTTCATCAAGCGAAGATTTATTTGAAAAATCTTTGACGCTTTATCGTGACAGAAACGACAAAGAATGGAGTTTGACCGATTGCAGCAGTTTTATCGTGATGCAGGAAAAGCCAATGATTTACGCCTTTACTTCAGATAAACATTTTGAGCAAGCAGGATTTATCAAACTTTTGCAAGCCTAAAGATTTTATGGTAACTTGTTTCAGAGGTGAAACAAGTTATTGAAGAACAAGAAAAACTTGAAAAAGCAAAGAAAAATTAGTCTTTACACAAATAGAGGTAAATATGAGTAATTGGATAGATGAAGAAGCAGAAAAATATCGTGTCGCTAAAGAATTGGAAGAACGGAAAGAGAATTTAATTCTCTATTCTGAATATTGGTCTGATGTAAAGCTACAAATAGAAAAAGATGTTAAGCAAATCAATAATCACGAAGTTTGGAAAAGCGTTTTGCGCTATGCTCCACTTAAAATCGCCAAGACATCAAGCGATAGTTATGAAATAGAGAAAGAGAGGTTTCCAGAGGTTTTCGTGTCTGTTCAGAATAAAAAGGATGCAATCGAAGTAACAACGAAAATTAAAAGGAAAGATGAAAGCAACTGGGAAACAAAAACTGAAGTCTTAAAAGTTGATTCAGACGGCGAAAAGATTTATTTGGAAAGAAATAAAGAGACATTCTGTGTTCCTGAGGAAACAGCACAACATATTCTAACGCCTATTATGAAAGCATTAAATAAGACTTTGTAAAACTGTTTTCTGATGCGGTGAAGTATAAACCAAGCGGTTTTTTGAGTAACGCCGATAGTGCGGTGAATCTCATAAGAACTAATACCGTTCTTTGCATGTGAAATTAACCAAACGGCAAGTAGCCATTTATCTAAGCCGATAGGTGATGCTTCAAAGATTGTGCCGACTTTAACGGAAAACTGTTTTTTGCACTCTTTGTTTTTGCATTTCCAAATTTTGCGAGTATGAAGAAAAGACGTTTCTTTGCTTGACAATTCGGACAAGTTGCAACGCCATCAAGCCAACGCATTTTAGCAACAAAGTTGATGCAAACAAGTTCGTCTGAAAAGTATTTTATAGCTCTTTGTAATGTTGTCGGAAAGTTGTTATCTGTAATCATATAAAGAGTTTAGAAATTCCTTATTGACAGGTCAAGGTGAGGTAAGTATGTTATTATCGTTTAATAATATATCGCACAGACAAATGAACAAAAGTAATAACCTAAAAGAGTCAGAAATAATTGAAAATATTGACAATTTTCAATTAAAAATTCAACGAATTGAAAGTGAAATAAAGTATAACTCAACTCAAACTTTGAAAATAAAAAAAGAGAATTTGCAGATAAAGATTAAAACTCAAATAAAAAAAGTATTTACTATTAAATGCTCTGAAATGTCATTTTTGGAACTCAACGAATATTTTCAACACTGTGTTAACAAGAAACGAATTTTAATGTTGCCGAAAGGTAGGGAAACTTTTGAAGAAATAAATAAACTGTTACCAAGCTATTTAAGAGAAAGAGAAATTATTTCTTTAGATGAAGAAACTTTTGATTGCTTGTTAAATTTATTAATAGAAAAAGAATCAGAGGGATTTGTTGAAGATTGGCATAAATTTGAAGAGATATGTCTCCTTGATTATGTTAAACGTAATGAAATGGAAGAAAACGATTTACTCGCAAAGAATCGCGTTGATTTTTTGATAGAGCAACCATTTGGGTGGGTTCGAGAGTTTCTTTTTTTGGCTAAAGAAGAACAAAAGAAAAAGCAACAATTACAATTAAATGAACGACGAGAAGACATTGAATATTTCCAAACGATAAAAGAAGGATTTTTTGGAGTATTAGACCAGAAAGTAAAGGATGAGATATTACCGTTTAACATTTTTCCTAAAGGAGAACTGACAACGGAACAATTTCTAAACAAACTCAAAAATAGTGGTGTTAAAGTAATTGATAAAGGTGAAAGAAGCCTTAGGAAAATTGAGGAAAACTTTGATTATAAGAATCGGTGCGTAGGAGAAGGCAATTTCAAAGATTATGTCGTATATCGTTTTAATAATACAAATTTAGTTATAGAACCTGTTTGCAATTAAGCAAAGTTGTAACTGGTTAATTCTAGGGATTTTATCAATTGCCGTCTGCTTTAGCTGACGGATTTATTTAATACTTTAGCAAGGCTTGAGCCAAATCTCTGAAAAATATCAATCATCCGAATTGCTTTAGCTAAAGCACTAAGGAAGTTTTTCATTTTTATTAAAATTCGGCTCAAGCCTCTCAAATAACCCTAAACTGACCGTCAGCTAAAGCAGACGGCAATTCATAAACTCTTTATTTTAGAGTGACTTCAACAGCTTTAGAAGTCAAAATATATCGTTAATCTAATTGCAAACAGGTTCTATAGCTGAAAAACCCTCTTACGGAAACGCAACTTATCTTATTAAAGGAAGTTGGGATGAAATTTTACAAATTTTACAGTTAAGCAGAGGAGAAGCGAGAAAATTTTATCCAAATCAAGTTAAACGAATATTTCACAATAATGAAAAACAATGGCTTTCAGAACTACAATTTGAATTTAATCAGTGGTTCTAACTCGTCAACCGCCGATAAATATTCGGCAATTTCTCAGGCAAATTCAGCACATCGTCAATAATCGTATAGCCGACATCGCCGTATAAATCGCTTAATTCGCTTTCGGAATCGCGGTCAATCGTGATGCAAAAAGGCGTGATGCCGTAAATTTTGGCTTCGCGTGAGGGCTTCGCGCACGTCTTCGCGGGCGTAGCGGGCATCGCCGTAATCGTGGTCGTAAGGTCTGCCATCGGTCAAGATTATCATAAATTTGGTGCGCGATTCTTGGCGTAGAAGTTTGGCGGCGGCGTGGCGGATTGCCGCGCCGAGTCGGGTGTTATTTTGAAAAGTAATCCCGCCGATTCGCTTTTCGATTTCGTCCGAATATTTTTCGTGAAAATCTTTGACCAGATAAAATTTCACGTTGCGCCGACCTTCGGACGTGAATCCGGCAATCGAATAGACATCGCCCACCGCTTCGAGTGCCTCGCTCATCAGCACCAAACCTTCTTTTTCAATTTCGATGATACGTCTGCCCGGATGCGTGTAAGGTTGCAGAGGATTCCGCGTAATTGTTCTGGCAGTTGAGCTTGATTGGTCGAGCAGAAGCGAAACCGCCACATCTCGCTGTTTTCTGCAGGCGTTTGGTGTAAATTCTTTCCGATTGTTGTCCGTCCGCTCGTTTGTCAATCACATAATCAATCAGCGCGTTCAAATCGTAATCTTCGCCGTCCAATTTCACGATTGAATTTTGGTTAGATTTTCGGGCTTCATCAGTTGGAATTGATGACGAATCGAGGAAATTACGCCGCGATAACGACTGCGGGTGAGTTCGACAAAATTACGGTCGCCTTGTTTAACTTTTTTCTCAATCACGCGACTCCAGCCGATTCGATAATCGTTTAATTCCCGATCCCATTCGTCATAGTTAAAGGCAAACTCGCCCGCTTCGAGAGGTTGTTCGGCAATTTCGTTTTGTGACCAAGCCTCTGCGCCCTGCAAATCGTCAGGCTCGCCTTCTTCGTCTAAACTGTTCCAAGCATTGAACAAATCGCGTGCATCTTGCTCCTGTTTGCCCTTGTCGTCTCGCTTGCGCTTGTCCTCGATAGCCGCTTCGCCCGTGTCTTTGGTGTCGTATTCAAATTCGCTTTCTTCGTCTTTTCCGTCCGATTGCTGTTGCTGTTGGTCTTGGGAAATCGTCTGAAAAAGCGTATAAACTCGGCTCGTCGCCATCAAAGTATCGGCAACGGTGGCACGTTTGATTATTCAGATAAACGTCAATCACGCTCTCAATTTCCGAGACAATTTGCCCGTAAAATTGTCGCGCATCATCGGTTGCGCCGCCGCATAAAGTAATTTGAAAAAGGAGTTCGGAAGGAACTTGATGAATCGGAACATCAAAAATATAAGGACGTTTTTCGCGCAGATGAGCCTGCATCAAATCCAAATCTCTGACCAATCCGCGATAAATTTGTCGCAAACGGCGATCAATTCGTGCATTTTCGAGCGTGCCAAAAATCTTGCGAGCCAGCGAAGGTTCGGGAAAAACTTGCAACACGGCGCGGTAATCGGAATTTTTCGGTAGTTTTTTACGTTTCGCTTTTTGCTGACGCAAGAATTCTTCCTCCGATAAAGCCTTTTCACCTTTCTGCACATCTTCGATATAACCTGCCAAAGAAAACGCATCAATCTCATCGGCGGATGCTTCATAAAGTTCGGAAAGCGATGCAAAAGCAGACTTTAGCTCCACTGTATCTCGTTCGTAAGTGTGAAATTCAATTTGCCCTGCGCCGTGTGCGGAGAGGACTTTATAGAGTCGAAAATCGAGGTCATCATCTTTGAATTCCGCCACCAGCGAGGGTAGATAAATCGTTTTGCCGTCATTGATGCGCGATTCTTGTGGCATTGCCGAAAGTGGCGCGATTTCCACTTCTTTACCCGTCAAGCCTTCGATATAAATTCGCAAAATCGTCTGAACTTTTTCGAGCGGCAAACCTTCTTGACCTTCGTGCAAAAGGTCGTAGCTGGAGCGGGTTTCGAGCGCGAAAAATGAACGCCGTGCCTTGGAATTGGTCAAACTCGATTGCAAACCGGAGCGCACCCAATCTTCAAACTGAATGAGCGTCACCTTTCGCAAAGCCCCCGCGCTGGCTCGAAAACACGCCAACGCCGATTCTCCGTCCGTCTCGGCAATTTCTTTGGTCAGTTGCAGAACTTTGCGCGAAATTCCGACGATTTCGCCGTGTTTGGTGCGATGAACTATTTGATTAAAAAACGCGGGACTTGACCGCAAAAACGAAACTAAAATCGCGTTGCCGTTGGTCGCAATCTCGCGCAGAACCGCGCACCAGTCTTCAAAAACGGCTTCAATTTTTCGCAAGACTTCGCCGCCCGCATTGACAAAATGAAGCGTCACGCTTCCGCCAAATTCTAAAAAGTCGGAGGCTTTGCTAGTTAATCTGACCGCTTGTTCAGTGGTCAAATTTACCAAAGCATCGGGCAAAATCTGCCATAAATCCGCCGTCATCCCACCCGTCCGTGAGGCAAATCCCGAAGCCAATGTCAACGCTGACTTTTGAATATTTTTGTCTTTTTTGAGCTGTTCCGCCACTTTTGGCGTGGCTTTGAGAAAATCAGCCGAATGTTTGGCAGAGCGATTCGCCACTTCATTTGCCACCGTCAAAATATCGGTAAATAGTTCATCATTATCGACTTCTTTTGCCAAATTCGGAATCGCTTCAAAAGTTTCGAGCGCAATCGAACTCGACAAAATCAGTTGACGAGTGCAGATTTGAAAAACTAGGACGCGAGCCTTCGGCGGAACTTTTTTAAACTCCGAAACGCCATTGGTGAAAAACTTCACTCCGGCATCAGCGTTTGCCATTGAGAGTTTGCGCCCCATCTCCGCCCAGAGCCGTAAATTATCCGCATTCAGAACTTTAGTCGCTTTCGGTGTGGCTTCGACAAAGGCTTTGCTCACACGCAAAGATACACCTGCCAGCGAAGCAGACATCTCCAACGCTACCCGTTTTTTGTCATTCGGCAAATTTCGTAAATCGCTCGTCAAACTCATCTTATATTCAGATTAAGCGAATCAAACCGAAAGAGCAATCAGCCATTGCGCGAGAAAATAGGTTGCCAAAATATAAAGGTGAGCAAACGGAAAAGGTGTTTTGAATTTATTGAAAGCAAGTAGAGAATCTGAAACGATAAACAATAGCGAACCTAAAAGAGCGTGAAAAGTGTGATGGTCGTAATGATCAATTGTTCGACTCAAAGCCAGCCACGACATTACCGCCAGCACGAGCGAATAAACAATGACAGGGATTTTCAAACTACCCAAATGTTTCCACAAAAGCGAGAGGAAAATCGTCATATAAACCAAATAAAATATGACGACTGACAAGTTTGGCGAAGTCCAAAAGGCAACGATATAACAAAGATGTCCGATTAAAAATGCAATCAACCCTTGCACAAAAAAGTGGTCTTGTTTAATTAAAAAAATGTCGCCGATCAACGAAAAAATCAGTCCGACTAAAATTACCTGCTGATAAAATGACATCGGTGAAGACGAGTTGAGAAAAACCATCAAAATTATCGCCAACATCGTCAAGGGTTTGAAGATGAATTGCAGAAAATCATTTTCACGAAGTTTAGCGTAAATTGTTATAATGCCTGAGATTAGCGCGATAATTGAAAGGGTTTGAGTCATAATATCTTTTAGATGCACCACTCGAAACACCATTCTCAACGCTACGGTAAAAATTGCTCTACTTAGCAGACTTTGATGTTAATTGTTGAGGTGGAGGGCTTGAAAAGAAATTTATGGGGCGGCTAGTGGGGGTCGAACCCACGACTTCCTGAACCACAATCAGGCGCTCTAACCACTGAACTATAGCCGCCATATTTGATTTTAGATTTGGGATTGCCGATTTTGGATTGTCCGTAATGCCAAACTTGAAATCTGAAATCAACTCTGAATTATACAATCTGCAATCCCAAATCCCAAATCTAAAATCAATAATACCCCCGGCACGACTTGAACGTGCGACCCACAGCTTAGAAGGCTGTTGCTCTATCCAACTGAGCTACGGGAGCATAAAAAGAACGAATAGAAATCTTAACGATTGATGAGTTTTAAGTCAAATTCGATATGGCTTTTGCTCTTTATTCTTTATGGTTTTTCAGGGTTTTCCTCTTATTGCCTGACTTTGCCGGAGTCGTAGTTTTAATATACTGAGGTATTGCGTAAAATAGTGTTATGTTCAAAGGGTAGGTAATATTGACCAGTAGAAATGATACGATACGCTTGCCTAGCGTCCACAAGATAGTCAAGATTTGTTTGGATATTTTTCTAATTTTGCCTTGACAAGAATCTTAAAAAGTTATTAAATCTTTGTTGGGTTTCGCAACAAACAAACATTTATAACCTAAGCAGTAATAACATAAGTTTGAAAAAGGGCTTCTAACTCTATCAATTGATAAGAGTAATGTGCCTTATTCGAGTCGGTTGCTGAAGTAGAAAAACATATATCTAAGAACAAATTGTGTTCACTCTGGAGAGTTCTGACTATGAGTAAAATCTTAAATAAATCGATCTTTCTTTTCACAGTAATGATGTTTTGTCTTTTGGTGTTAAACGGAATCGTTTATGCCCAAAGTAATAAAGGTAGCATTATTGGAACAGTAAAAGACCCAAATGATGCGGTTGTACCAAATGCAAAAGTGGTTGTCACCAACAATGCAAACGGCGAAACTCGTGAAACCACAACTGATGATGGCGGAGAATTTGCTGTCACCAATTTAGATCCGGGCGTTTATAAAGTAACGATAGAAGGTGGAGGGTTTAAAAAACTTTCACTAAACAATGTGACGGTTGAAACAAATTCCCGCGTCCCACTTGAGGCTAAGTTCACCGAAGTAGCAGGGACTGGCGAAAATGTCGTCAATATTACTGCTGATGGTGCGCCATTAACCGAAAGTGAAACCAGTGTGCGCGGTGATATTATTACCGGGCGCGAAGTGACGGATTTACCGATTCCGCAACGTAACTTTACGCTGCTTGCCGGACTTTCTCCGGGGGTTACTCGTCCATCGAATAATTCGGTTGGCGTTATTGGCGGAAACAATCGGGTTGACGGTGGCGGAGGAAATTCAACCGAATCAACTCGTTTCCGTGAATCGGGCGGTTCGGTAATTTCTGCAAATGGCGCACGGGTTACGCAAAACAACTTTTCGTTAGACGGCGTTGACAACAACGAATCACAATTTGGTCAAATTGCTGTTTATCCGAATCCTGATGCAATCGCTGAATTCAAAATCGAAACAAGTGTCCCTTCAGCGGAATCAGGACGGGCAGGTGGCGCGATTATTTCGACCACTTTCAAATCCGGCGGAAACGGTGTTCATGGAACAATCTTTGAAAATTATCAAGGACGTTTCCTGAGTGCCGGAGCTTCCCAATTTGATGAAAGAGGTGCTAATCGAGGTAGAAATCCCAACTATGTCACGCACAATTACGGCGGCACAGTCGGCGGACCGATTTTCCTTCCACGTTTTGGCGAAGGAACTCCATTCTGGTATGACGGACGTAATCGCTCATTCTTCTTCGTTTCGGTTGCCGGACAGAGAAATGGAACACCTGCTTTTGGCGGTGGTGAATTTCCATTTGTAACTGTTCCAACCGTTAAAATGAGGACAGGTGATTTTAGTGAGCAGTTGACAGTTTTGCCTAATGCAGGTGGTTGTGCTAATGCGGCAAATAATCCTGCTGATAACTGTCAAACCTTCAATTTCCAAGGTGGCGGTAGCATTTTAGCTCCAAAGGGGACAATTTTTGCTCCAAATGGAACTCCGATTTCGGGTAATAATCTGGCAAATTGTCCAACTTGCGGAGCATTTTCTGCTTTTGGACGCAATTTGCTGAATGCCTATCCGCTTCCAACTCAAGCGGGATTAACCAACAATTTCCGTAGAAATCGGGCAGAACGTTCAAATGTTGACAGTTATGATGTCAAGATTGATCACCGAATCACGGATAATAATTCAATGTTTGGGCGTTACAGCAAATCGAAAAATTCCAGAATTCGGGAAAATAATTTTCCGATTGGAACTTCGCCAAACGGTAATGATATGCCGTCAGGATTTGGCGCAGGAGACGAATTTGGTAATTCGCGTGGAATAACTCTGGGAGATACACATTCATTTTCGCCAACTATTATCAATGATGCCCGGGCGGGTTGGACAAATGTTGAAATTGGGATCAATAACCCCGGGATTAACGGTTCACTTGGGTTTAATCCAAATATCTCAGCCGCTTTAGGCGCAAAAAATATCAATAATTGCGGAACCTGTGAAGGTATTCTTTTACTCGGTATTGTTGATCCTAATTTCAGTCAAGAATTTGTAGGAGATGGCGGACCATTCTATTTTGCTTCGCATAACTACAATTTTGCAGATACGGTGACTTGGGTTAAAGGAAATTCGATCTTCAAGTTTGGAACTGACCTTCGCAATCGTCGTAATTCAAACTTTGACGGCGGACGCAACGGCGGAATCAAAGGAAATCATCAATATGGAACATCTGCCGGAGGTTTTGCTTCTGGGGGTTATCCGGGCATCGGACCGAATGATACAGGTTCGGCAGTTGCTAACTTTTTGTTAGGCTACCAACCCGGATTCATCGGACGCGGAACACCGGGCGGACCATACACTATCCAAAATTCGGAACTGGCTTTCTTTGTCCAAGATGACTGGAAAGTTAATTCGGATTTAACTTTGAATCTTGGGTTGCGCTACGATATTTTCACCGCTCCAACCGAAAGATTTGACCGAATGTCAAACTTTAATCCGACCACAGGTCGAGTTGATGTAGCGGGTGATAGTGCCGCTTTGGGGCGTGATCTCGCTAACATTGACAAAAATAATTTCGGACCGCGACTTGGTTTTGCTTACAGCGGTTTGATGAAAAGTAAAAAACTGGTTCTTCGTGGTGGCTATGGTTTGGTTTATACCACTGATGTGAGCGGCGTTCAGCCTTTAACGGCTAATCCGGGAACGGGCGCAGCAAACTTTGGTTGTAATCCTTTAACCAATCCGGGCGGATGTCCGGCGGGGTATCCCTTTGGCAGAAACCCATATGAAGCAGGAATTCCATTTGCCCCTGGTGATGGAGTGGTTGCGGCTCGTGGTTCAAGTTTTATTCCGTCAGCCGGAACTTCGCTAATTTATAATGATCCAAATCGTAAAGATGCTTTCGTTCATCAATACAATTTGACTGCTCAGTATGAATTTGCGAAAAACTGGTTAGCGGAAATTGCGTATGTTGGCTCGCTTTCGCGTAACCTTCTGTTAGTTCGTAATATCGGAAATGGCGGTGGTCAGGGCGGACCCGGTTCGAGACAAGTCGCTAACTTTAGCAATGTGACGGCTACCGAATATACTGCCAGCGCGAAATATGATTCGATCCAGAGCAAGGTCGAAAAACGCTTTTCGGATGGCTTATCAATTTTAGCCGCCTACACTTGGTCAAAGGCAATTGATGATAATCCGGGCGGATTCTGTTTCGGCGGAACCGGACCGGCTACTTGCGGACCTGATAATCCACTTCGTCCTGAACTCGACCGAGGATTGTCGGATTTGAATGTGCCACATCGTTTCACTCTTGCCAGTGTTTATGATTTACCGTTTGGTAATGGTCGTAAATACCTGAAAGAAATTCCGTCAGCGGCAGATATATTTATCGGCGGTTGGCAGCTTAATAATATTGTGACGCTCCAGAGCGGTCCTGCTTTTACGGTAAATTGGAATGGTGGTCGTCCTGATTTAATTGGCGATCCGACTCCAACCGCAACTCAACTTGCTCAAGGAATTTTGCTTAATGTAGCAGCTTTCCGTGCGCCGAGAACCAGAGTCTTTTCAACTGATGCCGGATGTTTTAATGGCGATGGCTCACCAAACGGAAACTGTCCGATGATTGGAACACTTGGACGTAATACTTTCCGTGGTGCAAATCAATATTATTGGGATGCTAATCTTTTCAAAAACTTCCCAATTAGAAGCATCAGCGAAGCCTTTAATGTTCAGGTTCGGATTTCGGCTTACAATGTTTTGAACAATGTAAATCGTGGAACTCCGAATTCAAACATTACAGACGGTAATTTCGGTAGAGATTTTGCCGAACAAAGACGAAGACAAATGGAGTTTGCTTTGAAGTTAATTTTTTAAACGAGTTCGATTTGTTTATTTGAATAATTAGGTGGCGCGTGATGAAAATTGCTCGCCACTTAATTCTTTCAGAGTTTTTTGGCAACTAAAAATGTAGATTTTTATTCATATCAGGGCAATATTTTGCGATAATGTTTATACAAAATGAGCCTAAGTTTTAAAAGATTTGGAAAGTTGTTCGGGATTGCTTTGCTTTGCCTGTCATTTCTATTTTCTACAAACATCGCGCAAACTAAAAAGGTAACTAAAACAGCGGTTAAAAAGTCAGCCCAGTCGGATTTGGTAAAAACGCAAAATTTGGAAGAAATCCGAAAAAAAGGCTTTGCTTTTATCCAGGCGGGAGATTGGGCATCAGCCAATTCAGCGTTTGAAAATGCTTTAGCGATTGCGCCGAAAGATGCTTTGAGTTTGTATGGCAAGGCACTGGCGTTGTTCAATTTGAAACGAGTTTCAGAAGCCGAAGTAAAACTCGGAACGGTCATCGAAATTCTTTCGCCAACAAAGGAAAACAGACCGCTTTTAGCCGACTCGTTAGTTTTATCGGCAGTTATTTCCGCGGTTCAAAACAAAAATTCTTTGGCAATTGAAAAATTAGAGAAAGCCATCAGCCTCGTTCCAACGCATTTTGATGCAAATTTTTCGCTCGGTCGGGCATATTTTGGCAATGGTGAAATTGATAAAGCCGTCAATTCATTTCGACAGTCAGTCAGCCTTCAGCCGAGCAATATGAGAGCTAGATTTTTTTTAGCAACGGCTTTAGAAAGAGCAGGAAATATGCCGGAAGCCTTGGCTGAATATCGAAAAGTTTTGGAACTAAATCCGAATAGTGCCGATGGCAATTTAGGTCTTGGAGTGCTTTTAATAAAAACCGAAGGTGATAAATCGGAAGATGGTTTGAAGGTTTTGCAAAAAGCGGTTACGCTCAATCCGAATTTATACGAAGCGCAAATTACTTTAGGAAAAACTTTAATCCGTTTGAATCGGGCGGCAGAAGCCATCGGACATTTGCAAAAAGCCGCCGAACTTGCGCCAAATAATCCCGAACCGCATTTTCAACTGGCGTTAGCCTATCGAAAACTTGGGAAAAAAGCGGAGGCTGAAGCGGAAACCGAGATTGTCAAAAAGATTCACGAAAATCGTCGGGAGTTTCGGCTGAGAAGCCTCAGAAGGAGTAGTAGAAATGAAGAAGTTATTTGAAATGATGAATTTAAGTCTGGTTTTGGCGATTATTTTTTTAGTTGTAAATATAAATGCCCAAACGAAAGATGACAAAAAATCGTCTGAAACGAAAAGCATTGGTGGCAAAGAACACGAGGCAAATATCTACGGCGTGACGATTGGGATGGACGTTCCGACCGCTTTGGAGACTGTTTTTATCAATGCTAATCGTCAACCCGGAGAGGAAAAACCCGATGCCAAACGCAACGAAGGAAAAGATATTCGGGTAGTTTATAAAAATCTGCCGCAGGGCGAACTGCAAATCGTTTTTGCTGATGGAAAATTCGTCAAGGAAATGGTCTTGATATATACTAAACCGCCTCTTTTGGATGACTTACGGCTTCCTTTTACGAGTTCGCTGGGGAATTCTTCAGGTTTGATAACTACATCAACTGTCGGCGGAAGAAACCCAGATGTTGAGCGCGGAAATTTAAGCACAAACACCGCCGTTCTGGACGGGACAAAGGAAATTGACGGCTATAACGCGACCAATTCGGGAAATACTGACAGACGGCGCGGAGAAGCGTTAGAAGGAACGAGATACGATGATCGCTACACCATTGCTTTTACGGATAATCAAAAATTGCAAAGACTTTGGTGGCGCGAAGAGAAAGAAAAACAAGGTTATAAAATCCGTGTCCAGTTTGTTTCGGAAAAAACTACGAAAGCCGGGAGCAAATTTAGTAGTAAAAATTGCTCAAAAGGTAGTTTTTCTAAATAAAGAGGATGAGAAAGAATTTAGAAAAAGTCTAAATTTGCCAAAATAAATTGAGGATATAATGAGAGAATTAAAGAAGATTTTGTTGGGGTTACTTTTCCTAGTGCTGTTGATGCTTTCGGCTTCGGCTCAAAAAGTAGTCGAAAGCATCGGCGGAAAAGAACACGAAATGAACATCTACGGGGTGACACTTGGAATGGACGTTCCGACTGCTTTACAGACAGTTTTTATCAATGCGAATCGCAAAGTGGGCGAAGAAAGACCCGATTCCAAACGCAATGAAGGCAAAGATAAAAAGGATGTTCGAGTTTTGTATAAATCTTTGCCCGAAGGCGAATTGCAGATTCTTTTTGCCGATGGAAAATATGTCAAAGAAGTTATTTTGCTTTATGCCAAAGTCCAGCGGGTAGCCGATTTGCGTCTGCCAAATTCTTCAAATATCGGCGAAGTGACATCGGGCGAACGATTTGATGACCGCTATACCATCGGATTTGTGGATAATAAAAAACAAGAAAAACTCTGGTGGCGGGATGAAAAAACTGACAAAGGCTATCAAGTCAGATTAACTTTTTTGTCGGGAAATTTGACCAAAGATACTACGATGTGGTGGCAAACGATTGTGCAAAAAGCACTTTCGGTGAAGCCTGAAGATGCTGAAAAGTTTCTAAAAGCAATGCAAAACTAAACAAATGACTTTGGGGGAAACAAAAATTCTACCAGCCAAAAGGCATAATCAAATTTCAGGTTGTGTGATTTTGGTTTGTATTTTTTTTGTGATGACAACATTTTCTCAAAAGAAAACTCCTCCACAAACCAATCTTATCATTCAAAAAGCCACTCAACTTTTGCAAGCCGGAAATTTCAGCGAAGCCGAAACTTTATTGCAAACGCATCTTGCCAAAACGCCAAATGATAGACAGGCAAAAATTCTTTTGGGCGTGATATTTGACCAAACAAATCGCCTCAGCGAAGCGGAAAATATTTATCGAGAGGTTTTGAAAACGAATCCGAATGAAATTTCGGCGTTAGCGAATCTAGGTGTTTTATTTATCAAAACCAACCGATTAGATGAAGCGGTCAAAACTCTGGAAAAAGTTTTACGACTGCAACCCAATCATCAACAGGCTACGTATAATATTGCCGCCGTTTATTCCGCCCAAAATCAACATCAAAAAGCGTTGCCCCTGCTGGAAAAATTAGTTGGAATTACGGCGAAAAATCAAGTTCCAACGACCAAAGATTTTGCCTTACTTTTTGCTTTAACCAAGGTTTATGTCGCAATTGGTAAAACCAAACAAGCCGTCAAAATCGCAGAAATGTTGGAGAAATTGCAGCCAAATGATTCGCGTCTGCTTTTCACGCTCGGTCTGATTTTGTCGGAAGCACACGAATACGAAAAAGGAAAACTGCTGTTTGAAAAGGTTAACGCTCAAATCCCGAATCGGTTTGAAATTCTCTATAATTTGGGGATTGCTTACTTCAATTTGAATGAATTTGATAAAGCTCAAACCGTTTTGCGAAGCGCGGTTGATTTGGATTCTTCAAACGCGGATGTTTTTTATCGGCTGGGATTGGTCGCTTCGGCTAAAAATGAGGTTGAGAATGCGTTGGGTTTGTGGCTCAAAGCGGTTGAATTGCGTCCAAATTTTCACGAACCGAATTTTCTGATTGCCGAAGAACTTTCCAAACGCCAAGCCTACGTTGGCGCACAAGAATTTTACGAAAAAGCCGCCACCCAACAGCCCGAAAATTTGCTTTACCAAGTTCGCTTAGCGGTGACATTTATCCGGATTCAACAATACGAAAAGGCGCGACTGGTTTTGGATAGAGAAGATAAAAAGCGTGCCAATAATCTAAACATAACTTATCTCAAAGGCTTTCTTGCTCGCGCCGAAGGAAATTACGACGAAGCAATTACTGCCTTTGAAAAGGTCTTAAAACTATCGCCGAATAATCCCGACGGTTTGGCAAATTTAGGTTTTCTTGCCTACGAGCGCGGACAGAATGAGAAGGCAGAAACCCTTTTGCGTCAAGCAATTAAGGAAGATAAAAATATTTTTACGGCGCATTACGATTTGGGAAGATTGCTGATTCGTCTGAAACGGATTGATGAGGCTTTGCCGATTTTGGAAAAGGGTGCGGAACTCAACAAAAAAGATCCTGGTGTTCGCTACCAATTGTTTTTGGTCTATTCGCGCCTGAAACAAAAAGACAAAGCCGATGCAAACTTTGCTGAGTTTAAACGACTCGAAAAACTCTATGCAAAGACGGGCGCAGCGGCAACTTCAAATGATAAAACGCTGGAAATTCCGAATTCAGTTGAACAGGTTAAAAAACCGTAATGGATTTTGGATTTTAGATTTAGGATTTTGGATTGGTCGTTGAAGTTCTAATCTAAAATCTGAAATTGTAAAAGATTATGAAAAATAAATTGAGTTGGCTGTTTTTACTGCTTACTGCTTACTGCTTACTGCTGTCTGTGCAGGCTCAACCGAAAATTGAAAAAGTCGAGCCGCCGAATTGGTGGGCAAATCACACCATCAATCCGATGCGTCTGCTCGTGCGCGGCGAAAATTTCCAAAACGCCAAAGTTATTTCTAAAAGCTCACAACTCAAAGTTTCAAATATTCGCGTCAATAAAAATGGAACTTATTTATTTTTTGATGTCACGATTCCGCCAACTGCCAAACCCGCGAAATACGAGTTTGAAGTTTCAACCGAAAAAGGTAAATCATTGATTCCGTTTGAGATTTTCCCTGAACTTGATAAAACCAAGAATTTCCAAGGAATTACCAATGAAGATGTTATTTATTTGATAATGACTGATCGTTTTGCTAATGGTGACGAATCAAACGACACAAATGTTGACCGAAAAAATCCGCGAATGTGGCACGGCGGAGATTTTCGCGGGATTATCAACCGACTCGATTATCTTAAGGAACTCGGAATTACGGCGATTTGGCTGACACCTTGGTATGACAATTCTGATGATGTGACGACTTGCGACAAGCCTTGGTGTCCGATGGCGAGCTATCACGGCTACGGCGCGACGGATTATTACGGTGTCGAAAATCATTTCGGTTCGATGGCGGATTTGCGCGAAATGATTGAAAAAGCCCATTCTAAAGGCATCAAAGTTATTCAAGACCAAGTTGCCAATCACATCGGTTTCAAACACGCTTGGATGAAAAATCCGCCGCTCGAAAATTGGTTTCCGCCGTTCAAACAAAATACTTTTAATAATTCGGTTTTGCTTTCGCCTAACGCCTCGCAAACCGAGCGCGACAATTTGCTCAAAGGCTGGTTCGATTTTTCTTTACCGGATATGAATCACGAAGAGCCAGAAGTGGTTAAATATCAGATTCAAAATGCTTTATGGTGGATTGGCGCAACGGGAATTGACGGCATTCGCCAAGATACAATTCAATATATGCCGCGCCCGTTCATCAGAAATTGGTCGGAAGCAATCTTAAAACAATACCCGAAATTTTATATGGTCGGCGAAATTTTTGAAGAAGATTCGGCGCAAACTTCATTTTTTCAAGGCGGAAAAACGGGTTGGGACGGCGTTGATACCAAATTGCCGAGCGTCTTTGATTTCAAACTGTGGCGCACTTCTTGCGAAGTGCGCCACAGATTCAAAATCAAAGACGCTCGGCAAATTTGGTATCAACGCCGTCCCAACCCGTTTTTCCACCTTGAAAAAATGAAGTTTGCGCCGAATCTTCTTCAAAAATTTCGCCGACCATATAAAATTTCGGGTATTGTTTTAAGATTGCTTCCGACCAATTTTTGATGAACGGGCGCGGCATATATTGAATTGTATCTTGGCGAATGCCGTCAATTCCCGTTGCGCCAATCCACCATAAAGCATTTTGAATCTGATATTTAACCACTTCTGGCTCTTCGTGATTCATATCCGGTAAAGAAAAATCGAACCAGCCTTTGAGCAAATTGTCGCGCTCGGTTTGCGAGGCGTTAGGCGAAAGCAAAACCGAATTATTAAAAGTATTTTGTTTGAACGGCGGAAACCAATTTTCGAGCGGCGGATTTTTCATCCAAGCGTGTTTGAAACCGATGTGATTGGCAACTTGGTCTTGAATAACTTTGATGCCTTTAGAATGGGCTTTTTCAATCATTTCGCGCAAATCCGCCATCGAACCGAAATGATTTTCGACACCGTAATAATCCGCTGCGCCGTAGCCGTGATAGCTCGCCATCGGACACCAAGGCTTGTCGCAATTCGTCACATCATCAGAATTGTCATACCAAGGTGTCAGCCAAATCGCCGTAATTCCGAGTTCCTTGAAGACCATCCAATTAGTTGATAATCCCGCGAAAATCTCCGCCGTGCCACATTCGCGGATTTTTTCGGTCAACATTTGTGTCGTTTGATTCGTCACCATTAGCAAAACGATCAGTCATTATCAAATAAATAACATCTTCATTGGTAATTCCTTGGAAATTCTTGGTTTTATCAAGTTCAGGGAAAATCTCAAACGGAATCAATGATTTACCTTTTTCGGTTGAAACTTCAAACTCATATTTCGCGGGTTTGGGCAGTTGGCGGAATCGTGACATCAAAAAATAAATAAGTTCCATTTTTATTGACGCGAATATTTGAAACTTTGAGTTGTGAGCTTTTAGAAATAACTTTGGCGTTTTGGAAATTTTCGCCGCGCACGAGCAGACGCATCGGATTGATGGTGTGATTTGCCCACCAATTCGGCGGCTCGACTTTTTCAATTTTCGGTTTGAGCCTGCACAGACAGCAGTAAGCAGTAAGCAGTAAGCAGTAAAAACAGCCAACTCAATTTATTTTTCATAATCTTTTCACAATTTCAGATTTTAGATTAGAACTTCAACGACCAATCCAAAATCCTAAATCTAAAATCCAAAATCCATTACGGTTTTTTAACCTGTTCAACTGAATTCGGAATTTCCAGCGTTTTATCATTTGAAGTTGCCGCTGCGCCCGTCTTTGCATAGAGTTTTTCGAGTTGTTTAAACTCAGCAAAGTTTGCATCGGCTTTGTCTTTTTGTTTCAGGCGCGAATAGACCAAAAACAATTGGTAGCGAACACCAGGATCTTTTTGTTGAGTTCCGCACCCTTTTCCAAAATCGGCAAAGCCTCATCAATCCGTTTCAGACGAATCAGCAATCTTCCCAAATCGTAATGCGCCGTAAAAATATTTTTATCTTCCTTAATTGCTTGACGCAAAAGGGTTTCTGCCTTCTCATTCTGTCCGCGCTCGTAGGCAAGAAAACCTAAATTTGCCAAACCGTCGGGATTATTCGGCGATAGTTTTAAGACCTTTTCAAAGGCAGTAATTGCTTCGTCGTAATTTCCTTCGGCGCGAGCAAGAAAGCCTTTGAGATAAGTTATGTTTAGATTATTGGCACGCTTTTTATCTTCTCTATCCAAAACCAGTCGCGCCTTTTCGTATTGTTGAATCCGGATAAATGTCACCGCTAAGCGAACTTGGTAAAGCAAATTTTCGGGCTGTTGGGTGGCGGCTTTTTCGTAAAATTCTTGTGCGCCAACGTAGGCTTGGCGTTTGGAAAGTTCTTCGGCAATCAGAAAATTCGGTTCGTGAAAATTTGGACGCAATTCTACTGCTTTGAGCCAGCATAACCCAACGCATTCTCAACCTCATTTTTAGCCGAAGCGACCAATCCCAGCCGATAAAAAACATCCGCGTTTGAAGAATCCAAATCAACCGCGCTTCGCAAAACGGTTTGAGCTTTATCAAATTCATTCAAATTGAAGTAAGCAATCCCCAAATTATAGAGAATTTCAAACCGATTCGGGATTTGAGCGTTAACCTTTTCAAACAGCAGTTTTCCTTTTTCGTATTCGTGTGCTTCCGACAAAATCAGACCGAGCGTGAAAAGCAGACGCGAATCATTTGGCTGCAATTTCTCCAACATTTCTGCGATTTTGACGGCTTGTTTGGTTTTACCAATTGCGACATAAACCTTGGTTAAAGCAAAAAGTAAGGCAAAATCTTTGGTCGTTGGAACTTGATTTTTCGCCGTAATTCCAACTAATTTTTCCAGCAGGGGCAACGCTTTTTGATGTTGATTTTGGGCGGAATAAACGGCGGCAATATTATCACGTAGCCTGTTGATGATTGGGTTGCAGTCGTAAAACTTTTTCCAGAGTTTTGACCGCTTCTAATCTAATCGGTTGGTTTTGATAAATAAAACACCTAGATTCGCTAACGCCGAAATTTCATTCGGATTCGTTTTCAGAACTCTCCAATAAATATTTTCCGCTTCGCTGAGGCGATTTGTTTGGTCTAATATTATGCGCCAAAAGAATTTTTGCCTGTCTATCATTCGGCGTTTTGGCAAGATGCGTTTGCAATAAAGTTTCGGCTTCGCTGAAATTTCCGGCTTGCAAAAGTTGAGTGGCTTTTTGAATGATAAGATTGGCTTCTGGAGGACTCGGCGGCACGGCCCTCGCGACCGGGATCGCCCGAGCATCCAGGGCGGCTAGCGTCAGATCGTGACGAGGAGCTACTGGCCGCTGATCCTGACCCCGCCGGCGCGTGGGGTGCCTCGTACCTCTTCATCAAGGTCGGGAGTGGAGGGAGGGTTCTCCCCCGGCGCGTTGATGGCGTCGCGCGCCTTGATCGCGGCCGCCGTCCTCCTCGGCTATCTCTTTGCCAAGATCGGCAAGACCGCAGCGATCTCCGACCTCCGCGCCGCCTGGCGCCCGTAGGTTGCACGGCGTGTTCATTGCCATAAATCAAGTCTGGCGCTCCATCGCCCGCCCGGCGGGGGCCCCGAGCGTTCTGGCGCGCGTGTGCTCGCCACAGTGGCTTCGTGGGTCTGCGTGCAAGCCGCCGTGGTGGCTGGCCTGGGCGATATTCCGCTCCACCGATTTCCATTCTGCGCGCGTGTTCCTGTCTGGGCCTCTTCAGATCGACCGGCTCCAGCACGATCAGCCTCGACACCCTGATGCTGGTGGCGTTCGTCTCCTTTGTGATCGACCACTTATTCGGCAAGCTTCCGGCCGACGACCGCGCGGAACTGGCCATGGCCCTGTGGGACAGCCTCTCCGACGACGAGCGCGACGGAGATGCTCGACCTGACCGACCAGCAACGCGCCGAGTTGGACCGGCGCTGGAACGAACATCTCGAGAATCCGGGATCGGCCATTCCCTGGGCCGAGGTCCGGGCGAAACTCCTCGGTTGAGCAAGCGACGGCGCGTTGTCTTTCGGCCTCAGGCGGAAGACGAGGCGCTTGAGGTGCGTCGGTGGTACGACGGCCGGACGGACCGGGCTCGGGAGTGAGTTCGGTGTGGACGTTGACCGGCGTCGTCGAGCGCATCGCGGCCAGCCCGTTGGCCTTTCCGCGCGCGCACAAGGAGACTCGCCGCGCGGTCGTTCGTCGTTTCCCGTACGCCATCTACTTCCGGATCGCGGAAGAGACGGTCGTTGTATTGGCGGTTCATGGCCGGCAGCATCCGGCTCGTTGGCGCAGCCGAATCGTAGGTCCTCACCGATGACGCTCGCAACACGCGGTCTAACAGGTGCTGCACCCGACGCCCTGCGGCCGGCTCGCGCCGGCCTCCCGGGTGCCCGCACGCCGATGGTATCGTGACGGCGCGCGGCGCGGGTGAGCACCAAGCCGTTAGCCATCCGCGACGATCAAAACGAATCAGACGACGGTAGGATCATCCCGTGCGACTGCCGAATGCCGATCAGGCCGTCATCGATCCGCAGAAAGCTGCACGGCTATCTGCTCTCTGTGTCCCATCCGGTCGGTCGCTTCAAAGCGCGGTTCTTCACGGCGTTGGGCGACGTGGCCGAGCATTGGGAGGAGTTCGAGTCGGACATCAGGGTGCAGCATCTTACGCAGGATGCCGAACTGTCCGAATCCATGCCCGACGGGGAGTTGTTCACGATTCGGGCTATCCTGAACGGGCGGAACAGCCAATCAGCGATCGTGCTGAGCGTCTGGTTCGTGCCGGCGGTCGGTGGCGTTCCGCGTTTCGTCACCGCCTACCCTGGAGGCCGCAAATGACGATGCAGATCCTGGATGTCGTCGTCCTGACGAGAGACCTACCCGCCCACGACTTGCGCCGAGGCGACCTCGGTACCGTTGTCGAGCGGTACGGCCCGGACTCCATCGGCGTCGAATTTGTCGACGCATCCGGGCGCACTCAGGCGCTGGTCACGCTGTGCCCTGACGATCTTCGCTGCGTGGCGGACGACGATCTTGTTGCGGTGCGCCAGGCACACGCGACGAACTGACGCGAAGGCTGACCTTCAAATGGAGCCGACGCCCTTGACCCGCTCGCGCGCGTCTGCGGGCGCGGCTCATTTGAACCGTTGGGCCGACAAATAGGCCTGCAGGACACTCCGAGTTCAACTAATGACGGTGATAGCGTCTCGATTGGAGGGATCGGACCATGATTATTGTGCGCAACACGTTTACAGCCAAGCCCGGACAGGCCGGCAAACTCGTAGCCCAGATGAAGGACATAGCGGCCGCGGGAAATCTGCGCAATGTGCGCTTTCTCACGGACTTGGTTGGCGACTTCAACCAAGTCGTCATGGAGCACGAGGTTGAATCGCTTTCTGACTTCGAGGCGCTCATGCAAAGATACGCTACCGATTCCCAGATTCGAGAGAAGACCAAGGGCTACACTGACTACTGGCTGACGGGCAGGCGGGAGCTGTTTCGGATGGCGTGATCGCCCTGAAGCCCGGCGGTCACGTGAGCGCGTGTTCTGGCATCGACAGGACTGATGCAGGCGCCCACCCGGGGCGGCTGCCCGTGACAATAGCCGACCACCCGGCGGGTGCTGGGACTGCCGACAACTTTGGGAGGCAGACGGGCGCCGCTCGGAAGGCCGGTTGTTCGGAACGGCAGCCAAACCGCTCTTGAACCGTGGCCAAGCGAATCGGGCTCCGGGCTCATGTTTCCCGACTCGGCGAATGGTCGTCCGCGAACCGGAAAGCCGGTGCGATCCCTTGCGGATCAGACCGAGGCCCGCTGATCAAGTCGAGCTGTGCTTGGCTCAATAAAGAGGAGGGGCAACTGCGGATTCGAGCGGTCGGAGTGGGCCGAGTCACGAAGGCGGCGACGTCAATCAGGACTGTCCACTTGATCGTCCTGTACCGACGCTGAGCGCGTCCACTTTCCCAGTGGCGAGCTGAGGTTCACAAGCGCAGGGGGCCGAGGAACACGTTGCACAAGGGCGGCCCAACAGGGCGCTGGAGCCGTCGGCTTCTCGGGATGTCACGGGCTTCGAGGCTCGTGGTGGTCGCGTACACCGAGCGGCCGCCACGAACACGAATCATCAGCGCCCGACTGGCGACGGGCCGTGAGAGACGGAAATATGAGAACGACTAAGGCAAGACAATCGGCCGCCGACGCCGACACGATGCGCCCGGAATACGACTTTTCCCACGCCGTGCGGGGCGTAACGGCCGCGAGATACGCGAGGGGACGAATGTGGTGCTTCTCGATCCGGACGTGGCTCAGCTGTTTCCAGACAGCCGAGCGGTCAACGAGGCGCTGCGCACGCTTGGCAGGCTTGCTCGCGTCACACCTCGTCGAAAGGTGCGGCAGAATCGGTGAGTAGCAGCCGGGGAGTAGGCGGGGAACGGACGCCACCCAGCATGGCATGCAGCAGACAGCGCGCGCGTTCGTGATCGCGCTGCGTGTGATGCCTGACGTTGATAGCCGGACTGAGGTCACTGATTCTCGGCTGGGTGACACCCAGGAGCTTCGCGGCCACCGCTTGCGTCAAGCCGCGAGTCTCGAATCAGCTTGGCAGCCGAATCATCAAGCCGGATCGAATCGTAGGTGCGTCGCCTGCTCCGTTAAAGATTGTCGATCGCCAGCGGCGGCGTGTCGGGCGGAACGAATCCAAAGACTGCGCCGTAGAAGGACAGCTCCGCCTCCAGGCAGCGAACGATGGTCTCGGCTCGGCGAAAGCCATGTTGTTCGCCTGCAAACGTTAGAAGCGCGACAGGTAGCCCCTTCCTCCGTACCGCGTCGGCCATCAGGTGGGCCTGGTTTGGCGGCACGACACGGTCGTCGAGTCCTTGAAAGAGGATGAGCGGCGACGAGAGCCGATCCAGATGATCGATCGGCGAACGCGCGCGATAGAGCGCACGCGCCTCGGGATACGGGCCAAGCAGCCCGTCCAAGTAGTGCGACTCGAACTTGTGCGTGTCTTGCGCCAGAAGCTCGAGATCACCGATGCCGTAGTAGCTCGCTCCTGCCTTGAAGATGTCCGACTCGAACACGAGTGCGGCCAGCGTTGTGTAGCCGCCGGCACTGCGACCGCGAATCGCCACGCGATGTGGATCGGCCTCGCCTATCGTGATCAGATGCCGAGCGGCGTTGGCGGCGTCAGCAACATCGACTACCCCCCACTGCCCGAAGAGACGCCGACGGTACGCTCGTCCGTAGCTCGCACTGCCGCCGTAGTTGACATCCACGACCGCGAAGCCTCGGCTGGTCCAGTACTGGACCTCCAGAGTCAGCCGAGCGTTTGCCGCAGCGGTCGGCCCGCCATGGCAGATGACGATGAGCGGCGGCCGTTCGCCAGTAGGTGCCACGAAGTCACGGTTGGCCGGCTTGTAGAAGAACGCGTGGGCGGTGGTGCCAGCGGTGCTCGGAAACTCGATGGCCTCTGGCTCAGACAGAAATCCGCGGTCCACAGGCAGCGCGCATGTGGTGCGGAGCATCTGGTCGACACCCGTGGCCAGGTCGATGCGCACAACGGCATCGGGACGCGCGCGGCCCACCGCCGAGCACGATGGCGTGTGTTTCGGTCGCGGCGACGCTCTCGCCAGGCTCAATCTCGGTCGGGATGGCCAAGAAGCGACCGTCGCGAGGTCAATCGTGCCGAGACGCCAGCGCCCTTTGCGCGCATACGCGACGACGATCCGCGAGCGTGCCGGCGAAGGCCCAGGTGGTCGTCCCAGTTGCCACATCGGACGACCACACTCTGCGTCCATCGGACAGACCGGCCGCACGCCGTCGCCATGCGCTGAGTAGAAGTACAGGTTCCACCACCCGGAACGGTCGGAGACAAAGTCCAGCGACAACCGTCGGCAGCCCAGCCCGGTTGAACAATCGATTCGTCGGGCCCGCCCGCAACGAGCCGCGGCTGGGCGAGCGTGCCGTCGGGCGACACGTCGGCGACCCAGAAGCTCTGTGCCGTCCCACGGCATCTGCGGGTGCCGCCAGGCGAGCCACGCGAGAGCCAATCCGTCTCGGTTGAAGCGCGGACTGGCATAGAAGTCGTGGCCTGACACGATGACGTTGCCCGCAGAGCGACCACCCTCGACGGACACGCTGACGAGCGTCGTGGGTTCTCGCCCATTGGCGACGGATTCTTCGCGGACGCAGACGAGACGCGCTCCCACGCGGGTCGATGGTGGCATCGGCGTAACGCGAACGCGCCCGGCGGCGTCAAGGCTCCGGCGCGCTCGCCCGGGGTCAGCCGGTAGAGACGCTGGTCGGTGAACTCGCTGTAGTAGATGATGCCGGCGACACGCGACGAAGGCCGCGCCCCCGTACTCATGGACGCGCGTGCGCACGTTGGCCGTCGAGGGGGTGACGTCGGCGATCGCGCCGCCCGCGGTGCGTCTGACGACGACGTTTCGGCCGCCTTCGTCGGGTCGCGCCTCGACCCAATAGATCTCGTCGCGGTCCACCACGAGGCCGCCGATCCGAACTGAGGCGCCTGCGGCGACCAGGCGTGGTGAGAGCGGCGATATCCAGGCGCCACAGGGCGCGACGTGCGGGTCCATCAGGTCAGCCCGTTCGGTGTCATAGCGATCACCGACTTCGGCGCCCGGCTGCGCAAGACGAACCGCTGCTCCGGATCGAATAGCACGACCGTCAGGCGCGAACGCGACCACGGTCGTCGAGGCCGAGCACGAGCAGCGAGCGCACGATCGCTGAACTCCGCGGCTTGGCCGAGCGCGGCCCGCGTGAGGTCGACGGCGTAGGTGACCGGATTGAGGCGCGCGGCACGCCGCGAGCGCGACCGGCATGCCGCCGTCGGATACAGCGCGCCGCTCAGGAACAGCAGCGGGAACAGCACGACGTTGATGACGCCCGCGAAGTTTTCGACCGACCGGAGGCGGCGCGGCCACGAGCAGGCCGAGCACGCTGCTGGCGGCCGCACCCGACGAGCAGCGCGCCGACGCCGCGGCGAGCTGCTGCCGGCCGGTGACGGCGACGACAGAGCGGCACGCACAGCGAGCACGACGCCGCCCTGCAGCGCGCCGACGAGCGTCGCCGCCAGCGCGCGGCCCGACGAGCACGCCGGCGCGCCGGCCGGGCTCGCCAGCATCAGACGCAGCATGCCGAACTCGCGGTCGTAGACCGTGGAAATCGCGGTGAGCATCGCGCCGAAGAGCGCCGCCATGACGATGATGCCGGGAAGCACGAACGCCTGATACGACGCCGCGCCCTCGACGCGGGCAATGGCGTTGTAGCCGGTGCCGACGAGCAGCAGCCACATGAACGGCCGGGCCAGTCCGCCGAGCAGCCGGCTCTTCTGCCGCGAGCGCTCCGACGAGGTCGCGCACGACGATGCCTGCATCACGTCGACGACGCTCATACGACGCTTCGCGACCGGCATGCCGTCTGACGCGGACGCGTCGCGGCGCTGCGTCCGCGCGAAATACACGTCCTCGAGCGTCGCCGGGCGAATCGTGAAGCGGCCGATGCCGCGCGCGGCGCCCACGATCCTTGCCGAGCTCTCGCGCGGACCGCTGATACCCACGCCGATATCCGCGCTCGTTGTCGTGACGACAATCGCACGGTCGCGGCCGTCCGCAGCGCTCGAGCAGCCGCGCCGCGCCGGGGCCCTCGATCTCGACGATCTCGCTGCCCACCGGGGCCTTGAGCGCCGTCGGCGTGCCGTCGGCCGACCACGCGCCGCGCGCGAGGAGCACGACCCGGTCGCACGGCTCGGCTTCCGCCAGGTAGTGCGTGGAGAAGAGGATCGTCGTGCCGCGCTCGCGGCGCTCCGTGTCGAGCAGTCGTCCACATGCGGTCGCGATGCTCGGGGTCGAGGCCCACGGTCGGCTCGTCGAGGATCAGGAGGTCGGGCCGGTGCACGGTCGCGCGGGCGATGTCGGCGAGCCGCCGCCAGCCGCCGGAGAGCTGGCGCGCCGGCTGTGACGCGCGGCTCGCCAGGCCCGGTGCGCTCGATGCGCGTCGGCCACCGCCCGTCGCGCCGTCGTCGCCGCCGAGCCCCACCAGCCGGGCCGCGAAGAGCAGGTTCTCCTCGACGGTCAGCAGTCCGTCGACGCTGGCCTCCTGAAACACGAGTCCGAGCCGGCGGCGAATCGCGCGCGCGCTCGCGCACGACGTCGTGTCCGAACACGCGCGCCGACGCCGCGTGACGGCGCCAGCAGCGTCGCCAGCAGCAGCATCGCCGTGGTCTTGCCCGCGCCGTTGGGCCCGAGCAGGCCGACCATCGGCCCTGGCGGGACTGACGAGATCGAGCGCGTCGAGCGCGCGCGTCGATCCGTAGTCGCGCCCGAGTCCCACGGTCTCGATCGCGGGCCGGTGATCGCGCGTCATTGCCGGTCGGGCTGCGAGCGTGAGATAGCGATAGCGGTAGGTCGGTCGGCCCGGCGTCGCTTCGCTGCACGCGCCTCGATCGATGATGCGCGCGCAGCGGCGTCAACGTGCAGACCGGGTCGGCGTTGGTCGCGTCGCCGGTGAGCGCAAAGGCCTGGCAGCGGCACCCGCCGAAGTCGATCGCCTTCCGCGGGCAGCGTCCGGCAGGGCTCCTGCATCCACGTCGTCGCCGCGGAACGCCTGGAACGCCGGCGACTCGTCCCAGATCCACCGAGCGAGCGGTCGCGGACGTTGTCGAACGCGAGCGTGGTGATGTGGGTCGCGCCGTGGCACGGCAGCGTCCGGCCGTCGGGCGTCACGACCAGATAGATGCGGCCCCAGCCGCCGTAGCACGGCTTCGGATACGTCTCGTAGTAGTCGGGCAGCACGTAGACGATCTGCATGCGGCCCGCGGTACCGCTGCGCATCGCCTCGTCGGCGATCGCCTGCGGCGGCCACGACCTGCGCCCGCGTCGGCATCAGCGCGCTTCCGGTTCTCGAGCGCCCAGCCGTAGTACTGCGTGTTGGCCAGCTCGAGGCGGTCGGCGCCGAGGCCCGCGGCCAGCTCGATGATCTCGCCGATGCGATCGATGTTGGCGCGGTGCAGCACGACGTTGATCGAGAACGCGAAGCCCAGCTCCCGCACGATGGCCGCGGCCGCGAGCTTCTGCGGAACGGCGCTCATGCCGGCGATCCGATCGGCCGTCGGCGGGTCCGAGTCCTGGATCGAGATCTGGACGTGCTCGAGCCCGGCGTCGCGCAGCTTCTCGGCGCGCTGCGCGGGTGAGGCCGACGCCCGAGGTGACGAGCGTCGTGTACAGGCCCAGCGCGTGCGCGTGCGCCGCCAGCTCCTCGAGGTCCGTCCGCACCAGCGGCTCGCCGCCCGAGAGGCCGAGCTGCAGCACGCCCAGCTCGCGCGCCTCGGTGAAGACGCGCTTCCAGTCGTCGGTCGTCAGCTCGCCGTCGGCGCCGACCATCGTCGAGCGGGTTCGAGCAGTACGGGGCAGTGCAGCGGACAGCGATGGGTGAGCTCGGCGAGCAGCGTCGTCGGATGATTAGCTGCGATCACGGATCAACTCCCTCTCGGCCAGCCGCGGACAGATAGTCGGTCACGTCGGCCGTGACGTCGCGACTGATACCGCTCCCCGCAGGATCGCGGCGATGTCGCGCGATGGATGCGCTGGCCGTCGCACGAGCTCCAGGATGGCCGCGCCGGTGTCGTTGAGCAGGACCACGCCTTCGGGATAGAGCAGCACGCGCTGCTGGCGCACGCGGATCGAAATCGAGCCGCGCCAGCCGCCACGAGGACGGGAACCGAGGCCGCGCGTGAGCGCCACGTTCACGGCCTCCGTCGGTAGGCGTGATGGATGGTGTCGATCATCACCCACAGCATCTCGAGCTTGAAGGCCAGCGCCTCGAACGCCCGCCGCTGCGTCTCGACCGTCGTGCAGTGCGTCAGCACGAGCCGCAGCCCTTGCTGGCTGTCGCGCGGCGCCTGCATCAGCCGGCTCTTGAAGTAGTCGAGCGCCTCGGGACGGACCCACGGGTAGTGCTGCGGGAAAGGCCGCGATGCGCTGTCGCATCAGGTCGGGCGCGAAGAGCTCGGTGAGCGACGAGGCCACGGCGTCGATCCACGGCTTGGTCTTGCAGAACGTGACGTAGGCTTCGGTCGCGAATCGCACGCCCGGCAGCACGTGCCGCTCGTCCTCCATCTCCTCGCGCGGCACGCCGAGCGCCTCGCCCAGCCGGATCCACATCTCGATGCCGCCGCGTGCCCGGCTCGGTGCCGTCGTGATCGACGATGCGCTGCAGCCACTCGCGGCGGACGTCGGGATCGGGGCAGTTGGAGAGGATCGCCGCGTCCTTCCGCGGGATCGCGCGCTGATACGCGAGCCGATTGGCCACCCAGCCCTGCAGCTGCCGCTGCGTGAGCCGGCCTTCGTGCATCAGCTGGTGAAAGGGATGGCTCGCGTAGTAGGACGCGCTGAACGCGCGCAGGGCGCCGGCGAGATCGTCCGGCGCGAGCGGCTGCGTCGAGGACCGGGAACGGCGGCGGCGGCGGCGCGGCCAGCGCGGAGGCATGCAAGGTCGTCGTCATGGTTGCCTCGTCGCGCTCACAACAGTGAGTTGCAGGCCGTCGACGCCGACGGCCAGCCCGGCTCGCGACGACCGCGGCCCGCTCGGGCGAGTGCTCCAGCAGGATCGGATTGGTATTGTTGATGTGTGTATAGACCCGATGCCGGCACGGCAGCGCGCAAGCTGCTCCAGGCTGCCGTCCGGGGCCGGCGATCGGCAGATGGTCCATCTCCCGCGCGGTCCGCGTCGCCAATGCCCGAGCGGCGATCAGCTCGTCGTCACGCCAGAACGTGCCGTCGAAGAGCAGCACGTCGGCCTGTGCGAAACGCTCGAGGAGCCCGGCCTCGAGATCGCCACACCCAGGGACGAGGGGCGCAGGCGCGGGTGGTTGAGGTCTCCCGGATCAGCAGC